>NZ_JAQFVF010000033.1 GCF_027789125.1 Paenibacillus aestuarii | reverse complement strand
GTACTTTGCTTACGATTTCTTGAAAAAGATGAAATAGACGGAGACAAACACCGCAACTATTCCGATGTTGACGATTAGCCGGGTCGCAAAGTGATGTCTTAAGTAAAGTATATCGACACTCACGATAACGGCGATCATCACCACAATGAACAGCACTCGAAACAGGTTCCCTGTCATTTCACTCATCCTCTCAGAGATATCTACCGTTGCTTCCTGCGTTTACGCCACCGTTACCTGAAGATAGGATGCAGTTGCATCGTTCAGGTCATCCTTTGTAACCCTCACAACCTTCTTATTAAGCCCTTAAATAGAATGAATATGATCGGTTTTATTGTACCATATATTGGAACTAACCTGCCCGTTACTTTAATGAACATCGGAAAGGAGCTGCCCTTTGGCAACCATTATGGTCTAAAAACTTTAGAAACATATTGTAACCTCCTTTCAAATGGAATCACCGCAGATTCCCATTTAATATAATAGGAACCTGCGGTTATTAATTGTTTCCAGTTTAACAAATATCTCATTAATTCACTTCCAATTCTTGTTAAGCACTCACACAACTAATTATTTCAGATTTAACATTATTCACCTATGAGCTTCCTTCTTATCGTGAAAAGAACACACGCCTCTACAAACCTTTTATTTTATTTTATTAACTTCCTCAGCTAACCAGGCTTCAACTTCTTCCGTCATTATTTGGTAACACGCGAATTTACTTTGTATTAGTTTAACACTGAGTGTTAAATACCTAGATTTATGAAACCACTCTAATACATTCGGGAAGATTCTTCTTTGATACTGATCCTTTTGCTCGCAATGAATTCGAATTAGTTCAATGGTTTTTTTGAAATAATGTTTCCTCGGAGAATTTAATCTATTCCTAGACAAGCCACTTAGCCGACCAACAATAAGTGAGAAAGTTATCATTCGATTCGGATTTTCCTTGTATATCAAAGAAATCACGATATTCACTTCCTCAAACATATTCATATCAATTGTTTCGAAATCGACTATTTTAGAATGATGTATTTTTCTAGCAGGTAACACCTCCTCCATCCAACTTTTATCATTCTTCATTAGCCAATCATACGTAAATGTGTCTACGTTTCTGATCTCAGGTCTGCTTGCAGTATTTAGTGTGTTTAAAATATTAAGTAACTTCCCTTTTTTTTCTTGAAGCGTAACTTCATGCTGACTTTCATTATATTTTTTTAGCCGGAAATTTTTATTCTCTCTTTCTTTGTTGTAGATTCGAATGTGCTTCATAACTGAAACATCGCTAGAACATACTGAATCAGCTATTTCTTGGACTGTTTTACCAAGATCGTACTGGCTAATTACCTTGTTTATCCAGAGTTCACCGAATGATTCAACATTAAAATTCTCTTCAATTTCTACTTCCCCTGGTCTACTCTTCCTCGAATAGGAAAAGCCACAGATTGGACATTTGAATTCGCCTGTAACATATTCATGAACGTGACGAATGCACTTGTTAATTACTTTTTCTTTCTCTTTATACGAAGGACAAATTTTATTATGACAGGGCCACGGACCAACACCAAAAGGTAATGGAACAGAATATGATTCGCATGTGTTCAAAAACGAATTACTTTCACCATATAGCCATTTGGCCATCAATATATAGAGCATTGGAAATATATGGAAGTTTTTAATACCCAAAAAAAATGTAACCGATTTTGTTTTCAAAATATCGCTACGTGAAAGTCCAACTTTTTGTAAATCATTTTCAGAAATATTGAAAAGGAAACTTTCAAGTAACTTGACCTTGTATACAGCCCCCTTAAAATGAATAAATCCCCTATTACCTATAGCTCCATAAAGCTTACTTAAGAAAATGGAAGAATTCATTTCTCCTTTGTATGACATTAGTTTTTGTATAAATTCGTATAGATCTAGAAGAAAGGGATCTAATACAACCTTAGCTGCTTCTTTAGGCAACTCATGACCATTAGAACATTGAGGTAATATCATCATTTGGTGGGACGACTCACTCGCTAAGAGAGCACCACATTCGGGACATTCACTTATAAGATTACATCTGTGCTCCTTACAAAACGGAATAGTAGCAATTTGATGAATCCGATGAGAATAGACGTGTCCAAATTCTCTATAATCCTCGTGAGCACATTCAGTACAATAACGTACGTTAGGGGAAAGTAGCTTGGCACAAAGCTCTCTTACATAAAAGGAAGGATGACTAAACATTCGTGCAACTTGCTCAGCATTAATAAATGCTCTTATTAGAGGAGTGTATGTATGATTACTTATAAACAACTCTATTTCTTCATTTACTAGCCCTATTTGCTTGGCGAGTATATTCAAGTGAGGAGGCGTATCGTAATTCCTATTAATCCTATTTCCAAAAACCTCTTTCATAGATTTAAAACAGTCATCGTTAACTGACATAGCATGATATCTGTAAACTACACTTCGTATTTCTTCATCAGGGCGCATCTCTGGAAAATAGAATATATTCGAAATAGTATTCATCACATTTGTCTCCAATCAAAAAAGTCACTCCTAATCTAGTATTAGGAGTGAACTTAGTGAATATACGGTATGCCGAATACTAATACTTAATTACATGCAATAAATAATACTTTAATACCTATTACTACATCTCTATCCCTTATCTAAACTTTTTAATAGAGGTGAGATAAGATGAGGTCAACTTTACTATTTAGTTTAGGCGAGAGGATTCGTGATTTAAGGAAATTAAAGGGACTCTCCCAAGAAGAGCTAGGTGAAAGATCAGGTTTTCATTTCACTTATATCGGCGGTTTGGAAAGAGGAGAACGTAATATTTCACTTGTTAATCTTGAAAAAGTGGCCAGCAGTCTTTCTGTCAATTTGTATGAATTATTGCAAGCAGCTGAATCTTCTGAACTAAAGTCATTCTCATCTATCCACGAAGCTGCAACAAAAGAAATTACTGTAGCTTTGAAACAATTTGATGATAAAGAGGTTGTCATGCTTCAGAATATAATTCGCGAAATCAAGAAAGTTTATAAATAGTGGGCCTACTAATTATTCAACTGCAGCTATTATCTTCCCCGATAATGATGCGTTGAATTTTTCTTTTTCTTAAATGTTTATAATTATTTTTCAGAACTTGAATTTTTGCATGATATTCCTCAACATCACTTTTACTCATCGTCGTAACCTCCGATATTAAATAAGCGTAGCATAGCCTCCATTCTTCTAATTTTATTAAAATTGTTTCCTTCATTAATGGTTCGTACAACACATCGACACGCTTATCTTCCATGCAATGATCGGGATGAAATAGTTGATTCTTTACAGCGATGGGACATGAATAGAAATGATCTCTGAATAAAATACCATTACTTGTAATAACTCCTTCATCCAAGAGTAAATAATCCACCTGTTCCATTTTCTCGCTTCCTCCTTCAGGTCTTTTAACTACTAGTATAATTATGGCCAAATAATATAATTATAATACTTTTAAACACTAATATTTGAATACTTTTTCATTAGAGAATGAATAAAAAAACATCAGGAAGATCCTGACACTTTCATGCAACATTTGAATTTTGGCCTATAGGATCATTTTTCTTTAAGCGAACTACTAATTCACTAATTGAACCAAACAGAAATCGAATTAATAATAGATGCTGAAGAGGATGAAATATGGTTTGTTTCTTGAGGTATATGGACGTAAGCCAATCCCCGTTGTCATTAAAATGACAGTCAAATCGAGCAAGAAACGACTCTGGAAAGGCCTTCTGCATGTCATTCCTTAATCTCGTTAAATTAACTCTCCTATTCTTCCCACAATAACCTAGCTCTCTCAAGCCTACTTCATAAACTTCACTCCAGTTAAAAGAATGCTCATCAAGATGGCATACAAAACTGACATCTTGTGCTAACTCAATCATAAGTTCAATATGCTCGTCGCGAAAGTTATTTAGAGGAATGACCTTTGTTAAATCATGTCCATTTTCACAATATCGATTTAGACGAGTTAAATTTCCCTTTTTGGGTTTAAATTCTGCCGAACACACAGGACATTTTGACTCTAATGAGACGTGATGAGCTAAACACATATGTACTCCTGGCAAATGATGTGATCTGTGCCAGTAGGGTGTGCCAAACATCTCATCATCATTTATTAAACACATCCGGCAATATTTAAGTGAGGTTATCCTTAAATTATTTTTTATTCCCAGAATATGATTAGCATAGTTTTTACCCTCTCCACGAAACATCTTGTATAAATGATCAACCCTTCCCCTATTAAGAAAAGGCACAAAGAGGGGAAATATCGTATGCTCGTAGATTATTTGGTTAACGTCTATGATGTTATTCAGTTGAGCCACTAAGTAATCTAAATTCTTCGGGTATGACGGATCGAATACCATATGAGGCATTCCAAACAAATCATCCAGAGTCTGCATTACTTCCGCATTACCACTTTCATTGTGATACCTCGCACAGCAGCTATAGAAGAGCTCATCAGAGAACATCGAAGGAAATGACACTATCACTCCGTTTCCCCCTTATTAACTGATAAACTCTGTAGGTATCTTAATCAAACCTGCTTTAAATAATGATTCTTCTACCGATAAACCATCAGTTTCGCCATTCATTACAACATACCTGATATCATCCTCATTCATCAAAGGAGATTCCTTCTTAACCTTTGTAAGCTTGGGCAGGACATTCGTATTTTCCCTTTTCTTCCTTGTCTGCGTCTGCTTTTGCTTTAGAATTAGATCTGCTAATTGTTGATACATAGAGCTAACTTCCCCCATTCCATTACTAGCGTCATACACTGTTCTGGAAAGTAGCTCCGCTTTTTCAATATCAACCAACTTACTTGCAAATTGTATGAGATTAGCTAGGATTTCATCCCTTTTGTTCGCCTGTATTACCCGTTCATGCTCTTCAGCTAACTCACCATGGACATACACTCTATGGTTGACCTCTTTTAAATACTTGTTAAATTCCGTCCAATCGGGCTTTACATCTTCATACTCAACTAACGCTGCCGTATCCCCTCTTCGTATTCTTTCGAACAAGGGTTGTACCAGCCTTAGACTACTATTAGCAACAGAATGAATTAATCCAGGGGTAATGACTTCAGATTCCCCTTGAATAATCGCTTGACATTGAACGTGCATAAAAAGCTTTACCACAATATCTGCAATCCCCATACTATGGTAATACATTACTTTCTTTAATTCTTCCGTAAGCTCTGTCTTCGTTAGTGTATATTGTAAATCCCATAAAGCCTCGATGAGTTGTTCCCATTCATCACTATCTTCTAACATTCGATCTGTGATGTTCTCAGTGAAAGAATCCGGAATGCCTCGTCTAGAATTGGCTAATGATTTGTTAAATAAATAGAGTGACTTAAACGTTCCCATAACGATAATGGGAATTCCTATCGTATTCGTAAGCTCTGTAATGAATTCAATCATCCTATCGTCGCCACCTGAGTGTGCTTTATGAACTCTATTAATTTCATCTATGACTAAAACACCCAAGTTAATTAGATTTGCGACTTTGACCATCCTGTTAACTAACTTTTCAATTGTCCCCCCCTTCTCACCAAATCTCTCGTAGTAATCGGTGCCAAGTAATTTATCTACTTCCCTGTAAAAGTTGCGACATAACGCCCCTAATGATTTATTGCTTGGACATTCGACATGTAGCCAAACCACCTGTGTTCGTTTTAGCGGTTTCCCATTATAAGATGTATGGTGAATAACTTGCGGAAAAAGCTCCAACAGTTTTTTTTGAGCGATTGTTTTACCAATACCGCTCAAACCAATCTCGGCATACATTTCGGCAGTATGACAGACTCCAGCAAGGTTTCTTCCTTCGAAATCAGTGCCATGCTCAAATATCTCATCGATTCCAACAGAATACTGTCTATTATATTCTGGAGACAATGGATTCCTTGACTGATAACCAATCTTTAGCATGTTGTAAAGCTGCCGGTATTTTGAAAACTGGGATTCTAAAGGCAGCCAGAAACTTTTACCGATTTGTTGTACTAACGCTAACCGATCCTCGGCATCAACTCTGGAGAGATCTCCTCTAAAGGCAGGAATACTGAACAACTTATCGTACAAATCATTTTTATTAAGGCGATTAGGTAATGCCTCAATGTGAGGGTTTCCTTGATTCTCCGGGATCGCTTGTTCACTGTATACCGCTTTGCAATGACGACCACTGATTACTCTTAAATTTGGATTTGTGCTCATAAGCCAATCTCCTTCTTCATACTTTTATATTTGTTTTTCAGAAAATCATTCATGTTATTACTTAACTCATACTTTTCCACATTTATGGTTTCTACGGCTTCAGTTACATGGTTATCGCTATTTTTTACAACTGAAGTCAACGCTGCTTGAGAACTTCTATTCATAGCTTCGCTGACTCTTTTATCTCTCTTACGAGTTTTTAACTCAGATTTGCTCTTCCCTAAATTCTCAGCTTTAGTCAGTTTGACATCCTCTTTAATTAAATTTGAAGTAATGGCATTAAATTCGGCCTTTGTTTGTTTGTCTGAATTGGAGTTATTTTTATATTGTTGGCTTCTAAACTCAAAGATCGCTTTAACATCTTCGAAACACAGATTTTCATATTCTTGATATTTAGGTGTTAATCTACAATAAATAAATGATGCATCTTGTAACTGGATGATGATTTGACTACAGTTTCTTGAATCAAAAGCGATGGTGACGCTGGAATTCCCTTCGATACACTCACTATCGAACCATCCCTTCTCCTCGCCGATTTCACAGCTATAGCATAGTTTTTTAAATTCGATCCCGAATCTAGTGACTTTTGCTGTTTCTTTTGGTAACAGTGCATAATGAATGGTGGAAGTTGGCCTTTCATGCAAAAGCATTCTCTTCTTTCCCCATTCCCACAACGAATTTGGTGTTAGCTCCACATTCTCTTTAAACATCTCAGGAGTAACTAGAAATTCCCTCGGTAATGACATTTTGTTAAAAGCAAGTATATGTTCAATCATGATCCGATTAAATGTGTCAAAAGTAATTGCAGCTGTGTCAGAGGGATTCGGATCACCTGGATCTCTTTTTTCCTTTGTTATTGCACCAGCTTTGCCAAGAATTCGTTTGATCATATCATTTTTGATTCGAAAATGTTGTTCAATTACTGCTTTTAATTCAGGCCGATATGACGGAGTATTGGCAATTCTTACTCCTAGAGAAACGATTCCGTTTGGATATTTGCTTTTCATTTCCCCTCTGTCTGCGACAATCTCTCTAGGTAAATTAGCCGCGGGCCAATCTTCTTCATTAATAAGAATATTAAATCGTTTACAATACTCCACTTTATTGGTTGAAGCATTTTCTAATGCCATCATTGCCCCTTCTATCCATGAAGCATGTTTAAGACTTGAAGAGTAGCCTACAACTTTACGTGAAAAAACATCTTTAACAATAAAAGTAGTAGGTCTGCCAATAGGAGTCCTTCCATCTATAGCAACAACCTCAACATCGGATGGTGTAGAATCTATTTGATACAGCGCCCCTGGTCCTTCTAAATAAACTGAATTACTATTCAGTAACGCTCTAAAATCTTTTTCTGCATTTCTTCGACCAACTTTGTGTGCTTTTCTAGTTTTAAACGGATACTCTTTGTTATACCAGTATCTAAATTGGCGCTCTGATGGCGCATCTTTCTCTACAATTATCGGCACTAGCGCTCCTCTTGTGCGATATCCAGGCTTTTTATAGTAGTTCTCAAGTAACTGTTGATGAGCATCACGAATATTTAATCTACCTTCAATGATATATTTATTCACAGTATCCTGAAAATTTGAAATATCACTCTCAGTGAGCTGATAGACATTTGGCCCCCTTTTGCCAGGTCTTTTGATATATTCTCTTTCTTCACCTTTTAATCCACACTCATGATAATTATTTAATAGACCGTTTATATTTTTACCGTAAAACCAATACCTTTTTAAAGCATCGTAGATGACATTTTCTTTCACTTTAAATTTTTCCATTACACTTTTAATTAATTGCCATCTAGCTTTTGGATCGTAAATTTCCGGCTCCATTTGCACAATTTCTTTAATTAATTCCCATTTGGCATCTCTGCCCTCAACATACTTAGTTAAATATTCATCTGTGGGATACATGATTTGTTGATCCGGCTCATGGTCTAGTTTCGATACTTTTTTTTGTTGGAGATCGCTAATTAATTGTTCTGTACTCATAATGAATGGGAACTCCATTTGTTTTGAGTTAGTAGCGTTCATTACAATAATTTGAGATCTATCTTCGGAACACCAAAGAACTCTGAGGATATGATCATTACTACCATTCAAACTAGGAAGATGATAAACAGAACCCTCTAGTATCATTGTCTGCTTCCTCCTGTTATGAATAGTGGTTTCGACATTCTAATTTGTTGATTTATCATATCCGTATGCCAATGTTTATTAGATAATTGGTGCTTCAAAATAAACATGCACGATCCTTCCTCTAGACCGAGTTGTTTATCACCTTGCTGACATAACTTTTGAATGGGGATTTGACCGTTATCTTTTGTAAGCAAATGAAGGAATGCCTCAGAAATATGATCGATCACTTCCAAGTCTATTCCTTGTCTGCTTTCCAAGTATTTACCTTCGTACATCCATTCCACATTCTTTACTAGATTCATAGGTAAATGTGTAGAAAGAATAATTCCCCAATCTATGCCTTGCTCTTTAAAAAAGTTTTTTTCTATTTGAAAGAGTTCTAGGGTTCTCGGAGTCAAATCGCTAGGAACCTTAACTGTTCTAACAACATCTTCTAATCCTTTCTCAGTCTCAATTGTAATCAAAAAATCTGTCGTTGCATGAACAGGTGTATTATCTTTATTTGCATGCTTAATATTTAATTGCTCCGCAATTTCAATACTTCGTTCAATCGGGGTAAGTGGGTATTGTTCTCTAATGTCAACGACAGCATCTGACCAGCTTAGTACCATGAGATAGCGACATTCTTCTTTAGAAAGAGTGTGATGTATTCTACCGGTCTTCCATCCCAACTCCCGAATAAGATATCCTTCAGAAGGTGTTTTGTTGTCGCTTACTTGAATGAAAGGTTTATAATCCTTTCCATATCCTTGACCTCTTCCATCCTTAAGTCTATTCATCTGCGTCTTGCGAATAGCATTACCTCTATTCATCATTCATTCCCCCTAAAATAAAATATGCGTTCACCCAATGGAGTGAACGCAGCAGTTGACTAAGGACATGAAAGGTCCTTACATCTCGGTATTATATAATCTCGCCAAACTAGCCATTCCCTATACTTCAAAACTTTGTTTGTTACTTCAAAACTTTATTTGTTACTTCAGAACTTTATATGTCACTTCAAAACTTTATTGTCTACTTCAAAACTTATTTGTCAACCAACAAAAAAATTAGGCATCCGCCATTTGACATTCCAGCATCCACGTAATAAAATATTTTTACGTAACATACATTTTGTATTGGAGGCACCTACTCCATGTTAAACGATATTCAAGACAGCTACTATGTAGAGTCGCCCGAGCAAGCCACACTCTTGCTGCATCCACTCCGCGGGGAAATTATCGCCCAGCTGATGGAGCCGGCTTCCGCGGCAGAAGTAGCCCGGCAGATTGGCGAAACCGCGCAGCGCATCAATTATCATCTGAAAGCGCTGGAGAAAGCTGGTCTCGTGCACAAAGTCGGCACCCGCCAAGTGCGCAACCTTGTAGAAGTGCTGTACCGATCCATCGCCCGCACCTTTGTTCTTGCCGAGTCCCTCAGCATGAAGCCGGAAACCTTACAGAAGCTCAAGGATCAAAGCTCGCTGGCCCATCTCATCACCACATCGGAGCGAATCAAGCGGGATGCGATGCAGCTAATGGAGCAATCGGATACAGATGAAATCATCCCTAGCGCTTCGCTGCAGTTTCAGGTGCAGTTAGCTACAGAGCAGGAACGGCAATCTTTTGTTGATGAATATACAGCCATGGTCCAGCAGTTAGTCAACCGTTATGTGAGCCGGCCCGAGCATGATTCCTCGTACCATGTACATCTCGCAGTTTACCCCAAGCCCAAAGAATAAGGAGGTTCTCCCATGAGCCAAACCACCGATCAAACGCGCATACCGCAACCCGAATCTGCGCCTGTCATTGTCTGGGAACAACAAGCCAACCGTCCGCAGGAGCAAGAAGGCAATGTCATTTCCATCGATGCTTACCGCCGTGGCAGCTCATCAGAAGCGACCGTCACTACCCGGACACTCGCATCAGAATCGCCCGTCCGACTTGTCATCGTTTCCTCGGGCTTCGGCCAAAAGCCTGCCCACAATACCGTACGAAACGCAGCTGCTTAAAGTAAAAAGCCCAAATCGAAAGGATGATTCTCATGAGCTTCATTCCTATGGTCGTTGAACAATCCGGGCGCGGCGAGCGCTCCTATGACATTTACTCCAGACTGCTAAAAGACCGCATCGTGTTTGTCGGCACCGCAATCGACGATCAAGTGGCGAACGCGATCATCGCACAGCTGCTGTTCCTATCTGCCGAAGATCCGGAAAAAGACATCTCCCTATATATTAACTCTCCGGGCGGCTCCACCTCGGCTGGGCTTGCGATCTACGACACGATGCATTTCATCAAACCTGACGTCTCCACAATCTGCGTGGGCATGGCTGCTTCTATGGGAGCGATTCTACTGACCGCCGGCGCACCGGGCAAAAGATTTGCACTTCCCAACGCCGAAGTCATGATTCACCAGCCTTGGGGTGGCGCACAGGGGCAAGCCAGCGATATTCATATACGCGCGCAGCATATTCTCAAAACGCGGCATACCCTGAACCGCATTATTGCAGAAACAAGCAAGCAGCCGATGGATAAAGTCGAGCGTGACACGGACCGTGACTATTACTTAACAGCAGAAGAAGCACGAGCTTACGGCCTGATTGATAGAGTCATCGAAAAATTATAAAAAAACTGCTCCGGGATCGCGATCGTTCCTGGAGCAGTTTTTTGGCTTATTAAATGACGATTAAGCCCCCTCGGGAGATCGTCAGCTTTTCAAAACCAATTTCCGTAATGAGATAGGTATCTTCAATCCCGACGACACCTCGCCCTGGAAACGTAAATTTCGGCTCGATAGCGATTACCATGCCTGGCGCAAGCGGGTATTTGAACCCTTTGGCGAGAACAGGCAGTTCGTCGATCTCGAGCCCGATGCCATGACCAAGAAACTTCACTTGGTCATCGCCGTACCCCATGAAGTGGGCGCTCAGCCCCGCTTCTTGCACTTGATCGAGCGCGAGCAAATACAGATGCTCGCTGATCGTCCCTGGCGCCAGCCTTGCCTCAGTGGCGCGCAATACCTGCTCCGCGACCTCGTAGGCGCGCAGCAGCTCAGGCTCCAGACCGCCGATCACGAGCGTGCGCGTCTGGTCAATGACATAACCGTCGATGCTGCAGCCGATATCGACGAGAATCGGTTCGCCGCGCTGCAGCAGCGCGCGCCCCGAGCTTTGCGGGCTGGACGGGTGGAGTCCCGTACCCCCGGCCGGCCCGTCAAAATAGGTGGGCACCGCCGCCGACGCGCCAGCCGCAACCATTCCGGTGATTAACTCGGAATTGTAAGCTCGCATGCGCATAAGGCCTTGGTGCCCGCGCAAGCGGAGCTGATGCTCGATGAGCGCCATCAGCTCGAACTCCGCCATCCCCTCGCGAATGCTCGGGATGGCAGCCTCCAACGCTGCGTCTACGACAGACGCAGCCTGGCGGATCGCCGCGACTTCGTCCGGCGATTTGATCATGCGCTGCTCCCGGATGAGCAGCGAGCCGTCTTCCCAGGCCGCGCCGGGCAGCGCGACCTGCAGCCGTTGAAACTGCTGGACGGGCAGCACGTCCAGCTCCGTCGCCAGCCGCACCGTGCCGGCTGCGGCATCCAGCAGCCCAGGATAGCGGGCTGCGAGACGCTCTTTGAGCGTCTTCAAAGAGCCGAGCGGCTCGACGCTCGCTGACGCCTCCGACTCCGCTCGAACCAAACTCCGGCGAACCAGATACAGCGGTTCGCCCGCTGCGGGAATAAACAAATATCCGGTCTGCATCGAGCCGGTATAATAATACAAATCAATATTTTGCGTGATGAGAAAGCCAGACCATCCCCGCTGAACGACCTCGGCCTGCAGCCGCCGCTGTCTTTGCTCGAATACATTCATGCCGCGTATCTCTCCTTCGAACCACATGAGTGTGTAACCTTCTTCCCTTCACATTACCTACATCCTCTTCAAAATGCAATTCACACCAACAGTATGATTATGAAGAGCCGCTTGAGTCCGACTGTGCCTGCTTGTAAAGAGGTGGGGATCGGTTGAAAGTACAGTAGTTCGAATATGCAGATTAGAGCGCTATATTGTGCATCGCAGGCAAAAAAGCGCGTACATTTCAATACACCATCTCTGCAGAAGACTTGATCGTCCATGTGATGGGCTGCAGAACTGAATAGGTTCGCGGGTACTCCAACCGGATAAACATAATGACCCCCGGCCGCTCCAGCGTCACGTCAAATTCATGCTCCGCGTCCATATACCTATAAGGAAATACTTCCTGATCATTCACGATCTTAAACAACACGACCTCAACCCGGCTGCGCAAGAAAGAACCTGGAAGCGGATCGTTAATGCCGTTTAATTTCAAATTCGTTTGCAAGTAGCGGAGCGCCTCTTCTTGCGCCTTGCTTTCATCAATCGCATGAACACCTGCGGCCAGCTTCATCGGATCGCTCTGCTGCGCAGCCGCATGCACCGCACGATTCAAAGCATGTTTGCCTTGAAACAGCGTATGCAGCGCCACCTCCTCATCCGTTTGCAGCGCGTACATCGTCATGTATACTACACTCATCAGCAGTAACAGCAGCAGTTTGTACATCTTATCTCCTTACGGTACATACTCGCTCATTTTCATACCGACAGCCCCCATCCTGTCGGTTTCTCCAGGAACAGCGATCCCGATCAGACGATCAATGACGAACAGTCGGTGATAGGGATAAGTAATCTTCAAGATCACCCCATTTCCTCTCACAACCGGCCGGTTCTGGTCCGTCCCGCCCAACCCCGAAGTCGTAGACACGGCATATACAAGGTCTGTAGGCACAAAGCCATGCTGCGCCATGCGTTCCTTGGATTCCCGAATCATGGCCTCGTCAATATAACCGTGTCTGCCATTCATACCGATTTCCAACATGTAGTCGACCTCTTTTTGCAGGAACGCTTGCCGGACGATAAGCACATGCTTGTAGACAGGCGAGAACATGAACCAACAAAGCATAGTGGCAAATAAAATAAACACGAGGATTTGTTTCATGGATTAATGCGCTCAATCGTTCCGTTCATGCGTCCACCGCTGTCTGTCACCTGCTTTCTCGTACCTGCATTTCCGCCTACAGCTTGGTTATAGATCGCAATGACGACTATGATGAGCATAACGGTAATCAAAATCGCTTTCATGGTTGCAGAGCAGTGACATTGGTATTCGCCTTCGTACCGTGGGTCTCAATATTTTTTCTCATTCCGCTCGAACCGTCATTAATAATGGTCGTAAACAAAAAGGCCACAACAATCAGCATCATGACCGTCATTAAAATATTTCTCATCAGCGCCCGCTCCTCGCAAATTTATATTTAGTTAATAGAATTAAATAATTGCTGTCCCTCGACAATCCACGGATACATGAACACTCGGAACGTATTCATAATCGGCAGCCCAGCCATTACGAACAGCACATAGGACACGGCTTCTTTCCTGCTGTCACGGACCAATTCCAGCTTCTCTTTGTAATCCTGTATACGCTGCTTCAACAGATCGTAATAACTGCCATGCTCATTCATTCTTAACGCATTTAACGTTTCACCGAAACTGAACGCCTCCTCCGTGCCCAGCCTTAGCTTAAAGTGCTGTATCGCAGTTTCCGCATCCTGATACCATTCGTTAAGCATCGTTTGAAAAACCGGCTTCACCGAGCTCGTCTGCGGCATGCAAAGCACCAGCTTGGCATGCAAGTTCAGGCGCGAATCATTGTAATACAGCAGATGATGGCTAATCACATAAATCTCCTTCACGATTCGGTGTGCCCGCTGCGTCTTAAGTTGTGACAGCAGTTTTTTATCTGAGGCGAGTAAGATAAACATACATCCGGAGATTGTCATGACATATACAGGATGTATGTGCCAAGGAAGCAGCGGATGCCGGTAGGCAAAATATCCGCCGATCATAACTCCTGCTGTTCCAAGCATGAGCAGACGCCTCCATCCTTCATACAAGGCTGCGTTGATCCTCATGCCGCATCCGTTAAGCAGCTGCTGCTTCTCCTCCACAAGACGCTGACTCACGCCCAGCAGCTTAATGAAACCAACCGGAAGATTCGCTCTATGCATAGCTTGCTTGACTCGCCAAGATCGCCATCGCTTCGGTTTAACCGGGATTAGGCTCAATAAACGAAGAAAGATCATCATGAACAACATGAACAACACGATATTCGAAGCCACATGCAAGACAGCCCAGTAGATGCTGCCGATCACCATCACGCCCACCTCACATTCTGCGTAGCGATAAATAAATGCCCATCAAAAAAGACACGAAAATCAATAAAAGCGCATCAAGCAGCATATTGCGGCCCGCTGGATCCAAGACATAGTATAAATACGCATTGCTTGCGTTAATTTTAAAGTTAATGAATAGAAATAAACCAAGAAACAATATCGGTGTAAAATTGGCGACGCGGATTTCGAGCAGCCTGTTTCTTTCGATTTGGTCGGACCGCTGCGCTTTCCGCATATCGATAATTAACTCCTTTAAGCTTTCGCCAACAAAGCTGCCCTCTGTTAAAGCGACCCGCACAATCCCCGTGAAATAGTCCGCCCACGCATGGCCTAAGGTCAGCGAAAAAATTCTTAAGCTCTCTTCCGTATCCCTTTGGGTCATTAAATTTCGATACAGCTGCTCGAATACCGGCCTGATCGGATACAAAATGCGATTTTCCTCCAAGCAAAATTTTAGCGCCAGCTTCAAATTTTTATTCGGGTCAATCATGTAGTATTGATAAAACACTTCAACAGCCGGCAGAAACTCCAACCGAGTCTGCAGACGTACACTCAACAGCTTCATGCGAAGCATTAAATAAGGAAGCGCAGCGCCTATCACCGTAACAATAAGCACCCCTTTAAATGTCTGGAAAAATAAAGCCCCAACAAGCAAGCCGGCCAAAAACAATGCCAATGTCGACATTAGCATGAATTGCATGCTCCACTTGGCCTCGACAGACTCCATCATCTCTTGCACATGCCGGTAAAATCGACTTTTCTTCCCCAAATAAACTGTCAATTGGTAGGCAAAAGCTGATTGTTTGACATAATGAAGCCTGTATCTGGATCTCCGCTGTCGGATCAACGCTTTAAGCAAAGCATACATGCATACAAAACAAAGGATAAACAAAAGGGCAAGAAATAAATATTTGGCGAAAATAAGCATGCTAGTCGCCCTCTTTCTGTAAAAAACCGAGCTTTGCCAGCAAAGAGCAGCCCGCCTGATCGTATTTTGCAATTCTGTGAGAAGCACGATGCGACAATTTCCCAGGAAATGTCCATCGGTCTGTGATATTGTCATAAAGTGCAAGATCGCGGACGCGAACCTCATTGTTCTCATAGCTGTATTCGCCGATGCGCACCAACTTTCTCTTCCCCTGCACAACTGCCATCTCCAGCCCGATCTGAGTCACGTACTCCGTAATCCGCTTCGTAAGCCGGTCCGGATTCATGCCGCGCCCATCGAGCATACACATATCCGTGATCGCATCCGGAACGTCTTCAAGTTCATTGACATGCACGGACGTAATACTGCCTTCATGCCCGCGGGTACAAGCCCGCACATACAAGTTAGCGTCATCATCGCGAATTTCGGCATGACAGATGCGTTTAGGCGATTGCCGCAGTGCCAGCTTAAAGGCTTGTGCGCCGTCATGCCTGCCATCCTGGTCGTCGATCTCATATTCAACGACATTTTTGAGCGGGAAGTCGCGCTTCAAATAAAGTTCGAATCTGGATTCAATCGTAATGATTCGCTCATGATCATCCATTTCGGCTATAATTGCCTTAATCAAGTTCGTTTTGCCTGAATTCGTCGGTCCAATGACGACAATGTTGAAATAAGAGCGTATTAGACAAAGCAGCAAGTCCTTCATCCGCACATTCATCGTAGCCAGCTCAGGTCCGGCTAACGTGGCAAGATCAAAACGTTTTACCGTATAAAAACGGATCGTTAACGTCGGTTCCGCCGTAAAACCAAAACCGGTCATCGTTACCCGGGAGCCATCCCGCAGCACAACTTCAGCCCATCGTTTCCTGGGATTGAGCGTATCTTGATTGAAGAGCACCAGATTTTGCTGAATCCGCTCCAACTCCCGTACAGACGGCAGCATATAAACAGATGGTACCGGCATTCCACTCCGAACTTCAAAGATTCGCTGCCCCACCACTTGAATCTCTTCCAGCCCATCCCGCTGCTTAAGAATCAGTTCCAGCACATTCAAGCCAATAATCTCCGCGAAAATCGCCTCCGGTAAAGTCGCATACCCGCTTGCCCGCGGCGGGATATCGGTCAGCCGTCGTTTGGCAACAAGATCATGAATAATAGCAAGTAATTGGCCGCGTTCTTCTTCATACCCCAAAATCGCCCGGTTTAAAGTCTCATTGTAGTGCTGCTTCTCTTCTTCATTCCTCCCTTTCACCATGACAAGTTCACTGCGAATATCCTGTACCCATTGATAGAAAACAGCATCCCCGCTGCTCTTGGGTCTTGCATCCGTCACATACGCGTTTTCGATCATCCCTGCCTTAACCAAGGATGCCCCTTCCTCTTCCTCGGCATGGCGCTCATGCATATATGTGATAATTGAAAAACGCTCCTCACCCACTTCAGCTCACCTCCTATACGGCTCAAGTTGCCGCCCGGCCTCCTGACATCACTCTGCGGAGCCACGTCTTTGGTCGCAGACTGACTTTGCGCGGCAGCTGATAGTAATCCGCAAACTTGCGCGATAGCGCGCTAAGCTCGGCGTGAAAGGCATGCCCAGGGACATAAAGGTCAAAAAGCTTGCCTTGATTACAGCGCGCCAGCGCATCTCCATGCCTGGAAATTTGGCCGAGCAAATGCAACTGCGTCTCCTTGCGAATATCCTTGATCGTGAACGCTTCCTGCGCAGACATACTGCGATCGGCAAGCATAGCCACCAGTTCAAAAGAATCGGGCTGAAGCCCGAAAACCGATCCAACCTGCCTGATCCACTTGGAAAAGTCCTCCTGAAACTGCGCGATGTCCGGCGTGGTGACGACAACACGCGTGTCGGCTTCTAGCAGCGCGCAAACGGTTGCGGCGTTATCCCAATATGCATTGACCTCGATAATACACACATCAAACGCTGCTCTCGCGGTTCTCAATAAATGGTTCATTTCCGACGTTTTAAAAAACTCCGCCTGTTCGCGCAGCATATTGCCGTAAAGCACGTGCAATCCCGGCGCCTCGCGCGGCTTCTCACAAACCTGTCGGAGCCTCTCCGCTGTAAGGCTCTGAGCTTTTAACTCCGCTCGCAAGCCGTCCAGAGTGAGCACATTGCCATCTCGGCCGAGATAGCGGTGCAGCTTGGAGCTTTTGAGATTGAGGCACATATACGCGATGGCTGCTGACGTCTCTCTAGCGAGCACAACCGCGGTGCCGAAGGAAGTCAAGGTGGTCCCAATGTTCGGTGTCGAACCGACGAAAGTAATGATTTTACCGTGATGCTGCTGGCTGTTCCAATCTTCCGCTTGACCATCTACCCAGGCGCGGATTTCGTCAGCAATGACGGCAGTACTGCGCCCTGGTTGAATGTAATCCAGCTTTCTCAGCCTGCACATTTTGACATACTTCTCGTTCATCGCAGCATCATGGTAATTCGACAGCAAGACCATCAGTTTCACTTCTGCATATTGACGCTGAAAGCCATCGAGCCATTCCTCTATGACGTCAAAGCCCATTAGCCTGTCCGAGACGATGACATGCCTCAAATGCACCTTGCCGGCTTCTTCATTAAGCTCTTGAACCGTCGTACGTATAACCCAGCGAATTTCTTGCTTATACACAACATTTGTTAATTCATCAACCAGCCGTTCATCTGCCGTCAAGAGCCCAATATTCATCGGTTACCCTCCTCTTCTTCCTGCGGCTCAAGAATCGAGGATGAACTGAAAGCAATAACCAGCTTCGCTTTTTTCGTGCTGCACAAGCGGTCGATCTCCAGCCATTCACTCTCGCCCAGGTTCAAATTAATTTGATCAATCGATCCATTGGCCTCCAGCCTGGAAGCGTACATTTTCTCCGTGTCGCCGTCGACCCGCGATAACAGATTGGAGTTCTTGGGATTATCGATCTCCACATTAGCGGACGACTTCACTGAAGCAACCGTGATCTCTTCGGCAAAAAGTCTGCGTGAACCACCGTCCGCCGAAGATACATATAAGCGAACCCGGTCTCCTGCACGAATTCCGTTTGAGATCGAGAGCACGTACTCCTTAGGAACTTGAAAAGTAGCCTGTTTCTCATTAGGGAGCAGTGAGTAGCGGTTAACCTTCCATTTCAAAATCGGCTCCTGTTTCCCTAACGGAACTAACGTCTCTTGTCCGACGATTTCATCCAAACTTGTCAACATACCGCTAGCATAGCTGCCCTTTTGCACCGCCCGAAGCTCGACCATCCCACCGCTTATCATCGTTCCGGCACGAATAAAATCTTTTGGCACCACCACCTGCACCGTCTGCTGCAGCTCTACTTGACTCACTTGCAACACATACATTCCATAAACTAGCAACCCGGCCAGTATCGCAGCAGTCAAACTAATCAGCAGGCTTCTTCTGCGATTCAATCCCTCATCCTCCTTTCTTGGGCAAACACAAAAAGAACGCAAACCTCGGATAAATCCGACATTTGCGTTCTTCGCAACCAAAATATGTAAGGGCTTAGCTACACTTCAAAAATATCATAAAAAATACCATTTTTCAATAGTTTTTTGCAGCGCCTCATTGCACCTCTGCGAGCGTCGGCAGCGCAGGGATGGCCCCCCTGCGCGTAATTGTTACAGCGCCTACGCGGTTAGCAAATGCGAACACGCGTTCAGCAACGTCGGCTTCGCAAAGCGCGTCGACGATATTCGCTGGCGTAGCGCCAAGCGCCGCCAGCTGATAGAGCATGCCGCCGACGAAGCTGTCGCCGGCGCCAGTCGTGTCCACGGCCACCGCAGGCTGGCCGGGCACGACCACATCCTGCCGTGCGGTCACGACACGGCAGCCCTGCGCCCCCAAGGTGATGACGATCACCTTGGGCCCGCGCTGCAGCAGCTGCTGCGCGCCTGTGGTCGCGTCGACGCCGAGGAGGAATTCGATTTCCTCCTCGCTCACCTTGACCACATCAGCCAAAGGCAGCTGCGCCAAAATCTCGGCCCGCGCCGCCTCCGCGCTGGGCCACAGCGCTAGCCGCACATTGGGGTCGTAGGACACCAATGCGCCAAGCTCGCGCGCCCGCCGTGCGGCGTCAAGCGTCGCGCTGCGGCAAGGCTCGGCAATCAACGATACCGAGCCGAAGTGGTAGACCGCTGCGTCTTCGAGCCACTGCGCTTCGATCTCATCGGCGCGCAGGAGCATGTCCGCCGCCGGGTCGCGGAAAAACAAAAAGTCGCGCTCTCCGTCCGCGCGCAGCGAGACGAACGCCAGACCGGTCTTCGCCTCATCGGTCTGGAGCACAGCCGTCTGCACGCCGACTTCCTTGAGCGTGCGCACCAGGTAATCGCCGAAAGGATCCCGGCCGATTTTGCCGATAAACCTGGCATCGCCGCCGAGTTTGGCGACCGCAGCCGCCACATTGGCCGGCGCTCCGCCCGCCGCCCGCTGAAAGCTCGTGACATCGGCAAGAGCCTGTCCATTCACGTCTGGTACAAAATCAATCAATAATTCACCTAAACAGACAATTATATTTTTTCCCATTTTAAATTTCTCCTTTTTCCAGATATGCTAATCTTCTCGAATGATTGTTTCAATTCCTCCTACAGCATCTGCAGCACGCCCAATATTTCCTACTATTCTTACAAACGTTTGCTTGCTTTATCCCTTGATACAAAGATCGCCACTTAAAAAGCCGCCCCTCTCGATAGGAAAAATTGGTAACCGCCACCATCCCCCAAAGGAGGTATTCACAAAAGATTAATAACTTTTTTTGAATATGACAAAAAAACCGCGAACCGCCCAATCGCGATCCGCAGTTCTCATTTAATTGGGGCGCATTGGAACCACCGATGTGAAATGACTCGCCGATGTTGCCGCTATCGGATTGATTATTTTGACCGTGACGGGGATCGTTCTATCTATTCAGACACTAAGAGCACGAGCTAAAAGCAGGAAAAGGGCAGCTGCCGGCGATAATTCAAACTCAAGCGTTCACTCCAGGAAGTGAACGCTTCTTTCTTCTGTGACATTAAAACTAAAATATGTTTGCCTTATTTTTATAATAAAGCCTTATATATTCAAACGCATACCATGCGGCAGCTTCCTTCACCATTTTTGACGCCTGCTCATCTTCCACATCCACTTGTTTCAGATGCTTCTCCAGCGTATCTCTGAGACCATGGCTGATTTTTTTAATAGAGTCCATGTATTGGCAGTAATCGTCTAACAGCTTTTGCGCGCTTTCACTCCCTTTATCTAAAATCAAAACGGCTTCGTCTTCAGAAATTTCGTAGCTTTCTTTTAATAAGTCTTTAATTCCGCCCATCAATTCCGAGCATTCATGATCATTCAAAGACGCAAAAGTGATTTCCATATACTCCCTCCTAACCTGCTTCATCATGTATAATTAATTGCATCACTACTATTCATGATATCCTTTTACTAAAGCAAAAAGTTGTATTCTGCTGTGAATAAATATCACTCAATTGCGATCCCTACCAAAGGTTGTTAAAGGAGAGCGACACTTTGACAAACGTGAACCGTACCGACATCGGACCTAAAGCCTTTCATCCTTTTTTCAGCAACCAACCTCTGCGGCTTCGGCATAGAGTCGTGACCACAGAGACCACCCCCTTTTACTACCATTACCACAAAGGAGTCGAGATCTTATTTATCCATAAAGGTCAGGGGAATTTGACACTTAACCGTAAGATTTATGATCTGGAATCGGGATGCGTCGTCGTCCTCCATCCTTTTCAGCTGCATCGGATTCAATTTCATACGAGTCCACTATGCCCCTATGAGCGTACAGTTTTAAATTTTGAACCCTCTGCCATAGCCCCATTTCTGCAACCGTTTCCTGTGCTTTATCGTTTTTTTGAGCAGTTATGGCGAGAGCAGCTTCCGAATCAAGTGTTTCGCATGGACCGCAACTCGGCCTATATTTTGGGTGTTCTTGAACGCTTCAATGATCTGATTTCGGGGTGGAAGGAGGATGAGGACCTGGAGGCTGCCTCGGTCTTGATTCTTAACATTTTGGACTACCTAAAATCGTTGCATATCGATGGAATAGGCGGAGCTGCACGTCCTGAGAGCCATGCCGAAAAAATTATGAACTGGGTGGAGGCGCACTATCCGGAGCCGTTCGATCTGGACCGATTAGCGAAGGAATTGCATCTCTCCAAGCATCATGTTTCTCATTTATTTCAGTCCGAGACAGGGAGCAGCATAACAGAGTATTTGATCGCCCGAAGAATTAGACAAGCCTGTTGGCTGTTAAAAACGGAAGCGAAATCTGTAGAGCAAATCGGAGCGTTAGTGGGCATACCCAATTTCCCTTACTTTTGCCGACTCTTCAAAAAGATTACGGGCTTCACGCCGTTGCATTACCGGAAAAGCCACATCAATTAAAAAATCCCCCGTCCAGCTTAAGGCTGGCGGGAGACGGCTTTTTCCCTACTTCATAAAAGCGCCAGGAGATACGTATACATAACGCTCTCCTCTTGCCATGACATGGCACTTCTGCCCAGGTGTACGCTCATACAGCTCCTGCACAAAGTAGCCAGGCTTCTCGCTATTGCCGGCAAACAAGTCATAATGCAGCGGGATGACCGTATCCATCTGCGCCTGTGCAGCAAGCTCGGCGGCCTCCCGATAATTCATATTGCCAATCAGCCCCCGGCTATTCCTGTAGTAATCCCTGCCGTTAATCGGCAGCATGCCAATATCGATGCGCTCCTCCAGCAGCATCTCCGGAAGCCCGGGATACACGAGCGTATCGCCGGCATGATATAGCTTCACGCCATTCATCTCGATGAGATAGCCGACATAGCGATGCTCCCGCTCGGAACCCGTCGTTTGTAACGTTTCGTGAGCAGCCGGCACCGGCTTGATGCGAATTTGTTCCTGCTCATCTTTGCCCGCCAGCTCCATCCAGTCTCCGGTAAGCGCGTCAATGATCCGCTCAGGCCCGATCTGGCAATCGGCTTCGAGAATCGGCCGGCAGCAGGCAGGGGCGACGAACCGCGCTTGCGGGCATTGGGTGGCGATTGCCGTCAACGTCCAGCGGTCCAAGTGATCCTCATGCTCATGCGTAATCAAGACGTAGTCCGCTATCGTGACATCTTCAGGTTGCAGCAAAGAAGGAAAAGCCCGCTTCGCTCCATAATGGTGCTCCAGGTAATTGGAGTAAAAAGGATCGACGTGAATGACGGTTTGCTGACCTTTGAACACCATGCTTTCCTGTCCGAAAAACCAAATGGCGGCACAGCCGGCAGGCGGGGTCACCGTTCTTATTTCCTCCATCCATACCTGGGGTGTTCGCTCTGCAAATGTGCGATTAGAGATCATTTTATTGCCCTCCATCCTGCTTGTTTTCTTACATGATATTTTCTCCAGCTCGAACTTTATTCCTGCTTGTCCGGCCCTAGGGTGGAAAATCTTGAATGAATACTGTTTGACTATGGGCAACTTAACGGAGACGTATGAAGTCCAACTGGAAAAGGAATTAGGCATAATGAAAAATAATCCGCAATCGCAACCCAGCAGGGCGGGCACGCTGCTATGGTACCAGCTCTCGCTGATCGGCGTCGGGTCGATCATTGGGGCCGGATTTTTTCTCGGAACTGGTGTATCCATCCGCATCGCAGGGCCGGCCCTTCTTGTCGGCTACCTGATCGGCGGCCTCGTCGCTTACATTGTTTACCATGCACTAGCGGAGATGTCTGTGCACGATCCCCAGCCCGGCTCCTTTCGCACGTACGCGCGCAAAGCCTTTGGACCCTATATGGGCTTCATGAGCGGTTGGATCTATTGGGTCGCCGGGGTTCTTATCATGTCGAGTGAGATCGTAGCCTTATCCGTTTTCACCCGTTTTTGGCTCCCTGGTGTACCGCTATGGATATTTTCAGTTATCTATTCCGTGCTTGGGTTTGGCATCATCGGACTTGGCACCAGCAATTTCGGCAAAATTGAATCCTTGTTCGGGCTCATTAAACTGTGCACGCTGGTTGTCTTTATCGGCTTTGGCCTCCTGATCACGACAGGGCTGATCTCTTTTGCTCACACAGCAGCCCCTGTCTCGAGCATGAACACCCTATTTCCGAACGGTCTCCTTGGGCTATGGTCCGCACTCGTTTATGTCCTTTTCTCCTATGGTGGGATCGAAGAGCTGGGCGTTGCCTCCAATGAGCTGAAGCACAAGAAGGATGCCCCAAAAGCAGGAACGGTAATGCTGATAATGTTGACAGCCATCTATGCGTGTTCGCTTTATTTTGTATTCCAACTCGTCAATTGGCAGGAAATCAATGAAAGCCGCAGCCCGTTCATCACGGCGCTTCTCCCTTTTCACTTGCCGTTCCTCGACTCCTTATTTAATCTGATCATCATCAGCGCAGCTTTTTCCACCATGGTCGGCACCCTGTTCACGGTTACCCAAGTCATGGTTTCATTGTCGCAAGACGGAGACGCGCCACAAGCGCTATCGCGGATGAACAAGCGCAATGTTCCGCTTCAGGCGCTGCTGATGTCGGCCTCGGGATTAGCTGCTGCGATCTGCTTCTCGTTCTGGCTCCAGAATACGATCTACGCGTATTTCACAACTGCAGCCGGCCTGCTCTTGATCTTGAACTGGATCATTATCTTAGCTTCGTACATTCGAAACCGCTCAAGTTATCGCTCCATCCAAGATCAGCGCTCGCGAGTGAGCCGAACGCTTACCTCTTACACAGGCATTGGCATCATCATTCTTGTCGTGATGGGCTCGCTTCTGCGCAGCGACGAGCGGATAGGCTGCTATGTAGCGCTGGGCATCGTTGCCGTCATCGGGGCGGCATGCACGATCAAGCACACTCATTGGAACGGCTGGTTCAAACAGAAGGCCAGATAAAAGAAAAAATCCCCGCTGCCTCAATCGGCAACAGGGATAATTCCGAACTAGCACTTGCAGCCGCCACCGATGAATCCGCGAGTAATAATGACCAGCAGGATGAACAGTACAAGAATACTGCCTGCCGAACTATAAGGTGCTACTGCGACTGGAGCGGCATGCGAAACGTGGGCTGGTTTCGGGAATACAATTTGTGTTTGTTGGTAAGATGCGTGCAGGTGAATGTCGTTGTGAGCTGGGGCTTGGGCGACCGGCATTGGCGCTGGCATTGGCATTGGCATTGGCATTGGCATTGGAGCCGGCATTGGCATTGGTTGGTAGCCTGGCGCTACATAACCTGGTTTAACTTCCATGGTGAAGCACCTCCTAAGTGTCCTCTAAGGGTGTCGTTATCGTTATGGGTTAGGTCAATTACTTACAACATCAGTCTATGGGATTGCACCTAACTCGAACACGGCTAAACACCTAGATGACCCAAAAATGGTTGGCTGTCATGGGCGAACAAGCATCCGGCAAGTCCCCAAATACAAAAGAAGCTGTCCGCGCATGCGGACAGCTTTTCCTTTATACATAAGGATTATTGTCTCTTTCGAAGCCAATCGTTGTCTTCGCCCCGTGTCCCGGGTACACCGTGACATCGTCGTCAAGTGCGAACAGCTTGTCTTGGATGGAGTCAAGCAGTGTGTTCTCGTCGCCGCCAGGCAGGTCGGTCCGGCCGACGGACATCTTGAACAGCACATCGCCTCCGAAGAGGTGCTTGTCGTAGAGGAAGCTCACACTGCCCGGCGAATGCCCCGGTGTGTGGAAAACCCGCAGCCGAATGCCCAGGAAGTCGAGCACTTGGCCTTCGCCCAGCGCATATTCGGCGGGCTCGGTCTCAATTAGGGTGCCGAGCTCCGGCCAGCGCGCAGAGCCGTTCTTCTTCGGATTGGTCAGCCAATCCGCCTCCAAGTCGTGGATATACACCGGACAGCCTTTCAGCTTCCGGATCTCATCCACGCCGCCGATATGGTCAAAATGCGCATGCGTCAGCAAAATCGCTTCAATGTCGAGATCCGCGATCCGCTTGATCAGCGGCTGCGGATTCATGCCGGGATCAATGATGATCCCCTTCTTTGTATCCGGATCGGATAGCAAGTACGCATTCGTACTCAGCGGGCCTAAAGGAATGCAATCAATCTTTATCATAAGGATTCGCTCTCAATCTGTGTGCGGGAATGGAATTAAAACGTAGAAATGAGCTCACGAAGCTCTTTGATGATGACAGCCTGATAATCGTTGCCTTCACCATATTGACGGCGCAGTTCAGCTCTGGCTTCCTGCATCTTCTCGTCATAGCCAGGCGCTTCGCGATCCGGGTTCTCCGCTTTGAACTTCGTCATCACAGCCTGCACGTGCGCTGGACGCGGACCCCAATCGCCGAGCACGAAACCGCCGGTATCTGTGAAGAGCACTTTCGGAATCCCTCTGCCACCACTGGTCAGAAACTGATCGATGACATCGAAGTTCTCTTCGAGAATAAGGACTTCCACCGGAATTCCGCTGTTCTCCAGCGCGCGGAACACGACTGGCACACAGCGTACCACATCTCCGCACCAATCGGCGCCCACAACGAGGCAGCGCAAGTCATCGCGGTTGTTCAAGGACTCGAAGAACTCCTTGTCGTCCTCGTTCGGCCATTCGAAACCATTGTAATAGCTCAGAAACTGCTCCTGATTCTTGGTCATGCCGTCAATGAACTGCTGCGGCTTTAAGCCCGTGCGAAGCTTGTTGGCCAAATTAACACTCATGCTTCTCCAACCTCCTATGGGATCATCAATCATCAATTCCTAGTATTATTGTAGCAAATATAGGCAATAGCGCCAAATCAATTCGCGGTTATACTCGATTTCTTTTTCTCTTTTGAACAAATTGATACGCGACATAGAGCGCCGTTAAAACGACGGCTGCGAGAATCAGCGGCTTCATATAAGGTCCTGCCACTTCATCAATTTTCTGCCAATTATCTTTCAGCAGCATCCCCAAGTATACATATAAGAATGAATATGGAATGAGGGCTAACCCTGTATAGAGCGTGAACTTGCCTAGAGGCATCTTCGCCATGCCGCCCGGAATGGAAATGGCGTGTCTAACGACTGGGATAAAACGGGCTGTAAAAATCATACCGGTTCCGTACCGATTAAACCAGTTCTCAGCGACATCAATGTGATGCTTGTTAATGAGCAAATATTTCCCGTATCTCTCCAAAAAAGGCCGTCCACCGTAGCGTCCGATCCAGTAGAGGACAATCTGCGCCAAAGTTCCGCCGATCACCGCACAAATAATCGCGCCGATCATATTGATTTCGCCTATCGAGACGAGGTAGCCCGCATAAGCCAGAAGCAGCTCATTCGGAATGACTTCCATCATCAACCCCAGGAAAATCCCCCAATACCCGAGCCCCTCTAAAAATTGCAAAACGTTGTGAATCAGTTCACCCATTCATTAGCCCTCTCTTTACCAAGTTCTACATCTTGTCTGTAAGCTATTTTACCATACGTGTCCGCCGAACAACTAGTTTTGCTATGGCTAAGTTACGGTTAACAAATCATGCGCTGACAAGCCCTTGCATAAGCTATACAAGAACCTTGTACTGGAGGCGGACAGCCATGTCTAAAATTATTGTCATTACCCGCACGCATCTCGTTCTTGCAGCTCTCGCGCTGCTGCTGGTTCTAACCAGCCTGCTGTATATGAACCGGGCAAGCCTGGTTCCTGCGCTGGCCGAGCCTGCCGCCACCGAGCGATCGATCCATATGGTGACCGGCGAGTTCAAATCGACGACCAGCGACGGCAAGACCATAGAAGCGTACCGTTGGGATCCTGGAACGATCGTCGTCCACAAGGGGGAGAAGGTTAAGCTTAGCATTTACGGCGTCAACGGTGAAAGCCATCCTTTTTTCATTGAAGGAATGGGCATCAGCGGCGAAGTCAAAAAAGGCAAAGAGACGGTGATTACCTTCACGCCGAAAGAGGAAGGAACGTACCGCCTCATCTGTATGACCCATGCCGATATCGCCCATAACGGGCCTATGATCGGGTATATTGTGGTTGATTAAGAGTAGCTGCGCGCCCTCTCCATGCATACACATAGCATAGAGAGGAGCGTGGATGCTTCCATGTTGAACAACAAAACCAATGAGAAACATAAACAGCAATTTCCTACCGCGCGCGGAATTCGCCGGGCTTGCAGCAAGGAACTGTACCGCACGGTGAAGCGCCTGAAAGTTTGGATTTCCCCCGAGCAGATGCAGCAAGCTGAAGAATTGTATGTGAAAAAAGTGATGCTGAACCTCCCATTCATCGTCGAGAACGGCAGCAACCGCAAAGCGCTCGCCGACTGGTTTGACGAGAACGTCGGGCCGGAGATCGCTCCGCTCTGGAACGTGGAGCTTGCCGTCCTGAATCACGCGTTCCGCGACGCGTTCGGCGGATAACGAAGAAGGCCATGGGCCAGCACGCTGCTGACCTCATGACCTTCTTTTTGCTTGGGGGCTGCCCGTGCCCGGATTAATAGAATTCCGGCAGCCATTTGCCGTGCGCTTCGATCAGATCGTCGCACATCGCGATAATATCGTCCATCGACAGCTCTGCCGATGTATGTGGATCGAGCATCGCTGCATGATAGATATGCTCGCGCTTGCGCGTGATCGCCGCTTCGATTGTCAGCAGCTGCGTATTGATGTTCGTGCGGTTGAGCGCCGCGCATTGCGGAGGCAGATCGCCGACATAGGTCGGCGTCACACCGCTGCGGTCCACCAGGCACGGCACTTCCACGCACGCCTCGCGCGGCAGGTTCGAAATCAGACCGCCGGTGTTCATGACGTTGCCGCCGATCTTGTACGGCACATTCGTTTCAATCGCCTCGAAAATGTAGGAGGCATATTCATGTGAACGCTTATGCGTCAAATTCGTATCGTTGACAAGATCATCGCGCATTTTACCCCAGCGGGCAATTTGCTCGATACAACGGCGCGGGTATTCATCCAGCGGAATGTTGAAGCGGTCGATCAGCTCCGGATAGTTGCGCTTGATGAAATACGGATGGTACTCTGCATTGTGCTCCGAGGACTCGGTGATGTAGTAGCCGAAGTTGAGCATCATTTCGTAACGGACCATGTCCCAATGCTTCTCATTCTGCTTCTCTCTCGCCCGCTTCTTAATCTCCGGATACAAGTCGACGCCGTCTTTGGTCACTTCGAGCAGCCACGCCATGTGGTTGATGCCGGCGATTTTGGCCTGCACGCCTTCCTGATCAATGCCCAGTGACTCGAACAGCCCCGGAATGCAATGCTGCACGCTATGGCATAAGCCGACAGTGCGCACACCGCCATATGTATTCATCACATTCGTCAGTACGGCCATCGGATTCGTATAGTTGAGGAACAGCGCATCAGGACAAACCTCGCGGATATCTGCGGCAAAATCCAGCATGACCGGAATCGTTCTCAAGTTGCGGAAAATACCGCCAATCCCTACGGTATCAGCTATCGTTTGGCGCAGGCCGTATTTTTTGGGAATTTCAAAATCCGTGATCGTGCAAGGATCATACCCGCCGACTTGGATAGCGTTGACGACATATTTTGCGCCGCGCAGCGCTTCTTTCCGGTCTGTATACGCTTTCACATCGCAGGTGCTGCCACTGGTCTTTTTGATATTGTTCAGCATATTCTCCGAATCCCGGAGCCGCTCACGGTCAATATCAAACAATGCGATTTCAAAACCTTGGAGCGCAGGCGTGAGCATACAGTCGCCTAGTACGTTTTTAGCGAAAACGGTGCTGCCGGCTCCTAAAAAAGTAATTTTGGACATGCCTTCAATCCCTCCAACTATCATGTTTTCTACACTTTCACTATAGCTCACCGGGGCGGCCATGCATATGGATTGAACGAAGGCTTATATGGACATTTGTAGTTTTTTAGTTTAAATTGAGTGTAAAAGGGTGATCGCATGAACCCGGACCACACGATGTTCTCGGTAAGCATTAATCCGCTTGCCAACCATGGGGAGCTGTCAGTGCTTTTTAGCGGGGAGGGTAAGCCGCTTCCTTTGCATCAAACGGGCCCAGCTGTGCATGACTATTATTTGATTCATACCGTCTTTGCCGGCGAGGGCGTCTTTACGATCCGCGGCAAGGCCTATCGCTGCAGCCCCGGAGATACCTTCGTCATCTTCCCTGGCGAGCTGTTCAGCTATGTGGCGGACGCAGAGCGGCCATGGCATTACGCCTGGGTGGCCTTCGTCGGCCGCTCCGTCGGGACGACGCTGGCTGTGCTCGGGATTACGCCCGAGAACGCTGTCGTCACTGGTGCCGGCCGCAGCCCGCGCGATGTGCGGCACCTGTACCGGCGCCTCCGCACCAGCTTCCAGCAATCCGGGTATCCGGTGCTGGAAGATATGGAGGCGGGAGGCTGGCTGCGCCTCCTGCTCGGCAAGCTGGGGCAGGCCAACCGCCAGCGGCTGATGGAGAAGCCGGCCGCCGAGTCGGAGATCGAGCGCCAAATCGGGCGGGCGATCCGCTACCTGGAGCTGCAGTATACGCAGCCCGTGTCCATCGAAGCCCTGGCGCAATCGCTCGGGTACCACCGCACTTATCTGTGCAAAATGTTCAAGCAGTCCACGGGGTTGGCGCCGATGCAGTACCTGTTCAACATCCGCATGGAACGCGCCAAGCAGCTGCTCGGGACGTCCATGACGATCGATCAGGTCGCCTCCTCCGTCGGCTTCAACGATGCGCTGTACTTCTCCAAGCAGTTTCGCAAGTGGTCCGGCATGGCACCGTCGGCGTACAGGCGGTCGGGGAGGTAGCTTGGCTGGCCGGCGCTGCTTATTGCGAGCGGGTTCAGGCGCGGGGTTCCGGCTGTAGTCCGGGAAGCCACCTCTTGCGAGACCGTTTACGCGCTGAGCTCCAGCTGTAGTCCGGGAAAACCCAATTGCAGCAGGGTCCGGCGTGGGGGTACGCGCTGTAGCCCGGTTTTGCCGGACTACAGCCGGCTTTTTCGCCCACACGCGCCAAAATGCACGCCGCAATTGGGCAAATCCGGACTGCAGCTCCTCCGACACGTGCTCCCCCTCTCGCAATTGGGCAATTCCGGACTGCAGCATGCGCGAGCGCCCACTCATGAGCCGGAATTCCTCTGCAGTCCGGGAAAGCCCAATTGCAGCAGGCTTCGGCGCGGGGGTACGCGCTGCAGTCCGGTTTTGCCTTACTACAGCAGGCTTTTTCGCCCGCACGCGCCAAAATGCAGCCGCAAATGGGCAATTCCGGACTGCAGCATACGCGAGCCAGGCCGAGCTCTTGCTACAGCTTGTGCTCTCGGCACGAGTCGCCACCGCCCCCTACAACAAAGGAGGCCTGCGCGACACATCCACCCGCCAAGCGTGGGCTCTTCTTGTGCCCTTGCCCATCGCCACGAGCCATTTTTTGCTCTCCAGCAGGCTGATTAACGATCGTGCCTTGTCATACCCACACTGCAAAAGCGTCTGAACATCATGAAGCTTGATCGGCCTGTCCAACCGCAACGCCAACCGCAGTATATCCCGTTCACGACTGCTCAGTTCCACTTCATCCTTCATGCGCTCGCTGCTGCCAAACAATTGTCCAATCATTTGCTGAAAAAGCTGCTGCCACATCCGCGGCCGCTCCTTCACATCATCCAGACTAATTCTGGAAATTAACCAGCCATCATTAAGCAGATGCATATGACGTACCCATTGATTGGCGTACTGCGTGCGATCGAGCTTCTCGTAATGTGTGCCGTAGGGGTCCACCTCAATCCCTAGCCGAACCCCAGAGCGGATATACGCAAAATCAAGGTACCTGCTGCCATCAAAAAAGTCATGCACCTCGTATTCAGGATGCAAATAATCAAATTGACCAAAAGCCGGCCACCAAACGCATCTCAAAAATTGCTTCTCCGCATACGCATGCCCCTTTTCTAGCCTTCTCTTAGACTCACCTCTCCGCTTGCTCAAATGTGTGCTCACCCAGGCACGGTGAAATTGTTCGAACATGAACGCTCTCCCCTCCATCCAAATAAAAATAGCGCCGACCCACGACAATCGTGAATTCGGCGCATGCTTTGCAACTTTATGATTACAATTTTACCAAATACTTACTATTTTGAAAACCCTGTCTTCACACACACACCGCCAAGTCGCAGTAGCTAATAAAAGTGTGCTAGATGGAAGCTCACCCTAACTTTTGCCGCACATGATGCTCCAAATGGTCCAAGTAGTCGCGCATGAAAATGCGCTAGATGGAAGCTCACCCCAACATTTGCCGCACATGATGCTCCAAATGGTCCAAGTAGTCGCGCATGAGCCACTCTAAGGTCACCGGTTGCTCCAATCCGATCTCACAGGGCACATCACGTTTGGCCTCGGGTAAGTTCGCGATGGTTCTGACGATCTGCTTGTTCAGCGCGGTCCATAACATAAGAACTTCGCCAAGCGGCACGTGCTGGTAATCGTTCACGAGTACCCACTCGTTCTGATTATATTTGGGCACTAAAAATGGTGCCGGTTCATACTGGGCGCGAATAAAGCGAGCATAGTTATTCACGGCCGAATCGCACAGGTGGCCGAGAATCTCTTTTGCGGACCACTTGTGGGGCTCAGGCTTCTGCGTAAGCATCTCGTCCCCCACTGCCAATAACCGCTCCGGAAGTACATGCACCCACGCTTGTAATTGCTCCACAACTTCTCTCATTCAAATCCTCCTAAGCAGCCCTTGAAGCGCGCAGGTTTGACTGACTCCGTGTGGCTGATGTCTCGCGCGGCGAAGGATATCCGTCCAGGGTTGACGATCTCCGTGCGCAGGCCGAACGCGGTGCCGGTCAGCATGAGTCTGACTGTCGCCGCCTGTGGCAGGCTTCGTGCACCAACTATCGCGAGCGGTGGAGCTCTGCGCCGGTTTCACTCTCGCCGCGAGCGGTGGCACTCCGCGCGGGTTTCACTCTCGCCGCGAGCGGTAGCGCTCTGCTCCGGTTTCACTCTCGCCGCGAGCGGTGGAGCTCTGCGCGGTTTCACTCTCGCCGCGAGCGGTAGCGCTATGCGCGGGTTTCACTCTCGCCGCGTGGTCGCATCGTGCCGCTGACCGCCGCCGCCGCCGCACTGCACTCCCGCTGCTTTTCACGCTCAACAAGGGCCAGTAAATTTATGTATACTATAGCATGAGGATTACAATTACAATTAGCTATACATTGTAATCCTAACTATTACAATCTTTAATGGTTAAATGGGAGGCGGAGCATGGACATCCAGTACTACATCACGTTTCGAGAAGTCGCGCGGACACTGAATTTAACACGCGCAGCCGAACGGCTTGGCTATGCCCAGCCCACGGTGTCGGTGCAGATCCAGAAGCTGGAGAAGCATTACCGGGCGAAGCTGCTGCAGCGCAGCGGCAAAAGCCTACAGCTGACCGAAGAAGGCCTGAAGCTGCTCCGCTATGCCGATCAAATTACTTCGGCCTACAGGGAAGCCGACGAAACGTTTGCCATCCCGGACCAAACGCATATCGCCATCGGTACGATCGAATCGCTCGCCGCGTATTATTTGCCGCCCTTTTTTCAGGCGTTCCGCCGGCAGTATCCGGCTCTCCATGTGACGATCTTTCCCTCATCCAAAGATGAGATTATCAACAAAGTGAAAAACGGCGAGCTCGACATCGGCTTCATCCTCGAGTCGCCGTTCTCCGATCCGGAGATCTGCGCCGAGCCGCTGCGGCAAGAAGAGTTGATCGTCATTTGCCCGCCGGGACATCCGCTCGGTGACAGAGAAGAGATTCAACTTAGTGATTTGCATCAAAACGATCTCATCTTGACCGAGGCCGGCTGCACGTATCGGATGGCGCTGGAGCGTTCGCTGAAAGACGAGCAGGTGCTCTATCAGGTAGTCTCGCAATTGGGCAGTATCGAAGCTGTCAAACAGTGCGTCATGATTGGAATGGGCGCCGCATTGATTCCGCGAATTGCAGCCAAAGACGAGCTGGACAAAGGCACACTATGCGGCGTGAAGCTGCGGGATGAGCATTTTCCGCTTTTTTACTCGCAAATGATCATGCATAAAAACACGCATCCTTCCAAGCCGATTCAATACTTGGCCTCATTATTTCATTAAAAAAGCCCCTCTACCCGGAACATATGACTCCAGTCTTAAGGGACTCGCTTGCTTATTAAACTGCGGTGGAATATACGCGGCGAAATTTGAGGAAACTACCGACACGCCATACACAGATGTACAAGAACGCCATCACCATGGTCAGCAGGCTCAGCTCAACATAATCAAGGCCTTTAAAGTATTGCGATAAAGCAACACGGATAATAATGACAGCGATCAGCACGAATTTGAAATTTTTGTTCGGTTTCGCATACACTTGACCGTCTTCCCGCTTTTCGTAGCCCGTATGATACAGCATCAGGCTGCCCAGCCCAACGCCTAGCAAGGCGGCAGCGCACATTTCCCACCACGCAGGCAGTATGAATGGATGATTCGGAATTAGCGTCATCGAATGAATACTAAGCCCGAAGACGATCAGCAGAATGACAAGCGGAATGAGCATACCGTATCCTTTATTTCGAATGGGACGCCTGCTTCTCCGGGTTCTCAGCCAAAAAACGAGAACAATAATTACCGCGGCTACGCCGTAGCCAATTAATGTTGGAACATTCATTGTATAGAACTCCTTTGTCCATGAGATTGGTTGGTTACGCTTTGATACTTCTTACTATAACCCCAAACTTGAACCTCAACAATTCTGAAATGTCATGACTTCAAGATGACATTTGTCATATGACAAAGCCCTCCAACCGGGCTTAACCATTTTGCCGGAATGAAGGGCTTCATCGTAAATTATGAAGGTCTAGGTATGGCTGAATGCCTGCCACCGTATACGCGATGAAGCACAAAGCTCAGCAGCAGCCCCACAAAGGACATGCTGGAGATCAGCAAGTACATCGTTCTGGCGCCCAAATACTCGTAGGCCAAGCCACCCAGATAGGAAGCGACGATCCCCGATACGCCGAAGAACAGCAGGGCCAAGACGGTTTGCCCCGTTGCCTTCCACTCCTCAGGTACGATACGGTATAAATACTGGATCGCCGCCGAGTAAAAGACAGGGAAGGTGAACGTCTGAAGCAGCTGCAAGTAGGTCAGCACATGCGGATCTGTGATCCAGGCTGATAAGAAAAAGCGGATGACATAGAACAGACAAGCGATCGATATCATCAGCATCTCTTTGCCTTTGCGCATCCACCAAAAGCTCAGCGCGAAGACGAGAATTTCACTGCCTGCAGCCAGAAACCAGGCTTGCCCAACCAAGTCCGAGGTTCCGCCGAGCTTACGGATGTAGACACCCAAGTAAGTATCGTTAATCCGCTGCGGTACCGCGGCAATGAAGATGAGAACCAGGAACCAGAGCGTCTCCCGATAGCTCAAAAAATTGCGCAGGCTTTTCCACGTAACAGGCTTCCCTGTAGCCGGCGCATCAGGCAAGCACAAACAGATCAGGAAGCTGAGAACCCCGGTACCGGCAAAAAGCAGCGCCAAGCTGTGGGCACCGAAGTAAAGCATCGCATAGCCGACCACAAGTGACGTCACCGCGTAGCCGAAAGCGCCGAATGTCCGGATGGAGCCATAACTTACTCCGTTCAGTTCGGCGATCTGAAAATTCAAGCTTTCCGTAAGCGGGTCCAGCGGCATCAGGAAAAAATACAACAGCATCGTGAACAACAGGAGAATGAAGAAGCTGTTTGACGCATACAGAAAATATCCCGTGATTGTGGAGCAAGCCAGTAGGAGAAGCATGATCTTTTTGATCGTCCTCGTACGGTCGCTAATCATGCCCCATAACGGCTGGGAAAAGATAGTGATAATCCCCCCAGTGCCAATGATTAAGCCGATTTTGGACGTTGTCAGTCCCTGCGCATCCAAATAAACGGGCAAAAACGAGACGAATAAAGCCAACAACGCAAAGTACAAAAAATTAAAAGAACGTAATAAATGAGAGGAATTCATAGTTACCTAAACCCTTCGCTAGACTTTCGGACCTCATTGTAACACGTCATCCCCCGGAACCCAAATGAACGTATCCGCTATTTTATTTCATTTTAAAAACAAGAATACCTCCGATAATCACCAGTACGCCTGCGATTTTGTTCCACGTCAGCGGTGTCGACGCCGCCCCGAACCAGCCGAACGTATCGATCAGCAAGGCGAAAAGCAGCTGCGCTGCCAGCAAAATAATGACGGAATACGCCGGACCCAGCTGTCCCATCCCTTTCATCACGGAGAAAACAATAACGACCCCGAAAACGCCGCCTAACAAGTAGCCTTTGTTCATGTTCTGCAGCGAATGCAAGCTGCCGTCTCTAATCAATAGAAATAAGATCATCGATACGACGAAACCAGACCCGTGCACAATCGTGTTGGTCAGCCAGAAGCCCGCTTTTTCACTTAATCGCGTATTGAGAACACCTTGAATGGCGATAAATACACCTGCCAGCATTGAATATAGTATCCCTGCCAAGAGTAGAACCCCTTCCTATACATACAAATGATTGCCGGCCATTTCCCGCAGCCGTTCCTCGTTCAAGATGATCAGCCGACCTTTTTGCCGCTGCAGGACGCCATCCTGGATCATCCGGCTAATAATGCGGTTCAAGTGCCGGTAACTGGTCCCCAGCATTTCCGCGGTCTCCGTCAGCGTAGAGGTGCGCAGCTCTTCCGTCTGCTGAAGGCTGTTCTCCGCGGCGAACAAGGAGAGCAAATAGCTGGCAAAGCGGTTCTCTACCGGGTAGAGCAGATTGACAGCCGAGGCATTGCCGAGCGTATACAATTTATGGCTCAGATTTTGAATCATAAACCATAAAAAAGCTGCATTCTCCGCCTCTTTCTCCAAAATCAGCTCACGGCTGATAAACAGCAAGGAGCACTCGCCGACGGCTTCGACGTTATTTTTGACCGGGTGCTTCGCCATCCACTCGACATCGCCGATCATGGCGGACGGCCGGGAGAAGCGCAGCAGCATCGTCTTCCCGTTGGGCAGAAGCGTGTAAATCTTCAGCTTACCGGCGGCAAGCACATACAATCCGTCCAGTTGGTAGCCCATGGCGCAGATTATTTCCCGGTCCTCGTAGACGCGCAGCTCCATCGCACCGATTACATCAGGGCCGAATATTTCGTGCAAACCGTTAGCCTGCACCAGCCTTTGAATCGCTTCCTTATCCTGATTTTTTTGCAAGTTACACCCTCCGAACATGATCTTACCTCAATTTAGTATAAAATCTTCTGATCCAATAGGACATATGTCCTTTATTTTCACCAAAACGAGCCTAGGCACATGCAAACAAACAAAAAAGCCTGGCCCAGCAGGGAAATCCTGCTTGAACCAAGCTTTTGATATCGATGCTTATGCAGATTCTGTGTTGATTAAGGTGACGTGTGAGTGCGTGTGTGGACGCTGCTGTTCCAGCGCATCCAGATTCAGACTGGCGCATATCAAGCGGACATGCTCTTCAGCCAGCTTGCGGGCTTCCTCATAGTCCAGTTTGAATTGAATGCTGTATGAGATAAAACCGTGCAGGGACATAAACAAGTTCCATGGCAGCGTATACTTCTTGCTTTCGGCATCCGGCTGGCCCGCAACCACTTGTCTGATTACGATGGCAAACATCTCCAGACACTGTGCTTGCTCGGTACGAGAATATTGCTGCAGTTCAGGCTCGTGAATCATGAACATCATTTCATAATGATTGGGGTTGTTCAGACCAAACCAGATGAACTCCAGCATCAGCTTCTGGAGCAGACCTACACTGAAGCCATGCTCACGCATTACCAACTCACGCTGACGCTGCAATAGAAAGGAGAAATCATCCTTGATTAACGCATAAAATAATTCCGCTTTTTCATTGAAGTGGTAATATAACGCGCCATGGCTGTACCCCATTGCTTTTGCGATGCTGCGCATCGTTAAAGCGCGATAGCCAAAAGTACTGAATAATTCCCGCGCCTCCGCGAGTATTCTCTCTCTGCTAAGCTCTTGCGTGACTGCTTTTCTCGCCATTTTAATCCCTCCGCATCCTCAGCTGTATGTAATTGTCCTGTTGCCTAACCCGCCGGTAAACCAAAGAGGATGATGAACATCCTCTTAAGGCAGGCTTGTGTGAACGATGTACTCGTCCTCTCCTACAGTAATAATACCCTGGCCTTGCGTAATGTCAGTGAGCCAGGCCACAAAAGCGTCTGCGTCTGCTGCCAACGGGTAACACGGTACGGTTACCCGGTCCGTAAACTGAACGTCCCCGAGCAGCATGCCGCGATTGCGCAGCTCATTCTCCAGCTTGCCGTACCACGTGTAATCCACCTCAGCCTGTACCAGGCGGTGGTTGACCTTATAGATCGGTTGTGCGGCTTCGATGCCTACCACAGCCCCGTCCGTATACGCACGGACAAGTCCTCCTGCACCAAGCATGATGCCGCCAAAATAGCGGGTAACGACGATGGCTACATTCTTGAGCCCTTGATGCTTGATCACTTCCAGAATCGGCTTGCCCGCTGTACCGCTCGGTTCCCCGTCATCAGACTGCTTCTGAATCTGATCCCTCTCTCCGATTACATAAGCGGAACAGTTGTGCGTCGCCATGCTGTGTTCCTTCTTAATCGACGCTATAAAAGCAATTGCTTCCTCTTCGGACGCTACCGGTTTGGCATGGCCGATGAAACGCGACTTCTTGATGATGATTTCTGACGATCCGTACTGCTGAACAGTTTTGTAATGTGCTAGCATAGCCGACCTTTCTAAGTAGAAGGAAACATCTGTTTCATTACATTCTACACACATCAGATCACTTCTACAATATGAAAAGAAAATTTACCACATAAATAATGGAAAAAACGACCTCTCCATGAAGGAGTGGCCGTTCCCTGTTTCTTATTGCTGCAAGCGGGCTTCAAGCTCCGCTTTCTCTTTTTCGTAACCTGGTTTGCCAAGCAGGGCAAACATATTCTTCTTGTAAGCTTCAACGCCCGGCTGGTCAAAAGGATTGACGCCCAGCAGATAACCGCTGATGCCGCAAGCTTTTTCAAAGAAGTACACCATGTAGCCGAACGTGTAAGGTGTCATATCCGGCAGCGTGACGATCAGATTCGGCACTCCGCCGTCCGAATGCGCCAACATCGTGCCTTGGAACGCTTTTTTGTTAACGAAATCCATCGTTTTGCCGCTGAGGAAGTTCAAGCCGTCCAAATCATCGGCGTCAGTGCCGATTGTGATATGGTCTGCCACTTGATCGATCTGGATCACCGTTTCGAACAGAATGCGGTTGCCCTCTTGCACAAATTGCCCCATGGAGTGCAGATCCGTGGAGAAGTCAACGGAAGCTGGGTAGATGCCCTTGCTGTCCTTGCCTTCGCTCTCGCCGAACAACTGCTTCCACCATTCCGATACGAAATGCAGGGATGGCTCGTAGTTCACGAGGATTTCGATCGTTTTGCCTTTGCGGTAGAGCGCGTTGCGCACAGCTGCATATTGGTAGCTGTAGTTTTCGCTCAAATTCGGATTAGCGAATTCCTGGCTAGCGTCAGCTGCGCCCTTCATCATCGCTTCGATGTCAATGCCAGCTGTAGCAATCGGCAGCAAACCTACTGCGGTAAGCACGGAGTAACGGCCGCCCACATCGTCAGGGATGACGAAGGACTCGTAGCCTTCCGCTGTCGCCAGTGTTTTGAGCGCGCCTCGTGCGCGGTCCGTCGTCGCGTAGATACGCTTGCGCGCAGCTTCTTTGCCGTATTTTTTCTCCAGTAGCTCACGGAAAATACGGAAAGCAATCGCCGGCTCCGTCGTTGTACCGGATTTGGAAATGACATTGACCGAGAAATTCTTACCTTCGAGCAATTGGATCAGGTGAGTGACATATGTAGAGCTGATATTATTTCCTACGAAATAAATTTCAGGGGTTTTGCGTTTGTCTTTCGGCATGATGTTGTAGAACGAGTGGGACAGCATTTCAATGGCAGCGCGTGCGCCCAGATAAGAGCCGCCGATCCCGATGACAACCAGCGCGTCAGAGTCGGATTGGATCTGCTTAGCTGCCGCTTGGATGCGTGCAAACTCTTCACGGTCGTAGTTCTCCGGGAGGTCCACCCAGCCCAGATAGTCGGAACCTGCGCCGCTTTTGTTATGCAGTTGGTCATGCGCAACCTTCACTTGCTGAGTCAAGTAATCGACTTCATGCTGGGATAGAAAAGATAAAGCTTTGCTGTAATCAAAGTGTAGCTTTTGAGTCAAAATGATCTCCTCCATCTCTATATTTTTCCTTTTCCTAGCATACTTTTTTGCCCGTCCAAATGCAAGCCGTTGCGGCGAGGTAGAACTTAAAACGAAAGTCGAAATAGGGTAAAACCATGCATGAGGTGATCGTTCATGAAACATATCGGTTTTATCGGACTTGGTACCATGGGCAAACTTATGGCGGCCACCCTGATTCAAAAAGGTTATCCTGTAACCGGAATGCTGACAAAGTGGACGAGCTCGTCGTCCTCGGCGCGGAAGCAGTGTAGACGCCGGCTGAAGCGGCCTGCCAGGCGGACTTGCTGATTACGATGCTCAGCAATGACGCGGCGCTGCCGGAAACGTTTTACAGCAAGCAAAGCATTCTGAGCGGCCTGCATCCGGCGCTGACGATTATCGACTGCAGCACCGTAGCTCCGGCTACGAGCCAACGGCTCGCCGAGGAGCTAAAGGCGCACTATGTCGATTTCCTCGACGCGCCGGTGTCCGGCAGCCCGATTTTGCCCAATTGCAGCATGATTTCCTGCCGCCGGGGCAGGCTGTGGCGAGCCATTGGAGCCGCGACGGCTGCAGTCCGGTTTTGACCAATTACAGCACGGCTATCTGCCTTCATGGCGTCTGCAGTCCGACTTTACCCAATTGGAGAAGCGTTTTTAGACACCAGCCATAAAAAAACTCGTTTTAATTGGGTTTTTCCCAACTACATGAGCATCAGTCGAAGCTTTAGTCGCTTTAGTTCGGCAAAATCGGACTGCAGCAATATCACGGGATGAGCAGCTTCTTGGGGAGCTCTAGCGTTGGTTGGCGGGAGTAGCTTATCGGGAGCTCTAGCGTTCGTCAGGGAGTAGTAGCTTTTTTGTGTGCTCTGTGTGCTCCCCCCCGTTTCAGCACGCAGGATGGATGAGAGATGCGGTCTCCGGCGACCATATTCAGCATGTGTAGCTTTTGGCCGAGAAGACGTCCCACACCCTCGAAATATACATATCCAGCGCGATAAATCCGCCAAAAATTCCTGTAATCATCAGGCAAAATAGAACCATGGCTACCTACACTCCTCCGCATCTACTCATAATCGCGACGTCAATTCATCGCTAACCAGCGGATCATTGAACGCATATTCTTGAACGCATATTCACGCTACCCTATTTTAGGATTAGCGAGATACACAAAAAACTCCCCCCTTCTTCCCAACCACACAGGTTCGAAAAGAAGACGGGAGCTAGATCCAAGTTCGGCGACATACGATCCGAACTTCCGAGGTCTCCGATGTCTTTACTCGCTGATGTAAGAGCAGATATAGTCGCTCACGGTTTTCACGTCGAGCTTGAATTTCGAATTCGCCGGCACGGTGAATTCGCCTTCGCCGCTGATCGAGATCCACTCGCTGCTGCCCGGCAGCAATACGTTCAATTCGCCGGACTGAATTTCCATAATTTCTTTCAAGTCCGTACCGAATTCATACTCGCCTGGCATCAGAATACCAAGCGTTTTCTTAGTGCCGTCTGTGAAGATCACCGTGCGGCTCGTCACTTTACCGTCGAAATATACGTTGGCTTTCGTTACTACCGTTACATTCTCAAAGCTGGACATCGTTCAATTTCCCCCTCATATGGACTAAGCTGATTGTAGATGCGCGCCGCCCCTCTCCCGGGTACGGCGCGCCCATAACACAATTAAGACAACAGAGCTTTCACACGGGCAACTACGTTCTCAGGCGAGAAGCCGTATTCTTTCAGGACGATATTCCCAGGGGCGGAAGCGCCAAAAGTGGAAATGCCCAGGATCGAACCTTGGTCGCCGACGTAGCGTTCCCAGCCAAGCGGGAAGGCCATTTCGACAGCGAGGCGCTTTTTGACTTCCGGCAGGATGACGGAATCTTTGTACGCTTGCGGCTGCTTCTCGAACAGCTCCCAGCTCGGCATGCTGACAACGCGCACGTGGATGCCTTCAGCTTGAAGCAATTGCTGCGCGGCTACCGCGAGCTGCACTTCAGAACCAGTCGCCAGGATTTGCGCATCCGGCTTGCCGTTAGCCGCGTCGGATACGACGTAAGCGCCTTTGCTGAGGCCTTCGCGAGCGCCTGTAACCGAACCTTCGAGGATCGGCAGGTTCTGACGCGTAAGCACCAGGGCAACCGGCCCTTTTTGATTCGTCAGAGCATAGCGCCAAGCCTCGGAAGTCTCGTTGCCGTCAGCCGGACGCAGCACGGTGATGCCAGGGATCACGCGCAGCGCAGGCAGTTGCTCGATCGGCTCATGGGTCGGGCCGTCTTCGCCGACAGCGATACTGTCATGCGTCAGGACATACACAACCGGAAGCTGCATCAAGGCAGCCAGACGGATGGATGCGCGCAGGTAGTCGGAGAACACGAAGAACGTTGCGCCATACACGCGAACGCCGCCGTGCAGCGCCATACCGTTCATTGCTGCGCCCATGCCGAACTCACGCACGCCAAACCACAGGTTGCGGCCCGCATAGTTGCTGGCGCTGTAGTTCGACTCGCCTTTGATCATCGTATTGTTAGAGCTCGCTAGGTCAGCAGAACCGCCGATCAGCTGCGGCAGCTTGCCCGCTACAGCATTGATCGCGTTGCCGGAAGCGGCCCGTGTCGCAAGCGGCTTATCCGTCGTTGTGTATGCCGGAAGCTCGGCATCCCAACCCGCTGGAAGCTCGCTGCTCACCGCCGCGGTGAACTGATTGCCAAGCTCAGGGTAAGCCTTGATGTAATCAGCAAGCAGGCTGCTCCAAGCTTGCTCCGCTTTAGCGCCTTCCACTTTGATTTCATCGTAGTGTGCTCTAACTTCGTCCGGAACGAGGAAGTCCGGCTCTTCTGGCCAGCCATATGCCGCTTTCGTCAGCTTCACTTCTTCGCCGCCAAGCGGGGAACCGTGAGGGCCTACGTGACCGCCTTTGCCGCCTTTGTTCGGGGATCCGAACCCGATCGTAGTTTTCACTTCGATCAAAGTTGGGCGCGTCGTGTCCGCTTTCGCCTCAGCGATCGCCTTGGAGATCGCCGACAGGTCATTCTGCTCTTCCACGCGCAGAACTTGCCAGCCGTAAGCTTCAAAACGCTTTTGCACGCTCTCGGAAAAAGCCATATTCAATTCGCCGTCAAGCGAAATATCGTTGGAATCGTAAAGCATGATCAGCTTGCCCAGCTTCAAATGGCCTGCGAGGGACGCCGCTTCGGAAGATACGCCTTCCATCATGTCGCCATCGCCACAAATCGCATATGTATAGTGGTCAACGATCGGGAAGTTCTCTTTGTTATAAGTCTCTCTAAGGTGCGCTTCAGCCATTGCCATACCTACAGCCATGCCAACGCCTTGTCCCAGCGGACCTGTCGTCGCATCGACACCAGGTGTGTGGCCATACTCAGGGTGTCCAGGGGTTTTGCTGCCCCATTGGCGGAAGTTTTTGATCTCTTCGATCGGCAGATCGTATCCGCATAGATGAAGCAAGCTGTATAGCAGCATGGATCCGTGGCCCGCAGACAAAACGAAACGGTCACGGTTGATCCAATGCGGATTCGCAGGATTGTGTTTCATATGCTGCTTCCACAGCACGTAAGCCATTGGCGCAGCGCCCATAACCATTCCGGGATGGCCGGAATTCGCTTTTTCTACAGCATCGATACCGAGTGTGCGAATCGTGTCGACTGCCAGTTGCTCGATTGTTTTATTAGTTGCCGTCATAAGTACTTAATCCCTCCAATTTGCTCTCTATATTTGTGTCTGGACTGCTTGTACTTGCTAAAAAATTTGCATTTTTTGTCGCTTGCCTAATTGTACCATTTGCTTTCAGCGTTTGCCACAATAAAGCACTAAAACGGGGGCTCCGTTCTTCATTTCAAGGGAGCGCGTATGATAGATATATAGAAATTGAGCGATCAGGAGGCACGCACGACATGGGCAGCGCATGGACCGAAAAAGAGATCAACCACCTGCTGGGCCGCACCGCCTTCGGCGCCACCGATGCTGACATCGAAGCATCTCTGTCCTTGGGCAAAGAAGCAGCCGTCCGCAGGCTCGTAGATGGGCTGCCGCTGCAAGCCCCGTCCCGGACCATCGCACCGATTGAGCAAGTGCAGCTGGACGGCAAAGCTTTAGTCCCCGGCAAACTCCAAGATGAACAAGCGTATTGGCTGTACCGGATCCTTCAAAGCGATACCCCGCTGATCGAGAAGATGGCCCTATTCTGGCACGGCCATTTTGCCACCTCTTATGCCAAGGTTCAAAAAGTCTCCTTGATGGTCCGACAGATCGAACAATTCCGCCGGCTCGGACTCGGCTCCTTCGGCGACCTGCTGCTCGCCGTCGGAACGGATCCCGCCATGATGATCTGGCTGGATACAGAGCGCAATGTCAAAGGTAGTCCTAATGAGAACTACGCAAGAGAGGTCATGGAGCTCTTTACGTTGGGCCGAGGCCATTATACGGAAACGGACGTCAAAGAGGCTGCCCGCTCTTTAACGGGATGGGACTATGAAGAGGACAAAGATCAAGCGGTATTCCGGCCGGAGCGCCATGACAACACCTTGAAAACTGTGCTTGGTAGCCAGGGCAATTGGGATGAGCGCGATGTGTCCGACATTATATTGAAACAGCCAGCCTTGTACGACTATTTATCGTTAAAGCTGCTCCAAGCTTTTGCCTGTGAGAATCCCTCCCCTTCTTGGCGTACGCGGATTGCCGCCCGACTTCATCAATCTTTGCAAATTAAGGATGCATTATACGAAATTTTCATCTCCGATGAATTTTATGAGGAAACCTGCTTGCGAGCGCTCGTCAAATCGCCCGTGGAATACGTTGCCGCCTTGGCTCGCACGCTGCTAATTCCGCTTACGCGCCAGATGGCGGATGCCCTGCCCGGCATGGGGCAGGAGCTGTTCGCTCCTCCCGATGTGGCCGGCTGGAGAGGCGGCAGGGACTGGCTGGCGACCGATTATTTGCTGGCGCGGTTCCAGCATGCGGAACGCATGGTGCGGCTTGTCCAGCGGGAATGGTTCCTCGCCGACCGTTCCAAGCCCACGGCTGCGGTGCCGATTCAGGAGCGCCTGCAGCTCTGGAGCCGCAAGCTGCGTATCGCGCCGTTGTCGCAGGCAGCCATAGAGGAGCTGGCCGCATTTTCTCGCGAATCGCTCGTCTTGACGGATGCCGTGATGCGCCAGCTGCTGCTTATGATGATCATGTGCCCGGAGAATCAATTGAAGTAAAAGGATGTGAAGCGTGATGCGGATGACGCGAAGGGACTTTTTGAAGCTCAGCGCAGGGGTAATCGCCACCTTAAGCTTTGGAGGCACCTTGCTGGCGACCGAGAAAGGGCGAGACATCCTGCGCGGGGAAGCGGATTTCAAATACCGCCGCAGGACGCCTGTCCTCGTGGTCGTCCAGCTCTCCGGCGGTAATGACGGCCTGAATACCGTCATCCCTTACGGGTCCGGCGCCTATTATGACGCCAGGCCTGGATTAGCCTTGCAGCAGCACGAAGTGCTTGCGCTCAACGAGACGGTGGGCCTCCATCCCGCACTGGCGCATCTGCAGCAGTATTATGAGCAAGGCAAGCTGGCCATTATCCAAGGCGCGGGCTATCCGCAGCCCGACTATTCGCATTTTCGCTCCATGGAGATTTGGCAGACGGCCAAGCCGGAGGAGCTCCATGCAAGCGGCTGGCTGGGGCGCTACATCCAGTCTTCGCTGCCCGAGCATCAACTGCCTGCCGTTCAAATCGGTGGCTTTACGAATAAAGCGTTCAGCGCACCTGGCATCAATGTGCCGTCGATCGAATCGCTGGGCAGCTTCTACGCGCTCAGCAGCCAAATTCCCGCCAATGACCATAAGCGGATGACGTCCGCGCTGATGAAGATTTATCAAGACAAGCCGGAGCATGAATGGCTGCGCATCTCGGCAACTCAGGCTTTGGCTGCGTTCCAAAGTATGGAGAGCGTCCAGTCCATGGTCAGCGCCTATAAGAGCGGCGTGTCCTACCCAAAGGGCAGCTTAGCCAGCCGGCTGCAGCTGATCGCCAAACTGGCCGCCGCTAAGTCGGGGACGCGGGTGTATTATGTCGAACTTGGCGGCTTCGACGATCATGCCAATGAGAAAGAGCAGCATGCCGGTACGCTGAGGGAACTGGACGAGGCGCTGCATGCTTTTTACACGGACTTGCAAGCGCAAAGGCTTCATCGGGATGTCGTGACGATGGTGTTCTCCGAATTCGGGCGGCGGCTGAAGGAAAACGGGAGCGGCGGGACGGATCATGGCACGGCTGCGCCGGTATTTGTACTGGGAGGCGAAGTAAAAGGCGGACTTTACGGCGAGTATCCCAGCTTGGCGAAGCTCATTCATGGCGATCTGAAATATGAAGTGGATTTCCGCTCGGTTTACTATACGCTGATTGAGGACTGGCTCGGGGGCGATGCGACAAGCACGCTCGGCGGAAGCTTCGAAAAGCTGCGGTTCATCTAACGCTGTCCAGGTGCTCAGCCCTGCGCTGGAAACCAGCTTGCTCCCAAACGCAGGATCCCCTCCCTGATCATCTCCTCGCTCAAGCTTGCGAACCCCAGCAAAATGTAGCTGTCCGGGCACGCCTCCGGGTCCATCCAATGGATTTTGGGGGTGTACACCTTGACCCCTTGCCGCGCAGCAAGTTCAATCAGCTCAGCGCTGCTGCGATTGTAGACGTTCAACAGCAGATGAATCCCTGATTTCTGCCCGATGATGTCTACACGATTCCCGAGATGCTCCTGAATAGCGCGGATTAAGGTTTTATGCCGGAGCTGATACAGCCGCCTCATTTTGCGGACATGCCCTTCGAAGTACCCTTTTTCCATAAAATGGTAAACAGCCACCTGCAGCGTGGGCGAAACGGAGCCGCTGTAAGCTTGCATGACCGTTCGGAAGGAGTGCGCCAACGACTGGGGCAGCAAGAAATAGCTCAGGCGGGCGCCCGGCAGGAATGATTTCGAGAACGTCCCTAGATAGATCACGCGATCCCCTGTATCCATCGCCTTTAGCGCCGGAATTGGCTGGCCCTGGTACCGGAACTCGCTGTCGTAATCGTCTTCGAGGATGTAGCCGTCGTTGTTCGCTGCCCATTGGAGCAGCTGGACTCTCTTTTGCACGGACATAACTGTCCCAATTGGGAATTGATGCGAGGGCGTCACGTAAATCGTCCGCGCTTTGCTGGCCTGCAGCAGATCCACAGACACACCATCGTGCTCCAGCGGGATTGGCATCACCTCACGGCCGTGATTGGCAAGCACGACTCGCACGCCATGATAGCCCGGCTCTTCCATAGCCACTTGCGGGGACAAGGGCAGCAGCTGACAGAGCAGACTGATCGATTGCTGCGTCCCTGCACTGAGAAAAATTTGCTCCGGCCCGCACAGCACCCCGCGTGACTGATACAAATAGCTTGCGATTTCTGTCCGCAATCCTGCATGCCCCTGCCGATCGCCGTACCCATAGACATCGTTGGTCAGATCGTCCAGCGCATCCATCAAGCACCGCTTCCACTGTTTCACCGGAAAATGCGCCAACTCGACGTCCCCGTATTCAAAATCGATCCAAGCTTCCGTGCACTTATCCGGCGCTTGAGCCTCCCGGGTGGGCGGTGCTCCGGCAACCGCAGTGTGGCCGGGTACAGGCAGCCTCTCCACAGGGAGCACAAAAAGCCCGCTGCGCGGCTTGCTGTGAATATAGCCTTCCGCAAGGAGCTGCTGATACACCATTTCCACCGTGTTTTTGCTGATCAGCAAATAAGCAGCAAGCTGCCGGATCGAGGGCAGGCGGTCATTTTCACTGATCACGCCGGATTCGATCTGTTTTTTCATATAGGTAAAAAGCTGCTGATAAACAGGAACCCTACTTGTTTTATCAATCTCGGGCGTTATACTGATCACTTGTCCCACCAACTGTCCCTATAGAATTTCATGTATCTGTATCTTTGTATGTGGACAGATTACATTTACACTCATAGTAACACATGACCTGAGAGGAGAGCCAAGACAATGTTCCCTATTCGCATGCAAAAACGCGCTTGCACCGACACAGCAACCATCCAGCACTTTCTCGACCAAGCCCGCACAGGATTTCTTGGTTTATCGTCCGATGATCATCCCTACGTAGTCCCGCTCAACTTCGTATGGAAGGACGAGGCGATCTATTTTCACGGGGCTGCAGGAGGAAGGAAGATCGAAGTCATCCAGATGAATCCGCAAGCCTGCTTCACGGTCAGTGAAGAGTACGGCACGATTACCGATCCCGTACCGGCTAATACGGACACCGCTTATATGAGCGTGATGATCTTTGGCACTGTCGAGCGGGTGAGTGATATAACGGAAGCGACCGCAGCCATGCAGGGCATGCTGAACAAATATGTGCCAGGCTATTATGATAAGCCACTTGCACAAAGCCATCTGGAGCGTTACGTTTCCTCCATGGGGAGTAAAACGGCAGTATTCAAGCTGGTCGCTTCTTCCCTGTCCGCGAAGGAGAGAGAAGTCGAGGCCGGACACATGTTCTATCCAGGCAGGAGCATTCATAGCCAGTAATGCACAAAAACCGCGTATCTCTTAGTGAGAATCGCGGTTTTTCATAGTCGTCATAAACCTTCTTGTCAGCCAATTCGTAAGATGCAGCACAATTTATAGGCTCAGCCACGACCAACCATTAGGATGGTTCGCTCCAGCATCAATAGTCGACGCACGCTCCTGAGACCGTATAGCGCCATTTTCATATCCTCATCCCCCTATTGCTTTCGAAAAATAAACATACCGGCAAGCATGGGAATAACCATGACCAGACCGCAGGTCAATGAAGGTATTGGCAGATGCGTGGAAAAGATTGCGGCAAACTCCCCCAGAAAACCGCCCACAAGGAAAATGATTGCTGTTTTGGTCTTGTCTGCGCCAGCCCTGGCATGAAACCAGGCATCCCATACACAGAAGGCATAAAAGCCCGGATAAAATAAGAGGTGCTGGTAATCCACCGCCTTTAATGCCTCTGCATGAGCCCCGTTAAAATCCAAATGTATCGCCTTATTGATCGAGCCGAATACATTATCATAATGTTCAATAATTAAAAAAACGACACCTTTCACAAACTGATTGTTATACATCTGACCCACACCTGGCATCAGCATGGAGAATAAGGCGGCGATACTTCTCATCGCAGTTGACCTACTTTCAAGCTTTGTCTCCTCATTATATCCATCGTTTGCAACTAATTTACATATATTCCCATATTGGGGTAAAAAAAAGACCAAATCCGCTGCAGGACTTGGTCTCTTTCCATCAATTAAAAACAACCGTCTTATTGTTGTGCACAATAATTCTGTCTTCCACGTGCCAGGCTACCGCCCTGGCGAGAACGATGCGCTCGATATGGCGGCCGATGCGCTTCAAGTCTTCCACGTTGTCACGGTGGCTGACGCGCTGAACGTCCTGCTCAATGATCGGGCCGCCGTCCAGCTCGTCGGTCACGTAGTGCGCCGTCGCGCCGATGATTTTGACACCGCGGTTATGCGCTTGCGCGTAGGGCTTGCCGCCGACGAAAGCCGGAAGGAACGAATGGTGAATGTTAATAATCCGATTCGTGTAATGCTTGATAAAGGACGGGGACACGATCTGCATATAACGTGCCAAAATAATCGCATCAACCTTGTCACCAACGACTTCCAGCTGGCGGCGCTCTGCTTCCGCCTTCGTATCCGCTGTTACCGGGATGTGATGATACGGGATGCCGAAAGGCTCCACCAGCTCACGCATATCCGGGTGGTTGCTGATGACCATCGCGATGTCCGCATTCAGATCGCCGGCGCGCCAGTGCCACAATAGCTCCAGCAGCGCATGATCCTCCTTCGAGACGAAAATAGCCAGACGCTTCTTCTGGCTGGCCAGCGAAAGACTCCATTCCATGGAGAACTTGTCAGCCACATGGGAGAAATCCCGCTTCAGCTGCTCGGCACGATCTTCTAGCTGCGGCAGATCGAACTCGATGCGGATAAAGAACATGCCGCCCTCCGGATCCATCGTATACTGATCGGATTGCACGATGTTCGCGCCATACTCGAATAAAAATTGCGAGACCGCCGCTACAATACCCGGCTTGTCCGGACAAGATATGAGCATTCTCGCTCTGTTGCTATCGTTTCTTCGTTCCATGTTATCCCCCAACCTCATAGATCTCTATATGTAGTGAAACCCTGCAAAACGCCGGTAACTCGGTCGTTTCACAGGGATATTCAACGCAGTTACGCTTGCTTCAATACTTCTTTACCCGCCAGCCATACAGTCAATCGCTGATTCAACTGCTCCTCGCTCAGATCAGGAAGCAGGCGCTCCTCGAACAAAATATCGTACAGACGTTCCATCGGCTCGCGGCCGTCCGCTTTCTTCGCTTTCGCGTCATTCTTCAGCAGCTCCCACGTCTTCAAGACGAAATCGCGATGATGGATGTCTTTCTTGGTGAAGAGATGATCGATGCGTTCCACATGATCCAGGAACTCGCCGCCGAAGCGTCCGTTTAAGTTGCCGGACAACAGAGCAATCTCCGCTTCGTACATCGGGCGCTGCGTCTTGTCTTCTTTCCCGATCCACGGCGTCTCGAGGATCATCGGCAAGTGCTGCAGGCTCTCGTGGCGCACGATATTATTCATCGCGTCGAAGCCGATCCAGCCTGAGCCTACTGGCGCATGGCGGTCTTTACTGGCGCCGCGCGGGTTCTTGCTGTCATTCAAGTGAATGACAGCCAGCTTGTCCAAACCGACGGTACGGTCGAAATGGTCCAGCACGCCATCCAGATCATTGATAATGTCGTAGCCCGCGTCGTGCACGTGGCAAGTATCGAAGCAGACAGTCAATCTGCCGTTGTCTTCGACCTTGTCCATGATCATGGCAATTTCATCGAAACTTCTGCCGATCTCCGTGCCCTTGCCGGCCATCGTCTCGAGCGCGATATTGACGTTCGTGTCCTTCACGCCCGCCAGCACTTCGTTCAAGCCATCGGCAATGCGCGCAATGCCGTATTCCGCGTCCTTATCCGTGTAAGCGCCCGGATGCAGCACGATATTACGTACGCCCAAGTAATCCGTGCGGCGAATCTCTTCCTGCAGGAAGCGCACCGCTAACTCGAACGTATCTTCTTTATAAGAGCCCAGGTTAATAATGTAAGGCGCATGCACGACGATTTCGTTCAATGCATGCTTGTCCATCAAAGCTTTGCCTTCTTCAATAAACTGCGTCTCGATCGGCTTGCGGCGCGTATTCTGCGGCGCTCCCGTGTAAATCATAAATGTAGATGAGCCGTAGGAAACGGCTTCCTCTGCTGCATTTAAAAGCCCTTTATCTGAAAAAGAAACGTGCGAACCAATTTTAGGCATATCTGAAATACTCCTTTACGAGTGGTCACTACATCCTCCTATTTTACCCGTATTGTCGCAAGAAATCTAGAAATTTGCTATAATTCTTCTCAGATATACACGTTTAACAGTGAGGTGGTTAAATCTGCGATGAGCAACGACCTATTCATGTGGTTCATTATATTCTGGGTCTGTGTCCTGCTGTTCTTCATGTCCGTTGGCGGGTACTTCATGTTCCGCAAGTTTCTGAAGGTACTGCCTAAGGAAGATGGCAAATCCAAGCTCGACTGGCAAAATCATTACGTCGACAGCTCCCGACATCTATGGACCGAAGATTCCAAGACGTTCCTCGATCAGCTTGTATCCCCGGTGCCGACACCGTTCCGGGATATCGCCAAGCACTCCATCGCCGCAAGGATCGGGCAGGTGGCCCTCGAGGCCGGAGCATCGGAAGTAACGCGGGAACATTGCATTGAAGGCTACATACTAGCGACACCGCGACGCGACTACAAGAGCCTGACCAGCTTCCTGGAGAAGGAGCAGATAGATTTTAGCGCGTATAAGCACCTATTGAATTAACAAAAGCGTCCACCTCGGCGGTGGGCGTTTCATTTTGTTTATGTGTAAGCGCTTACTTATCAGAGCGAAAAAAAAACAATCTACGGAGCTGCTGTGAATGTTACGGCTGCAATGATCGCCGCTAACCCAAGCAACAAACAAAGACTGCTGATAAACCATCGTCTCCAGGCGTACCCTGCCACCTGCACCACCTCACACCGTCAAGGCCATAGCTGAATACGCGTAGCAATCCTGACTGATACCGAGCACATCCATATCCTCTTCACCATTCTCTTTATTCGCGCATTCTTTGCAGAAGCATAGAGGTATCGTTGTTTTGAAATAACCGGTTTTAAAAACCTTTTCTGCATTATTCAAAGACAATAATGTATTGCATTCGACACAAAATACCAAATTCACATTATTCATCAAACATCCCCCTCAACATCGAAACAATTGTCGCTTCGTGTTACATTATGTATTATATATTTATTATATGATACAAATCGTAACTTATCAAGGGGTTTTCATGAAAATACTGAAAACGCAAAAAAACCGGGGGCTTTTCATCATGAAAAGTCCCCCGGCGGTTGAACTGGCTTCCTGGCTGTTAATGAACCACGCTCCGAATCGGATCGCTCTCGTCTTGATAAGCCTGTTTATAGGAATCAATAACGCTCGTATCGTATTGGTTCGATTCTAGCTTGGATTGGGTGTCACTAATGATTTGCGCAAACTTGCTGTCGGATTCCGCTAATTTGGAGATGACTTGCTGTTTGATCGCTGCTTTAGCTGCAGGATCATTCGCATGATCCAGATAGTCTTGATATAAAGCGGTAAACGCAACCCTGTCCTCTTCCTTCAATTGCTGAAGCTTCGCTTCCGCTGCCGACGTGATCGAATCATACGACGGATTCGATGTCGATGGTGCGCCTGCACCTCCGCCACCGCCCGCACTTCCGCCGCCTACGGCAGGAGTCGTTGGAGCTGCTGGCGCTGCTGGTGCCGCCGGTGTGGCTGGCGGTGTCACCGGTTTTACTTCAGGCTGCTTCGGATCTGTGCTTGCAGCGGTATTCGCGGACACACTGTAAGTGTCCGGGTCCCAGTTGATCGTTTTTCCGACCGATTCCGAGAAGAAGCGCATGGGAACGTACAGACTGCCGTCAATAATGTAGCTCGGCAGGTCTCCGCCGATTTTCTTTTCTGCACCATCAAATATAAAAGAAACGTTCTCTTTATACGCCTGCAGCGTACTTGGAACGAGGCTGGATTTATCGATTTTAGCGATATTCGAGTTCTCAACCCGCGAATTCATTTTATACTCATCGATCGTGACCTTGTCCGCATCCTTCGGCTCCGAAACCGAAACCGTGTACGAATCGCCATCCCATTTCACCGCTTTGCCCAGGGAATAAGAGATGAATCGCAGCGGCACATAGGTGCTGCCTTCATAGATAAACCCCTGCTGCCCTTCCGGCGGCGCATACTCCTTCCCGTCAAACACAAAATGCATAGGTACTTGGTACACGCTCACTTCAACAGCATCCTGCGCTGCAAAAGCTTGCGTGCTGATCCCCATAACCAATGCTGCTGTTAATCCTACTGCTGCTTTCACTTTACGACTCGCTTTCATGACTGGCACACCTCATATTCAATGTATTCATGTAATCTAATATGGCTTTATCGCCATAAAAAAAGCGCCCATAAGGGCGCTTGGACTACCATTGTTAAGTTAAGCAAATCTTTCCTATCATTTCACTCTCTTCATCGTAGTTTAGCATCTCATCGTCACGCTTCGTGTCCAAGAACATGGCTTCCGCTTTCTGATCTGCTCGCTTGGCCGTTACGAATAAACAAAGAAAAAACAAACTAACGACGAACCAAATGATCGACAGAATAAGTAACCACATGATCATCTACCTCCTAAGAAAAATGTGCGTACATGTACTTGTTCTACATAAAATCACACGGAGGCCCGTATCCGGTAGCTGGCTGACATGTTGGGAAGCCCAATGTAGTCCCTCTAGCTTTGCGTCACTGGTTTTCACCAGCTTTGCCATTATCGTACGATTTATGCGCATATCCATTAATAGGATAATTGTAGCAAATAAAGTTAACAAAAGCTATACGATTCTCTACCATTCAGCTGCTTTTCTTTTGCGCATCACTCGCACGGCCAAAGATAAAGAATGATAGATGAGAATCCCTAACGCCGCCCCCACCGTATCCAGAACGACGTCTGCAGGTCTTGACGTTCTCCCTGCAATGAAGCTCTGATGATATTCGTCCGAAGCCGCATACGCCGCACAGAGGAGCACACTGTAGAGAAAATTCCAGCTAACTGCCCAACGCGTCAGAGCCTTAAAGAGACGGGTGGTCAGCAATCCTAGCAAGCCATATATCGTTAAATGAGCAAACTTGCGAATGAAGAACTCGACGAATGAACTGGGACTCCCTGACTTCAAACTTACCTTCTGAGAGCCGTAATTAAAGCTTGTGCCAGAGAAATAGGTTTTTATCGCTTTATCGGAAACTTCCTTCTTAATCCATGGCGTAATATCCTGCTGCTGATGGGTTTGCGACGATAAGCCAAAGATGATGCCGCAGCAAATAAGCACCGGAATCAAATACAATAGAACCTTCAGAGCGCTTGGTTGTCCTGACAAGTTGAATCACCTACTATTCTTATACCCTTTTACTACTTATTTGAAAAAGCTTTCTCGATTTGCGCAATAGCGCCGTTCTGCGCGCTTTGCTTCATTGCATGATAGGCTTGCTTCCAGCCATCGATCTCTCTAGAGTCGACTCCTGCTTGCGTCGCATCCGCTAGAATTCCGTTAAAGCCGGAGTCGCACCTAGCTTCAGCATCGACAAACTTTTGCATGAACATACCTTGCAGCTCTTTCAAACCCAAATCTTTATTCGCCTTCTTCGCACCTACCACATTGGAAACTAGACTATTAATGTCGCCTTGGCAGCTCGTTTTCAGCGACTCCAGCTTAGCCGTGTAGACAGCAACGACAGCAGGATCCGAAGCAGGCTGCGGCCGGCTATCCGGTGTTGGCGATGGTGATGCTGGTGTTGATGTTGATATCGGTACTGTTGCCACCTCTGCGGGCTTCTCTTCCTGATCTTTGGCAGGAGCACTGTGTTCGGCTTTTTTCTTGTCCTGCAGTTCCTTCTGAATTCTTTTCCGCTCCGCAGGATCTTCCACGCCTACCATTTCGATGGGGTAGTTGGGATCCAGAATCAGAAGACCTTTCCCATATGGTTTGGTGATTGAGCGCAGCGCTTTAATCTCATCTGGGGAGAGTTTGGAAAGAAGCATATCCCGAATCTTCTGCTTCTGCTCATTGGGCAGATTATTATCCGCTTGGCCTGTCAAATAATAGACCTCTTTCAAGCTCAAGCCGGCTTTCAATAGAATGGCTGCTACATCCAATGCGTCCTGTGTCTTAATAGGTTTGCTCGCGAACTGATTTGCTTTATCGACGGGCGCCGTCAAAACGGAGGGCAGCGTCTGTTCCTTTTTCTCATTAGCTTGTTCTGACGAGGACTGACTCTCCGCTTTTGTTGAGGAATCCGGTCCTGAACTTTGTTGGACTAGATGCCTTTGCAAAATATCGTCAACTTGTATGGAATGAATTTGATAATAAAAGACAGAGGCAGCTGTTAGAACAAGCAGTGCACATGCACTACTTATACCTAACAACCACCTCTGCCACCGTTTCAAAGACTTCAAATACTTCAAGGGCTTCACCCGCTTCTTATAGCTTGCTTAAACAATGATTTTTAATCTCATCCCAGGTCATTAACAATCGGCTAATATCCTCTTCGACGAGCTCACTGCCGCTTTGCACCTCAATAAACTCCAGGTCCGAACTCGCTCTAACGGCATGCTTCGTACCGACAGGGATATGCCAGACGTCCCCCGCTTTAACCGGAATCAAGCGATCATTGATCACAATGTCGCCCTCCCCTTTCGTGAACGTCCACACTTCGCTTCGCTTGTAATGAATTTGATAACTGGAATTTTTACCGGCTGTAATGCAAATCCGCTTGGTCAACACTTCTTGCCCCGGGCAATGCCGTGAATAATCCAGCACTTTATACCAGCCCCAACGCCGCTCTTCATACATAGGTCTTTCATCATAACTGCCCAGAATTTCCTTAATCCGAGGGCTCGCGCTCTTCTCGGTGACGAGAATGCCATCCGCACTTGCGGCAACGACAACATTTGATAAACCAAGCACCGTAACAGGAATATCCAACTCATTCACGATATGGGTATTCGACGAATCTGAGCTCATCATGCCTTTGCCCATGACATTCGCTGCCATCTCTTCCGTTAGCGTGTTCCAAGTACCCAGATCCTTCCAATACCCATCATAAGGAAGCGTCACAATATGATTCGCTTTTTCAACGACTTCGTAGTCAAAACTGATCTTATCCAGCCTGCCATATTGCTTGAGGAGCTCTTCATATTGAATTGGGAGACCTTTCTCAATCAGCAGATTAATTAAATAGTCCAATTTAAAAGCAAAAACCCCACAATTCCAAAGCGCATCTTGTTCGATCAAGATCTTCGCTTGGTCTTCTTGGGGTTTCTCTTTAAAATGACTTACTTTGACATACGAATGGCCGGCGACCTGATGCTCGGGAATGATATAGCCATATTTGGAAGATGGATACGTAGGCTTCACGCCAATCAAAGCAAGATCCGCATCGGATTGTGAGATGGCGCCTTCAAGCTCTTTTACCTTTTCAAAAAAACCGTTCTCCACATAAGGATCCACTGGTAAAATAACGACAACTTCGTTTAGGCTGGTTTCCCTCATGGAGTATAAATAGGTTGCTGCCAAAGCAATCGCTGGAAACGTATCTCTTCGCTCCGGCTCTACAATGAGGGACACGTTATTCCCCAGTTGGCTCTGGATCATATCTACTTGCGCGTTTCCCGTGGCAATCACCGAGTCGTGTTCCAAACCTGCAGCCTGCAGCTGGCCCCAAACCCTTTGAACCATCGATTCATGGTCGTGCTGTTGATTGTCCAGTACTTTGAGAAACTGCTTAGAGCGAGAGTCGTTTGATAAAGGCCATAAGCGTTTGCCTGAGCCGCCAGATAATAAAACCAGCTTCATAGAATCCCTCCTCACACTATTTCACTTTATAATACTCACAATACCAATCCGTAAATCTTTGTAAGCCTTCTTGTATTGAGGTCTTAGGCTTAAAATCTATAGCTTTTTCTAGTAATTCAGTTGAGGCATAAGTTGCAGGTACGTCACCCGGTTTTATCGGTTCGAATGATTTTTTAAATATAACTTCTCTTCTTAATGAATTGCTCAAGCACTTCTCTAAAGTTTCAATAAAAGTCATCAGTTTCTCAGGCGTGTTATTTCCAATATTAAAGACTCTATGAAGAGCATTATCTTTAGTGTTAGGAGGGTTACCAAGAAGTCGTTCAATTCCCTCTACAATATCATCGATGTATGTAAAATCACGATACAAATCTTGGTTGAAATCACCATTGTTAAAGATCTTAATTGGTTCTTCAGAAAAATATTGCTGTGTGAACCCAAAGTAAGCCATATCAGGCCGTCCTAATGGCCCATATACAGTAAAAAATCGGAGCCCAGTCGCAGGAATTTGATAAAGATGGCTATAGGTATGCGCCATTAATTCATTTGACTTTTTTGTTGCGGCATAAAGTGATACAGGACTATCCACTATGTCTGTTTCCTCAAATGGGACTTTTTTATTGGCCCCATAAACCGAGCTTGAAGAAGCATAGAGAAGATGAGCTACTGGATAATGTCTACAAGCCTCAAGTATGTTATAAAAGCCAATGATATTGCTGCTTATATAGGCATCCGGGTTCTCAATCGAATACCTCACACCGGCTTGTGCTGCCAAGTTAACAACAATATCCGGCCGATACTCCTCAAAAACCTGATTAATCATGAGCCTATCTGCGATATCAGCTTTGATAAAAGTAAAGTTCTCAAAAGGCTTAAGAACATCTAGTCGTGAATTCTTAAGGTTTACATCATAATAGTCATTGATATTGTCAATTGCTATTACTCGACATCCTTGATTTAAGAGTCTCTTAGATAGATGAAATCCGATGAACCCTGCAGCACCGGTGATTAAGAATGTTTTATTTGTATCAAGAGTATTGATATTCAATCTTTTTCGACTCCCTTGTTTCTTCTTTACTTGCAGGCTTTCTTCCAACTGAATGATACTCTACCCCTGCCTCTTGCATTTGCGCAACGTTGTAGATATTCCTTCCGTCGTAAACCAGAGGAGTCCTCATTAGATTCTTATAAATTAGGGGGGATAATGCTTTCACCTCTCCCCATTCAGTGAAAATAAAACAGACGTTTGCTCCTTCTAAAGCCTTTTCAATATCATTAACATATGTGATACTACCCTTTCGATTCTTACCATCCGGATATGCCTTAGCAAAGTTTTCCGCGCCAACAGGATCATATGCATACACGTCTGCACCTTGCTCCAGTAACAAAGGAATATTCTCAAGAGACGCTGCTTCTCTCAAATCATCTGTTCCTGGCTTAAACGTCAGTCCAAGTACCGCTACCTTGAGGCCATTAAACGTGATAAGTCTTTTACTGGCCTTCTTATATAAGATCGTCTTTTGCTCTTTGTTAACTTCAATAGCTGCCTTAACAGTCTTTAACTCATATCCCTGTTGCCTAGCAATATACTCCAATGCCTTGGTATCCTTAGGGAAACATGACCCTCCATAACCAATGCCGGCATTTAAAAACTTGCTTCCAATTCGATCATCGAAGCTCATTCCCCTTGCAACATCCTGAATATCTGCTCCCACCAACTCACAAAGGTTCGCAATATCATTCATATACGATATTTTAAGTGCAAGGAAATCATTAGATGCGTACTTAATCATTTCAGCTGATCTCCGGTTGACTGAAACTATAGGCAAATTAAAAGGCTCATAGATCTGCGTAAGCATCTCTTGAGCCCATTTACTTTCAGTCCCTATAATAATTCGTTCTGCATGCAATGTGTTATGGACAGCGGAGCCTTGCGCTAAAAATTCCGGATTTGAAGCCACTTCCACATTCACATCGTTAACTAGAAAATCTCGGATAAACTGCTCCACTTTATCATTAGTACCAATCGGAACAGTTGATTTCACGACAACTAAACAATCCTTTTCTAAAGACTCCGCAATTTGTCTTGCAACTGTTGCTATGTACGATAGGTTCGCAGAACCATCCGGTTGTTCTGGAGTACCTACACCAATAAAAATTGCATCCGCATCCCTGTAAGCTGATTGATAATCTGTCGTGTAATTGATCCGTCCTTCTGCATAATTCTTCTGCATCAGCTCTTCCAAGCCAGCTTCATAAATCGGAGATATACCAGACTTCATTAAATCTACTTTATTCTCATCAATATCAACACAGGTGACCTGATGCCCGACCTCAGCAAAACATACACCTGCAACTAAGCCGACGTATCCAGTTCCTGCTACAGTGATTTTAAACATGTGTGCTCACCTTCTTAATTGAAATTAATGTCAATATGATTTAGCGGAAACTCTTCGAGATCTAGTCTTTACTGTTTTCGAAACCATGCCTGATAAGTACTTAAAACTATCGAGTTTCAACACAAAAGAACCACCGACATAAATTACCACACCACATAGTATTTGCAATAGCAGTGTCACCGGTACTGGAAGGTGAATCCAAGTAATAGTATAAATACTCCCTCCCATTACAACCGATAATGCTAATGAAGGTGCTAAATCACGAAATTGTTCCATCATAGTATAATTCATAAGTTTTTTGTTAGGTATCATATTTATTATCATTGAAATGCCTGCAAAAATAGCATTCGATACCACAATTGCATAGACACTAATATTCATGCTAACCAAAAGCATTGATATACCAATAATTTTTTTTATTATTTCGAGCCTCACAAGAAGATCACTTCGTCCCAATGCCTTAATTGCCTGCCAATTAGCAGTTTGCATTGGTTGGAATAACCAATAAACACAACATATCTGTAGATATGGCACAGAAAACAGCCATTTTTCCGTCAATAAAAACAATATTAGAGAATGGGCTACACTCATCAGTCCTATCATAAGTGGGAAAATTATATATGATGTGGTTTTCATAGCCCGACTTGTTAAAGATTTTAAACGAAAAATATCGTCATTGCTCTCTGCCATTACCGGAAATACAACTTTACCAATAGCCGTATCAATATTGGTAATAAGAAGACCAGGCAACTGATTCCCCCTATTATAATAAGCCAAATCGGCCATTGTATAATACTTACCAATTATCAAACTTCTTAGCTCTCCGTAGGTAGTATTAATAAAGTTGGCTGCAACCAGTTTCCACCCAAATCCCACCAGAGCTTTCGCAGAATTTATGGAGAACAGTAATTTGGGTCTCCATTTAACGATAAAGAACAACACAATTGTATTAACTAAACTATTAATTAAGTATTGCGCCACTAATGACCACATACCCAAACCGCAGTATGCCATTAATACGCCAGTTAAACCAGAAATTATTGTACCACCTAGTGTAGAAAAAAAGAATTTCTTGAACAGCATTTTTTTTGAAACATACGCTTGTTGGACTGTACCAATAGAAGTTATCGGTATTATCAACGCAAGACTTCGTAATACCCATATTAATTCATCATTTCGATAAAAATGCCCAATATCAGGGGCAAAGAGAAATAAAATAACATATAAAAATAAAGACAGAACAAGACTACAATAAAAAACTGTAGAGAAGTCCATATCATCTGCATCTTTTTTTTGAATCAACGACTCTCCAATTCCAGTTGATACAAATACATTTGCTAAATTAATAAACACTATTACCAATGCAATAATGCCATAGTCGCTTGGCATAAGTAGTCTTGCAATTATAATCGACAAAACAAATGATATACCTTGCGCCATAACTCGCTCACTAAAAGCCCAAAACATACTAGAAACAACTTTTTTCTTAAGACTGTTTTCTCCCATATTATCCCCTCAGTCTATTTCAAACACATCATTCCTTGATGAAGCACTCATATGCACGTTAGTAAATCATCCCATGACTTCTTTAACGCCTTCTTCAATGAAGTTACTTATTTTCTCAGCCCAAACCCCATAGTAGAACTTCTCTTCAGCAGTTTTTCTTGCATTCATTCTCATCTGAGTACGTAGTTCTTGAGGTAGTTGCATAGCACGTCTTAATGCATTTACACCGACTTCTGGAGTACAGCCATCAAATATTAAACTATCTTTTCCATCTGTAAGATAAATGTCTGTATAATCGCCAACATGAGACACCAAAGGAATCACTCCATAGCACATTAACTCTGGAACCTTACTAGGGAAATTAGCAATAGTTGTCTGATTAATTTCTCTGGCAATAAAAAGATAATCCATCTGCTTCATCAATTCGACTAATTTATCGTATTCAAGCCAAGGATGAATTGTTAACACCTGATCTAAATCTTCTAGGACTTTACTCTGATGCCCTAAATACTTGAGTAGTTTTTCTCGTTTTACCCCTGTTAAATGGAACTCCACTTGTTTTTTTTCCTCAGTAGTTAGTAGCATAAAAGACTTTAGCATTGTAAGGAATGAGTCTTTAGTGAAATCTGCTCCGGAATAAATGAATCTAACAGTTTTTCTATTTTTAAAAACATCAAGTGAGTACTCATACGGGTTTGCCATTATCGGTAGTAGTAACGTGCGGCATCCTTTTTCTTTATAATAACTATCTAAATACCGACTAATTGGGAGAACACTCTTCGTTTTGGGTATTACGTGTTTAAAAGTATACTGATATCTCCAATACATTAGTATATTCTCAAACTGACTTTTTCTGAGATGTTCCGTAATGCACATGGTAGCCATTGCACTCATTTTAGTTGTATATTTCAATACTGCATTAATTGTAAAACAATTTGAAGAATAGAATACAATATAATCATCCGATGTTATCATCATCTTCTTGAGTATACTAACTATTTGTTTTCCACTATATAAATTAGCGTCGATAAATCTTTTGATTTTAAATCTCGAGAATTCGCTCGGTTGAGGAAAATTAAAATAAATTATATTTTTATAAACGTATGTATCGCCACACAAATCCGTTTCATAGTTACTACCTTGACCTATTACTATTGGACAATATCCTTTAGATACTAGCGCCAATGCGAGGTATTCAATATAATTTGCAGTTGCTCCACCTCGGGGAAAACTAGCTTCCGTACAAATCAATACTCTCCTCAAAATTATCACCTCACTTTTAAAACTTTATTGATAGCTTCATTCCAGAGATCAATCACTTTTTCCTCCGAATATTTTTGAGTTACCAATTCTGCTTGTTTACCAATTTTCGTACGCAACTCTTTATCTTGAGATAATTCAATTATTTTATCTACAAAAGCTTCCTGATCATTCATTTCAATTAAATATCCATTTTGTCCATCAATTACAATCTCTTGTAATCCATCGTGGCAGTTCAAAGCAACAACTGGTAACCCTACCGCCATAGCTTCACATAAAGAATTAGGGAATCCCTCTTGAACAGAAGTCATAACATAAATATCTGCCTGTGCTAGTTTATCGTGAACATCGGTTGTGTATCCAGCTAATGTAACATACTGACTTAGTCCTAGTTCATCGATCAAACTCTGTAACTCATTCTCTTTCTCACCACGACCATAAATTGTAAGAAAAGCCTCCGGAATTCTTTTAATTATCCTCGCAAATGAATTTATTAGCCAGTTAAAATTCTTTTGATCTGCTAATCGCCCTGCTGCAACCAAATGAATACCAGAACGATTTTGGGCTACACGCTTAATCTTTGGGTTTACAATGGGATTAGGTATTACATGAGTTTTATTTTTAAAATATCCATTATAAAAATCAGCAAAAATTGAACATTGCACTACAACCATATTTGCCCGTTTATAAGCAATTCTTCTTAAATTGTTCCAGGGAAATGCGGGCTTCAAAGCTAATGTGTTGTTCCTTTCAGAAACAATAATCGGAATATTTAGATTCCAACTAGCAAAACAAGTAATGGTATTAATATTATCTAGAAATGAGATAATCAGATCTGGCCTGGCCTTTTTTAGATAGGTATTCACACTATTAATTTGATAGAAAATGCGCTTATAAGATTTCATTACACCTTTCGGCATTAATTGTGGCAGTTCTATTATATTTATACCTGAAAGATCGTAACGTGATGGAACATCAATCCCATCATACAATAGTAAGTCTACTTGATTCCCAAGCCGCTGATATTGCGTCGCTAGCATTTGAATAACATTGCTTGCACCACCGCTAATACAATTTACTACGAATACTATTTTCATTGTTTGCCCTCTTAACATTAGTGAATGGCGGTATTTTCGATATATTTTATATTCGATAAGATTGATACAGTTATCCAAAAACTATACTGATAAAAGAAACTCTCACTAACCCCCATAATTCCCCAGGCAGCTAGAGCAACTAACATTATTTTTACAGCATATCCATCTTTGAAAGAAGATGCAGATTTGTAGCAACTATATATAAAAAATAAAAAAGTTACTAATAGAACGATTCCGCCTTGAATGAGTATATCTAGAACAAAATTGTGAGCATACCATGTACTTCCAAATATAGCTATTATGTATCCCTTCTCTCGTGTACCATACCCAATTAGTGGCGAATCCGCTATCATACTCTTTGCTATTTCCCAAATAAATGTCCTACCGGTTAAGGTACTACTTTTCCCAAGTATATCTTCAATAAAATATGATAACTTATCTTGTATATTAAAAATGAGAATTGCAGTATTAACTATAAATAACAATAGAGCTAAATTCCTAAATGTAAGTAATCTCATTTTCCTCTTACACACCACTATAAAGAAATAAGTAATCGAAATTACTAATCCTCCAATAATTGATGTAGCGCTCCAAACTAAAATAAGCGTCATACCAATAATGAGCATAACGATAAACGTCATTCTCTTACTTATATATCCTTTACAATAACAAATCATCATAGAACACCAAAGTGGTAACAAAAAATTCATTAATCTGTTATCACGTTCGAGAAAGTTTACGTAGTCATAAATCGTATTATAATATCCTGCCGTGTTCCAAACCTCTTGTGAACCTATAGAAGTAATGCCTTCTGGCTGAACTAGTAAATAAATCAAGTTAATAAAGCACAATGCGAATAATAGATAAAACATTGAAACAATAATAGTCCCTTTATTCCGCCTCATCACGATCTCAAAAAACATTATTATTCCAGTAATATCAACAATAAAAAAAGCTAATAATGTCCAACGAATCGAACTTAACGATACAACAAAATATGCCATCATAAAAAAAACAAGAAAAAATACACTTTTTGATATTCTTTTATTTACATTGAAATATACAAATATCACAATAATACTAAAAAAAAACCTCAAGTATTCAAAAATAGGAGCTATTGAGCTTGAAAGGACATATCTTAATGATAGTGGTTCAAAAAAAGGAAATAAAAACAATACAAAGATAAGAGCATTCTTCCAATTTAATACTTCTCGATTAGCACTTATAAGATTTGTCTTAACCGGATAACCTCTCATGTTTTACCCTACTTCGTTTTAATTTTTAACTATGTAAATAAAGCTCTTCATGACCTTTAACACAAACTGAAACGTCATATTTACGTGCCATTTTTTTAGAGTTACTTGCCATCTCAACGAGTTTCTGCGGACTATGAATTAGTTTTAGCACGGAATTTACAAGCCCCTCTTTGTCGCCTATATCAACCAAATAGCCATTTACATCGTCTTCTATAACATCTATGACTCCTCCAGCTTTTGTGCTCACAATTGGTAGACCCGCTGCCATTGCTTCTAATACAGAAAGTGGTAGCCCTTCCCAGTTTGATGACATAATATAGATATCTGATTTCCCCAATTCTTCAGCTACATTTGAAACAAGCCCCTTAAAAATAACTGAGGTTTCTAAATTGTAAGAGCGCACCCTTTCTTGGAGTTCTGACCTTATTTCTCCATCGCCAAGCAACACTAACTGGGTATTAGGAATTTTATTATGAATCTCTTTAAAAGCATCTATCATTAATAAGTGATTTTTTTGATGATAAAATCGACCCGTGGCTATAAGTACAAAAGTACCATTTTTATCGTTTTTTTCATCCTGATTATTTGAATAGCTTTCAACATCTATTCCATTGTAAATACAAGGAATTTTTTCTTCAGGTAAGCTATACACTTGAGAAATAGACTTCTTGCATAAATCTGAAATGGCAACCGGAGTTACCCGTGCAAAATGAAATGAGAACTTTAAAAGCATTCTCATAAAACCAGATGCATCTTTATGGGCAAGGTTATGAACAGTATAGAACCGTTTGGGAACTTTTTCATAAATCATCGGCAATATTAAATAAGGCAATACTCGTAAATGAGCATGAACAACATCTGGTTTGAATTTTCTAAGTTCTTTCCAGATCTCCGTTATTACGCCCAAATCCATACCTGACTTTTTCTTTAAATATTTCACTTTAATATTATTGGAGTGCGCTAATTGATCGAATATTGTGTTTTCATTTGAATATAATGAAAGTAATTGAACATTCACATTAGGATTTTTCATATATATCGCTACGTCCAATGCAACTTTTTGTCCACCACCAGTTCGCAAATGAGGAACAACAATTAGAACTTTTTTCATATAACCTCCATCTAGAGTGTTACAACTTGATAGTATTTAAGACTTGAAGTCACATAACATTTCTATAACGCTTTAAAATATTCCCCATGCTTTGATATAAATGCTGTGTTAGGTGGAATGTCCTTTGTTACAATTGAACCGGCTCCAATCACAGCACCATTCCCAATTGTTACTCCCTTTAGAATTACTACATTAGCCCCAACCCAAACTTTTTCGCCTATAATAATAGGCTTACTAACAAATTTGTTCCAGTTCCCCAAATCGTGATCGTGATCATAAATGCAAACATTCGGGCCAAACGTGGAGAGTTTTCCAATCCGAATCTCATGATGACTTACAACTGTACAGTTTCTATTAAAGAATACTTTTTCCCCTAAATGAATTACCCCTGATTCAGCGTGCAACAGTACGCCTGTTTCTAAAAGACATCTAGCCCCCAGTATAATCCTGCCACTTTTCCCTACTGCAAGGTTTGCCTTGGATGATATTTTTTGAATCGGTGAGAATTTAATACGGAATCCATTTAGAACCGCCCAAAAGGGTAACGCAAACAAATTATAAACAACCCGCAAATAATAAAAAATTACTATCCACATAAAAATTCTCCTTAGTAACACAACAAACGAATAAATGGTTGACATGAATAAAAATAGTTGTAATTAATTACACAAGTATTACCCAACAATTGATCTGTTATAAACATCTACATATTGACTTGTTACTACTTGTTCACAATACTGACTTGTTACTTTATCTACATTCCATTTCCCCATTTGCTCTCTTTTTACCCGATCATTAATTATTTTTGAAATGGCTCGAGTTAACTCCTCTACATTATGAACCGGAACAACAATTCCTCCTTGACTCTCAACCATTTCAGTATTTGCCGCCCAATTTGAAACAATACATGGTAGACCTGCTGCCATAGCTTCCAACAATGAAATTGAGAATCCTTCACTAGACATATGGGAAAAGAATACAAACACATCCGCTTCCATTAACTTCTCATAAATATAATCCTTATCCTTAACACCAGTGAGTTTAACATTCCCTGGTATTTGTAGCGACTCTATTTCTTTAGTAACACTACCTATTAATTCAAACTCTACATGAGGAAAACTCTTAGCCGCTTTAATAACTTCGTCACAGCCTTTTTGCTTCGTAACTCCACCTGTGTAGATTACCTTTCTAACGACCTCTTTGTATGATCTTTGATTAATAATATCATCCACTTTAACAAAGTTTGGCACTAGAAAGACCTCTGTTTTAGTGTTATCATCGACAAACTTTTTAGCTTGTTCATTTAGAACCATAACAGCATCGCTGTTCATGCATAAAAACTTAAATACTATTAATTTCATAAATGTATTAATTTCGTTTGGCACTGTACAATGAAAATGAATAACAAATTTTCTTCTAAATACTCGTGTGATTATTGAACTTATTGAATCCCTAAGCATGCCATTTAAAGTCGCCGCTGAGCAAGCATGCACAACTTTCGCATTAGACTTTTTCAACTCGCGCATTAAATTTTTCCATATTTTAAAACATCTCCTTGCCTCATTTAGCAAATTAGGCTTATTGCTATCACTGTGACTACTTCTATTATCAATAAACTTTTCATCAACAATTGCTATTTCCCAGTCATCTTTTAAATTTGTACTCAGTAGTTTTGTTGCCCAAGTAGCAATTCCTCCGTATGGTGGGGGAAGAGGTGCCAATAGTATAGCTTTATTCATATGTTATATCTCCTAACAGTAGACTAGTTTTCAATTTATATATGCATATTTAAAACTAAAATTTTAAGTCCCCCTGAGGTTTTACCTTCCTATCAAACTTTTCACACTCATACATCTTTGCATCTACTAAAAATCGATACCAATAAGCTTGCAAGAAGTGAAAAATTCTTCCTTCCGGCCCATCTAGAAAACCTAGTTTAAAATAATACCTATAAATGAAATATATGTGTGCCCTAAAGAACTTCGGTAATCCATAATATCCCTTATTCTTAACAACACGCTTCATCTTAGCCTGTTTCGTGGACTTACCGTTTTCCAACAACTCTACTTCATTCAGCTTATTCTCAACCATCGTTTGGTAATCAAGCACTTCACGGTTGCTATACCAGTTATGCTTGTTCGTCCACCATTCAAGGTCTTTTGTATTGTTATCAATCAAATCATGCTTAAAGTCCACTGTATTTCCTTCAAATAAAATCATGTGTTCATCCATAACTTTTTGTTCACACATAGCCTTACCAGTACGAAAAATTCGAAGCAGCAGTTCTGGATAACGACCACCATGCTTTATCCAACGTCCCATAAAATAAACCCGTCTACGAAGAACGACACCGTTAATACCCAGCTTTAATTTAGAAAGTTCAGAGTCGATCTCCTCAACCAAGTCTTCCATTAGCTCTTCATCGGCATCCATGCGCATGGACCATTCTGTAGTAATATTGGCCTGTGTTAAACCCCAATTTAATTGAGTAGCATAGTCAATCCATTTATTTTGGTAATAATCAAGTCTACTTCCAATCAGTCGTAGCTCTGAGTCTAATCCTTTACAAAGCGACTCTGTCCCGTCTGTGCTAAAGCTATCTACGATAACAAATCGCTTAGCAATGCCACGAAATGACTCGATACATTTTCTTAGATTTTTTTCTTCGTTTTTCGTAAGTATGACAACTGTTAAATCTACCATATAGCCCCCTACTTACTTATCTCTAGTCTCTTAATCACCTTAGCCGGATTCCCTGCAATCACACAATTCTCCTCAAACTTCCCACTGACCACAGCACCGGCTCCAACAACACAACCGTCTCCCAGCACTGTACCTTTTAGGATCAGAGAGTTACACCCAATAAAACAATTCTTCCCAATCATAATTGGTCTGGTTCCAATCTTTTCTTTCACATCCGCATTTCGGGCCTCGATTTCAATCGGATGAAAATCGTTATCCAAAATCTTTGCGTTGCCGCCGATTAATGTGTTCTCGCCGATTGTAATGGATTTTCTTGCATATATCGTAGCCCCAGAAATACCGACATTATCACCGATACGGATCTCTGCTTCCGGAGTTCTCGCGATGATAATGGTGCGTTGATATAAGCCCACCAAATTCGAAAGGAAGGAGGATTTAATGGTGACATTTTCGCCCACAACCAATTTGGCTCCAGATTTCTTGAAGATCACAGGAACCCCTTCCAACAAGAGCTTCTTGCCATATTCAACTTTCATTAGCTTCATTAAAAATTTAAACCAGTTACTATTCATATCGAGGTACCTCTCCAGCCATTCTAACTTCAATAACAGGACGTAATAGACTCAACATACTTCTTTATCGAAACATCTTTTGTCAAATTCTTAACCAAATAGGTTCTTCCACGTTCACTCATTTCAGCAGGTGCAGAAGTCCCTTTCTCACTTAAAAATCTTTCAATGATTAACCTAATCTCATCGTAATTACCTGGTTCAGTCACATAACCACACTTCGTATCCTCAATAATTAAGCGTGCTTCAGATCCTTTTTCGAGCGCAGCAAGGATTGGCTTCCCCGTCGCCATAATGCCATAGAGCTTACTTGGGACGGATACTCCCTTAATCCCTTTGGCATTAAGACACCAGTGTGCATCCCCTGCATTCAGGCTATAAACCAGTTCCGCTTTGTCCTGATAAGGAATGAAGGTTACGTTATTCAGAGCATGCTTCTCTGTAAACTGAACCAGATTATTTCTAATTGTGCCCTCTCCAACAAAGGCGAAGACCACATCGTCCCTATTTTTAAACTCCTTAATGACATCCATTAAATTCTCGAGATCATAATACAGTCCCAGGTTACCCGAATACATAATGACAAACTTATTTTCCAATCCATACTTCTTTTTAAAAGCCAACACTTTTTCATGACCAGCCGGTAACGGATAAACTTCCTTCTCATCGATCCAGTTATTGATAAAGACATGATTCGGTACATTAATACCACCAAATCTACCCTTCAGCGTCTCAACCATGTCTCGCCCGACGACGATGACCTTGTCCGCATATCTACAGCTAAACTTATCAAGCAGCAGCATCAGTTTCAGGACCGCCTTATTGTTGCTATAGCCAACAGCCATGGTTTGTTCAGGATTAAAGTCCTGAATATTATAGATGTACTTGGCATGCTTCATCCATTTGCCCCAAACCCCTAATAACCCGCCAAGGATGGGTGGTTGAGAAATGGAGTATACAAAATCCATTTTCCCTACCTTAAAAGTGGCTATTAACGCCCCAAAAAAGTAAGCTAGAATATTTTTAATCCTGCTGACTTTATGGCCCTTGGAAAACTCCGGCACACGGATTCGGATAACCTTAACACCGTTAATCTTTTCGCTATAAAACATTTTTGTCTTATACTCAGGAGCAATCTTGCCTGTATAAGAAGGAACTACACAGATGACCGTTATATCAAATGCGTGTAGCATGCCTTCCGCCAGTTCTTTCAGAATCTGACCTGTGGAGGCCACATCCGGTGTATAGTAGTGTGCGTATATTAAGAGCTTTTTCTTTTCGCTTCTCATCTTTTCACCCATAAAATATCTTTTCCGAATCAATCAAACATCTTCTTAACTCGCTCTTCCTTCTCAACCTTCTTCATATCCGCCTGCACCATGATGCGCACCAGCTCTTCGAACGAAGTCTTAGTCGGGTTCCATCCCAACAAAGTTCTTGCCTTAGTCGGATCGCCTAACAGTTGATCAACCTCAGTCGGGCGGAAGAACTTCGGATCAACGTCCACAAGAACATCGCCGGTCGCTTTGTTAATCCCTCTTTCATCAACGCCTTTACCTGTCCACTCGATTTCGATCCCAACATGGTTAAAAGCTAGCTCAACGAACTCACGAACGGTGTGCATTTCACCCGTAGCGATGACGAAGTCTTCCGGTTTATCATGTTGAAGGATGAGCCACATGCATTCCACGTAGTCTTTGGCGTAGCCCCAATCCCGCAAAGAATCCAGGTTGCCGAGTGATAGCTTTTTCTGTTTGCCTTGGGCAATCCTTGCGGCCGCCAGTGAAATTTTACGCGTGACGAAAGTCTCGCCTCGGCGTTCGGACTCATGATTAAACAAGATACCATTCACTGCGAACATGTTATACGATTCACGATAGTTTTTTGTAATCCAGAAGCCATAAATTTTCGCCACACCATACGGAGAACGTGGGTAGAAGGGCGTCGTTTCCTTTTGCGGAACCTCTTGGACCTTGCCGTACAGCTCTGAAGTCGATGCTTGGTAGACTTTCGTTTTATCGGTTAATCCCAAAATTCGCACAGCTTCGAGAATGTTCAGCGTACCTTTGCCATCGACGTCGAGTGTATAACCTGGCATATCAAAAGAGACACGCACATGGGATTGTGCTGCCAGATTGTACAGCTCATCCGGGCGAATTTCACTCATAAGCCGAATGACATTGGAAGTATCTGTAACATCCCCATAATGGAGATGAAAGTTTTGGTTGCTCAGTAAAGCACCTGCAGCTTCATCATCGAGAATATCTTCCAGACGCTCTTGATTGTAGGAGGAACTACGGCGAATGACCCCATGTACCTCATAGCCTTTTTCCAAAAGAAACTCTGCCAAATACGATCCATCTTGCCCTGTTACCCCAGTAATTAGTGCCCTTTTCATTGGTTCCTCCACGTAATTTTTTTATTTTGTCATTACCGCTTTATTTTCCAAGAACCACGCGTAAGCCCGCTCAATGCCCTCTTCTAAGGATACCTTTGCTTTCCAGCCTAACTGATTGATCTTCATCACATCGACAAGCTTCCGAGGTGTTCCGTCCGGCTTGGTTGTGTCAAAAATAATTTCACCTTTATAGCCCACAATACTTCCAATCGTCTCCGCCAGGTCTTTGATCGAAACATCTTCACCTACACCGATATTCACGATATCGTTTCCTTCATAATTGTCCATAAGGAATAAGCACGCGTCCGCCAAATCATCGGAGTACAAAAATTCACGCTTCGGTGTGCCCGTCCCCCAGACGATGACGTTAGGTGATTGATTTTCTTTGGCTTCATGAAACTTACGCATTAAGGCTGGTAAAACGTGAGAAGAATGCAAGTCAAAATTATCATTAGAGCCATACAAATTCGTTGGCATCACCGAAATATACTTCGTCCCGTATTGGCGGTTATACGATTGGCACATCTTTATTCCAGCAATTTTGGCAATTGCGTAAGGTTCGTTGGTCGCTTCCAGCTCGCCCGTCAGTAAATATTCTTCTTTCAGTGGTTGTGGAGCCAGTTTTGGGTAAATGCAGGTCGAGCCCAGGAACAATAATTTTTTCACTTTATTTCGATAAGCCGTATCAATGACATTCGTTTGAATGAGCAGATTATCTCGAATGAAATCAGCAGGGTACTCGTTATTAGCTACAATGCCCCCTACTTTGGCTGCCGCCAAGAAGACATAATCAATCTGTTCCTGCGTAAAAAATGCAGCCACTTCATTCGGATTTCTAAGATCCAATTCCGAACGGGTACGAACGACTAGATTCGTATACCCTTTTGCTTGCAAAGCTCGCAAAATCGCAGAGCCAACTAAACCTCTATGTCCAGCCACATATATTTTTGCTCCAAGCTCCATCTCGACACCTCTTTATCTAGTTAGAAAGCATCCTTCGAACCAAGAAGGACTTTCACTGTTTTCAACATGATTTTCACATCAAATAAAATGCTTCGTTTATTGATATACGCCAAGTCCAGCTCCACCATTTGCTCGAAGCTCACGCTATTTCTTCCGCTAATCTGCCACAGCCCTGTACAGCCCGGTGTCACCTGCAAACGCTGCTTATGGTACTTGGTGTACTGCTCCACTTCGCGAATCAGCGGAGGTCTTGGGCCGACCAGACTCATGTCACCAGTCAGCACGTTCCAGAGCTGCGGAAGCTCATCGATGCTGGTTTTGCGAATGAATTTTCCCACCTTCGTAATGCGAGGGTCCTCTTTCATTTTGAACATATGCCCCTGAATCTCGTTCTTCGCCAGAAGACTTTCAAGCATCTGCTCCGCATCGGAGACCATCGACCTGAATTTGTACATGCGAAATACTTGCTCACCCTTGCCAACCCGCTGCTGATAAAAGAAAATGGACCCCTTAGGGTCCTCCAGCTTAATCAACACAGCAACAATCACAAACACCGGCAATAAAAATAGGATGCCTGCCAGTGCTCCCGTGAAGTCGAGGATTCGTTTGGTGACGATATAGTGTGCCTTCACTTCCTTAGCTACTAACACTTTTGGTCTTGGATAATATGAATTCGAATCCATAACCTGGGTCTCATTCGGTAAATTCGACACACTTTGCTCCTCCTATCCAATTGCTCGGGGGGATGTTTCTCTTTCTATAACTTCATGCAAAGCCTTCAGCAGTGGTAATCTGAGCTCGTCATTTCTTAATGCGAAGTCTAAGGATGTAAGTATGAAACCAAGCTTCTCTCCCACATCATAGCGCGTGCCGCTAAAATGATAAGCATACACTTGCTGCAGCTTATTTAATTTACTGATGGCATCGGTCAGTTGAATTTCGCCACCGGCGCCAAGTTCTTGAAGGGAGAGGAAATCAAAGATTTCCGGTGTTAAAATGTAACGTCCCATAATGGCCAAGTTGGAAGGCGCTGTACCAGGAGCCGGCTTCTCTACAAAATCACGCACTTGATACAAGCTGCCGTTTCTGCCGATCGGATCGATGATGCCATATCGTCTGGTTTCTTGGTCGGAAACTGGTTGTACACCAATGACGGAAGATTGCGTAAGTTCATACTGGTCCATGAGCTGTCTCAAGCATGGGGTTTCAGCGGATACGATATCATCCCCCAGCAATACGGCAAACGGCTCGTTGCCAATGAAGCGCCGTGCACACCATACCGCATGACCCAATCCTTTGGCTTCTTTTTGACGAATATAGTGGATTTCGACCTTGGCGGGTCTTAGCACTTCTTCCAGTAAGGCATGTTTCCCCTTTTCAGCGAGATTATACTCAAGCTCAAAAGCGTTGTCGAAGTGATCTTCAATCGCTCGCTTTCCTTTCCCCGTTACAATGATGATATCTTCAATCCCGGATGCAACAGCCTCTTCAACAATGTATTGAATCGTCGGTTTATCTACAATTGGGAGCATTTCCTTCGGCATTGCCTTTGTCGCTGGGAGAAATCTTGTCCCCAAGCCCGCTGCAGGGATAATTGCTTTTTTAACTCTCGATTTCATCGTCTACTCCTCCTTTTTATTTCCATATATAAATTAGATATGTAGTTTTTTTACATTAAAAAAGCCAAGTTCACTGTCCTAATCACGTGTTTAGAACCGTGCACCTCGATTTTTTAATAAAAATGATAGGGCATCTAACCCTCCCTCACATCACACCTTTGATGATCCACATCTAAGGCGGCTGACGCCCACGGCATGATCGAGTATCTACAGTGATATAGGTGCAGTAGATATTACCTGATGCTTCATATTTCTAATCGCGTCGAATCCGTTTACTTACTCTCACCATAGTAATAGTAGTAATAGGCATCCTTATTTTTACGATCCACATTGTTCAGAACCACACCAAGAATTCGCGCTCGCACGTTCTCTAGGTTTTGCTTCGCTTTCAAGGCCAAATCCCGTTTGTTTCTTTCCGCATCCACAACTAGAATGACTCCGTCTGCTCGTGTCGCCACAATCTGTGCATCTGTAACGGCTATGGCCGGCGGGGCATCAATCAGAATGATGTCAAACTGCTCCTTGAGCTCATCGAGAATGCTCACCATCTTCTTGGATGCCAGAATTTCCGATGGATTCGGAGGAATTGCACCTGAGGTAATGATGCTCAGATTCGGAACGAACGTTTCTTGCAGCACCTCGTGAATGGCCGCTTGATTCGTCAGAAGGCTGGTCATTCCATAGCGATTGGATACCCGGAATGTATGGTGCATCGTCGGTTTTCTCAGGTCTGCATCCACAATCAAAACTTTTTTATCCGACTGTGCATAGGCGACTGCCAGATTCGTTAATGTCGTTGATTTGCCTTCTCCAGGTTCGGCTGATGTGACCATAAGCACCTTGAGGTCTTCATCGATAGATGAGAACTGGATGTTCGTTCTTAATGTGCGATACGCCTCAGAAATGGGAGATTTCGGATTCTCATGCGTAATAACGGGCCGTCTTCTAAGAGTTGAGTTTGACATGTGATAGCTCCCTTGCTTGCTGCTCTTTCGTTTGCTTACTTTGTTGCAGAAGATCTTCCGGCTTCATCTTCGTGATCACGGTTAAAGTTGGCAGTCCCAAATATTGCATGACTTCTTCCTCGGTTTTCAACTTGTCATCCATGTATTCCAGCAAAAAGGCGATCCCCACAGCGATCATGAGTGATACGATAAAGCTGATTGCAATATTCAGCTTCTTATTTGGCTTCACCGGATCAGGTGCGACCACTTTCTTGGCATCGTTGAGGATAGTGATGTTATCGACCTTCATAATCTGCGGTACTTCACTTCGAAAAACCTTAGACACCGCATTCGCAATATTGGCCGCCCGGTCATAAGACAGATCCTGAACGGCAATGGTCATCACCTGTGTGTTGTTTACCGAGCTAACCTTCACCTTATCGATAAGCTCCGTCGAAGTGATCTGCAGATCCGGGTAATCGCTAACGACTTTATCCATAATCCGTGGTGTCTTAATAATTTCCTTGTATGTATCTATTAAGCGAATGTTCAAGTTAACGGAATTCAAATCCACCTGCGATACCCCTACTTGATCGTTGGATTTATTTACGATGATTTTAGTCGAGGCTTCATAAACCGGCTTCAGGAAAACATAGCTGACGATAGCTGTTGTTAGCGTTGATAGAATGATAATGGCTACTATCATCCACACCCTTTTGCGTATTATTTTCAAATAATCTCTTAAATCTAATTCCATTACTTGTGTACCTCCGCAATCTCCCTGTCGATTCATGTCGTATCTTGTCTTATTAAGTCCCATAAAAGGAAGGAATCCCACTCTGGAATAGAGAGAAGGATTCCTCATGAATATGAATTTAAATATTATTTATTAAGCAAACGATAGATAACGACAGCTGCTTGAGCCCGTGTAGAGTTGGCATTCGGGTTGAACGCATTGCCATCTTCCCCTACGATAATGCCTTCACTCGCAGCAAGAGCTACACCGTTCTTCAATGAATCATTAATAGTGTCTGCGTCAACAAAACCTTTTAACGCTTCATTCGCTTTATCTGCATTCAAAGTAATGCCTTTGAGTGCCAATGCTCTCGACGCCATAACGGCCATCTCTGCACGAGTAATCTGTCCGTTCGGGTCGAACTTGCCAGCTTCCTTGCCGTTGACAATGCCACTCTTCACCGCAGATGCTACGTACACTTTGAACCAGTCAGCATCCGCTACATCGTCGAAGTTTTCGGTTGCTTTTGCGTTTTCCAAGCTGAATGTTTTAACGATCATTTTGGCGAATTCAGCACGTGTGACAAGGCCATTCGGATCGAAGGTTTGCTCGCCGCGTCCTTCCAGAATGCCTTTCGCCGCAGCAACTTGAATCTGTCTTCCTGCCCAAGCTTTCACAGAAGCCGTATCGTTGAAGGAAACTTTATTCTCGACAACCGTGTACGTGGAGAATGAGCTGCGTTTGCCGTTCAGTGTACCGTTCGCATAATTACCGCCGTAGAATTCCAATTTGCCATCTACGATCTTCGCTAAGGTTAACAGCTCGGTGTCAAACTGGCTGCCGTTAGGCACTGGAATGCTGACGGTCACAGGCGTGTTGAAGCTGTCCACTTTGCTGCCGTTGGAGTCGAACTCAAACTCATAGACACCGGATGCTACAGGCAGCTGAGTAACACTCGTCGCTACAGTCGCATCTTGTTTGGTTACTTTCAGCGTTGTGTCTGCATTAAATTCAGACGGGCTGACACCTAAGGTCAAACCATTCATAGCAATCGCAATCGTTCCTACGCCGTTGGCAATAGCTGCACTAATGAGATCTTTCGGCAAAGGAATTTCTGTCGACTTGGCATCAATCGTTCCGAAATCCAGGGTCAGTTGAAGCTTCACTTCTTTGGCATCCGGATTCAGTGCTTTCAACTGATCGTTCAAAGCTTTGGCTTGTGCAGCGATGTCTTTCAGTTTGTTCACCAGATCTGTTACGTTCAACGTCGGCTTCGCCGTTCCATTCTCAACCTTGATCAATGATTTCAGATCCAAGGTAGCGAGTGACTTGATCGCTTGCTCCGCCTGGGCCTGCGCTTGTTTGAAAATCTCCTGCTTCTTCTCTTCCGAAGCACCCGCCAGTTGATCCTTCAGCTTGTTCAGCTCTTCCATGGCTTGTTGTGCTGGACTTGTAGGCGTGGATGGAGCGCCGCCTCCACCGCCGGCAGGTGCAGGCGTGGATCCGCCACTGTTTCCGCCTCCGCCATTGTTTCCGCCACCACCACTGTTGCCACCAGTGTCTGGGGTTAAGGATACATCAACCTTGGAAATGTAAAGCAGCAAGCCAAACTTCGTATCACGAGCTTTCACCTGAGCGGTTGCCGCTGTACTGCCAGTCAATACGAACGCAGTACCATTGAAGCTGATCCCGGAATTACTTGCTGCGCTCCAGCTAAGGAAACCTGCCGGCACTTTAACACCAAGTACGGTCAATGTCGGCTTCTCTGCGAAGGCTGTGCTCGTGCTATCTTTGGCATACTGAATATTGCCGTTCAGCAAATAACGAACCGCTGCGGATTCAATTGCTGTACGCGCGTTCTTCGCCTTCACTTCACCACCGGTTTGTGCTTCAATATAGCCGGCAATGCGGTTTTGAACAACGTTCAAATCACCCAATGTAATCCCATACTTATTCAACAATTGGCTAATCAGCAAGTTCTGCGATAGCACATCTCTCGTTACAATCGTATTGATCTGATTAATAATCGCTTCTTTATCGACGGTTCCGCCAGCAAATGCCGCTGACATTGCCGAGACAATCTCAGACTTGTTATTTCTAAGCGCCTGTAATACCGCTTGTTGGAAGCTAATCACGTCCGACTTCTTCAAGCCCGCCGGTTCATCAATGCCAGGCAATCCGACAGACACGAACAATTCGTCCAGCGCAGCCCGATAATCAGGGTTATCAATGATTGCCGAAATTTCATCGGCTGATCCATTGAAGAATAGATCGAAGCTGTTAATTAGCTGGAAAACCGCGCTGTAATCTAACCCTGGAGCCTTCGCATTCACTTTGCTCCAAATTTCATTGGTCAGCTCACGCTGCTTGTCTGTGGGAAGTGCACTCATATTGGATTGCACATAGGCAGCTACGTCTTGAACAGCAGTAATGCCATCCGTATCCCTTTCCAACTCACTTCGCAAACCGATAAGCTGATTCAGAAGAGAGGAACTATCTGCCGGAGTTGCTAATGCAACATTAGCCACGCCAAGCTTGCTGAGCAAGCCACCCTGACTGAGTGGCAGACCTGCAAATGTCGAAAGCATCATGCTGGCAGCTAAGGTCGTAATGGCAGCCTTTCTTTTCATTGTCATGCTAAACTCACCCCATAAAATTATTAAATTGTATTATGATTTCCAAAATTGAAACCACTTCGGTTTCTCCCAGACTGGGCTGCTAATTTCAAGTGGTAGGTCATGTAGGAGGCTTTTGGCGCGATTTTGGAAATGAATCACCATATCTTGTCCTAATTTATTTCTTAATGTGTCATAGGCTTCACTCAAAGCAAAAGCCCGACTGCCCGTATTATGAGCATCCGAGGCGATGAAGTGTGCCATATGATTGCGACACAGATCCAAGCAAAATCTTTGTATCGTCTTGCCGAAATGACCGATGACCGAATGGGCCGTAAGCTGGGCTAATGCACCGGCTTCAATAAGCTCAAGAAGCTTTCGGGGATCCTCAACGATTTCTCTATTTCGTTCCGGATGAGCAATGATCGGTACAATTTGCAGCAATTGCAGCTCATATATCAGCTCGTGAATCCCTGTGGAAACTCGATCTGACGGGAATTCCAGCAGCATATACCGGGAACCGCCTAGAGTTAGCAAATTTCCGGCTTCAAAATCGTCTATTATGCTGGGATATACACGGATTTCCTGACCGGCATGGACACGAAGCGGAATCTTTCTATGCCGCAGCACGGCTTGGATCGCCTCGACCTGCTCAATGACCGACTCAGCTGAGTTTGTGTAGCTTGGACTCCTATGGTGTGGAGTGGCTATGACATCCTCGATCCCTTGGGCTACTGCTTGCCGGGCCATTTCAACCGCTACTTCTAAGCCGGAAGGCCCATCATCCAATCCCGGCAGAATATGATTATGTATGTCAACCATATAGGACAAAACTCCTGATATTCATCAAAAATTGGACAAATCTAACAAGCTACGTCATTGTTTTCGTTAACTTTAAGACGAATTGTAGCATAAATTCCAAGATGTGCCTATATTTTTTGACTAGGAATTTTTTTACAACAAAACTAAATACCTATAAAACTCTAGGTATATAGCTTATTAAATCATCAGACTTAAAGACTATTTTAAATATGTACGGTAGACCTGAATCGCTTGACTTTATAAATTTCTGAAAATTCAAATAAAAATGATTTCATTTGATTTTCTTTTGTTTCTTTATACTTCCAAAAAAATGGATAAACAGCCCACGGCTAGGTGCTGGAATATCTAGCGTCAATAGAATATTGCTTGTTGATCAAAATTTAATGTTATAAATAACTGATTTTTCTGAAAATTAAGAAACAAGCGGATTCACCTTGCAACCTTTACAAAAAATATATTAAAAACCCAGCCCTGTTTTTCTAGTAAATAGAACAACAGGACTCGCTTTTTAATTAAAGCGGGGCATCGAACCCCTCCTCTCTTCACACCACTGACGCTATACGTCTAAGGCCTAAGCCCACAGCATGAACGAGTGTCTACAGTGATAGAGGTACAGTAGACATTACCTGAACGTATTACACACTAATCTTTCTGTGCATAGTAATAGTAGTAGGACGATTCTTTTTTACTCATCTCTTTATTATTGAGTACGACCCCCAGCACTTTGGCTTTGGCATGCGTAAGCTGGGAGATGGCTTTACGTGCAGCGTCGCGTTTTACTTTGCCGTGGTTGACGACGAGTACCGTTCCGTCCACGATATTGGACAGGATTTGAGCATCCGTAACGGCGAGGACCGGCGGAGAATCGATTAAAACCATATCAAAATCTTCTTTTAGCTGTGTGATTAAAGCCGACATTTTCTTGGAAGACAGAAGCTCTGAAGGATTCGGTGGAATACTGCCTGATGTGATGAGTGAGAGATTGGCGATCTTCGTATCCAGGACGACATCCTCGACTGCGTATTTACCGCTTAAATAGTTGGATAATCCCAACCTATTGGACTCCGATAAGTAGCGGTGAAGCGTTGGCTTTCTTAAGTCTGCATCCAATAACAGCACTTTTTTTCCCTCTGCAGCATAGGTCACGGCCAGATTGGAAATCGTTGTCGACTTGCCTTCCTCCGGTTGAGCGGATGTCACGACGATCACCTTTACCGGATCATCAACCGATGAGAATTGTATATTTGTTCGCAGCGCTCTATAGGCTTCTGAAATTGGAGACTTCGGATTTACTTCTGTAATCAAAGCGTAGTTTCTACTGGTTGACGCTGGCATATGATTTCTCACCTACAACCTTCTGCATCGTATTTGCATTCGTGTTATTATCATTGAAATCTAGTTGCTTTGTTTTCATAATCGTTACAAGAGTGGGCACACCAAGGTATTCCTCGACGTCTTTCTCCGTTTTAACCGTGTCATCCAAGTACTCGAGTAGGAAGATAATACCCACCGAAACCATGAGTGATACGACGAAGGCGATGGCGACGTTCAGCGTTTTATTCGGTTTGATCGGTGCAGGATGTTCAGCTGCTTTCGCTTCGCTTAAGATGGCGACGTTGTCGACTTTCATGATCGTGGGAATTTCTTCTTGGAACACGACGGCGACGGCGTTGACGATGCGGACTGCTTGATCCAGCGAGTAATCCTCGGCACTGATTGTCATGACTTGCGAGTCGTTCGACGCTTGCACCTGAAGCTTCGCGCTCAGTTGATCTGGAGTCAAGTGTAGATCCGCATACTTGGCTGCAACCTTATCCAAGACCGCCGGTGTCTTGATAATCTCTTTATAAGTATTAATGAGTCGGATATTCGCATTAAGGGAATTAAGGTCGATCTTGTCCAACCCCTGAAAATCCGCTGACTTGTTCACAATTAATTTGGTGCTTGCTCCATATACCGGCTTCATCCAATAAAAGCTTATCGCTGCAGTAGATACGCATGCTATCAATACAACGATTACGATGAGCCAAATTCGTTTTCTTAAAATAGCCAAATAATCCTTTAATTCGATCTCCATGGTCATCCTCCAGCATTTCTCAAATTTCGATACATTTCGTATCACTTACACCGCTAATAATACGATACGTTTTGTATCACGTCAAGAACAAAGTTGTGAATTTTATATAGTTTAATAGAAGATTAACATCTATTTCACTTCCATATAGTGATTCCTAATATTCCCAATCGTAAATTTGCGAGTGTGCAAAACAGGAAAAATGAGACGAATTGCTTATCTGCAATGAAAACGTTTTATTACCTTTAGACTACGATTTATGACCTTATGACTACATTTTGTATCTCTAAGACTATATATTAAGTTACGATTTGTATCAAAGTCAACATTATTAATTTTTTTTTAGAATTGTGCATGAAAATGCCGATGAATTACAGCATAATGTTACATATGTATTCGAGTCCAAAGTATGATACAATATGTAACGAAGGCATTACGTGACAAATTCTATCTGGAGGAGATCCCCTTGATTTTTAAAATTCAGAGGAAATACATGCTGTACTTCTTTTTATTAATCATTTTATTGTCAGCCGGTGGCTATGCTTGTTATAAGTATTATTACCTTAATTCTCAAACGATTAACGTAAGAGACTTTGGCGCAAAAGGGGACGGGATCCAAGATGATACCGGTGCCATTCAGAAAGCTTTGGCTGCCGTAACTTCAATAAGAAGAACTGTATACTTCCCCTCCGGTACATATATCATTGACCCTAACAAGAATGTTACCGTCCACTCGAACACGCAGCTGATCGGCGACGGTGCAGGTTCCATTGTGAAGGCGAACCACGCCCCCTTCGGTTGGAGCTTACTCTATTTATCTGGTAAGAATATTACGGTTAATAAAATAAACTTGGATGGCAACCATGCCGTGAATCGCGTGCTAGTCGTCAAACCTGGAAGCTCCTATGTGCAAATCTCCAACGTCCTCGTGGCTAACGCATCTCAAAGCAATGATTCCTCCAATGATTCCTATTCTACTGTCGTAGCCGGAATTATCGTATATGGGAATACCGATTCTATCCGCATCGATCATACGGAAGTTCGTAATATGGTTGCACTCCATCCTCTCGATGGAAGCTTGATAGCCAGGGGAATTTATATCACAAGCACCCCAGGATCCGTAGAGAAAGCTTCGGCAAACCTCACTATTACTAATTCTAAAATTCACGATATCGGGCCTGCAGATGATGGTGACGGGATTTATTATGAGGATCCTGGACTAGATAACAACATTGTTCAGAATACTAACAGTACCATTACCAACAACACCTTCTATAACTGTGCCAAACGTGCCATAAAGCTATATGCCAACGGCATTGTCGTCACAGGAAATCACATTATTAATGACTACTTGAACAACAATTATTATCAAGGTAAAGATAAAGGCAAACTAGCACCTGATATGTATGCCGCCATTAGTATCTATGGAAATAATATTAAAGCCTCTAATAATACCATAGACGGCAAAGGAAGCTTCTATTCAGCCATTGAGATCTCTTCCTCCAAAACAGTTAAAAGTATCGAGGTCAGTGCGAACAAGGTCACGATGGGTCCGCAAAGCAATCAGAAGGGTACAGCAGGCATTCGGATGGGAAATATCGAGGACTTTACTATCACCTCCAATACATTGGAGAACGGAGAACGGGGAATCTGGAGCTGGCAAAATGCCTCACGTGGCACGGTTAGCGATAATCAGATTCTTATGCCTAATGGCGGTGGAATCGACTTCACGACGTACGTAGAGAACCAGAAGCAGCTAAATATTCTTTGTGTAGACAATACCATACAAGCCAAAGCCTTTACTATTCAAATTGATAAAAACAATTCAACTATACAGCTTGAGCGTCCTGCCACCTAATATAAAAGTAAATGAACAAGCACCGGCGATTTCGCCGGTGCTTGTTTGTATGATCTATTCAATTCTGCCTTCCCTTACAGTGTCTCTTAGCACTTCTTCCTCATAATATTGTTTTAATGTCATGAAACGATGATTTTCCTTAACGAGCTGATTCAGACACTTAAAGGACATTTGGGATAATCCTTTAGGATGCGATATGATGTTGACGACGTCCTGTTTCAGACGTTTAATGACTCGGCGCAAATCGTCCGGGTGCGTCCTTTCCAGGGAAACCATCTCATAGGTTGGGAGGAATCTGCTAACCGATGTCAGCGGAATGCCGCTGCCATCACCGTACTGTAATAACTCATTACGATGGAATTTATTTTTTATTTTCCGCAAAACTTTGGCAAAAAAGCTGCATTTAAACGTTGTGATTGGTACTTCAACAAACTCGCCCTTAGTCTCAAGTTGAGCGGGATCCTTATCAAAAAAATAATGATTAACGGGTTGAACATGAGTGAAATCAAAATAATGTACGCTACTTTCCCCTTTGATCGCCGGGGCGACGGAACTATCTACCTTCACTCCACATTCAGCAAACGATTTTTTCATAAGCTCAAAAGGCTGAATACACCATCCTCCGGCGCGATAGGACATGATCTTATAACCAGGTTCCACTTCACTCGCAATTTCCTCCAAAATACGGCAGGATCTACTGAATAACTCATAGATCTCACTTTCATTTAGAGATTGTAGCCGATACCGCTTATAATGCGGGAACTCCCATCTTCCGTTAATATAGACGGCATCCAGCCAGTGAGGATGCAGATGGGGCTCGATTCGACTTCCAGCCCTCACCAATTTCTGCAGCTGGCTTTTCAGAAGCTCAGCCGTATGCTTGGTTTCTTCATGCTCTATTAATCGCAAATAATACAGAACATCAACGAAGAAGGTCGCACCAATCGTATGTTTTTCAAAAAAAGATATCAGGTCATCCACAGGATTTTGAATACAGTTTTCAAAAGTCCCCGACTTTTTGAAAAAGATCTCATAATCAAACGTGAGAAGTATCTTTTTTGCTCTTGCCTTTCCACTTTGCATTTGGTGGCCCCCTGGCGCCAGACAGTTCTAGTGCCTAGTTTTCGAAGTATTCCTGAATGGCATTAATGATTTTTTGCGATGCAAGACCATCCCCATAAAGATTCTCCTGGTAAGGGCCCAAATCAGCCTGCTTGATCATAGCACTTAAGTCCATCGTGAACGGATCAATTAATTGATTCCAACCTATGTTCACAGTCTCTACCCACTCTGTCTCATCACGAAGTGTATAGCAAGGAACTTTGGCAAAATAAGCTTCTTTCTGAACACCCCCAGAATCGGTAATAATTGCCTTTGCCTCCATCTCAAGAATCAGCATCTCTAAATAGGATACCGGTTCAGTGAGATGAATGTGCGGATGCCTATGTATAAAATCCCATAGACCTTGCTCTTTCAATATCCTGTGCGTTCTGGGATGCAGAGGTACAATGACAGGCAGGTCCAGTCGGACTAATGACTCGACAATGGCCTTGAGCCTCTCTGGATGATCCGTGTTCTCTGCACGATGGATGGTGCACAAATAATAGGCGTACTTTGACAGCCCATATTTGGAAACATCAAATTTACTTTGAGCAAGCTCATAGTTATAGAGCACTGCGTCGTACATCACATCGCCACTCATATGTACATGATGCTTAATATTTTCCAGCGCCAGATTATGAACAGCTGTCTCTGTAGGCGCAAACAACAAGTCAGAGACCTGATCGGTTAATATCCGATTAATCTCCTCTGGCATTTGTTTATTATAACTTCTTAGGCCGGCCTCAATATGGAATAGCGGAATGTACAGCTTGCTCGCCGCTAATGCACCGGCAAGTGTTGAGTTCGTATCCCCGTAAACCAGGACGCCGTCCGGTTTCTCTCTAAATAGCACATCCTCAATTTTATCAAGCATCATACCCGTTTGCTTGCCATGGGAATGAGATCCGACCTCTAGATTATAGTCGGGGCGTGGAATTTGCAGCTCGTCGAAAAAAACGCCAGCCATGTTAAAATCATAATGCTGTCCTGTATTCACAAGTATTTCTTGATAAGTCCTTCGCAGGACTCTAGAAACAGGCGCTGCTTTAATAAATTGCGGTCTGGCACCAACGATCGTTACAATTTTTCTCATAATTACTCCTTCGGAATCACGACTTGGGTATTTGTATTTAACAATCGAGCCACTTTACCGCTTGCTTTGATTTCATGCGAAGCGACTCCCTTAGATTGCTCCCGCTGCAGGACAACAACAATGGTCTGCAATAAGATTTTGAGATCTAACAGGAGCGAGTAATTCTTAATGTACATCAGGTCATACCGCAGTTTATCCGATGGAATCGTACTATAGTTGCCCATCACTTGGGCAAGGCCTGTAATGCCAGGCTTCACTTTGAAACGATACGCGTAATCAGGCAGCTCTTGCTTAAACGAATTTACAAAGAACTCTCTCTCCGGACGCGGCCCTACGATGCTCATTTCCCCTTTAATTACATTGATTAATTGGGGCAGCTCATCGATTCTTGTCGCACGTATAAATTTTCCAAGCTTTGTAATCCTGTTGTCCTGCTCTTGCGCTAAGACAGGACCGGTGTTTTTCTCCGCATTATCCACCATACTGCGAAATTTAAACAACATGAAGGGCTTCTCTTCCCTTCCTACCCGCTCTTGTACGAAAAAGGCTTTACCGTTCGATGTCAGCGGGATCAGCACCAGCATGAGCAGCATGATTGGGGAAGTCAGAATCAATAATGCGATAGAAACAATAAGATCAACTGTTCGTTTTACAATGCGATCGACACGGCTCATCAAAGGAGACTGCACGGAATATACCAGCATATCATCAATTTGTTGGGATTCTGCCCCGGCGAGGAAGAGCTCATAGAACTCAGGAATAAGCAGAACCTCTTTGCTTTCTCTGCCGGCATACCGCATAATCTCCACTTTCTGCTTCGCGTCTACTTGATGGCTGAGAATAAACAGATCTATATCCGTGAATAACTTTGCCTCATTCTTAACTTCAGTGCCATCAGACTGAATAATCCCTTTGACATCAAACCATTTCTCCCCTTTAGAGAGTACTTTTTCAACGAGCGTACTTTCATCCTTGGTATTGCTCACAATAACGACTGCTTTTTTCTTACCAACCATCTTGAACTGCATATAGAGCAGTATGGAACGCGATCCGATAATACAAATAAGTTGAAGGACTAACGCAAGGATGACAATGCTTCTAGGTAAAATAAAAACTTGCAGCCAGTAGCTTAATAGGATGAGCTCAATGGCAATAACGACATGAGCGATAAACAGGTTATAAAAATATTTCGTAATCGATACCCTGCCTGTAAACGCATATAGATTAAAAAAGTGATAGGTCACTAGGCCAAGCACACCGAACCAAGGAATATAGTGCAAGAATGAATTAAGCTCAACATCTGGTATCTGCTTATAAAACCTGACTTGAAAAGCGAAGAAATAACAGGCTAGAATCACGGCGAAATCAAGAACAGAAACCATTCCTTTGAGCCCTGTTAAGCGAGGTGTGCTAGTCATAATACCATTCCCTCTCCATTGATTTGGGACGATGTCGATGTCGATGGCGTATTCCTCTTGTCCTCATAGATATCTTCAAGCTTCTGCATAACTTCCTTGATGTCATACATGTCTGCTTGCTCGAAACTGCTTCTTCCCATTTCACTGCGCTGATGGTCATTCCTATAGAGCGCTGTGAGCGCCTGAACCGTCGCTGGAACGTCATGAAGTGAAACCACATATCCATTGACTTGTGATTTCACCAGATCCTTGCTCCCGCGAACTCTCGTAGCCACCATCGGTTTACCGGCCGCCAACGCTTCGAGCAACACTTTCGGAAGACCTTCACGCTGAGATAATAAGGCAACCGTATCCGCGATCTGCATGAGCTGAGGAATATCCTTACGAAACCCCAGAAACTTTATATTTTTTTCCAACTTGAGTTGATTAACCAAATCGTTTAATGCTGACTCACGGTCACCAACACCTGCAAGTAAACATACAACCGGGATTCCTTGCTTCGTCATTTCGTGAACGCTGTGAATCAGTTGCTCGTGATTTTTATTTTTGTTCAACTCAGCCACACACAAGATGACAAATTCGCCTCCGTGCAGACCAAGCTCTTGCTGAAGCTGCCTGCGTTTAGGCCCTGCAAGCCCTCTGTACGATTGAATATCTACCCCGACACCCGGTACATAAACAGCCCTCTTCCGAACAGGGAATTTCTGGGCGCGCTGATAATCCTCTTGATTAATCGTAATCAGCGTATCCGTCCAGAACGACATCAACCATTCCACAGGGAAGTAAATGAGCCAATTTAACCAAGGAGCACCTGTAAAAAAATGGAATCCATGTGCAGTATATATGACAGTCTTACAGCCAGCTAGCCTTGCGGCTATCCGGCAAATCACACTTGCATTCGGTGTATGAACGTGAATGATGTCATAGTTCTCTCGCTTAAACCACTGTGTCAGCGATCGGAGCGCCTTCAAGTTATTCGGTGAGAACGGGTTCCTGCTAAATGAGATATCGCGGCACTCTATCGCTTCTTGAAGCAAGTCGGCCCGGCAATGATCCGGCGCTGCGTACGTATGAACTTCGTTACCGACAGAGATCAGCTTTTTAATAAAGGGGACATGAAAGACAGATAAATGAGAATACACGGTCGCCACATACGCTATTTTTTTTCCTTTCATTTATATCCCCCTCTCCTGTTTACCTGTTTATCACTTTTTTGCCGTTGTAGAACTCGCTGTATATCGATTCCCATCTTGAGATGATGGCATCTATATCATATTTCTCCAGCACATACTCACGTGCGTTATGCCCCATTTCTTGCCGCTCCTGGCTCGACAGTGACATCATTGTGTTCATTTTCTCCGCCAGCTCCTCGGGATTCGCTGGACGGGACAGATAACCCGTTACCCCGTCTTTCACGACCTCACCATTGCCGCCAACATCAGTGGCTACCATCGGCAGCTCGCTCGCTGAAGCCTCGAGCAATACCATAGGCATGCCTTCCCAGGCAGATGAAATAACATAGGCGTCTGATGCGTTCATCAGCCGGGGAATATCTTTTCTTACACCCAGAAACTTGATCTGATTCTCCAAATGCATCGAGCGCGCGAGGCCCTCCATCGACTCTCGCAGCACACCATCGCCGGCAATGAGCAATTTGCACCGTTTGTCCTTGTCGGCAATTTTAGCGAAAGCGTGAATCAGATTAGGATAATCTTTGGCCTCAACGAAGCGGCCTGCAGCCAGCCATACAAATTCATCTTGAAGCCCTAGCTCACTTCGAATAATTGCGTAATCTTCCTCATTTCTTTTAAATTTTTTCAAGTCGATTCCGTTAGGTACGAACATGATTTTATCTTTAGGACAAGCCTTCTTTTGAATATAAGCGTCCACCGCATTTTGACTGACATTGGTCGTTATTTCACAAAGAGGGTCTGTGGCTCGATAGAGGAGCATCCTAACCTTGCCGCCTTCATTCGTATTGTGTGCTGTTGAGATTAGAACCGGCACTTTCACAAAAAAACGGGTGACTCGGGATAAAATATTAGCGTGAACCATATGACTATGGATAATATCCGGTTGGAAATTTTCAACAATTCGTTTAAGCTTAAAAATAGCTCTGGGATCCGGAACGCCCTTCTTCATATTCAACGAAACAAGTCCGATCCCCAAAGCGCTTAATTCTTCCGCATAAGCCATTGGCTGAATCATCGAGATAATTTGTACGAGCCACCCTCTAAGTTGAAGCCCCATTGCCAATTGAACGACCTGCGCCTCTGCTCCTGCGTAGTCTAATCCCGTCAGTATGAAGATGATCTTTTCCATTCTGCTCAACATCCTTTACATTCTGTTTTGGCGCCAGGGCCAGGGCTGTAATCGCAATTAGGATATACTCGTAGTTGTATCCGAAATCCCCACTGAACATTGCCGATATTACACTTTGGATAAACAGGGCTAACAGCACGCCGCTGTGTCTAGCTATGAAGCAGGAGTATAGAAGAGCAATAAGCCAAAGTGCCATCCCCACAAGTCCAAGCTGACTGGCAATCTCCAGCACAATATTATGAGGATAATTGTAATTTCCCATAATATCGTTCCCGCCTAGACCGGTTCCAAAAAAGGGGTGGGCTATAAACTGATCTAATGCTTCTTTCTGCAAATATTTTCGTCCCACATAGTTCGCATCGCCAACAAGCTCATCCTGACTGACTAGAACCGCGAACCGACTCGTTCCAATGACCTCCTGGAGCTGATCATTGTAATGCCATGCTGCAAACGCCCCAACCAGCACTAGAGCAAGCACCCCGAACTTAACCCAATTATTAATATGCAATTTCTTATTCATATACTTGATGAACAGCACCATCAGAAGCACGCATGCATTTGCCACTAGCAGAGCCATAAGCGGCCCTCTTGACTGTGTAGCAATACCGGACATAATGCCGAAAGTGATCGTGGCCAATCGCAGCACAAGCGGGATGCGTTTACCCCATATGGCAATCGTCACGGCAGCGAACAGGATCCGCGCATCGTAGATAGGATTACCGCCCGGTAACGTCAATCTTCCCGGATACTCCGCGGGGAACTCACCAAACAGGTGATGGATGATAGAGTAACCTAAGCCAAACAGCACAACAGGGGTCCAAGTAAACGTTTTATACATTCTGTAAATGATAAACGTAAAAATACCTGGAATAATCCCGTGAATCGATATAATCTGTAATTTAAAGATGCCAAAGTCGTCATTGTAAGCCCAGTTGACCGAAATTACGCTATACAGAAGGAAGATGAGCCATAGTTTAAGGCCCTTATTCGTAAAGAGCCCGTCACCCAGCTTCGGTTTATCTAGGAATGCAACGACGAGCAGGAACATCGGCACGGCTAACAACAAAAATAAGGAGCTCCCATGAACGTATGTTTTAAACAGGTAACCTGTTAGGTCAAAAAAATAACTGAATCCAAAAATCCAACCCGCGTCAATCTTCATACCCAGTTGCATTATGCATTGCATGAAAAAGATCACGAGACAGGCACCAAGACAGCCAATCAGAATGAGCTCAATACTCAATGTACTCACCGTTCCCCAACAATACTTCTCATATAGTCAACTCGAACGACTTCTTTCTCTTTCGTATCTAAGTGCTGTACCCACTCCCTCTTCACCCGTTTGCCGGACCAATTCATACAGAAGACATGAATTAAATCCAAGTTAGCCTCTACATTATTGTTTTCATTAGGCAGTTCCAGAATGAAAGGTGCTTTATGTTCAGCAAAATCGGTATCTCGATAGCCAAGAATGACCGGTATGCCGTATGCTAAGTACTCTCTTACTTTCAACGGAGACGCTTCTTTCATCATGGCCCGATGCATCGCTAACGAACCTATGGCAATATCCGCTTGCTGCATAATCGGTTGATACTCTTCTTTCGTTAAACGTCCGTAGAATTTCATATTCGATGGCAGCTCCGCTTCCTCCATCTGTGATCGTTCAATTCCGATCATATCGAAAGTCCAACTGGGCTGATGTGCAGCTAGCTTTACAATTTTATCGGTCCCATGCCATGCTTGCCCTGGTGAACCGATAAATACAGCCCTTAGCTGATCGTTAGATGGGGTTTCGGTAATGTTGAATTTATCCATTTCAATCCCATTGCCAATTACGATTTTGCTCTTTACATAACGGCTGTAATGCGTTTCCTCCGAAAGCTCCTTGCTTACAAAGACATACCCTTTGCTAACCCTCAAGACACGGGCTCGTGTCAGAAGATGGTACCAGTACCTAAAGCCCGGACTTAGCCGCATCTCAGCAAGATCATTCGTATTGATCTCCAATATCGAAGGATACTTCCGCAGCAACCCGCCCAAGTAGGGATAGTAAAGATCATAACGATGGTAGATAACATCCGGCTGCCATTGATCCACTTGATGAATTAAATTGTGAAACTTAGAGAACCGCGTCTTCCAGCCGTCATACCGCTGTATCGCAACTTCCATTTGACCACAATGATCTTGCCAATCATCGTTCTTCCGATTTGTATAAATAAACAGCTTGACTTCGTTGCCTAACTTTATCCATTCCTTACCTTGCGAACATATCTTCTTAAAGACGCCGCTCTCCGGCCCTTCGTTCCAGTGGATCAGGTATGCAATTCTCATCATCTTCACCTTTGTTCCTAATTTGTTTGAAGCAGCCCTATGCAATCCTGGTAGAGGCTGACTTCCTCCTCTTTAACTAGCTGGCTGTTGTGCCACAACAGCGTGAAGTCCCCGTTGAATCTTCTGCACTGATTGTAGTAATGCTCAATTTCTTCACACGCCTCCCGACCCTTAAGTCCTAAACCGGAGGCAAATATGACTGTCTGCTCCATGACAATGAGAGGGCGTTCTTTTAACCTCAGCTGCTTCCGGGTCAACAAATTGAAAACGGAGTATTCATAACATACACCGCAGCGAAATCCCGGCAAGTCCGAATAGCTTAGCGTGCTATCGTAATCAAGTCCCGCATCTTCCCAATACTGCCATGTCTCTGATGCGTCCCATCGCAAGTAATGTTGCCTTCCCCCCCATATACTCTGTTTGATCTGATTAGCCCTGGCCGTATCGAGTAGAATATCAAATTGCTGTTTGATTCGGTCCGGTTCCTTGTAGGTATGATAACTCGGATGCAATCCAATCTCGTGACCTCGATTGTGGATTTCATTCAGCAATCGTTTGATTTCCGTATCCTTCATGGAGTAATTACCATCTAAACCCGGAGCCGTCTCTTGTGTGATGAAGTAAAATGCGCTGCGAATCCCGGCCTTCTCGCTTTGCTCCATAATCCAGTGGAACGTATTGAAGATGTCTTCAGATAAATTGCCGCCTCTTGTTTTCCATAGCGTTTTTAGCTTCTTATAAGCCGAGTGGTAACTGCCCCTTTTGATAACATCAGCTGTTATTTCCTTCAGCATCTGTAACGTTGTTTTACCAACCACATAGAAGGGCCAGTCGACGTCATGGCTCAGTAAAAACCGGAATTCCCTTGGTCGTCTATGAAGTTCTTTGGGCCATAAATCCATGAGCAATTCCCAAAGGATCTCGATGTATTCATTAACAATTGGGCGATCCAGAAAGTTCTCTTGATAGGCAATTGAATATCTCGCAAGGAAACGATTGCGCTGATCTCTTTCTGTAATAACGCATTCTTCATAGCGAGTAAGCATAAAAAATGCACTTCCAAATATATCTAATCCACAATAAATAGCTTGTGGTTCTTTTTCAAAATAAGTCCCACCACTGTTTTTCTCCCCGAAAATGACCGGCACCATGCCAAAGAGCCGGTGTGCGAACGTACTCAATGGGGATTTCGGCAGTGATGACTTTTGCAACCATTGCAGCTCATTCGTTCGTAAGAATATATCCGAGATGATTAACTTTGTACCGCTGCTTTGCTCGTTGACGACTTCAATGTCTACCCTGTTCTCAAACTCCACTTTATACGGAATCCCCAAGAACTCCTCAAAAATAACCTTAAAAATATACTCACGTTCAGGCTGACGCATGAATGGAGATCTTATGATTAACACTTGTATTCCTCCATGTCGTTTCTTGTGTTCTTGCCGTGCAATAGGGGAGTATTTTCCCTCCCCTTTGCTGGATTTCCCTTACTACCTTCACCCCATTTTAATTACACTTCCTGCTTTGGTGCTTGCACCTGTTTCATACTCTCCTTTCTTATTCCTCTTCATTCTCAAAACCGCTACCCACGATAAAACCAGATGCAACACGTACCCCAATGTGGAGGCTGCGCTTAAGAATACGACAGCCATTTCTGCGCTTTGTTTTGTATAGCGGGCTAGCAACAAGGAACCTAGAATGATAAGAATACGGAAAACTTCACGGTATAGATGCAGATCTTGCCGTTCTGCCACACCGAGTGTTGAACCTACTGAATTTGCGATAAATTGGCTTAAATACATAATGGAAAGTATCCTTATGAAGTCCCCTGTCTTTTCCCATGTGTTGCCAAACAAGAAGTGGAAGAGTATGGGCGCGAAGACAACGATGCCCCCAATCACAAGAATGCCAATGAAAAATGTTTTTTTAACCGTACTTTTAAATAAAGGATAAATTTTCGAAGTATCTTGGTTGAGGTGAATGGCGAATTCGGATAAGTACACTTGATTTACAGAGAGTGAAATCAATATAATCGGAGCTCCCAAAAATCGTTGACTCATCGTATAGAGACCTGCCACATAAGGGCCATACATCGCTGCAAGAATAATATTCGGAAGGAAGAGTCCGATACTATTTAGAACATTGGACCAGCTGGATAAGAGCGGGAACTTGCGATAGCGATGTGCACTTTCCTTCATATCTGTCCATGAAGTGTACATATGCTCACGTTTCACGTCCCTGCGCCACAATCTCCATTGGGACCATACGCCAGTTACTCTTCCGAGCAACTCGCCGATAATAAGCCCTAGCGGTCCCATCGATGTGAGGCTTAATAACAACTGCGAAGAAACTTGGCTTATGCTCTGTATGTACTTGGTGCGGGATAGCGGACCAAAATATTCCTTTCTTATGGACCATAAGTTCAGAATCTGATGTCCCCCGGCTCCGAGTAAGCTCAAGGTAAAAAGGATGGAGTAACTCTGCATGTCGGGTTCGTCCATCCAAGTGGAGAGCTGGTGATGCAGGACATAGAAGCCAATCCCTCCTAGAAGGCTAATGATGACACATAAGCATAAGGATAGGCTCACAATACTCGAGGCTGTCCGATCACTTGAAGGAAGCGGTATCGCCATCTCATAAGATAACGAGACAACGACTAATACGATTCCAATCATCGAGACATACACGGAATAGATCCCGAAGTCAGAGGGACTATACAGGCGAGTCAGAACAGGCAGCGTAGCCAGAATAATAATCTGACTGAAGACGGTTCCTCTTGCTAAAATAAACACGTTCCGCATAAATTGACTCAAGGAAAGTCCCTTAAAATATTTCATATAGGCTCCATTCACATGAATTCAATAAGCTTGCTGCTCACATATTCCTGAATCTCCCGTGTGATTTGTGGCCAGATGGGTAAGGAGAGCACTTCCGCTGCCAACTGTTCTGCTTTAGGCATGGAGATCCCCATGGATCGGTAGACTGGCAGCTGATGGACTGGGGTTGGATAATAGACCATGGTACTAATCCCCGCTTCTTCCAGCTTTGCCTGCAGTTCATCTCGTTTCCCATTTGTAATGCGAACGGTGTATTGGTGAAAGACATGCTTGGCATAATTCTCTTCAGCAGGGAGGATAAGGCCGTCAATTCCGTCCAGAAGCTCCTTGTAAACATGAGAAGCTGCTACCCTTCCATCATTCCACTTATCGATATAAGGGAGTTTAATGCGCAATACAGCAGCTTGTATTTCGTCTAATCTGGAGTTATAGCCGATCATTTCGTTATAATATTTCTTTTTCGATCCGTGTACGCGCAGCATGGAGGCCTTCAGTGCGATTTCATCATGATTAGTGACTAATAGTCCCCCGTCTCCGTAGGCTCCTAGATTTTTTGTTGGAAAAAAAGAGAAGCAGCCAATATCACCAATGGTTCCAGCCTTCTGCCCTTGATATTCAGCTCCGAACCCTTGAGCTGTATCTTCGATGACATGAATTTGGTGCTTTTGCGCGAGCTCCATGAGAAAACCCATATCCACAGAGTGACCAAACAAATGGACAGGTATAATGGCTTTCGTCCTTGGTGTAATGGCTGCTTCTAATTGCGTGAGATCCATATTATACGTTCTTTCATCTACATCCACGAACACCGGTGTCGCGCCCACTTGGCTGATCGCCTCTGCTGTTGCAAAGAAGGTAAACGGTGTTGTAATTACCTCATCACCAGGTCCTATATTCGCCGCAAGCAAGCCGATAAGCAGAGCATCTGTGCCGGAATTCAATGCTATTGCATGTTTGGTATTGAGATATTTCGCAACTTCTTTCTCGAACGTTTTTACATTCGGTCCCATAATGAAAGCTCCGGAATCCAATACCTGTGCAAATGCCTCCATGAGCTGAGGCTTTAACTCGTTGATCTCATAGCTTAAATCCAGAACAGGTACATGCTTCATGCTTCTTCCCCCGCAACCTTCGTTAATTTGTCTATGTGGAGCCGATACTCGCGCTTGCACGCTGAACATTCGGCTTCATCTTCTTGCACTTTAAGTGTCTGCCCGCATTCGCAGACCCAACCGATTCTTCTCGCCGGTACTCCCGCATACAGCGCATAAGGGGTTACATCACGTGTAACAACCGCTCCAGCTGCGATAAAAGCCCATTCTCCTACAGTCACCCCACAGACAACTGTTGCATTCGCCCCAATGGAGGCTCCCTTCTTGACGATCGTTCTATGATAGTCATCGCTTGTATTGCGTGGAAAGGCAGAGCGCGGTGTTCTGACATTCGTAAAAACCATACTTGGACCGCAGAAAACATAGTCTTCCAAAGTGACCCCTTCATAGATCGAAACGTTATTTTGAATCTTAACGCCATCTCCTATGGAGACATGATTCGCAATAAAGACATTTTGCCCTAAACTGCAATTCTTTCCGATTTCTGCTCTGCCACATACATGGGAAAAGTGCCATACCTTCGTCCCTTCACCAATATAAGCGCCTTCGTCAACAATGGCTGTATCATGCTTGAAATACGACATTCGAATTGCTCCCTCGCTTAAAGTAGGTGATACTTACCCGGTTTATCGTGATGTCTCATCGCATTTCGCGTATCGAACAGACATGTTGCATATTGAGAAATCAACTCATAGTCAAAGCCCGAATGATCGGTGGTAAGAACCGTAATGTCAGCTGTAGCAAGCTGCTCCGAAGTTACCGTGACACATTCGTAATGCTTGTTCTTATGCCGGAAAGAGCGAATATGGGTGTCGCTGACAACGACAGTGGCTCCTCTTTCTTCCAAAAGCTCAATGATTTTCAATACAGGCGACTCCCGATAATCGTCGATATCTTTCTTATAAGCAACGCCTAACAGATAAACGGCGGAGCCGTTGATGGACTTGCGCTGCTCGTTAAGCGCTTCACCAATTTTTTGTACGACAAACTCAGGCATTGAATTATTGATCTCTCCTGCTAATTCAATTAACCGGGTGTGATAATTAAATTCCCTGGCTTTCCATGTCAAATAGAAGGGATCGATAGGAATACAATGCCCGCCAAGTCCCGGTCCTGGGTAGAAAGCCATAAATCCATACGGTTTAGATTTAGCGGCATCAATGACTTCCCATACGTTAATCCCCATGCGATCGCACAGAATGGCCATTTCATTAGCTAATGCAATATTGATGTGACGGAATGTATTCTCATAAATTTTTTCCATCTCCGCTACAGAAGGACTGGATACGGTATGCACCTCTCCTTCGAGCACCTCCTGATACAAGGCAACTGCCGTCTGGAGGCACGCTTCGGTGACGCCGCCTACTACTTTGGGCGTATTTTTCGTACTGAAAAATTTATTCCCCGGGTCGACCCGTTCAGGAGAATAGGCCAGGAAGAAGTCGATGCCACACTGTAGACCTGTCTGCTCCAGAATTGGCTTCACCAGCTCTTCCGTCGTTCCAGGATAGGTCGTGCTCTCAAGCACGATGAGCATTCCCTTATGAAGGAATTTTGCGATTTCTTTCGTGGAATTTACAACGTAGCTTGTATCCGGCTGCTGGTAGGTATCAAGCGGAGTTGGCACGCAGATCGCTACCGCATCGACATCATCTAGAAATGTAAAGTTAGTCGTCGCTTGCAAGCGCCCTTCTTGGATGAGGTCTCGGAGATCCTCGTCAATGACGTCACCGATGTAATTGACCCCCGCATTCACCATCTCAACCTTAGAATCCTGCACGTCAAAGCCTATAACCTTATAACCGGCTTTCGCCTTTTCAACCGCCAAGGGCAGCCCAACATACCCTAAACCGATAACTCCAATTACGGCTGTCTTATTAGTAAACTTTTCAATTAACTCCGTGCTGTAGTTAGAAACCAATTGATCTGCTCTCATGTCCGTACTACTCCTCCCAAATCTTGATAAGTGACCTGCTGGAGTCCGTCATTACAGATATCTAGTACCAATTTCACAGCATTTCTTCCGTCCTCGATGGTTACGATCGGTTCCCGGCCTTCCTCAATAGCCGCAATCATATCTTCAATAATGTGTTGGTGGCCCGGGATGCCGAACGGATTCTGTTCTACTTCTAGAATCCATTCATTCGCTTCTTCACGGGTAAGGCCGGCACAGTTCAAATGCTTGATCCAATTTGCTGTTGGCCCCCCGATTACCGCATACCCATGCTCGCCAAAAACACTTATCGATTCTTCGAGATTCTTATCGTATATCGTGGTCGAAGCTTCAACTACGCCCAAGACGCCACTGGTAAACCTCAAAGTGGCAACCGCCACATCCTCCGATTCAATCTGACGAATGCGTGTATCAATCATGGCCTTCACATCTGCAACAGGCCCGATGAGCCATTGAATCAAGTCCAGACTATGAATCGCCTGATTCATTAGCACCCCGCCATCCATAGCTCTAGTTCCCCGCCACGGTGATTGATCATAATAGGCCTGATCGCGATTCCATCGCAATGTCACATTGACATGACTTAGCTTGCCAAACCAATTTCGATCAAGTGCCCACTTCAATCTCTGCACAGCCGGACGGAACCGATTCGGATGCACGACCGTCACCTTAACCTGACTTGCGGCTGCTGCATCCCTGATGGCATCAATATCCTCTAAGGTGAGGGCTACAGGCTTTTCAATGATTAAGTGTTTGCCTGCCCGGGCTGCCGCAATGGCATGCTGAACATGCAAGCCGCTCGGCGTACATATGCACACCACATCAATTTCCGGCTTATGATCCAGCATATCCGCTGCATCCGTGTAGCCGTCCACCTTCAACTCTTCTTGCAATTGCTGCAATCTCGTTTGATTGGCATCGCACAGCGCAACGAGCTGTGCCTGCTCCAAGCGTTTTATCGCTTCAATATGCTTATTGGCAATGTGGCCGCAGCCGATAATCGCAAAATGTATCAATTTGAGCCCTCCAATTGGGAATAACCTTCACTTTCATTTGATTCCGCTACGCGGAAATGGGGTAATAATTCTTTTTTTTTACCTTGCGAAGATTTTTCTTATCCAAATATAGAGAGACACTTGACCCGCAGATCAGACCAATAAACAAACATATCGCCAGGTTAAATAGCTTTTTGGGTTTTACCGGAATTGATGAGTTCTCATATACGGCTAGATCGAGAATGCTCACATTGGCTTGATTCAGAATTAACGTCGAGTTGTTGACGAATGATTCTGCAAATGCATTGGCGATCGCCACAGCTTGGTTTGCATCATTATCATTCGCATAGACAGAAAGAATCAAGGCGCCTGGATCTGTTTTGACTTGTACCTTCTTTAATAAATTGACCGGAGTTAGTGTACTGGAAAGTTTAAGCTTGACGATGTTAGCTATAAATAAGCTTTGAATGGCCTCTTCGTAAGTCTTCGTTAACATCTGGTTAGCCAGCAACTCATTATATTTGTTAGATACATCATTGCTGGACTTATCCAGGTTCGCTATGATGGTCGCTTTGGCTTGATATTCCGGTTGTAGAACCATATTCAGTCCGACGCCAATGGCCACAAAACACAGCACAATGATTGGGAATATAATGAAATGCCTGCGAATGGCCTTTACAAGCTGATTTCCCATTACTTCACCTCTCTCACATATACTTGTGATAATCGATTAAAGCTTTGCTTTTGCACACTGCTCATTCCAAGAATCCTGTTGCACAGCTCCTCCATACTCGTACTCACCATGCCATATTGAAGCTGTAGCTTCTTAAAGTGATCAATAATGATTTGGAAGGAGGCTAAATTCTTTTCTTCGTCAATCGCGAAATTATAGGGGTGCCACCAAAGATGGTAGACGAGTCCATGCTTAGCCGCATAGGTCATACTCGACAGAATGCGCTTAATACGCCACCCCTCTAAGATCCTTGATCTCTTCGAGTAAGGCCGGAGAAAATGACTGGCCGGCAAGTTAACAGGTGTACTATGGGGCAGTTCTTCAATGGAATAACAATTGTGCCCGGTTACATTCATATAGGCATCCAATAAACGCATAAGCCTTTTCAGCATGGAATCGTTCCGGGAATACCCTTTGCGGTAAATCCAATGAGACGGATTTCCTCTATAGGAGCGAATACCGTATTGGCTAAGAACAGGTACATACGACTCATTGACTTGATTTCTTGGAAAAATGATACTCTCTATCTTCAATCCTTTATTCTCAGCCGTTTGGATTGCCGCTTTTAAATCCGCAATGAAATGTTCAAAGGATTGCCCTTCTTCTAAACAATAATAGTGCGAGAACGTATGTGTAGAGATCTGCTGGTGCTTCGTAGCCCGAATCACATTAATTAGCGAGAGTGCATAATGATGAGGATCCAAGGATTCATCGGGACCCACATTCCCTTTCTGGATATAGGGATATGGGGACAAGTCTTGAACAGAATAAGTTGGAGTAAGGCGGGGCAGGTTCTCCTTCATTTCTTCTAGATTTTCGAAAAAGAGAAGTCCCACGATCGCCCACGTCGCATGAATATGATGCTGTTCAAAAAGCTCCAGCAGCCTGGGGATTAAAGCTCTTTCGCCGGCCATTTGCTCTTCATAATAGCGCATAGAGTAAATATCTCTTACTCCCCAGTACATCTCGAAATCAAGTGATATGACAAACTGACCTTGTTTATTTTTCATATTAATCCCATTCCAACCCTTTACACCCAACTTCGTTCTAGCTCAAGCACACTCTCGTATCCGTTGGGATTATTTATTTGCCAACGCCAAGCATCTATGCACATCTCCTCAATCCCTCTTTGAGCTGCCCATCCCAACTCATCCTTAGCCTTGGTCGGGTCTGCGTAGCATATCGCGACGTCACCGGGTCTCCGGTCTACAATGGTATAAGGGATTTTCCTACCACTTACTTCCTCGAAAGTTTCAATGAGCTCAAGGACGCTGTAACCTCTACCCGTACCCAGATTGTAAGCATTCACACCTGTCACTCCGGCCATCAGCCTCTCAATTGCTTTTACATGACCTAAAGCCAAGTCCGTGACGTGGATATAATCTCTGACACCTGTTCCATCCGGAGTTGGATAATTATTGCCGAAAACTAGCATTTCTTTCAGCTTCCCTGAGGCCACCTGCGTAATGTATGGCATTAAATTATTTGGGACGCCATTCGGACTCTCACCGATCAAGCCGCTTTCATGCGCGCCTATCGGGTTAAAATAACGCAGCGGAATAATACCCCATTCGTCATCAGATATATAAAGATCTCTTAAGATCTCTTCAATCATCAACTTAGATCGACCGTAAGGGTTCGTTGCCTCCAGGCTAAAGTTTTCTGAAATCGGCACTATGGATTGTAGACCATACACCGTTGCTGACGAGCTAAAAACCAGCTTCTTCACGTTGTACTTCTTCATCATTTCGATTAGGGTTATCGTTCCGTGTATGTTGTTATCGTAATACTTGAGAGGCATATGTACGGATTCTCCAACCGCCTTCAATCCTGCTAGATGGATGACGGCATCGATGGTATTCTCAGAAAATACGACTTCGAGTTTTTCCTTATCCCGCATATCCATTTCATAAAACCGGAAGTTTTTATTAGTGATCTCGTAGACTCGCTTTAGAGCTTCAGGTTTGCTATTACTGAAATTGTCAAACATGACAATGTCATAGCCTGCATTCAACAATTCAACACTTGTATGTACTCCTACAAATCCACTGCCGCCAGTGACCAAAATAGCCATTGCCTATTCCACTCCCTCAACATACTTGATCCGCAATCTCAGCCTCAGAAATTCCTTGTTTTTCTATTCCTCGGTAGATACAAAAAGAAGAGTTTTTATCGCTTTGAAACATTTTGTATCATTTTACAGATTAACTATACGATACAATATGTATCTAGTCAAGCGCTTATTGACCCACTTTCATCGATAAAACACCGATCTACGATTCATTATGTATTTCGACAAAATGCCTCATTCACAGATTAAATTAAGGTCAAATCCCGATTAAACACACGTAAATTCCCTTGAAAAACTACGAAAAACACCTCCTTTCAGCAACTGGCGATTAAACATTTATTTACCAGTTTATTAAAAAATGTGTAATCCAAACATCCCGTCACCAAGAAACAGAATGTATCATGACACACCCCCTTCGCTAGATACAATATGTAACAAAGTGAGACGACACTTGTGTGCCGTCTCTACTTTTTTTATCGATTTACGATTGCTGTCTTTCTTGCTTGAATTTTATTATTGCTCAAAGTCACATTGGAGAACGGCTTACCTGTCACATACGTAGAAAGCTGTATGCCATAGTCCACATCACTGATATCATTGTCAGCAATGACACCGTTCACAGCACCCTGCCATGTCCAAATTCCGATACTTGCATGCACAATTTTGTTTGCTCTAATCTCAAAGTCGGAAATATCGCCAACCCGTATGCCTGTTGTTCCGCTCAGGTTCGCACTTGCCCCCATTGTTACACTGTTATTTAATATTTTAACCCGTTGCACCGTAGTTTCTGCTGAGAGTTCAATGCCGCCATAGAAGCTGCCTACGCCATCAATCGTATTCCCAGTCACTGTTACGTCGTTAGCATACACAGAAATACCAGCAAACATATCAATGTTTGGCGCGGGGTCACTTGCTACGTACTGATTGTTATTCAAGAAAGAGTTAATGATATGGTTATTAGAAACAGTTACACCAGGAGATGCAATCTTAATCCCCCGCTTCGCACAGCGTTCAAACGTATTGCCCGTAACAACGGAATTGGTCAGAACCGTCCCCGAATCAAAGTAAATACCATCGCCATCGTCTTTCGGATATATATCTGTAATCGTGTTATTGCTAATTGTAACATTTTGGGCTATGTTACCGTTATAACTAGACATCATAATCCCCCGCGATACAGCCGGGGCGTTCTTAGCTCTCACATTTTTCACCGTATTGCCACTAAGCACCACATTAACGACACCCGTTTTAATCATGACACCAGATACAAGATCCGTCGCATAGCTGCCGCCTTGGGTATAGTTCATAATCGTACTATTCGTAATGTTAATATTGGATAAGTTCTCGTATATGTTGACCCCGCATTTACTCAGATTGTTTCCATCAAGAATCAACTTATCAATGTTAACATTACTGCCTCTGATTCCAAGCATCTCAGCCGCAAAGCCGCTACCGACCAGCTTGATCGTTGTTCCGTTCCCTTGAATGGATACATTCTTCGCAACGGACAGAGGCTTGTTCAGATCAATGGTAAATTGTCCATTGGCCGGAAACACAACCGTACCGCCGCTAGCAGCTGCTGCTGTTAGTGCATCATAAATGGAGTTATAGTCGATAACCCTAAAGACTTTCCCTGTTGGGGTTGTTGGTGTTGTCGGTGTCGAGGTAGATGGAGGGGTTGGGACTTTTGTCGTTTTTGTTCCATCAAAAATGTAGGCACCGTCATCTGGTACAATTACGTAGACTGGCTTTCCATTGGCGTATGCGTCGTCAATAGCCTTCTGCATTGCACTATCCGCCATTAGTCATCCAACTCCTTTACATGATTAAATAAAAAGTTACTCACATTCATTCCTCCCATAAATTGGTTAGGCAAGTTCTAACTACTCAATTCGCCATAGTTCACTTTATTCAGCAGAACAAATTTTGCTATTGATCTATTGCTTTTATAAGCCTAATCTTTCTTTTATTTATGAGATTCATAGAAAAAAGCCCACACAATGGTGGGCTTTTTAATCATTTATTCAGCTAAAACTTATTGGTGATACACATCATACTGCTTGGCTTGAATGCTATTATCGCTTACTTTAACATTCTCCTTCTCACTGTTTGGCAAATAACTATCCAGATTAATGCCGCCACCGCTAGGCATGCTAATTTTATTACCACTAATAACACCATTAGATGCACTCTGCCACATCCAAATTCCTATTTCCCCATTCTCTATGACATTCGATGAGACAGTAAAGTCATTCACCCGCCCTATTCGGATTGCTGTTTTTCCTCCCAAATTACTATTGGCGCCCATTTTTACCGTATTGTTTTTAATCAAAACGTTGTTTACGGTTCTCTCGGCGGTAACTTCAATTGCTGCATAAAAGCTCCCTTTACCTTGTAACACATTATCGGTCACCTTATTATTGTCTGCATAGATACTGATCCCGGCATACATGTCTGGGGCGAGTTCACCTTTATTGTTACCAAAGTAATAATTGTTGTTCAGATAATTGTTGATGATTTCATTGCCTGTCACTTCTATGCCTTGTGCATTAATTTTAATGGCTCGTTTAGCACAGTTCTCAAAGCGATTATTTTGAATCTTACTGTAGGTATCCTCGGCCGCATTACGCTCCAAGCTTGGATCCTCATAATAAATGCCGTCGCCGTCATCAGCCGGTCCAATATCATGAATGTAGTTATTGGCAATAGATACATGTTTAGCAGCCTTCTCGTGCCATCCTGCCTTATTCTCAGTCAGGTAGATCCCCCTGGCTACTAAGCTACCCTGGTTAAGATGTACGGCCTTTATATTTTGAATATCATTATGTTCAATACTAATTTGATCGGTGTTACCGTACACCGATATTCCGGTAACAATCTCTCTGTAATCGTCGCGGGAAGGGTTATCACTCTGGGAAGCGTTAAGAAGCGAGCTGTTGTCAATTTGGATGTTGGTGCTTCCGGATTGAACGATTACAATGTTGAGTACTGAATAATTCCCATCCAAACGCAACCGGCTGATCCGAATATTATCCCCTTTGAGCATAAATAAACTATTACCAAACTCAGCTTCATGATTTGCTTGTATTTTCGTCGACATGCCTTCCCCTATCACGGTGATGTCTGAATTCACGGTTAGCTTCTGGGCTGCGTCAATTAAATAAGTACCTGAGGGGAAATAGAGCGTACCCTTCGCCTTCGAGACAACGTTCAATGCAATTTGGATCATCTTGGTATCATTGCTTTTGCCGTCCCCTTTGACCCCAAAGTTCCTTACATTATACGCCTCAATTCCTAGTGAATTAGAACGATCCGGCTGAATATGTTCAGGGGATTGAATATTAATGGTATGAGCCTTATCTTCCCAAGTCACGATATAGCCGCTTACTTCACTAACGAACCGGATGGGGACTACAGCCGTATTGTTCACGATCTTGGCGGATACCTCTAAGTTCTTAGACTCGTCGTTAACATAAGCAACCTCTTTATCCATTGGAAGTTTAATGACAAGATCGTCTTTGCTGCCAATCGCTGTACGCTCTTCATCATCCCAGGAAACCTCAAATCCCATGCGTTCAAAAATAGTGCGGAATGGAACGAGGGTAGTTCCGTTTTCAATAATCGGATCAGTTTCAAAGGAAACCGCTGTTCCATCAAAAATGACCTGCACTTTATTCTCAGCCATAGCCGACAAAGAAATTAGCATGGAAACAGCAACAATTAACACCATTAAATAGTACTTCATTCGCTTCAAAACTTTATCTCTCCTTACGCATTTTTATTTCGCAAACTTTTAACCAGACAGTATTCCCCAATAGTTAGACAGATTATGCGCGATTTAAAAGTTTATAGCCTACAATTTTTACCCACTCCAACGGTACGTTCTCTCTCGTATCATGATAATGCCACCAATCATCCAGTGGGTATTGAGACTTTCCAGCTATATAACTCAACTGAATACCAGACCTCTGATAAACTTTGTCAAATGTCAATTTTGCTCGCATGGTATGCCAATCCGAGGTAATAACGAGTGCCCGCTTCATCCCCCTTTCCAGCAAAATTTGCTTTGTATATTTGGCATTATCGAAAGTGCTCTGTGCCCGATCTTCAAGCATCATCGCACTTTCAGGAACGCCTAAAGCATGTAGTCGAGACATCATTTTGTTTATTTCCTTCTCATGCTCATAATTGAAAGTTCCATCCGTCAAGAGAACGGTCGGCGCATATCCATTTGCATATAATTCGGCGGCTTTCTTGGAACGCTCGGCAAAGCCACCCTCTCCACCAAGTACAATGATGACATCGCTTTTGTTTGCAACATCGGCTACGACTAGCTTATTCCCTAATACATGAAGCCAACTATACCTTGTCATGTATAGAATTAACGTTATAATTAAACATAGGATAATAATTCCAAACATAGTTCGAATCATTCGTTTATACCTTGGCATTGAGTCCTCTCCATTCTAGAAATAAGAAAACAACAGGCTCAATAAGAAGCTGTCCGAATTTCGATCGGATTAGCCCGTTAGAGCCTGTTCTAAATGCTCATATAGTTTTAATGAATTTGCATTAAGCTAATTGAACAGGCCCTAGCTGAAGTCTCAACACAATAAATTAATGTATCGGTGCCTAGGAATAGGCTCATTCAAATATGCAGTACTTTGGTTAACCTGAATAGTCGTTGGATATGGATGGATGAAAAAGGACAGAAAGAACCTGCCTAACTCTACTCCGTCTTTCCATGCAACGTCATAGTCGTATTCTTCGTTATGCGGGTACCTGCTGCTGAGATACCCCTCCAAGGAGAAGGTTATTCCTCCAACCGTCACTTTTAATCTCCAGATCACCCGTTCATCGATCGGCAGCCGAAGTGATGTTTGAAACCTAACTCCAGTTTCATTAATTTCCAATAATCGGACCTTCGCTTGTTTGGAATCTATGGATTTATTATGGATCTGAACAACCTTAATGAAGCAATATGTCGGAGGCTTACAATCCAGCTTTTGTCTAACTCTAGCGGTTTTCTCCATATATTCAGCTTCCTTTTATTAGGATCATAACAACTGAGGGCCGATACATTGTGTAGCAACAAAATTACAGTCTTTCCGACATTTTCGTTTTCATATTAGGCAGAACACTGTTATAATAGGTCTAACAAACTGGTTATTGGTTATAATGTTAATATTCTTATTGAACTGCGAGGAATTTTAAATGACTAAATACGGGGATAGAATTGCCCTTCTTCGTGAGAAGCAAGCACTCACCCAAGAAGATTTAGCCAATAAGTTGGGCATTTCGAGAGCCGCGCTATCGCACTATGAGACTTCTCGTAGAGAGCCGGACTACGATACTATAAATAAAATAGCTTCTTTCTTCCATGTATCCATCGACTATTTGCTCGGGCGAACGAGTCAACCCGACAACGTTCTTGATCAAGAGGTTAGAGATTTCGTTGACCAACTTGAACTATCCGATGAGAAGATCTTAGAAAAGTTTGACTTAACCATTGATGGGAAAAAGTTATCTCCTGACGAGGCACGCCGGTTTATTGCCTTTGTGAGGGCGGAACGATCACTGGGCTAGTCGTTGTAATCTGTTGCACCCTGGACTCATTCCATACTTTGAATTGGTTAGGATCCATACCTAATTGCTTTAACATTACGTTAATATCAAGCGTAACTAGTGAATGCTTCTCCATAACTGCATCCTCTCTTCTGGTCATGTGACTCATTAGCATGATCATTTTTATTTGGAATGGTATGTCGATCTTTGAATTAAGCTAGAGGCACGTGCTCAGAAGCCACACCGATGTATCTCAATGTCACCGACGGTGCAGAATGGTTAAACAAGTCACGCAGGACTGATACATTCTTCGTCTTTTGATAATAGTGATAGCCATATGTTTTTCTTAGTGTGTGTGTACCGATGTCGTTCAGGCCGGCCTGTTTTGCAGCTTCATTGAGAATTCGATAGACGCGAATCCGTTTGATCGGTTTGCCCGTTCGTTGGGAAGGAAATACGTAAGCATCATCATCCATGTATCTCAAATACTCTTCAATAGATTCTTCTAGCTGGGGATGAAGCGTAAATGTTTTTTCTTTCCCCGTTCGCTCCTCCTTAATTCTCACATCGCTTTTCCCACGCAGATCCTTCACCTTCAGGGTTAGCAAATCACTTAAATGCAATCCTGAGTTGATACCAATCGTAAACAACAGCCAGTCCCGATGCGATTGTCTAATTAAAATCTCTTGAATCTCTTTTATTTTTTCATGATCACGAATAGGCTGAACAACCTGCATGCGGACAACGCTCCTTTTTCACATATCTAGCTTGATTTTTCCTCCAAAAAATTTTCTCTTAGTTCCTTGACTGCGGTCATATCCGGCAACCAATAGTACAGGCGCATTTGCATCAATGGATCCAATTCATAACCGCTTGCACCTGGGATTTGCCGGTAAGTAAAGTCGTCTTCCGTCATTCCTTTAAATAGCCATGCCAAACTAATCAGATCGTTATCTTGAAAATTGGTATCCTGTATATCCTTCTTCACCTTAGGAAGGAGAGCGGCGATCTCTCCAATGTGCTCCGGCTGAAGCAACTTGAGCGCAACGTTTTTTAATATTTGGGATTGTTCGGCTTGGCGGTCAAAATCTCCATTTGGCATCGAATATCGCTCTCTAGCTAGACTAAGTGCGATCTTCCCATTAATATGCTGTTTGCCTTGAGACAGGGTTGTATCGATATCCGGCAAAGTGATATTATGTTCAAGCTCAACATCAACGCCACCAACCGCATCGATAATATTCTCGAATCCTGCAAAGTTTGTTTTTACATAATAATTCATAGGCACTTGCAAAAAATTGCTAACCGCTTGAATAGCCTCCTTGGTCCCTTCCTCATTTCCCCCCTTTAATTCCCCGAGTATGTGAGCGTGGTTTATTTTGGTATAACCCACACCTTCAATGTTGACTCGAGTATCTCTTGGTATTGAAATAAGGTTAACTTTATGCGCTGAAGGTATGACATGCATGACCATAATAACGTCTGATCTGGAACTCTCCTCCTTCCTGGCGTCAAGGCCAAGTATAAGCACATTAAACGCTTTGATATCCTTATCTTGAGTTGAAGTCTCCTTGGGTGTTGCATCAGGAGTGACTTGTATGTTAGTATCCTGCGTACCTGGACTCATAGGCAGAGGTGATGGTTGAATAGCGACGCTCGGCGTGCTTAACACAGGTACCTCCAAACGCTTGAAGTAATGATTCGGCTCGTATTTATAATACAAATAGCTACCTGTGCCAAATAAGCCAACAAGAATGGAAGCCGCAGTGTAAAGGGTCCAACGTTTCATGTTGCCACATCCTCACGTCTTTTCAGTGATACAATTCGTATCATAAATGTTGCAAATAATTGCTGTATTTCCGCCCCGCTAGTTGTAATTGCACTATCAATTACAGACGAATATACAGAATTATCCCTTACACAGAGCTAGATACATAATGTATCTAAATTATAATCTATGATACAATATGTATTTTGTCAAGAGGATGTTTAGATGTTCCTCAAATAAATCCGCAAAATATAAAAAAAGACCTCCTCTCGGAAGTCTTCCTTCATCTTAAGAACGAATGCCTATGGAAGAAACGCGTTTACCTTCGTTCATCCCCGAAACCAGCAGCGCCTGTTGCAGCAGCAAAGCCAGTAATCGGCGCATGGAGCTGATTCCAATCTTGCTCATAATGTTAGCCAAATGAATTTTCACAGTCTTCTCACTAATGAAACAGTATTCCGCAAGCTCTCGATTCGTAAATCCGTGGGTTGCAATGAGCGCCAGAATCTCTGTTTCACGCTGGGTAAGACCATAATTTGCAAATAGTTGATGCAGCGCTGGACTGGAATCTTGCATGTGCTCCGGCTGGTGTTCCTGATCGGCTTGCTTCATTAAACTATTATTCATGTGATAACATCCTTTATCTGAATATGCTATGTCAACTGAATTGTAGCCATTTGAAAATATAACCATTTTCAATTATATACGACAATTTTCATCACATCCATGGGTGCTAAATCCTGAATTTATTCAGTAAACATGGGAAAAAAATACTATTTCGCTAGCCTAATCTAGTACCAGTTTAACCATGACATTCTTCTGATCACCCCGAAATCGCCCTCATCCCGCAATCGAAGTACCGTTTAAGTGTCAGCTGGTAATTCTGCAGATCCCGTGACATCCGTCTACGCCCCTGCATATAGTAAGTATCGAAAAGAATCCGCTTCTACCCAAGGAGGTACACCTGATGTCACCGAAAAAAACGCAAGAAGTTCGCGATATCGATAACGAGCTCCCGCAAACTTTTGACGCTGTCCAAGGAACGTCTGCGCCTTACGCAGACCCCAACGCTCCTGCATACCCTTATTCCGCTGGCTACGCGCCATACGGTTATGCATGGGTGCCTGTCTACGATCCACGCAGCTTCGGAGGATTCCCTGGCGGCGGCATGCCAGGCTTTCCATTCCCAGGCATGGGTGGCGCGCCAGGTTTCCCTGGTATGCCGGGTACACCGAGCTTTCCTGGCGGCCAGCCATCGCCGTTCCCAGGCCCAGGCTCAAGTCCATTCCCGGGCGGACCTGGTGGTCCCGGAGCTTCAGGCGCCCCTGCCGGCATGCAAGCGCCAAGCTCACCGCCGCCATCCTTTATCCCGCAAAAGCCTGTGTCCGCAACTGGCGGCGCCGCATTTGCGGTTGATCCAGGCGGTATCCGCCGTTGCATGTTCCGCTTCACTTACGTCTGGATGTCGAACGGCCAAAGCTTTTGGTTCTTCCCCGTATTCGTCGGACGTAACTCCGTCACCGGCTTCCGTTGGACTGGATTCTCCTGGATGTACTTTGGCGTTGATCTGCGCTTCATTGAAGCCTTTACCTGCTAATCGCCAAACCCGAACGGGCTGCCGCCTCACTGCGGCCCGTTCGGCTTTTTTAAGTCATTTATTATTAACATAATTTGGAATAAATAAAAGTTGACACCGACCTCCACAAACCGACACATCGCCACGAACAATATACAGATTAATAGTAGATAAATTATTTATATAATTTCATATTTATAGAAATTTAAGGTAAGGGGACGCGTCGTGAAAGGGAAAATAAGGCGGTTAATCTGGTTTTTTCCTTTATTTATTATCGTTGCCGGCTTACTGCCCAGCGTTAGAGAGAGCTGGTTGTGGGACGCATTGGGAGCGCTTCTGTTTGCGGTGCTTATCGTGACATGTGCCTGGGCTTGGCGGGATGCTGCTCGGGAAGAGCAGGCCGATCAGGAGGCTGCTGCGGGGCAGGCGGAAGATGCGGACTACCACAGGCTTAATAAAGAATTAGTGGGGTAACCACAGCACAAAGGCAAAAAGACGCAAAGCACCAAGGTACTAAGGCACAAAAGCAAGAAAGCACAATCTCATCATAGGACAAAAGGGCCTCTCCACAAGTCATACCAGATGACTAATGGATAAGGCCCTAAGCTGGTTATTCGGTTATTCCACGATCACCGACGCTTGCATCGTGGGGTGCGTCGAACAATAGTAGGTATATACGCCCGGTTTGGTAAACGTATAGCTCCATTTGTCGCCCGGCGCGATGTTTCGGCTATCGAACTGGAGTCCGAGATCCGTTACAGTGTGAATCTGCGTATCCTTGTTCATCCAAGTGACTTTCGTACCCGCTTTCACCTTCAGCTCTTTGACAGAGAAGGATGCCTGGTCGATCGAAACACTCGCCTCCCCGCCTTGCTCTCCTGCAGCTGCAGCCGGCGGTGCGTTACCGCCCGCGGGTATCGGCATTCCCATATCCATGCCTTCGTGCATAGACATCTGATGCGGGGCCGGATCATAGTTCACCACAACATTTCCTGTCGTTGGGTCATACTGAACCTTAGCGCCCAAGTTTTCCGAAACGAACCGCAGCGGCACCATGCTGGTACCGTTCAGATTAACAGGCGGTTTATCCAGCGCGAGCTCTTTCCCATTGATAAGAACACGATTGCGCCCCAACCATAGCTGAATGTCCATCCCCTTGGTCTTATAGATGACCGACTGATCAGCATCGTTCCACTCAATACCCGCTCCCAACTGAGTGCCGATGAACCTCAGCGGGACATAAGTGGTGTCCTCGATAAGTTGCGGCGCAACCTCAAGCTGGTAGGGCTGACCATTCACCATCACTTTCGTCTCCCCCGCATGCAGAACAATCGCTTGGCTCGCAGCTGAAGCAATGCTGACCATCGTGTGCAGCCCGCCGGGATAGGTGCCATTATTCGTGTTATCGACAATATTATGGCTATGAAAAGGGAAGTCGCCGCTCTGCGTGAAGGTAATCAGCAAGTCATAGCGTTCGCCGGGACCAACCTCGACCGTGTCTTTCTCAAGCGGTGCCGGCAGCGGCCGGCCATCAGAGGCTATCACTTGAAAATGATGCCCATGCAGGTGCATCGCGTGCGACTGATAGCCCGAGTTGATAATACGTACCAGCACGGTCTCGCCGACCTTCCCGGTAATCAAAGTTGTCGGATCACCTTCCGTATCCGGATAGGCCTTGCCGTTAATCGTCCAATAACGCGGATGAAACTCGGTCCGATCATAAGGTGCGCCCGTTTCAACTGCCTTGTGCCACACGGGATCAATCTCATTCAAGACGAAGGTGTAATCTTTGTCATAGTTAGGCCCGCCGGTCCAGGCCTGATTCGCCCCGTCCTTCGCTTTCACAATAAATGCGCCATGCATGCCCATTTGCAAATGCTCCACCGTATCCACATGACAATGGTAAAAATAAGTGCCCGCATGCGTCGCCGTGAAACGGTACGTGAAGCTTTCGCCGACTAGAATATCCCCCGATGTATGCGGCACGCCATCGTTGGCTTGATCCGTATCCAATCCGTGAAAATGGATCGTATGCGCCGGCCGTATGATCCCTGTCTTCTGAGGACCGATATTCGTTAAAGTGACTTCCACCTGATCGCCTTCGTTCACGACCAAGGTCGGTGCCGGAAAGACGGCGCTCCCCGGCTCATTGCGCAAACTGTATCCCCACAGGTACACCTGCGTGTTGTCCGGCAAGGCCAAATAACCGTCTGTCGCATACAAATGAAACGACTTGACCTCCGCAGCAGCTGATGGCGCAGACAGGCCAAGCCAGCCGGCCAGCGTCACCAACATGGCTGCGACGAAGGCAAACCCGCGCTGCAGCAGCCGAACGTTCCAGCTTCTCATCATCATGACCGGTCTCCGGTTCCCTTATGGATTCAAGGTAACGGCACATAATTGCAGCGCTTCATTCCAGCTGTACGTGCCACCCAGCAGATTGACCATATCTTCGACTGCCGCATAGCTATGTCCATCGATGATCTGCGGAGCCAAATCGGAGAAGAACTGCTTGCCGTTAATCACCAACGCTACACCTGATGTTGGGGCCAGCTGCGCCGGCAAATCATGCTTGCCACCGACATTGACCACGACGGCGTGCAGCTCGTTGTTCCACTCCACAGTGCCGCCCAAAGCCTCCACCATAGGCACGATTCCCGCATATACATGACCGCGAACCAACAACGCCTCCGCCGTCGTAGCCGGCTTGCCGTTCACTGTCAGCTTCACAGCGCCTTTAGGAGCTACGACAATCGTGCCTGTCATTTTGCTGCCAGAGTGCATATAACACTCATAGGTGTATGTGCCGGCCGTTGTAAAGGTCAAGCTATATGTTTTCTGTGCCATAATGATGCCCGAGTTCGTAAAGCCGGTCCCGTCAAAGTGATCGCCTCCCGCTGGCGCCATAAAAGCAGGATTCATTGCACCTTCCGGGGTGAAAAAGCTCATATTATCCGGCTTATTGAACGTAACGAAATGAGGTTCATACATATTGTTATTCAGCCATTCTACGGAATCCCCTTCGTTGATATAAAGCGTTTCCGGCATCATCGCGTTCAGCGTGAATCCACGATGGCCCATACCTGCATCGATCATATACATCGTACTGCCATCCGCGTTTTTCATGTAGTTCAAATCCGTACTCATGTGCTTTAAAGCATCCACTTGCGCCAGGAGATCATCCGTATCCGCCTTCACACCCGCCGCCTGTTCAATAACACTTGGAATAGGGGCCCCAGCTGGAAGAACGACGACCGTCCCTGTCATAAGCGGATGAAGAATACAGGCATAATTGTATGCGCCAACTGCTGTAAAAGTAATCGAATAATCTTGCCCAGGCATCAAGATGCCCGAGTTCATCAGGCTCTTCCCATCCCACTTGCTTCCGCTTGGCGCAGAAGGAGCCCCGGCTTTGGGATCATCCGGTCCTATCGGGGTATTGCCGGCCAGGAACGTCACCGTATGCGGCGTAAACATCGCGCCGTCCGTAAATTTTACGGTGTCGCCTGCATGGATGTAAATGACTTTCGGAAACATTGAATCTAGCGAGGTTTGATCCTGCTCCTTGCCGACGGAAACATTCCAGGATTGCGGTGCTGCTGCAACTGCGTCCGCCGCAAGTGCCATCCCCGCATAGGGAAGCATCAAAGCCGAGGACAATAAGAATGCCAATACTTTTTTACGCATCTTTCATTTCTCCTCACTAGATCATTTTTATGTCTTCCCCAAGAGGAAAACATACAATCCTCTTCCTCATGACAACGTTTACACCTGCGTCGTCGATACAGATTGTATCAAGGTTCAAGCAGATTAATCAATATAACTAATTGGAAAAAAGGGGCATTTTCCTCATTAAATTTTGATTAATCGAACACAACAAAAAACCCGAAAAATCGGCAGCCTTGCCAAACTGCGTCATCTTTCGGGTTCTCTATTCGCTTCGCTTACATCGTTAATTGTTTCGCTTTTTCCGTAAACGTGACATAGTCCGTCTTCCCGCTGCCGAGCAGCGGAACCACATTCGTATACGTCATTTTTGACGGGATCAACAGCGCGGACAGCTTTTGCTGCATGATATATCTGCGCAGCACCTTCTCGTCCGCATCCTCTTTGGTCGTATACAGAACGACCTGCTCTCCTTTCTTCTCGGCAGGCACGCTGACCGCGTAAAAGCCCGTATGGCCGAAACACTCCATCGCCAGCTTCTCCACCAAATTCAGTGAGACCATCTCGCCGCCAATTTTGGCAAATCGCTTCAGCCTGGAGTGAATGCTGATAAATCCGTCCTCATCCACCGTTGCAATATCGCCGCAATCGTGCCAGCCTTGAAGCGGCACATAGCCTTTCCCATGGATCAGGTAGCCCTTCATAACATTTGGCCCCTTCACATGCAGATTGCCGCCCTTGGCAATGCCTTCAACCGGCACAATCTTATACTCGACGCCAGGCACGAAGCGTCCGACCGTTCCTTTGCGGAGCGCCGCTGGCGTATTCAAAGAGAGAATCGGCGCCGTCTCGGTCACGCCATACCCTTCGAGAATCGTAATGGCAAAGCGTTGGTGCCACAGCTGCGCCACCTCCGCTTTGAGCTTCTCCCCGCCTGCAATCACATAGCGCATGCTAGCAAAATCCTGATCATCCGCGTATGCGGCATACCCCTCCAGAAAGGTGGAGGTGCCGCACATGATCGTCGATTTCGTTTTGCGCACCAGCTGGGGGATTTCCTTGTAGTGGAGCGGACTTGGGTACAAGTACAGCGGAATTCCATTCAGAATCGGCAATATGACCAGCATCAGCCCAAAGCAGTGGAACATCGGCAGCGAGTTGAAAACCTTGTCCTCGTTGTCGATATCCAGTACGGCCAGAGCCTGCTTGGCATTGGCAAACAAGTTGTCATGGCTCAGCACGACACCTTTTGGCTTGCTCTCCGTGCCTGAAGTAAACTGAATCATTTCGTTCACTTCTGCGCTGGATCTTTTACCTGCCAAATAAAGCAACAGCCCTTTTATTTTATCCCCTAAAGTAATTGTTTTCTGCAAATCTTCCAGATACAAAATGCGGCATCCCTGTGCCAGAAAGTCGACGATGGCCTGCAAATTTCCCTTCTCAATAAACACCCGGGATGTTAATATCGTCCTTACGGAAGCGGTTTCACAACAGTCTTTCAGCGATTCAGCCCCCATTGAAAAATTAAGCATTGCAGGCGTTTTGCCCATACGAAATAGTGAAAAAATGGTCACGATATTCCCGATGGCGTTCGGCAGCAGCACGCCGATGCGCTCTTCTTTAGCAAGATGAGCTTTTAGTTTCAAGCTTAACACATAAATGGATAAAATTAATTTTTTGTAGGAAATGGCTGCACGAATATCCTCGACAATCTTCGCATTCGGTCCAACTCGTCTAGCAATCTCCAGAAGCTCATTGAACAGATTGACATTCTTCTTAGATTGCATGGACTGGATAAATTTTGCCTCTATCGTCTTTTCGCTTTTGTCTACGTCTTGCGGCCCCACAACTTTCATGCAGCAAAGTCTCTCCCTCTGTTAGTCATACTTTTATAATATCATATTAACATGATCAAGATTCCTTAAAAATAGAAAAGAGCCGCTCCCATGCAGACCGCCGCTGGTGGAAGAGCCCTTTTTATGTCAGATGATTTGTGTGACCAGAACACTAAGGTTCTCAGCCAGATTCACTACTTCATTCGTATCTTGATAGCGAATAACGGGGCGTTGGAGATGACTGGTAATGGCAAAAACGAGAGCCTCTCTCCCATTATTCATCCTGACATTCATCCCTGGCAAATAAGCAGGTACTGCAGAAACAAATGCCCGCACATGCTCCACGGTGAAACGCTTGCCCGAGAGCGACATCAAGTACTCAATCGCTTCGTGAGGGGCCAGGCTGCCGTCACTGATTTTCGCTTCGAACAGGTTCGCCATACCGCAAACTTGGGCAAACGGATGGAATGCCGTTCCTTCGATGGCTCGCGGATGACCCGTTCCATCTAAGCGTTCGTGATGCTGGAACGCAAGATGAGCCGCTATCAAACTAACCTCACGGCACGTCTTGATGAAATTGAACCCAGCCTCGGGGTGATTGGCAGGGTCCGCGTCCAACACCTTGCCGATGTCATGCAGCAGACAACCGACAGCCAGGTCACGCAGCTGAAGTTCGTTATACCCTAGGCGAACGCCAGTCAACAGCGCCCAGATTGTGACATTCACGACATGCGCATACAACTGCAGCTCTTTCGGAATCATGGACGCTGGCATGGGGAGAAGCATCTTCCGCGTCTTGACTTCGTTCAAAAGCTTTCCGGCACACGCGAACACTTCCCGATGCATAAGCACCTTCTTATCCTTCGCTGTTTGATAACACAACTGCATCAATTGAATCTGCTCCAGCCAGCTAGGCATATCCAGCATATCGTCCAGGGTGATCCCTGTCGATTGTTCATCTTCAATCATAAGACAGGTTATGCCCATCTCAAGCAGCCTTTCTACCAGTCTGGCATGCAAGACTCTTCCTGATCCTATTAATATTCTGCCACGTGTATCGTACACAGGCTTGGCTAGTACCATCGTTCGTTCATCATACGCATTGATATCGATCATTCTCATTCTTATACTCTCCTTATACACCGACTGAGGTAACCGAACCTGGATTTTCCAATTATAACTGGAATGTTTTAAAACGAATTAAGGTAATCGCTTCGTAGGTATGATTTTTTTTAATATCAGATTTACATTTACCTTAACGGAAATAAATGTTTTGTTAATAAACTAAGAGGGCAAATATCGGTCACTTCAAATAAATGAGTCAGCAGACTTCTAACGATTTCAGAGAGACTTCATGTAGAGGAGCGAATGCAATGAAGGGTATTTTTGCGGTACTTGTATTCATGCTGTCGCTATGCGGTTGCACACAACAAAAGAAAGAGTCGTGGAATTATGGCGAGGGTTACGTGGTAGCGAAAGAGAATGATAAAGTGCTAGTCGTTCGTAACAAGGTTGCCAATATTAACGCTCCTTTAAGCGAAATTTTAGCAAACGAATCTGATGCGATCTGGCTGACCGTAACAAAAGACAACTCCAAAGCTGTTAACATTGGTGACAAAGTAACGATGGCCATCACGGATGGGATCATCGAACAATCCTATCCAGGACAAGCGGCAGGAACCTTGGAAGTACGGAAATAAAAATAGCAAAAAGAGCTAAGCATTAAGCTGCTTAGCTCTTTCAGTAACCGGGATGCGGTCGGAGGGATTTGAACCCTCACGCCTTGTGAGCGCCACCCTTTAAAATAAAACCATCCTCAATTTTTAGCTATTCACGAAATTCCACCACGAAACGACTTTCTCAAAACTCTCATTAAAATATATAATTCATACCCCATTTATCTCAATCAATATATTGTCCATTTTTCGAATCTATTTTAACTAACCTTTTATTTTCCATTGTAATAATATCATCAACGAGTATCCTCCATGTCTTATCTTCCTTATTGAAATCGACGTTTCGTACAAACAATTGGACACTCTTTTCGCTTTGTAAAGCAGTCGCTATCGCTTTAGTTTCATCAATAGGGAGTATATCGGGGAAATCTTCGGGCTGTACTGCTATTTTACTCCCCCGCAAGAGTTGGGATTTTAACTTTGTTCCAACTGCAAATTGATTATCTTTATCAATATAGTAAGCCGTTTTAACTTTTTGTCCAATCTGTAAATCACTAAAATGAATTTTATTATTGTCCGCATCTGTTATTAGGGTATAATTCTGTATGTTTATTAAATGCGATTGCACCATTTTATCTTTTGCATGAGCTTCTGCAACCAATACATTGTTATCTTTGTTGTCAAATGAAATGATATATCCCGTTATTCCTTGGACTTCTATGATATTGTGTGATTTAAGGCTACTGCATCCACTTATAACAACCATAATTATCATCCAAGTAGCTAGGATAAATTTCATGCGTCTTTTCCTCCTCGGATATAAAATAAAGCCCACATTAGAAATACTTCTTTTGTGGGCTTTGAAACTAATAGCCTGTTATAGCAGTGACACCTAAGCTACTTAATACTCTAGAAACTTTGGAGTATAGATTATCATAGTTGTTACTAAGATTAGTAGCTACATGTATGCCCATTAGCTGATAAGCAGAGAAAGTTGGTCCTCCACTATCACCACTCTGTGCATAGTAATTTGCCTCAACTTGTCCCGAGTAATATCCACCACCAGCAACACTTCCTGAGAAATTTGTGCTTATTACTGTACCACAATTAGAATTATCTGTTTTACCGCCAGACACGCATACTGTGTCGCCTACAGTTTCTCCTCCCAGTGGTAGCGTTGATTTCATAGTCATATATGTCGAATTGTTATTTGAATAGATATAATGACTAAGTTTATCTGGTGATACCAAAATTAAGCCCGCATCAGCATAAGAACTACTACTCTTAGCTGCGGTAGTTCCAATGCTTCTTCCACCTTGATACCAAGTTTCACCAATTGCACCGAGACAATGCCCTGCAGTCACAATATAAGTAGTGCTCCCGCCTTATGCGGAAAACCCTGCTGTGCAATAATTAGGATCACCACCTTTGTCAATTGACAAACCACCAGCTACACCACCATAATTCGTCTTAGAATTCGTAATTTGGAATGAGGTTGCTTCTTGTTTGACTACGATCATATTTTTATCAAACATTTTATTAAGCGTTGTCGAAGTATCGGCGTTCAAATTTTCAACGCCAATTTGAACCTTTTGTTCAGGAAGCAATGTTCTCACTGAAACTAGTTTAATACCTGCCTTTTCAATTTCAAATCGTGAATCATCTACTTGTTGGTGTAAATCATTAAGTTCATCCTCAGTATATTTTGCCTCATAAAATTTTATTAAATGAGGATTGCCGTATAAATCCTTTATATCATTTGCTTCTTTATTTAATTTTTCCAAGGAGCCTTTAAAGCCAATATTAACTATACCTCCACTTTTTTGGTCGATATAGATTCCTCCAAAGCTCCCATTCTTGATATTTGCTTTGATGTATTCCTTAATTTTAGGTACACCATTTTTCTGCATATCAATTCTTTTATCTAACGCTTCCTCTTCATTCTGAGTTAACACTACACCATACTTTTTCCCTTTACCTGTAAATAGGCTTTGCTCGGTCTTAATAAGGCTTCGCATATGATTCTGTTCAGTATCCAATCCAAATGTCTCTCGAAATTTAGAATTCTTCTCAATATCGAATCTATTATCTTGTATTTTATCAAGATTTGTAGACAACTGCTCTTGCTCAGGATTCGGTGTCGCATTTGAGACTGTAGGAACTATTAATAATGCAGCTAAAGAAATAGAAACAGCTATTACACGGAAACTATTTGTTGTCATTACATTCACCCCAAGTCTAATTTTATAGCCATGTATCGAAGAAGCACATTTAAATTAGAGCTCACACCTCATTCCTCATTTTTTTCTAAATAATGGCTATTAAAATAAATAATAATATAAATAGATAACACTAGCAATATTGGGGAATAATTAAATATCCAGTTTTATGACTAATGCTGGATTATTCATGGAGCCGATAGTAATCAGTTTGATCGGAGTAATCATACAAAGTCCCATTGCCACAATGGCCTGTAATAACGGAAATCTTCCTTATTGCACTTTCGGGCACTCTCGGGAATAAAAATCGTTATGATCCCCTGCCAAAAAGCAAAAAGAGCTAAGCAATAAGCTGCTTAGCTCTTTCAGTAACCGGGATGCGGTCGGAGGGATTTGAACCCTCACGCCTTGTGAGCGCCACCCCCTCAAGATGGTGTGTCTGCCGTTCCACCACGACCGCGCATATAAGGGAAGTTTAATCTTCCTATTCAATTAAAATGGTGACCCGTAGGGGATTCGAACCCCTGTTACCTCCGTGAAAGGGAGGTGTCTTAACCCCTTGACCAACGGGCCATGAACGCCTTCGAACATTTGCAGCCCGTTTTGACGACAAGTGTTATTATAACTGAAGTTTCGCAGGTTGACAAGCATTAATTTAAACTTTATATTTCCTGCTTCAACCTGTTCCACTTCATAAAACAAGCCCGTCGGCACCTGCCGTCGGACTTGTTATTGTACGGAGAGAGAGGGATTCGAACCCTCGCACCACTTACGCAGTCTAACCCCTTAGCAGAGGGTCCCCTTATAGCCACTTGGGTATCTCTCCAAAGATATGGCTCCCCGAACAGGACTCGAACCTGTGACAACTCGATTAACAGTCGAGTGCTCTACCAACTGAGCTATCAGGGAATATTGAAGTATTTTTATTTTATTATGAAGGGGCTTGTAAGTCAAGTGTATACGATTTCAATTTCCCCCTGCATTTTCCGCAGGCAAATTTGCGCAAATCCATTTTTCGCTTGCGGTAATATTCTGTTTTGCAATTGACGCATTCCAGTCTGTATTTGTAGACTTGCGGCTTAGGAGCCTGCGGCAGCGATGAGCAGAAACGAGTCCCTCCAACTTGCATTAGCAAATTTTTGAAATCGTGATCCCTATGCTGATATCCGCGTTTGAGAATATGTAAGTGATAATGGCACAACTCATGCTTGATAATTTTCTCGATCTCGTCATGGCCGAACGTCTCCCACTGAATCCAACTGATTTCGATATCATGGGATTTGGTAAAATAGCGACCGCCCGTTGATCTCAACCTGCGATTAAACCGCGCCTGATGGGCAAACGGTCTGCCAAATGACGTTAATGAGATCTGCTCTACCCATTCCTGCAGCTCCCGATCATCCATCTGTTATATGCTCCTTTGCCAAGTTCTCACTTGAATTTGTACCGTATGTACGGCTATACTGTCAAGTAGAAAAGAAGTACCGGAGAGGGGAAATTACAATTATTATGCCACAAATGAGATATGCCATTCTACAACACGCTGAACAGCTTGAATTTGTTGAGATGCCTTCCTCCCATATGTATCAGCTTACCGCGCTAAATCAACGTCTGCACAAAGAAATTGAAAAGCTCACGGCTGAGCACGTGCCCCATCTTCCGCGTGTCATCGCAGAATGCGATAATTTGGAGCTGATCGGCTCCGCGCATGCGCTCACTCACGGATTAACGTATTTGAACGGTCTGGAGCAAGCATTTGCCTCGATTCAAGAGAAGAGCTACCCGCTCATCTCCCTGCTGACCGAAATTCGCGCGCTGCAGGCGCAGCTTGAGCAATGGTATGAAGAGGAATACGAGGTTTAGATAACGGACCTGCACCCCGCCCCCTTTTGCTTCATATGCTATTACTACATAGCAAGGAAGGGGATGGGCATATGCCGCAGTGGCTTTGTAATCAATTAATGCGGGCCTTCCAGAACAAAAACCGTAGACAAATTCGATTGTTAAATGACAGTTGGTTCTTTTACCGCACACGCCGTTCGCAAGAGGAATGGCCCGATACCCCATCGACGGAAGGGCCGGGCAAGAGAAAATTTTAAACAAACATTTAAAAAATCATTGCAACTCATCCATAGTTGTCCTATAATGTAAACAAATGTATAAAATTTCCGGAGTGAAGCACACCCCAGTTGCAGATTCATCTGCATTGGCGGTGTGTTTTTTTTCGTTCCAGCATCCCCAAACAGGAGGTTCTATCTATGGAAGATCTGACTAGACTCGAAGTTCTCTTTCTTCAAAAGATTTGGGCGCCCATCGCTCTGCATGGCGAGCGGTTGTGGAAGCCGCGAACCTCAGTTTACCACGCGCTGAATATACGGCCGCTCATGTGTTTCATATTCAATCCGTCTGGGGCAAAGCTGTTCATAGAACTTATCGAGCACAACAATCCGCTTGATGACAAGGAACAATCGTCGTACAACCAACTGTACAACGAGCTCACCATAACCGGGTGGCGGGTGTTGCGGTTCAGCGAATGGCATGTTCAACACGAACCCGCAACTTGTCAAAAGATGCTGCGGCAGGCGCTCGATCTTGTCCAAGAGCCGGGTCCGCAGGTGAATACGCATGGTGGCTATCCTGAAGCTCCTCAGGAAGCCAGGAAACAGCAGATTAGCGAATTCATCATGTGCCGGAGCGGTATCATTCGGGCCCAGGAAGTCGCTGCCGAGTTTAATCTTAGCATCCGCTCCGCTGCTGACTCGCTGATGCTGATTGCCAAAGAAGAACGACTCCCTTACATATGCGGTCCCAAGCCGACACAGATGATGATTCTGAACAAGTGGGGCTGGCAGGATGCTCCGGAGGAGTCAGACTCTGATAAAGGAGGGATGCGCGACAATATCTACGATATCAACTCATTGCAAAGAGGGTGATGCAGCTAACTATTCCGCTTATAAACCACACTTCCAGAAAGAGGGTGGGGCTGACAAGCAGCAAGAAGCCCAGTGATCGCATCACTGGGCTTCTTCTCTTATTGCGGTTTCTTCATCGTCAGGCTGACCCGACCTTTCTTCGTATCCACGCTGAGCACCCATACTTTCACAATATCCCCGACGGAGACTACATCCATGGGATGCTTAACGTAGCCATTCTTCAATTGCGAGATATGCACCAGTCCGTCATTTTTAATGCCGATATCGACGAAGGCGCCGAAATCGATCACATTACGGACCGTGCCGGTCAGCTCCATCCCCGGCGCCAGGTCCTCCAGCTGCAGCACATCGGTACGGAAGATCGGCGCGGGCACTTCGTCCCGCGGATCCCGCCCAGGCCGCTGCAGGCTGTCCAGGATGTCCCTCAGCGTCGGGACACCTACCCCCAGCTTCGGAGCCAGTTCCTCCGGCTCCACGACTTGCAGCTGCTGCAGCAGCTGCTGCGAACCCAGCTGCGCCAGCTCCAGGCGCAGCGCCTTAAACAGCCGATCCACGACCTCGTAGGACTCCGGGTGGATCGGGGTGTTGTCGAGCGGATTGCGGCCACCCGGTATCCGCATGAAGCCGACGCATTGCTCGAAGGATTTGGCGCCGAGGCGCGGAACCTTCGACAGCTCCTGTCGGCTGCTGAATTTGCCGTTTTCTTCGCGGTATTTAACGATGTTCTTGGCCAGCGTCGCATTAACGCCCGACACGTAGGACAAGAGCGACGGAGACGCGGTGTTCAGGTCCACGCCGACATGGTTCACGGCCGACTCCACGACGGCCTTCAAATTCTCGTCGAGCCGCTTCTGCGAGACGTCGTGCTGGTACTGCCCGACGCCGATCGCTTTCGGCTCGATCTTCACCAGCTCCGCGAGCGGATCCTGCAGCCTGCGTGCGATCGAGATGGCGCTGCGCTCGGCCACGTCGAGGTCCGGGAACTCCGACTGCGCCAGCTTCGACGCGGAGTAGACGCTCGCCCCCGCCTCGCTGACGATCAAATACTTGAGCTCGCGATCCTTGATCTCGGCAATCAGCTCCGCAACAAACTGCTCCGTTTCACGGGAAGCCGTCCCGTTGCCAATGACAATCAGCTCGACGCTATACTTGCTGATTAACTGCTTGAACTTCGCCTTGGCTTCCGCGACCTTATTGTTAGGCGGGGTCGGGTACGTCACGGCGATTTCCAGCATTTTACCAGTGTCGTCGATCACGGCCAGCTTGCAGCCTGTCCGGTAGGCCGGATCGACACCTAGCACAACATGACCTTTGACTGGCGCCTGGAGCAGCAGATTGCGCAGATTTTCTGCGAAAATCTTAATCGCCTGCTCCTCGCCCAGCTCGGTCATCTCCCCACGCACTTCGCGCTCAATCGATGGCGCGATCAAACGCTTATACGCGTCCTCGATCGTCGCGCGCAGTACGTCTTGAACAACAGAAGGTCCTTTGATGATTTGCCGCACAATATACTCGTGTATTTTATCAACAGGCGCATCCAGGCTGACTTTCAGCACTTCCTCGCGCTCCCCGCGGTTAATCGCCAGAATGCGGTGCGGAGGCAGCTTCTTCACGGGCTCTTGGTAGGCGTAATACATCTCATAGACGGACTCCTGCTGCGCATCTTTAGCCTCGGTCCGCAGGATGCCCTGGTCATGTGTATAACGCCGCACCCATGCGCGAATTTTGGCATCGTCTGCGATATTCTCGGCCATAATATCCATCGCCCCTTGAATCGCATCCTGGGCGCTGTTCACTTGCTTGTCCGCGTTAATATATCGCGCAGCCTCCTGCTCCAGCGAGCCCTGGCGCGGCTGCTTGCCGATCCATTCGGCGAGCGGTTCCAAGCCGCGCTCTTTGGCTACGCTTGCTCTCGTCTTCCGCTTCTGACGATAAGGCCGGTACAAATCCTCGACCTCCTGCAGCTTGGCCGCAGATTCGATCGCTTTGCGGAGCTCGTCCGACAGCTTGCCCTGTTCGTCAATCAGCCTGACTACTTCCAGCTTGCGATCTTCCAGATTGCGCAGATACTGCAGGCGCTCCTCGATGTCACGCAGCTGGTTCTCATCCAACTCGCCGGTCATCTCTTTGCGGTAGCGCGCGATAAAAGGGATCGTGTTGCCTTCGTCGAGCAGCCCCACGGTCGTCTTCACTTTGCCGGCAGGCAGCTGCAGCTCGCCGGAGATTTGCTTCAAGATGCGTTCCTGGATTTCCGCCTTCCTTTCCTCAGAGAGCTGTACCTTCTCACGCGGTTCATCGTCTTTGACGCTTGCTGCCGCTGATCCCGCAGAAGTTTCCTCATTGGCGTGAAATCTTTTGTTCAAGAGCCTGTCCAACAATGTCACTGTCATTCCCCAATTCTATATGTATTGGTTTCAGCAAACCAAAAAACGAGGGTTTTACTCGCCCTCGTCTGTTCCAGATCCTATTCAAAATTCTATCAGTCCCACGCTAATTTGCAAAGCGTCGTCGACCTTTCGCATCGTCTCTTCGTCCAAATGCGTAATTTTGTCCGTAAGCCGCTGCTTATCAATCGTCCGGATTTGTTCCAGCAGAATCACCGAATCCCGATCGAATCCGTGCGTTTCTGCGTCAATCTCCACATGCGTGGGCAGCTTAGCCTTCTGGATCTGTGCCGTAATGGCCGCAACAATCACAGTCGGGCTAAAGCGATTCCCGATATCATTTTGGATGACTAGAACAGGACGAACGCCTCCCTGCTCTGATCCAACCACCGGAGAAAGATCTGCGAAAAACACATCGCCACGTTTGACAATCACCTTCTACACCCCGCTTACTAAGCGCTCAAGCGTACTGTCGGCTTCTTCCTCCGCTTGAAATGCTTCAGATGCCATGCTGAGATTGATCTTAGCCATCTCCATATAGCCTCGCTGCATGGATTCGCGCAAACTGCGCTTTTTGCGTTCAATCAAGTAAAGCTTCATCGCCTGGCGAATGAATTCGCTGCGATTGGAGTTTTCCTTTTCCACAATTCCATCCACCTCTTGCAGCAGATTGTCAGGTAAGCTAATCATGATCCTTTTCGTATTATGCGCATTACTCACATTCTCGCACCCCCAGAAACGATACAAAGACAATATTACCAGTATGCCTTAATGAAAACCAAATTATACTACAGATATATGCCTTGGGTATATCAATTATGTTACACAACTGGATATCAGATTTCTCAATACGTAGTATTCGATAACATGTACTGAAAATCCTCTCCATGTGCTACATTATTTACATGGTAATTTTATGAAGCCCTCATTTGAACTAGTACCGATGCCGCATTAACGGATTAATCGCGTCCTCTCGCACACCATTGCGGACATACACCCTTGCTACACGATGTGATATCATACAGGTGATTTCATAGTTTATCGTGCCTAACTGGTTAGCCACATCTTCAACTGTAATCCGCTCGCCGCCTTGTTCGCCAATCAGCACAACTTCATCACTCGTCTGAACGCCAGGAACCTCCGATACATTCGCCATGCACTGATCCATGCAGATTCTGCCGACAATCGGCACTCTGCGCCCGCGGATCAACGCCTCCGCTTTCATCGAAAGCATGCGCGAGAAGCCGTCTGCATAGCCGATCGGCAGCGTCGCAATGCGCTCTTCCGATTTCGTGAAATAAATCGTTCCATAGCTGATTCCTGAGTTCGGAGGCAGCGTTTTGAGATGAACGATACCCGTTTTCAAACTGAGCACCGGCTTCAGTTCGATCTTGTGCTTATTCACCTCAGTCGACGGATATAGACCGTACATGCTGATTCCCAGTCGTACCATCGAGTATGTCAAATTAGGCAGATCGATTGCTGCAGCACTATTGCCTGCATGTATATATGGAAATTCAACATCTTGCTGTTTAAAATGCTCCACAACCCGCTCAAACCGGCGGTATTGCTCATACGTATACGTTTTATCGATTTCATCGGCATTCGCATAATGCGTAAACAAGCCTTCGACCTCTACACCGGGCAGCGTCATCAGCTCTTCAATGAAAGGAATCGCATCCTGTTCGGCCTGCAGCCCGAGCCGCCCCATGCCAGTGTCCAGCTTCACATGAATTTTCAGCTTCTTCATAGCCGAGCGCTCTTCCATCGCCTGTTCCTTCAGTGCTTGAAGAACCTCATGGCTGTACACGGTCACGGTGATATCCTTCTGACGCGCTCTTTCCAAGCCTTCAGGTGGCGTATAGCCCAATACCAGGATTGGCGCAGTGATTCCTGCATTACGCAGCTCCAGGGCTTCGTCCATGAACGCTACACCCAAATAGTCCACACCGGCGGCAATTGCCTCCTTCGAAATGCCTACAGCCCCATGGCCATATGCATCGGCTTTCACGACTGCCATGAGCTTCATACCTTCCGGAAGCACCTTCTGAAATCCCTCTATGTTGCTGCGCAGCGCATCTAATGATATTTCAACCCACGTAGGCCGATAAAAAGCATCCATTGCCGTCCACCTCTTTTTCTTGTTGCCCTTCCTGTTCTTGTCGGCCGCACAACTTGCAGCCAAATGCAAAGGACAAGGGAAGACCTGCTCGCCCAAGCGAGCAGGACTCCCCTCTCCATTTTCCGAAATCCGTTCGGAACCATATTTACTATGTTAAGCGCAATCGGGCACCCCGTCAACCTTACTTTCCGGATTGGCCTTGTGTCGCCATCGCGACATTGATCATTTCTACCAGCGGCAGGTCACCTGTCGAGAGGCGGAACTCTACGCCGTTATCCGTCCAGGTCAGCGTTCGTTTATCGTCCCCGGACAGTACCCCTAACGTGAAGCCCAGATCTATGATTTGACCGTCTTGCAGGGACACCGTTCTTGCTTGCGGCTTCACTTCAACGATGCTGAAATTAAACTTGCCTTTGTATCGCAGCAGCACCGCAGGATCTTCACCAAGCTTCATATCGGAGATGTCCTGCTTCACCACTTCTTTAGGCAAATAGGACGGCTCGATAATTCCAATATTTTGCGGTTTGCTTGCCGCGGCATTGGACTTGCTGTCAGCTGCCGGTTTCGTGCTGGTTGCTCCTTTTCCGCCTTGAGCGGCTTGAGCATTGGCTTGGTCGGATTGTCCGCCTGTGGCAGACAAGTTTTTATCCGTCACGCTCGTTCCAGCTGTGGTCGGCATCGTCTGCTGCTCCATATTGTAGCTTGTCATGTTGCGCTCCATTTGGAAATAATCCTTATCGAATTTCGCATCGAATTCAAATTTTGTGAAGTTCACCTGTACCATCACGTTCTGATTGGCATCCGATACTTGAACTTGCTGCGGTGCCAACGTTTTCTTGTTTAACCAAATTTTTTGGCGGGACAGCATTTCATTCTGATAATTAGCTGCGACATCGAATACATACGCGTCATTCTCAGTTGTGAACTGGCGGTCTTTATCCGCTACAATGCTTTTCGCTAAAGATTGGAATAAATAAACTTGGCCTTGATTTTCCGGCCAATCGCTTTGGAAGCGGAAGCTCTTCTTCAGATGAGGTGTTAGCACGAACACACCTTCTTCATTGCGCAGCACGATTTGCGTGACATCCTTCTGGGCATTCGTTAACTGAATCCGGTAAAAATGATCAGGCGAGAACGCCACCTCCACCGCATATTCCTGCGGCTGCTGTCCCGTATGCAGAATCATGCTCCCTGAAGCTAGATAACTGCCCGGCTTGCTGATCACATGATCCAAATCCTTTACTATGGATCCTGCATCCTTTTTCCCGATCCCGCATCCCGCGAGAACTACGGCTAAGCCTAACATGATTGTTACCATCATCCATGTGACCCGGCGCATCGAATCATCCCCTCACTCGCATATTTGAAACAAGATTAGTACATGCATATGAGGGGACTTGGCCGATTATGCAGACGAGTTGGGGCTTGGCTTAAGTAAGTTTTTAACGACGAGACATACTTTAATCACAATTCTCTATTAAACTAGTTGTGGAATACATATATATTTAATGGGGGATTGTCAATACCATGAATATGAATCAACGAATTGCGATCCAGGCGTCGCGAGGAATAGCGGCCTGCTTGGTGCTGCTGTTCCATTCATCCGCTATGTCCTTTAAGTATTATCAATACGACTTTCTGGGCATTAGCTCCATCGGGAGGTCCGGTGGCGTCGACTTCTTCTTTATGCTGACCGGATTTCTGCTCTATCACGCTTATGGGAAGAGGATAGGAACGCGGATATCCATTACGCCCTATTTGACGAAGCGGCTGATTCGCATCTATCCGTTTTATTGGCTGATCACATTGATTGTGCTCCCGGTTTACTTTCTCGTTCCCAGCTTCGGCTATGGTTACGAGACGAATCATTCAACCATCGTGCATTCTTTGCTCCTGCTGCCGCAAGAGCACGGGCCTATTTTGCCTGTCGCTTGGTCGTTAAGTTATTTTGTTTTCTTTTATTTGTTGTTCGGCCTGATGTTAGCTATCGGCAAGAGACCTGCCTATGTCTTTGCTTCCTTGTGGCTCGCGCTTACGTTTTGCCATGTGCTGCACGTACCCATCATTGCCGCGGATATGGATCATAACGTCTATTTGAACTTCCTGTTCAACGAAGCTAACCTGGAATTTGCAATAGGCTGTCTACTTGCCAAATGGTCGGAGCAGTTTAAATTCCGTCACTATCAACTGCTGATGGGGCTTGGTGCTGCGGGTTTTGCGCTCATTTGGTTGAACAATAAATACAACATGCTTCCTTATCACGATTACTTGCTATATGTGATTCCATCCATACTTGTCCTGCTTGGCGCTGCATCTATTAAGGGAAACATGCACCTGGGTGTGTGGGTAAAAGCGCTTAGTAAAATTGGAGATGCCTCCTATTCGATACTCTTGACTCATTTATTATTCATCTCCATTATGATGAAACTGGCCAGATCAAGCCACTTGGCAGAGAACCTCGGTTACCTGCCAACGGACATCCTTATTGTAGCCTTAACCATTCCATTATGCCGTTTGGCTTATGTATGGGCGGAGAAGCCCTTGGTGGCTTTCTGTCAAAGCAAGATCACACTTAAACCCTCAGCTTCCCCAAAACCATCCTCGTAAAAGAAAAAGGCTGCTCTAGGCGATCACAGCCTAAGCAGCCTTTAATACAATATGTACACAATCGCAGCGATAATCGCAGCCCAAATTAGGGAGCCGAATACGACACCTACAATCAAACCTTTGCCAACAGACAAGTTATCTTCTTGGTAAGCGTCTTCATGATCGATCATAAAAAAACCTCCCCGTATACAATAGTATATGCATAGTATGGAGAGGATGCTGACGAAATATGCCGTCGAGAAAAAAATCACTTGTTAAAATAATGTTTTAAATAATAACCACATGTCTCTCTAAGTCCGTCTCTTAGCGTATACTGCGGTTCCCATCTCAGATCTCTCAATGCAGCTGAATTATCAAGAACACTGTGTAAAATATCTCCTGACCTTTCATTTGTGTAGTGCGGACGGGCATTGTTATTAGTAAAATCTGAAATCAAATTGTACAATTCATTAATTGTTGTTTGCTTGTTATTACTAATATTGTAAATACCTTTGCTTCCATGATCCAAGGCAGCTATATTCGCTCGAGCAATATCTTTAACATAAATAAAGTCTCTCGTTTGTTCACCATCACCGTAAATTTTCGGTTCCACATTACTTAACAATTTGTCAATAAAAATTGAAATTACTCCACCTTCACCTTTGGGATCCTGTCTAATACCATATACATTTGCATATCTAAGAATTGTAAAGTCGAGATCGTTTTGGTGCGCAAATACTTCTAAATAATGCTCTGGCGTGTGCTTGGAGATACCATAATAAGACAGTGGACGAACCGGATGACCTTCATCAACAGGTAAATACTGAGGATTTCCGTAAACAGCAGCCGATGATGCATAGATAAACTTTCGCACACCTACGGCTCTGCAAGCATCTAACATTTTTACCGTACCTACTATATTTATCGAAGCGTCAAAAGCAGGTTTTTTTATCGAAGATTGGATATCAATTTGAGCTGCATGATGAATGACAACTTCGGGCTTAAATGTCTCAAAAAGTGAAATTATAGCATCATCTAAGATGTCCATTCTATACAGATCGGCTTTAATATTTACATTTGTCTCATTTCCCGTTGAAAAATTATCAATAATGGCAACTTGGTGTCCTTGATCGATTAATAAATCAACAATATGAGAACCAATAAAGCCTGCTCCACCTGTAACTAATACTTTCATACTTCCCTCCGAAACCTTTAGTACGCATTTTTATTTATAAAGCCGTTGATAATCGTGCGCCAAATGATTTTAATATCAAATAAAAAAGTCCAATTTTCAATATAAAAAATATCATGATTAATACGTTCTTCGATCGAGGTGTCTCCCCGCAGCCCATTGCTCTGCGCCCATCCTGTAATACCCGGACGGATATGATGCTTCACCATATACTTCGGTACTTCTTCCTTGAACTGTTCCACGAAGAAGGGACGTTCCGGACGCGGCCCGACTACACTCATATGGCCAAAAAGCACGTTGAAAAACTGCGGCAGCTCATCCAAACTAGTTTTACGAAGGAACGTGCCCACTTTCGTCCGCCGCGGATCATTTTCAACAGTCCACTGCGTATTGGAAGCCTCTTCCGGGATAATCCGCATCGTACGGAACTTATACATCATGAATCGTCTGCGATTAAGCCCTACGCGTTCCTGCTTGAAGATGACCGGCCCTGGCGATGTGAGCTTAATGGCTATAAAGGAAGCAAGCATTACCGGGAAAGTTATGATAATTGCTGCTGTGGCAAAAACAATGTCAAACAGCCTTTTCATAACACGATTCTGGAATTCATCCAGCGGAATATCGCGAACGTTAATCAACGGCATCCCGGCGAAATTATCGAAATAAGGTTTCGACGGTAAGAAGTCGAAAAAGTCAGGGATAATATGCGTTTTAACGCCGACCTTTTCACATACATTAATGATGCTGCCAAACTTGCGGTGCGCATCTAGCGGCAATGCAATGATGACTTCATCCACGATCAAGTCGTTTAAAACGGATTCCAAATCATCAATCTTCCCGATAATCGGCTTGTAGTGCTTATATTTGGTTTCGTGTTTTTCCTGATAATCATCGAGGAATCCGACGACTTCGTATCCAAGCTCAGGATGCTGCTTTAATTTGGTGTAAAAGCTCCGTCCTAATGTTCCCGCTCCTAAAATCAAAACAAATTGCCTATTGTACCCCTTCTGTCGAATACGTTTCAGCGTCTTCTTCACCAAATAACGGTACAAGCTAATGGATAAAATATTGTTTACCAAAAATAGGAAAAGGTATGACCGGGAGACGTCCACTTCCTTCAGAATAAACAAGACGCTTAATAGCAAGAGTAAACTGAAAATGTGTACTTGAATGATCTTCAAGACTTCGAATGAAAACCGCTTCCTCCGCTTCGGCGTATAGAAGTTTACGAAATAACTGATTCCGATCGCGATTAACCCATATGCAACGCTCCACATCATATAGTGCTTAAACGGAAGCGGAGAGCTGAAAGCGATCCAACCACTTTGAAACTTAAGCCACCACGACAAGAGGAAGACTAGCTGAATACAAACAAAATCAGCTAGGGCATATAATTGAGTTAAAAATCTTTGACTTTGTCGTATCAAGTATTCTCACCTCGCTGGTCGCAGTTTATTGGATAAAAGCGAAATTACAAATTTCAGGCCAACGCCTGCGTAGACTATCAGATTTATAGGCCATGTGTATTTTTGCCGGTAATGTTTGTTATGGAACAAAATCATGGCACGATGAAACTCGTAAATGATCTTGAACGGTTTTCTACGGCTGCTGGCGCCCTTGTAATGAATAATCTTCGTCAAGGGATAGTAGTAATTGACCCAGCCCGCCTGCTTTATTCTATAACACCAATCGATGTCTTCTCCATACATAAAAAATTCCTCATCGAGCATGCCGACTTGTTCAATCGCTTCGCGGCGCACGAGCATGAAAGCTCCGACCAAGCAATCGATGGGATATTGTTGATCCGGATCAAGATGGCCGAGCTGGTACTGATTGAATCTTGGCGTGTCGGGAAATAGCTTCGAGAAGCCGAATGCATAGTAGAACGAAGCAGAAGGCGTCGGAAAACCCCGCTTGCAAGCTTTGTCCAGCGAACCGTCCGGAAGCTCGATCTTGCAACCGCTGGCACCAACTGCGGGATGTTCGTCCATGAACTTGAGCATCTTCTCCAGCGTATCGATCTGGACGACGGTATCAGAGTTCAGTAATAGGACATACCGTCCATTGGCTATTCGCATGCCTTGATTATTCGCTCTGGAGAAGCCTACGTTGTGTTCATTGGCAATTCGCGTCACTTGAGGATATTGCTCCGCAACCGCCTGCAGCGTATGATCACGGGACGCATTGTCTATTAGAATAACTTCATAGCTGTAAGATGTAGTTGACGTGAATACCGATTGCAGGCACTGCAAAGTTAGTTCACGGGTATTATAATTTACGATAATGATACTTACATCCATGATGAACCTCGTCTTGTTTAGATTTCACTGATAATTATACCATGGCTAACATTAAAAATTCATAAAAAAAGTAAGACTATGAGAGTCTTACTGATAATTGATAAAACAAAGTTATTTAATTAGCTTCAGTGTGCTAATGCTCGCCGTATGCTCCATCATTGTCACAGCGATGCCAGCAATTTGCTCATGCTGCCGCAGCTGCACGTCTTTGACTTCTTGCAAATGATTCTCAACGTTCGTCAGCCGATCTTCAACACCTGTTAGTCGATTTTCGACATTCGCAAGCCGGCCTTCAATCGAATCAAGTCTAAGATCTATTGTTTCGACCCGATCTTTGATGGCCTTCATATCAGCGCCGATCTCATTCATTCTCCCAAGAATGGCGCTGAGAAATTCGCGATCCGTCATTTCTGCCATCTGATCAACCTCCACTCCAGACTTCCAAACCGTACAATTAACTACCTTTATTATACGGTATGTTAGCCGATTAAGAAATGGTGGATGAAAGGTAAACCATGTCTTTTATTGAAACCATTTATAAACATCATATAAATTCGCTCTTCTTTTACTTTGGATCGTCCGGCGTTTAGCTTTAAGGCTTGCTAGATTGCCTAAAAAACTGGCCCAGGCCCCGAGCAGCTTTGGTTCGCGCAAAACTGCATAAGCCAAGCTTAGCACCTCGTAGAACAAGAGTGGCAAGATATGTTTAATGGCATAAAGGAAGCGATCATTTTTAAAAATCATTTTATAGCGGTTAATATACGACCATCTCCGCACAAAAAGCGGCTTGCTGCTCCGTCCGCCTTCCTTCCATCCACGCTCATGATAGCCAATAGCCGCGGGCTCGAAGTAAGCTTTCCAGCCCCCAAGCTGAGCTCTCCAAGCGACGTCCACATCTTCTTTATAAGCAAAAAAGTCCTCATCGAAAAATTCGTCGTTTACGCTGATATCATCAATCATTCTTCTAGCGTACATCGCGGCTGCACCGGACACGCCAAATACTTCTTCAGCCTCTTGATAAGCTTCGCTAGGTTTGTTCGCGCCGCGGTCGAACGCTCTGCGGGCTTTGTTGATGACAAGTCCGGCGCTATCCACGAGATGCGGATTAGCCTGAAACAGCAGTTTGCCTGTTGCGCTTCCCAGTTCTCTGTGCTGGCTCAGGAGACTGACCAAGTGATGAACATAATCGGGCTCCAGAGCAACATCCGGATTCAAAACAAGGCAATAGTCTGACTCGGTTAATCGGATGGCTTGATTATGGCCGCCCGCAAACCCATTGTTCTTCGCATTCCGGACAATCGTACATTTGTCTGCCCATCTTTCCAGCTTTCCAAGTGTTCCATCTTTGGAGGCGTTATCGACAATAATAACTTGAGCAATTGAATGATTTTGTAAAAAGACTGCTTCTAAGCACTGATCGATATATGCAGCACTATTGTATGTAACGATATGTATGCTGACCGTACTCATTTTGAGTTCGCTTTCAACTCTTTAAGAAAATCAATTAAACCCTCGCGCCAATGACGCAAATCGTCGAACCCATTCGCCCGGATGGCCATATGTTCCATTGCTGAGTTTCGGGGTCTAGGGGCAGGACGAGGAAACTCTTCAGTAGTACAAGGTTCGACCTTTGTGATTATCCCACTTTCTTCAAAGATTGCACAGGCAAAATCATACCAGGAGCAAACCCCTGTGTTTGAAGCATGATAAGTCCCATATCGCTCGGTTTGTACAAGCTGCTCTAAAAATCGAGCCAGATCAACGGTATACGTAGGTGATCCTTTCTGATCACTAACCACCTTAAGCATGTCTCTATCCTCGGCGAGTTTAAGCATCGTTTTTACGAAATTAGCTCCAAACAAACCATATACCCATGAAGTTCTGACAATAAAGTATCGGGAAGACAGAGTTTGCACTAACTGTTCTCCCGCTCTTTTGGACTTTCCATATACGCTCTGTGGGTCGGTATTATCATACTCTCTGTAAGGTTTGGATCCCGCGCCATCAAACACATAATCCGTACTGATATAGCATAGTTTAGCGCCAATTTTCTCAGCAGCAACCGCAACGTTTCTCGTTCCGAACGCATTAATTTTATAGGCCAAGTCTTCTTCTGTTTCAGCCAAATCCACCGCGGTGTAGGCAGCGCTATGAATAATGACCTCTGGTTTTAATTCCGAAATAATCTCTAGGCATTGGTCTTCATTGGTAATGTCTAGTTGACCCCGGCCGAGACCGTAAATTTCATGCTCTTTCGCCAGTTGTTTAACAAGATCCTGACCAAGTTGTCCGTTAGCGCCCGTCACCAGAATCTTCATCGTTACACTCCTAGGCGTGAGCCGTACTGCTGTGCAAAATATTCCTGATACTCACCGGACTGAATTCGTTTCCACCAGGCTTGATGATCCAAATACCAACGAATCGTTTCGTTGATGCCGGTCTCAAAGTTATGAACAGGTTGCCATCCTAGCTCCGTTGTAATTTTAGTTGCATCAATGCCATAGCGACGGTCATGTCCTGGACGGTCCTTCACATACTGTATCAGCGACTCAGGTTTCCCCAGCTCATTCAAAATCGTTTTGACAATATGGATGTTCGTTCGTTCATTATTTCCACCAATATTATAAACTTCCCCGTTTACACCTTTATGGAGTACCAAATCGATTGCGCTGCAGTGGTCTTCAACATACAACCAATCACGAATATTCAACCCATCGCCGTAAACAGGTAGAGGCTTGTCCGCAAGCGCATTCGCGATAATGAGTGGAATTAACTTTTCTGGGAACTGGTAGGGTCCATAATTATTGGAACAGCGGGTGATGTTTACAGGCAAGCCGAAAGTTTCATGATAAGCTCGAACCAAAAGATCCGATCCCGCTTTGCTTGCCGAATAAGGGCTATTAGGCGCCAACGGCGTTCCTTCTGTGAAAAAACCCGTTTCTCCTAATGATCCGTAAACCTCGTCAGTGGATACATGAACAAACTTCTGCACGCCAAATTGCTTTGCAGCTTCAAGCAGCACTTGCGTACCCAGCACATTCGTTTTAACGAAAACATCAGGTTCCAGGATACTTCTATCTACGTGTGATTCCGCGGCAAAATGAACAACAGCATCGACCCTTTGTTCAAATAAGCCAGTCACTAGCTCTTTATTGGCAATATCACCTTTAACAAATGTATAATTGCTGTTATTTTCAATGGCTGTTAAATTCTCTAAATTGCCGGCGTATGTAAGTGCATCCAGATTAATCAATTCATAGCTGGGGTAACGGTTAAGCATATAGTGAACAAAGTTGCTACCAATAAAGCCGGCTCCGCCTGTGATAAGTAGTTTTTTCATATTGCGCTCCTATCTTAAAAGTTAATATCCGCATCTTTTAAAAACGGATACTTTTGATCTTTATCAGAAAGAATCGGCTTGTTCGTCGGCCAATCAATGCCCAGTGCTGGATCGTTCCAAAGAATGCCTCTATCATGTTCAGGCGAGTAATATTCGTCCACTTTATAAACCACTTGCGTGTTAGGTACAATTGTACAAAATCCATGAGCAAAGCCTTGTGGAACAAGCAATTGACGTTTATTAGCTTCGCTAAGAATGACCCCGACCCATTGACCAAAAGTGGATGAGTCCTTACGTATATCTACGGCTACATCATAAATAGCCCCTGTAACAACACGGACTAACTTGGTTTGCGCTTTCGGATTTAATTGATAATGCAAGCCGCGAATAACACCGGTTTCCACCGACAACGAATGATTATCCTGTACAAATGGGAAGTCAATGCCATGTTCAGCAAATTTTCGGCTGCTATAGCTTTCCATAAAAAAGCCACGGTTGTCTCCAAATACATCGGGCTCAACGATATATAGTCCATGGAGCTTAGTAGATACAACTTTCATCGCTTCACACCTCTTATAATTTAAGTTTCCCAAATTCCTCGCCAAAAACCAGGTTCTTAGCTAACTCATTAGCCTTAGCTAATGAAGCGTGGGTACCGGCATCCGTCCACCAACCTTGAAGCACATCGTAGGTCAGCTCATTTCTGGCAATATAGGCGTTATTCACGTCCGTAATTTCTAATTCGCCTCTTCCAGATGGTTGTAGTGTCTTTACAATGCCAAACACTGTGCTATCGTACATATAAATGCCGGTGACAGCATAACTGCTCTTTGGCTGTTTAGGCTTTTCCTCGATGGAAATAATTTTATCACCTTGCAGCTCTGGAACACCGTATCTTTGAGGATCTTGCACTTCCTGAATTAGGATTTTAGCCCCTTTTTGTTGAGAACGGAAATTTTTCACAAACGGAAGAATGCTATCTTCAAACACATTATCACCCAAAATGACGACCATTTGATCATCGCCTACAAAATGCTCTGCGAGATCGAGTGCTTGGGCAATACCCCCTGCCTCATCTTGTACTTTATAAGTAAACGTAACACCCATTTCCCGGCCGCTACCGAGTAAGTTTACAACATCGCCCATATGGTCTTTACCTGTAACAACAAGGATATCTGTAATGTCTGCTTCTTTTAATTTTGCGACTGAATGGAAGATCATTGGGTATTTACCAACTGGAAGTAAATGTTTGTTGGTAACTTTTGTTAAAGGATAGAGACGAGAGCCTGTCCCTCCGGCTAGTACGATGCCCTTCATATTTAAACCTCCATTAATTCATAAATATTTGCGGTTCCAGATAGGATTCTACTTTATCTTTAATAATAACCACGGATTCGCCTTCAACGCCCATTAATCTATGCACAAAAGGATCATTAATAATTAATTGATTACGGCGATAAAAGTTTACTAATGACTTGATAAATCCTTCGTTATTATATCTGACTCGCATATAATCTTTTTCTTTATTTACTTGATTATCATTAAACATAATATGATAATGATAAACTTTAGCCGAAGGGCAGTTATACATCTTATATCCAAGCTTGGTAATTTGTAAAGCTATATCATTATCTTCAAATGCATTAATATAATCAATTGAGTAATCCAGCTGGTTAACAACACTTCTTTTGAAAAGTGTAGCACCACCGGGAACCCACGAGCATTCATGCCATTGGGCAGTTGCTACATCGTTTTCATTTTTGCTGTTATCAGTTAACAAGAAAGTAATAAATTCATCATTAATTAAATATGATCCACCGTTAAATTGAATTTCCCCATTTGGGAAGACTGTTTTACAGCAAACAGCGCCAATTTTAGGTTCATGTTCCACTCTAACAATGAGTTCCTCAATCCAATTTTCCGTCACTATAATATCATTATCAAGATTTACAATATAATCTCCTTTAGCCATTTTAGTAGCCGCTCGGCGACCTCCTGGACAACCCAAATTCACATCAGAATAGAACATAGTTATATGTTCTTGATGCTCAATATAATTCTTAAGATATTGCCTTGTATCATCTGAGGAAGCATTATCAAAAATAATGATTTCATAAGGAATTTTGACTGTATTTTTAATTGACTCTACACATTTAAGTGTCATCTCTTTTTTCTCAAATGACAAAATTACAAATGAAACAACGGAATCGAATATACCTTCTTTAATATCCATTCTTAACTTTGTTTCTTTTCTAATAGTTTGGACAATATTTTCAATTTTCTTCGCCGCTTCAATGGTTGTTTGTTTTTCATGTATCCGATGGTGATAAACTGCTTCAGATAAATAAGCAAATGAATCTCCAAAATGAAAAGCTACTTTTAATGCCATATCATAATCTTGAGCACCGTCAAACCTTGATTCATGCAATCCCGTTTTTAAGAAAACATCTTTTCTAATAATTTTGAGATGAGAAACATACATGCCTACGTAAAGTTCTTTTAAATAATTCTCAGTAGGACGATTTCTAAAGGTTTCTACTTTTGAAGACCCGTCTATCTCATATTCATTAATTCGATCTGTATAACCATAAACCGCATTTTTCTGCGAGATGTTATTCATAAGTTTCTCTATAGCATCATGCTCTAACCAATCATCGCAATCTAGAAAAGCAATCCAATTCCCTTCACTTTTACTAATTGCCCTATTCATAGTTTCGCTAATACCGACATTAAAATCATTGCGGTAAAAACGAAACTTAGTGTTATCCTTTAATGATTCTAATATTGAGGTAACTTCGCTTTCTGTAGAGTTATCATCGATTGCGATTACTTCAACATTGGAATAGGTTTGATTCAATGCGGATTCTAAACACTTCTTCAAATATTTAGAGTTATTGTAGACTGGTATAATAACGGAAACTTTATCCAGTGTATTTTCGGTTGCTAGAGGAACTACCATATTCGGTTTCTTCGCAAATTTTCTAGTAAGTAAAAATTTATCACGAATTCTATAATATTTCGAAAGAAACTTCCATCCATTTGAATTATAAATATTATTGAGATGATTTTGTAAATCATCTGAAATAAACTTATAATGATTTAATGTTGATTTTAGTTTTAAATTTTCTTCTTCTAGCTCAGCAATTTTCTTTTTATACTCATCGTGATCAATCATTTGTTTTATACCTCCTATTTTTTAGCAAACACTACTAACATTTTTTGCTTGATTCTATACTTAATTTTAATGAATTTATTTTCTTTTATTTCATTTTTTATAATTTCCAAAAAGTTAAATTTGAAACGCTTGCTTTTTTCTAAAATACTTTGAATTGGTACACTTACTCTTGTATTTTTATGTTTTTCTAATAGATTTTGCCTGGCATCTTCTAACAACTTGGTCCGATTGATGTAGTCATACGAATTGTATGGCACTGTATAAATAGATGTAACCTTTTCAACATAGTAAAATTCTTTCTCAGAGGAATACCTGAGCCATAAATCCCAATCCTCTAATACAACTAAGCTAGTATCCATTCCTCCGTATTTTTGATACAACGTTCTTGAAAAGAGGACGGTTTGAATGGGTAGAAAGTTATTTTCTACTAGTTTTAAATAATTAAATGGCGTATTGAAATTAATATAATAGTCTTCTGAAGAGAAATGCCTTTCTCCAGATAAAATTTTCGTAGGAGCTTCAAAAGCAATCGAGTATGCTGCATGATAAATTGGATTATTTACTATTCCCTGAACTAGTACTTCTATATGATCAGCAAAGAAAAAATCATCGTCATCAAGAAAATTTAAAAATTCACCTGAAGCCATTTCTAAAGCAAGGTTAGCAGTTACACACCTTCCTTTTTTCTCTCTAGTAGCTAAATATTTTATTTGTAAGTCCTTAAACTCGTCAATAATCATCTGCTCCGAAATAGGCATTCCATCTTCTACGATAATTACCTCAATGTTTGAATAAGTTTGGTTTCTGATACTACAAAGAGTATTTCTTAAAACGTTAGGCCGTCCTACAGTTCTTACCAAAATTGATACAAGTGGATTTTTATCAATGATTTCATTTTTATAAAAACTTCCTTTTCTAGTCTTTTCGAAATCCCATATCTCGAATTTAGGATGAAAGTTTAACTTAGTTAAACTTTTATATCGCGATTTCCTAAACTTATAACCCTTTGGCAAGCTTAGAATTAGATTGCAAATTAATCTTCTATAGTGATTCCTAGTATTAATACTTTTACGAAGAAAAAGAGTAAAAAAGAGGAAGTAGCCCCTCAAAACATCCCCAATACCCCCATATTTATACCGAAGCATCAAATTGTTGAACGTAGCATTATATAATTGATTTGGTTTAACTTCATCTGGTAGTGAATAAGAAAAATGATACACAACACATTGCGGTACATAAAGCAATTTATAACCATTTGCTCTTAACTTCCAACTTAAATCAACATCTTCGCAATACATAAAAATATTCGAATCAAACATGCCCACTTCAATGAATAGTTCTCGTCTTACTACTAGAGCAGCAGCACTACACCAAGAAGTTTCTAATGTAATGGGGTCATATGCTTTGGGATGTTCGTATGGGAACTGTCTTAATTCCCAAGCCGCTGTATTCCAGTCACTTTTAGCTATAACTGCTTGCAATTTACTAAGGCAATCTTCTGTAATTTTAGTATCTATATTAAGTAAAAATACGAATGGGGAATTTCCTTGCTGAACTCCAATATTGTTTGCAGTACCGAAGCCTAGGTTCTCTTTTAAACCAATGTATTTAAAACTTCCGAATTCATCTTTACCGGAATATTCATTCACTATTTTAGCACTGTTATCTTTAGAATTATTGTCTACAAATATTAAATTTAATTTATTCTTTGAATAGTTAAGCTTCGATATACTTATCAAACAGTCAGTGATCCATTTTTCGGAGTTATAAATTACTATAACTATATCTATATTATCCAAAAAGGCTCACCTTCTTATAATCTTCATTAAAGATCTTAACGGCTTCGTTAGCTTCCATGACTTTGAAGAATAAATTTCTTTCAACGAATTTTCAAGACTTTGTATTGATATCTCGTTTTCTTCTAATAATTTTAGCTTTTCATCATTTAAATCGGTTAAAAGTTTAACTTCATTCGAATGATATGACAATGCTTCCACAGCTTCAGTTAATTTGTTTTGAACATTGTTTAATTCAAGAAGAGTTTCTGCTCTTAATTTCTGAAGTTCGTTGTATTGTTCTTCAAACTCTTTATTTTTTGTTTTAGTTATCTTATAACTCTCAAAAAATTCTGCATTTATTGGAGTTACTTTCATAACAAAATTCAGCTGATTAATATCATTTAATTTATTAATTTCTATTTTTGTTTCCTGGTCAGCAACAAAACTTAAAGTTGTCTCAGTTTGATTAAGTATTATTAGATTTTCAAAGCGAATTTGTGATTGTGTTGAAGTCGAATCTAATTTGACTTTTTCATTATCTAAACTAATATATTTAATTTCTACGACAGCATCTATATCAACTGGTTTAATGGTAATAACGCTTGTTACATGGGAAATATCCAAACTATATTCCATCTCATGAATGGAACAATAAGTAGGAATAGACTCATTTTGATTTTCACTATAAGTTCGAATATTGAACCTTTGTAGAGCTTCCTGATTGTGATAATTCTTTTTCATGTCATCAAGTGAATATATATCTTTTTGATATGCTCTTAACCCATTGTACTCACCATGAACATATTTCTGGAAATAATTTTCTTCCATTTCTGTGAACGGTTGGATCAAGGATTCACTAATTCCAGACTCTATACACAATTCGTTAAAACTAAATAATTGAGCTATATAATGCTGGTGTTTTACCCAAAAAGCGTAAATACTTCTAAACAATATATACTTTACAGGTATTCTAAATGGAAACACCCATTCACAATCTAAAATAATTTTGTTGCCTTCTGCATCTTCAAATAAATTATCAAAAATTAAATCAATATTTGCTGGATTAAGACAAATTACATCATCGAGTTGTAACTCTACGCCAAAAACTTCAAGAAATGATTCATTGGCAATAAAATTTTCTTTTCTACCATATTGGAGATGATTTAACAAATCATTAAATTGTTTAATTCGGAATAAAAACTCTTCTTTTTGGTTTCTTTGAATCAAATCCAACAAAATTCCATCTAGGCTCTTTCCTCTTACGTATGGATAGATTAATTCACCATTCTCCAAATGACCATTTAAAATACGAATATTTGAATAAGATTGTTGCAGCAGATCACAATTATTTCTTATAGCTTGTATATGTCCTACTGCCTCTTTAGTTAAAGGTTTTTTTTTGACTTGTTTTATACCATTATTCTCGAAAATAATAGTTTGAATTTGAAATTCTGTTTTTCTTTCACGATTACACTTTGAATATAAGACCTTCATGTAAGATCTCCTTTATACTTTTTCGCAGATAACCAAAAAAGAGTTTGCAAAAATATCGAAATACCCACTTTCGACCAAGTTTTCATAAACCAGCTTCTCATTAAACAAAAGAATTTTGTCCATATCGTAATTAGGAGTAGTTATATTAAGATTTCCTTTTCGAGGTAAATAACCCTCCGAAAAAACTTGAGTTGGCATCTTATAGTCCGGCAACGGGTAATAGTAATCAATTTTCGAAAACTTTAAACTAGTCAATATTTGAGTTAATTCATTTTTCGAGAATGTTCTAGCTTTTGCATTAGTACCAGGGTAATTTTCAAGTCCATCGAATAATCTTCCTGTATGATCCTCTCGCGAACCATTCCAATATTTAAGACCAAATTTATTTTCTATTGCTATAATTAGTTTGCCACCAATTTTCAATTTGCTTTTAATATTATTTAGAAAAGTCTCTTCTGGCGTTTCTCCACCTGTAAATTGTGTGGCATATTCTAACACACCTATTAGAGTGATACAATCAAAAGAATTTTCTTCAATCTCAATAGCATTTAAATTTCCAATTATAATTTCAAGATTACTAAATGTTTTGTGTCTGTGAGCAATAATTTCAGCTCTTCGCTTCGAGAGCTCAATAGCAACAACCTTACTTGCATTTTCACAAAGCAAACCTGTCAAGGCTCCACAACCTGCGCCTATTTCTAAAACAGATGAGCCAAAATTACTTTCAAAACCTTCAAGCAAATTACGCCTTATTGGGGAAAGATGATATAATATTGGCCATCTATTGTCTTCTGCTAATATTTTTGTAATATCATTATTCTCATCTTTAACCAAGTCTAATATTTCTGACTCAATAGACCCATCACTATAGAAATCTTGACCTGTGTAATAGTTAAGATTAATTTTAACATTACCGATGTACACTCACTTAACCTCCGTAACAGGACTCTTAATGAGTATGTTTGTTTCCAAATTTGCAATTCCGAAGCTTCGATCTTTTTCTTTTGAAAGAACCTTCAGTTCAAAAAAGTCATATCGCCTATCTAAAGGTACAATTTCACCATCGACAAGCTCTACAAATCCAAATGACAAAAAGTAATTTCCTGGCATCAATGATACTCTTTGAATAAATTGAACCTCCAGAACTTCTCCCTCTTTGAGAGGCTCGAATGGATAATTCTGAAAGTAACTATTCGTACCATAGACTTCAAGACCTTTAATTGATTTAATTGTTAAAGCATAAATTGGTTTAGAAATATTTTTCTTCGCCTTAACTTTCATTTTAATTATAACTTGATCGCAAGTATCTATACTTGTAACGGGTTCACCATTGTCATTTAAAATTTCAATGTTCTCAATAATTCCTTCTTGGCTGCCATATCGATACTCTTGAACAGCTTTTTCTAATTTGTTATTGTTTGCACCCTTAAATGACTCGGATGGTGCTTCTTGACTTTTGACTTCAACAAGTGGCTTATCCTCTTTACTAAATAAAACCTTTGTATAATGGTTAACAACCTCATTAGGATTTCCAAATTCCAAAAGCTTTCCTTTGTCGAATAAATAACATACATCACAAAACTGCCTAATCGACTGTAAGTCATGAGATACTAACAAAATTGTAGTCCCAGCTTCTTTCATAGCTTTAATCCGTTCAAAGCATTTCAACTGAAATCTGCCATCGCCAACAGCAAGTGCCTCGTCTACGATAAGAATATCCGGATCAACACTGATGGCCACTGCAAATGCAAGTCTAACATACATACCACTTGAGTAAGTTTTAACTGGTTGATCTATATAATCTCCAATATCAGCAAAATTAACAATATCCTCATAACGCTTCTCCATCTCACTTCTGCTGATTCCTAAAATTGCTCCATTTAAAAACACATTTTCTCTTCCAGTAAATTCCGGGTTAAATCCGCTTCCTAGTTCCAACAATGCAGATATACGGCCATTAACTTTAATTTCACCTTCTGAGGGGGTTAGTGTACCAGCAATAAGCTGTAATAAAGTACTTTTTCCAGATCCATTTTGCCCAATAATACCTACAAATTCCCCCCGATGAATAGTAAATGAGATATCTTTCAGGGCTGAAAATTCATGGTAATACTGTTTTCTGCCTCTAAAAAGAGTTTGTTTCAATCTATCTTGAGGTTTGTTATATATTTTATATACTTTACTTACGTTTTTTACATTAATAGTAGTCGAGTCCATTTAAACACCCTCTGTTATTAGAGTACATCGGCAAAGCCTTGCCTTGTTTTTCGAAACCAAAAATATCCAATAAAAAAAATAAATAAGCTTAGAATCGTACCACTAACTAGCCACCCCCACTGTGGCAATTGCCCCCATATAATGATACGGCGCATATCTTCAACTACGTAACTGATAGGGTTTAAATCATATATAATTCTAAACTTTTGAGGAATGGATGACACCGAATAAAAAATTGGACTAATTAACATAATTGCCTGTACAGCAATTGAAATGATTTGAGCGATATCCCTAAGATATACCCCTAGAGAGGCTAAGAACCAACTAATTCCCATAGATAGCAATACAATGGGTAACAACACTAAAGGCAAGAATACAATCGTCCAGTGTACCGCACCAAGAAACAAAAATACACCAAGAAACAAAATGATTAAATTAATTAAGAATTGAAATAAGGACGAACCCATACTGATTATCGGTAAAATTTCAACCGGAAATACAACTTTCTTAACATAATTTGGGTTAGAAATGATTAAAGATGGTGCTCGACTTACGGTTTCAGAGAAGATATTGAACGTAATTAACCCACAGAAAAGCACTAGTGCAAATTCAATTTTGCTCTCATCAACACCGCTGCTCCATTTGGCTTTGAAAATTTCACTAAAAACAAACGTATAAACCGATAGCATTAATAAAGGGTTTAAAAAAGACCAGATAATTCCTAGATATGACCCCTTATAACGGGCTATTATTTCCCTCTTTACAAATTGTGAAATTAAATCTCGATTTTTCATGAAAATATGAACCATATTTACTATGTTCTGCATTACATTATAGCCGCCTTCCGTTTCATTTCGTTTCTAACTTAATAATACTTAATTGGAAAATAAATATTGCCTATGCTAAAATAATACTCGAACTTTAGCGAAAGAAGGAGACAAATCTGCATGAATGCTGCAAGTAAAAATACGTACGCCTCTGCGCGCGCAAAAGCGAACGGAACGTCAACAATGGAGAAAGGCTCAATCATCTTTTGGATCTTAGCTATCATTGCTGGTCTGTTCCTGTTCTGGGCCCCATTTCAGCGGGCGTTGTTCAATGGAGGTACCTTCGATTTCGAAAGATCCATTTACTCGGCCTCGGTATGGTCTTCCATCATTTTGCTGATTATTGCAATCTTTGCTTTCTTTGGTTATAAGCTTCAAGAGCGCAAAGATGTTATGATCATCCTAGTGTTGTTGATGCCGCTTACCTATGTAATTTCCTTATCCAACGCAGCCTCACATTATTTGGCAACAAATATGATCTACATCCAAATGCTGTATGCAGCCTTCTTCATTTTAGGCGTATTCTTGACAAAAAACAAGCGCGGCGTGTCGATTACTGCTGGTTTATTGATGATTTCCGGTTACGTGATTGTAATATTCGGTTTACTCTACTGGCTGGGTAACGGCAGCTTTGCCGGGCATTTGGTTAGTTGGTTTGCTACGATGGACAACTCCAACAATTTCCTGTACCGCGATGCGGTCATGACAGATGCCAACGGACTTCGTCTTACTTCTGTCTTTCAATATGCTAACACATATGCGGCATATCTAATTATGTTATTTCTTGGATCATTGTTCTTCATTATAAAAGCACGCAAATGGTACAGTGTGCTCCCACACGCATTGATGATGGTGCCGATGATTGTTTCGTTCTGGTTGACGCTCTCCCGCGGTGCTATTGTTGTGATTCCAGTCATCTTTTTAATCATGCTGTTCTTCTTATCCATTAGCCGTCAAATCTTGGCTTTGGTTCAGTTAGCACTTGCCTTCGCTGCTTCGCTAGCGATCCTCTCTAAGCTCACAGCGATCGGCACAGAATTACAAAAGCAGCCGACCGCAGCGGGTTCCTGGAACGGCTGGTCGATTCTGCTTCTGGCTTCTGTTGTATTCGCTGTTATCGCCATCCTGCTGCAGCAGTTCGCGAGCCCTTGGCTAGATCGTGTAACCGCACGTTTCGCAGGCAAAAAGTTCGCTACGTTTATACTGCCTATCGCAGCGATCGTAGTCGGTCTTCTAGCTGCTGTCCTGCTGTTAAGCGATACAGGACTTAAAAATGTACTTCCAGAGAACGTAAAAACGCGTCTCGAAAACATTAACTTCCAACAGCACTCCGTATTGGAGCGCGGAACGTTCTATAAAGATGCAGTAAAGCTTTGGGCGGACTATCCGATTATCGGGGCTGGTGGCGGCGCTTGGGCCGCTCTGTATGAGAAATATCAGAACAACCCGTATACGAGCCGACAAGCGCATAACTTCGCGCTTCAATATTTAGTTGAAGCCGGCGCTCTTGGATTCCTGGCTTTCGTCGGATTCGTCATCGCCGTCATGGTCTTCTATATACGCAGCTATATCAAAAGCTCTGCAGAGAAACGGGACATGTATTTCCTCTTTTTCATTGTAACCGTCTCACTGCTCGTGCACAGTATGATCGACTTCGACTTAAGTTACGTGTACATGGGGGCCGTTCTGTTCCTTGCACTCGGCGCGATGCTTGCCGGCAGTTCTACCGCCGCGCTGCGGATGAAATCCGAGTCTCTAGCCCTGCACAAAAGCTTCCCTGCGTTGCTTGCTGTGATCTCGATCGTGATGTTCTATCTTTCCGCTCAGGCGCTTTCCGCGAACAGCTCCTATAAGCAAGCACTTAATGTTGTAAAGAAGAGCCAGGATTATAACACCATCGTGGCACCGCTGGACAAAGCAATCTCGCTGCATCCAGCTCATCCCGATTATATTTTGACAGGACAAATCAGCCGTATCGGCATCCTCCTGCAAGTGTACAATCAAACGAAGGATCAGGATCCGAAGCGCAGCGCTGAATTTTTGAACCAGGCGCAGGACTTGCTGAATCAATTGTTAGCCAAAGAACCTCATAACCGTATGGTCACGCTGCAGCAGTTGAATATGCTTCTCATTCAAGGAAAGCAGCAGGAGGCCTTGGATTGGTCTAACGCCCAGCTCCCGAACTACCCATGGTATATCGACCTTTACGAGAAGAGCATGTCCTTAAATGTCGAGCTTGCAGGTAAAGCCAAGGAAAAGAACGATGCTAAGGATTACAATCAGAAGCTGGATAACGTCATGGCCATTTATAAACAGGTTCAGGATCGGATCGAATCGTTGAAGAATCTGCCGAAGGGCCAACTGCAAGGACGTGAATTCGCCGTAACACCTAGCATTGCCCTAAATGTTGGACAAGTCAGCTTCATGCACGGGGATTACACAACTGCAGCGAGTACAATCAAGCCTTTCATTACGGATAAGCTGGATGACCAAACGAACAAGTTATTGATCAGATGGTATTTGGCTGCTGAGCAGAAATTGGGAACACCAGATCAAGCCCTTCAAGGTCAGTTGATTGCCAAAGATCCAAATGAAAAACAAATGATCGATTCCATTGTGAATACGAACTTTCAATTAAAATAGTGTTGGATTGCAAGGGGGCCATAGCAATATGGCCTCTTTACTATGTAAAAAAGAAGCTGGGCCCATGCCCAGCTCCTTATTTATCTGCGAAGAAAACCTTCATGCGGGTGGCCGCCGCAGAATTCATCTTTCTCGGAGCATGTGTATACATGCTCGTATACAGGCACACAGTGATGTCTGTTGATGATTTGAATCGGGTGAATAACTTGCACTTTCTGCGGGTGATAGAAGTCTCTAACGACCCGTTGCGGATCCATCATAATCGGGTCAGCGGGCGGACATTGAAATTTACCTTGATATGGTTGATTACCTTGATAAGCCATGGAATAAGTCACTCCTCATTTGGGTTTGTGTTAGTATACGTTTGCCCCTAGTCCAAGGAGTGTACGATGGCCTATCTGTAAGTAATTGGGCAAAGCAGCAAGCCTACTTAGGTCGGGTGTCCAAGCAGGCTGCGAATTGCCAGGCCCTTGACTGCATGGCATAGCAAAAGCAAAAGGCACCTCATCAGAGGTGCCTTTTCACTTATGGGGCGATGATTACACGCTTTCCCATGTTTTAATACTGATACGATTTAATAATCGCTTGAAACATTTGCAGGTGTATTCCTTTTTTTATTAGTTACAATAAATTTAACCATAATAAACATGATTGGTATTGGAGCTATGGTTGCAAACGCATATGAGATGTAAGGGTTAAAATAGGATGGCTTTATTTCATTTAATAGAAGATTCAAGTAAAAATAGGTTACTTGTTGAATACCTAGATTCGGAATTATGGTTATTGGGTAAAAAAGCATTTTGGTGAGCTTCCATTTTTCCCGAAAAGCAATTAGTGTTTGAGTCGTATAAGCCATTGGTATACCAACTAATGTACTCGTGAGAATGGGAATATTAATAACTAACCCAAAGCAAACAAAGTTTTGATGTAATCCCCAGAACTCTAGTAATTTTAATAAGATAATCGTAAGCACATAACCAAAAACCACGTTATAACCACCTACGATCAGAAAGCGAAAAAACTGAAATGACCATAAGTTGCTAATATGCTTTTTCATGATTCTAACCGATAGATAATATTAAACTCATACTCAGAATTGGAATTGATTCTGTGTTCCTTATTTAAAAAAGATTTGCGGTATACAAAATACTTTAGTAAATATTTAGACATTTCGAGAGTCTGACTGAACATCTTAACATTTGAAACTTGATCTTCTTCTGTCCATGTGATTGGCAAAAAAACAATCCTTTGTCCATATGAAACATGTGCCATTAACATAAAGACATTAAAAATAAGATTATCTGGAAAGGTTATGGAATATTTTAAACTTGAGACTTTATACATATTCAATCCGGAGCCCAGATCATTTATTGTTTTGAAACAAATAATTGAAATCAATGTATTGAAAACATGATTCCCAAATATCCGGAACTTAGAGTATCCCACTGTCCGAGAACCTTTGGAGAATCTTGAACCAAGGATCGCATCATATTTTTGATACAACTTATTTACTATTATCTGAGCAAAATCGTTAATATTACCTTGATCATCCCCATGTAATACAATAAGGTAATCAAAACCGTGCAATTCAGCATACTTAAAAGCTGATTTATGGGATCCACCTAAACCTACGTTTTGTATATTTTGAGTTAACAAGCACTTAGTCATCTGGAATTTATTGATTGCTTGCTGTGCGATTTGTAGTGAATCATCTTTAGAATGATTATCTATTACTATGATTTCGGTGACTAGATCATAAACCGAAGACTTACTTACTTTTTCCAAAACCCTATAAATTTGTGATTGGCAATTATACATAGGAATAAACAGCAAAATCTTATCCATGCGAGACACCTCTGGAAACATTGTAACTTGCTTTTTCTATTAAATAAATGAAGATTATATATACTCCGCTTAAATACATTGGATAATAATACATAAAATAACTTCCTGGCTCCAGAACAAATAATACTGGAATTCTCGCCAATACAATTGTATTAATCCATACAAGGGGATTTTTAAAACTAAATGTTCTAATAAATATTACCAGCAGTATCAAAAGTAGGGGGGTGAAATTCCAAAAAACAATCAAATGCTTCTTTGAAAATTCAAGATAACTGACGATTTTTGAATCCAGCCATAGATTAATTGGATAATTCAATTTTTGTGTAAGAACAGTGTCTCTACTAAAATCTCCCTCTCTACTCTTTATACCAGACAAATAATTATATATACTACTGCTGGGGTAATACCCTTTAATTGAAAATCCTGAAGCGCCAAGCATCGTTCTTAATCGAGCTGAAACAAATATATCTTTATTGGCCCATACAGTCTTCCAATATGCCCTCTTGAAAGCGCGGAGGTCGCTGCTAGTAAATTTCTCTCGAACGCCACCATCCCAAAAACTAGGAGATTCATAATGATAAGAAAGCTGCTTAGTTTTCTCAACATCAATAACTTTATTAAAAGTAACGATAGCTGTGGCATCAATAGAAGCATTTTTATCCGCTAGAATATTAGAAAGGGGGTTCATATAGGCTGTTAATTCATACCTCATTGTATCCATTGTAGTATTCTGCTGGTTTGTGAAGTGAGAGTATGCAACATCTAAAATAAAATATCCCCCTAAAACAGCAATGAAAAAGCATACTAAGGTCTTCCTATTTAAGTAGTGACGGAAAAAAACTAATAAAAATAATGGAACCAAAATTAAATGATAAATTCCTTCTTTTCGCCAAACAGAAAGTATTACGGTAAGTAGACAAATTAGTATCAATTTAGGTAGATTGATTTGTATTTTCTTTCGAGCTAATAAATATAACAACCCACATAGCAACAATTCAAACGAGGCTATCATAGAACTTCTGTAGGTCATTAATAAACTAAACAATATAGCCGGTGATAGAAATCCTATTCCAGTAAAAAGGAATAGTAACCATCTCAATTTAATATTGGACAACGAAATTGTTAAGTGTGTAATAATCCAAGAGCTAACTAAAGAAAAAATTACAATGTTCACCAATACAATTGTCCCAACAGAAGGGAAGATATAAAGATTAATAATATAGTAGTAAACAGTTAGATAGGACTGCCAATTATCAAGAATGAATCTACTAGCATAATCATAAGTTCCAAATTCATCCCATACGAAGATACCAGGCCATGCAAAAATTAATGCCACTATCAAAGGGACCAAATGAAAAATAAAATTACGTCCCCATTTCAAATAAAATAGGTCCTTTTTTATTAAAAAAGACCCGAAGTGATAAAGAAATTTAGAGCCGAAAAAGATAAAAAGAAAATAGATTAACTTTGAAGAATAGTAAGTGAAGATTTGTGTTGGCTGTCCTACCCTAAAGAATTTTTCAGTATAAAAAGAAAGTGAAAGTGCCAAAATTGCAATTACCGTAGGTATTACGTATTTCAAAAGCTTCATAATCGCACCTTATTGTTTTTTGTTATTTTGTAGAATATATGATTCCATTTTACTGTAATCTTCAATGTACGTGATTTCCTCCCATGAAATGTCTAACTCTATGACCTTTTTATTCTTACAATTGTTAAAAATATCCGTAATTTCCACTTCTCCTCTTTTCGATAAGACAACAGGCTGGTTTAGTACGTCATTTTTATTGAGAATCATATATCCGGTGAAGAATGGGCCACTTTTGTAATTATGAGGTTTTTCAATGATATTGTTTCCAACGATCGCCGCAAAACGAAGATTTTTTTCATCTTCATTTTTATTCAAGTATGTGGCTATATTTTGATCGCTAATATCATTTATTTTTCCTTTATAGTAGTTATCACCAAATAAAACGATGAATCGATCGTTAGCCATTTCGGCCCCAGTTCTAAGGGACATTCCTGTCCCTTCGGGCGAATTGGGGCGTTTGACTATTACAAGTTGGCCTTTTTCAATGAGATCGCGATATTTCTCTTTCAAGTAATAGGCAATGGATTCGTCGTAGTAAACCACAACTTTTTTATTGATATTATTTTCATCGCAAAACTCTAAACTATAATCAATTAATGTCTTTCCTTTAAACTCTTCAAGAATTTTATTTTTGCCATATCGAGTACTTAATCCGCCTGCTAGTATAACAGCTGAGTTTGCCATGAATTGGATTTTAACTCCTTTAAAATAGTTATTGTCATATCTCGAGCTTTAAGAAAATCATTGTGCCCTATTTCTTTTTTATACTTTAACATTCTTAGCCAATGGCTTAATTCAAGTATTTCCACGAGGGGAACAAGTTCGGGAGAAAGAGAATTCATGATATTCTTCCGAAGACCAGTTAACTCCAGATCATTCGCTTTATTCGAAATACCAAAAACGTACTCATATCCCCTCGTTGATTGCAGAAGTTTAGAAATATCTAACAGCCAACTACTCATGGTATTCTCATTAATATTGGGATCAATAACAATAAGGTCATTATCTTTAACGATTATATTAGAGAGAGTGAAATCCCCATGACAAAAAGACCTCTCACGATTAAAAATCTCCTGATGTTCAAGTAAATATCTAGAGCAATAATTAAACGTATAAGTTAACTCAGAGTCAGCTGAAAAATACTTACTATGGCTTTCTAGCCTTCTAACATATGTATCTGTAGAACAACCGTTAATGTAATTGATCTTCTTTATATTATCTTGTAAGGCCATTAACTTTTTAAAATGTTTTTCATTAGAATATTGGTTACATAACAAGTCCCCATCCACATAGTCCATAATAATCTTATCATTGTTTGAGAAATATATTTCAGGAACAGGAATGCTGTTTCTCATTAAAGTCATTAATGCAGAATTAGTTTCTGTGATCTTATCTATTTTATTATTCAGTTTACGTATTAGTTGACCGCTGCCTCCTTTGAGTTCGGATACTTCTAATTCTACTTTTATAATATTAATCTTATATCTAGAACCAACAGCTTTTATTGCAGCTTCGGCGGCAGCAAGCCCTGTATCACTGTCTTCATAAATAGTATAGCTCTCTGCAGGAAACGTATGAATAGCTTTTACATAAGGATCCGGGTGAGGCTTCATTCTTTCTACCAAGTCTCTACCAATAATCCCCATGACATCCGTGATATTATAGTAAGTGAGTATTTCAGCAATATCTTCACTACTAGCATTGGAAACGATCACTTTATCTGGCATATTAATCAAGTCTAAATTAGGAATAATATACTTAAAATAAGATTTGTAGTTATCTTTTTTGTATCTGCGTATGTTGGTACGTATACTGTCATCTTGAATATTTAGTTTATCGAATAGATCAACGATGGATTGCCCCTCAATTTCCATTAACTGCTCTTCAGTAATAGAAAATCCATGTAATCGAAAAGCTTCCTGATAAACTCGTGTTAATGCATCCCTGGTATAAAAAAGCACTTGATCAAAATCTAATAAGTTTATATGCATATTTTTCTACCCCACAACCCCATAACCATTTTTAATTTTTTAATCTATGTTCTAGGATACAGTATTAAGCAGTAAAGGTAAATGACATATATATACAAATATTGACACATTTGCGATGAATCGCTTTCTTTGTAGCAAAGCCGCCATTTTAAAAGCTTTATACCTTAAGCATTAGTAGATAAGCATTCATTCCGTTACTTATGACCTATTAAATTTATAAAAGCGGAACTCTATAAGAATCAGTGCACCATAAAGCATCAATAGTGTTAAAAAAATCGGAACATAATAAAAAACCTCTCAGTTTTCCTGAGAGGTCTTGATGATTATATACCTGATGGGCTAATGGCCTTTTTTACATCATGCCGCCCATACCGCCCATGCCGCCCATATCAGGCATGCCTGGCTTATCTTTTTCAGGCTTGTCAGCGATGACAGCCTCAGTTGTCAAGAACATAGCCGCTACGGAAGCTGCGTTTTGCAGAGCCGTGCGTGTCACTTTCGCAGGGTCAACGATACCTGCTTCGAACATGTTTACCCACTCGCCGGAAGCAGCATTGTAACCAACGCCGACTTTTTCGTTTTTCAAGCGCTCAACGATAACGGAGCCTTCTTGACCAGCGTTAGCTGCGATAGTGCGAACAGGCTCTTCCAAAGCGCGCAGGATGATGTTTACGCCTGTTTGCTCGTCGCCGGAAGCAACTACCTTAGCTACAGCGTTGTACACGTTCACGAGGGCAGTACCACCGCCAGAAACGATACCTTCTTCAACCGCTGCGCGAGTTGCGTTCAGAGCATCTTCGATGCGCAGTTTGCGCTCTTTCAGCTCAGTTTCAGTCGCTGCGCCAACTTTGATAACAGCTACGCCGCCAGCAAGTTTAGCCAGACGCTCTTGCAGTTTTTCTTTATCGAAATCGGAAGTTGTTTCTTCCAGTTGTGCGCGGATTTGAGTTACGCGTGCGCCGATGTCTTTCTTGTCGCCAGCGCCATCCACGATGATTGTGTTTTCTTTCGTCACGCGAATTTGACGAGCGCTACCCAGTTGCTCAGGCTTCGTGGATTTCAGATCCAAGCCAAGCTCTTCAGTGATCACTTGCGCGCCAGTCAGAGCAGCGATGTCGCCCAGCATAGCTTTGCGGCGGTCGCCGAAGCCAGGAGCTTTAACTGCTACGCATGTGAAAGTTCCACGCAATTTGTTGACGATCAGGGTCGCTTGCGCTTCTCCTTCTACGTCTTCAGCGATGATCAGAAGTTGTTTGCCGGATTGAACCACTTTCTCCAGAACTGGCAGGATCTCTTGGATGTTGGAGATCTTTTTGTCAGTAACGAGAATGTATGGGTTATCCAGAACTGCTTCCAATTTGTCAGTGTCAGTAACCATGTATGGAGAAACGTAACCGCGGTCGAATTGCATACCTTCTACAACTTCAAGCTCAGTTGCGAATCCTTTGGATTCTTCAACTGTGATTACGCCATCGTTGCCTACTTTGTCCATAGCTTCAGCGATCAGTTCGCCCACTTCTTCGTCAGCAGCGGAGATGGAAGCTACTTGCGCGATGGATTGCTTGCCTTCGATCGGCTTCGCGATCACTTTCAATTCATCAACAGCAGCTCTAACCGCTTTGTCGATACCTTTGCGGATAACCATTGGGTTTGCGCCTGCAGTAACGTTTTTCAGACCTTCGCGAATCATCGCTTGAGCCAGAACTGTTGCAGTTGTTGTACCGTCACCGGCAACATCGTTTGTTTTTGTAGCTACTTCTTTAACCAGTTGAGCACCCATGTTCTCGAATGCATCTTCAAGCTCGATCTCTTTCGCGATTGTTACACCGTCGTTAGTGATCAGCGGGCTGCCGAATTTTTTCTCCAAAACTACGTTGCGGCCTTTAGGACCCAAGGTTACTTTAACGGCATTTGCCAATGCATCAACCCCGCGAAGCATCGCGCGGCGTGCGTCTTCACTGAACTTAATATCTTTTGCCATGATTAGGAAACCTCCTCGGAATAATTAATGTACATAAGTAAGTTGCTTTACGAAAAAACTAAGTATACTTCGATCTATAGGCCTGCTAAATTAGGCTAGTACAGCGAGAATATCGCTTTCGCGCAAGATCAACAGTTCGCGGCCTTCGTATTTCACTTCAGTTCCAGCGTATTTGGAGAAAATGATGCGGTCGCCTTCTTTAACTTCCAGCGAAACGCGAACTCCATCTTTAATAGCGCCTGCGCCTACAGCAAGTACTTTACCTTCTTGCGGTTTTTCCTTAGCTGAATCTGGCAGCACGATGCCGCTCGCAGTTGTCTCCTCTTTCGCAATGGCTTCAATGACTACGCGATCACCTAACGGTCTGATCATGGAAAATAGCCTCCTTCAGGAATGGGTAATAGGTGTATTGGTTGCTACTTTAGCACTCGAACCTCTTTAGTGCTAACAACAATTCTTATGATAATCAAATCAAACAGTTTTTGCAAGTCCTTTTACACATTTTTCAATCTTTCGAGCACCCACCTCATTCTACCCAAACAGCAAATAAATATTCTCTCCTTTACAGAAGGTTTAAATAAACAAAAAACAGCCTGCTTTCGACTAGCAGACTGTCTGGCTGGTGTGAGCCTCGGCGCTTATTTCGCACCATACTCGCGCTCCCACTCCGCATCCTGAACCAGCTGCTTCCGATAGATAATCCCCGACAAGAACACACTGAATTCATACAAAATAATAAGTGGAATTGATACAAGAATGGCCGAAATGGCATCAGGCGGTGTGATGATCGTCGCCAAAACAACCATCAACATATAGGCATATCTCCGTAATTTGTGCAGCCGCTTTGGGTTCAACAGACGGATCTTCGTCAAAAACATGACGACAATCGGCATCTCGAAAACAAGGGCCAGCGGAAGAATGATGTTGAACATAAATGAGAAATATTGCGCGGCGCCGTACATCTCGGTAATGTCCAGACTCTTACTGATCGAAGACGTAAAGTAAAAGGCCATCGGGAACACAACAAAATATCCGAATGCAATGCCCAGCAAAAATAGCACAAAAGCTGCCGGAATATATATAACCGATGCTTTTTGCTCGGTTTCATGCAAGCCTGGTTTGACGAACGCCCAGATATGATAGAGCGCAACGGGAAGCGTAATCAAAGCCCCCACGGCCAGTCCAAAGTTCATATAAAGACGCAGCGCGTCCCATGGCGAAAATACGTTCCAACCGATTCCGCTTGCTGGCGGAATGTTTTTCAAATAACGGATGATCGGTTTGGCCGCAATCAGACCGCCGACCATGCCGATCACCAATACGATCAATATCGACATCAATCGCTTACGAAGCTCACCCAGATGCTCCACCAGCGACATTTCTTCGTTCGTAGTCATGGTTCACCAGCCTAAATAGGGAAATGAAAAAAACGGCGCGGCCGGACCTCCGTCCGGACGCCTAGTCTGGCAGGCGCCGCGGATTGCTCGGCGCCTTCGCCGCAGGGGCTGCAGGCTGCGCTGCTGCAGCCTCAGTCGAACCCGCCGCTTCCGTCGTGGCGGCGGGCACCTCAGCAGGCGCCGCTACGCTTGGCTGCGGCGCAGCTGGAGCCGGCGGCGTGGCGGTCGCCGGCGGTGAAGCAGGCGCGTCGCTCAGCAGGTCGCGCGTGCTCTTCTTGAACTCGAAGATCGCACGCCCCAGCGTGCGCCCGAGTTCAGGCAATTTTTGCGGCCCGAATAGGATCAGGGCCACGACCGCAATCAACAAAATTTCAGTGAAGCCGATATTTTGAAACATAAAGTTGTCATCTCCAAACGAAAAGCGAAAGTAAACGTTGCAGAAAAATATAAACCCGTACAAGTGCGTCTCCGTTGTCAGAACCATGCTCTTTACGCGTGCGCAGCCCAACAGCTGTAAAGAGGCTTACCGCTTTACAACACCTTTTCGACACGCCCGCAGCTGCTCTAAAGCGGATTCGACGCTCTACAGCACCTCCGGGCATACGCGAGTTGTTCTAAAGCATTTTTGACGCTTTAGGAGCGCCGCCACCCGCCAGCGAGGCAAAAATATCGAACTACAACTTTAGCATGTTCCCCGTTTTTCGGACATTATTTCCCGGGAAAAACTGCCGAACTTTGTCAGCGCAGCCTAATTACGCGGCTAAGTCCGCGCTAACACTGATAAAAACCGCCATATCCCATCTCAGTAATGTCGCTGCGTGTAATCTCTTCGCCCGCGCAGATGCGTGGGAGCAGCACATCAAAAGACGTGTACGGGTCATGCATCACACAACCCGGCAGCCCCATTACCGGCACATCGCCCAGATAGGCGATCATCAGCATCGACCCCGGCAGCATCGGCGTGCCGTAGCTGACCACACGCGCGCCGGCCTGCTTAATCGCGCCTGGAGTACGGTCGTCCGGGTCCACCGACATGCCGCCGGTGACCAAGATCAAATCCACACCCAGCGCCTGCACCGCGTGGATTTCCCGAACAATCGCCTCGCTGTCATCCGTCACGAGGCGCCCCACAACAACCTCAGAGCCGAGCTGCGCGACCTTCTCCCGGACAATCGGGCCGAATTTATCTTGAATTCGCCCCTTAAACACCTCGCTGCCCGTCGTAATCACTCCGACGCGCAGCTTCCTGAACGGCTTCACTTCGACCAACACAGCGCCTTCAGCACGCATGTCGGCAGCCAGCCGCTCAATTTCGACAATCTTCGCTTCCTCGACAATCAGCGGAATGACCCGCGTGCCGACGAGGGAAGCGCCTTGTTTCACAACCGTATTGGAACGCACGGTCGACATGACGATTTGATCGATCGCATTCACGTGATCGACAAAGGCCCGATTGATTTTCACAAGGCCATCAATCGCTGATTTCACATTCACCTTGCCCTCATGAGGCTCGGTCAGAACTACATGTTCGCCTGCAATAGCGCGCGCCATACGTATAGCAGCCTCGTCTTCATGCAAATAGCCTTCCTGCAGCTCCATCGCATAAATATGCTCTTTGCCGATACTCAGCAGCGCCGGAATGTCTGCCTCGGTCACTTGATGACCTTTGCGGAACAACCGTCCTTTGAACGTTCCCGGCAAGATTTGCGTAAGATCATGCGGCAGGATCATGCCTACCGCATCTTCAACTTTTACTTCGCGCAGCATCGACTCCGGTTTCATCATCCGTGATCGCCTTCTTTGCCCGTTAAGATCGCCAGCGCATGCGGCAGCTGGTCGATGATCGCCATCAAATTCTCCTGCACGCCTTTGGGACTGCCCGGCAGGTTAATGATCAGCGTGCGTCCGCGAATCCCGGATACTGCGCGCGACAGCATGGCTCTCGGCGTTTTTTGCATCGAAATCATGCGCATGGCCTCCGCGAAACCTGGAGCGACGCGGTCAATCACGTTCAGCGTCGCCTCTGGCGTCACGTCGCGCGGCGCGAGTCCGGTACCACCGGTCGTCAAGATCAAATCTGCTTGGTAGTAATCCGTCATCTCAATTAATGAAGCCATAATTTCGTCCATCTCATCCGGAACGACCCGGTACTCGATAATTTCGCCTTGAATCTCTTCCTCGACCAGCTCGCGGATTACCTGAGCGCTTGTGTCCTCTCTCTCACCCCGGTAACCACGGTCACTGGCTGTCAAAATCGCAACTTTCCAGCGCATCCTTGTCACCTCTCCCTTGAACTGAATGAGATAGCCCCACTACTTTATGCGTTTCTGTGAAAATCTCCGTTCTTGCCTCCGGTTTTGGTCATAAGCATCGTAGAGCTAATCACCATATCCTTCTCCACCGCTTTGCACATGTCATAGACGGTTAGAGCTGCCGCAGAAACGGCCGTCAGCGCCTCCATCTCAACACCGGTCAATCCTGTCGTACGTACAGTTGCTTCTATGTAAAGTTCATTGCTGCCATTGTCGCTAAACTGAATATCGATGCCCGTCAGCGGAATCGGATGGCACATCGGAATCCAGTCGGCGGTTTTCTTGGCGGCCATGATGCCAGCTACTTGAGCTACGGCCAGCACGTCGCCTTTTTTCATTTTGCCTTCTTTGATTAATGTTAGTGTCGCTTCATTCATGATCAATGCGGAACGAGCGGTAGCGGAACGTTTCGTTTCCGTTTTGTCCGAAATGTCCACCATCCGGGCTCGTCCTTGTTCATTGAAATGAGTCAGCTCTCGGGCATCGTTCAGCCTACTCGCCTCTTTTCTGTCAGGATTCGCTTTTCATCATCAATTTGCTTTCTGTAACCAGACCGTCCACCCGGAAATCATGCCAGGATGAAGGCACTTGTGGGATCAATTGCAAGTCGAAAGCAGCGGCAATGGCCAAAGGTCGCTTCAACCCACGCGCCGCGAACAATTGCATGAATCGGTCATAAAACCCGCCGCCGTACCCCAATCTTCCGAAGTCCGTATCAAAGGCAAGGCCCGGTATGAGAATCATCGAGATTTCCGACAAATCTGTCAATGCCGGCGCATCGGTCCGCGGTTCACGGATGCCATAAGCTCCGTCCTCCAAATCCTCATAACTCTCTACAATATGCAAATCCATCGTTTTCGTCGCTGTTATAACTTTCGGCAAAAGCACGCGAATCCCCTGCTGCCAACACCATTCCATAAAAGGAGCAACATTCGGCTCCGAACGGATCGGCATATATGTCAGTAATGTCGCTCCGGCTTCTCCGAGCCATTGGTCTTGACTTAGCTTCACCAATCTATCATGAATCTGTTGTTCTTTAGCTTTCCGTTCGTCAGTCGCTAAGGAGGAACGCTTCGCTTCCATCTCCTTGCGCAACTCAATTTTCCGCTCTCGGATGTTCATCACGGCTCAGCCCTTCCTTAACGAGAAGTGGTTTCCCCCATTTTAACATAAACAAGGAAAAAAACTATACTCGCAAGACGGACCCCAGCTGAAGGCGCGCCACAACTGGATAATGATCGGACGCCTCGCTTCGCACCGTCCATGCAGGCTGCAGCGCAGGCAAGCTGGATATAATGGAATCGATCGCCCCACCGCCGTCAAAAGTTGAACCCATTCCGCTTCCCAGCGCCAGCGGTTGGACAGCATGAAGCCGAGCTGCCAGCTGCTGCGGGGCGGATGGCGTATTAAAATCCCCTACAATGACGAGCGGCCCTTGTATGCCCGTGAGCGTCTGTGCACAAGCTGTAAGCTGAACGCTGCGATCATGGGCCGACAGACCCAGATGCGTATTGGCTATCTGAATGTCAGCATTTCCGATTCGAATAGTTGCCGTAAGCAAGCTTCGAGGCTCCTGATCCCCAGGCAAGGGAGTGCGGCTGGTGAGTTCAATAGGGTAACGGCTAAGAATCGCATTGCCGTATTCTCCGATCGAATAGGTTAAACTAGGTGAAAAAACAACATGCATGCCCAGCAGCGCAGCAAGTTCCCCAGCCTGATCGACAAAGCCGCTGCGGAGCCGGTAACGGTCCACTTCCTGAAGGGCGATGACATCGGCATGCTGCTGCTTCAGCAGATCGGCAATCCGGTACAAATTTACTTTACCATCTAAACCTTCTCCATGATGAATATTAAATGTCATTATCGTGAAGGATGCAGGTGTAGCCGGTACATTGGCCGGAAGCGAATGGTTATTAGAAATAGCGCTTCCTATATAAGAGGCGGAAGGTTGCAGGATCAGCAAAAGCAGCAAACCGGCCAATATCGTTAAATGCACTCGCTGAGTTCGCTTCATAGTTTCTGCGCCTCCGTCCATTTCATCCAATAAAATTAAGCATACGATGCTTGCTCGCATGGTGTATACTAGTGAATTGATGGGATTTTTGATAAAGCAGGAGGTAGCAGGTCACATGCTATTGCAAGTTTCGAATCTTTCTAAAAGCTATGGAGTCCGCTCCATTCTCTCCAATATAACGCTGCAAATTGAAAACAGGGAGCGCATCGGCCTTGTCGGTGTGAACGGCGCGGGGAAATCGACCCTGCTGCAAATTATCGCAGGCGAGATGTCTTACGACAGCGGCGATATTTTCAAAGCCAAAGAAACAAAAATTGGTTATCTGCGCCAAAACAGCGGCTTGCAGACAGATAAGTCAATCTGGAACGAGCTGCTGAGCGTCTTTACTTCGCTTCTCGAAGTCGAGAAAGAGATTCGCGAGCTGGAAGCGCAAATGGCGGATCCGAACTTGGCCGCAGACGAGAAAAAATACGAAGCCACCATGAACCGCTATGCGCAGCGTTCCGAATGGTTCCGGGAGCAAGGCGGCTACGAAATCGAGGCCAAGATCCGTGGTATTCTTCACGGTATGGGCTTTGGCCAATTTCCACCGGATACGCTCGTAGCAACACTCAGCGGGGGGCAAAAGACAAGGCTCGCGCTGGCCAAAATGCTGCTGGAAGAGCCCGACCTGCTCATGCTGGACGAGCCGACTAACCATTTGGACATTCCGACGCTCACCTGGCTGGAGGGCTATTTGCGCGGTTACCCGGGCGCGATTCTCGTCGTGTCCCACGACCGCTTTTTCCTTGATGCGCTGGTCACGTCCATTTATGAAATTGAACGCAATGCCTCTAAACGGTATACGGGCAATTACACACGTTTTATTGAACTTAAAGAAGCCAACTATGACATTGAAATGAAGCAGTATGAGAAACAGCAGGAAGAGATCGCCAAGCTGGAAGATTTCGTTCAACGCAACATCGTGCGCGCCTCGACGACGAAACGGGCGCAAAGCCGCCGCAAACAGTTGGAAAAAATGGACCGGCTGGACAAGCCGATGGGCGATCTGAAGCGTGCCTCGTTCTCCTTTGAGATTGAGCAAACTTCCGGGAAAGAAGTGCTGCAGGTCGACAGGCTGGCGATTTCTTACGACGGCAAAAAGCGCCTGCTGGAAGATGTCTCCTTCCAGCTTCGTCGCTCCGAAACAGCCGCCTTGATCGGGCCTAACGGTGTCGGCAAATCGACCCTGCTGAAGACTTTGATCAGCCAGCATACGCAAGACGCCGGTACGTTCAAATGGGGAACCAATGTGACAATTGGATATTACGATCAAGAGCAGACCGGTTTGAATCCTGCCAATACGGTGCTTGAAGAAGTATGGGGCTTGTATCCGCACCTGGAAGAGGCACGCATCCGCACTGTGCTTGGCAACTTTTTGTTCAGCGGCGAAGATGTATTTAAAAAGGTCGCATCCTTAAGCGGCGGCGAAAAGGCCCGGGTCGCGCTGGCCAAGCTAATGCTGCAGAAGGCGAACGTCCTCATTTTGGACGAGCCTACCAACCATCTTGATTTATATAGTAAAGAAGTGCTGGAGTCCGCTTTGATGGATTATGAAGGCACCCTGCTGTTTATTTCACACGACCGTTATTTCTTGAACAAAATGGCGGAAAGCATGCTGGAGCTGCATCCGAACGGGGTCATCAGCTTCTTGGGCAATTACGACGATTATATGGAGAAAAAAGCGGAGTTGGCCGAGATGGAAGCGGCGCGCCAGGCCAAGGAAGCGGAAAAGAAAGCCGCCAGCCATCCAGCTGGCGGCATAGATGTGAAAGCAGCGGCCGGAGGCACCGGCAGCTATGAAGCCGATAAGCTGGCGAAGCGCGAAGAGCGCAGCCGCCAGCGTAAAATCGAGCAATTGGAACAGGACATTGCTCGTCTGGAAGATGAAGTGGCTGCACTCGAGGCCGCGCTGGCCGATCCTGACGTGTACAACAATTATGTACTCGTGCAAGAAAAAACGGCCGCCGTCGATCAGAAGAAGAGCGAGCTAACGGCCTGCTACGAAGAATGGGAAGCGCTGATGGCTTAAGCTTCTTCCTCCAGCCGCAGCAGCAGCATCGGCACCGCGACGAAGATAATCAGCGTCGCCGCCGCAACGATACCGGAGTCATTCAGCAGCAGTGCTGCTATGGCTCCGCACATATTGGCCGAGAACCCGTACATCCAGTACGGGTATTTGTGCTGCCACAGCTGCAGCCGCCCGCGCGGGCGCAACACGAGCACGGCCATCACCAGCAAGCTGGTGATGAGCACTTTGCTCCAGGCGGATGCGCGCAAGAGGTGCACATTCATCCGCAGCTTGCGCTCGATCAGGTGTCCGATCTGATCGAAGCGCCCGTCGCGCAGCGCGTGAAATGCGCGCCCGACATGGCTCTCCCGTGCTGCGGCCACGGGAGAATCAGCGCTGTTGAGCAGCCACAGCGCGACAAAACCGAGCGCGAGCAGTGCCGCCAGCAGGGCTATGCCCCTGCTTAGGCGGCGCTCGCGCCAACGGCTGCCGGCGGTGATGAGCACGCCGGCGACGCCGAACGCGACGGCAGCGCTAAGTGCGCCGCCCGCGTTCGCGCCGAGTGACGGTGCCGCCAGGCACACCGTCACGAGAAGGAACGCCGCGCAGGCCGCCATCCAGACGGTGCGCGCGGGCTTGGCTGCCGCGGGCGGGGCTTCCGCCGCCGCGGCTGTTTCCAGCTCCGCCAGTGTGCGCGGAGCTGATTCGCCTTGCCCGCCGCCATGCAGGGCGGGCTCGCGATCGTGACGGCGCTGCAGGGCCGCCGTCACGCCGAGGATGAGGGCGCCGATCATCACGCCCATATATTCATTGCCGATGCCGTAGTAACGGGCACCGATCATCGGGTCATAGCTCAGCGGTGAATATTTCATCGCATGGGCTCCTGTGCTGCCGTCCAGCGTAATCATCAGCGCTGTCCCGGTACCTAGCCACGCCATCACAGCGGCTAGCGGAAGTCTATGCAGCGCTAGCGAAAGCAGCGCCGTCCCGATAACAAAGATCGCCTCCAGCACGGCGATTGCGCTTTGGATATTCAGCTGCTGCGTTATAGGAGCAACGAGCAGCCCAAGCAGCAGCATCAGGAGCGGTGCTGTTAACAGCGAATAGAGCGCGCTGCGGACAATCCGCTGCCCCAGCAGCCCCCTCCCCGACCTGCCGGTACTGCCCACATAACGGTTGAGCCAAGTCCCTTTTTTAATGATGAACAAAGTGAGCAGACCACCTAGCAGTACGATCATTTCAAACGTGACAAACGGATACAGCAGCTCCGGCCGAAGCCGGTAGATCGTCTGCATGCGCTTCATCTCTTCCAGTAGGGTTGGCCAGGCTCCAGATTGTCGGATTTCAGCAGTGGCGACTTGCCCCGCCATCCCCTCGGGCAGCTGAATGTTGAATTCCGCAAGCAATGCTGCCGTAAAATCCTGCGCCGTCACAACGCCGCTCCGCCGCGTCGATTCCGAGGTCAAGAGTCCCACGCTGCGCCCGCCGCCTGACTTATAGCTGATGACCGGAGATAGCCAGGCTTTGGCGCTGGCCGCTTTACTGTTCACCTCCGGCGAAAAGACCCACAGGCTGTCTTCCGCTTTCATCCGTGCCATCAGCGCACCGAGCCACTGATCCTGTTCCTGCAGGATTTGCTCATGCAGCTCTAGGAAGCGCGCTTCGCGGTAGTATTTTTTCTCTGTGTACAGCCTGTACAAATCCCCAAGTTCTATCAGCGTGATCCGGCCTTCTGCGGTTGCTCGGTCATTCGCTTGATCCAGCCACGCCTGAAGCTGTGCATAATTCGTCCTGACACCGTATGGTCTATCCACAGCTTGTACATGAGCTGCTCTACCAAGATCCCCTTTATCCACAGTCCCTTCAGCATCCATAAGCATGAGTGGGCTGTACCTTCGCAGCGGAGTGCCTTTTGCCATTAAAAGCCCTAGGTCGCTACTGCCCCATACGACACGCTGGACTCCATGCTTTTTGAAGGCTTCCCCCAAAGCTCCGGGCATGGAATCGATATGCATGCTCTGGTTGGCACGCTCCAGCATCGCCATGTCAGGCACAATCAACTCAGGCGCGCCTTGCGTCAATCCGCCGAGCAATCTGTTTCGCCTATCCACAGCTTGCGAATGATCCAGCCATTCATAACTAGCGTAACCTTGCACATCCTTTCCACCAACAGCCGATACACCTGCGCCGATCGTGGCATACACGTCGCGCATGGACCGGGTCGACGTGCGAATATTCATGGCCCCGACAGCGCCTTGCTCTGTCAGACGCTGCAAATTGGGCAGCCTCGTTAGAAGAGAACGCTCAAGTTCCAAAAACGATAAGCCTGGGATTGAGACAACATAAACTTGTTTACCCTGTGGATAGGAAGCAGGCGAGGTGGACAGAAACGGCTCGGGAGTCGAAGTAGACGAAAACAAATTTGTCGCGGCTGCCGCACTTGTGGACAACTGCAGCAGACTTAAACTAATACCCACAACTTTCAAAAGGTTTTTCCATTGCATGGCAATCCTCCGGATATTTTGCTATTAGCATTTTCATCCAGCTGGAAACCTATCCACTGCAAGATTGTTCCGAAAATTTACGCGGGCCGTATTTTCACTTATTCACTTATTCAGATCGTTATCCACATAAAAAGAGAGGGACAATGTCCCTCTCTTTCAGCCTTTTTTCCGTTTTCCACAATTTTATCCACATTATCCACAAAAAAACGCGAAAAAGTTATTCGATTTTGTGGACTCCTGAAAAGCTTGGTAGCATTGACTTTACAGAAGTTATTCACATTATACACAGGACCTGTGAATAACTTTGCTCACAAGTTGTGTATATATCTAAGTTTTCTCACAATTAATACTTTAGGATGCTGACGATGCTGTAGCCCCAGCCTCTGATTGGCGTTGAACACGTGCCGCCTGGTTGCAGGCAGAGACATAGGCTTTTGCGATTGCGACCAAAATATCTTGATCGATCCCCGTATTTTTGAACGTTTCCCCGTTCACCGAGATGGTCACCTCAGCCTCCCCTGTCGCTTTCTCCCCTGTAGATAAGGAGTGCAGCTCCAGATCGGAGAACACAACGTTCATCGGCATGGCCTGGCTCAAACTTTGGACAATCGCTTCAATCGGACCTTCACCGCTCCCGGAGAACGCTTGCTCTTCACCTGTTTCATTGTTTCGCACCGAGACGGATGCGATCCGTTCACGGTCGCTGCTGCTGACCACATGCACATGTGTAAGTGTGAAAGCTTCCATGTGACCTTCTACCGTAGCGCCTACCAGCTCCATCAATTGATCGTCCGTGACGATTTTTTGCTCATCCGCTTTTTCTTTGAACCGAGTGTACAGAGCGTCCAATTCTTCTGCCGTCAGCTCGACCCCGAACTGTCCGACCCGATGCTTCAGCGCATGGCGGCCCGAGTGTTTGCCAAGAATGATCATTGAGCGCGGAATGCCCAGCTTCTCGGGATCCATGATTTCGTAGGTGCTGCGGTTTTTCAGCAAGCCATCCTGGTGAATGCCTGCTTCGTGCTGGAACGCATTGCGTCCGACAATCGGCTTATTATACGCAATTGGGAAGCCCATGATGCGGCTGACCATTTTGGACGTATTGAACACTTCGCTCGTGATGATGCCGGTTTCCACGCCCATCGTCATCTTGCGCGTTTCAATCGCCATGACCAGCTCTTCCAGCGAGCAGTTGCCCGCGCGTTCACCGACGCCGTTCACAGTCACTTCGACGTGCGTAACACCGGCTGCAATAGCGGCAAGACTGTTGGCGACAGCAAGGCCCAGGTCGTTGTGACAGTGCGCACTGTATTCGACGGTGTCGCCGCCTCTGACGCTTTGGCGCACACGGCGGAACATATTGCCGTATTCCTCCGGAAGCGCGTAGCCGACAGTATCCGGAATGTTCAGGATCGTCGCGCCTTCGGCGATGACCGCTTCGAGCACTTCGAACAAGAATTCGTCCCCTGTGCGGGTCGCATCCATCGGCGAGAATTCGATCCGGTCCACGAACTGCTTCGCATAGGCGACCATGCTGCGCGCCATCTCGACGACTTGCTGGCGGGACTTGCGCAGCTGGAAGTCCAGATGGATATCCGAAGACGACAGGAACATGTGAATGCGCCGCTGCGCCGCATCCTGTGTCGCGCGCACTGCTGCGTCGATATCCGCCTTCATGGCGCGGGCGAAGCCGCAGATTTCCACGTTATGCAGCTCGCGTGAGATCTGCTGGACCGCTTGGAAATCCCCCGGACTAGAGATCGGGAATCCCGGTTCGATAGTGTCTACGCCCATCTTCGCCAATTGTCTGGCGATGCGAATTTTTTCTTCCGGATACAGCGATGCTCCTGGCGCCTGCTCTCCATCTCTCAGCGTCGTGTCAAAAATGCGAATGCGTCGGTTTTGAATGTTTTCCATAGTTAAATTCCTCCTCAGATTATAGGGATTGTGCTGTCCATACGATTTGGCAGCTTCCCGGTTCATGTTAAATAGCGACAAAAAGACCTGCCATCTCCATCAAAGAGACGACAGGTCTTCACCCAGCGCGGTACCACTCTTGTTGACTTCTCCGCGTTCGCGGGAAATCCACCTCAGACATACAGCGGCTTTCCGCTCTATGTCACCCGATCACGGAGGTTAACCGTCCGCTCCTAACGGTCTCGTGATGAGACCGCTCAGAACGGCCGCTTCCAAGCGAGTTCAGGGTTTACTCGGACTGCGTCGCATCTTCCCGCAGCTTTCTGTACCGGCTATTGGAACCCTTACTACTCTTGTTCATTGCGTTGTGCTCTATGCGTATGTTCACTCATTCATATTTCATGACATCAAAAAAGCCTGCCATCTCTGTATAAGAGACGACAGGCTTATCACCTTCCGCGGTACCACTCTAATTGATCCGAGCATAGGCTCGAAACCACTCATGTACCCAATCACGGGGGTCAACCGTCAAGACCTACGGGGCTGCTGGATCCTTGGCATCCTCATCAGACTTGCCGCTCCCGGGCGAGTTCAGGCGATGTTTCGTCCGCGCTTTCACCAACCGCGCAGCTCTCTGAGCGAAACTGATCTTCCTTACTATTCCCGTTCTTTGCGTTTTGAAGTATTGATTGTGATTATAATATGGCAATTTTACGAAGTCAATATGCATTGTCAGAAAATTTAATTTTCCATACGAGAATAGCAGCAGCTCGCCGTTCATCCTTTGAGTCGTAATCGTTTACAAAGTATTTATAAATTAAATACGTCGCATTTGATCCGTCGGAATGGAAGTTCAAAGCGGAAACTGAGGACTGGGAATCTGGTTTTGACATGGGCTCTGGCCGAGGCATTATGATTATGTATGAAGTATTTGACAAGTTAACGTACGACCATAAACATGCAACCATGTCCGTGACGATGGTGAAAACGATCGGGTAAGGGAAAAAGGCCGATGCTTATTGCAATTTCGGTAGGATTTTGTGGCAGGGATGCAAGATCGGAGATGTTTCAAAAATTGGATTAATATGTATTTTTTGAAGGAATATCTTAATTTTGTGGGGAATTTCCCCTTTGTAAAGATTAGGATCACTGCTTCAAAAAAGGAGATGTTTAAGTATGAAAAATGGTTTGTTAATGATTGCAAGCGGTATCATATCTTTATCTGCAGTTGCAGGTTCTGCATCGGCTTCGGCTCCAGAACTAAATAATCAAGTGGATTCAGCCTCTACAGAACGAGTATTTTCAATAGGGGAAAGCTAAGCCTCTTCAAAAGTATTAGAGTCGGTTCCAACAATGAACACATATATCTCCTTCGGATCTGATAATTTTCTGTACATCGATCCTACTGCAAGGAATATGGTTGATAGTGATGTTTACGCTACTTTTGGACTTGGAGTACTTATTGGTGGGGAGTGGCGATAACTTTACTCAAGCCGAAACACTTGCTCACATCCAGGCATTGCAACAAACAGAAGCTGTTGCTGGACTTGTTGCCGCAGTTGCTGGTTTAATACCGGGAGGACAGGTAGCATCGGCAACATCCCTTATTGTAGCTGCGGGTGCAAACTTACTAGCGATATCAATGTCAAATAACAATAAAGGCCGTGGTATAACTCTTAATTTGCATTGGTTACCAGTTACCTATTTCGAGTCAACTGCAAATTAACTAGTTAGGAGATCTTAATGACTGTTTATGCGGTTTCGATTATAGTATTTCTCATCATTTTTTTAATTTTGTATTTCTATGATTTGAAAGCAAAAAAAGCTCAGAAATCAACAAAATATTTTTATCTTGGAATTATTTTATGTTCTTTGCTTGTAACCGCGTGGGTGGTCATACAAAGTAGAAATCAATGGGCATTAGTTTCACTTCTTCTCCAAATAGTAGCAGCAGTAGGGGGATGGAAAAATATTCGTAGGAGAAAATGAATAGCGGGAGTTGGCGGCTGTTTTGCAGGATCGAAAAAAGAGGGTGACCCCTCAGCCAAGACTATTGGCTGAGGAGTCACCCTCTTTATAAGTTTACCACTCTTCCAGCTTCAATAACGGTTCTGCCTTCAGATCCAGCTCGCTGAACGACTGCTGGTCCCACTTCAGGAACGCGGCGGCAGCAATCATCGCCGCGTTGTCTGTGCAAAGGCTCAGCGGCGGCACCAGCAGCGGGACGCCCAGCTCTTCGCAGCGCTCACTCAGACGGCTGCGCAGACCCTTATTCGCGGCCACACCACCCGCGAGCAGCAATTGCTTCGCGCCGAACTCCTTGACGGCGCGGGACGCTTTCTCCACAAGAACGTCGATGACGGATTCTTGGAAGCCTTTGGCGATTTGCGTGGTTTGGAGTGCTTCGCCGCGCATCTTGGACTGATTCACGACGTTCAGCACCGCGGATTTCAAGCCGCTGAAGCTGAAGTCGTAGGAGTCTGCCTCGAGCCAAGCCCGCGGCATCGGAATCTCCTGATCGGCTTCCTGTGCAAGCCGATCGACATGCGGGCCGCCGGGGTACGGCAGGCCCATCGCTCTGGCGACTTTGTCGTAGGCTTCGCCTGCGGCATCGTCGCGGGTCCGGCCAATGATGCGGAATTGGCCCGGGCCTTCCATATGGATCAGCTCCGTGTGTCCGCCGGACACCACCAAAGCGATCAACGGATACTCCAGCTCATGCACGAGCTGGTTGGCATAAATATGACCGGCGATGTGATGCACACCGATCAGCGGCAGTTCCAGCGCGCAGGCTAACGCTTTGCCGGCGACGACGCCGACGAGCAGGGAGCCGACAAGGCCGGGCCCCTGCGTAACGGCAATGGCGGACAGCTCGCTAAGCGCGACGCCCGCCTCCTCCACCGCTTCCTGCAGCATCCATGTGATCGACTCCACATGCTTTCGGGAAGCGACTTCCGGCACCACGCCGCCATAGCGCTGGTGCGTTTCAATCTGGCTCGAAACGACGTTCGAGCGGATCACTAGGCCATTTTCGACAATGGCGACAGACGTCTCGTCACAGCTTGTTTCAATGGCCATAATATATACGGGCTTCGCCGAATCGTTGGATGGATCGTTTGTTAAATGGTTGTTTGGTTGCTCTGTCAACTTCTTCACCTGGTCTCAGTCTTCGAGACTATCCCTTCTGCTCTTGGACTTGGGCAAATCCGCCCACATAATGATGGCATCCTCTCTATTGTCCGTGTAGTAGCCTCTACGGACGCCTACAGAGCGAAAGCCGAGTTTCTCATACAAATTTTGTGCCACATAATTCGATGCACGAACTTCCAGCGTCATGCGGATCGCTCGCAAAAAAGCCGCTGTATGCATCAGCTCACGCATCAGGCGCTCGCCGAGCTTACGCCCGCGGTATTTGTCGCGGACAGCGACATTGGTGACGTGGGCTTCTTCCATGATAAGCCACATGCCGCCATAGCCGGCAACTTCACCGTCAATATCCATAATCATATAGTGAGCAAATTGATTGTTCGTCAATTCATTATAAAATGCGCCTTCTGTCCAAGGCGTCGTGAAAGCTTCTTTTTCAATCTCACAGATAAAGGGAATATCCTCCTGACGCATGGACCGGAACACTAACGAAGATTCCGGAATCTCCTGCTGCCGCTGCTCCATGGTTACACCTCCCCTTTCTGCTGCTTCAGCTTCGCCTGCAAGTTCACTTCCGCTTCCGGCAGCTGCGTATAGTTCGGCACGAAGGTGTGAACCTCTGCATGCTCGCCTGCAGCAAGCTTCGGATAAGCCAGCAGTCCTACATACTGTGCTTCCATGCTGTAAGGCAGCACCTGGACGTTCCCGCTCCACTGGCTGGCAAACTGATCGATTGGGGCGGCAAACCCTTCGGTTTCACCCAGGAAAATGATTTCCTGCGGCCCCTCCTGCCCGGCTTCTGCAGCTAAAGCCAACAGCTGCTCGGTCCAGGGCGCCATAACCCGAATGCCATCCGGCATTATGCTGTGCCAGGACTTCTCCACGCCTGCCACACGCTCCTCATACACAGCTGTAAACGCCTGCGAACGTCTGGCATCCATTAAAGGCACGAACCATTTCACGACCGTCGTCTGATTGCTCTTGGTTTCTGTCTTCGCACTGGCGCCTAGCGCCATCGCCTCCAAGCTGGAGACACCGATCAGATCCAGGCCCAGCGACCAGGCGAACGTCTTGGCTACGGAGACGCCAATGCGCACACCGGTGTAAGAGCCGGGGCCTTGTCCGACGGCGACAGCTTGCAGATCTTTAGGCTTTAGCCCAAGATCGCCAAGAAGCTTCTGGATGTTCGGCAGAAGCCCGATGGAATGGTTTCGTTCAGCGTGGGAACTGAGTTCTCCGATCATTTGTCCGTTATTTAATACGGCCACTGTCATCGATGCTGTCGAGGTATCGATGGCAAGCAAAAGGCCTTGTTGATGATGTGTAGTTGCTGTCATTGTAAATGTCCGTTCTCCTTCATTTGTACGCACCAGCTATGATACGGCTCTCCATGCGGAGTCAGCTGAAATAATCTTGATTGCTCGCCCTGATAGGCGATTGTAATCGAAAGCCTCTCCGGCGGCAGCAGATCTTCGATCAGACTGGACCATTCGATCAAAGTCACGCCTGATCCGTAGAAGTATTCGTCGAGCCCGAGATCGTCGGCTTCCACTTGGTTTATGCGATACATGTCCATATGGTAAAAAGGGAGCGATTGTCCCTCGTACTCTTTTACAATTGTAAACGTCGGTGAGTTTACGACTTCGGTGATGCCCATGGCTCTGGCGAAGCCTTGGGAGAACCTCGTCTTCCCTGCTCCCAAATCCCCGTCGAGCGTAATGATGGCTCCCGGCATTAAATAAGCGCTGAGCAGCCTGCCCAGTTTATCCGTATCCTCTTCATGGTTGGATGTGTATATAAATGTGGATGGAGTCAATTTACTCATCCCTTTCCTTCAAATGCGCATGCTGCTCCTATTATAGTCCTCGCAGACGCTCATCAGCAACTGCGCGAATAAAAAAGCCTGCATCCGATTGCTTTCGGAAGCAGACTTTTCTCAGTTAGCGGACCTCTTCCAGCTCTTGAACGGATACGACCCGAGAATCCGCCGGATTCTGTTCCGCGTGCACTTTGGCTACGGCTCGGCTGGGATCGACGCTGTCAATCCAGACCGGCAGACCGTTCAGCTCGACCTCGATCTTCTCATCCGCGGCAATAATTTCTTGGGCGCGATGAATGTTCATGCGTGAACTCCCCTTTCGCTTCGCCGCCTACGGCTCATCCAAAACAGATTCCGGATGATCCATCGTATCCGTCGTTGAACACTCAATCAATCCATTGTGCATGGTGACGTTTCCGCCTCCTAAACCCTCATTGATCATACGGTCAATGTCCATAAAATAATCTTCTTGCCCTTGATGGTCTTTATCTTGGGCTGCTTTCGGAGCTTCTGCCATCCGAGAATCCCTCCTTACTGAAATGGATGTTAACCTAATCGTGCATGCTTAAGATACCCACTGCCGGCTGTCAGCATTCTCTTAGTCCTTCGCCGTATAAAGGAATCCGTTCAAGAGAATACTAGTGAGAAGACCGTCAAATTGACTAATGGGGAGGATCGCTCGTGCATACTGTCTGGAAAGGCGCTATCAGCTTCGGGCTTGTCCACGTGCCTGTAAAAATGTTCTCGGCAACGGAAGATAAGGATATCTCGATGCGCTATATTCATAAAGTTTGTATCACCCCTCTAGCTTATGTGCGCAAGTGCAATACTTGCGAGAAGGAAGTAGAATGGGAGGAAATATCGCGCGGCTATGAATACGAGCCTGGGCGGTATGTGCTCTTTGAGAAGGACGAGCTGGAGACCATCTCCGGAGAAGCGAATAAAGAGATCAAGATTTTGGACTTCGTGAATCTGGAAGATATCGACCCTGTTTACTTTCAAAAAACGTACTATCTCGCCCCCGGCGAAACAGGTTCAGGTGCTTATTCCTTGCTGCTCGAATCGATGAAGCAGACCGGGAAAATCGGCATTTCCAAAGTCTCGATCCGCTCCAAGAGCTCACTGGCTGCGATTCGTGTGATCGATAATTGTTTGGCGATGGAGACGATTTTCTATCCGGATGAGATCCGTCCGATCAGCCAAGTGCCGAATCTTCCGGAACAGAGCCAAGTGAATGAGCGGGAATTGGAAATGGCGAAAATGCTGATCAGTCAGCTTTCAACGCCTTTTGAACCGGAGAAGTATAGAGATGAATATCGCGGCAGGTTGATGGAAGCTATCGAGCATAAAATCGCCGGAGAAGAAGTGCAGGCCGCACCGGATGTGCAGAAGACGAGCGTGATCGATCTGATGGCCGCGCTGCAGGCGAGCCTCGATGCCACAAAAGCAGGTGGAGCTGAGGTGAGCACCGAGAAGGTACATCTTGAGCCTGATGCAACGGTAACTGAAGTCAAGAAGCCGAAGACGAGAGCGAAGAAAGAGAAAGAGCCTAAAGTAAAAGTAGAGAAAGTGAAGGAAGAGAAAGTGAAGGAACCTGTCACTTGATAAACTTGATCTATGCTGCCGTCCGCTGCGCTGAATCCCGTTGTCTACAGGGACTCAGCGCTTCTTTTATAGGTTCGCTTGCGAAATCGTACACCCGGCTGCAGGAAGCTCGACGACTGCTTGAATAATCGGCTGCCGCATCGTCCCTCCCGGCGTCCATTCCAGGAACTGCACCTTCACCACGAGGCGTGGGTGCAGCCAGACGGCCTCTTTGCTTCGCTCCGGTTCATTGACGAACGGCCTGACGCCCGTAATGTCTGGCTGAATTCGCTCCGTCAGGTCCATCCAGTCCTGATTGCTCAGCTTCCCGCCTCCGGCATGTCCGATATAAATAAACCGGGCCGCCTCATCATACAGACCGAGCAGCAGGGCATTCACTCTCTTCCCCCTGTACGTCACGCCACCCACGGCCGCATAGAGATCGTGGACAATTTTGCGTTTCTGCCAGCGCTTATCTTTGCCTCCGACTACATAGGAGCTTTGCAAATCTTTATAAATGATCCCTTCCATCTGGTATTGCTCCATTAATGAATACAGCGCCGGTGCATCCGGATAATTCTGTACAAGCTGAACATCCTGTTGGGGGATAATGATTTGCTCAAGCAATTGTTGGCGCGCCTGCAAGCTTTGATCCACCACCCAGCTTCCATTGCAAAATAATACGTCAAAAATCATAAAAGAAACCGGCGTCTGTTTGACGCCTCGCTCAATACTCATGGCGCTTCGCAGACTATCCCGCTTCATCACTTCATGAAAGGAAGGCCGGCCCCCGCTCATGGCGATGATCTCGCCGTCCAGAATAAATGAAGAGGCGCGGCAATACCTGCTCGCCTGCAAAAATTCCGGATATTGCAGCGTACGCGGATTCAGCTTGCGATTCACTAAATTCACCTGCGCCCCGTCATAATAGCTGAGCATGCGGACGCCGTCCCATTTAATCTGAGCGACCCACTGCTCGCCCTGCGGGAACGTTCCGCTCACGACAACCGGCTCAAAAGGCTCAATTGGTTGCAACATCTGCAACATCCCCCATTTTCCCATTTGTCAAGAATAATTTCTTCAGTACATTCTCATCGTTTTCTAATAAATAAGCCGCCTTCCCCTCCAGCTCACGGTTTCCGACACCTCTAGCAAATAATAGGAGATCCTAGCTGTGCTACACTAGGTTCCAGATACGGATGAGCCGTACACAACTTAAGGAGGGGAACAACTATGAAATTACATCAAGTATGGAGCAAGCGCTTGGCTATCTTAGCTTTAGGAACAACCATCGCCATCTCAGGTGGTGTTATCAGTAGCCCTCAGCTTACTAAGGCTGATACGATATCCGCTTCTGCAACTTCGACTTCATCTAAAGCCAATTCGATTATTGCTTTAGGAAAAAGATATTTAGGTACACCATATAAATTCGGTGCCAAAGTCGGTCAGACGCGCAATTTCGATTGCTCGACATTAACGAAATACATCTATGGCAAATACGGAATCTCTTTGCCGCGTACAGCTGCCCAGCAGTCCAAAGTTGGCCGCTACGTATCCAAGAGCAACTGGCAGAAGGGAGATCTACTCTTCTTCTCCGTACCGGGCCGTCCGGGTGTAGGACATGTTGGCGTCTATATCGGAAACAACCAGATGCTGAACACATACGGAGCAGGTGGCGTAAAAATTACGAAACTGAACTCGTATTGGAACTCGCACTATATCACAGCTCGCCGCGTACTGTAATTGGCAGGCCAAATGAAAAAAAGAACTGTTCATCGCAAGCGATGAACGGTTCTTTTTAGTATAGCCAGAATAAAACAGATTTCTACACGGTTACCGGTTTCAATTGTGCCAAATAATCTCTGACCGCCTGCACGGCATCAGCAATCGACTCCGCTTGAATGACAACTCGTTCCTGTTCATATTGCCGCATAGCATGCTCGTAACGCGGGTCGTAGTAATGTTCCAGCAACAGCCGCACCGCATGGGCATATTGTTCGTCCCGCAAACTAGTCTCGATTTCTTTAGCGATAGGCGTATGAATGCGGTCTTTGATATGCATGTAGGCTTGCAGCAGCTCAGCCTTATTGTCATTCGGCTGGTAGTCGGCAAGAATATGACGCACTCTTTCCTCGATAGGCATCTCAATAAACAGCTGTGTGCCTGCTTCTTTTTTACGGATGATAAAGTCCGGCAGTACGGCCTTACCGATCCGCTTGCTTTCCCCTTCCATTAATACATAAGGCGCATCCTGGATTTGCAGCACTTCTTGAAGGAGAAGAGATTCGAACGTTTTTTGGTTATTCGCACGCAGCCCGACCTGCCCGAAAATAGAGCCGCGATGCCCAGCCATATATTCCAGATCCAGCACAGGGCGGCCCTCGGCTTGAAGCTGCCTGAGGATCGCAGTTTTACCGATTCCCGTATGGCCTAGCAGAATGATGGACGGCGGCTTAAGCTCCATCTGCTCCAATGTTTCCACAACCCATTTGCGGTAAGTGCGAATACCCCCGGTTAAGCGGTACGCCCGGATGCCCATTAAGGAAAGAACGGTTGCCGATGTTCTGCTGCGCATCCCGCCGCGCCAACAATAGACGACCTTCTGCCCTTTTAGCTGCTCAAAAGCTTTGACAAAAGCCGGCAGCTTGGCCGAAACGATTTCCAGCCCTCTATCCTTGGCTGCTTGGATGCTGACTTGCTTGTAAATCGTACCGATTTCTGCACGCTCCGCATCGTTAAACAGCGGAATATTCAGGCTCCCCGGAATCGTGCTGTCCCGAAATTCGGAAGGGGAGCGGACATCAATCATGACATGATCTTTATTTTGCTGTAAGGCCAATAGCTCTTCTAAGGTGATATCCTGGAACAAAGTAACCGCTCCTTTAGTTAAATGACCACAATCCGGCCTGGGTGCTCGTCCGTCGTTTCTCCGATAATCGCCGCCTCAACGCCGGCAGACTTCAGCTGCTCCAGCAGCTCCTCAGCTTGCCCGCCGGCAACTGAGATCAGTAATCCGCCCGATGTCACGGCATCGCATAAAATCCACTGACCGACTTGATCCAACGTATCGGCAAAAGTAATCGAATCCTGCACATGCGCATAATTGTTCTTCGTGCCGCCAGGCACGAGACCTTCTTCCGCCAGTTCTCGCACCCTAGGCAAAACAGGCACTTGATCGGCGATAATGCGGATGCCGACGCCGCTTCCTTTGGCCATCTCCAAACTGTGGCCCATCAAGCCGAACCCCGTTACATCCGTACAAGCATGCACATCAAAAGGCTCCATCTTTTCAGCGGCTGTTTTATTCAGCGTAGCCATCACTTGGGTGACGCGGCTAATCTCCTCGTCGGATAGACGATCTTTCTTAATGGAAGTCGTTAAAATGCCGACTCCGATCGGTTTGGTTAAAATCAGCTTATCGCCCGGTACAGATCCGGCATTCGTCCGCACCTTGCCTGGATGCACCAATCCTGTCACGGCGAGGCCGAATTTAGGCTCGTTATCGTCAATTGAATGGCCGCCGACCAGTGTGACGCCCGCTTCTTTCATTTTATCGCCAGCTCCGCGCAAAATGTCCGCCAGCACTTGCTTGTCCAGCGTACGGATTGGAAAAGCAACAATATTTAAGGCCGTTAACGGTTTGCCGCCCATGGCGTATATATCACTGATGGCATTCGCCGCTGCGACTTGCCCGAACGAGTAAGGATCATCGACAATCGGCGTGAAAAAATCGACCGTTTGCACAAGCGCCAGCTCATCGCTTAACTTGTACACACCGGCATCATCACTCGTGTCAATGCCGACCAGCAGGTTCGGATCTGGCACGGCTGCAGGCAAGCTTCGGATCACTTGCGAAAGCTCGCCGGGTCCGATTTTGCAGCCGCAGCCGCCTTTGGTGGAATAAGAAGTCAGTTTGATTCGTTCTGACGTTGACATATGTATCTATTCCTCTTTTCTACTGAAGTCTTTTGTACAGAATCGGGGTTCTATTCATGATAATCTAATGATAACTCATGGACGCAGTAAAAATCTAATGCCCAATTGAGAAGAGTTGCCTCGAAAAGCAAAAAGGCTGCCCCGCGTCTGAGTAAGCGCATGGACAGCCTTATATATTAAGAGAACACTCTTACGTCTTGTTCGTGCATTTGGAATTCTTTCGGATTCGGCTGGAACGTCGGTTTACCGAATGGCATTTGTGCGATCAGCTTCCACTCGCTCGGCAGATTCCAAGTCTTTTTCACTTCATCGTCGATCAATGGATTGTAGTGCTGCAAGGAAGCGCCCAGTCCTTCTTGCTCCAGCGCCGTCCAGATCACGAGCTGCAGCATGCCGCTCGATTGGTTGGACCAGATCGGGAAGTTTGCCGCATAGGCAGGGAACTGCTCCTGCAGCGTCTCGACGACCTTCTGATCTTCGAAGAACAAGATCGTGCCGGAACCAGCGCTGAATCCTTTCATTCTGTCCGCGGTAGGGCCGAAGCTGTCAGCCGGTACAATTTTGCGAAGCTCCTCTGTTGTAATGTCCCAGAGCTTATCGGATTGTGCACCGAACAGAACAACAGCGCGCGCGCTTTGCGAGTTAAACGCAGATGGCGTATATTTCACAGCATCGCGAACGATCTCCTGGATACGCTCATTGGAAGTTACTGTCTCCTTGCTCAAGCCGTAATAGGTGCGTCTTACTTTCACTGCTTCAAGAACGGATTGTGTCATGTTCAATTCCTCCATTTTTTTGGCTTATCCCCACTCGCATCAATTTACGAATAAGAATAAACTTTATTTTTATATATAACTTACTTTTTGTTATTTACTTTTATTATTATGACCGCCCCCGCTTTATTTGTCAAGAGGTTGTTGGCGGCTGGTTTGAGAGTGGGTCATGCAGGGAATAATCGGGGAATACGAGGATAAAAAGAAAGGAGCATCATCATGGCCGTAACGACCAAAGGCACTCTCATTGTGGAAGGAAACGAGTTGACGATCACGAACCCCGGCAAGCTGCTGTGGCCGGAAGCCGGGATCACCAAGGCGGATTATCTCGCCAAATTAACCGAGATATCCCCTTATTTGCTGCGCTACTGCCGCGACCGACATCTCACGACGATTCGCTTTCCGCATGGCTATAACGACAAATCGTTTTATCAAAAGAATGCCCCCGAGCCTCTGCCTCCTTTCGTCAAAACCGCTCCGCTGGACGGTATCAACTATGTCAACCTGGACTCACTGTCCACGCTGATCTGGCTCGGCAACCTCGCTTGCCTGGAATTTCATCCTTCGTTCCATAAAATTGGTCAGACCGTACCTGCCGAATGGGTGATTGATATCGATCCGACCCTGGAGGAAGAGCCGCGGATTATGGAAGCCGCCCATATTATCGGCGAAGTGCTGGATGCCCTGCATATCCAATCGGTAGCCAAAACGTCCGGAGCGACAGGCGTGCAAATCTATATTCCGATCCGTGAGGGCTACACCTTCGAGCAGCTGCGCCGCATCGGACATTTCGTCGGAGCCTTCGTCGTCAAGAAATACCCGAATTTGTTTACTATCGAAAGGTTCAAGAAAAATCGCGGCGACAAAATTTATGTAGACTACCTGCAGCACTGGTACGGGAAAACGCTGTCCGCTCCCTACACCCCTCGCGCAAGGAAAGACGCCTCTGTGTCCACTCCGCTGCTATGGAAGGAAGTCGAGCTGCATCCAAGTCCGAAAGAATTCAATTTGCATACCGTCATTGAGCGTCTCCGGCGTATGGGCGACCTAATCGAAACCGTGCCTCCGCAAAACTTGGATACAGTTCTTGCCCGGCTGTAACCGTGGCTTTAGAAAAGAGGGGACAGCATCCGGGCGAGTACCTCTTTCCCTTTTTCCCAGCGCGAGCGCTTCTCGAATTCAGCCAGCTTCAGTTCCTCGCAATCTTTCAAATCCTGCAAAAAGTCAGCCTCCAGCCTGGCGATCACGTCATGGTTAAACAGAACTGCATTAAGCTCGAAATTGCTGAAAAAGCTGCGCATATCCATGTTGGCCGTCCCGACCGTCGCCATCGTGTGATCAATCAGCATCACCTTGGCATGCATGAAGCCTTTGCGGTATAAATAAATGCGTACCCCCGCCTGCATCAGCTCCAGTAAATACGATCTCGTCGCATATTGCACGATCCGCGAATCCGCTTTATAAGGTAAAATCATGCGTACGTCCGCGCCGCTAATCACGGCGGTTTTGAGCGCCATCGTAATGCTCGGGTCCGGGATAAAATAAGGCGTCGTGAGATACACACGCTTCCTGGCGGCGACGATACCGGCAAAAAACATCTCCTGAATCGCGTCCCACTGCGCATCAGGACCGCTCGCGATCACCTGGACTAACGAGTCCTCAGGCTGGTGATGCTCGGGAAATAACGACTCACCCGAAACCCGCTGGCCGCTGACGAACAGCCAATCCGTCAGAAACGTTTGCTGCAAATAATAGACCGCGTCCCCGCTAAGCTTCAGATGCGTATCCCGCCAAAATCCCAGCTTCGGATCCTTGCCTACATACTCATTCCCGATATTGATTCCGCCGAGAAACCCGACTTTTCCGTCAACGATGACAATTTTGCGATGATTGCGGTAATTGAGACGTTTGTCAAAAAAAGCGATCAGCGGCGGCAAGAAGCTCTGCACCTCGATCCCCGCTTGCTTCAGCTTGTTGATGTAGGCGTTAGACAGCTGATAGCTCCCTATTCCGTCATAAATCACACGAATCTTTACGCCCTCCTGCGCTTTACGGATCAGTGCTTCTTGAAACAGCCTCCCCGTGGCATCATGCCGAATCGTGTAAAACTCAAAATGAATATGATCTTTCGCTTCATCAATCGCAGCCAACATAGACGCATAGGTCGGCTCAGCATTCGTCAGCACCTCAACCTGATTACGCTCCGTTAAGGGCGAGCCCGGGATATTGCAAAGGAATCCGCACAACCTGGCATCCTCATATAGATCGTACTTGCCGGACTCCAGCGGCTCATCTTCCTCAAGAACGGGAATGGCGTCCGACGCGGGATGGCGCTTGCCTTTCGGCTTGCCGTGACCTTTGCGGCGTACGATTTTGCGCTGCGAATACTCTTTTGCCAAAAAATAGTACATGATAAATCCGATAACTGGAAAAATAAACATGACGAGCAGCCACGCCACCGTCTTCGCCGGCCTTCGATATTCGCCAATGAGGATGGTCGCTGTCTGAAAAACGAACAGCACTAGGACGATCAAGACCCAAATCAACGGCTTCCCCCCTCAGCTAGATGGATTCCCATAGTTTTGGCTAAGGTGGAAGCGAGTATACGACACTACCGTCCGTGCCGCCCGTTTGCACGTTTGCTGCGGTCCGGTTATGCCGATCTGTCGACCTGTTCACTTAAATTTTTCTCAGATGGTAATAAAATCCTGATTTTCAGCAGAGATTAATATAAACATGACGAGCGGGAGGTGCATTCCATCATGAATCATGCGTCCAAACGGCTTATGCAGCGCATGCTTCGCAAGAGCTCGTCCCCTTCCATGAATGCATCCGGGGGCAACGAATCATTAGCCGACTCCCTGGATTATCACTTCATTGAAGAGCTCAAGGAGACCAAGCTTTCGCTTTTGCTCGAGGAGAACCACAATTTCATTAAAAAAATGTTCACCGACTGCTCCGATGTCGTCGTCCGTGAATTCGAAATCGAGCCGAACATTCCAGCGCTGATCCTGTTTGTGGACGGGCTCGTCAATACCGAGCTGCTGAATGAGACGATGAAGTCGCTCATGCTGCTCGGCGGCGGCGAGACCGCCATTGAACGCATCACCGGGAAGATTCTCCCCGTCTCGCAGACCCAGGTCGCCGACAATTATGGAGATTTGCTGATCTCCGTGCTGAGCGGCGACACGGCGCTGCTCGTCGAAGGGAACGCGAAAACGGTGCTGCTCGGCATCCGCGGCACGGAGAAGCGGTCCGTCGGCGAGCCGGAGACCGAGACCGTCGTCCGCGGTCCGAAAGAGGGGTTCGTGGAAAGCTTGCGCACGAACACGTCGATGGTCCGCCGCAAGCTGAAAACGCCGCGGTTGAAGATGAAGTCCATGACCATCGGCAAAGAAAGCAACACCAACATCGTCGTATGCTACCTCGACGATTTGGCGATGCCTTCCTTGGTCGAGGAAGTGACGAAGCGGCTGGAGCTCATTCACATCGATGCAATTCTCGAATCCGGCATGATTGAGGAGCTCATCCAGGACAATGCGTATTCGCCGTTCCCGCAGATGCAATATACGGAAAGGCCGGACGTCATCGCCTCCGCGCTGCTGCAAGGACGGGTCGCGATCATCATCGACGGCACACCGTTCGCGCTGGTCGTCCCCTTCGTCTTCATGCAAATTATGCAAGCCAGCGAAGACTACTATGAACGCTTCCAAATCGGAACGCTGCTTCGGCTGCTGCGATACACGTTTCTTTTTTTATCTTTGACCACACCGGCCTTATATGTGGCGATTACGACCTACCATCAGGACCTGCTGCCAACGACGCTTATGCTTAGCATCGCCGCCTCCAGGGAAGCCATTCCTTTTCCTGCCGTGGTCGAAGCGTTCATTATGGAGATTACTTTTGAAGCGCTGCGTGAAGCCGGCATCCGGCTGCCCAAGGCGGTCGGCTCCGCCGTCTCGATTCTAGGCGCCTTGGTCGTCGGACAAGCCGCCGTCCAGGCCGGAATTGTGTCAGCACCGATCGTAATCGTCGTCTCCATCACGGGGATCGCCTCTTTCACGATCCCACGCTACAATGGCGCCATCGCCATTCGCATGCTGCGCTTCCCCATCCTCATCGCCGGCGCTGTATTCGGCTTCTACGGGATCTTCTTCAGCCTCATGATTCTGCTGGGACATCTGGCGAACTTGCGCTCATTTGGCGTTCCCTATTTATCGCCGTTTGGTCCGATGTCGGCAGGCGACTTCAAGGATGCGCTCTTCCGCGCTCCTTGGTGGGCCTTGAAGAAACGACCGGAATTTATGGCGATTCAAGATACGTCGCGAATGGACAGCAAGCTGCCCGACCATATCAAACAGGACGGCGGTGTGGATGGCAGCAACATTCAGCATGTGCATAAAGCGAGCAAGGAGGGCAGACAAAATGCGGATTCTTAGACGTCTCTGCTCTATCACTGCCATCCCGATTTTGATGCTGCCCGTCCTTACCGGCTGCTGGGATCGCGTCGAGACGAACGATGTCGCCTTTGTTCTTGCCTCCTCTGTCGACTTGGAAGATGATGGGAAATATCGCGTTGCTTATATTCTGCCGCTTCCCGGCTCCATGGGCGGTGCAAGCGGCGGTGGCGGCGGTACATCTGGCGGGAAGAGCTACTATGTGGATTCCGAAGTCGGTACCACAATGCGGGAGGCGGTCGGCAAGCTGCAGAGCCGAATGTCGCGCAAAATATTTTTATCTCACCGCAGAATCGTTATCATTGGCGAGAAGCTGGCCAAACGAGGAATCGGGCCCCTATTCGATGTAGTCCCTCGTTCACCGGAAACCCGGCTGACGTGTTTTCTTATCGTCACCAAAGGCAAGGCTTATGAACTGTTCAACACGACGCCCAAGTTCGAACGGTTCCCTGCCGAAGCCATCCGCGAATTAACCAAGTCTCGCCAATCCATACCGACTTCAACCAAGGATATTGGCATATCGCTCAGCTTTGGCAGCGATCCGATCGTCAGCTATATGAAAGAAGTGAAAAGCCAGGCCAGCAACGATCCCCATGAAGAAATCGAAGTGACCGGGTACGCACAATTCAAAGGCGACCGCATGGTCGGCATTTTTAAAGATGACGAAGCGCATGGCTTGATGTGGCTGGAAAACAATGTCAAGGAACACGGACTCACGTTTCCGATCGAATCCGGCAAAGACATCACCATCATGGTGACCAAAGGACATGCCGATATCACGCCAATCCTGCAGGATGATCATGTCATCTTCGACCTTAAACTCGAAGCCTTCGGACAGGTGCGGGAGGATTTGGCGAAGATCGATCTCGGAAAGCCGGAAAATCTGCACAAGGTCGAACGTAAGCTTGCCGATCAGGTAAAGAAGAATGTCCAAGCCGCTGTGAAGCAAATGCAAAAAGAAGGCACCGATTCAGCCCAACTCGGCCTGTTGATCTGGCGGCGCTATCCGAACATATGGAACAACAAGCTCCAGGCTAACTGGCAGAACGCATTTAAAGATGCCGAATTCCGCATTAACGTTACAGCCACCATTACGGAGACCGGTCTTATCAATCAAAATGTGGTCGAGGAGAAAAAGTAACGATGGATTTAATTTTTAAGATCACATTTCTTATCCTCACTTTCTCGAGTTTCCTGGTGGACCGAAACATGCTTAAACAGGAGAAATCCAGCGTCAAAGTCCTATACTTCGCTATTGCTTTGTTTACGCTTGTATTGTTTGCAGCCGATTGGATGCACAGGAACATCCCGATGCCATCGCGCTTTTTCATTCACACGGTATCTCCATGGGTCTGCAAGTTAATCGGCATTTAGTTTCAATTAGGAAAAGGCGGTGATGATCCATGGATAGCAAGCAAGTGATTAATCAAAGGCAGCTGTCATGGCTAGCCGCTTCCATGATAACTAGCGGCGGTATCTTTACGCAGCAGAACGTGCTGGTGCGGATCAGCCAGATGGACGCTTGGTTCAGTTACGTCATCTCGATTTTTTATATATTTGCCACCGCAGCCTTTTTCGGCTATTTAGCCAAAGTCTTTCCTCGTAAAAATATTTTTGATATTGCGACGATGGTTCTAGGGCGCTGGGCAGGCTCCATACTCAACCTGCTGGTTCTCTTCCATTTCTGGCAGGTCGTTAAGCAAGACCTCTCATCGATGTCCAAATTCAGCTCTACGCTGCTGCTGCACAGCACACCGCTTGAAATCCTGATTTTGATGCCGTGCTTATTGCTGATTTACTTCGGCAAGAGCAGCTTGGAAATCGTGGCCCGGGTCAACGATCTGTTTTATCCGCTATTTGCCATTGCTACCTTATCGATGCCGCTCCTGCTGTCAAATGAATTCGATCTGAAGCTGATCACGCCAGTGCTCACGATGCCGCTGCATCATTTGGCTTCCACCAATATGCTGGCACTCGGAAGCGCCGGTGATATTTTCGCTTTCGGCGCCTTTCTGCACATGCTGTACAATGCCAATCACATTCGTTCTGCGATCCGGCACGGCGCTCTGTTCGGGGTATTGCTGTTTACCGTTTACATATTTATGGTACTTACCGTCTTAGGACCGCGCATGCCGGCTAACTTCATTTATCCGGCTTATAACCTGATTCAGATGATCCATGTGACGGACTTTCTGGACCGCCTGGACATTGCGCTGCTGACCATCTGGTTGCCGACGCTCGCCCTCAAAACCATAACCGTCTATGTCGCTATGCTGATCGGCATCAGCTCGATGTTGAGGCATTCGAACTATCCTGTGTTCAACAAGCAAGTCGCGCTGTTTCTGACGTTAACCACGTTTCTTTCGTTTCACAGCACGACGGAACTGCTTTCTTTTGCGAACTTCAGCATGCCGGTGATCGTTTTGGCCTATCAGCCTTTGTATATGTGTATCCTCCTTGTCGCGACGATGGTTCATAAGCGGAAGCATGCGTCACAGCAGCCATCACCCGACGAGTCACAATCGCAGCCTTCACAAGCAGCCGGCTCGCCGACGCAGCCGATGGCTAAGGTCAGCGTACGCTTGTCTAATTGGCACTGGCGATGGGGCGGCAATGCCCTCATGCTGCTCTCTGTTCTATGCATTTTGATCGGCTGTACCTTCTCGAGATACATGCCGAGAGTCGGCATTGTATGCGGCATCACGTTCGGCACCTGCTTGGTGTTAACCGCGATGACAACCTATATGGAGGTGAGTAAGTTGCAGCAAGCCGAAGCCGGGAAATAACGGCACAAAAAAACGCACCTGCCGCTCGGGCAGGTACGCTTGTATGTTTTAAACATTCGCTGTTTGGCTCATACGACTTTTGGCTACTTTAAGATAGCCGTACATATTGAGGAATTCGCTCTCCTCGGCAAAGCGCAGTCTCAGTGCGCCTGCGGCATCCTGAATATAGGGCTTGAGCGCGGAAGCTCCTCCGCCAATCACATAGAAGCATTGAATATCCGGGTACTTGCGCCAGCGCTTCCGGATCATTTCAATCATGCGTGCAGCAGCTCTGCGGAAGTGCTGATCGACAACAGCGCGAATGTCCACCTGGCCTTCGCCGATGAGCTGAATCGTAAATTGCCGATTCTTGATACGCTGCACCAGCTTCGCCCGGCTCTGAAAGACATAGCCGTAAGCGTCCTCGATGTCGCGAATGATCGCGTCCAAATAGGTGGCAATGCCGATCTGCTCGCCATGACTGAAATGATTGTCGATGGCCATGCGTTGGATCACCGGGAAGTCCGTCGTTAACGCGCCGATCTCACAAACGCCGATGCAGCCGTTGTAGATCTCTTCATCCCGCACGAGCAGGCTGTCATGAGTCGCCAGATGGAAGATGGCGGCTGCACCTTCGATAGAGACAGCGACCTTGCGGATCGTCACTTTAATTTTGCGGTTGCGCAGCTGAGGCGTGGAGTGGAACGTCACTTCGTGCTCGCCGACGAGCCTTTGCTCGAACTGATGATGGAATTTCGCATACGTACGGACAGGCAAGCCCGTGCCCAGCACATATTCCACTTCATCGGTATTTCCGTGCGCCGCTCCGGAGGCATAGCTCATCAGACCTTGGTAGGCAAGCGCGGTCAAAGCCACGATGAGGGATTGATCGGAGACCGCTTTATTATCGCTGTCCTCCAGTTCCATATTGTCCTCGTGCTCCAGGGCCAGCTGACCGACGAAATAGCGCTGGTTCCTTTGCGTCAGCGATGGGCTGTAGATCGTCACATCCAGCGCTTTCCAGGGGGAATCCTCCTCCTGCAAAATATGCCTTTCATAGCCGGGCGCGATAATATTCGGGATCACGAGCGGTTCTTTAGAACCATCCAGCACCAGCTTGATACTATCGTTACCTATGTCGATTCCTGCAAGCTTATTCATAAGCTCCTCCATTCAAGACCTGCGTTTGCCTGTTTATTTGCATAAGTAAATTCGATCTATTGCGACAGGAATCCTTCCTACTTAAGTCTCATTTTGGATGGTCCGAAGGGGAAGCGGGAGGGTTTTCATCGAAATGTGCCGAATTGTGAAGTACAAAATCCATTACCAAATTCAACCACGAACAGGAGAATATTTAGCCGTTATGAAGCTCAAGTGGAAACCCAAAAAGCTGACATTGGTCATCATTCCCGATGCCAATCAATCTGTTGTCAGGTTTCGCATTCACCATCTGTTTGCTTATATAGCTGCTGCGTGTTTCTCCGTGCCACTGCTCATTGCCTTGGTCGTATACGGATTACACGCGCATACCGCCCACACGGCCAGCGAGCTTCGGATCAAGTTGAACGGGGCCAATCAACTATGGAGCGCAGAACTGTCAAGCAAGAACGAAACCATTGAACAGCTCCAAAACGAAGTTATCCAATTGTCCCAAAAGGCCGAGCTCATGAAGGTCAAAGTCGAAGAAATGAAAAAATTGGAGAGCGATCTGAAATCGATTGCCCAATTGGATTCCAGCTCATCTCCTACTAAAGACCCATCTTTATCCGATACAGCAGCATCCAATGATGCCGTCGCCTCGCTTCCCTTAGGGATGGGCGGAAGTCCGAATCCCGCCACCCAAGAGGAGATCATGAAGCTCGGTGAGCAGACGCTTGCCTCTCTCACGGCGATGGATTCCGACGTGAAAGAGCTGCAAACCAGCTTCACCGAAACGAAGCAAAAGGTTGCGGTCAAGCAGCAGCAGCTGCGGATTACGCCGACCATATGGCCTACGAATACGAAGCTGGTTACCTCGCCGTTCGGTTATCGAACCGACCCGATCACCCACCATCCCAGCTTTCATTCGGGGATCGATTTCGGAGCCAGAGAGAACGACTCCGTCTTTACGACCGCTGACGGCCAAGTGGTCAGCACCGGGACAGACGCTTTTCACGGCAATAACATTGTCATCGAGCATTCCAAGGGCTTGCGCACTTGGTACATGCATCTCAATAAAATTTTAGTCAAACGCGGAGATACCGTTGCTAAGGGAGACGTCATCGGTCTTGTCGGATCAACAGGACGCAGTACAGGACCTCATCTCCATTACGAAGTGCTCAAAAACGGGGAAAGTACAGACCCCATACCTTATTTGAAAGCGATGCGAAAGGATGACTAACCATGTTTAAAAGCAAGAAATACGCCTTCAATCCCAATACGACAGATACGCTGATTGGTGAAGGCACGACGTTTGAAGGCCGGGTCAAGTCAGAAGCCAGCATCCGGATCGAAGGCACGATTACGGGCGATGTCGAATGCGCCGGAGATGTCATCGTTGGTGAGCATGGCAGTGTGAAATCCAACATTAGCGCCAGAGATGTGATCCTGGCCGGCAGTGTCCAAGGCAATGTGACGGCCAAGGGCAAGCTCACCGTCACATCGACAGGGTCCTTGCTCGGCAATATCCAGGCAGCCTCCTTTATTATCGAAGAGGGCGGCCTCTTCCAGGGCAACAGCAAAATGGCGGATGCGAAGACCGTTCCCGATCTACCTGAGAAGAAGGAGCCTGAACCTGACAATAAACCGGCAGCTGCAGCCGTACCTCCAGCTTCGAGCGGTGCATTTGGCGGTCAACCTATCGCCTTGTAACGGTAACACAAAGACTGCCCAGGATAGTCTCAGGAGCTGCGATCATGCTATAATGGGGAGTGAACCTTATTTCTGGCTGACGCAGGAGACCATTACTATGAAAGAACAAACGATTCTTTTCGATCTCGACGATACACTGGTTCACTGCAACAAATATTTCGATTTCGTGATCGACCAGTTCGCCGATCTAATGCTGACATGGTTTTCCGGCCACCAATTGAAGACGCAGGATATCAAGCAGAAGCAACTGGAGATTGATCTCGAAGGCGTTCATATTCATGGCTTTAAGCTGGATCGGTTTCCCAAATCGTTCGTTGAAACCTATCATTGGTTTTCGCGCCAATACAATCGGCTGATCAGTCCGAAAGAAGAAGACTGGCTGCTGCAATTAGGCCACACGGTTTATGAATACACGGTCGAACCTTATCCGCTGATGAACGAAACGCTGGAGACCCTTCAACGCGCCGGACATAAGCTATATCTTTATACAGGCGGGGACGCCTCCATTCAAATGAAAAAAGTGAACGATAGCGGTTTGCACAACTATTTTGATGACCGCGTCTTCGTCACCATCCATAAAACCAAAGAGTTCATGAACACGCTCTTGCACGAACAAGGCTTCAACCGCAAGCTGACATGGATGATTGGCAACTCGTTAAAAACGGACGTGCTTCCTGCCCTACATGCAGGCATCCACTCGATTCACATTCCTGTTGAGCAGGACTGGGCCTTTAACAATGCGGTGATCGATATTGAGCCGACAGGCGCATTCTTGAAGCTGGATTCCCTGCAGGATGTCCCTGAAGCGATTGAGACTTATGTGCGAAAATCATTATAACTTTGGCGAGCATCGTAAATAGCCGTTCCCTGCCTAGTAAAGGCAAGGACGGCTTTTTTCATTCGTGCCTGGCTGCACGTGTCCGATCCGTTATGCTGCGATATCGCGTCTGCGGAATATTTCCCAAGAAAGGATGTTAAACAACAGGAAATAAAAGATCAGTACAGTGATGGAGAAGCCCATTGTCATGCCTTCTTCCAGCGGTTTGCCTTCCAAATAAGGCGTCAAATCGGTGTTGGCGAATAAGAAGTACTTGCCCCAGCTGTACCGCATCAAGAAAAAAGTGATCACTTGTCCCATGAACATGATGAATATGCTGAGACCGATCGCCAGCGACGAGCTGCGGAATACGGTTGAGATCATAAAGGCAAGTGTGACAATCATGACTAGCTGGATCAGTTTGAGCCCGTATGTCGCCAGCACGAACAGCAGCATGCTGCCTTCCCGCACGGAACCGTCGGCCTGAACAGTCAAATGCGGCAGGCCAATGTTCTGGAAGCCGTACAGGATACCGTTCACGATCAACGCTGAGACAAACAAGGTGACCAGCAGCGCAGCGGCAAACAACAAGGTGGCAGCATATTTCGACGCTAAAATTTTCGCGCGGGTTGCGGGACGGATCAGCAGCAGCTTGATCGTTCCCCACGTGAACTCGCCTGCAACCATATCCCCAGCGATGATGACTGTAAATAATGTGACGATCTGAATGAGGCCTGCCGCACGCTCCACGCCGCCCCACAGGGTCGTCTCCATCGGCGGCTGATTATGGTCGAGCGCATATTGCTGCAGCGCCATCTCGTCCCTCAAGCCAATCTTGAATTTAGCTGGGAGATCAGGATTGTTGATCTCCTGTTGGTTATGCTCGATTGTCGCCTTCGCCGCTGCCCGCCAGTCGTGGTCAGGATTCGCGCCCGCGTGCGAGAATGTCGCAAAAGTCACGACGATGGCGAGTAACAGCAAGCCCATGATCCACGTCCGCAGCCGACGGTAAATTTTCATATTTTCATTTTGAATGAGATTAAGCAATCTGATCACTTCCCGTCATTTCCAAGAATTGCTCTTCCAAGGACTTCGCTGTGCTGCGAATGCCATAGACGCGGATGCCCGCTTCGACGAACCGCTTGTTCCAATCGGCAATCTGCGGCTTGTCGAAATTCACGACCAGCTCTCGGCCATCGCTCGCAGCCTCGACATTCGCCTCCTCCAGCATCCGCCTCGCCTGATCCAGCGGCTCCAGATCAAAAGCAACCCGCTGGCGCTCCTCCGCCTGCACGTAATCCCCAATCTGACGGACGTCCACCAGCTTGCCGTTCTGAATGATGGCGACGCGGTCGCACATCAGTTCCATCTCGGCCAGCAGATGGCTCGAGACGATCACGGAGATCCCGTCTTCGCGGGTGAGCCGCCGCAAATGGTCGCGCAGCTCACGAATCCCGGCCGGATCGAGCCCGTTGGTCGGCTCGTCTAGGATAAGCACGGACGGCTTATGCAGCAGCGCCTGGGCAATACCGAGCCGCTGACGCATACCGAGCGAATACGTTTTGACTTTATCGTGGATGCGGTTCTCCAAACCGACCAACGTAATGACCTCTTGAATGCGATCCGGCGAAATGCCGGGAATCATTCTGGCGTAATGCACGAGATTATGGTATCCGCTAAGAAACTTATACATCTCAGGGTTCTCCACGATCGCGCCGACATGCCGAATGGCTTGCTCAAAATGCGTACGAATCGAGTACCCGCCGATGCGGATATCTCCTCCGGTAATCGCCATTAATCCGACCATCATGCGAATCGTCGTCGTTTTGCCTGCGCCGTTAGGCCCGAGAAATCCGAACACCTCGCCTCGTGGGACATCAAAGCTTAAGTTATCAATAATCGTTTTGGATCCGATTCGTTTCGTTACATTTTGGATCTCGACAATAGGTTTATGCATATCCGTATGAGTCAACAGGAATCCTCTCCTTTGCAGTTTGTATTAATTGTACCGCACGCCCGCAACTGTTCCCAGTGACGGGGTCATAATGCGGTCATAGCGAAAGTCATACGTGTTCATGACTGAACTCACTATGGATTTGCACCATTTTTAGGTACAATGAGCTTATAAGCTTATCGGCAGAGGGGTTAAACTATGGTCCAAAGACGAGAGTGGCATAGTGTCGAATGGTCGCTATTTATTGTGCTGACCGGTTCCACGCTGCTCAGTTTGTTATATGTGCTGCTGCACATGCAAGAATTCGAGCAGATTTCCGTCATCTTCACCGTCATCGCGCTTCTCCTTTCCTACGCATTGCCGCTCTTGTTCTGGCGCCCTCATTATATTAACGCAACTTTCTACCCGATTGTTGTGCTCGTGACAGACGCGCCTCTACAAATCTATCTATCTTGGATGCAGCAGGAAGCCTACTCTATTATTAATTGCCCATTAATGGTCATTGGATTCCTCACCGATCGAAAAAATGCTTGGTGGATCGCTCCTTTTTTCCTTGTTGCGATGCCGGTATCCTACTATTTCATTCTCCATGCAGGGATGGGGCTCGGCGATTTGTTCAGCCAAATCTTGAATGCCTTCCTTTTCTATGCCATCGGACTGAGCTTGCAGCGCGTCGTCACCTCCAACGAGGAAACGAAGAAACTGCTGGCGGAGAACCAGCGTCAATATCAGCTGATCCATGAGCAGAATAATGCCCTGGAACAGTATGCCAATCAAATTGAACAGCTCACCCTCCTGGAAGAACGCAATCGGATGGCACGGGAGCTGCATGACACGGTTGGGCATACTTTTACTTCCGTTATCATGGGAATGGACGCCGTCTCGTACCTTATTGAAGCATCACCGTACAAAGCCAAGGAAAAGCTCGACGTACTCCGGGGCGTTACCCGGAACGGCCTTGAAGAAGTGCGCCGCAGCATTCATCAGATGGTCCCGGGCGGAGCGGACATGCTGCTGGCGCAGCAATTGACCCGCTTGGCCAACGAGTTTGCTTTGCACACGGGCACCAAGATCGATTTCTCGACCACTGGCGAGGAATTCGACATTCCCAAGCAGACCAAGCTCACCTTGATCCGCTGTCTACAGGAGTCGCTGACGAACGCCAAGCGGCACGGGCGCGCGACTTCCATTGAGATCGTACTTGCCTATGGCGACGATGAGGTTGGCCTGCGCATTGAGGATGACGGAATCGGCGCCAAGCAGCTCAAAGCCGGCTTCGGCATCAACGCCATGCATGAGCGGATTTCGGCTCTGCAAGGCACGCTGCAAGTCAGCTCAACGCCCGGTCAAGGGACCATCGTCTCCTGTCAGGTTCCGGCGAAGCGCTATCCGTCGTTGTAACTGCATTTTCGAACGTGTTCCGGCCATGCTACAATGAACATAAATATCAAGCTCTTAGGAGGACTTACCCATGAGCTCGCAACCGTTAAAGCTGCTCCTGGTCGATGACCAGGATTTGATTCGAGAAAGCCTGCACATCGTGCTGGACATGGATCCTGATATCCAAGTCGTCGGACTCGCCGAAAATGGCCGCGTGGCTATTGAGCAATGCGAAGCTCAGCAGCCGGACGTCGTGCTGATGGACATCCATATGCCCGTCATGGACGGCGTCGAGGCGACCCGCCAGATCAAGACGCAATGGCCGGGCATCCGCGTCATCATCTTGACTACCTTTCAGGAGATCAACTACGTCGTCGATGCGCTCGGTGCGGGTGCCGAAGGCTACCTGCTTAAAGCGATTCACCCGAAAGACTTGGCCGCCGGCATCAAATGGGTGCACCAAGGCGGGACGCTGATTCCGCAGGATATCGCCAAAATGCTCGTCGAGCAAGCGCGCGGAGCGCAAGAACCGCAAGAGCGCGAGCCTGCTTCGTCGGGGGCTGCGCCGTCCAAAGCGGCAGAGGAAACCGCGCGAGTCGATGTGTACGGGCTGAGCGAGCGCGAAATGCAAGTGCTGCACTGCATTGCGGACGGGCTCAGCAACAAGGAGATCGCCGATAAACTGTACTTGTCCGAAGGCACAGTGAAAAACTATATCTCTAGCGTCTACTCCAAAATGGACGTCCGCGACCGAATTCAAGCCTCGAAGAAGGCCCATATGGAAGGACTTCTGTAAAACACCAAAGCCGCACTTCCTGCTGTCAGGAAGCTGCGGCTTTTTGAGGTCGGAGGACGCGCAAATTAATCGAAAAGCTTCTCCAAAAACGTTTTTCTACGTTTGCGGATTTTTCGGTAACTCTTGACGCGCGAATAGGTTGGAGGTGGAGACTCTTCCAGGAGTTCCGTATCTGCGAAATTCTCGCTTAGAGGGGTCTCCTCTCCCGGCTCAGTGTCAGGATACTGCTGTTTAAACAACCGCAGCAGTTCTTCCTGCTGCTTGCGCTGACTCTCCATCTGCTCATGAAGCTCCGCTTGGAGGTCATGAACTTTGCCGGCAAGCAGCAACACCGCCCTCTGCAGCGCCATCAGGTGCTCCGCCCCAATAGGCTCGTCCGAAGCGAGATCCCGCAAGCCTTCACCATGGGCAGCCAGCAGTGCATTTAATTCCCTACGTGTTAAGAGCTCCTCCTTGTTCATGCGCGTCCTCCTGCTCCGTTCTGTTTTGGCGGCTGGGCAGAAGCCAGCCTGCCTGCTATTTCCATTGTACATGATGTGCTCAAAATGTTCATCTTTTTGCTTACAAGGATTGACAGTTGAAGGAGGATCGGTACTCCGAGTTAAGCTTCTTGCTCGACGTTAAGCATGACTGCCAGGCTTTTGCTCGCTAGTTAACGTCATTAAACAGCGTAAAGCCGCCGGTCCCGAAACAAAAAAACAGCTCCAAGCAGTACCTCTGCCTGGAGCCAGCCACCTTATTTATGGGAGATTCGAAGCTCCCATCAAATACCGATCAACCTCGCGAGCCGCAGCTCGGCCTTCGTTGATCGCCCAAACGACCAGGCTCTGTCCGCGACGCATGTCGCCGGCTGCGAAAACCCCCGGCTGATTCGTCGCGAATCTGCCGTATTCCGCCTTGGCGTTGGAGCGCTCATCCCGCTCCACGCCGAGTTGATCTAGGACCGTATGCTCCGGTCCTGTGAAGCCCATGGCGACCAGCACGAGCTGCGCCGGATACACCTTCTCGCTGCCCGGCACTTCCACCGGCACGAACTGGCCCTTCTCGTTCTTTTGCCACTCGATCAGCACCGTGTGCAGCTCTTTCAAGTTGCCGTTCTCATCGCCAACGAATTTTTTCGTATTGATCAAATATTGACGAGGATCTGCCCCTTGCAGCGCTGCCGCTTCTTGTTGACCATAATCCACTTTATGCACTTTCGGCCACTCCGGCCAAGGATTGTTCGCCTGCCGGGTATCCGGCGCTTTGGGCATAATCTCGAACTGCGTAACACTTTTGGCTTTATGGCGCAAAGAGGTGCCCACACAGTCCGTTCCCGTATCACCGCCGCCGATAACGATAACATCCTTGCCTTCGGCCGAAATATACGCGCCGTCGGCATGCTCGGAATCCAGCAAACTTTTTGTGTTTTTACCCAAAAATTCCATCGCCAAATGGATGCCTTTGAGCTCACGGCCTTCGATCATCAGATCGCGGCCTTTCGTTGCCCCGCCGCAAAGCACGATGGCGTCAAACTCCTCTTGCAGCTTCTCAATCGGATAGTTCACACCGACGTGCGCATTCGTAATGAACGTGATGCCCTCAGCTTCAAGCAGATCGACACGGCGCTGCACATACTTTTTGTCCAGCTTCATGTTCGGGATGCCGTACATAAGTAGACCGCCGATACGGTCGGCGCGCTCGAATACGGTCACCCAATGGCCCGCTTTGTTCAACTGCGCTGCGGCAGCGAGTCCGGACGGGCCGGAGCCCACGACGGCAACCTTCTTGCCGGTGCGGATTTCCGGCGGTTGCGGTTTAATCCAGCCTTCGGCGAAACCTTTATCGATGATCGCTTTTTCGATGCTTTTAATCGCCACCGGCGAATCCTTCAAACCTACCGTACAAGAGCCTTCGCAAGGAGCCGGGCAGACACGGCCCGTAAACTCCGGGAAGTTGTTCGTCTTGTGCAAACGGTCAAGCGCCTCCCGCCATAGCCCGCGATAGACCAGATCGTTCCATTCCGGGATCAGGTTATTGACCGGGCAGCCCGCCGCCATTCCGCTGATCAGCTTGCCGGTATGGCAAAAGGGAATGCCGCAATCCATACATCTGGCGCCTTGCGTTTGCAGCTTCTCATCCGCCAGCGGCGTTGCAAATTCCTTCCAGTGGCCAATCCGCTGCAGAGGAGTCGTTTCCGTCGCGACTTCGCGTTTATATTCCATAAAACCAGTGGGTTTACCCATTGCGCTAATCCTCCTGAGATTTTAGTTTCCGCCGATGCGGGATACGTCCTTCGTATTCGCTTCAAATGCGACCATGATCGCTTCCTGCTGACTAAGGCCGGAACGTTTTACTTTCTCGATCGCGTCAAACATCCGTTTGTAGTCTTTCGGAATGACCTTCACGAATTTCCAAACGTATTCATCCCAGTGGTTTAATACGCGATGCGCCACACTGCTGTCGGTAAACGTTGCATGGTGCTGGATCATTGTTTTCACTTCATTCATTTCGTAGGCTTCTTCCAGCTGTTCCAGCAAAATCATTTCTTTATTCACCTTACTGGCAAAATCGCCCTTCTCATCCAGCACATAAGCGATCCCGCCGGACATGCCAGCTGCAAAATTGCGACCCGTAGTACCAAGCACAACTACGCGTCCGCCAGTCATATATTCACAGCCGTGGTCGCCTACGCCTTCCACTACCGCCCGGACGCCGCTGTTTCTGACACAGAAGCGTTCGCCAGCGATACCCCGGATATAAGCGTCCCCATCCGTAGCGCCGTAGAAGGCCGTGTTGCCGATAATGACATTTTCTTCCGGCACAAAAGGCGCCTGGCCAGGCGGGAAAATGGCCAGCTTGCCGCCGGATAACCCTTTGCCGACGTAGTCGTTGGCGTCACCCTCTAGCGAGAGCGTGATGCCTTTCGGTACGAAGGCGCCAAAGCTTTGGCCGGCAGAGCCGTGAAAATGCAGACGAATCGTATCGTGCGGCAAGCCCTCCGCTCCATAACGGCGCGTCACTTCGCTGCCGACAATCGTACCGACGACGCGGTTGGTGTTGGCAATCGGGAGAATCGCATGCACATGCTCCTTGCGTTCCATTGCCGGCTCACAGAGGCTAAGCAGCTGTGTCACATCAAGCGAGCGTTCGAGCCCATGATCCTGCTGCTCTGTACAGAAGCGGCCGACTTCCGCGCCCACATCCGGCTGATGCAGCAGCGGCGTAAGATCGATGCCTTTAGCTTTCCAATGCTCAATCGCTTGTTTAGCTTCCAAAATATCCGTGCGCCCCACCATCTCTTCGATCGTACGGAAGCCCAGCTGCGCCATCCGTTCACGCACATCCTGCGCGATAAACGTCATGAAGTTCACCACATGCTGCGGATCGCCGGCAAATTTCTTGCGCAGCTCCGGATTTTGCGTGGCGACGCCGACGGGGCACGTATCCAAATGGCAGACGCGCATCATGACGCAGCCAATCGTAATCAAAGGTGTTGTGGCGAAGCCGAACTCCTCAGCACCGAGCAGCGCTGCGATTACAACGTCGCGACCGGTCATCAGCTTGCCGTCCGTCTCGACGGTGATCCGGCTGCGCAGTTTGTTCAGCACGAGCGTCTGATGCGTCTCGGCAAGCCCCAGCTCCCACGGCAGTCCCGCGTGGCGGATACTCGTCTGCGGCGATGCGCCTGTTCCTCCGTCGTAGCCGGAAATGAGAACCACGTCCGCTTTTCCTTTGGCGACGCCGGCGGCAATCGTGCCAACGCCCACTTCGGACACCAGCTTGACGCTGATCCGTGCGCGCGGGTTGGCATTCTTGAGATCGTGGATCAGCTCGGCGAGATCCTCGATCGAATAAATATCGTGATGCGGCGGCGGCGAAATCAAACCGACGCCTGGCGTCACCCCGCGGACCTCGGCGACCCATGGGTACACCTTCGTTCCTGGCAGCTGGCCGCCCTCGCCGGGCTTGGCGCCTTGCGCCATCTTGATCTGAATCTCGTCAGCATTGACGAGATAATTACTGGTGACGCCGAAGCGGCCGGAAGCCACCTGCTTGATGGCGCTGCGGCGAAGATCGCCGTTCGCATCCGGCGTGAAGCGCTCCGGATGCTCGCCGCCTTCGCCGGTGTTGCTCTTGCCGCCGATGCGGTTCATCGCAATCGCCAAAGTCTCATGCGCTTCCTTGCTAATCGAGCCGTAGGACATGGCTCCGGTTTTGAAGCGCTTAAAAATCGATTCGATCGGCTCCACTTCTTCGATCGGAATCGGTTGGCGGCCTGCTTGGAAGCGAAGCAGCCCGCGCAAGGCCATATATTTTTCATCCTCACGGGTGATGAATTTCACGAAGCTTTTGTACATCGCATAGTTGTTCGTGCGCACAGCCGTCTGCAGCGCGTGGATCGTTTCCGGCGTGTACAGATGCTCTTCCCCGTCCTTGCGCCACTGCAGGTCGCCGCCTGTATCCAGCACCGGATCGCGGCCTTCCTGTTCGGTAAACGCACGATGATGACGAAGCAAGGCCTCCTTGGCGATCACATTAAGACCGATACCGCCCACAGGCGTAAACGTCCATGTAAAATATTTGTCAACCAGCTCCTGGCTCAAGCCAATCGCTTCAAAAATTTGCGCCCCCCGGTAGCTCTGGATCGTAGAGATCCCCATTTTGGCCAAAACTTTGACGACGCCTTTCGTGACAGCTTTGATATAGTTGTACGTCGCTTTGTCATGGTCAACGCCGACAAGCTGCTTGCGGCGAATCATGTCATCGAGCGTCTCCAGCGCCAAATAAGGATTAATCGCCCCTGCGCCATAACCCAGCAGCAGCGCAAAATGGTGCACCTCACGCGGTTCACCGGACTCCACGATCAGGCTCACCTTAGTGCGCGTGCCTTCGCGGATGAGGTGATGATGCAAACCGGAGGTCGCCAGCAGGGCTGGAATCGGCGCCTTGCGGCCGTCGACACCACGGTCGGACAAAATCAGCAGTGTCGCGCCTCCGTGAATCGCTTGATCAGCTGCCGCATACAGCATTTGCATGGCGTTCTCCAAGCCTGCCGTGCCTTGATCCGCTTCGAACAGGATCGGCAGGGTAACGGTTTTGAAGCCGCTCCGCTTGATGTGACGCAGTTTTGCCATCTCATCGTTCGTGAGGAACGGCGTCTTCAGGCGAATTTGCCGGCAGCTCTCCGGTTCCGGCCGAATCAGATTGCGCTCCGGTCCGATCGTCGTGCCCTGCGCCGTAATGATTTCCTCGAAGTTGGCGTCAATCGGCGGATTCGTTACTTGCGCAAACAGCTGTTTGAAGTAGTTGTACAGCAGTTGCGGCCGATCCGACAGGACGGCCAGGGGCGCGTCCGTCCCCATGGAGCCAATGGGATCTACTCCTGTTTTGGCCATAGGCTCGACAATTTTGCGCAGCTGCTCAAATGTGTAGCCAAAAGCTTGCTGGCGCTGCAGCACTGTATCATGGTCAGATCCCAGCACGATCTCCGCCTCATCGAGATCCTCGAGACTGATCAGGTGCTGGTTCACCCAGTCGCGGTATGGCTGCTCGCCGGCAATCCGGCTTTTGATTTCGTCGTCGGAAACGATGCGTCCTTCCAGTGTATCCACCAGGAGCATACGGCCTGGACGAAGACGGTCTTTGTGCACGATACGTTCTGGAGCGATATCCAGAACGCCGACTTCCGAAGCCAAGACGATCAAGTCGTCGTTGGTGACGTAATAACGCGACGGGCGCAGTCCGTTCCGGTCGAGCACCGCTCCGATGAGGCTGCCGTCGGTAAAAGCGATGGCAGCAGGGCCATCCCACGGCTCCATCAATGTGCTGTGGTATTCATAGAACGCTTTTTTGGCATCGTCCATCGTTTCATGCTTGGACCACGGCTCAGGAATCATCATCATGGCCGCATGCGGCAACGAGCGTCCGGCGAGCATCAGAAATTCCAGCGTGTTATCAAACATTTGCGAGTCGGAACCATCGGTATCAATAATAGGAAGAATGCGTTTGAAATCGTCTCCGAACAATTCCGTTTCACACATCGCCTGACGGGCATGCATCCAGTTCACGTTGCCGCGCAGCGTATTGATTTCGCCGTTATGAATGAGATAACGGTACGGATGCGCCCGTTCCCAGCTCGGGAATGTATTCGTGCTAAACCGCGAGTGAACGAGCGCAAGCGCCGTCGTCACGCTTTCATCTTGAAGCTCCACATAATAAGCATCGACTTGCTCAGGCGTCAACATGCCTTTATACACAATCGTTCTGCTAGATAAGCTGGAATAATAGAATGGAACGCCGCTATGAACCTCGCGAATTTCGTTCTCTGATCTTTTACGAATCATATACAATTTGCGTTCAAAATCCAGGTTGCTCTTTACAGACGGATCTTGCCCGATAAAAACTTGGCGCACAAACGGCTCCACGGATTTGGCGGATTCCCCTAGTGTGCTGTTATCTGTCGGCACCGTTCTCCAGCCGAGAAACTGCTGCCCTTCCTCTCTTACGATGCGCTCCACTACGTTCTCGCAGGCTTGGCGCGCCTCCAAATCTTGCGGCAAATATACCATTCCTACACCGTAGCTGCCCGCAGCGGGAAGCTTGATGTTCTCCTGCCGGCAGGCAGCCTGAAGAAAAGCGTCCGGAATTTGCATCAAAATACCTGCGCCGTCGCCCGTGTTTTTCTCGCTACCTTGCCCTCCGCGATGATCCAAATTGCAAAGTACACGCAGCGCTTGCTGAACAATCTCATGCGATTTGACCCCTTTGATATTGGCGACGAAGCCAATGCCGCAGGCATCGCGTTCAAACTGGGGATCGTACAATCCTTGCTTGGGAGGTAACCCGTTTCTTTTCATCGTGTGCACCTTTCTCTTCTGGTTTTTGGCAGAACTTTGTCGAATGTACGCTTTAAAGCATTAAAATGTCGACACATGACAAAAACTATTTCACCCAAGAAGAGATAGCCCCAAGCTGCTAGTTGATGAAATAGTCGCAATATTTTTTATATTATATTAACACTAGAAAACTTAATGATCAATTTAAAAATTTAACAAAATGTAAGGGTTTTCTATTAATAGAAAAGGGGGTTGGGCGTGAGGCCTGAGGGGACAGGCGCGATCTGCGGCGCGTGTGGCGGCCGGTACTCGGCGGGTGGCGGTGGGCACTCGGCGGCCACGCACCGGGCGGCGAGTCGACCTGCAAAGCGGATTTCTCGCTTTGCTCGCCCGGCTCCAGCGGACCCCGAGGGGGCAAGCACGACCTGTAGCGCGAGCGGCAGCAGGCACTCGGCGGGCGACGGCGCGCTAAAGCGGTTTTTCCGCTTTGCAGCCGCTCGCTCCTCGTGCAGCAACTCCCGATTGGCATGTTTTGGGTGGCTTTTTCATAGGCTCATGATAGCAAACTCTTTACGTTTCATGCTATGATAGCTTATGCCGTTGCCATGAAACCTGCAGCCAGAAACCACACCTTAGGAGGAGCTCTGTTTTGAGTATACAGCATACATGTTCTACCGGAGCGGTATGGGAACCGCTATACAGATGGCATACAGCTGCCCATCCGGTTGAAGTCGAGCTTCTCCGGTCGCAGCCGGTTCGCCGTCTAACGTATTTGCATCACTATGGCGCATCGGCCTTGTTCTCGCCGATGACACATTCCCGGTTCGAGCATACGGCAGGTGTATGGTCACTGACGGCACATTTTTTTCCTGATGACATCCTGCTTCGCATCGCGGCGATTCTCCATGACATCGGTCATTTGCCTTTTTCACATGCCGTCGAGCGGACGCTCGGTTACAACCACCATGCCTCCACGGAAAAGTTGATCACGACCGGGGTTATTACCGAGATTTTGCACAAGTACAACATTTCGCCTGCAGAGGTGACAACCCTTTTACAAGAAGACACACCATTAACGAACAAAACCGTGCTCATGGGACTCGACCATTTGGACAGCTTCCTGAGGGATACATACCACGCCGGGCGCTATGCGATGCACCCTTCCGAACTGGTGCGAAGCCTCCGCTTTAACGGCTGCTTCCTGGAAACCGATGAACCTATCGCCTTGGCTCTGATCGATGCGGTGGTTGAGGATCATAAGATGATGCTGCAGCCCGAATTTCTAGCGATGGATGCACTGCTCGCCAAAGCGGTCAAGCATCATACCGATGCCCATCCCGGCAGCGCCGAGCGCATTCCGTCCTTGCTAGACCATGAGCTCATTCAGGAGCTTCAGAACAGCAGCAGCGAGACGGCTCGAGCCTTGATCCACCTGCTGATGTATGAGCCGCACCGCATTCAGATTACAGACGAGCCAGTATCGGGGAGCATTCAAGTCCAAATCGGCAAACTGTACAAAAAACAGCCGCTAATTGGAAAGAAGCCTGCGGCTGAAGCCAGTTTCGAGGCAGCCGTCAAATTGGCAGAGCTCGATGCGTTAGCCGCTACTTACTTTTTTCATATATAAACCATTCAATCATCCAGAGAGGACTGTCTCGTTTGGCAAAACTATACTTTCGCTATGGCACGATGAACAGCGGTAAATCCATTGAAGTCTTGCGCGTAGCGCATAATTATGAAGAGCAAGGCAAAAAAGTGCTGCTTTTGACCTCCGTGGTAGACGACCGTTTTGGCGTGGGCAAAGTGACTTCCCGGATCGGGATGCAAAAAAATGCCATCGCCGTTGACGATGCGATGAATATGGTTGAAATGGCCCGCACCGAGAAGCCAAACTGCATTCTGGTCGATGAAGCGCAATTTCTGAACACAGCTCAAGTCACGCAGCTGATTGAGATCGTCGATGAATTGAACATTCCTGTCATCGCTTACGGCCTTAGAGCCGATTTCATGGGAGAATTATTTGAAGGCAGCACTGCGCTGCTGGCCGCAGCCGACACGATTGAAGAAATCAAGACCGTCTGCTGGTACTGTGACAAAAAAGCCATTATGAATATGCGCTGCAAAGATGGAGAACCTGTATTCCACGGGGAACAGATTCAAATGGGCGGCAATGAGAGCTATGTACCTGTCTGCCGCAAATGCTATGCTTCGAAGAAAAAAGCATCCCTCACCGCTAAGTGAAAAAGACTATTTGGTTCTATAAAGAAAGGTGAGTTCCTTGCGAAAAAAACGGATTTTGCTCTTATCCGAGGGCTTCGGAAAAGGTCATACGCAAGCTGCTCACGCATTGTCGGTAGAGCTCAGACAATCATCCTCTGAGATTATCACACGCGTGATCGAGCTGGGCGCATTTCTGCATCCCACGATTGCCCCTTGGATCTTTTCGGCATACCGCCGCACGGTGACTTCACAGCCCAAACTTTACGGTATGCTATACCGCAATCATTATCATAAAAAGCTGAACCGCGTTGCCGGTCTGGCGCTGCATCGCCTCTTCTATTCGCAGACGAAGGCGGTCATTGAGCAGCTCAAACCGGATGTCATCGTGTGCACGCACCCTTTTCCCAGCATTATCGTCTCCCGCTTGAAGCGCGCGGGCTTGTCGATCCCGCTGTTCACGGTCATTACCGACTATGATGTGCACGGCACGTGGATCGATCCCTCGGTCGACAAGTATTTGGTCTCGACACCGGAGGTGCGCCAGCATCTGACGGACCGGGGCGTACCGGAAGCGCGTGTGGAAGTCACCGGCATTCCGGTGCACCCTAATTTCCGGCAGGAGCACAGCAAAGAACAGATCCGCAGGGAGTTCGGTCTTAAGGCAATGCCCACCGTGATGGTCATGGGCGGCGGCTGGGGGGTGTTCAAGAAGGAGGAGAAAGATCAGCTCCTTGCTTACATCGCCAACTGGAGCGAGCGCATCCAGCTCCTGATCTGTCTAGGCACGAACGAAAAGGCGCGCAGACAACTGCTGGAGGAAGAAGCGTTCCGCCATCCCAACGTGCATCTGATCGGGTTTACCCGCGAGATTGATAAACTGATGGACATCGCGGATCTTTTGATCACCAAGCCCGGCGGCATGACGTGCACCGAGGCCATGGCCAAAGGGATTCCGATGCTGTTCTACAGCCCGATTCCCGGTCAGGAAGAAAAGAACTGCGAGTACTTTCAGGAGCAGGGTTACGGCCAAATGATCACCTCCCCGGAAATGATCGACCACTGGTTCAAGCTGTTGATTGAACAGCGCCCTGAGCTCACGAAGCGCCGGTCGGATATCCGCAGCCACCAGAAATACCGCACGGTAAGCTGTTCCGCTGCCATTATTCAATACTTAATGCAGCTGGACAAACGCACATATATCAAGTCATCAACAACAACACCGCTCATACAATGGTAGTAACCATTTATGAGGCGGTGTTTTTTATGGAGCCATTGCAAAAGTTCGGCAAACAGTTCATTTTTGCGTATTTGCTCCTATGGTTTATCGGCAGTTTGTGGATGATGGCGATTCTGGGCAGCGGCTGGGGGACCGACAAGCTGCTGGGCATCGACATCAATCAATTCCGCAGCTACGCCTCGTTCGGCTTCGCAGGCGCGCTAGGTGGCGCGCTGTACGGTCTGCGCATGTTTCATGAGCATTACCATGATCTGACATCACAGTGGATTTATTGGTACGTTATGCGGCCTGTGCTTTGTTTTGGCTGTGCGATCATCACGATCGTCTTGTTTGAAAGCGGCATTCTGCTGCTGCAGGTCGGTGATTCGATGGCGGCGCGCATCAGTGTCGCTTTTCTCACCGGCTACGGGTACGGGAAGTTTATGGAGAAAATCCGCGCGCTGACGGATACGTTCTTCAACGGCAGTAACGCGAGCGGTAATGGAAACGGCGGCAATGGCGGTGGTAACGGGAGTAGCGGTGGAGGAACGAACTCGGGTACGGGTACCGACGCCAGCAAGCCGCCAAAGTGACAATAATAGAACAAAGCTCCCGCTCTGCCGTCAAGCAGAAGAGGGAGCTTCTTTGCATTGGATATAAACTAAAGTACTCGTTTAGCTTCAATAAAACGATCTTTCCAAGGACCCTTCAGCTCCGAGACCGTCACGCCGATGCCTGGGCGGAACGTATGCAGGATGAGCCCGTCACCTATGTAGACCGCTACATGACCGATTCGCTCGATGCCTTTATTGTTTTTTCTTTTGGGCGTTGTGAAAAAGACGAGATCCCCTTCACGCAGCTGGTTGATCGCCACCTCGGAGCCCCGTTGGCTCTGCTGGCGCGAATCGCGGGGCAGTGTAACCTCTTGACCGGCAAAAATATATTTTAAAAAGGAAGAGCAGTCAAATGAATCGGTATCCCCAGCCTTGGCGCCGAATACGTAAGGCGTGCCGAGATAATCCAACCCCTTGGCGATGAGCAAGTCCGCCTTCTTCTTCCAATCGGGCAAAGCCTGGTCGGCTTGATCGGCCTCTAGGATGGCATCGTATTGCTTGACCACATTCTCGATTTCGGAGTCCGAGAGGGTCACTTTCTTCTCATCAGGCACAGGATCGTCTACACCTTTGGAGCCCGCTGACGGTTCAGACGCTGGCTGCGGCGTCACCTCCGGTTTAGGCGTACTGCCGGACGAGGCTGGCTTCGGTGTCGGGTCAGGCTCCTGGCTTGGCCGAACCGCCGGTTGTACGTTTGGCTGCACGGTCGGTTGAACCGTTGGTTGTGCGCTTGGCTGCGCAGAATCCTCTTGCGCCGGTGAAGTTGTCGGCGTTGGCGACCCGGATGAGACCGTCTGACCGTTCACAGCTGACGAATGCGCAGCAGCACCCGAAGGTTTCACAGTCGGCTTTGGCTTCGGCGTTGAAGCTCGGGGAGATTCCGCAGGCGCAATGGATGGTTCAGGGCTTGCGGAAACTTGTGTCTGTTCGGGGGAAGCCGAACCCGAGATGGCAGCCGAAAGCTCCATATTTCCGGGATTTTTCACGGCAAAGCCAATCATGACCAACACGGCGACGGTAAAGGTGACAAAAGCGTATTTCCTGGCGAACATGAATGTCCTCCTCTAGATGGCATAGGGTATACCTATACCATTCTTTGTCACCCCTGGGGATTTAGGGGGTAGCTGACTTGGAATTTAATGCTATTAACTAATAAAGCCTTACTGTCGCAGCAGCAGCCGCGTCCAGTAAGGCTTTGTAATCATTTCGGTGCGCTGAATGTGTGCACCTTTTTCCAGTTGGCACCACCGTCACTGGTGGTGTACATCACCGATGGCTGCGAATTGTCATTCGTAATCAGCCATCCTTGATTGCCATCTGCCATAGCCAGCAGCATGGTGCCATAACCAGTGAACGACTCTTTGCCGTTCACCCACGTTTTGCCGCCATCCTTCGTGGAACCGACGGAGTTCGATTTATCGCAGCTTGGGCATTGGCCGCCCATGAAGGCGATCTGCGGGCTGACGACGTCAAGCGGCCCTGGCTTGGCGCCCGTGTTTTTGGCGCCTTTGGTGTCATTCTCCGCATAGCCAGGCGCCGGTCCCCCGCCCGCCGTGCTGTTGTTCAGCACAGCCTGCCAAGTTTTCCCCCCGTCCGTCGTGTGGAACAGCGAGTAGGACGTTTGTGTCATGCCTGAATCGCCGATCAGCTCCACCCACGCATCGTTCGTACCCGCAGAGCGGATGACCGTGCCCGTCAGCGGGGCGACGGTTGTGCGCGACATGACGGTCTGCCAGCTTTTCCCGCCATCTTGGGTCCGCTGCACCTCGATCTTGTCCTTGACCTGCCGCACCGCCCAGCCATTCGCTTTATCATGGAAATAGGCATCGCCAGTGATGCCCTCCGGTACAGGCAGCGTCGTCCACGTCTTGCCGCCGTCCACTGTCTTCGCATTGCCGCTGTAAGCTTCCTGCTTCGCCACAAAGTGGAAGAACGCGCCGTTCGGCACTTTGCCCGCGTCCGTCCAATGCTTGCCGCCGTCGGTCGTGCTGAGCAGCTTCCGCTCATCGCCCACTTCCGCCCACGCTTCTTGGCCGTTCAGGGCAAAGAGCTGCTGCACATCGCCGGTTACCGTCATTTGCGGTTTCCAGGTGACGCCTCCATCGTCGGTTCTGGCGATCCAGCCCTTGCCGCCGAGCCAGCCGCTCTTGGCATCGGCGAGCCTGACGGCCGTAACGGTCTTCATGGACGCCCCAGCTGCAGGCTCACCGGACGTCCCCTGCGAAGGGCTGGCTGATGCTGTCGGCGCCGCTGACGCCTCTGGCGAAGGTGTGGGCTGCACGGAAGCAGCCGGGGTCGTCTGCGGCGAATCGGTCGGCGTCGCTGTACCGCTTGCGGTTCCTGACGATTGCTGGCAGCCGGAAAGCACAAACAGGGACAAAGCTATCGTTAACATTGATTTTTTCATCATGGTGATCTCACCAATCCTTTCTATACTCAATAGACGGAGCAGCACCAAAAAAGTTTGGGGGCATTTGACTATTTATTACCACATTTTTTGGTAGATCCAATTGCCGATAAATGCGATACAGCCAAGCACTATGTTCATCCACCCCAGCATGCTTGTCACTTTGGCTTCCTTCATTTCTTTCTTCAGTTGGTAGTACTTTAAATCAAATCGCAGCATAAGGGCACCCGTAATCCAAAGCAAAAGAACCATGAACTGAATGTATCCAATTGATAATCCTGAAGCCATCCCAGTTCCTCCATTCTTGCTGCTGACCACAGTTCATCCTCATACAGCTTTCATGCCGACACGCCGGATTTGCACTTTCACTTGAATATCCACTTTCAGATCAGGGTACATCTTCTCCCATTGTTCTTTCGTTTTAATTTGCTCATCCCAATACCGCCACTGCCTCGAACGGATATGCTCGCCAAAGCCGAAAATATCCGCCCCTTTCTCCTGCGTGCGGTGAATAAAGTCCTGATACATCTTGACCGCATCCTGTTCGAGCTGTCTCTCCATCAATTGAATGACATCATGGCTCAACTTCACCGATTCATTCGACTTTTCCCGGATATTGCCCTCGATCATGATTTTCACTCTCACGTGCGGCTTGCCGTCTTGTATATCGACCTTCGTCAGCGCTTTACGGCTCCTGCCGCTGTATTCCAAATATTCGGATTTGCCCGGAACCTGCACATAGGCCTGACCGCCTGATGGATTCATGCCCATAATGCCCATGAAGAGCGTAATGTCCATACCGTCCGTCGTTCCTGCTAATTTATCGCCACGAAAGTACGCGAGGCCTCTAATTTTAATATTGTTCTCACCGTCGAGCTCACAATAGGGCAAATATCCTTCCTTCCCTTTGGCCGAGGATGCGCTCCAGAACAAACCGAGAATATCATTAGGAAACCGCCCCATTTTGACCGATTGATCCATCGTCGTCATCAAATAAATCGAAGGGACCCGCTCCAGCTGCGGGGAGGCCTTCATAATGTCCATAGCTTCTCCTCTGGAAATAAACATCCAGCTCATGCGGCGAATCTCAGGGTTACGACGAAAAAAATCGTTCAAATTGACCAGCCCGTTCTTGGCTACGCGCTCCGAGACAACAATCACCCGCAAATGTCCAAAAAAGAGTGGGGGTGCAATCCGCTGCTGCAAACCGTTAATGGCATCATCAATCGTATGCCCGACACCGGAGACGACCCATACCGTCCTATTCCCCCCACTGCTGCTTTCACCGCCTCCCATCCCTGGGCCTAGCGGAATCCGCCCGGGGACCGCAACTTGCACGGTCAGCCGAATCATTTTTTTGCTGGGGATATGCAGTTGACCGGGCTTGTGGGAAAGCGGCAGTTCCTTTTTCTCTGCGTCCGGCTCTGCTTGATCAATGCCGATGCCGAGAATAACGGCACGTTCCTCAATCTCTTGACGGTCCCAGCAGCCTGAGAGAGACAAGCAGATGAGAAGGAGCGCCATGCCTTTGAAGACAACACGCAGCCAAACCCTACCCGCCATCCTGTGTCCCTCTCTTCTTCCGGATGTTCGCAACCAGTAGAAGCAACAGCGGATATACGATCGTGATCAGCAAGCCGAATTTGCCGACAATCTCAATCACCTGATACATCTGCAAAATGCTTTGCGGCGTCATCGCCATGGCGAACAAAAACGGTACGACAAATAAAGAGAGCATCCGGTGGTCATGCAATCCGAATAATTTGCTTGCTAAATGAATGGTCAGGTAATAACTGGAGAAAATGGTCGTGAAAACAGCTGTTACCCAAATCGCCAGGAAGGCGGCATCGAGCCGCTCCAAAATATTTCCCGGCAATGTTGTCGTTTTAGCCAATTCCAAGGTGGGCCATAACAATTGCTTGGTTTCCTCGGGACCAAACACGCCGACTGCGGCAATGACAATCGTGATGTACAAGAAGCCGACGATAAACATGCCCCAGAAACAAGCCTTCATCGCTTTCTGCGGGTTGCGCATTGCGGGAATGACAATGGTTTGAATAAATGATCCTTGCAGCAATGCGGCGATGACAAGGACGCCATTCAGCATATCTCGCGGCTCATTTCCCCAGACGGGCAGCAGGAAGTCGGCACTCGCATTTTTCAGGGATAAAGCCACAATCAGAAATGCTGGCCCTAGGATGATTGGCAGGTAGAGATGATTAATATAGGTGAAGGTCGTCATGTCATTGCGTGCCGCCAATGTCGCCAGCAGCAGCATAAGAATCACCGTCACCTCGAGCGGAGTCTTCTTCAAGACAGAGGTAATGACGACTTCACCGAATTCTCTGGATGCCAGCGAGGACAATATTGCGAAGAACAGGACTACGATGGCGCTGCCGAGTCTCCCCGGCCATTTGCCTAATATGACCTCGCTATATTGGGTAAAAGCCTGACGCGGAAATCGCATGCCCAGTTTTGTGACGACCCATAACCCTGCCGAAGATAGCAGCACCGCGAGCAGCGTGATCAACGGCGCACCTGTATTTGCGGAGCGAACCGCGAACAGCGGAAGCGGAAGCACGCCTACGCCGATCACCGTACTAATGAGAATTGCTGCCGCTTGAATCGTTGTCACTTGTTTTGGATATTCCATCTGGCTGCTCCCATCTCGTATTGCCCACTTTCAACGGGTCTAACGTATTGTGCGGAGTTTGTTTAAGTGTGTTGACGACGCTCTCGTTGACACGCTCCCGATTCGGCGTATGAAACATCGCAGGACGCCTTCTCATCCACCACAGAGGACCGCGGATTACCGTATCCTTCATCCCTTCATAATTGCCCGGCACGACCGGACTCATATAAGGAACGCCGAACGATTTCAGGGAAAGCACATGATTGATGATTAGAATCAAGCCCACCATTACGCCGAACAGGCCGAACATCCCCGCGAAAAATACAAGGGGAAAGCGCAGCAACCGAAGAGCCAGCGCAGCGTTATAGGCCGGCGTTGCGAAGGAGCCGATCGTCGTCAGCGCGATTACCACTACGGTGATCGGGCTAACGAAGCCTGCGGCAACCGCCGCCTGGCCGATCACGAGCACCCCGACAATAGAGAGCGCTCCGCCGACCTGCTGCGGCAGCCGCAGCGTCGCCTCACGCAGCACTTCCATCGACATCTCCATAAGCAGCACCTCCACCACCGAGGGGAACGGGACACCCGCTCGCCCCCCCGCCACCGCCACGGCAAATTTGGTCGGAATGAGCTCGGGATTGAACGAGATGACCGCCACATACAGCGATGGTGTGACCAAGGAGAAGACAAGTGCTAGCAAGCGTGCCAGACGAATGAAGCTGACCATCAGGAAGCGTTCCGAATAGTCCTCCGTCGTCTGATAGAACTGGGTGAATACCGAAGGAGCAATCAACGCAAACGGCGAACCGTCGACGAGAATAATGACTCTGCCCTCCATGAGGTTGGCCACCGCTTTGTCCGGCCGTTCTGTATTTTGAATCTGCGGGAATGGCGATAAATGGTTATCCTCAATAAATTGCTCCAGGTAACCGACATCCAGAACCCCGTCTATGTCAATTGAGGAGATACGGCTTTCCACTTCTTGAACGAGCGCGTCATTGGCTATCCCTTTCAGGTAACAAATGGCCACACGCGACTTGGTCAATCGGCCTACCTGCTTGGTCCTGACCGTAAAATCGCTCGTCGGCAGCCGGTAACGTAGCAGTGAAACATTCGTCCCTAACTGTTCGATGAACCCTTCGCGGGGACCGCGAATGACTTGTTCGGTCTGCGGTTGATTAATGGCCCGTTTATCAATCTTGGCTGCGCCGACGATAATCGCTTCATCCAGGCCATCCACCACAATGACCGGCTGCCCGCGCAAAATAACGTCAACAATCGCGGCCAGTTTATTCTCCATTTTGCTCATGCTGTGATACAGCGTCTCGTGCAAAAGCACATGCTTAAGCTGCTGCATCTCAATCGTGCCAGCCACATAATGCTGCGGAGCTATCATCAGCGGCTTCAAAATATCGTTATTGGTTACCTCTTGGTCGATCATGTTGATGAAGTAGATAAGAACCGCCTTAAACTGGCCAAAAATAACAAACTCGCGGGTAATGAGGTCGTCACTGTCGCCAAGCACAGTCTGAATAAAACGAAGGGTATCATCCAAGCTTCCGGTCAGTAGATCCTCGCTATGCTGATCCATATAGCGGTCAGGGATGATCGGCTGCGGACGCTTTTCCTTCATTGGCTGGCTTGATGGTGTCGGCCGATATTTCATCCATTGCCAAAAAGACATGCGGAAGCCACCTCACGATTACAGGGTGTACGTTCGGTTAGTATGTCCCTCATCGTTGTTATCCATGTATAATTTCCCATATCAAGTATGGTAGCGGGATTTTTGGAGTGAATTTCCCCTTCTTCCGTGCGAATCTGTCCAAATAAAGTTGGCATGACTCGCCCTATTGACGAATACAATCGAATCAAGGAGGGGGACTTTGTTACGGAAAGGAAGGGGAACGGTTGAAGTTCATCTGGGGGAAGAAGGAATTCACCTTAATGATCATTCCTGGAGCTAACCGCCAAACCGTAAGAATTAAGCTTCCACACAGCAGTCTCTATGTAGTGCCTAGCGTTATCATCCTTGTATTGACTGGATTTTGCGTCACCATTTACCTCATGAACACTACCTTTCATCAGACGACTAGCACGATGCAGCAGTCATTTGATGGACAAGAGCGTCAACTGGTTGATCAAATTACACTTAAAAATAACGAACTTGAACAGCTTCAAAACAATTTGATTGACCTGTCACAGCAAGCTGATGAATTCAAGGTGAAGCTCGAAGAAATCAAAAAGCTGGAACATGTCATTCAACTGATGAGCGAAACAGATGGGACAAGCAAAAAGTCAGGCGCATTGCCGAGCGGGATGGCTTCCCGCCCGAATCCCGATGTCGGCGGCGCCGAGGTGCCAGTCACTTCGCAAGAGGTGACGACGCTCGTCTCCAGCACCAAGCAAGATCTGACTTCGTTAGTCGGCGAGATTAACACGGTGCTCGTCAACCTTAACGCGTCTGAAGTGAAGCTGAAAGAGGCCGAGCAGCTCCGCACCATCACACCGACACTATGGCCTACCGTCACGCACAGCATCACATCCGGGTTCGGCCTGCGCAAAGATCCCTTCACGCTGAAGCCCTCGATGCACGCCGGCATTGATCTTGATGGTGAGCTGAACGATGCCGTCTACGTGACAGCCGCAGGCAAGGTTATTGAAGCCGGTTACGATGACGAGCATGGGAATCACATTATCGTCGATCATACGCGCGGGCTGCAAACCGAGTACATGCATTTGAATAAAATGCTGGTAAAACGTGGAGAATCAGTTACGAAAGGGCAACAGATCGGCCTCATGGGAACGACAGGACGAAGCACAGGTACCCACCTGCATTACGAGGTTCACAAGAATGGCGTTCAGATCGACCCCTCCCCTTATCTCATTAATGATAGAAAGGATGACCACTAATGCTCGGCAGCAGCAAAACAAAGCCTATTAATACCAAAACAACCGATACGCTGATCGGCGAGAGCACGATCTGCGAAGGTAAAGTCATGTCCGAAGCCAGCCTGCGGATTGAAGGCCAACTCAACGGCGACGTCGAATGCGCAGGAGACATCACCATCGGCGAGAATGCGATTGTGCAGTCCAACATTCACGCTCGCGATGTGATCATTGCCGGTAAAGTCAAAGGCAATGTCGTCACCAAAGGCAAGCTGATCGTCACCAGCACAGGTGTTCTGATCGGCAACATTGACGTGCGCTCCTTCATCATCCAGGAAGGCGGCATCTTCCAGGGCAGCAGCACCATGAGCCTGTCGTCGTCCAGCGAGCGAAGCGGCGGCGGCAAGGTCATTGACGCCAAAGCCCACAAGCAGCAAAAGAGTGAGCAGCAAGCTGCTTCTGGCGGGAATTAGCGGTCTGCAGCGCGAATTAAAGAAGAACAGCCACGATAGGCCGGAGACGGTTTGTCGTGGTTTTTACTTCAGAGGAGGAAGATTTTATGAAGGAATGGGTTGGAAAGTGTCAGAATTGCCGGAAGGATATTTACTGCAATGACGGATTTATTGAGGCGCTCGTTCAAGATGACCACTCTCTCTTGTGTTTCGAATGCGCGGAATCAGACAATGACAAGCACCTTCGTACACTCGCAGCCTCACCAAACCAAACAAGCCCGTCTTCATCCGCTCAGGGATGAACCGGGCTTATCCGACGGTTATTAGAAAAGCAGCTTCAAGCCAGTCAGCGCCAGACCGATAATAAACCCGCAAATCGCCCCGTTCACACGGATCCACTGCAAGTCTTTGCCGACTTTATCTTCCATCATTTCAATCAGCTTCTCATTCTCCAGTTTATCCAAATTTTCTTGTACAAGCTGTCCGATTTTGCTGTGATTTTGCTCCAAATAGTTGACGATCTGCTGCTGGATCCAGCTTTCCCCGCGAGCCATTCTCTCTTCGTCTTCACGAACTGACATCAGCAGCTTGCGCAGAATGGGAACCACATAGCCCCGGACAAATTCCGGCTGCTCCACAAAAGCCACGGCTTTCGCCTTCACCCTCTCCATCAGAGCCCCTAGCTTCTCTTCGAGGGAGAACAGATCAGGAAGCTTCATTTTCAGCTTATCCAGCTCTTGCAATAGTTGCGGGTTCGTATCCAGCTTGTTCAGCTCTTTACGAATAAAACTCAGTACCGCTTCTCTGCGCGGATGATGGCTGGACCTCATTTCCTCCAGGTAAGACAAAAGGAAGTTCTGGATAATGCCGCCGATCTTCTCCTCGCTCACCATCCCGATGAACGCATTCACCGCGAACGCCATAAAGCCGTTGGACTGCAGCCCTTCAAAAGCTTTCAGCGCCATGGCGCCAAGCTGATCGCGGGTCTCACTTTTCAGCGCCCATGCCTCCACTTTTTCGAGCACAAAATCAAATGTCTTACCCTCGTATCCGCCGTCCAGCACCGTACTTACAAGTGTTTGAACGAACCGGCTCGTGTCTACATCCTGCAGAGCTTTATTCAGCTCCTCGGCCACTAGCGGCGTAAGCTTCTCCATGTCAATAGCTTGCAGCGCCTGCAAAGCTAAGTCAGCCAGTCCCCTGTGCAGCGCCCCGTTGTCCAGATGGCTTTCCGCCAACCCGAGACCGCGCTCCAAAAACCGGATTTGCTGCAGGCGCGCGCGGATCGTTTCCTTGGATAGCAGCTCATTTTCGACGGTGGAGACGAGCGCTTTCGTAATCTTGGCTCGATTTCTGGGCAGAAGCGCCGTGTGCGGAATCGGGATGCCTAGCGGGTGGCGAAACAACGCGCTAACCGCAAACCAGTCGGCCAAGCCGCCGACGACGCCTGCTTCAAAGCCGCCTTGCAAAAAGGCGCCCCAAGTCGTAGCCGCCACTGGAAGCGTGGCCAAGAATCCGGCACCCATTACGCCCAGCGATAATGTTGCGATATATTTTGCTTCTTTTTTCATCTTCATTAACATCTCTTTCTACGTGGGAAGTTGAGTCGTTGCTCTCTTCATTGTAGTTTATCACATAATTCGACTCAAGGGCGTTGGAAGATGTGGGTGGTGGTAGGCGAGGTGAGGGGTGCTGGGGTGGTAGCGGGCCAAGAGGGAGGGCCGGTCGGATGAGCAACCTGCTGCTGCATAAAAAAAGAGCCTCGAAAGGCTCCGTTTCACCTATTTTTCGCCTTCCCATTCCGCATAGAATTGTGTGAGATACTGTTCCATGAAGTTGTGGCGCTCCTCCGCCATTTTGCGCGCGTAGGCGGTATTCATCAGCTCCTTCAATTTCAGGAGCTTCTCATAAAAATGATTGATCGCCGTGTCGTTGCCGCTGCGATACTCCGCCTCCGTCATATGCTCGCGCACCGTGACGCTGGGATCATGGATCGGGCGGCCTTTCCAGCCCGAATAGGCGAATACGCGCGAGATGCCTACCGCGCCTATCGCATCCAGCCGGTCGGCATCCTGCACGACCTGGCCTTCCAGCGTGCGCATCGGCGGACGCGCGCCGCCCTTGAACGACATCGTGCTGATAATCTCCAGCACGTGCTGCACTTGCGCCGCCGGCGTGCCGCTCGCGGCGAGCCAATGCTCAAGCTCCCGCTGCGCAGCTGCGGGATCCGGGTTCAGCTTCTCGTCGGCGACGTCGTGAAGCAGAGCCGCGAGCTCGCAGACGAAGCTGTCGGCGCCCTCCATAGCGGCGATCCGCTTCGTCGTCTGCACGACGCGATAAATATGCCACCAATCGTGGCCGCTGCTGTCGCGCTCGAGCTTCTCCTTCACAAGTGCCTCCGCCGCTTGTAGAATACGCTTTTGCCCCTGACCTTGATCCATCTCCTGCCCGATCTCCTTCATTTCTTCTTTCTCCTCTTCCCTTCAACCAGCTTGCCATTCCCCTCTGCCGGCTTGCCGTCGATATATTTCTGTATGATTTTTTTGTAATTTTTCCCATATTTGTCTTCAAGCTTCGCGCCCATATCCCGATGCAGCTCTGAAAGCACAACCGCATGCTGAAAATGTTCCTGCAACAGCTCGACCATCGCTGGATGCTCCGTCAGCATCACTTTGGCAGACTCGCAGCCGAGTGTACCGACAATGGCCAGCTTGCGGTCGATCAACAGCGTGAACTTGCGGCCGCTCTGAGGCTGCTCCGTCCTCTCACGCAAATGCTGGAACTGGCGAATGGAAGGCTCTACATCCGCTTCATCGGCTGTAGCAAGCAGGATCCGCACCCCTTCCCCAGCTGCGGACTCCAAATCCGCTTTGAGCAGATCGACTTCGTTCCGTGCAAGATCGCCGAGCACTTCTTCCCTCGCGTTTTTCAGCTCATCACGCAGACGGTCAGTCACTTTGGCATCGCCGTCCAAGCTGAAATATCCTGTGCGATGCGCATCCTGCTTCGGCATATGAGCCTTCACATAGCGGATGGAGGCTTGCAAGTCGGTCTCGATTTTGCGGCTGATATCCTCGATCGATAAGCTCTGGTAATGCGTCGGCTCTCCATGGCTGGTCAGGACAACTCCTTTTTCCGCCAGCTTCTGCAGCGCTGCATAGACATTCGAGCGCGAGACGCCAAGCCGCTTGGCGATTTCATAGCCCGTGTGTGTGCCGGACTCCGCGAGCATATGCAAACATTTGGCCTCCAGCTCCGTGAATCCTAGTATTCTCAAATGCTGCAAAATTTCCCCCATGTGAACGCCCCGCTTTCCTTCATCCGGTTAACTTTCAACATGGTTAATTGTACCATGATCTATGCATGTTGTGTGCTTGCGGAGGCACGTTTTATAGAGTCTGTTCCTTGAGCTGCTCCTTCCAATAGCGCCAAGCCTGCAAATAACCCGCTAAATCATGCGGATGATGTCTGAGGCAAATGCCGATCCGGCAATAGAGCTGCACCATGACCTCTTGGGTCAGGCTCCATACATCCGTAGCTTCATTTTTAAGTAAAACATATCCAGCCCGCAGTGTCTCTATGTTCAAATCGTCCGGCGACGAGCAAAACGCGTATAAAAAGTCATACGAAACAGGTCCCGCTATAGGAGAAGGATCAATGATCGCCTGGAGTTCACCCTTATCAAAAACGAAGTTGTGTACGCCTGTATCGCCGTGCAGCAAGTACCGCTTCATGCCGCTATCGTCCGACCACAGCCGGTGGACCAAAGACCTTACAAGCTCATAATCCGCTTCAGTCAAAAGGCTGCCTACATTCATTTTGGCCTCACGGATACTCTGCTCATTAAATTGAAGCCACGAAGGATGAGGAATGTCGATCCGCCCCCATGAGCTCCCTTCTTCAACAGCCGTGTAATGATTCAGCATGCCCGTGACCAATCGAGTCAGCCAGTTGATTTTGGCCCCCCTATTATAGTGTGTGGTACCGGGAATAAAGGTATAGACCATATATGTCTTATCTGGATCCGTGTATAGAAGATCAGGCAGCAGTGAGACCTCCCTGTAGCGGTGCAGGAACTGCTCGGCCAGCGCAATTTCCTGGGGGTGATCCAGCTTGAGCACATGTCGTTTTACATTATTTTCGGATAAAATATAGATTCGTCCATCCGTTGTGCCGTTCGTGTTGGGAACCGCCTCACAATCGGCCCCTAATATGCCTAGCCCCCGGAGCTCCAGCAATAAGTCTTGGACATTTGTATTTAGTATCATGTTGTTTCTCTCCCTCCTCACCGTCTCTATCCTTCAACATAAAACGCTCTCCTTGCCAGAACAAGGGAAACTTTGAGTTTATTTAAAATGAACCTAAGTAATGATAAAATAGGCTGTATGAAAAGAAAGGCGGAGAAGCGAATGGTACATGCTTTTATTATCGAGCCCACAACCTATAACGCCTTCGAGAGCGAGGCCGAACAGATCGACAAATGCAAGGAATGGGGCCTCTTGTCCGAAAAGGCTGTGAAAACAAAAACGTTTTTCTACAAGCGAAACGGGGCTGCGCACGTCTGTAGTTTGGTCGGTTATGTCGATAAGATGACCGCGGTCATTGAATTCGAGAACAAGCAGAAGCATAGCATCCACCCTTCTTATCTCAAGGAGATGCAAGCTGCGAATTATGGTCAAAAGCAGACCATAGCCTCGGACGAGCCTGATGAAGCTGAAGCCGATACCGCTGCAGCGGCGGTTGAACGATCACAGGAGGCTGCGCCTGCTGTTGCTAGCAAAGCCGATGAGCCTAAAGCGGAAGAAACCAAAGTGGAAGCCGCACCGAAAAAGAAGGCCGCAAAAGAAAAAGCGCCGAAGGTCGAGCTGCCTGAGGAGAAAGTAAAAATGACCGCTACGGTCCAGGAGTTTACGACGGTACCGAATCATTTTTCCGATGCGGATGATGAAGTGATTATTTATGAGGCGGTGTCCATTGAAGACCCTGCCATCGAGCTCGGCACAGCATGGTCAAGCCACAGCGCTACGCTGAAAAAGCTGGAGCTGGCGATCGGCGACGTCTTGACGTTCGAAGGCAAAATCGTGGCCAAGAAGCTGACCAAGCATCCGGTGCCTTACAAGATCAACAATCCGGCAAAGCTGCAAAAGGTGAATTCGTAGCATCAGTTGGCGGAACAAAGAGAGGAGCTAAGCGCTTAAAATGGGCTTAGCTCCTTTTGTTATTGCACATGTGCTGTCAGTACCCTTCCAAGGACGAGAAGCGAATGTGCCGCGAATATGGAAAAAAATTCGCTGCAGCGCTGGCAACGTGAGCAAACGAAAAGACCGCCAACCTCAAACGAGGTCAGCGGTCTTGCTTATTTTACAGCGTTTCCACTTCAGCAGTTTCCACATATTCCATACTCTTCAGCTCATCGTAAACCTCCGATGCATATTTCCGGTCGATATATACGATGAAATTCAGCTCCTGATGCTCCGAGTTCAGCTCCTTGATGTGAACGCTGCTTATTCTGTACCCTTTTTTAATGATCGTTTTAATAATTAGCGTTAAGTTGGCTTCATGGGAAAGGATCAATCGAACACGCAGATCTTTCATGATGAGCGGTCTAGGTCCGACCTTTTTGATAAAGTAAGGCAGCACAATGACACTGACCATGATGAGGACGAGTCCGAAGAAGGCTTCTACAAAAAATCCGGCGCCAATGGCAATCCCGAGGCCCGCCGCTCCCCAGATCATAGCGGCCGTCGTCAGCCCGATAATGACATCATTGTGCTTGCGCAAAATAACACCCGCGCCGAGAAAACCGATTCCGCTGACGACTTGCGCCGCAAGCCGCATCGGGTCCATGACATGCAAGCCAGGCACCGCGTATTTGTTGGCGGACTCAATGGAGACAATGGTCAGCAAACAGCTGCTTAGGCAAATGACCAGGGATGTTTTCAAACCGAGCGGTTTGTTGCGCACTTCACGTTCCAGACCGATAATGAGCCCAAATATGGCGGAAATCCCAAGTTTGAGCAATAAATGTACATCAATGCTAAGCATCATGTGCGCTTCCCCCTAACAATTGTAAATTAGTATTTACAATATCTTAACAATACAAGGGTTGTAAATAAGCATTTATACATAAAAAAGCCCTCAACGACCTATGCTCGTCTCAGGCTTCACTTTAAATCCGGAACCTATACCCCGCTCCCCAGATTGTTTCGATATATTGGGGATTGGACGGGTCCTGTTCAATTTTCTCCCGCAGTTTGCGGATATGTACGGTGACGGTTGCAATTTCCCCCAAGGCGTCCATGCCCCACAGATGATCAAACAGCTGTTCCTTGCTGAAGACGCGGTTCGGGTTCACCGCTAGGAATGCCAGCAGGTCGAACTCCTTGGTCGTAAAGACGACCTCCTGTTCATTCACGAACACCCGGCGGGCCGTCTTATCGATCAGGAGACCTCGGATACGGATCTCATCGTTACGGGTCTCACGCTTGCCCATCAACCGTTCGTAACGGGCCAGATGCGCCTTAACGCGCGCCACCAGCTCCCCCGGGCTGAACGGCTTGATGATGTAATCATCGGCGCCGAGGCCGAGCCCGCGGATTTTGTCGATGTCTTCTTTTTTGGCGGAGACCATCAGAATGGGAATGTCTTTCTCGCCGCGGATGCGGCGGCAAATTTCAAACCCGTCCACTTTGGGCAGCATCAAGTCAAGTATGATCAAGTCATAGTCGTTGTTCATCGCGCGCTGCAGGCCGGTATCACCGCTGTTCTCGATATCAACCTCATACCCGCTTATTTCCAAATAATCCCTTTCCAACTCCGCGATGCTGAGCTCATCTTCAATGATTAAAATTCGGCTCATTCCCCTTGTCCCCCCTGCTCCTGCTTCGTAAGCGGCAATGCCATGAACACGATTGTGCCTTCGCCCAGCCGGCTGGAAGCCCAGATGGCGCCGCCATGCTCCTCCATGATCTGTTTGGCGATAGCCAGCCCTAGCCCGCTCCCTCCCGTCGAGGTGTTCCGGGACGGGTCTGCGCGGTAAAACCGATCAAATATATAAGGCAGTGCCTCCTCCGAGATGCCCTGACCGTTATCTTCGATTTGAATGACGGCGCTGCCGTCGATGTCCTGCACTTGCAAGCGGATGAAACAGTCCGCCATACTTCTGTATTTCACGGCGTTCTCAATGACGTTCAGGAACACACGCTTCAGCTTCTCCCTGTCGGCCGTAATCAGCAGCGGCGCTTCCGGCAAATCGCTCAGCACCAGACGAACACCTTTTTTCTCCATATCGAACTGCAATTCCTGCACACAATCCTGCACATAGCCGCGAATATCCACCGTTTCGAACTGAAACGGCACTTTGCCCAAGTCCAGCTTAGAGAACAAAAACAGCTCATCGATAAGCCGGTCCATATCGACCGCTTTATGGTAAATCGTGCGCACATACCGGTCCAGCTTATCCGGCGAATTCGTCACCCCATCCATGATCCCCTCGACATAACCTTTAATCGCCGTAACCGGCGTCTTCAGGTCGTGAGAGATGTTGGAGATCAGCTCTTTGCGGTTTTCCTCGTACTGCAGCTGCATCTCGACGGACCGCTTTAATTGGCGCCTCATCTCTTCAAACGCTTTGCTCAACTCCCCGATCTCATCACACGAAGCGGTCTTCACCTGAAAATCAAGATTGCCGTCCTTAATTTGTTCGGCAGCCTGCTTCAGTGCTTTAAGCGGCCGGATAATACTCCGCGAGACCAGATAAGTCAGCACGCCGTTCGTCAGCACAAGAATGGTAATAAACGCAAAAATGACCGATTTGGAAAACCGGTGCAAATATTTCTGAAACGTCGTGCCGTCCAGAAAGATGAATACCGATCCTTTGCTTTTATCGCCAAAAAGGAAGTCCTGCTGGCGCGTGATCCAAAGCGAGCTCTGGTTGTGATCAAAATGGCTGGAAGACGAGCCTCCGCCAAAGGTGGGCAGCTTCGCCGCATCAACCTCTTGGCCCTGCTTCAAGTAGGGGGACACAAACAACAGGGCATTCTCCTTTCGGACGATCAAGCCCATGTTGATTTTATGCAGCCGCTCATTCAACTCGTTCAAGAACGGCTCGCTCATGAATTGATCCGGCTCCACATCAGATTCGGCCTTGATATACGCATTGATCTCCGCTTCCTGATCGATCACACGCTTGATCGGGTTGCCATGGGTGTAATCCACCTGGAACAATGATTTCATGCTGCCGAGCGTGGCGATGCTAATCAAGATTACGGCTAGCCCTGACAGCACAAGAGGTACAAGAAGCATGGCTATATAGGAAAGCACCAGCCGCAAGCGAATCGACATCTGGATCAAATCTCCTTTTTATCAAACAAATAGTAACCTGCTGTAAAAAACAATATACTACACGCCATTAAAAACATAAAGATGTTTGCGATCTTCCCGCCGGCTAGCGTGCTGCCGATCCACAGCATATGCCAGTCCGTGTAAGCCGTCGGCGAGTACGCCGCCAGTTGCGGAATGAAGAATGCCGTGACTTTTAAGCCTGCGTACAGCAAGATGCTCACGGTTAGCGCCGAGCTGCTGCTCGAGAAGAACTGCGCCAGACATACCGCCGCGATGCTCATGACGAGCAGCGGAACGAAGGCCGAGCCATAGGCAAGCAGCCATTCAAGCACGGTGGCGATGCCGCCAAAATGCGAGAAGAATAAAGCGGACAGCACGGACGCCAGCAGCGCGGCGAGCAAATAAAGCGCGATGTACAACGCCAGCGCAAGCTGCTTGGAAGCGAACACTTTGAACCGTGAGAGCGGTCTGGTCAGCGTGAGTTTCATCGTGCGGTCGCCCATCTCGCCGGAGAATACATCGGCTGCCCCCATGAACACGAATAACGGTAAAAAGAGGCTGCTAAATACACCAAGCATGACGATCGGAAAGTCCTGCGATGCTACGGCGCCGATGCCGATTCCGCTTTGAAAGCGTGACAGCAGTACACCCGCCAGAACAGGCAGGAGGAGTGTGACGGCGAGGATGAAGATCGTCTTCTTTTTCGAGGCAATTTTGATGCTTTCGTTCCAGACGCTTGCCGTAAAGCTATGCATGGGGCGCCTCCTCCTTCCTTACGTTCCTTACGCTATCAATTTCTCGCAAATAAGCCTGCTCCAGCGTGACGCCGCTTTGAACAAGCTCAGCGACAAGAGTCTCGCGGACGAGCCGCCCTTGATGGAGAATGCCGATCCGGTTGCACATCAATTCCATCTCGTGAATGAGATGGCTGGAGATCAGGAACGTGATGCGCTCCTCGCGCGCCAGCCGCATGATAATCTCGCGCATCTGCACCATGCCCTCGATGTCGAGGCCGTTCGTCGGCTCGTCAAGGATGAGCAGCTCCGGCTTCGAAAGCAGCGCCATCGCGAGCCCGAGCCGCTGCTTCATGCCGAGGGAGTAGCCCGCGGCTTTTTCATGCTGATATGGCGTCAGCCCCACGAGTTCCAACACTTCGTCGATGCGTTCCCCGCCTATCCCGGGATAAAAGCGAACCGCCAGCTCCAGATTCCGCCTGCCGCTCATATACGTGTACGCCTCCGCCGTTTCGATCAGCACCCCGACCTTAGCCATCGCCTGTTCATATTGGGTGCTAATGTCATAACCGAACAGCTTGACTTCACCGTGCTGCGCTTTGCTTAGACCGGTTATGATTTTCATAACCGTCGTTTTGCCTGCGCCATTCGGGCCGAAGAAGCCATAGATATCACCCTGCTGGACGGTCATATTCACTTCATGCACGCCGCGCGAATTGTTGTACACTTTCGTAAGCTGTCTGATCTCGACAACCGGTTTCATCGTATCCGTCCACCTTTCCCTGCACAAAATAAGGAGGAGAAATGGACAACATTCCTCCTCCATCTATCTTTTATTGCGCTGCGCCCCAGCGCTTGTGATGCAAATCATTTGCCTGTACGGTCTCGATCTGTTTGCCGCTCAAATCTACTTTGTCAGGCACCGTACTGTTCACACTGGACAATGTCATGTCCATATTCAGTACTACTTCGTGCGCAGCTCCCTGAGCGTCAGTTCCGGAGATATGAATCTCTGCCGTCTGGTTCGTAATATGATTGTCCGCATCGATCGTCGCATTCACCGCTACAGCATCCATTTTGATATCGTTAGCCAACTGCGGCAGGCTGTTTCGCAATGTGCCCACATCGATACCAAGCGTATCTGCCTTCGCCGGCGCCGGATGCTTCATGCTCTCAGCCGTTCCATGCTCCAGGACCAAGGAGCCGATGGTGTTCACTACAGGGGGAATTTGGCTGCCGTCCAGCTTAAAATGAATCTCTTTCACGTCCCCAGGCGCTTCGTCCATGGTGACATAGTTCTTTAAGTTACCGACGAGCGCGTCAACCACGTTCTCGACCTCTTGGACGGCCTGCGGGTCCGGCGCATGGTTCGAGCCTTCCAGTTCACGGAACGTCCGGCTCGAATCGTCATGGTTGATGACTTTGTAAACGTCAGATGTATCGGTTTTCACAATCTGTTTGCCGTCCTGATTGTAAAGGTTGACCGTTTGCACCTCTGTGCCGTTGTCAACGACAACCTGCGCACTGCCGGCTTGATCGCTGCGGTCGCTTTTAATCGTCGTTTTCACATTCAGCAACGGTTTGCCGTTGTCCTGCAACGTGACGTTCACCTGACGGGTGACGTTGTCCACCGCGGCGGTCTGCTTGAAGGCGGACTTGAACGCCTCATACCCAGGCGCATCGCCCACACCGGCATACACCGATGTCACCAGCATCATACTGCCAACCGCTACGCCTAATCCCATCATCGCTAACTTTTTATTCATATCTCTGCCTCCGTAAGCTTATCGCTTCTCTCATTTGGGAAGCTGCTCTCGCTCCCTTGTATTCATCTTATCCTCCGCACCTTAATTGCCTATAAAACAGTTCTTAACCCCACCTAAAACAATTCTTAAAAAAATATTAATTGGTCTGTGAAACGGCCTGACTCCTGGAGCGTGGTGGCTGGTTAAACTACCATCTGGCTTGCTTCCTGCTTCCTTCTGCTGCCTAGCTGGCGCAAGTTGCGAGCTGTCGTATGTGTGCTAGTTGTAGCTGGCTGCTGGCTGCAGTCCGATTTTTCCCACTTATTCTCGCCAATCGTCCCCCAGAGGAGCCTGCAATCCGAGTTTACCCACTTACAGGAGCAAATTTCACCTTTGGCCGCGGTAAACCGCGCTCCAGTTCGGCAAAATCAAACTGCAGCTGTAATTTGCCGTTGAGCGCCCGATTTAAGCCGGTAAAATCGGCTAATCGTGCCTGATCGGTGCCCGCGGTGGCAGTGGTGGATAATCTGAGGCTAGTTTGAGTCGTCAGAACCAACAAAAAAACGCCGCTTACGCGGCGCCATCAAACAGCCTAACAGCACTGATCAAGATCAATACTGCTTGGGCTGTCCCCTTTTTTCCTGGTTTTTCTTCATTTTGTACATACCTGCATGCATAATATTGACATCAACTTTGACCTCATGGATCTGGTAATCTTGCAGACGCTTTTGCCCATTGTCCGTAAGGCGCGCCCACTGCCCAAAATTATTGCGGTACAATACATGCTCCAGCCGCAGCAAATCCACATCTTGCTTTTTCCCAATATCGAAAGTTTGTCGAACTTCCTTTTCAATCAGCTCTGAAATCTTCTCTTTCATGGTCGTATCGTCAAGCGTGTTAAATATTTCGCGTATGATCGCCTTGCAACTGATGTGAATATCAAAACTGACTAGGTTCCCCTCAACCGTCGCCTTAACCTCATTCTTTGGGTTATCGACATAGGCGGAGAAGACCGGCTTGCCTTCGGCGGTAAGCGTCACTGGCGTACGAGAGGTGAACTTAGTTAACCAACGCATGCCCTCCAGTTCATGCTCAGGGAAATACAGGACATGACTCTCATTATTTACAGCATGCATACCGCCGATCTCCAGCTTAGGTTCGGGCTTCCCGTTCTTATCCCAGGTATTCTTCTGAATATCCAGGGAAGGCAGTACCAGGTTGTTGCCGGGCTCCCGCATCATCGCGACGACACGATACATACGGGTTGGTGCTATGTATGACCGTTGCCTATAACTTTCCTTAGGATGCGCCAGAATGGAGGCCATGGGAGATAGATTAAAGAACGGAATCACCGTAAATACACGTTCAAGCGGTTCCGATGTGCCGTACACCCATTGGGTAAATCGCGTTTCGTTATATCGGGTAATACTGTCCGTAAATTCCTGCAGCCCTTTTTCCAGCGCCCTTTGAGTAAAAACAAATGCCACGACATGGCCCCAAAAAACGCGCTGCTGCGACGTTTTGTACAGGTTGCTGAAGGCGTCCCCAATTGTCACTCCTTCCTCCTTGCCGACCCAGATCGATCCGGACATTGCCGCCTTGCCCCCCTCTTGTTTGGCCACATTAGCGAAATCAAGCATTTGCGCGTAGATGATGAACCGCCCCTTGTCATAATCGAAACCGAGCGCTGTCACATAGTTGGTGTCCTGAATCGTCTTTACGTCCCAGCATCCAGTCTGAAGAAACAGCAAACCCAGACTGATGACAAGTATATATGCGCTTCTCATCATGTCTGATCATCCCCTTGGCTTGTGTTATCCTCCGTATGGAGCATGCCTGGTCTTTGCTTCATAAACTTCCACGGCTTCTGGAACAGTGCGGCAACCATATCTTTGAAAGTGGGCGGGGACACGGGAGCTAAGTAAGGAGTACCGAACGATTCCAGCGTCGATAAGTACAGAACAACACCAATGAGTCCCAGCATAAAACCAAATATGCCAAACAAGGTGGAGAGCAAAAGGATGATGATCCGCAGCACCGTAATCGTTCCGCTTAACGATTGATTCACCAGCGTGAACATCGCGATGGTCGAAACGGAAGTGACCATCAGGGTGGTCGGGCTCGTCACACCGGCACGAATGGCCGCATCGCCGACAATTAAGCCGCCGACGACCGTAACCGTCTGTCCCACCGCTTTGGGCAGCCGCATTCCCGCTTCCCGGAACAGTTCAAACAAAATGATCATCAGAATGAAATCGATTGGACCGGACATCGGCAGCCCCAATCTGGAGGAGGAGATGGTCGCGACAAGCGGGAACGGCAGTTGCTCAATATTATACGCGGACAGAGCAATCCAAAATCCGGGGAGCAGTGTCGCGATAATGAGTCCCGCGATCCGTAAAACGCGTTCGAAGGCGACATAGTAAAACGGAAAATGCAAATCCTCCGGAGATTTTAATATCATCAGCAGATTGGCCGGTGCTACGAGTGCAAGCGGATTTCCATCCACTAGAATCACAAATCGCCCTTTGAGCAAAGCTTCGACAATGTAATCTGGCCGGCCAGCGTAGTCGAGCAGAGGAAAAAACGTAAATTTTCGTTCTGATAAGCTTTCCTCCAATTGCGCGCTGCTGACAAGTCCATCGACATCAATTCGCTGCAGCTTGCTTTTGACATCGGCCAATACAGCCTTATTGATCACATCATCGAGATACAGCAAGGCCACAGTCGTGTGACTCCTCCGGCCAATGTCGAATTTCTCGCAGCATAGCGAATTCGTGAGCAAGCGTTTGCGGATTAGAGCGATATTAATCCGAATATCCTCAATGAATCCGTCGCGGGCGCCCATAATCGCCGTTTCCGTTGCGGACTCCTCAGGAGAACGGTTCGGCGGCGAAGCAATATCAAGCGTATACAATCGTTGGGACTGCTCAAAAAACAACGCGAGCTCGCCCCTATACACGAGAACAGATAGTCTCTGCAGGAATCCAGGCTCGTCTATACCCATCATCTCGTTCAGCTGCAGCATCGTATTCACGTCCAGCTGAGAGCCTTTAAACTCCAGCTGATTAGCAAACAGCGCATGAAGCTGCGGCATCACCAATTGCTCCATGTGCCCCAGGTTGCTCATGCCTTCGCAATAAATAAGCAGCACTTGGTTCTGAGCGTCATCGCCACCCAAAGCACTTGATTTCAAAATGACATCATCCGATTTCGCAAAAAAGGAGCGAAGCTGTTGTTCAAGCACTTTATGTTCCCTCCTTTGGTTTTTTGGGCAGGTAGGACAAACCAAGCAGGACAACCAGCAAAAACACACTAATCGCTAGAAGCAGCGGATAGTACCACGTCTGGATCTGCTCTAAGAGCCACGCATCTTCAATCGGGTAAAAGCCCAGACCAATGAGCAGAACGCAGACCATCGCCAATACCACCGTCCGGGAACGGGGCTTTGCTGCGCCAATCATATCCAGGAAGAGGTACAGCAGGATGGAGATGCGGATAAATGCGCCAGAGATCCATTGGTAAATGGATAGAAAATCCAGATGGGAAATATATTTCCCCAAGCTGACCATACGCCACTGTTCAAAGGCAGGATATCTTAAGTTCGCCGCTTCAAACGGCCCGAATATAGCGATGGCGCCCATCAAGGGGCCAAGCGACAAGCCTACTAAGCAGACTGCAATAATCAGCAAGGAAGAAAGACGCATCGGCGTGGAAAGATGATGTTGAAAAAAAAGCAGGTAAACCAATTCACTGGAGGCGCCACAGGTGAGCAGCAAAGCATGGAGCGTAGGTCCATATCCGTGTGTAAAAAGCGGCGTAAGCAAGCTGTAGTCCTTAAATTGAAAATTGGCTCCCATAACGAAATACCCAAGGAGAACAACAGCTGGCAGTAAAATACCGGAGGATATGGCGATGGCACGAAGTCCGGCACGAACGGAAAAGAAACAGAAGATCACGAACAAGAGATTGATGATAGCCTGCGGTGTTCGAGGCAAATAAGAAACGTTTGTCCAAATGATGACATCCTTTAGGGTGATGATGGCATTCAATAAACTAATACCAGCGACGATCACAACGACGGGCATCGTAACGAGCCTTCCGTAACGCTGATTAAGCCAATGGATGATAGAATGCGGAGCCGTCTTGCGAATAACGGCATATAGGAGACAGGCTAGTAAAAGAATGGGGACGAGCGCGGCCACAGTCCCGATCCAGGAGTCACGTTTGGACGCTTGAAGCAAAACCGGAATTAACAAGACATGGTTCGTGATACCAATCGATAAAAGAAAAATGAAGTAGAGCTGCAACGCGGAAATCTTTTTGGTTACCTGCATACGGGGTTCTCCTAAAGCAGACTGAAAAGCAGCCTTTTTGGTTACGGTATCCAAATTTCAAGCCGATCATGCATCCACCTCTGAAGATCACAATGAAAAAGGGCTGTGCCCAGGTCATTGTCATGACGCACGGGACAGCCCTAATTCGTTTATCACATGAACATGCAAGTGTAGTCAGCAATTAAAATGTGGCAAGAATAATCACCAATAAAATGTAAAGCACCAGAACAATAGCTGTACTTGAGTATCCGACGTTCGACATGGTTATGCCTCCCCTCCGCTCCTAGCGGCTGATCTTCCTTGTTGCCTACCATATCCTATGAGGATAGGAGCGGATGGGTTTGGACTTCTGTCTATTTGCCGGTTAGAAAAAGTGTCAATTCACCCTGGTAGCACACATCAAGGTGATGCTGCGCGCGGGTGCAAGCCGTGTAAAACAGCTTGCGCTCCCTGGCTTGGGCGTAGACGGAGCGACCCGCGTCGTAGAGAATGACCGCGTCGAACTCGAGCCCTTTGGCGAGATACGCGGGCAAAATCATGACGCCAGCCTCGTAGTGCTGCGTCAGCTTGTGAATCCGCTGCAGCTCCGGCAGCAGCGGCAGCAGCAGACCGTGCGCACGCTCCGTCTCGCGCTCGGTCTTGCACAGAATCGCGACGGAGCTTGCGCCGCCGTCGCGCCGCTTCCGAGCCGCCTCCGCCACAAGGCGGCTCAGCTCGGTCTCGTCAGCCGCGCGCAGAAGACGCGGCGCCTCGCCGCTGCGGCTGAAGGGCTCGACAGGCTCGCCCTCCGGCAGCACCTGACCCGCGAATTCCATAATCTCGCGAGTCGAGCGATAACTCTTGACGAGGCGGATCGTCTCCGTCTCGTCTTCTTTCATCAGCTCGCTAATCGATGCGTACTCGCCGGTATTCGCATTCGCATGTGTGAAGATGCCCTGATTCCAGTCGCCCAGCAGGGTGAACCGGGCGCGGGGGAACAGCTTCTTCAAGTACGCGTAATGGAACGGCGAATAATCCTGCGCCTCGTCCACCACGCAGTAACGGATTTTGCCGACGCGCAGCTGACCTTCCACCAGGCCTTTCAAGTAAACAAGCGGCGTCGCATCCTCATACAGCATCGTCCCTTGATCCAGCGCTTCGATCGTGAAAGAACGAATCGTCTCCCACGCCGGCGGGAGACTTTGCCCGGCTTGCTCTGCCAGCGCCTGGTGCAGCCCGGTTTGCGCGTACAAGTCACGGTACATGCCCAGCGCATCGATGTAAGCCAGGCTGGCCGCCTGCTCCCTGAGCGGGGCCACCGCTTTGTGCGCTTTGCTTTTGCTCATGCGCTTCATTTCCTGCTCAGTGCCGATATATTTCGGCTCGCGGACCATTTTGCGATAAAATCGCTTCTGTACGTCCGCTTGAATATCGTCCATCTGGCTGAGAATCCACTCGGTGAGCCGCTCCATCCGATCGCCGATCGACTGCGACGACGCTTTGGCATAAAAACGCTCGCTAAGTTGCTCCGCCGAAATCAGCACTTTTTTGCCGACAGCGAAATCGCGGAAGCGGATGCCGCCGGTTTTTAACTGCTCGCCATAGGCCTCGATCACCTGCAGGAAGGCTGCCGACGTTTTGTAGCGAATGCCTTGCATCCTCGCTTCATAAGCAGCATCTTCCTCGTCACCGGTCAGGATAAACTCCAGTTGGTCGTAAGGGTCCTCGATGGCAAGCCCAGTCTCGCTCAGCTTATGCGCCAAATAATCTTGAAACGTCGTCTGCTGCATATTCGCTTCGCCCAGCTCCGGCAGCACGTTGGACACGTAATCGCTGAACAGCGAGTTCGGCGAGAAGAGGATCATATTATCGGCGGATAAGGTCGTCCGGTATTTGTACAGCAAGTAGGCGATCCGCTGCAGCGCCACTGAAGTTTTGCCGCTGCCGGCAGCGCCTTGGACGACCAGCACTTTGTGCCGGTCATCGCGGATAATCTGATTCTGCTCGCGCTGAATCGTGGTCACGATGCTGTGCATCTTCTCGTCGGCGCTGCGGCTCAGAATCTGCTGCAGCATTTCGTCTCCGATGCTGATGCCCGTATCGAACACATCCTGCAGCTTGCCGCTCTTGATAATATACTGCCGCTTCAGCAGCAGCTCGCCGCTGACGTCCATCTCTGGCGTCGTGTAGGTGGCCGGTCCCGGCGGATAGTCATAGAACAAGCTGGCAATCGGCGCCCGCCAGTCATAAATCAAAATTTCATCGCTATGCGGATCGATGAAGGAGGTGAGGCCGATGTAGATCGCCTCACGCTCTAGCTGGCCCTGCTCGATGAAGTCGATACGTGCAAAATAAGGCGAATCGACGACGCGCTGCAGCTTGCGCAGTCCATCCTGGGCGACGCGCAGACTTCGCTCCTGCCCCATCAGGACGTGCTCCTGCTGGGCCATACTCGCCGCTGTTTCGATAATATCGTCAGCATTGTCAGCATTGACCGATATGTCGTCCCAAAAAGCGCGGCCAATCGCCGTCACCTCAGCACGCCGTTCATCCGCAATGTGCCGGAGCTCGCCGATACGCTCCTTAATGCTCTTTCGCACCGAAGATACGCGCACAGCTTCCCGCTCACGTTCATCTTTTGATATCGCCATCTTTATTCAACCCTTCCTATATACAAACTCGGGTATTAAAAACCCTTCATCGCGTTACACCAATACTTCTATTTATACACCCCATGGATCACTTCTTCAAATTCCGGTTCCTCCATATGGACATCGTCCATCTCGCCCTAACTGCTTACGATCCGCAGCACATCCATCGCTTTCAGTTCTTTGCGGTTGCAAGCCAGCGTCAGTAAACCCGCCTCCTGCCCGACAATGCGGAATGGCAGCTCCCAGTCGGCTGGCACTGCATAGGGCCCGCGGAACGTGATCTTCAGCATCGTCGGTAGGCCGATCCGCTCGCGAAGCTGATGAATCGAGCCATCGTAGCCGATCTGCCCATGGTTAATGACGATAACACGCTCACACAGCTGTTCGATATCATCCATATCATGGGTCGTCAGCAAAATCGTTTTGCCGAATTCCTCGTTCAACGCCTTCAGGAAGCCCCGGATGCTCCGCTTCGCGACCACATCCAGACCAATCGTCGGTTCATCCAGGAACAGGATGTCCGGATCATGCAGCATCGCCGCCGCTAAGTCGGCGCGCATCCGCTGTCCCAGCGATAGCTTGCGGACAGGCGTATCCAGAAACTCGCGAAGCTCCAGCAGTTGTTCCAGCTCCCCGAGCCTGCGCCGGGCCGTCGCTTCTTCAACGCGGTACATCGCGGCCAGAATCTCGTACGAGTCTTTGACAGGCAAGTCCCACCACAGCTGGGTGCGCTGCCCGAACACCACACCGAGGTGCGCGACTACGCGCCTGCGGTGTTTTTGCGGACTGAGCCCATGGATGAGCACTTCGCCTGACGTCGGATGGAGTATGCCGGTCAGCATTTTGATCGTTGTCGATTTGCCTGCGCCATTAGGACCAATATACCCGACAAATTCCCCGGATTCAATGTTAAAACTAACGTCCCGCACCGCTTCTTTTTCCTTATAGCTTCGTGATAGCAGCGTTCGGATACCGGCGAGTTTCCCCTCCTTCACGACGGGGGTTTGAAACGTCTTACGCAATTGACGGACCGAGATCACAGTCCACACTCCTCTCAATTTTAGCTTCCTGTGCTTTGATAACGCGATAAGCCAAGCTTCCAAAAACTCATGGCCAGCAGCAGTGCCGCCACCGCTACGCCGGCTGTGCCCCATAGCATGATCGCGCCGCCTTGTCCCCGCAGTACATACAAAGCGGGCATATAGTTCACGAACCCGACTGGGATGAGCACCAACAATATCCCCTGCAGCCATTTGGGGTAGAGCGACAGCGGATAACGGGCCGCCGTTTGCGAAGCGTCTTCCGTCATGTTTTGCAGCGATTCAATCCGCGTCAGCCAAAACCCTGCCGCAGCAGTCGCAAGTCCAATCGCAAAGAGAATGACCGTTCCGCTCAAAATCATGAGCAGCGTTATGGGAATGGCCGTCCAGCCCAATAGACCGCTAACCATTAGCGCATTCATGGCAACGACCAGCAAAATAATCCCCTGCGCGACCTCAGCAAATAAGATTCGCACATTTTGCGTCATTAACGCTAGCAGCACTGGCAGTGGACGAATCAGCAGCGGATCGAGATCACCGCTCACCAAATATTTCTCCAGATGATGCACATCCGAAGCAAACGTGCGGTAAATCGCTTTGGATATCATGATAACTCCGTACAAATAACACACTTCATATAGGCTCCAGCCTTTGATATTACCGAATTTCATCATCACCAACGCGACCATCAGGAATTCTGCCACTTGTACCATACCCGCCATCATGATCGAGAAGACAAAATTAAATTTATACTGCATCCGGCTTCGCAAGCTCGCTTTCAATAGCAGTACATACAGCTTGACTGTCGTCATCCTCCCTGCACCTCCAGCTTCTTGCGCACGGCGCTAGTTGCCACCAAACAGACACAAGTAAACCCGATGCACCAGCAAAGGGCTCCGAGCACAACCGATCCATGTTCAAACTGCATATAAATTCGCGTCGGATAATACAGCAAATAGGGGTAAGGAGAGCAATAGCTAACTGTTCGCAGCCATCTTGGCAACCATTCCAGAGGGATAAAAAAACCGGATAATAGCATGCTTAGCGCATAATTCACCCAGTAAAACCAACGTGATTCAGTTGTCCAGAGCGCCGCGACGCCAATTAAGTAATTGATACAGATGGATATGTAGGCCGCCATGACGAGCGCTAATGCCGTCCAGCCATAAACTGCTAATTGTGTAGGAAGCTTTAAGGAGAAAATGAAGAAATAGAGGATATAAATCGGAAAAAACTTATAAATCAGTTGGTAGAGCACTTGCCCCCATTCCCGGCTCATCGCCTGGTAGAACAAGTGTACGGGCCTCATCAGATCGACTGCGATTTGTCCGGAGCGAACCGATTGTTCCAGCCCAAGGCCATTGGTGGTGAATAAGGTGACCCAGAGGATAGCCTGGTTAAAAGCGATGTAGCCCAGCATCCCTTGGTGACCATAGTCGCCTAGTGCGGTATCCCCGCTTCCTAATCCTGACCAGATGCTGGCATAAATAAAACCGAAGGCTGCGCTCACTACATTGTGCAGCAAATGCGAGCCGCGATACTGCAGGTTCCTGGCGTACGCTTTGCGTGCCAAAACTGCAAAAAGCATGTCACACCTCCCAGATATCGTTATCAACCACTTTTTTCCATACAGCCGCCGCATAGAGAGAGAAATATATATTACCAAAGTACGCATGATGCTGGCAATCATTTTTTTTCATGCACAAAAAGGGGCTAACGGAACTGGCCATTCCGTTAACCCCTGTGATTTACTGCGCACTAACCGGCTTCGCTTCCGGCGTGCTTTCACTCTCTCCCGCGCGCTTCGCTTCGGTGCCGTCACCGCCGAACTCGGCGTTGTAGCTGGCTTGCGCGGTCTTCGTCAAGTAGTCATGGTCGAGATACTCCGCCATGTACTGCTTGCCGAAGAGCATGTCATACTGCACGTTGCGGTAATCGTCAACGAGCGCTTTGGACGCATCGGGCACCTTTGCATGCAGCTCCTGGTTGCTGTCGACAACCAGATTGCTGAGCAGGCCCGGCACTTGATTAGCCAATTGCGCATCCAGCGCAAAATTGGCCGGCTTCTCCATGTGCAGCATATCAAGGACATGCGCACCCAAGAAAGAGTCGCTGAGCAGCGGGATCTGCTGCTTCGGCATATCGAAGTTCGACCAAGTGACGAGCGGAATGCTGTGCATTTTTTTCACTTCATCCAGTGTCCACTCGTTCGGATTGCTCGATTGAATAAACCCTGCTTCCTTATACACTTGATAATCAAGTCCAAGCATAGGCAGGTGATCCCCATAAAAGACGATCATCGTCGGCTCATCGGAGTTCTGATAGTGATCAATCAGCATTTTCAAGCTTTGATCGGCATCATGAGCGCCTTGCGTGTACGTCTCCAAAATCGATTTGGCCTGCGCGCTCAGCGGGCCTGTCGCTTCAAAATTATTTTTGCCATAACGAGGGTCGTCATAAGGACCGTGGTTTTGCATCGTAACCGTATAAATAAACATCGGATTATCCGTGTTATCGACTTCTTTGATAATATTTCTGGAAACCTCGGCATCGGAGATAAAGTACCCTTTTACCTCCGGGTTTTCGAAGTACTCACTGCTTTTAAAGCTTTCAAACCCTAACTGTTTGTAAACGGTGTTGCGATCCCAGAACCAGCCCTCGTAGGAGTGAATGCCCATGCTCTTGTAACCTTGATCGGCAAAGTAGCTAGCCAAGCTTGGAACTGGCTTGTTCACGTACTGCTGGTAAGGAATGGAACCGCCAGGCAAGAAGCTCATGGAATCGCCTGTCAACACCTCGAACTCAACATTGCTCGTACCGCCCCCAAATTGCGGGGACAGCAAGTAACCTGACGTTGACTCTTTCTGCAATTGGTGAATCGTTGGCAGGGGATCTTCGCTGAATTTCACATTCGTCAGCAGGGTCGGGTCCCAGAAAGCTTCACTCATAATGAAAATCACGTTCGGCTTTTTGCCGTTGATGAGTCCATTGCTGGCTAATTTCGCTTCCTGCTGATTGGACTGCTGAAGGTTGGCAGCAACCGTTGCAATCGCATGATCGCTATAAGTATCAGGCTTCTGTACGATCGAATTTTTCACATTAAGTGTAAAAGCTAGTGCAAGACCGTTGTTCGTATAGTTTTGCTGTTGGTCCCATACGATCTCGTTAACCCCGGCACGGTCCAGAACCTTGCCCGCCATCGGTGTTTTTACGCTAAAAGCATAGAGCGCATAAAGCGCGAACAGTCCCATGGCGACACGCATGACAATCGGCATTTTCCAGCGGGGCAGCACCCATCTGAGCAGGAATACGACGGCAATGACCACAATGATCGAAACAATCCGAATCATCGCCGCTTTACCGGTCACGAGCGAAGCAATGTCCATACTTTCTTTATTTAGTAAAATGTCCCATGGAAAGAACGGTTCACCGATCATTTTCACTTTCATGTAACTAATTAATGCCATTAATCCTAATAATAGCGTCGAAATGGCTCCGGAGATCGCGAGAGAACCCACAATCGCTTGTATAAATAGTAATAGACAGAAGGATAGCCCTACATTAAGCAAAAACAATCTCTTATAGGACATTAGCCAATGAATCGTGTCATGTAAAGATCCGCGTTCCAGATATTCGATTCCAATAACGGATACAATCGGTAAGCAAGCTAAAAAAAACAGACTGGCAATAATCGCTCCCGGATTTGTAAGTCTCATCTTCTTCGATTTTTTTGAATTCGAAATCCGATGGCTCCGAGGCTCTAAATTCAAGTGCATGTTCATCACTCTCCTCTAAGCCCCTCATTATAAAGTGCAATTGTGAAGAAATTATGTAGCTAACCTTAAAATAAACTAAGTTCCATTTATTTCAATCCGGCTAGCCATGTGGCCAATGCTTTCAGCTCTTCATCTTTCAGGGCTACCTGGAATGGCGGCATACCACCTCCACCCTTTTGAATGCGCAAAATAATTTCTTCTTCGCTTAACCGTTCACCCACTTTTTGAATATTCGGGCCCTCTCCCCCCTGCAAATTCGCTCCATGACAACTGATGCAAAAATTTTTATAAACAGTAGCGGCATCCGCTTTAACCGCTGCGGGCTCGGCATGTTGCTCTTTGTTCCCGCAAGCGGACAAGCTTAAAGCCAGCAAAATTATACTGAGCAGCTTGTAGTTCATCTGCTTATCCTCCATAGTTATTATTTCCTCCATGATACCAAAGCATTGAAGGTAAAATAAAGAAAGGCATGGGCGGAGATGGACTCTCCTGCACCATGCCTTATGCAATTTACACCAATTTCAAGCGGATCACATTCCAAGACGCTTTAGCTAGTGCTGCTTGAACCTGTCCGCTGTCCGTGACTTCGGCATTGCCGCCGGTGTGAGGCTTCACCTGATCAGGGTCGCTCATCGTGTTCGCCGCTTTCAAATCATCGTGCTCCAGGACGATGTGTTCGATCACGCGGCAAGCGCCAAAACTGCGCAGATCGAGCTCAAGCGGCAGCGCCGCTGTCAAATGGCGGTTCACGGCGAAAACAGTCACCTCGGACAGGGCTTCGTTATGTACGGCAACCGCCTCCAGATAAGGAACATCCGTATAATCCTTGGCATCGTATTTGGGCGACTTAATCAGCGGCACAAGTACGGTGCCGCGGCCAAAAATACTGGCATGCATGTACGGATAGTAGATCGTCTGTTTCCAGGCTGCGCTGCCGTTCGCCGTCATGATCGGAGCGATCACATTCACGAGCTGCGCCATGCAGGCCATTTTCACCCGGTCAGCCCGTTTGAGCAGCGCGATCAGCATGCAGCCGACGACCAGCGCGTCCTCGTGGTTATACACGTCCTCCAACTGCGGCGGCGCCACAAGCCACGGCTCCATCTTACGGTCAGCTTCGTGCGAGTGATACCATACATTCCATTCATCGAAGGAGAGATGAATTTTCTTTTTGCCCCGCTTTTTCGCTTGAATATAGTCAGCGGTTGAAATGACCGTATGGATGAACTTATCCATGCCCATCGATTGAGCGAGGAAGTTGCCAGCATCGTTAGTCTTATTGCCATAGTACGTATGCAGCGAGATGTACTCCACATGATCATACGTATGCTCCAGCACAGTTGCTTCCCATTCCGGGAAAGTTGTCATATTTAGCCCGGAGCTGCCGCAGGCGACGAGTTCGATGGTCGGATCAACCCATTTCATGACTTTGGCGGTTTCACAGGCAATTCGCCCATATTCCGCGGCTGTTTTACTGCCGATTTGCCAAGGACCGTCCATCTCGTTGCCGAGGCACCATGTCTTAATGCCATGCGCTTCCTTATAGCCATGGGCAATCCGCAGGTCGCTCCAATAGCTTCCGGACGGATGGTTGGCATATTCCACAAGCTCACGGGCCTGATCCGGTCCGCGCGTCCCCAAATTAACCGCCATCATCGCCTGGGTATTCGCTTTGCGGCACCAATCCATAAACTCATTCAGTCCAAAAAGGTTCGGTTCCACCGTGCGCCACGCCAGCTCAAGCCGTTTCTTGCGCTCAGCGATCGGCCCGACGCCGTCTTCCCAGTTGTAACCGGAAACAAAATTCCCGCCTGGGTAGCGGACAATCGGCACATCCAACCCTTTCACCAGCTCCAAAACATCCGTGCGAAAACCTTGTTCGTCCGCCTGCGGATGATCCGGTTCATAGATGCCGCCGTACACGGCGCGACCTAAATGTTCAATGAACGAACCATAAATGCGCGGATCCACTTCACCAACCTGAAAATCCTTATCAACGATCATTTTTGCTTGCTTAGACATTGCGTTCACCTCTTTAATTGATTAATATAATTATGAAGCAGTTAATATTTTCATTTAACCTATAACCCTATTAAACAACACCATTGCCCAGCTTTCAAGCTTTTCTTTTCCGACTTTTTGAATTAATATTTTCATTAATTAGAGGCAAAGAAATGAGGAAATTTGTGATGATCCATGCTTCAACCGATCGCAAATGGCTCCCGCTTTACGAAGCGCTGGCCAGCGATGTCCGTCTTACGATTCTGGAGCTGCTGGCGAAGCATCCGATGAATGTCAAAGATCTGGCGGCGACACTCGAATTGAGCAGCGCCATTGTAACCATGCACGTGAAGAAATTAGAAAAAGGCGGGCTTATCTCCACCGAATTAGTACGCAAGCAAGGCGGCACGCACAAAATATGCTCGATCGCTGCGGAGCACATCGAGATCAAGCTCCCTGCGCAGCCTGAACAGCTCCGCTCGTTCGATGAAGTATCGATTCCTGTCGGCCACTACACCCGATTCGACGTACACCCGACTTGCGGCTTGGCGACAGCCGATCATACGATCGGGCAATATGACGATCCGCGATACTTTTTTGAACCGGAGCGCATGCATGCGCGCATCCTGTGGTTCGGGCGGGGCTTCGTCGAATACCGCATCCCGAATTATATGCTCGCCGGTCAGATTCTGGAGGAGATCGAGATCTCCTTCGAGATCGGCTCCGAGGCGCCAGGCGTGCAGGAGCATTGGCTATCTGACATTTATTTCCATGTCAATGAGACATTGCTTGGCTTCTGGACGAGTCCCGGCGATTCCGGGCAAGGACGCGGTTTGCTTACGCCAGCCTGGTGGCCGGACTCTATCAACCAATACGGCTGGCTCAAGGTGATCCGGATCACGCAGGAGGGAACGTTCCTCGACGGTCAGCGCCTATCTGGAATCACCGTCAAAGACATTCCTATGTCCCGCAATGAGTGGATACTGCGCATCGAGGTCCCCGAGCATGCGGAACATGTCGGGGGGCTGACCATCTATGGCGAAGGGTTCGGCAATTACAACCATGACATTTTATTTCGCACATACCGCAGATAGCGGTGATTTGAGGTGCAAATACGGACAGCGTTTGCGCTCATTGTGAAAGGAAATTTGTGGTATACTGTAACGATCAACCTAGAAGGAGCTTTCGCTTATCATGCCTACACCCCTGCATTGGAAACAATCGCTATGGATTCTATGGGTAGCCAATTTCGCCATCATGTGCGGTATGAATCTTGTACTGCCCTTTCTTCCCTTATATATTGAACAGCTTGGCGTGCATCAACTGCCCGATCTTGAACGCTGGACAGGCTGGATTGTCGCCGGGCAGTTTGTCACTTCCTTCTTGACCCAGCCGCTCTGGGGCGCAATTGCCGATAAACGCGGACGCAAAATCATGCTCCTCCGCGCCGGCTTCGGCATGGCCGTTGTCACGGCGCTGATGGGCATCGTCACCGCCCCTTGGCAGCTGCTGGCACTCAGGCTGCTGAACGGGTTCTTCTCCGGCTTTATCTCGATGGCCGTATCGCTGCAGGCATCGATTACGCCGACGGAGCACTCCGGTAAAGCGCTGGGGACGCTCCAAACCGGCTCGATTGCCGGCTCGCTCATCGGCCCGCTTATCGGCGGCTTGCTGGCTGAATTCCTGGGCTACAGCCACGTCTTTTTCTTCACAGGCGGGCTGATGCTCTGTGCCAGCCTCGTGGTTCTGATCTTTATCCACGAGGAGCACAAGCCTGTGGCCTCGAAGAAAGGCAAGCAGCGGGCGCAGTGGAGCCTGTTCCGGCCGCTGCTGCCGGTGTTTGCGGCTTCGCTGATTACCCAGATCGGCATGATGAGCATTGAGCCGATCGTCACCGTGTACGCGAAGACGCTTTACTCCGGCAGCCACCTCGAGCTGATGGCTGGGCTTCTCGTCGCGATCACAGGTATCGCGAACTTGTTCGGGGCCCCGACGCTGGGACGGCTCGGTGACCGGATCGGGCAGCGCCGGACGCTGATCCTGGCGCTGGTCATGGCTGCGGTGGCGTTCATCCCGCAGGCCTTCGCCACAACCATCATCATGCTGCTGGTAGGAAGATTCCTGCTCGGACTCTTCATCGGCGGCATGATTCCGTCCTTGAACGTGCTCGTGAAGAAGCTCGCACCGGTGCAAATCCAAGGGACCGCCTTCGGCTTCAACACCTCGTCCTTGTTCCTCGGCAATTTGATCGGTCCCCTGATGGGCAGCCATCTCGCCGCTGAATACGGATTCCAATCCGTCTTCTTCGTCACGATGGCCATCCTGCTCTTGAATGCGTTAGTCGTCTATCTCAGCCGTGGGCTGGATGGTCAACAACCGCATATGCAACCATAAAAAAGATAGCCGGCAAGCACTGAAACGTGTTTGCCGGCTATCTTTTTTTCGAGTAATTTCCTTGTTTCTGGAAATACTCTAGGCATACTTGCTTTTTCCAAAGGGGGCGTGTCTTATCCAAGCATTCATGAAGCGCCTGCTGCAGTCTGGCTTCCGCCATCCGTCGGCTTCAGATGAAGCCCCCGAAAGCCTCCAGGTGCAGCAAGTTTCGCTGACAGCCGTGTTGGCGGACAACTTACAACGGATGCACGCCATCTATAACAATTGTCCTGATGTTGTTTTTCGCCCTCTGTACATCGATGGTTCGGTTCAAGCGACGCTGATTTATATTGAAGGCCTTTCCAACAATGAGGCCATCGACAAGTCCGTCATTGCGCCGCTCGCGCAGATTGGGACCCTGCCTGCAGAAGGGATCCATACGGTCATTGAACAACAAGTGACCGTCCCCAAAATTAATGAGTTACATACCATTGCTGACTGTGTGGAACAGCTTTCCTCTGGATGCCCGGTGCTGCTGATGGAGAATAACGCCGTCGGTTTGTCGTTTAATTTGGCCAAGTGGGAGAAACGCGGGGTTGAAGAGCCTACGGCTGAAGCGGTCGTACGTGGTCCACGCGAAGGCTTTACAGAATCGCTAGGCGTGAATACGTCCTTATTGCGGAGAAGACTGCGCACGCCTCAATTGAAGATGTTGCAGCTGCGAGTCGGACGGTACACCCAGACGGAGTTGGTCGTCGCCTTCATTGACGAAATTGCCGAACAAGGGCTCATTGAAGAGGTGCTTAAACGGCTCAAACGCATCGATATCGACGGCGTGATGGATAGCGCATATATCGAGGAGTTGATTGAGGACGCCCCGCATTCTTTATTTCCGCAAATTATGAATACGGAAAGGCCCGATGTCGCTGCCGCCAATCTGCTCGAAGGACGTGTCGTCATCTTGGTGGACGGCACTCCGTCCGTCTTGATTGCTCCTGTGACGTTTTACTCGCTGCTTCAGTCCGCCGAAGATTACTACCAGCGCTACTCGTTCAGCACGGCCATCCGGTGGCTGCGGTATGCTGCGTTAGTCATTTCCCTGCTGCTGCCTTCGCTTTATGTGGCTACGCTTACGTATCACCAGGAAATGATCCCTACGTCGCTCTTTTTCAGCATCGCGAAATCTCGGGAAGAAATTCCTTTCCCTGTCGTCATTGAAGCGCTCATTATGGAGATCACGTTCGAAGCGCTGCGTGAAGCCGGGGTCCGACTGCCCAAGCAGATCGGCGCCGCTGTCAGCATTGTCGGGGCTCTTGTCATCGGCCAAGCTGCCGTGTCCGCAGGCATTGTGTCCGCACCTATGGTCATGGTTGTCGCCATTACTGGTATTTCTTCTTTCATGATTCCACGCTATTCCGCGGGAATCTCCATACGTCTGCTGCGCTTCCCTATCATTTTGCTGGCGGGCGTGTTAGGGTTGCTCGGCATCATGCTATCCGTTATTTTTACAGTTGTGCATTTATGCACAATCCGTTCTTTTGGCGTACCCTACATGTCACCGATGGGACCGATGAAAGGACGCGATATGAAAGACGTGCTCATACGCGCTCCGCTCTGGATGTTAAATACCCGTCCACATCTCACAGGGGACGGCAACAAATACCGACAAGCCCCTGACCAGAAGCCAGATGCAAACCGGGGGGACGATTAGAGGTGATGTCATGATCGATAAAGGGAAAATTTCCGCCATCCAGATGGCCTATATCATGTACCCGACTATTCTGGCTACAGCCATTTTGTTAGTGCCAGCTATTACGGCCAAAACGGCCGGTCGCGATCTATGGTTGTCCCCAATTTGGGCTTCCATCACCGGTTTTATTACCGTGTTTATCGCCATTCGACTGAACAAATACTACCCTGACATGTCAATTATTGAATTCAGCGAGCTGATTGTCGGTCGGTGGATTGGCAAACTGCTTGGCTTCGTCTACTTGCTATTCTTTCTCCACATTACGGCCATCATTGTCAGGGAATATGGAGAGTTCATTGTAGGCTCTTTCTTAAGAAATACACCTATAAGTGTGGTCATGGCATCGATGGTTCTGGTATGCGCCTTTAATGTTCGAGGTGGCGTGGAAGTCGTCGGGAGAACTGCACAAATGTTTGTTCCTATCGTCCTTTTTCTATTTATCTGCATTGTCGTTTTGCTGATTCCGGACTTGCATCCGAAAAATATGCTGCCGATTATGGAATTCGGACTGAAACCATCCCTCATGGGCTCCTTAGTCCCTACAGGCTGGTTCAGTGAATTTATTCTCATTTCCTTCTTGCTCCCCTGCCTGACGGACCGGAATAAGAGCATGAAGTGGGGAATGCTTGCCGTGCTTACCGTTATGCTCACGATTGTCATTACCAATATGGCCTCTTATTTCCTATTTGGCGGTTTGACATCGACCCTGGTCTATCCGGTAATGGTCGCTGCACGCTACATCAGCATAGCTGACTTTTTCGAGCATCTGGAAGCTTTCGTCATGGCGATCTGGGTTGGCGGCACATTTGTCAAAATCTCCATGTTTTATTATGCCATCGTCGCCGGCACAGCTCAGTGGCTCAAACTTTCCGATTTTCGCCCGCTTACGCTGCCAATCGGGGTCATTTTACTGATGCTCAGCATCTGGACCGCCCCTAGTCTGCAGGAGCTCGTCCATTTTCTCAGTTTGATCTCCCCCTTCTATTTTCTTTCCTTCCAGACGGTCATTCCCGCGCTGCTGCTATTCTTGCTAATGGTCAAAAGCAGAAGCCGTCAAACCCGGGGGACCTAACATGGAAAACGTACGTTTCATGTGGAAGCTAATCTGTGTTCTTATCGGACTTTCCTGCTTGCTAACCGGGTGCTGGGATCGGGTCGAAGTCAATGACTTGGCGCTCATTACCGCAGCCGGTATTGATCAGAAGAGCTCCAAAAAAATCGAGCTGTCCGTACAAGTGTTTATTCCTAGAGGTGCGGGTGGGAGTTCACAACAAGGGATGTATGGCGGCGGGAGCGGAAGTACGGGAGGTCTAACCTTTGTTCGCTCCGCAGAAGGTTTGACGATTGTTGACGCGATGACCAAATTGCAGGAAAAACTGCCGCGCCGCGTATTTTGGGGGCATACCGAGGTATTCATCATCAGCCGGACTTTAGCCGAACAAGGTATCCGCAACCACCTCGATTTCATGGTCCGTCATCCGCAAGTCCGGATCGGCGCTTACGTGTTTATCAGCGACAAAGAAGCAAAACGCGCCTTGGAGCTCATGCCGCCTTTGGAGCGCAGCTCGTCGGAGGTGCTGAGGGAGCTGGCTAAATCCAAAGCAATGCTGAAGGTTACTTTAAAAGATCTCAGCGCCAGTATGATTGGGGACACGGGAGCTTCCGCGCTGCCATGGATAACCGAACTACCTGCCGAAGAAGGCAAAAATAAAAATAACACGGTCCCTTATATTACAGGGACAGCGATCTTTAAAAAAGACAAAATGGTCGGCCATATCGATGACACCTTAACTAGAGGCGCCTTGTGGCTAAGAGACGAAGTTGAATCGGCTGTGGTCACCCATACGCCCAAAGAAGCCAATGGCTTTGTGTCGATGAAATTGATCGAAGCCCGTTCGGAACTCATCCCCCATATCGACAATGGCAAATGGAGTGTTACATTGAGAGGTGTTACTGAGGACGATATTATTCAGAACGCGACGAATCTGGATCTCATGAATCCCAAACATCTCGGTTCTCTGGAATTACAACTGAAGCAAAATATTGAAGCCCGGGTCAGGGCTTGTCTGGAGCAAGTACAAAAAAAGATGAATGCCGATGTCTTCGATTTCGCTGGCGCTTTTCACCGTAAATATCCGAAAGAATGGCAGCAGGTGAAGGATCGTTGGGATGAGGTCTTCCCAGAGGTCGAAGTCAACTTTGATCTCAAGGCTTACGTCCGTAGGCCTGGCATATCGACAGGACCGGCGGGAGTACCGGAGAACGAGGTGAAACACTAGTGAAATGGGGGTTGCTATGCGGAATCATCGCCATCGTTGCGCTCATTTTTGTCTATGAATGGCCCAAAATCAGCAGCAACATGCATAAGGAAAAAGTAGCTTTCATCGTCTTTTCCGTTATTGCCTGCCTGCTGGCGGGCCTGCTCATCTTTTTCCCGGATATCCCGGGTCCGACAATGTGGGTGGAAACCGTTTATAAACCTTTGGGCAAGCTCCTTGAGCACCCTTAACGGCAACAAAAAAGCTGAATGATTGTGAGTGATCACACGCATTCAGCTTCTCTTTTATAAACCGAAAATGGCATCCAATACCGGCTTTGTCGTCCCGCCAGGGTATAGAATGTAAAGCATGACGTAAACAACGACGCCTGTTGGAGCGGTTAACAGCCAGACGATTGCTGCCACACGGCCAATTCTTTTATGTTTCAAAAACTTTTGTTTATAGGCAAACCATAGCGTGATTAAGCCAAGAACCGCGCCAACCGTCGCTAAGGTAATATGGAAGAACAAAAATAAATGGTACGGCAGCTTCAAGCTTTCCGGTCCGCCAAACGACGTATTCCCCTCGAACAAAGTCCGAGACATGTAAATAATGAAGAAACCTAGCGCAAAGATCGCACCGAAAACCATAAGCTTTTGATGCGTTTCTCTATTTCCTTGAACGATATGATACCAACCGAAGCCCACCAATATGGCGCTAATAACGATAAATGTCGTAGAAATCGTAGGCAAAATATGCATATTCCTTATTCCTTTCTTTAAGCGCGATTCCAGTTGCCACCTTGCGGATTCATATTGTCGTGGGTGTGGATAGCGTCCAGATCTTCTTCTTCGTTGCGCTCTCTACGATACCATCTGAAGAAAATGTAAGCAAGTGTCCCGCCATAAATAACCTCTTGCAGCACTTTCATGATGACACCTCCGAGTTGTTGATCGTCGAGGGTCGACAGGTGCGCAAAGGGAATCGTTACATTCGTGTACATATCATAAATGACTGTATCTGCGAAAATAATAAGTGCACAGGCCGGTGTCAGCAGTACACCATTGCCGAAAATGTAGGCCAGTTTCTTCAATTCGCTAAGTCGATTCATTTCGGGAATTGGACAAAAGACAGGGAACCACATCACAAATGCAGAGATCAAAAGAACCGTATGATACCCTAATTGAAGCCATTCATGACGCATTAAACCATCCATAATAAACGGCATATGATAGATCGAAAAGAGCATGTTAAATAAGAACAAAGCGATGAGCGGGCGTGTTAAGAAAGAAAACAAGCCGCGAATGATGCTATTTTTAAGAAGTAAGGCCCGAACCATCCAGGCAGGCAGGCCAATCCAGATAAAAATCGGAACTGTCAAATAAAGCAGCGTCTGCTGCAGCATGTGCATGCTGAACAGATAGTGATGTCCTAAAAAATTAATCGGACTGCCTTGCCCAATATAAAATAAAGCTAATCCGAAATAAAAAGATAGTTGTTGCGTCCCCGAAACCGACTCATCTGTGGAATTTCCATTCCCTTTTGCGACTAAGCGACTATATACATACCCAACGACGATGACCACTAGCAGCAAAACAGGATTCCACAGCTCAAAAAAACCGCCAATTTGGTTCATAGCTTTGTCTATCTCCTTTGTTAAATACTTCCTATTTTAAAACTAAAAAAAGAGGAGGCACTTTGCCTAGACAAAGTTGCCTCTTCTTGCTTCTTACCACCAAACCCAATATACGGCCGTAATGACTCCAGTTAGTGCGACAAACGCGCCTCCTGCCAAGAAAATCAGAGGGAACAGATGTCCTCTTTCTTTGGCATGCATCCAGAAGAACAGTTGGATAACCGCTTGAACTAAAGCTAAAGTCACGATGAAAATGAAGATGAACGAGCGATCCAGATCACCGTAAAGCACGACGGCAAATGCCAGCATCGTCAGAACAATCGAGATAATGTAAGACAGGTAGTGATTCGTCGGTGATTCCGGTTTGTGGCGCTTGCTAGGTGTGGTTGCTTCATGAGAATTGTTGCTCATCTTAATGCCCCACCTTCCCCATCAGATATACAACTGTGAAGATAAATACCCAAACCAAGTCGATAAAGTGCCAGTACAGAGCAGCTACATAAAACTTAGGCGCTGTTACGACTGTCAAACCTTTTTTCAACCCTTGCAGAATCAACAGGGTGATCCAGCAAATACCGAATGCAACGTGGGCTCCATGGAATCCAACCAGTGTATAGAAGGAAGTCGAGAACGCACTTGTCACGAACTTGTGACCTTCATGTACATATTCGTTAAACTCATAGATCTCCATGCCCAAGAACGTCAAGCCGAACAATACGGTAATCAACAACCAGAACAGCAATTGGCCAAGCTTCTGCTTGTGCATCGCCATAATGGCGAATACGCTAGTTAAACTACTTGTCAAGAGAACAAACGTAGACCAGGCAACGGTGTTGAGCTTGAACAGCTCATCAGCCGTAGGACCGTCTGGAACGGAGTTGCGAAGTGCAATGTATGTTGCGAATAAGCAACCGAACAATACTACCTCGGCACCAAGGAATAGCCAGAAACCAAGTACTTTATTTTTCCCTTCAAGGGTTGCCGTTTCCGGATGCGCAGGCAGTACGCCTGTATGATGAGTACTCACGCTCTTCCCCCCTTGTCTTCAAGCTCTTCTGGTTCAATGTGCCAGCCGTGGTCGTCGTACACGGAACGCAAGAACATGCTGATCAGTGTAACTGCCATACCAATGCCAACCACAATGTAATGTTCATACATGAAACCGAAACCAGCGATAAACAATCCGAGCGACATTGTCAAAGGCAAGATCGAAGGAGATGGCATATGGATGGAACCGATTGGCTCCGCCGGAATCATCTCTTTATTACCTGCCATTTTTTCTTTCCAAAGAGCATCCAAACCACGAACGAGCGGAGTTTGTTTGAAGTTGTACTCAGGTGCAGGAGAAGGAATCGCCCACTCCAAGGAACGTCCATCCCATGGATCTGCAGGAGCATTCTTCGCTTTAGCCGAAGTTGCAATGATGTTGATCAAGAACACTAATGTACCAATACCCATCAAGAAGGCGCCGACAGTACTAATTAAGTTACCCATTTCAAGGTCATGCCCTGGTTGGTAAGTAAATACACGACGCGGCATCCCCATCAATCCCAAGAAGTGCTGCGGGAAGAAGGTCAGGTGGAAACCGATAAAGAAGAACCAGAAATGAATTTTACCCAAAGTTTCGTTCAGCATACGGCCGAACATTTTTGGCCACCAGTAGTACAAACCAGCGAACAAACCAAGCACCAGACCACCGACGATTACGTAGTGGAAGTGAGCTACGACGAAGTAAGTATCGTGATATTGGAAGTCCGCATCTGGAATCGCTAGCATAACCCCCGTCGTACCCCCCATAACGAATGTCGGGATGAACGCGGTTGCGAATACGTTAGCCGTTGTGAAACGGATTTGTCCGCCCCAAAGCGTGAACAACCAGTTAAAGATCTTAACCCCTGTTGGAACCGCAATCGCCATTGTTGCAATAGCGAAGATCGAGTTCGCTACAGGTCCTAAGCCTGTTGTAAACATGTGGTGAACCCAAACCATGAAGCCCAAGAAACCGATCAGTACAGTCGCGAAAACCATTGAGCTGTAACCGAACAGACGCTTTTTCGAGAATGTAGAAACAATCTCAGAGATAATACCAAACGCTGGAAGAATCAGAATGTAAACTTCAGGATGCCCGAAAATCCAGAACAAATGCTCCCATAGTACGTTGTTACCGCCTCTGGCTGCATCGAAGAATGCTCCGCCAAAGATACGGTCGAACATGAGTTCAACCAGGGCAACTGTGATTGCCGGGAATGCAAGAACAATCAGACCCGATGTAATGAAAGCCGTCCATGTAAACATCGGCAAACGCATATATGTAAGACCAGGTGCACGCATGTTGATGATCGTTACCAGGAAGTTAATACCCCCGATAAGTGTACCAATACCTGCAATCTGCAAACCAAGTACATAGAAATCTGTACCCATTATGTTATGTTGAAGTGTTGTTGCCGAACTGGCATCCGTGATGGTGGATAATGGTGCATATCCTGTCCAACCCGCATCTGGCGCGCCACCCAAGAACCAGCTTGTGTTCATAAGTACGCCGCCTAGGAAGAACAACCAGAAACCAAGTGCGTTAACGAATGGGAACGCAACGTCCCGCGCACCGATTTGCAAAGGTACAACTGCATTCATGAAAGCGAAGATGACCGGCATCGCTGCGAAGAAGATCATCGTTGTGCCGTGCATCGTTGTTAACTGGTTGAATGTATCCCCGATGAAAATGTGCTGATCGGGATACGCGAGCTGAATCCGAATTAGAATCGCTTCCAAACCTCCGACGAGGAAGAAGAAGCCGCCCGCTATTAAATACAGGATACCGATTTTCTTATGGTCGACAGTTGTGAGCCAATCCATCAGTCCGCTGTATCTTTTAGCTGTGTGAGAGTGAGCCAACGTATTTACCTCCTTTATCCCGAGAAGTTAATTATTTCAAAGTCTGTAAGTAATTAACGATTTCTTTAATTTGGGCATCATCGAGCTTGCCGCCAGCTTCTTTACCGAAAGCAGGCATTTTGTTGCCCGGTTTTTGCTCTTGCGGATTATGAATCCACAATTCCATTTTCTCAGGAGTGTGCTCCAGAATTCCCGCAAGCGTATCGCGATCTGCGAAACCTTTGAGGTTCGGCGCAACACCAGGACCGTTAGCATTCACTGCGTGACAAGTCATGCAGTTTTCTTTGAAGAGCTCTTCGCCTTTTTGTGCTGTAGCAGGCACTGAAGCAGGCGTTTTCATTTTTGTCACCCAAGCATCGAAGTCAGCTTGACTCTTGGAAACAACCGTGAAGTTCATCAAAGCGTGGGAAGCTCCGCACAGCTCCGTACATCTGCCTTGGAAAGTCGCAATTTCATCAGCTTGCAAGTACAATGTGTTCGAGATACCAGGGTTCGTGTCGATCTTACCACCGAGAGACGGTACCCAGAACGCGTGGCTGACGTCTGCCGACACAAGTTCGAAGGCGATCTTCTTATCTTTAGGAATAACAAGTTCTTGTGCAGTCGCAATCCCAAGTTCAGGATATTCAAACTGCCACCAGAATTGATGCGCTGTCACTTTCACGTGAACGGCATCCTTGTCCTTTGTGTAGTTAGTAGAGTGCTTAAAGGTGTAAGAAACAGTCGGTACCGCAAGAACCAGGAGCAGGAGAATCGGAATAACAGTCCAAATGATCTCAAGCACGTGGTTGCCTTCCACTTGCTTAGGTATGCTGTTGTCGCCTTTACGCTTACGGTAGCGGACCAACACATACAAATAAATGGCAAATACGACAATTACGACAAAAATCATGATAAAGAGACTTAATTTCATCAAGAAAAGCTGCTCTTCTGCTACTGGGCCTTTAGGCTTCAAAGCAGACAGGGTTGGGTCTCCGCAACCCGTTAGCAAGTACGTCATTACCGCAAAAAGGGGTATTAGACGCCACATCTTTTTCCATCGACTCATTGTATCAACCCCACTTTTCAAACCAATATTTTTACCACAAAGGTCATGCACATGTCAATTTACCAAAATCACACTTTAATAAATATAAATTCGTGAAAAGTTTTTGTCAATCTATGGAGAGGAGTTCACAAAATGTTCTTAAACCGCTCTCCAGCCATATATTTTCCCGCCATCGTTATTTCCATACAACAGCCTTAATATGCAAAAATGCGCATGTCCAGACAGGCGAATAAAAGCGCGGAAACATCCCATTCTATAGATATTAAAACGTAAAATTGGGAGGTCTCTTACACATGCTCAGGAAGATAGGTTTACCGATTTATGGATGGCTATTCCTGGTCTTAATCGTATCCGGCTGTGCTGAAAAAGGAAGATTGTACGGCAAAAGTCCGGACAACTACAACTACGGATCCCCGCAGCAAAATTCGACAGATGGGTTGCGGGCCTATCAAACCCAGCAGCTTTATGGCCCTGTCTCTCATAATAATAAGAAGCTGGAATATAATCAGTTTCTCTCGAATCAAGTGAATGCGATCAACGGAGTGAACACTGCGATCGTCATGACGACGGATCAGAACGCTTATGTTGCCCTCATGATAGACAGCACGGCAGTGGGCACCAAGGGATCCACCAAGGAGACCAACAACCAGGGTACAGCCAAAGGCTTTTACAATGACACCGAGCCTTTCAACGACGTTCAGCCTTCCAATGTATTGAACAGCGGAGTAAACAGCTATGAAACTGCCGCCCACCACAGCATGCTGTCGCACAGTTTTAAACAGACAATAGCGGAAAAAGTCCGCAAACTGCAGCCGAATGTCATGGATGTCTATATATCTGCTAACCGGGACTTCCTCAATAAAATGAACGCTTATGCGCAGGAGAGCTGGAAAGGCAACTCCCTCATGCCCCGTCTCACCGACTTTAACCAGACTGTCGAACGTGTCTTTGGCACGGCTCAGGTGCCGGCTGGAGATTAACGAACAACAGAAACCATTTGGAGGCTATCGTCCCCAGGTGGTTTCTTCTTATTTTCAAGCTATTTTCAAGTTAACCGTCTGCTCCTGTTTTCATTTGTCAAGCATTCCTGTAGAATGAGGTGATCGTCAAGCAAAATTTTCGTTTAAAAGAAAGACTTTTTAAACATAATTTAATATGTAGGAAAAAGGGAGCTGCTAATTAACCATGTCAAGTGGATTTGCCTCTTTAGGGGTTAGAGAAAGTCTTGTTCAAGCTTTAAAATCAGAAGGCGTCGTCGAGCCGACACCGGTTCAACGGGAAGCCATTCCAGCGCTGCTGTCCGGCGTAGATGTTATTGCCCAAGCCCAGACGGGCACAGGCAAAACGCTTGCCTTCGTACTGCCGATGCTGGAAACTATCAATGTCGAGAAACCGGAAATTCAGGGGCTAATCCTAACTCCTACCCGTGAACTCGCCATTCAAATTACGAGCGAGCTGCAAAAGCTCGCGCCTATTACGGGAGCAAAAGTTTTGGCCGCTTACGGCGGGCAAGACGTGGAAAGACAGCTTAGAAAGCTCCAAGGCAACATACATATAGTAGTAGGAACCCCCGGCAGACTGCTGGATCACCTGCGCCGGGAATCGCTTAACTTCTACAAGCTGAAGATGCTGGTTTTGGATGAAGCGGATCAAATGCTGCACATGGGCTTTTTGAATGAAGTCCAGGATATCATCGTCCAGACTTCTTCTCACCGACAAACGCTTCTGTTCTCAGCTACGATGCCGCAACAAGTTCGTAATTTGGCTAAAGCCTATATGCGTGAGGCTGCAGAGATTCAAATCGCCAGCAAGCAAATTACGTTGTCGGAGATTGAACAAGTGCTTGTGCAGACGACGGATCGCGGCAAGCAGGACGCGCTGGTGGAAGCCATCAAACAGTATAAGCCTTATTTGGCTATGATCTTTTGCCGGACCAAGCGCAGAGCTTCGGCTTTAAATGAAGCCCTGCAGGATATGGGCTTGATGTCCGATGAGCTTCATGGCGATCTATCTCAAGCCAAGCGCGAACAAGTGATGAAGAAATTTCGGGACGGTAAAATCGAGCTGCTGGTCGCTACGGACATCGCTGCGCGGGGCCTGGATGTTGAGGGTGTCACGCATGTATTCAATTATGACGTGCCGCTCGATGCCGAAAGCTATATCCATCGCATCGGCCGAACAGGCCGGGCTGGGCAGACTGGCGTAGCCGTCACCTTTGCTTCACAGCGTGATATGTACAACATTGAGTTGATCGAAAAAGGTATAAAGATGTCGCTGCGCCAGAAAGATCAGCCTCGTCGCGTACGTGCAGCGGTCGAGGAAGATTATGTAAGCGAAGGCCGCGGGTCTGCACGCAAAGGCGGCGGACGCGGCAGCGACCGAGGTGACGCCAGCAGGACGCGTGGGCAAGGCGCGCGCGGACGCGGTGCGGGCGCTGGGCGTGGTAGTGAAGAGCGTAGCTTCGGCGGCGGGCGTGAGCGCGGTGGCGCGGAGCGTAGCTTCGGCGGCGGGCGTGAGCGTGGCGGTACGGAGCGCAGCCTCGGCGGCGGGCGTGAGCGTGGTGGCCCGGAGCGCACCTTCGGCGGCGGGCGCGAGCGCGGTGGCGCAGAGCGCAGCTTCGGCGGCGGGCGTGAGCGTGGCGGTACGGAGCGCAGCCTCGGCGGCGGGCGTGAGCGTGGCGGTACGGAGCGGAGCCTCGGCGGCGGGCGTGAGCGTGGCGGTACGGAGCGGAGCGGAGCCGGCGGGCGTGAGCGTGGTGGCGCGGAGCGCACCTTCGGCGGCGGGCGTGAGCGTGGCGGTACGGAGCGCAGCCTCGGCGGCGGGCGCGAGCGTGGTGGCGCGGAGCGCACCTTCGGCGGCGGGCGCGAGCGTGGCGGTGCGGAGCGCACCTTCGGCGGCGGGCGCGAGCGTGGCGGTGCGGAGCGCACCTTCGGCGGCGGGCGCGAGCGTGGTGGCGCGGAGCGCAGCTTCGGCGGCGGGCGTGAGCGTGGTGGCGCGGAGCGCACCTTCGGCGGCGGGCGCGAGCGTGGCGGTGCGGAGCGCACCTTCGGCGGCGGGCGCGGTGCGGGCGCCGACAGAGCGCGTACCTCATCTCAGGGCCGAGGCTCGCAAGGCGGCGCCAGAAGCGGTGCGCCGCGTGGTGGCCAGGACGCAAGGCGCGGCAACACCGATGGCCGTGGCCGCGGACGGCGCTAACAGCCGTCTAACACGGCATAACGCGCGAACCTACGCTAAAAGCGTTTGCATCAGAGCTTTACCACTCGCAGCGAAAGATGTAAAATATAGATATTCCCTATTTTCCGGGGGTAGCTTCGCAGGATGACTTACCCCAACAAAAATCGTTTCAAACCGGAGCACGCACGTAGGATTTACCACACCTATTCACAAAATAAAGGAGGTATGTTCCATGTACGCATTAAAGGAAAGAGAAATGATTTTTGTATTTACGGGTCCGCATGGAGCTGGCCGCAAAACTGTTGCGGAAATGTCCGGCTCGACCTTGGGCATGAAACAAGTGATCTCTTATACGACAAGACCTCCGAAAGCGACTGAAGTCGATGGTCAAGATTATCACTTCATCTCCCCGGCGCAATTCGTGGCTGCGCAAGCGGCGAACGAATTCATCGAGGTTAGTACAGTCAACGATCACCTGTACGGGATCAAGAGCTCGGATATCGAGCAAATGTTCAAATCGAGCGGCAGCATCTACTTGATTTTGAACCGTTCCGGAGCACAGACGCTCAAGCAGCTGTACAACGAGCATGTCGTGCAGGTACTCATCTACGCCGACAAAGAAACCCTCGCTGAGCGGATGCGCGAAAGCGGCGACTCCCCGGAAGTGATTGCCAGCTATCTTTCGCATTATGAGGAAGAAATAGCGTATCGCGATCAATGCGACCACGTTTTTGAGAATGTGGACTTGGCGCATACCGTGTTTGATCTGAGCAAAACGTTAGATCAATACTTGAATCGTAACTTATTGGATCTCGATTAAGCGGCAGCTACTGCCTATATCAGGCCTGGACGACAGAGACAGTGGCGTCCAGGCCTTTCATTTTGTTAGTTGAAGGAGATGCCTAAGCCCCATGAAAATCATTTCAATCGAACCGACACCAAGTCCCAACTCGATGAAACTAAATATGGACGAATCCCTCCCTGCCGGCGTGCGGATGACTTATACCAAAGCGAACAGCACCGGTGCCCCGGAAGCTATTCGCGAACTGCTGGCTGTCCAAGGCGTCACCAGCTTGTTCCATACCGCCGATTTTATAGCTGTGGACCGCAACCCTAAGGGTGACTGGCAGTTCATTCTGGCCAAAGCCCGTGAGATTTTTGGCGAAGCACAGCCGACTGCAGGCAGCGAACTGTTGACCGAGCAAGCCGCCCCTGAGGTGGCGTTCGGCGAGGCGCAGGTGCTGCTGCAGACGTTCCGCGGCATTCCGCTTCAGGTGCGCGTGCGCGCCGGCAGCGAGGAAGTTCGCGCCGCCATGCCGGAGCGCTTCACGCAGGCCGCGGTCCGCGCAGGTACGGCATCGCCGAACCTGATCAAGGAGCGGAAGCTCGAAGAGCTCGGCGTGCGCTACGGCGAGCTCAAAGACATTGCGGGCGAGGTCGTCCAGGAACTGGACGCTTCCTATGATGACGCCCGCATCGAACATTTGGTCTCCCTTGCGATGCAGGAGACACCGGGTACGCCTGAGGCCGAAGACGGCCCTTCAGGCGAGATCGACTCCGGCGCAGTGGCGGAGCAGCTGCGCCAATCCGACTGGAAGCTGCGCTACGCCGCGCTTCAGAAGATCCAGCCGTCGCTAGAGACGCTCCCGCTTCTCGTCCTAGCCCTGCAGGACGAGAACACGTCGGTTCGACGACTGGCAACGGTTTACCTCGGCGATATCAAGGAGCCCGAGGTACTGCCCTATCTGTATCGTGCCCTCGAGGACGATTCACCTGTCGTTCGCCGGACAGCCGGTGACACGCTGTCCGACATTGGCGATCCCGCAGCGATGCCGGCCATGGCCAAGGCGCTGCGGGACCGCAATAAGCTCGTGCGTTGGCGCGCGGCTCGCTTCCTGTATGAGGTCGGCGACAAATCCGTCGTAGACTCCTTGCGCGACGCTGTCGACGACGCCGAATTTGAAGTCCGCATGCAGGTCAAGATTGCGCTGGAGCGCATCGAAGGCGGTCATGCCGCAGAAGGCTCCGTCTGGCAGCAAATGACGCGTAGAAACGATTAACAATATAAAAGAACGCTGCACCACCTCTCATTGGAGTTGGCGGCAGCGTTCTTTTTATTTTACTGGCTAAATTGCTTGAAGTACTCAATCCGCTCCAGAATCGTCGGGTGCGAGCCGCGGAACCATTGCACGAGTTTCGGCTGGGTAACGGGGCTCAGATTTTCCTTGGCAATCTTCTGGAAGGCGTGTATCGCCGAGTTCCCATCGCCTGTCAGCTTCATGGAATAAACGTCAGCTCGATGCTCGATGACGCGCGAGAATGCATTTTGGGCCGGAGCCGATGCAAAATTCATCACGGTCACGATCAGGAGCAGCGCCGGAAGGGCTGCCAGATCGGTTTCCCCGCGGATGCCCCAAAGCGGACCCCAGCGCCGAACAAATGTGCGATAGGCGTGAAAAGCGAGCCAAAACCCGAAAAAGCTAAGCACAACCCCGTACAGGATCCCCCAATAAATATGCCCTTCCACATAGTGTCCCATCTCGTGAGCCATCACGGTCAAAATCTCTTTGGACTGCAGTTTTTGCAGGATCGTATCCCATAGAACAATCCGTGCGTTCCCGCCAATACCGTTCACGTAAGCGTTAATGGCATTCGTACGTTCGGACATATTCACTTCATACACCTGGTCCGCCGGAATGTGCGACTGCGCTGCCAGCGATAAGATTTGCTTCTTCAGTTCTTGATTTTGCAGCGGATAAAAGTCGTTGTACAGCGGATCCAGCACCACAGGCTGAATAAAGGTAATGAACAAAATCAGCGGGATCGAAGCAAGCCAGAACCACAGCCACCAACGGCCAGGGCTAAGCTTCAACAGCCATCTGAACATCCAGACGAGCACAATCGTGCCGATGCTGTTGACAGCGAAGTCTTTCGCTTGGTCGCTCCAAAACATGCCGATCGTTTCATTCGATATCCCATAGCTCCGGTCCACCCGAAACAAATAGTAATCCACGGGGAGAAATAAAATATCGAGCAGCATGCTGAACAACAGCACAAAAACGATCATTTGCCAAAACGGCCGCTTCAACAACCGCTCCGCAAGCAAGCGAAACTTAACACTGACACCAAGTAGAAGGAGAATCAATCCTATTTGCAGAGGAGAGGTAAGGAAAAAGGCTAGCGAATGGATACGTGACAACGCTTCAGCTTTCGTAATCTCATCCACGGTCATAAATAAGTGAGGATCGACATCCGTCCCTATCAATTCTTTGGGGATTGCGAATAGATTGCCATGCAGTAAATACACACTCATCAGCACGGCATACACGCCAAATATGACAACTAGCAAAATATACAATCGCTTCATCCTGCGCCTCCTAAGCTTGTCTCATCCATTGCATTGCAAAGCCAAGCCTAAGTTTTTTATATGCTTAACAAGGTAAATATATCCATAAATATCTCGCTATGCAAGGCGCACGATGTCATATAAATCAATCAGCAGCCAATCCGGCGTAAAATCTCTGGAAAGCAGCCATACGTGGGTGAATTGCCCCCCGGGGAGCTGGAGAACATCTTTTCTGCCAAGCACATCGGACATGCCGAATAACAGGGACAGATTGCGGATTAATAGCATGCACGGGTACTCATGCGAGTAATCTTTGAGCTTATCTTCCTTGCTGCGCACCCGATCATTAATGACCTTAATAAATGACTCCAGTTCTTCCGCCCCAGGCTTTAGAAACTCTGAGCGGGCCATCATCAGGCGCGCCTCTTCCGAGTCATAAAAAAGATGCGTAACCTCTAATCCAACCTGGTGATGCATCTGGTCTTCAAGTACGGAATCAGGCTTTTCTTGCTGCCTGACTAGGCTCAGCGAGGATTCATGATTGCGGTTATATACTTCCAGGAAAAGATCGATCGCCGTTTGCTCCAGCGCTTTTTTCTCCATCTCGTGTCGGTTCATCCGCTCACCCTCAAATCCACAAACAGGTTTATACACTTATTGTATCCTATTATATGAACGTTGACGGCATAAGGTCATGCCCCGAGCTTTTTTTGATGCATATATCGGACAAAATCATGCGCTTCTAACGGCTTGCTGACAAATTGACCCTGCATCTGGTCACACCCTAAGGCAGAGAGAAGCTCCCATTGCTCAAAGGTCTCTACGCCTTTAGCGATGACTCGCTTGCCTGAGCTGTAGGACATCGCGATCAGCGTATGCAAGCGGACTTGATCGGGCTCCGCCTGCAGATTAACCTGGCGGGAGCAATCCACCATAATCGCGTGCACATCTAACTGCTTAATGACATGGAGCGAACCGGAACCGATTCCGCATACATCAAGTGTAAGCTTAATACCAAGTTCCAGAAGTTCGTTCCCTCTTTTTAGCAAAGCTTCAACGCTATCTGTCATGCTGTCTTCCTTCACAACCAGACTGAGCATCTCCGGTTGGATCCCCGATCGGCTCAGCGTCTCTATTAACCGTGTCGGAAATTGTGGATGCAGCAGAAACTGCGGTGTGCAGTTCACAGACATCTGCACCTGCGGCAATCCCTGCTCCGTCCATTGCCGCTGCTGATGGCAAATGTTCTCCAGCACCCAGTAACTGATTTCATCCCTGAGATCTTCTTTGTCAACAGACATTAAGAAATCTTGAAAAGGTACAAGACCGACGCCTGGGCGTACCCAGCGAAGCAGCGCTTCTGTCCCGATGATCCGGCCCGAACGAACATCGAGCAGCGGTTGGTAATAATAAATAAATTCGCCTGCGTCAAACGCTCTCTGTGCGCCTATCTGCTGATCCTGAGCCTTTAAGTTCCGCTGCACAATTCCATGAATGGCTGCTTGCAAGCCCATCTTGTTAGCTTGGTGAACCGCTGACTCGGCCGCTTGCATAAGTTCGTCAAACGTCAGACCATGGTCAGGATACAAGCCAATCCCGACATTTGCGTTTAAATCGTGCGCCTGCCCCTCTGTCACTACATGGTTCCCTAAGGCAAGGAGTTGATCCAGCTCCAAGTCATCCGTAATCAATAGGGCAAATTGCTCATGATCCAATCTGGCAATCAGCGCGCGTTCCGGCACAATTTGCCTCAGCAGATCGGCCGCAAAAACTTGATCGGACTCGCCAGCCAGCCTGATAAGCAGAACCCCTATAGGCCTCGACGGCTGACTCCCGAGATGCATATCCATTTGGCGCTGGAACTGTGTGCGGTTCGCTAATCCCGTTACGGGATCATGATAAGCCAAATAATCGATCTGCTCCTCTGCGCTTCTGCGCTGCTCCACGTCAGCCAAGGCAATATAACGCAGAAGCTCACCCTGCGACTCCATATCGTAACTATCAACTTGGACAGTTTTGGCCACACCGTTGCGTGTGACGACGCAGAAATCTACGGCTGCTCCCTTGATTCGATTAGCTGCTGAGAGCAGAATCTGATCGACATGCTGGTAGAGCAAGTCCTCGGGAGCGCGCTCCAGCAGCTGAGCCGCCTGCGGGTTTAAATCGCGAATAATACCACGTGCATTCACCACAAGAATGGCGAGTGGTGCCAAGTCGTACAATTTCTGATAATTGCGGTCGATCGCCGGCAAAAAGTCAAATTTGAGCATAGCCGTTCTCAAAAAGAGCGCAAACCATAATATCGAAAATAAGCCTAAGTCCGGGCAATTCAAGCTATGTGGAATAACCGGAAGGCGTTTGTGCAGTAAAAAAACAATCCCCCATGTTCCTCCAACGATAAGCCCTAGAAGTATAGTGCGAAATTGCTTTATTTTTAAGTTTAGATCATACTTTTTCACATAGCTTAAGCCGGCCACAACCAGAATAAGACTGACGAGAAATGAATAGCAGTTGCAACCTAGCAGGAGCAATTTAATTCCGAGGCCTGGAATGTCAACATTCCACAAGCCTCCGTCGACAACGCCGATCTCGAACCATGACATAGGCAAAAAGAGCGCGAGCGCCGGCAGCAACTGTCCGTAACATACAGCGAGCAGCTTCCATTTGGCAATGGACTGAAATCTCCCTGTCATCCGCAAGTAGAAATGAAGAGACACGCTCAATGTCACGATTGCCGGGAAATAGTAAAATAAGCGGGTAACGACACTTGTATACGCTTCCGGTGTTACTCGCACTAGATAGTTTCCCGCAAAGAGGAACCCTAATAACAGCAAGAGAATGAACGCAATACGGTTTAACGCATAGCCGCGATTCCGGTGATACACTTCAAAGGCCATGTGAAATAACAAAAATACCGGAATGATGTAAAGAAGCAGGGACGCTACGAATGTAAGCATAATGCTGCACCTCGAGGTTGTATGAAATGATTGTAAAACCTGCTTCCAAATTCAGCTATATATAGGCCTTCTTACCCAAACCATTTATATCACGCTTAATAAAAAAACGTCAACTGATATAATAAGATTGTGAGGAGGTACGGATCTTGAACATAAAATATACAATAGCTCTATTCCTAACCGTTATCTGCACATCAGCTGTACCGGCACAAGCGCTATCCCTGCCACTATCCGACTCTCCTGATGAAGAGAAACACTACTATCAAGTCTCTCATACGATCGCTCTGTCACAGCTGCCGGAGCTGCCCAACGGCTGTGAAGCGGTTGCGGCGACTATGCTGCTGAACTGGGCCGGTGTCGACGTATCCAAGGAAGAAATCGCCAATGGGCTTCCCAAGGGCCCTCTACCCAGCATACAAGAAGACGGATCCTGGGAAGGGGCGAATCCACAGGATGTTTTCGTCGGAGATCCATTCGATGTGGGATACGGGATTTATCATAAGCCGGTCGCAGAGCTCTTAGAGCGTTATTTGCCCGGACGAATTATAGACCTGACAGGCTCGCCGCTGGACAAGCTGTTGGATACAGTGAAGTCAGGCAGGCCCGTCCTGGTCTGGGCTACGGAGCATATGGATCCCCCCGAGTTAAAGGATGAATGGGTCGATCCAGTTGGCAACCTAGTCGACTGGTACGATCCGGAGCACGCCCTGCTGCTGACCGGTTGGGACGATGACAACGCATATTTGAATGATCCGATGACTGGCGGGCAGGAAGCCTATAATCTTTGGAGCTTCAAAACTGTCTGGGAAGCTATGGGCTCACAAGCGATTACGGTTGCCAATTAACCAAAGCTTGCTAAGAGTCAGCTACAAAGGGTCCAATTGGACTGCTGCCTGCTTGCCGCTAAGCTGAATGCCTGTCCGCTTGGTGCCAAACGGTGCCATTTCCCGGATGATCTGCTCCAGCAGCGCCTTCGCTTGAGACCCTTCTTTGCCGCTAATTTTCACGACCAGCATGACGGCATCGCCGGCTTGCAGGATGCGTCTCGCTTGCTGACACTTCGTATCCAGGTCATGATCCTCAATATGCGGGGTTAAGCGCAGCTCCTTCACCTTCGGCGCTTTCTCTTGTTTACGCGCCTGGTGCTTTTCCTGGAGCGCTTCTTGCTTGGCTTGTCCTGCGCCGATCAGTTTGCATGGCGGCGGGCTGCTCATCAATGAAGTACAGACCAGATCCACCTTGAGCCGCTTAGCCAGCGCCAGCGCTTCTGTTGTCGCCATGACCCCGAGATCTTCCCCGTTCACGCCGGTCAACTGAACTTCGGATGCTTTTATTTTTTCATTTTTAATCAAGATTGCACCTGCACTTTCACTTTCGTTATAATGAACCCTGCCAACATTTTATCGGTCGACAAGGAGATGCCTGCTTCGCTATGAGCAAAAAAGAGATGGAAGAACAAATTATACGTAATTATGAACGCGATGAGCAAATGATGATCCTCGTGTTTGCGCAGTGGTGTATCAATCACGATCTCAATCCGGCTGAGCTGTACCGTCAAGCTTACCCGGACCAAGCGGACAATATCGCACTGCAGCAAGCGCTTGCGCTTACCGTACCGAAGGAAGAGGCCGGCAAAGTGCCGGACGACACATTGCTTGGCGTATTGTCACTGTTCGGTAACGAAGAGCTTGCCTTCATCGTCACAGAAGAAATCAACAAAAGACCTAAGCGCCGTCGCTAGTCAAAATTGGAAGAAAGAGGGGGCCTTCTGAGGCTCCCTTCTCTTTTATGCAAGACCGAACGACTCAGCCAGCAGCTCGATCGTCTTTAAGCGCGTCTCAAATTGGTAGCCTCCGGCTACAATCATCACTTCATTGACCTCATAGCTGGCTGCCAGCGACAGCAGCTGCTCTCTGACACGACTCGCGCTGCCAACGATCATGCGAGAACGATTATCCCGTACCCGCGTGAGATCCCACTCGGAGTACGGATATTTCGCCGCTTCCTCCGGAGGCAGCACACCTTCAAACTCCCCTTTTTCCACTTGCAAAATGCGCAGATCCGATGAAGCCGCCAGCCTTTCCGCTTCTGCGTCTGTTTCTGCGCAGAGCACATGAATACAGACCGTTGTCTGCGGCACGACGTTCAGCGCGGACGGCCGGAACGACTTGCGGTAGCTGCGCACCGCCTGTTGGCCTCCGGCACCGTTGATGAAATGCGCAAAACAGAACGCCGCGCCCGATTGCGAGGCGTACACCCCGCTCTGCCCGGTCGAGCCGAGCAGCCAGACTTGGGGCACGCCGGTCACCAGAGGGGTGGCCCGGATGCCCTCGAACACATGCCCTGCTTCCACGGAATCCGTCAGGAACCGCAGCAAATCATGGACTTGCGCAGGGAACCGCTCAAGTCCTTCAAACAGATCGGCGTCCGCGCCACGCAGCGCTTTCGCCGTATGCGGCGTGCCGCCCGGCGCACGCCCAATGCCTAAATCGATGCGGCCCGGGTACAGCGCCTCGAGCATGCGAAAATTTTCAGCGACCTTATAGGCGCTGTAATGAGGCAGCAGTACGCCCCCGGAGCCAAGCCTGATGCGGTTGGTGCGGGCGGCCAGCGTAGACAGGAGCACCTCTGGCGACGAGCCCGCGAGCCCGGCTGAATTATGGTGCTCCGACACCCAGAACCGGGTAAACCCCAAGCGATCCGCCGCTTGCGCCAGCTGAATCGTTTGCTGCAGCGCCTCGCTATGCGTGAAGCCGATCGAAACCGGCGACTGGTCGAGTATACTTAGCTTCAGCACATTCATACCTTCTTTCTATCCTTCTGTTCATTCACCGAATGCCATCTTCATGACAATCATTATACCGCTCCGCATAAAGATTGAGAAATACTTATATTCCTGACGCCCGCGTATTCATCAAACGTAAAAAAAGGGACAAGCCGCATACCTGGCGTTGTCCCTTTGCTTGAGTAATTGAGAATAATTGTCGATCACCGTTCCGATTGCGGGCATACATAATAAGTGTATGGGAGCAGGAACGTTTTATGCCTATTACATTTCGATCATGACATGATGCTGAGAATCGGCGTTTGCACCGGCTTCGGCTGCGGCCTCGGCTTTTTTCTTCTTTCTCTGTCTCATTAAGATAACAAGCACGATCGAAATGAAGGCAGGGAACGCCGAGATCACGAGTGTATCTGCGATCGCTCGCGTCAACGCCTCTTTTTGCACTAAACCGAACAATACGCCTACGACACTGCTTGCCGCCGAACCCGAATCGGTGCCCAGCTCTAGATAACGATGTACAACATTCGTCGAGAAGTCGGCGTAAGCCGGCGAATTCGTAGAAATATCCTCATTGAACACAGCCCCATACTTGGTAGACTGGTTGTTCATCATACTTGTCAGCATGGCAATACCGAGGGAAGCCATGACGTTACGAATAACGTTGGACACGGATGACGCCCGGCCGATCATATGGTTAGGCAGTGTGTTCATCCCCGCCGAGGACAGCGGCATCATGCACAAGCCGATCCCAATCCCACGGATGATAAGGATACCGCTGATCCAATGTGTAGAGGTCAGTTGGGATAGAGCATGCAATTCCATCGTGGTGAGGCCGATAATCAATAGCCCGATAACGCCAAGCGGAACGACGCCGAATTTGGTCACGAGCTTGCCGGTGACTGGCATCATGACGGCCATTGCAATTGACTGCGGCATCATAACAAGTCCTGTTTCCATCGGAGTCAATCCGATGACGTTCTGCATGAAGATCGGCATCATATAGATCCCGCCCTGCATGGAAATCATGACGAAGCTGGAAGCCGCCAGGCTTAAGGTGAAAATCCGGTTCTTAAATAGACGGAAATCGAGAATCGGATTGTCCTTGCCCAGTTCCACCCAGATGAGCAGAACAAAACTGAAAAACGAAATAAAAAACAAACTGACGATATACAGTGACGTCCAGCCGTCCGATTGACCGTCGGTTAATGCCAACAGGAGCGTGGCGAATACGATCATGGACAGAATGCTGCCGGTGAAATCAAACTTCAAGCCTTCGCGTTTCGGCGTTTCTTTGAGAATAATGAACCCGAGCACAACGGCAAGAATACCAATCGGTACATTGATGTAGAACAGGTAGCGCCAGCTGAAATTGTCGACCAAATATCCGCTTAGCGTGGGGCCCATTGCCGGGGCCGCCATCGCTGCGATCCCCCAAATCCCCATCGCCACTTGAATCTTGCTCCGTGGCATAATTTGGTACAACATCGCCATACCAACCGGCATAATAAAGCCGCCGCCCAAGCCCTGAATAATCCGAAACACGATCAAACTCGTGTCGCTCCAGGCGACTCCGCACAAGATGGACCCGATAATAAACGCAATGACCGTCGATAGAAACGTAGTTTTGTATCCGAATCGGTCGGAGAGAAACCCGCCCATCGGCACCACGACAGCTGATGCAAGCATGTAGCCGGTGACGACCCACTCAATCTCCGTCGAGGTGGAGCCAAAGACGGACATCAGCTTCGGGATGGCAACGTTCATTAAGCTGTTATCCAAAATCGCCAAGAACGTACCGAGAATAAGCACGACCAAGGCAAGCCACTGATAGCCGGTAATCTTCTCCTCTTGCTTCTCTTCCGCTGGGGCTGCTGTTGCTGCTGCTGTAGCCATGCTAGTCGCCCCCTTTATTCGGCATGAACCTTCGTACCGTCGGCCAACTTATCGCCTGGATTCAATACGATTTTATCATTCGGCTTTAACTCGCTTTGCCCTTTAATGTAAACCCAATCCTGATTCTTCTCCTCGGTTTGCAGTTCAACAGGATGAACAGTCTCTCCGCTCAGCTTGAAGACGATGGATTTGCCGTCCTTTTGCTCGATCGCCGCTTTGGGTACTTCAATCCGGCTCACGCCGTCGCTGCCGCCAAAGGCCACGTTCGCTACTGCCCCTGCATGCAAGGAACCGTCAGTGTTGCTCACTGTAAGCTTCACAGGGAATGTATTGTTGTTCGTGTCGGAAACCGGACTAACGAAAGTGACCAAGCCCTCAAACGTTTTGCCAGGTACGCTCGGCACGACAACAGCCGCTTTGGCTCCTTGCTGAATGGAACCAATCATATCCTCCGTTACACTCACTTCAACTTTCACTTGATCCATGCTGACAACTGTCAGCAATGCAGCTCCAGCTTGCGCCATTTCACCTGCGTTAATGCTCTTCTTGGCAATGATGCCATCAATCGGCGATACGACGCCTGCATTCTTAACCGCATTTTGCGCCAGCGTTAATGCCGCTTGCTTGGCCGTTACATCCGCCTTCAACTGCTCCAGGGTGTTGGCTGTCGCCCCTTCTTTGGCCAGGCTCAGCTTCGCTTCCGCAGCGGATAATGCCGCACTAGCCGATTGCTGCTGCGAAACTGCTGCGTCATAGGCTGCTTTAGCTTTGTCGTAGTCCGCCGTCGCTTTATCCAGATCATCCTGGTTGATGTCGCCTTGATCATAAGCATTTTTCGCGTGATTATAATTTTTGGTCACGAGGTCCAGCGAAGCTTGCGCTTGCGCGACGCCTGCAGCCGCTTGATTCACGCCGGCTTTGGCCTGCCCCGCACTTGCTGATGCAGCTTGCAGATCCTGCGAGCGCGTTCCCGCTTCCGTATCCGCCAGCTTCGCTTGCGACGCCGCCAGACCTGCTTGCGCCTGGTTCAGCTGCTCTGTTAGATCTTCGGTATCGATCTGGACGAGCACATCGCCTTTCTTCACTTTCGCGCCTTCTTCTACAAGGACAGAGGCTACTTTGCCGCTGATTTTGGATACAACTTGGACCGTTTGGTCTGCAGCTAATTTACCGCTGGCACCGGCCGCATTCGTGCTGCCCAGTGTAATTACTTTAACCGAAGGCAATTGCGTGCTAGCCGCATTCGATGGCGCTCCGCAGCCGCTCATCATAATCATGGATCCTGCCAGCACACTAATGGACAGCATAACGTTCAGATGTTTTTTCATGGGTGTCACCTTACTCCCCTTTGATGTGGATCTTGATCACTGCATTCATACCCGGTGCAAGATCAAATCCCTTATGATCGTCAATGGAAATTTTCACATTAAGGCGCTGCGTCACCTTCGTGAAATTGCCGCTTGTGCTTACAGATGGAATCAGCGAGAACGTCGAAGCCGTAGCTTCTCCGATTTCAGTCACTTTTCCGGTGAATTTCGCGCCTTCGTACGTATCGATTGTGAATTCAACCGGCTGGCCGACACGAATTTTCTTGATCTTGGTTTCTTCCACATCTGCAGATATGTACACTGCATTTTTGTCCACGATCATCGCAACCGATTGACCTGGGGAGACAACCTCGCCGACTCTAGCTGCAGTTTGAATCACAGTTCCGCCGATTGGGGAACGCAGGGCAGCCTGATCAAGCAAGCTGTTGGACAAATTCGTAATGTCCTGCTGGCCGACAATTTGATCCGCAACAACGGTGTCGCCTACCTTGATGCCGAGCGTATTGATTTTCCCGGAAATTCTAGGCATGACGCGATAAATGTCGCCAGCTACGCGCGCGTTATCTGTGGATACGAAGTTAGCACCTTCATACCAATAGTAACCGCCGATGCCTGCGCCGCTGACTACCATCACGGCAAGAATAATAAATAAGATCATTTTTCGTTTCATTCCAGTCCCTCCAACTTTCCCTCGATATGTTTGATGAGGGTATTTATGACTTCCTTACACATTGCAATTTGTTCAGGCGTGAACTTATCTTCCAAGCCCACATAAAACTCACGGTTAAGGCCCTCAACATTCGCTTTCTTCATCTGCTGGCAAAAATTTGTCGTATTGATCCAGACCACTCTGCGGTCCTGCTCATCTCTTCTGCGCTCTACAAGACCGTCCCGCTCCAACCGGTCCACGATGCCGGAAACCGTGCTGTTGCTTAAGTGGACAGCCTGCGCCAAATCGCCCAGCTTCCTTGGCTCATTCATAAACAGCTCTCTTAAAATAAACAGCTGAGGTCCTGTCATATTCTCTCGTTGGAGAGCCTTAAACGTGAGAGCAACCCGCAATTTCTGCAGACGCCCTAAGTCCGCCACAAGATCCCTGACTGAATCCAAACCACTTCCCCCTTACTAAATTGATCCCCTTTAAGACTACTCACTTATTTCGCCTTACAAATATTTCGCATACGAAATACTTGAACGTCACCTATCATAGCACGCTTTATGGATTCTGGGAACAATAAATTTCGTAAAAAAATGTAAAAAAAAATAGGCCGGGAGCCTATACTCCCAACCTATCTGAATGGTGATGATCAATCGTATGCACACCCATGACGCAGCCCGTCCACACGGCCGTTCCTGCAGCGAATCCTGCCAGGACATCGCTTGGGTAATGGACGCCCAAATAAATTCGACTTAGCCCGATACACAGGACGATCAGGGCTGTTATTACAGGAATCAGCCAAGTCCAGCGCCATCTGCGTCGCAGATTGATCCACAACAGATATCCAACCAAGCCGTAGAACAAGCTGGAGACCATCGCGTGCCGCTTGGAAAACTGAAACCACCTTCCTCAACCAGCATAAAGCCGGCAGGGCGCTCCCGTTCGAACATCCCTTTGAGCATCGTGTTCAACCCCCATGTCCCTAGCACGGCGAGAAACAACATGAGCGTCTCCCAGCGGCGCTTGAATTTAAAGTAGAGGATCGCACCCACGACTAAAAAGAGAATGATCTCCGTTGTACTCTTACCGAGTGTGTTGAAAACCATAGCGATCTGCGTAAAGCCGTCGCTTCTCCACGAGCGAACTGCCTCCCCCACGCTATCATCTAAACTCTTCAACCATCCGGAGGATATGCTCTGCGAGAGCACAATAAAGCCGGCCAGAAACACACATGCCGCCGCCAATCCCCAAAATAAATCTCTATACAACCGCTTCCCAGCCATCCCCAAATCCCCCCACAATTTCAATTCGAATCGCGCAGCCCATCCCTATCCTTGTTTAACCGGTCTTTGGAGCGTTTGCGAAAAGCAAGCGGCACGAGCGCAAAAACTGCATACATCGCCACCGCCCAATAGAAGCCAGAGGATCCGATATGCTGCAGCGAGGCACCAAACACATTATAGACGATGGCGCCCGGGATAATGCCGATCAGCGTTGCCCACGTGTAATCCCAGAACCTGACTTTGGAGAGCCCGGCTCCATAACTAACACCATCGAAGGGAAAAAAAGGCATCAACCGCATATACAGCACAACCAGGAAGCCATTCTTCCCTGCTTTCTCATCGAAGGCCTGCACCTTCTTATTCTTCAGCAGGCTCTGAAAGCCTGTTCTCCCCCATTTGCGGGCAATATAAAAAGACAGCAGCGCCCCGGCGCCGGCCCCAATAATATCAAACACGGAGCCCCACAAGGCGCCGAACACATAGCCTCCATACAGCGTTAACGGCGTTGCCGGAAATAAGAGCAGCGGTCTAAGTGTATAGGCGATGATGTAGATAACACCGCCCTGGAGGCTGTTCGCCCTGAGCCAATCCGTTAAGCTCGTCTTATCCAGATGCGGCCATGCATCGGTAAACTTGAGCACGAGCAAACAGGCCGCGGCCGCTGTGAACCAGATGAGCAGCAGCCATAGCGGCTTTGAGCGCACCATGAACATACCTCGCATTCTTGTTGGTTTTGACACCAACATTTTACACAAACTACCAGGGCCAAATCAAACTCGGTCCTTTCCGTTGGACGACAAAAAACCTCGCTCGTGCTCGCACACGAGTGAGGTTTCCTAACTCTTGAAGACTTAAGCCAACCAAGCTTTTACTTTGGCAGCAAAGTTCTTCAGCATTTCCGCCGATGCGTACTGGGCGCTGAAATCCTCGATGCCCAGGTAACCGTCGTAGCCGACAGCTTTCAATTCGCCGAGCAGCTTTTTCCAGTTCACGATACCTTGATCCAGCGGAGCCCACTCACTTCTCCACAGTGTGATGTCATCCTGGACCTCACCTGTTGGCACCCAGCGCGCATTCTTCACATGCACGTGTGCCAAGTAAGGTCCGAGCAGCTCCAGGCCCATGCGGAAGTTCTCCTGGCCTTCGTGCACCATGTTGCCCGCATCATGCAGCACACCGATATACTCCGGATTGAAACCGGATACGAGACGGTGCACTAAGCCGGCACTTGGCGCAATCGTGTTGTGGTGAATTTCCACAAGTCCCTTCACGCCGTACTGTTGGGAAAGCTCCTGCACATGGTGCAGATAATCGATTTCTTGCTTATATAAATCATTATAGTTTGCAGTTCCATCATAGTGCGGCACGCCGACGCGAATGTAAGAAGCGCCAACTTTCTTTGCTACCTGCATCACGCGCTCTGTGCCGGCAACATCGCCGCATGTCAAGTATGGCGTTACGCTCAGGTTGACCAGGTTATGGTCCGCGGCAGCGCGTTTGAAGCGCTCCAGCTCTTCATCCGAAGCAGAAGGATCGATGGAGCAAAGGTTATTTCTCCAAAAAGAAGGCTTCTCATTGGCAACTTCAGCCGGGATTTCTTTATAGCGCCATTCAATGCCTTCGATCCCTGCGTCTTGGGCTGCTTTAGCAAGCTCTTCAGGTGTCAGGTCTGGGGTTGCAACGGTAAATACGGACAGTTTCATCATGATCCTCCTCAAAGATGAATCTCGTTAATAGTTTAACTCCCTTCTATTTTGCAGTATAATATCAACATATTCATTGCAATAATTGGGCAAAATCATGCTAATATTGACTCCACACCAAAGGAGGGAACCGATCGTGCAGGACCTTTACCAAGACTTGAAGAATGCGCTTACTTTTAGGCATGGCATCAGTTATGAACCTGGCCATCAAGAATTCCACAAACATCACGATTTGTATGAAATTTACTTTTTTCTGTCAGGCGACGTGCATTATTTTATAGAAAAGCAAGTGTATCCTCTGCAGTACGGCGACCTCCTCATTATGCATAGCAACGAGCTGCACCGGCCTAATTTTCAATCCAAAAAGCAGCGTTACGAAAACGTCGTCATTCACTTCAATCCAAAGCTGGCCGAGGCGTTCAGTTCGCCGCAATTTGACTTGCTGGCCTGCTTCAACAACCGCGTCATGGGCGAGCAAAACCGCATGCGGCTAACCCCGCAGCAGATCGATGATATCATGAAGCTGTACGAGCGGATGGAAATCCACCATTCCCAAGCCAAAGCAGGGTCTGAAGTGCTCTATGTCGCCACCTTTATCGAGTTGCTCGTCTTTATTAACCGCCTTTTTCAGAACCAAGGCAATCATAAGGAGCAGGGCATGCTGCCGGACAAGCTAGCTTCGCTGCTCACTTACATCGACGAGAATCTGGAGCAGGATCTGACGCTGGATGTGCTGGAGCAGGTCGTGTTCATGAACCGTTCCTACTTGTGCAGACTGTTTAAAAAGCATACCGGCAGCACCATTCACGAGCATATTTTATTCAAACGCATTGCCAAGGCGAAGCAGCTGCTCCGGGAAGGCTGCACCGTGACCGATGCCTGCCAGCTGGTCGGGTTTAACGATTATTCGAACTTCATCCGCACGTTTAAAAAAGCGGTTGGTCTCCCGCCCCGCCAATACCAGTCTCAGCAGCGGCGCGTATAGCCCAATTTTTTGAAAAAATTCCTATTTTAGAATTCGCCTATTGACTTTGGCATACTTGCTCCTTTATAGTTTTGAATCAAGCAACATACAAGGCTATGACCAAAGACATGATTTCCTTAACGGACTGCCCAGAGAGAGAAGCATTCGCTGCGAGCTTCTTCAGAGACCGGATCGAAATTACCCCTTTGCAGCCGTGGCGTTGAACCTGCAGCCTGATGGCAGCGGCAGTAAGCGGCACCGATTTATCCCCGTTAGCGGATACCAATGAGGATCCTGTAAGTGCACCTGTGGCGTTGATCGCCAAGGCTTCACACGTGCAGGTCGAATTAGGGTGGAACCACGAGCGTAAACGCACTCGTCCCTGTTAGGGATAGAGGCGTTTTTTTGCGTTCGCTTTTTTATATTTGTGTTAAAAATCAAGAAATGGAGGCGTTTTTCATGGAAATTCAAGTCAGATTAGCAGATGGAAAAGATCGGAGGTATGCGGCTGGAACCACAGTCGAGCAAGTGGCGGCGTCCATAAGCGCTGGCTTGAAGAAAAACGCCGTCGCCGGCAAGATCGGCGGTAAGCTTGTCGATCTGAGTAAGCCGCTTGATCAGGATTGTGAACTTGAAATTATTGTGCTGGACAGTCAGGAAGGCCAAGACATCCATCGCCACAGTGCAGCTCACTTGATGGCCCAGGCCATGAAGCGGTTGTACGGCAATGAAGCCGTGAAACTGGGGATCGGGCCGGTCATCCAAGATGGCTTTTACTACGATATGGATCTCCCCGCACCGCTCTCGATCAGCGATCTCGCCGTTATTGAGAAGCAGATGCAGGCGATTATTCAAGAGAATCTGCCCATTGTCAGGCGTGAAGTCAGCCGCGCGGAAGCCATCGCTGTCTTCGAGGCGCTTCAGGATCCGCTGAAGCTGGAGCTGATTCGCGACCTGCCGGACGATGCGGTCATTAGTCTTTACGAGCAGGGCGAGTTCGTCGATCTTTGCCGTGGACCGCATCTGCCCTCGACTGGCCGGATCAAAGCCGTCAAGCTGTTGAATGTAGCTGGTGCCTATTGGCGCGGCGATGCCAATAAGAAGATGCTGCAGCGCGTCTATGGCACAGCTTTCCCGAATAAAGCGCAGCTTGACGAGCATTTGCATGTGCTGGAGGAGGCTAAGAAGCGCGACCACCGGAAGCTGGGCAAAGAACTGGATCTGTTCATGTTCTCGGATGAAGCCCCCGGCATGCCGTTTTACTTGCCCAAGGGGATGGCGATTCGCACGGAGCTAGAGGAATTCGAAAGACAGCTGCTGCGGCAAAACGGCTACGACGAAGTGCGCACACCACTGATGCTGAACAACCGCCTGTGGGAACAGTCCGGCCATTGGGATCATTACAAAGAGAACATGTACTTCACAGCGGTCGATGAAGCGAACTATGCGCTTAAGCCGATGAACTGCCCGGGGCATATGCTGATTTTTAAAAACAGTCTGCGCTCTTACCGGGAGCTGCCCCTTCGCATGGCTGAGTTCGGGCAAGTACACCGCCACGAGTACTCCGGAGCGCTCAGCGGCATGATGCGTGTGCGGACGTTCTGCCAGGACGACGCCCATCTGTTTGTCTGCCCTGATCAGATTGAAGAGGAAATTAGTCAAGTTATCGCGTTAATTGATCATATTTATCAAGTCTTCGGCTTCGAGTACCGCGTCGAGCTATCCACACGGCCGGAGGATTCCATGGGCTCAGAAGAGCTTTGGGCGCGTGCTGAGCAATCTTTGCAAAACGTCTTGGATGCGCGAGGCATCGCTTATCGGGTCAACGAAGGCGATGGGGCGTTCTACGGGCCGAAGATTGATTTTCACATTATGGACGCCCTAAAACGCAGTTGGCAGTGTGGAACGATTCAGCTGGATTTTCAAATGCCTGAGAAGTTCGACCTTTCCTATATCGGTGAAAATAATAAGAAGCAACGGCCGGTCGTGATCCATCGTGCGGTTTATGGCTCCATCGACCGGTTCATGGGGATTCTCACGGAGCATTTTGCCGGAGCCTTCCCCCTCTGGCTCGCACCGGTGCAGGCAAAAATAATACCGGTGTCCGACAACGAGCTGGACTACGCTTTTGAAGTGAAGGCGCAGCTGCAAGCAGCGGGCATCCGGGTCGAGATCGACGGCAGAAGCGAAAAGCTCGGCTACAAAATCCGTCAGGGCCAGCTGGAGAAGGTCCCTTACCTGCTCGTCGTCGGCCAAGCGGAAAAGCAAGCGGGCCACGTAGCCGTCCGAAAGCGGCAGGAAGGCGATCTCGGAGCGCTGCCTATGCAGGCGATGATCCAGCGCATGCTGGAGGAAATCGGTGCGCGCCAGGGGTAGGGGCGCGGGCGACGACGCTAACTCTCTCGCTTCACCTGAACCACAAAACACGACAAAAAACCACCGGGCAGCCAACTACCCGGTGGTCTTTTTACATTACTTCAAATTCTCAGGATTCAGCTGCTGCAGCTCAGGCAGAACGAAAATGCCGTCTTTGCGGATCAGCACATCGTCGAACCAGATTTCGCCGCCGCCGTATTCCGGACGCTGAATATTGACGATATCCCAGTGCAACGAGGACTTGTTGCCGTTGTACGCATCGTCGTAGCAATTGCCCGGCGTAAAATGGAAGCTGCCGTCGATCTTCTCGTCGAACAGCGTGTCCTTCATCGGATGCTGGATGTACGGGTTCACACCAATGGCGAATTCACCGACATAACGCGCACCCTCATCCATATCGAGAATCTCATTAATACGATCGGAATCATTTGCAGTTGCATTGACGATTTTACCGTTGGCGAACTCCAGACGAATATTTTCAAAAACAAAGCCGTCATGCGGCGTAGGCGTATTAAAGGAAATCACGCCGTTAACGGAATCACGAACCGGAGCGGAGTACACTTCACCATCCGGAATGTTCAAGCCGCCATCGCATTTTACGCTGCCGATGCCTTTGATCGAGAACGTCAAGTCGGTGCCAGGACCTACCAGACGAACCTTGTCCGTGCGATCCATCAGTTCTTTGAGCGCGTCCATCGCTTTGGACATTTTGCCGTAATCCATCGTACATACATTAAAGTAGAAGTCTTCAAAAGCTTCTGTGCTCATGCTGGCCAACTGCGCCATGGAAGGCGTCGGATAGCGCAGAACGACCCATCTTGTATCTTTAATCCGTACATCAAAATGAACCTGTTGATAGTAGATCGAGTTGTAGAACTTCATGCGATCCGCAGGAATATCGGACAACTCGTAAATATTCGCGCCGCCGCGCACACCTATGTATCCTTGCATTTGCTTCATTTGGAAAGCGTCGATCTCCGCCCATTTCTGCATTTGCGCTTCCGTGCTATTCATGATCATCTGACGCATCACGGCGTGATCACGCACATTGACAAAAGGATGAGCGCCGGCTTCATGAACTTTTCGGACAAGCTCTTTTACCAAGGCATTATCGATACCGTAAGCTTCGATCAAAATATTTTCGCCAGGCTGCGCTTTCACGGAATAATTCACGAGCACGTCAGCCAGCTTCGTTAATCTTGGGTCCAACATCGTCATCTCTCCTCTTCTTCTTCGACTGGGGCAAACAGGGGTCCATTCGTCTGAAACCCGACCGTAGTCAAGTAGTACCATTCCCCGTCTTCATCCTGGTTGGCATCCAGCTCAAAAATGAGATTGCGAAACTTCCGCAGCCACTCCGCATACTTCTCTTTCTTCATCTTCACTTCGACCTGCGTCATAATGATCGGCCATTGTGAGCGGTCGGATGACTGAATCTGGAATGCCTCTTCTGGTGCAGTGAGCGCCCTGCGCCTGGCACGGGCAAGCACGCTTAACGTGCGTTCACGGTAATAACTCTCCACTTCCGAGACATACGGCAGCAGCTTCTCGCTAGGTACGAAACCACGGGCGACCGCACGATAAAACTTTTGTACGATGCCGTTCTTGAGCTCCGTACGAATGACCGAAATGAAGCCGTGCTTCTCCAGCTCATTCAAGTGATAATGCACCTTCGCACGCGCCATATCTAATAGTTTAGCCAACTGTTGACCTGTATACGCCTTCTCGATCAGCAATTGAAGCACTTTGGCGCGCAGCGGGTCACTAACGGTTTTCAATTGCTCCAGATCTTCAATGATATAAATCGGCTGCAGCTTCATCTTGGATTCGACCTCCCTCTAATCACCCATAGCATCGCGCTCATGCGAGCTATCGGCCAGTACTTACTCTCCATAGAGAGATTAATTGGACGACGGTCAAATCTTTTTAACCGTATCATAATGCCAAAAGAAAATGATGTCAATTAAACATTTGTAAGCGTTGAACATAATTTCACGCACTCCGATCAACGCGTTAAAGGGGTAACGAACGATAGCTTTTCTCTATGGTAGCAAAAAGGGGCGTTTCTGTCATCACTTTCAACAGAAATGCCCCTTAGAATTATAAACACGCCCCTAGCAAGCGGGCGGCTGCCTCCTGCGGCGAGCGCGCCTCAGTGATCGCGCTCACGACCGCCACGCCGTCCGCCCCTGCGCGGATGACGGCGCCACAGTTCCCGGCATCGATCCCGCCGATGCCGACGAGCGGGAGCCGGATGCCCGCTTCGCGCATCCGGGCTATCATGGCCGGGCCCCGGACCTCACGCGCATCGAGCTTGGTGCGTGTGGCGTATTGGGGCCCGACGCCCAAATAGTCGGCGCCTGCGGCCATCGCCGCCGATGCCTCCGCCGGATCGTGGGCTGACACGCCCACGATCATCTGCGGCAGCCGCTCGCGCACAGCGGCGGCTGGCGCATCCTCCTGGCCGATGTGAATGCCATCGGCCGCCAGCTCTAGAGCCAGCCGTTCATCGTCATCCACGATGAACGGGATCCCATGCTGCGCGCACAGCCGCCGCAGCCTTGCGCCCAGCGCGAGACGTGCCTGCCCCTGCAGGGCTCCGGCACCTTTCTCGCGAAACTGAAACATCGTGATGCCGCCTGCGATCGCAGCCTCCAACACACGGACCGGGTCCGCCCCGCCGCAGTTCGGACTGCCCATCACCAAATACAGGCGCAGCGCCTGCCTGATCTGTTGCTCATTCATCATCTGGCTGGTCTTTCCCCTCCTTGATGCCATTATGCCGTTCGTTATACCCGGCTGAACCCTTCCATCGGGCTGCTTGCCGAAGCATAGCGCTTTTTAGGAATACGCCCCGCCTCGTAACCGGCGCGCCCCGCCTCGATCGCGAGCTTCATCGCCAGCGCCATTTTGACCGGATCCTTCGCCCCTGATACCGCAGTATTCAACAGTACGCCGTCAGCGCCCATCTCCATCGCCAGCGCCGCATCCGAAGGCGCACCGATTCCGGCATCCACGATAACCGGCACAGTCGCTTGCTCGATGATAAAGCTCAGGTTGAGCGGATTCACGATGCCTTGGCCGGTACCGATCGGCGATGCGCCCGGCATGATGGCGTGCACGCCCAGATCCTGCAGACGCTTGGCCAGCAGCACATCATCCGAAGTGTAAGGCAGCACGATAAAGCCCTCGGCAAGCAGCATCTCCGACGCCTTCAAAGTCTCGATCGGATCAGGCAGCAAGGTGCGCTCGTCGCCGATCACCTCGACCTTGATCATGTCGCAGAGACCCGAAGCTTTAGCCAGCTTAGCGATGCGCACCGCTTCTTCCGCCGTCTTGGCCCCGGCTGTGTTCGGCAGCAGCGTGAACTGCGAGACATCCAGCATCGATAAGAAATTCGGCTGGCTCGCCTCAAAAATATTCATTCGCCGCACCGCGAACGTTAAAATCTGTGATTCACTGACATCCACAGCTTGTTTTTGAATCTCAAAATTGGGGAACTTCCCCGTACCGAGCAAAAGACGTGAATGAAACTCGTAATGACCAATTTTTAACATTTTTTATCCCCCTCCAACAAAATGAACGATTTCAATACGATGCCCTTCAGCCAGCTCCGTCTGTGTATGGTCTTCCTTCTGTAAAATGGTCTGGTTATGTTCGACAACCAGCATCTTGCCCAGCAGATCGAAATGGGCGAGCAGCTCCGTAACTGTGGTGATCGTATCCGGTACATCTACCGTCTGACCGTTAATGTGCAGCTTCACGACTTGACGACTCCTTCCGTTTCCTTAATTAGGCCCGCCGCTTGCCGCCGCTCCGGACCAAAAGCCTCCCTCCACGACAAGCTCATTTGCTCTTCACGATCCAGCGTAGTTCTGTTTGATACTACTTCTATTTCATCTAATTCAAGCTCCAGCTGCGCTCCCAAATCCACTCCGGACGTATCGCCTGCCACCATATCCGCCACCACCTTGCCCGTGATCGGACTGAGTAGAATGCCGTTGCGGTAATGGCCGCAAGCCGCGTACAAACCGTCGCAGCCCGGCACACGGCCGATGTACGGCAGTCCGTCCAGCGTCTGCGGGCGCAAGCCCGACCAGGCGCGCTCCCATTCCGCTTGGCCGATCGCAGGCATGAGCTGCTTCGCCCGCTCCATCAGCTCGGCCAGCGCAGCCAGCGAGACTTTGCGGTCATAGCTACCCGGCACGACTGAGGCGCCGACCAGCAGTCTGCCGCCGGCCTTGGGCACGATATAACAACCCGGTGTAAATAGGGTTTTGCGCAGCACAGGCTGCGGCGTGATGACCGAGAAGCATTCCCCTTTAACGGGGAATACAGGCAGCTCCACGCCGATGCCCGCGAGCAGCGTGCCGCTCCATGCCCCCGAGGCGACGACGACGCGCTCGCTGTAGAGCGGGCCCTCGCTCGTCATGACGCCGACGGCCCGGCCCTGCTCAATCAGCAGCCCTTGCACGTGGGCGAATTCCTGCACGTTCGCCCCAAGCAGCCTGGCTGCTTGCGCAAAAGCTTGAGCCAGCAGCGGCGCCTCCACCTGCCCGTCCTCGGGCAGGTACAGCGCTCCGCGCACGTCCTGGCTCAAGGCCGGCTCCAGCCGGGCGGCTGCAGCTGCGCTCAGCCACTCGGCTGGCTCGCCTGCTGCGCACTGCAGCTTTTCGCGCGCGCGCAGCTCTTCCTCTTGAGCGTCGCTGAGCGCGACGTTCAACAGCCCTTCACGGACGAGACCGATGTCGATGCCCGTGAGGTCCTTAAGTTCCCGCGCCAGCTGCGGGAACATGCCCCGGCTGCGCCGGGCCCACTGGAACAGCGGGCCGGTGTCTTCCATCTCGGACTGTGCGCCGAGCATGCCGCCCGCTGCCGCCGAAGCCTCGGCGCCTGCCCGCCCGCGCTCCAGCACGGTGACGGCCTGCCCGCGCTTGGCGAGATAGTACGCTATGGCGCAGCCGATGACGCCGCCGCCGACAATAAGGACATGATGATGACGTTGTGGAACATAGGCTGTGTTCATCGTTGTTTCGACTCCTTTATCGTTAACTCATTCGCATAAGCCCGAACAGCTTGCTCCGGATCAGCCGCATCCCAAATACCGCTCATGACCGCTACACCAGAAGCGCCCGCCTCAAGTACAGGCCTGATCCGCTCTGGCGTCACCCCGCCAATGGCAATAACGGGAATGGAGACTTCAGCTGTCACTTCGCTTAGCAGCTCCAATCCTCTTGGAGGCAGCCCCGGCTTGGATCCCGTCTCGTAAATATGTCCGAACACCAGGTAATCCGCTCCCTCCTGCTCGCGCTGCCGCGCTTCATTGACGCCATGCACAGATACCCCTGTCCGTAGGGCTCGGTTGGACATATCGTGCAAGGATGTCAGCTGCGGGCTGCTTCCCGCCATGTGCAAGCCACCCAGTGTAACGGTTGCGGCAATGGACAGGTGGCCGTTCACGTACAACCGTTCGGCGGGCACTCCTGCTGCCAGCGCCGCCCCGATGAGGCGGAGCACCTGCTCGGCGGGCTTCTCTTTTTCCCGAATATGTATGGCTGTGACGTAAGGATGAATGCAACCTGCAATCCGGGCGAATGTCGCCTCCTCCAGCTTGCCGTTTGAAATGACATGCAGTTCATAACCGGCCATTTCCCATCCCCTCCCCTCTGCGATAAAAAATGAACGCAAAAAAACCACTTTCCATGAGGAAAGTGGTTGAATCGTCCGCCCTATGCCAAACATGCATATACATGCGCAGCTAGTTTGATTATCCTTCAAATTCCACTTTCCTCCGCTGGTATGACCCAGTTCAGGTTCAAAGGGTTCAGATTACTCTGTCTCAGCCTTACGGCGCCCCTAGGGAAACACTTCATTTTATTGTTAATTATCATAGCACGCCTGCCAACGCTTGGAAATAGGGAATTTACCAACCGCCCTAAAGCTTCTATAATGGGAACAACCGCATTTGCCCGTGTGCGTGCTGCGCCATTAGGCATTACAACAATCTTCAGGGAAGGAAGTCCTCCACTTGCTGCCGCAACTCAATAAAAAAATGGAAAAGATCATGCCATTGATTACTCCCGTTAGCGTTCTGACCGGCGTTCTGTTGGGCAGCCATTTATCCGGGTATGCTTACTTATCGCCCTGGATTTTTGCTTTTATGACGTTCTCGGGGAGCATCAGTTCAAGCTTCAAGGAATTTGTCCAAGTCGTCGTCCAGCCGCTGCCACTCATTATTACACTGCTTATTTTACATGTGTTGATGCCTTTACTTGCCATGGGATTGGGGCATGTCGTGTTTAGCAGCGACTCCTTCACGATATCCGGCCTTATTTTGGCCGCCGCTATCCCAACAGGCATTACCAGTTTCGTCTGGGTTGCTATTTACCGCGGACATATCGCGCTAACGCTCTCGATTATATTAGTGGATACGCTGCTTTCACCGTTTATCGTCCCTTATACCATGTCGCTGCTTGTCGGAGCGAAGGTGCATCTGGACACGTTCGGTATGATGAAAGGGATGCTCATCATGGTCGTAGTGCCCTCTTTAATCGGGATGATGCTAAATCAGTTCACACAGGGCAAAATCAAAGAACAATGGAGCGGCCGTTTAGGGCCTTTCTCCAAAATCGCCATGGGGATTGTCGTGGCCATTAACGGCTCGGTGATCGCCCCCTATTTGCGGGATATTAACAGCAAACTGATCGGGTTGGCTGTTTTCGTCCTCTTCCTGACCGCTCTGGGCTACGTCTTGGGCTGGCTGATCGCCAAGCTGATGCGCTGGCCGGATGATGTTGTCGTCGCACTAACCTTCAATGGCGGCATGCGCAATATTAGCGCCGGGGCGGTGATTGCCGTTGCTTATTTTCCAGCTCCGGTCGCCATTCCCGTTATCCTCTGCATGCTGTTCCAGCAGTCGCTCGCCTCGCTCTTCGGCTATTTGCTGAATAAGCAGTATGCTTTGACAAAAGTGCCCGGTCCCACGAGTTTAACAGCTAGGAAAATTTCATCTTAAAAAGAAAAAAAGCTGCCCCTCGTCATCTGCGACGATTTCAGGGCAGCTTCTTGCGTATACTTTCACATATCCAATACTTGCGCAACATCAGCTTCCCCGCTGGCAACCTGCTCGATCGGATCGGCAAACATGTCGCATATATAAACGAACAGACTGAGAATGTCCAGCATTTCCTCGCTGCCGAACAAGCGTGAAGCGGACACGCTGTACACGTAGCGATAATGCAGCTCGTCCTGCTCATTCAGTCCAAAATGGCCGATTGGCAGCCGGGAGTTGATGCGCAGCAGCAAATCAGCCACGGCGTCGCGCTGCCCTTCCTTTAATGAGAACGGAAGTGTGCTATAGATCTGCAGCAAATGAATCGCCGTCATGTCCTCCTCATCCAAGGGCAAGAAGCTGAAGTGCAGAAACCGGTCCCGCCCCTTGCTATCCTCTTGAAAAGCCGCGATCAGCATATGAAGCGGAATGGTCTCGGACTTCTCCATGAGGTTGGTAATGAGCCCTGCCTCGTCCAAAATTTGCTTCAGCAGCTCGAGCTGCTCCCATTGGCGTGCCTGTATGGAATATGTCGACATAGCCGTCTCCTTCATCGATTGTGGTAAAAAAAGTTCGGGGTTTTCACTTTATTCTCATAATGCGTGTGAAAAATATGCGTGGCCGCAGGCGACATCGGTGGAATCAGCCACGTCCAATTCCCCGTCACTTCACGCCCGCTCCGCTGTTCCCGTTCCTCGAACCGCATAAACTGCTGTGCAGCGGTGTGATGGTCAACAATGGTAACCCCCTGCTTCTGATAAGAATGCAGCACCGCTACATTCAACTCCACAAGCGCTTTATCTTTCCACAGCGTTGCTTCCCGGCGTGTATTCAACCCCAGCAGCGAGGCAACGCGCGGCAGCATATCATACCGCGCTTGATCGGCGAAATTTCTAGCCCCGATTTCCGTCCCCATATACCATCCGTTAAAAGGTGCAGCTGGATATACAAGCCCGCCGATTTCAAGGCGCATATTGGATACGATAGGCACCGCATACCATTTGAGATGCAGATCGGCAAAGTCGGGAATTTCGGGGTGAGTAATCTCCACCTCCATCACGAGCTCCGGCGGAATTTCGAAATAGCGCGGCGCTCGCTCGCCGATCTGCACGACCAGCGGCAGCACGTCAAAGTGCGTTCCCGCTCCTTCCCAGCCCAGCGACCGGCAAAGCTCGGTCACCTTCAGCGAAGCCGGATCGCCCAGCATGCCGTGCTCCGTCTCGTATCCGGCGTAACGGATCAGCTGGTCGTTCCACACGCGAACCGTGCGCTCAGGTGTGTGTGCAGGCTGAAAGACGGTAATCATAGGGCGGATTTTACCGTTATTCGTGGCCGTTGCGATATGTTGAACCAGCGCTTCAGTCATCTGTTCCTCTGTATCCGCATGCCTCGCGTCCTGAATTTGCAGCGTCTCCCAGAACAGTCTGCCAATGCAGCGGTTGCTGTTGCGCCAGGCCATCTTGGCCCCATGCTCCAGCTCCTCCGCCGTATGATCATAATAGCCTGTCTCTTGTACGTGCTGCGTAACTTCGGCCAGACGCGCTTCCAATTCCTGCCGGCTCTTGCCCAGCTCGCCATAACATTCAGTAATAAAAGATGCTGCTTCCTGTACAAGTTGTTCCCGGTCTTTCATTGCTGTTCTCCTATCCATATCAAGCTCGAACACCGAGCAGCACTTTGCCCGGGCTCTTGCTCCCCTTCACCTATCTGGCCCCAGGCACGTTATAACTGTGTGCTAAAAAGATCGGGGATATATTCAATCTTGGATTGCGCCACAATGACGAGCTGCTTGCTTTCTTCCTCATAACGAACCGGACCCTGGAGGACATAGAACCATAATTTCCGTGTTGGTTCGTTCTCAAACTCCTGGAAGATAAAAACGTTCAGTTCGTCCTTCCATTTGAGCAGCTCCGCAGTTTCGTTCTTTTCGATCTGAACCGTAAATATCCATTGATCCCCATCCTGCTGCCACGTGTAAGGAAGCGGATGCTTGCCAGTGTCAATGAAGGATCGGCCCCCGACGGCATGTTTGACCAAAAATGTCTCTTTCATTTGCACGAACCTCCCCATATTATGGCAAATCGATGAGCATGAAATGAGCGTTCTCCAAAGCATTCAGCTCAATAGCTGGCTCGGCGGTGATCCGCAAGGCGTCTTTCTCTGCCAAGACGGTGCCATTCACCGCCAATTTGCCGCTAAATACCATGAGGAACACCCGGCGCTCCCCATGTTGGCGGTGCGTCAACTGCTTGCCGCTCTCCAGCTTGCTCAAGAAGATGCTCAGATCCTGATGAATCTGGGCTGCATGCTCGCCGCCTTCAGGCGTGACAACGGGCAGCAGCGCATTGTGCATTGCTTCTGATACATAAGTCACGTTCTCAAATGATGGGGCCAACCCCCGCTCTGACGGCATGAACCACAGCTGCAACAGCGTTAGCGGCTCCGTCTCTGACGCGTTATATTCCGCATGTACAACACCTGTCCCTGCAGACATCCGCTGCACGCCGCTCGCCGTCGTAACCGCAACGTGGCCGAGACTGTCCTCGTGCTTAATCGCTCCGCTGAGCACGATGGTGACAATCTCCATATCGCTGTGCGGGTGCGGGCCGAATCCGCGCCCTGGCGCAATATCGTCATCATTGCAAACGCGCATGACCCCGAAGCCCGTATTGCCCTCATCAAAATAATCGCCAAACGAAAAGCTGCGGTGCGTCTTCAGCCAACCTATATCCATCGAACTCCGTGATGCTGCGGGAAATACTTGGATCACAATCATCGCCTCCTTTTTTCTTAGTTATAGCTTATCATAGTCTCCCGGCGATATACCATGTCAGAACAATGTCGGAACGATGGCAGATCGGGGGCAGCTTTCCATCAGCTTTCCATCAACTTGCCAAGCAATGTTCAAGCTATTTTCAAAAAATATAACGCTAACGTATATTCTCCCAAATCTTAGGCAAATCTAGTATCTATAATTCTACTTTTTTCTAATAGGAGGAAATACTATGTTTAGTAATAGTCGTAAAATGCTGCTTATCACTTTGCTGCTTAGCTCACTGTTCTTAATCAGTCTGTTTCCTGTTCATAAAGCTTACTCGTACCCTGCCAGTGAAGACGGCGGCGAAATTCCCTCATCGTATAGCCTTGCTTCCAGCAGTACGGAGCCTCCGGCGGAAACAGAGCCTACCGTATCGCTTCCATCACAAACGAAATATCAAGTCAATCGTGGGGATACGTTGTTCAAAATCGCCTCTAGCTTCGGTGTCAGTGTTGACGATGTCATGAGCGCCAATAATATTCAAAATCCAAAGAGCCTGCAGGTTGGGCAAACTCTTTTGATTCCTACTGGGACTGGCAGCATCTCGATGCCGGGCGGCCAGCATCAAATTATTAAAAAAGTGCTGAACACGACACTCACCGCCTATACCGCCGGCTATGAATCGACCGGCAAGCGAAGCTCGCATCCCGAATACGGCATTACTTACAGCGGTATGAAAGCGCAGGAGGGCCGGACCATTGCCGTCGACCCGAATGTGATTCCGCTAGGCTCTACCGTATTTATTGACGGAATTGGGATTCGCCAGGCAGAGGACATCGGTTCAGCCATTCGCGGGTCGCGGATCGACGTCTTCATGAACGATTTGGGCGATGCGCAGGAGTTCGGTATTAAGAAAAATGTGCGCGTATATTTGCTGGAAAAAGAGAACCTGTAAAGGAAAACAGTCAGTCCCTCGCGGCTGGCTGTTTCTTTGTGCAGATATGGAAAATACACAATGGGATATAAAAAAAACCTATCCTTCCTGTCCAAACGAAACGTTTATAGTAAAAAAGATACGGCAGATCTAAGCCAATTTTGTCCAACTGTGAGGTGAAACGCAGCTTCGCTTTGCCTTCGCACCGCAATTTGTAAGCGTTGCCAACATTCTGCAGCAAGCCTCACGTAAGCTAGCGGCGCTTGGCAGCAAGACCACATTTTGATAGGGGTGACAATTTGATGTTATTCAAATCCAATCGCAAGCGCATCTCCGCTCTACTCATCTTCAGCCTGCTCCTGCAGCTCGTCCTTTTCCCTGCTCTGGGACATGCCCTGGAGCTGGATGCCGGCAACGCCCTGCAAACAGACGATGCCTTGATCGACAGCAGCAAGCCTGCCACCAACATCAACAGCAAGACAGGAACATCCGAAGGGCTGTTCAGCATGAGCTCGACGGCTACGACCAAACGGTATGCCTACTATAAATTCGATCTCACGGGCTTCAACGACGTGACGAACAAGTTTTATTTTCAAGTCAGCGCCAAAAAAGGTTCCTCCAATACGAACGTTGAACTCTCCGTCCTCGGGCTGGAAGACACGTCGTGGTCAGAGACGACCCTTACCTGGGACAACGCGCCGGGCAAAGATCTCGTCACCGCCGTCTCGCTCGGCAAGTTTACCGTAACTACGCCAAACAATGTCACGCCGGTCCTGCACACCGTAGATGTATCCGACTATGTCCGCAGCCATCTGAACAGTGGGGCTGTGACGTTTATCGTGGCGGATCCGGCTGGCACAGGCGTCAGCTTGAACATCTACACCAAAGAAGCGACTGGCAGCAATCCAAAGCCAAGGCTCGCCGTGAAGCAGGTGATTGATGAGACGAGTGATACGACGCCTCCCGCATGGCCTGGCGGCAGCAGCCTGAAAGCGGGCAATCTGGGTACGAACTTCATCAGTCTGGCCTGGCCTGCAGCTGCAGACAATACGGCCGTTACAAACTACCGCATCTCGAATAATAACACGGTGCTGGCAACAGTTTACGGCGCCACTTATTATGATGTGAACGGTTTGACGCCGAATACGGACTACACATTCACCGTCGAAGCCGGCGATGCGGCCGGCAATTACAGCACAAGCGGCTTGAGCCTCAATCGCAAGACGCTTGCTGAGCCTATTCAGCCGATACCAGTGGTTGGCGTTACGGCCAGCAGCAATGACGGCAATATCGAGATTAATACGATCGATAACAACTTATTTACGCGCTGGTCCGCCTCCGGCGACGGTCAATGGATTATGTACGATCTCGATGATATCGTTCAGGTCGGCTATGTAGGTATTGCCTTCTACAAGGGGGACATGCGCTCGACGACGTTTGACATCGAGACGTCTACGGACGCCGAGCATTGGTCGCCGGCGTTCAGCGGCCAGAGCAGCGGCAGGACAACGGCGATGCAGCCTTTCGACATCCCCGGTACAGCCGCTCGCTACATAAGGATCACCGGCCACGGCAACTCCGACGCCTCCCTGTTCACAAGCCTGACGGACGTGCATATGTATGCCCCGTTTGCCAATGGGGACACACCCGTTGCCATCATCCCTTATTATGTGCCTGGCCCGCCGCCGGGAACTCTGCCATTCACGCAGCCGGGCATGACGAATCCGGACGGTTCCGAGCACGTGCTGCACACGCCGAACCCGGTCACCGGCCGGACGCTGAATGTGCTCGATTACGGCGCGGATCCGGCCGACAACAGTAATGACGACCGCCCGGCGCTGCAGGCGGCAATCAATGCGGCTGTCAGCGGCGACGAAGTTTATCTGCCCAGCGGCGTCTACAACTTGAACAGCGCCCCTGACGGGACGATGAATATTGCCTTGAAATCCGGCGTCAACCTGCGCGGAGAAAACCAAGCAGGCGCGATCATCAAAACGGCGCTGAATAAGGTTAAAAACAGTACCGCACTCAAATCCGTCCGTCAGCACGATTTTGTCATCTCCAACTTGACGGTGACCTCATCTTGGACCGGTGCCTATTCCACGGATCACACTGTGAATAATCCGGACGGCGGCGGCCCGGACAGTGCGATCATCGTCGCAAATTACGGTGAGGAGCCTTCCTACAATGTCACGATTGATCATGTGACGGTAGAGAAGTTCAGCCGCATGGGCATCCGGGTGGAAAGCAGCCACGATGTGGTGATCCGAAATGGCACCTTTCGCAATGCGACGGATGTCGGCCCTGGTGGAGCCGGTTACGGTGTCTCCTTCCAAGGTATCCCCAAGGTGGACCGCTTGGGCTTTGACAATGATACGCGCTGGAACCTTGTTGAAGATTCATCGTTTGAAGGACCCTACATGCGCCACGGCGCCTTGATTCAGAACGTGGCTCATAACAACGTCATCCGCAACAGTACGTTTAACCGGACAAAGCTGGATGCGATCGATATGCACGGTGAGTTGGAATACTTCAACGAAATTTACGGTAATCAGGTGACGGATATTTTCACGGGCGGCGCAGTCGGTCTCGGCAACACCGGCGGCACGGCACCGACGAATCACAGCAAATCGGGGCCGCGCAACTACATCCATGACAATCTCATTCGCAACACGCGCGAAGGTGTGAATGTGTCAATGGGCACGCCGGATACGATCATTGAACACAATATTTTGGAAAATACAACCACCATTGATAACGCGGTCGGGATCCGTATTCTAAACGGGCCAGGGACGGTCATTCGTGATAACATCATTCGCAACAATACAGCAGTGAATTATTGGGGGATCCTGCTGGCCTACGATAATGGTGATCAAAATGCCAATAACATCGGCAAAGGCGAGCCTCAAAACGTGCAAATCTACAATAACTCGCTGGCGGGCAACACGAATGGAATTAAGCTCGAGGCAGGTACGGGGATTGAGCTAAAAGGCAACCAGGTAGCCAGTCTCGGGACGAATTACGAGAAAGATCCCGGCGTCGAGGCTACAGAAGAATGGCCTCCGGCCGATACGACCGGACCCGAGATCCGCATACAGGCAAGCCCGCTCGTCTACCTTACGGATACTGTCCAGCTCCAAGTGGCTGTGAGTGATACGCTTAGCGGCGTTAACCAATTTGCCGTGAAGCTGGATGGCGCCCCGATCAGCGTTCCGGCTGCCTTGGAGCCGCTGTCGCTGCAGCTCGGCAGCCACCTCATCGAGGTGTCCGCAACCGATAATGCCGGTAATACGTCCGTCAGCTCCATGTCCTTCCAAGTCGTCATGGACATCAACCACCTGGATGAACTGCTGCTGATCGCCAAAAACAACGGCTGGATCAAGCATCCGCAGGCCTATACAGCCCTCAAGGCCTTGACCAGCCTGCTGCAAAAGCTGGACGGCAGCAAATTGAACGCTGTCCTGGATCAATTAAGCAGCGAAGTACAGACGCAATCCAGCCAAGGCAAGCTGGATGGCAAGTTGGCCGCTTGGCTGCAGCAGGTTCTTATAGCACTTCACAAATGACAAAAGCGGCAACCCTGACATGATCGTTCATGCTCCGGGTTGCCGCTTGTTTATTTAACGCCATATACGTTTAATTGGCTAAAATATCGTTCAGCTTTTTCTCCAGTGCCGCCAAGCCTTCGTCCGGGTCTCTGCCGCTCAGCACGATGCTCTGCAGCTCTTCGGACAGCGCCGTGAACAGCGTCCCGTACTTATCGGTGCGAGGCGCGAACTTCACCTGATGCTGCGCTTCAATGAACAGCTTGCGGTACGGCAGCTCCTGATAGGATGCGCTTTGTACGACAGCGCGATTGGCAGGCACGTGCCCCGCCTGCCCCCACGTCAGGCTGCCGACTTCGGAAAAATATTTCATAAACTCCATCGCAGCTTGCTGTTTCTCCCTCACCACATAAGCCGGGATGACCAGCGTATGTGCACTGCCCCAATGCACGGAGCTGCCGAATATCGGCGGAAGAGGCATCATGCCGACCGACAGCGAGGCGTCGTTCAGGTGATGGCCTGCTTCCCATACCCCGCCGAACCATAGGGCGGCTTTGCCGTTATGAAACGAATCCCACGGCGTTTTATCGTGAATGTCCGCCAGCCCTTCGGCGTATAGCTGCTGATAAAACTTCAGCACGCGCAGCGCTTTATCATTATGAATAGCCGCTCTCGTCATATCCGGCGTCAGCAGCTCGCCGCCCGCTTCGTCGTACATATTCAGGAACGGCTCCTGGAAGAACGGCGTGTTCACCGCCAGCGGCTGAACGTCCGGCACTTTCTGCTGAATTTGCTGCAGCATTCGCGTAAACCCTTCCGGCGTCATTTCGCCCAGCTGTGGAGTCTCATCCGCGTTCAATAAGCCTGCCTGCCGGAATATCGCTTTATTGTAATAGAGCATGTGAAAGTGCGTGTCGAGCGGCACGGCATAAGGCTGACCGTCAAAGCTGACACTCGCGACATTGGCATCCTCGATTTCTTGAAAAGCAAACCCGGCCTCAGTGGCCAGCGCCTGCAGCGGAATAATCTGCTTCGCCTTGACGAAGGGCGAAATCCGGTCGGCATGGACGACGGCCACGTCAGGGCCTTTGCCTGAAGAAAGCGCAGTACCCAGCTTTACATAGTACTCATTGGATTCCAAGCGCAGCTGTTTCACTTGGATCCGCTGCTGGGATGCATTAAAATCATGAATAATCTGCTCGACATAGTCCCCCTCGCCGCCCCCGAACGGATTCCAGAACGTGAGCTCCACCGGAGCCTGTTCCTGCCTCATAGCAGCTTGATCCATCTGTCCGGTGGAGCGGCCGCTCCAGACACCCGAGCATCCGGTCGCATAGAGGCTAAGCGTGAGAACGATGAACAGCAGCCGGCCTCGGCGATACGCTTTTTGCATCTGTGACCCCCTCTTCTCAGTAAGCGTTTGCAGTTAACCTTTGGCTCGATGACGATATTCGGAAGGCGATACGCCAGCAATTTTTTTAAACACTTTAGAGAAATACTTTGGATCCGGTATGCCTACCAAATGACCGATATCCGCCGTCTTCAGCTCACCGGTCAGCAGCGTCTTGGCTTTCTCAATGCGCACACGCGTCAAGTGCTCAAGAAAGCTCTCTCCCATCTCTTTTTTGAATAGATTGGCAAAATAGTTTTTGCTTAAATGAACGAAGCTGCTGATCGATTGCAAGGAAATTTCCTGATGGTAATACTGCTGAATGTATTGTGTCGCTTTAATAATGCTGTTTCGGTCACTGTTGTAGACGCCAACCATATGGGCAATCAGCTCATCAAACGCTTGAATAAACCAGGCTTTACTCTCATGAATCGTTTCCAGCTTGGAGATTTGGTCGTAGTACTGCTTTTTCAACTCAATCATGCTTTCCTGATCGCTGTTCACATCCGACCACAGGCTTGTAAGCATAATGAGCAGCTCCAACGAAATAATTTGCACCATATCCAAATCTTTGCGCAAAGCCAACTGTTCGAACAACGTTTCCAAATGCAGACGCAGCTCCTTGGCCTGAAAGGCATAGACCATCGAGTGAATGTGGCTCGCGCTCACGCGAAGCGGCTCTTGGGGACGGTTGCCCGCAGCAGGTCCGTAATCTTCGCCGAAGGCGATCGCTCTGCCGCTGCCGACAAACATTTTATATTTGACCGCCAATTTGGCCTGTTCAAAACCTTGCTGCAGCTTCCCGGCTTCCTCCACGCCGGAGCTAATACCGATCGTACACCGCATACCGGATGGCTTCAACTGCTGAATCAAGGTGTCTGCCAAACCCGACACCCACTTGTGTGCTTGCGCAGCTGGCATGCCGGGAAATAGCAGCATATTTATTTCCCCCTGACGATCGGCGAACGCTTCATAGTCCGCTTCCCGCTCCGCCAGCATATCCTCCAGCATCTCCCGGAATTGCTGCCCTTGCCCGGCGGTAACCCCTTGCTCCATCCCCTCTCTGCAAAGATGAAGCACATACACGGGCGCTTCCCATGCGGGGAGTCCTAATTCCTCCCACAGGTTGGCTGCATCGTCGCATATTCCCTCTGCGAGATCAAGCAGCAGCTTCTCCCGGCGCATCGGTTCCATGGCCGCTTCCTTTTTCTCGCCGCCGGTCTGAGCCGTACGCTCAATCACCTCTTTCACTTGCAGTAAGGCGCGCTCAAAGTCCCTCGGCATCATGTCCGATTTAATCAAATATTCCGAGACGCCGTAACGAATCGCTTCCTTCGCATATTGAAAATCCTCCAAATTGCTGAGAATCAAAATTTTCAGCTGCGGGCTCAACTGCCGGGCTTCGGCAATGAGCGCCAGACCGTCCATAACCGGCATTTTGATATCCGTAATTAATATGTCCGGCAGCTCATCGCGCATCAACTCCAGCGCTTCTTGACCGTTAGCGGCCTCGCCTGTCACTGTCATGCCGAGCTTATCCCAGTCGATCATCGACCGGATGCCGAACCTGACAATATATTCATCTTCCACAATGACCACTCGCACGATGATGTTCCTCCTACCTCATGAAAGGGAGCCGAATCCGGATGGTCGTCCCCCTGCCAGGTTCACTCTGAATGTCCAGTCCATAGTCTGTGCCGCAGATCAGCTTAATGCGCTCATCGACATTAGCCAGACCGATCCCGCCCATTTTGTCACTGGGAGCACCTAAGCTTTCCACTGTAGCCGGGTCCATGCCCCGACCGTTATCCGCGACTTCAAACCGAATGCCCCTGTCCGGGTGCATGCCACAGCGAATGTGAATCTCTCCGCCTGCATCTTCGCGCTCAGTAAAAGCGTGAAGAATCGCATTCTCCACAATCGGCTGCAGGATCAGCTTTGGCGTCCGCAGCAGCCGCACTTCATCGTCGAGGTGGACATACGTCTGAATGTTAAAGTTGAATCTGAACTTCTGAATGCCCAGATAACACTGCACATGCTCGATTTCTTCCTCAACGGTGACAGTCTCCTCGCCTTTGCCAAGGCTGATGCGCAGCAATCGGGAAAGCAGACTGACCATTTCGGCGGCATGCCCAGCCTTCTGCAGCAAAGCCGTCCATTTAATAATATCCAACGTGTTATATAAAAAGTGAGGATTAATCTGCGCCTGCAGCGCTTTGAGCTCGGCGACCCGCTTATGGTTCTGCTCCTCATAGACCGCTTTGAGCAGCTCATCGATTTTGGCTACCATATAATTGAAGTTCTCGCCCAGTATATCAAATTCGTCATTTCTCCGCTTCGCCATAAAGCGAACACTCAAATCGCCGGACATGACCTGGCGCATGAGGCGGGTCATTTTGAGAATCGGCCTGGAGATGGAGTTCGCCAGAAACATTGCCGTCACGATGGAAAAAATAATACAAATGACCGCAATAATCATGATGATTTGCAGCATGCGGTTCGAATCTTTGTACATCGACGACTCTGAGATGACGTTTACGACCATCCAGTCGTTTGTATGCAGCTTTTTGTAATTGACGATCATATGGTGCCCCTTGTATATCAGCGGAAAGCCGCTCGTCTGCGGCTGCGACTTCAAGATCTGCGCATAACCGTCCTCTCCCAGTACTTCTCTGACATGTTTGCCCAGGAACTGGTTATCCGGATAGGATACGATCAGGCCGGACCCATCGATGACAAAGCTCTGGATGTCCAGATTGCTCTTGGTCGTCTTCGTCCCAATCTCCTTCAGCACATCTTCGCGAATATCCAGCACAGCGATAATACCGACGGGACTATCATCCGACGTCTTATAAATCTGTTTGGCGAGTGAAAATACAGGTACACTCTGCGAGTTCAAGCTGTCGACATAAGTGCCGATTCGGGTGGGAAACCAGCGGAAGTTACTGCCATCCTCCAGTGTGCGGAGAAACGGCGAAACGATGCCGACCGAACGATCGCTCCAACGATAAATACCTTTGATATAATGCTTCGGTGATAAAAAAGAGATCGATTGGAAGTCCTGATTAATCGCAATAATCGTGGAAAGCTTCGTTGTCAGCGATAAGCTGTCCAGATCGTACTGCGAACCATCTGTGCCATCCAGGGCCCGCAGCATGGAAACGATTTCATTGTTGCCTACAACTTGCATCATCATATCCTTGTAAATACCTAGGCGGGTATCCATATTGTCCGCGGTTTGTTTCAGCAGCTGCTCGGAGTATTCCGTTATTTTCGAGTTAATCGTCGATTTTGAGATCGAATACGAAATAAATCCCATGGCCAGCAAGGGCGTCAGGGAAAATAGAAATAAAAGCAGCATCCATTTATAACGTATGCTGCTCGTCCATATGCGTATCCAGGGGGACAGCTTGTGCCACCCGGATTTTTTTCCGAATCTTTGGGTCATGTGGCCGGCCCTTTCCTTCCCTTGAATCAGTGTCGCTGATTACCCCTTAATGCCTGACATCGCGACGCCTTGAACGATGTGGCGCTGCAGGACGATGAAGACGATAATCGTTGGAATGGCCGCTATGGCACTCGCCGCCATGATCATGTTCAACGACATTATATTATTCGACAAAAAGGTAGGTAGTCCTGCCGACAGGATCATGTTCTCTTGTGAAGTGATGGACAAATAAGGCCAGAGGAAGTTATTCCATGACATGATGAAATAAAAGATGCCGACGGAGACCATGGCTGATTTGGTCAAAGGCAGGCAGATGCGCCACCAGAGGCCGCTGCTCGGGCATCCGTCGATTTGGGCGGCTTCGATGTAGTCCTTCGGAACGCCGTCCATGAACTGCTTAAGCAGCAGAATCCCGATCGGATTGGTCAAGCCTGGAAGAATGATGGCCCAGATGTTGTCGATCAGCTTCAAATGCAGCGTCGTCTCATACAGCGGAATAAGAATCGCTTCCGTCGGAATAAGCAGCCCTGATGCGATCAGCACGTAGAACAAGCCTTTGGACTTGAAAGGCATCTTGGAAAAGGTGAAAGCCGCTAACGAGCTAAAGAGCAAGGAAATAACTGTCGTAATTTCCCCGATCAGCGTGCTGTTCCAGGTCCAGCGCAAAATTTGCGACGTTGTGATCACCTTGACATAATTGCCAAGCTGCAGATCCGAGAACGTAACCCAATCTTTAAGCGTATAGACGTTGACACCGTCGGGCTTAAGGGACACGAGCAGCATCCAGATCAGCGGAAAAATAAATAGCAGCGCGAGAAGCACAGCGATAGCGTTAAGAAGCAATCTTTTCATCCTGAACCTCCGTCAGTCTTTACTGTCTGTAAGTTTAAATTGTAAGACTGCAATCAGCAGCATGATCAAGCAAAAAACAATCGACTGTGCGGAGGCGAGTCCGAACATGTCCTTTTTGAACCCTGTCACATAAATGTAGCGAATCATCGTGTTGGTGGAATCGCCAGGTCCGCCGCCGGTCATAATTTGCACTTGTCCGAACAGCTTCAAGCCGGCAATCACCTGATAAAACACTTGTATTTTCATGACTCTCGACAAACCGGGCAGCGTAATATGCCAAAATTGCTTCCAGGCGCCAGCGCCATCTATTTTCGCAGCTTCATAATGATCCGTAGGAATCTCTTGTAATCCTGCCAAAAATAAAACCATGACAAAGCCGACTGTCCACCAATCGGTTGTAAGCGTAATGGCCGGCCAGGCCAAGTTTTTATCGGTCAGCCAGTGCAAATCCCCCGGTACGCCGATCAGTTTGAGGAAGGCATTAATCGGCCCGTATTTGGAATCGAACAGGCGCAGCCAAATGAAACTAATAACGGATACGGACAGGACATACGGCATAAAAAACACCGAACGGATCGCTGTGCGGAACCAGATTTTTTGATTAATCAACAGGGCCAGCAGCAACCCAAGGATGATGACGCTTGGTACGTTGAGAATAACGAAGTAAAACGAATGCCAGAGATACAGATAAAAATCGGAATCGGTAAAAATCTTTTTATAGTTGGCCAAGCCCACGAACTTTTGCATCCCTTGGATGCTCCAGACGTGCAAGCTCATCCAGGCGCCCCGCCATACCGGCCATAAGTAAAAGACGGCGAACGGAATGAGAAAAGGAAGCAGGTAAGCGATGGCCTTCACTTCGGCAGTCATGCGCGCTGCCTTCTGGGGCTTGCGGAGGACCAATGTCCTTTCGCTCTCTGTCACTTTAATATCCATTGGTTACTCTCCTTTGATCTCTCTAAAATGAAGGGTGAAACCGCCGTTTGGATTGCGGCGACTCCACCCTAGCCTCTTTAATTGCGTTTTATTGCACCGCGTGTGCCCCCCAGGAAATGGTGCCCGCCGGACGGTAAGTTAAGATTAGTTCGATAGAATATCGTTAATTTGTTTTTCCATGTTTTTCAGGCCATCTTCCGGAGTCTGCTTGCTGAAAATAATATTTTGCAGCGACTCAGACACCGTTGTGATGATGGTCGTGTATTTGTCCGTTTGCGGTGCGAATTTCACTGTTTTTTGAGCTTCAAGGAAGAAGCTGCGGTACGGTAGCTTTTTGAACTCATCGCTCGTTGTAACCGCGCTATTCGCTGGTACGTGACCCGCTTGACCCCATGTTTTACCGCCTACTTCAGAGAAATACTTCATAAACTTCGCAGCCGCTTCTTGCTTCTCCGGCGCTACGTAAGCAGGCACCACAAGTGTGTGCGAGCTAGCCCAGTGCGTAGGACTTCCGAAAATTGGGGGAAGTGGCATAGCCCCGATGTTCGGCGATTTATCGCCTAGCAGCAAGCCCGCTTCCCAGACACCGCCGAACCAGAAAGCCGCTTTACCGTTATGGAACGTGTCCCAAGGGCTCTTGTCGTTCAAATCGGCGTACTTGTTCTTATACAGGTCCATATAGAACTTCAGTACACTTAGCGCTTTGTCATTATTAATGGCTGCTTTCGTATTGTCAGCGTTCAACAGATCGCCGCCCGCTTCATAGTACAGGTTGAGGAACGGCTCTTGGAAATACGGCGTGTTCACTGCGAGCGCTTGCACGTCCGGCACTTTTGCTTGGATTTGCGCGAGTGTTTTCTCGAAGCCTGCCGGTGTCATATCACCCAGTTTTGGCGTGCCGTCATCGTTTAGGAGATCCGCTTTTTTCAGCAAATCTTTATTGTAATAGAACATATGGAAGTGGGTGTCCAATGGAACGGCGTAGGGCTTGCCGTTATAGGTTACACTTTTGATGTTAGACTCCGAAACATGCGTGAGATCGAAGCCCACTTTGCTGGCCAGTTGATCGATCGGCACGATCTGCTTCGCTTTGACGAACGGCGAGATGCGGTCTACGTGTGCGACAGCGACATCCGGTCCTTTAGAAGAGGACAGCGCTGTGCTGAGCTTGGCGTAGTACTCGTTCGACTCTAGGCGAAGCTGCTTCACCGTGACTTCCTTCTGCGAATCATTGAAGCCTTTGATGATTTGGTCGACGAAGTCGCCCTCACCTCCGCCGAACATATTCCAGAACGTAATTTCAACCGGGCTGGCGGCTTTCGCCTCGGCTTTGGCCGTTGCTGCTGCTGACGGGCTTATAGCCGGCTTTGCAGTGGCAGCGCTTTCTTGCGTGCCCGTCGAGCATCCCGTCGCGATCAGGGCCAATGCCGCTACGCTTGCGGTGAGTGTGCTTGCGAATTTTTTCTTCATGTTCGATACAACCCTCTCTTCATGTAGTTAAAGACTAACTGACTAGCGTAAGCCCTTTCATATGGATGCTTTACTGTTTTTGTGTTCGTGTTAGGGCTTCCTTGTTTATAACTTTAACGCGTTTTGGCGGTCAGCTGAACCGATAAAAGACACATAAAAGGGGGGCATATTTACGGTATGTAAAGCGCTCTCATGGGGGTGGAGTAGAAAATGTTATGATTGGTGGAGAAATGAAAGGGAGTGAAACTCCCAGGCTCGCTCGTAGTGCGCTCTTTAGAGCGAATTTTTCGCTTTGCAAATTCCCAAACCCTCAGCGACGATCTCTAAAGCGACTTTCCGCTTAGTAGACCACCAAACCCTCAGCGACGATCTCTAAAGCAACTTTAACGCCGTGCAACAAAAAAGAGGCCCGAAGGCCCCCTTTTAATACACCTGAATATTGTCAAAGCTGACACTATTGCCAAAACCGCCACGCACGCCGATCGTCCCATTCGCGAACGTCGCATCGGTAAAGCTGATCTTCGGCGTCGCCATGTCGCCGACATACACCTTGATGTTGCCATTGTTGACGACAACCTTCATATGATACCAAGTGTTCGTCGCGATCGGCGTACTCACCGAGCTTAACTGCGTCCAGCCGTTGTTGAAGCGGCCCAGCCAAATCAACCCCGTCGAATCAATGCCAGCACCATAGCCGGACAAACTGTCCGTCCCTGTCGCCGGATTCATCACGTTAAAGATCAAGCTGCCCTGCCCAGCATTGTTCAGCTTGATGTCCCCTTCCAGCGTATAATTACGCAGGGACGGGTACGGTGTCAGCACCGATTTCTCCGCGCTGCTGGCAGTCAAATTATACGTGCCACCGCTGACGCTCCAGGTGCCGCCATAATGCGCCCAGCCGTTATCATTGGCTGAGAAGTCATTGGAATACGTCCCCGTTAACGTGCCGAATCTCACTTGAACATTATGTCCCCCGACGCTGCGGTCGACGGAATCGATAAAGGCGATTTCATTCGCGCCGGTCTGATAGAGAGCGCCCCATAACGTATTGCCGAACGCCGCAGCGTCATTTGTATACCAGGTCGCGCCGTAATCGTTGCTCATACTGACAACATTGGAGTTCGAGCTCACCACAAGCCTTCCGTCCGTCAAAGAGAGCAGGTACGGCCCTCCCGCCTGATTAGCGATTTGTGTGCCAATGCCGCTAGCCCACGTTTTTCCATCGCTGCTCTTCTTGTAGAAAATATTGCAGCTCTGCGTGCCGCACACCTCAAATACCACCATGTACTGGCCGTTCGCCATCTTCGTCCATACCGGCATACCCGGACGAGCAGCAGCATTGCCCGGATCCCAGGCGACGAAGATCTCATTCCCCCAGGTCGCGCCGCCGTCGGTCGATATTTTTTGTGAAATAATTTGACTGTAGGATGGGTTCTCTGTCACATGCTTTTCATTCGCGTACATAACCGTCAGCGAGCCGTCATTGAGGAAGCCTAGATGTGGCTCATAGACACCTTTGTCAGGGTTTCCAAGCGCGCCCGGCGAGCCATTGTTCTGGTCAATCATGCTCAGGTAGCTCCAGTTGGTGCCATTATTCGTGCTCTTGTACACCTTTAACTGGTACGACTCCTGCCAGCGGACAGACCGCATCGCCAGCACAATGTCACCATTCGGCAGCTGTGCCAGCTGTCCGTTATCCAGATCACGGCCGTCTTCCCACAGCGTCGCCGCCAAGCTCCACGTACGGCAGTTGTCCGTACTGCGGAACACTTGAAGACGCGTACCGCCCCAGGACACCTTGGTGTAGCCGTTATTGTCATAAATAGCGGCCACGGCCAGCCAGTCCCCATTGGCTAACTTCAGCATACGAGGGTACTCCGAACCGAAGGTGCCGGGGTGCAAGCCTCGGGCATCGGTGCCTGCATCGGTGAAGGTATTGATATTTGTCACAGTTGAGGTGGAGCCCCACGTAATCGGACCGTTAGCTGCAAAAGCAGGCAAAGCACCCATCAATAAAACGAAGCAAAGTAAAATACTAAAGGCAGACAATGTCCTTTTTAACATTTCATTTTCCTCCCATGTCAGTTATGGAATTGCTCAGGTGTACCACGCCACCCCGTGGTCTCTTCGATTTCCCTCCTTTTCGACCCTCAAAAATAAAGCGCTTACAACCAAGAGACAAAGTTAATTTTACCTTGCCATGGCTCCCATCCGACACCTACAATCTGCACGTATAAGGGGAACAAAATTACGCTTTCCCGCAATATCAGGCGGACATTCTTACGCTGCTCGCAAAATCTTATGAGCAAACCACCTTCCAGCACAAAAAACAGCCTGCCCTGCATTGCATCCGCAAACAGGACAAGCTGCATCATGTTACGCCAAATTAATGGCCTTAATAATTTCCAACGACACTTTGGGCTCCCGGCCCTCCGTCAATAATCCGTTCACTTCCTGCTGAACGTCCGTCACTTGCGTATAACAATAACCGCATATATAGTCCGTGTCTTTAATCGCTTGCGTAATGTTTTTGAACCGTTCGATAAATTGCTCGTTCGTCGCGACTTGGTTCCCGTAACCCCAGCCTTTGCCCGTATTGAAGGCGATGCCGCCAAACTCACTCAAGATAATCGGCTGTCCGCGATAGGCATAACCTTCAGCCATGGCATATTTCGAGTTGTTAAATGCAATGCTGCCATTCAGTAAAGTGTCCTTATCGGCATATCTGGACAAAAGCCTACTCCCCACTTCTTCATAGTCGTGCAGGGTGATAATATCGGAGACCGTATGCTCCCAGCCGTCATTAACAATGACAGGGCGATGCGGGTCCATCGACTTTGTCAGATGATAAATGCTCTCCGTAAAACGCTGCTGCTTCACCTGCGTCAACACTTGCGGAATGCCCCAGGACTCATTAAAAGGAACCCACGTCACGATGGACGGATGGTTGTACTGCTGTCTGACGATTTCTACCCACTCGCGAGTAAACGACTCGATCGCCTCATCATTAAATTCATAGGTAGCTGCCATCTCCGACCATACGAGCAAACCCTTCACATCGCACCAGTACAAGAATCGGGCGTCCTCAATTTTCATATGCTTCCGAACCCCGTTGTACCCCATCGCGAGGACAGCATCAATATCGGTGAGAATCGCCTCTTCCGATGGCGGAGTCAGATGACTCTCCGGCCAGTAGCCTTGATCCAGAATGAGGCGCTGATAGTAAGGCCTATTGTTGAGCAATACTTGCCCATTTTTAATGGAAATCTTCCGCATGCCAAAATAAGAATGCACCCGATCAACTTCCGTACCATTTTCAAATAAAATAAACTCTACATCATATAAGTTCGGCTGTTCAGGAGACCACGTCTTCATACGCCAAGGGCCATTCGCCTCGTGGAACAAATCGACTTCCAACTGCAGCCAAGGGCGGTCGATCACAAGATTGGCCGTCTTCAGCAGTTGGCCTTTGAAGCTGATGCGGGTTTCCACTTGCAGTGCGCCCGCTCCAGCCGCAGCTTCCGTCTGATATTCGAAGCGCACCGTCCGCGCGTCCAAATCAGGCGTCATCTTCACCGCTTTCAGATGAGACAGTGACACGTGCTCCAGCCATACACTCTGCCAGATGCCCGTCGTCTGCACATAGAAGCATTCGAAGTTGTCATTGATCCAACGCTGCTTACCGCGAGGCTGCGTGCAGCTTTGGCTGTCTTCCACTTTCACAACGAGACGGTTGGCACCGCCATAAACGGCATACGGAGTAATATCAAAAGAAAAAGCGGCGTACCCGCCCTGGTGCTGCCCGACATAAATGCCGTTCACCCACAGCTTGGCCGTATAATCAACAGCTTGAAAATGCAAAATCGTCCGCTGCCCCTGCCGCTCCAACGGAAGCTCAACGACTCTCTGGTACCAGACGTTAGGATGGAAAGCTTCTTCCCCAATCCCGCTCGCCTTCGTTTCGTAAGTGAAAGGTACAGTAATTCGTCGATCCCCTTTAAGCTGTGCGTACCACTGCTCCCGCTCCCCGCGATTATCATCGTCAAACCGGAAATCCCATTCACCGTTCAAAGAATGCCAATCTTTACGGACAAATTGCGGTCTTGGATAGTCCTTCATATACGCCTGTGTGGTCATGCTCGTCAGTCAGCTCCTTTTGATACAATTATTTTGTTTTATTACAGAATTATTGTATTAATAATTATAATCTATGCCGATTCCGGGTAATTGTCAATAGTCTCCTTAAGCTCTCCTTACCTCTCCTATACTAAGAGTGCTGCTGTAATCCGGTTTTGCCAACTACAGAGGGGCCATGAGCGAAAAGAACGACTCCAATGCGAAATTGCCTCACAACAGGGGCTATTTGGCGTGGAGATGTATGTTTTAGCCTCTGCAATTGGGTATCATCCAGCTCGAGCAGCATTCGGATGGAGAGTTACTTTCATAATCAGGCAAATCCGGACTGCGTAACGAGTCGGGAAGCATACGAAAAAAGCAGCCCAAGGGCTGCTTCATACTATAGCGAGTAAAATATTTTCATCACGATATCCTGCTCATAATCGCCGAATCGTTTGCCGAACAGGTTCAAGCCGCCTTTATTGTGCGCATCCTCTTTAACACCCACTCGCAGATCGACATAGGGTCGGTTGAATAAAGCAAGCTGCTCGAGCCCCACGCCTGAGACCTCCATGTTATCGAGCATGCACTTCTCCCTGTCAATACTCCAGGTTTTCAGCGATCCGAACTGTGTGCCATTCATGTGCCACCAGCCAGGATTCAGCCTCCCCGGCCGACCGCCAAAATCACCCGGGCACGTCCATGTGCCGACTTCAAGCTCATTCACCCACAGCGTAATATCGGACGGCCAATCATTGTCATAATTGGGAGCCTCCGAGCACAGCTCCATCGAGAATTGCAGCGAGCTCACCTTGGCATGCGGCGGCAACTCAAGCGGAAAGCGGTAAGCCAAATACCCTTTGCGGAGCCAGATCAGTTGGGCGGCTATACGGTGCGGATGAAAAAATCCCGCCGGCGAATCTTCGGGAATGATCGGCCTCTCCTCGCTGACCATTCCGCAGGTTGGGGCAATCTCACACGCAATGAAACTGCCAATTGGCATTTCGATTTCGTAGACTTGGCCCTCTGCACTTCGCGTAAATGCCTGCGCATTCAAAATAATCCGGATATCGTCATATGTCCGTCTGCATACCTTCATCGCACCTCGCGATGCGGGGACAAGCTCCGTCTCAATCAATTGTGCCTGCTCCAGCACTTTGATGTTCGATGCCGCCGTGGACACAGGGATATCCAGCGCCTCTGCGATTTCATTCACATTCAAGCGTTTCACATTCAGCAGCTGAATCATTTTCACACGCAAATCCGTTGATAGCGCATGAGCGACTCTAGCCAGCTCCTCCGGATTATCTATCGAAAGCTTCAACATCGCATTCACTCCAGCCGTTGGTCAATTTCTTATTGATTTATCATATATGAATTCATGAATTTCACGCAATAACTACCCAAATGGTGTTAATATCTTTGCAAACCACTTGCCTAAAAGTGGTACATTTCTTTACAATAATAGTATCGGCTACTAAAACAACAACACTGCTCATTCACATAGATTGCTGCCGCCTTAATAGGAAGGGGCCTCATCCTGATGGAACAGCTTCCGGCAAATGACCATGCTTGGAATCGCCAACTTATTCAAACCTTATGGTGGGTCTTGATCGGATACGAACTAGCCACCATATTCGCTTTTTTTATGGAACATCGCGAACGTCTAGGTTTTTCGTTGTCTCATTTTTTCGAATTCCAAGCAATGCCCACTAGCCTGCTGCTGATTCTTATGGGGATCGGATATGCGGGCGTACACTATTTTGCCGCATTCAGCAATTACATCATGATCGTTTGGACATCAGCAATGGCCTGCATCTTTATCGTCTGCATTCCCGAACTCATGAGCGAATATGAACTGCTTTGCGTGCCTATTATTTTATCTTCCATTTATTTTCAGCGCAAATTCATCGTATTTTCCTATAGTTTAGGGCTTTTCTGTTTCCTCGGGCTCACGGTGATTACGCTGTATCGCGGGCATGAAGTAACGCCCTACCAGTTTATCGTACCCATAGCTGTCATCACCGCAACGGCGTTCATTTGCAAAATGATTATGAATAAAGGGCTTGATTTGAGCAATCAGTTAAAAGTGTCGATCGTTCGGGAGCAGGATCTGCTGATCCGCAACGTGATGACCGATCGTTTGTCCAAGGTGGACTCGCTAACTGAGCTGTTTAATCACCGCTCCTTCCAAGAGCATACGGACCATCTGATCTCCCATATGCCCAGTGACACCCCCCTTGAATTAGCGCTGATGGATATCGATAATTTCAAGCAGATTAACGATACTTACGGCCATTGGGTTGGTGACGTCGTGCTCAAAACTGTCGGCAGCTTGCTCCGCGAGGTGCTGGGGACCGATGACATGGCGTTCCGGTATGGCGGCGAAGAGTTTGCTGTGCTTTTTGTCGGCAAAACGCATGAAGAGATTACCGTACTCTGCGAACATGTAATGTCCACGGTCCGGAGCACCGTTATTCCGGAGATGCCCGGCCAGCAGCTGACCATGAGCATCGGACTCGCTCCTTACAATCGGAACACCATGAAGAAAGCATGGTTTCAGCTCGTCGACGAGTGCCTGTACATGGCCAAACGAAGCGGTAAGAATCAGATTCACTCCCATTTCTCGAAATGAAGAACCAGGCTGGTCCGTGACCGGCTTGGTTTTTTTGCTGCCGGCTGTACATGAATTTGGTGAAATAGGCAAATAATAGCCAAAATCAAACGAGGTGGTAGCCCATGTGTACTTCTATTTCTATAGTCGCTGATGTCGCTGATCTTACAAAACAATTTCAAATCGACCGCTTACTTGCTTATCAGTCCAACCGCTACGAGGTGCGTCCGACGGAATCGCTGTCCTGCATCACCGTCAACCGCAATAAGGAGCGCTTACTGGACGAATGTCGCTGGGGGCTGATGCCGTTCTGGGCCAAAGAAGCCGTTTGCGGTGACCGCCGTTCGATTTTTACGAACGAAGTGTTCGCGCGCATCGTGCAAAAACAGCGCTGCATCATTCCTTGCAGCGGCTTTTATGTCAGCCGGACCGAGGGTAAAGAGACGAAGTGGATTTATTACAAAATGCGCAGCGGCACCTTCGGCATTGCCGGACTGTACGATGTCTGGCGCTCGCCATCCGGAGATGAAGAGCTGCGCACCTGCATGATGCTGATGACAGAAGCAAACTCGCTCGTCTCCCCGTATCATAGCAGCATGCCGGCGATTCTAAGCCCTGAGCAGGCCGACGAGTGGCTGAAGCCGGAGAACAAAGATCCCTATGCACTCAGCGATATGCTGCAGCCAATGGACGAGCTGTTGATGATCGCCAGAGTACTGGATTCGCCACAAGCGAAGATGGACATTGTCACTGATGCGGGTGTGCTGATCTAAAACAAAGGAGCTAAGCATACAAGATGCTTAGCTCCTTTTCGCGCGGCGTTACTCCTTCCGCGGCGGCACAGGCGGCAGCGCCTCGCCACTGCCGATCAAGCGCACCCCGTCCGCGCAGACGCCGTACGGCTCCCACTTACAGGTCGCGCACAGATGGCCGATATCGCCAGGCGTAACCTGCTCGGCAACCCGCGCACATATATCCGCCCAGCTCCGCTCCATGCCGACCGCTAAGCCGAGCCGCTCAACGATCTCGGCGTCCCGCTGATACACGGTCCTGTTCTCGCAGTGTGGCTCCTGGTCCTGCGGATAGGCTGCGCACAGATCATCTGGCCCCAGCACGACGCGGATCATCGTATCCGGCTTGCTGCGCAGCGTTTCATAGACAGCCGTCATATTTTCACAGAATTGAGCGGAGTAGCCCATGCCTCTATACCCCAACAAACAAAGCAGATGATGCCCCCTAAGCCCGATCTTCATGAACACGCCCTCTTTCCTAGTCTTCAATTAAATACGGCAGATCTATATACAAAGTCAGCCACAGGCTTTATACTTGATCATTGTGATACATAATGTATCAAAAATGAGGAGGAGTGACTTTGTGAAAACCTTTAAAAAACAGTTTATCGCCTTAACCGCCATTCTCCTGTTAGCGCTCGCTTTCTTGGCCGTTCCTGCTGCCGCTGATGAGGCTGATTTTAATGTGTATTTGAAGCTCGACGGCATTCAGGGTGATTCCTTGGCGAAAGGATATGAGAAGTGGATTCCATTAACAGGCATCCAATTCGATGCCACCAACAACAAAAGCATCGCGACTGCCAGCGCTGGAGCTGGCGCGGGCAAAGCTTCCCTGGAAAGCTTCACCATCCAGAAAACCATTGATTCCGCATCCGTTCCTTTGTTCTTGAATCTGATGTCTGGCAAGGCCATTCCAAAGGGTCAAATCGTCCTTGTTCGCAAAACGGGGGATATGGCGCCACTCCCGGTCCTCACCATTGATTTGGAAAATGTCTTCGTGACCGATTATTCTTTTTCCGACACATACGAAGAGCTTACGCTGAAAACGACCAGTCTCAAGCTGACTTACACGCCTATGACAAACTCAGGCGCCAAAGGAACACCGATCGTTGGCGGTTGGGACTTTGTGAAAAATACGCTGATAAAATAACGCCGGGAGCTCCTTCGAACACCCAGCATCGCTTAACGCAGCCAATAGCGGAAGAAAAACTTCCGTTATTGGCTTTCTTTTGGCCTCTCCCCTAATCGCCTATACCGGCGCGCGCTGCCGGAACCCGATACAAGCCGTATCCGTCCATCTGCACGATCGGATTGGCATCCGTCACCAGCCCTGCGGAATCGGCATGCATTGCCACGTCGATCAGCCAGCGCGTAAAATCCGCCACATTCAAGCCCTGCATCTCCTCAAGGCTGTAGAAGCCTGCCGCATCAACCTCCACGCCATCCGGAACCGGTTCACCGTCAACATACTCCATTTCAAAAGCGACATACAGATTATGTATGTTTCTCGGCAAGTCGCGTACCGCGACCACCCGCTTCACTTCCGCTGAAACTCCAGTTTCCTCCAGAACCTCACGCCGAATCGTATCGTGAATCAACTCATGCTGCTCGATGTAACCGCCAGGGTTCGTCCATCTGCCTTTGCCAGGTTCCTGTGCTCTGCGTACCAACAGCATCTTGCCCTCTCTCATGACGAGAGCTCCGACGCCTACGCTGTAATTGCCCCAATGCACGAAGCTGCACACCGTACAAGCTCTGCGCATCGTTCCGTCCACGTCTCTGATTTCCAACTCTGCCCCGCAGGACATGCAAAATTTAGCTTCCATCGCTCTATCAACCTCTCAGTCTCAGGACTATGTTCGCAGCACTCTCTTCATTGTAGCACGAATTAGGGGCAAATCCTCCTGCAGATTGAAATAACCCGCCCCAGCCTTGCGCACGTCAAGGCTGTAACGGGTTATCCGCAAAACGATTAAATCAAGAACATCGCGACAACTGTCGTGACCGTGAGACCAATCAGCACAGGCAGCAGATTCCGCCTGGCCAGCTCGAACGGGCTTACGCCGCATATCGCAGCGGCAGGGATCAGCGCCCACGGGATCAGCGTCCCGCCGCCGACCCAGATGGCGGCAATCTGCCCGAGCGCAGTCAGCGTAGCGCCGTCGGAGCCGATCGCGCTCCCGAACAGGTGGGCAACCGAGCCTGCGAGCGAGATGCCCGAGAAGCCGGAGCCGTCGAGTCCGGTGATCGCTCCTATGACGGTGAGCGTTACAGCGCCGACAGCGCCATTGAGCGGCACGACGCCCGCAAGCGCGACGCCGAGGTCGTTGACGATGCCGTGCGAGCTCTCCGGCAGCACTTTACCGAACAGCTCCCCGAAGGCGGCGTCGCCCAAATAGAAGAACGCGGCAATCGGGATGACGGGACCGAACACTTTGAACCCGAACACGAAGCCCTCGATCAGGTAAGAAGTCGTTTGCTCCAAGCCTTGATTGCGGTGGGCCAGCAGCGTGACGAGGATCAGAATGAACACCGCCGTCCCGCCGACAAGCGCTGTCGCATCCCCGCCTTGCAGGTTCAGCACGAACATCGCAACCACGTCCAGTGCAAACAGCAGCGGGATGATCACAGCCAGCCACCTTTTCACCCCGGGAGCTAACACAATTTTCTCCGCCTCGTTGTCGCCGGAGGCAATTCCTGCCGCAGCAGAACCGCCGGCTACGAGGCCGTCTCGCCATGTGCCGTTCTTCATATCCCGGCTCATCATCCAGAAGGCCGTGATCGTCGTCACAAGCCCCATGACGATGACAAGCGGCACGCTCGCTTCCATGACCGCCGTTACTGGCAGTCCTGCGGCATCCGCCGTCAGCTTTGGCGCGCCCTGAATAATATAGTCACCGGAGAGAGCGATCCCGTGACCGAACAGGTTCATCGCCATCGCAGCGCCAAGCGCCGGCAGGCCGACGCGAACCGCGACCGGCAGCAAAACCGCGCCGATAAGCGCCACCCCTGGTGACGGCCAGAAGAACCAGGAAGTCACCATCATGATAATCCCGATCCCCCAGAATGCCATTGAAGGCGTTCTCATAAAGCGGGTTAGCGGCGCTACCATCGTTTCATTGATTCCCGTACGAATCAATACCCGGCTCATCGCGACGATAATCGAGATGATCATAATCGTGCCCATTAACTCTTTTGTCGCATAAATAAAGCTGTTGAACACGCCCGAAATGGAACCGCTCAGCGTCTCTGTCGCCATCAAACCAAGCGCAAAAATACCGACGACACAGATCATCGTCGTATCACGACGCTTAATCAGCATGGCGAGAATAAAGCCAATAAATACCAAATACACCCAATGAAGCGGCAGCAACTGTATATCCATCGGGACCCACGCATCCTCTCTGCCTTGCACAAGATTGTGCTACAGTCTATGCATGGGCCTGGGCGTCGGTTCCCGCGCCTGCGGGCGATTATAAGGATGTCCATCACCTGTGTTACAATGAAAGTATTACATAGAAAGGGATTGAACTATGGCCCGCAACCACCGATTAGTCACGGACGCTGATTTCCAGGAAGCCATTGACCGGCAAGCCAGCATTCGCATTTTCAAAGACGATCACGTCGTCGATTCGAACGCCGTTATTTTACGTTTTAGCGAAACTACCGTCGTCGTACAAACCGCAGTCAGCGACTTAACCTATTACGAGCGCGAAGTCTGTGAGTTTTTTGAAATGAAAAAACGTTAGTCCCTCAAGGACTAACGTTTCACGCTGGTATTACTTATGCTTGCGCCAATCCAGCTTGCTTTGGCTGAGCAAGTGACCGAAGTCATTCTCCAAGCGCTTCTCTTCCGCTTTACGCGCCGCTTCCGCCTGTTGTCTAGCGGCTTCCTTACGCGCCTGCTCTTCCGCTTTCATAGCGTCGGATTGCATTTTCAGCTTATTGACAATGTCCGGATTCAGCATATCCTTCAACGTCGCCGGTTTATCTTGGGCCGCCGGGTCCGGAGCCGAGGACGACCATTTTTTCTTCGCCACTTTCTGTCACCTCAGATTTCTTCTCTAATTTCACTACTCATTCAAATGATAAGGCACAGTCGCCACCACAATATCTTTATCGGACTGCAGCTTGGAACGAATCCGTGATGCAGACTGGTTATGAAGCAGACGATGCCACCAGCGCTTCGGAATAAACTGCGGCAAAATCACCATAATCGCTTGCTTCTCCGATACGTGCGTATCGATCCGCTCAATGAACTCCGCCAACGGCTTCACAATTGTGCGATAGCGGGATTTGAACACAACAAGGCGTACGCCTGGGTTCCATTTTTCCCATTTTTCTTCCATAATAACTTCATCTTCATCCGAAAAGGATACATAAAACGCGATCACATTCGGCGATAAGGATTTCGCATAATTCAACGACTGCGCCACTGCACGGTGGATGCCCGCAACCGGTACGATAATCAAAGACTCCTTCGTGCAGACGCGGTCTTGCTCGAGATCGATCCGCAATTGTTTCGCCACATCATCATAATGGTGGTTCACCTTCGTAATCATCCACAGAATCAACGGTGTGACGACAATGACAATCCACGCGCCTTCCGTAAACTTCGTGAAGCAGAAGATGAGCAGCACCGCAAACGAGACCAGAGCGCCCAGACTGTTAATCACCAATTTGCGTGGCCAGCCGGCTACGCGTTCCTTGAGCCATTTGCGAACCAGACCGCTTTGCGCCAGTGTAAAAGATAAGAAAACGCCGATCGCATACAGCGGAATCAGACCGTCTGTTTTCCCTTTGAAGGCGATCAGCAGCACGCTCGCCAGCACGCCTAATGTAATAATACCATAGTTAAACGAGAGCCTGTCGCCCCGAAACGAGAACATACGCGGAAAGTTTTTATCCTGTGCCATAATCGAAGCCAAAATCGGAAAACCGTTAAAGCTCGTATTGGCAGCCAATGTCAGAATCAGCATCGTGGCAATCTGCGTCGCGTAATACATCGCGCCCCGGCCAAATGCCTGCTCGGTAACCATTGATAGTACAGAAGTATGCCCATTCGGGTCGGGCGCAATTCCATAAGCGAGACTGAGCAGCGTGACGCCGCCGAAAATAACCGCCAACAGCCCGCCCAGCGAAGCCAATGTCTTTTTGGCATTCTTCACGGAAGGCGTGCGGAAATGCGGCACCGCATCGGAAATCGCCTCAATGCCCGTCACCGCCGAACAACCGGAAGAGAACGCTTTGAGCAGAACAAACAGTGTTAAACCGTGTGTCATAGCGCTTGGCATGACGTGAACGGGCTGCGTGTGAGCCGCTCCGGTCATGAGATCAAATATACCTTTTCCTACGAGAAGCAGGATACATAAGATGAAAAAATAAGTAGGAATGGCGAAAATCGTGCCTGATTCCGAGGTTCCGCGAAGGTTCAACCACACCATCGTCCACACGAGCAGCACGGCCATCGGGACGATGTACGGCACCGTCACTGGGAACGCTGACGTAATCGCCTGCACCCCGGCTGATATTGAAACCGCTACGGTCAAGGTGTAGTCGATCAACAGCGATACACCGGTTAACCTCCCCCAGGTCATCCCCAGGTTCTCTTTGGAAACCATGTAAGCCCCGCCGCCTTGCGGATAAGCCTCAATCACCTGCCGATAGCTGATAACCAGAATAGCGATCAAAGCAATAATGGAAATGGCGATCGGCAAAGAGAAAGCAAAGGCCGCAACGCCGACGGTAGCAAGCTCCAGCAAAATTTGCTCGGTACCATAGGCAACCGACGATAAAGCGTCTGAAGACAAGATCGGCAGCGCTTTCCAGACTTGCATCTTTTCTGATTCCATCTCGCTAGACTTCAGCGGCTTTCCGAACACGATCTTCTTTAATGAATCACTAGTCATTCTTGGTAGTTCCCCCAGTTTTTCTGCAACGTGCAAGCCTGTTATTGCTTTTTAGGGCGCAAAAAAACACAAGGATAGACCTTGTGTTTACCACGCGTTCTCCTTCTCACAATCGCTTACGAGGTTAGCTGTCGGGTTCGGACTGCGAGAATAAGCCCTAATCAGTGCACCTTGCCTGCACCTCTATTCACCCCAAGAAACCTTTGGTTCCCCCGCTTTTCGGCTAGAAAATTCAGCGAAATCTATTCAAATGTAACGTACGATTGAATACTACTCTCTTAGCACGTCATAGTAAAGGGGGGAATAAAGTAAAAAAGTTACATCGCATGCTCACAAACAAGCAATAATGCGCTTACAATCGTAGGATTCGTTTATTTTCGTCGAATATCTAGCATTTCTGAAAGCTATTTCATTTTTCACCCTATTTTCAAAAAAATTCCGCCTCTGCCGCCCCCGCTGTTTTGTCCATAATCTTACGTATACGGAAGCTATTCATACCGGCCACGCCTAACTCCTCCAGCAAACCGTAGTTGGCCCAAGCGCCCACGACCGCCCCAATGCCTGGAACAAGCTGCAGCATTTTACGGAAATCGATCGTATCTCGGTACTCCTGTTGAAGCTGCTGCCAGTCGATCTGCTCCGTGTAGGAGGCAGCCGGCGGTAAAGTTGCGGCGATCGCCTTCCAGTTCCGGATCGTTTCGTACAGCGCCGGCTTCTTGGTCGAACTGGAGAAGGCCAGCTGGAAGACGTACAGAATGAATAGCCGCTCACGGTAATCCTTGGTGGAGTACCCGTAGGCATGGGCGAGCTCGAACAAGAACTTCATCTTGATGCCGATCAGAATCGGGAAATCCGCCAGTCCCAGCAAAATCCCGCCTGCGCCGGTGCCAGCCCCTTCAGCTGCCGCTATCTTCTTGTACAGCTTCAACAACTCCTCTGCTTTCGCATCGCTCTCTGCCAGCGTAGCCCCCGTGAGCGGCTCGTTCTTCGGTATAAAGTCCATCCCGAATAGGGAAGTTTGAACAATGCCTTTCACCGTTGCCGTAATCGTCTTATGCACTTTATCAGGGATCAGCGTGTTCACACGCGTCTGCAAATTTTTCGAAGTTCTCTCGAGCAGTCCCGGCTCCTTATGCAGCCCTATCTGCCAGCGCCTCAATTGCCGGATTGTCTGCTGCTCATAGATCGTATATGTGGGCTCCATTCGTTCACCACCTCTGCGCTTCTTTTTTAGCAATAGTATAGTATACGCGAGGTGCGTGCGCGAAGTTGCAGCGCATACAAATAGAAAAAGCAGCCTTACGGCTGCTCGTGTAAATTAACAAATATACGCACCCATTCCACGGGTTGGCGCCTATGTGGGTTACATTACTAGTCACTCTTGATCAGGAAGGTGTCCTCCCCAGTTTGGACGCGAGAACGGCTTAGCGGACCGTCCTACTGACTAACGAATGAGAACCAGGATTACAAAGCAGATACACCCGCCTGCGACAAGCCAAGTATCTGCCTTCTTCCAAGCTAGTAAATGGCTATGCTTAGCAAACGGGAGGCCGTCTGCTCTTTTTAACTCTAGGGCAACGGTCAATTCTTCCGCCTTATGGAACATCGAGAGCAGCAGGGGGACGACCATGGCCGGGATGTCACGCATACGCACCTTGCCGGGATGCAAAGCCGCCTTGCCCCGGGCTCTGACAATCGTCGAGAATCGCTGCCATTCCCGTAAAATGAGCGGAATAAAGCGGAAGATGAGCGATACCGCCAAGGCAAAGGCGTCTACGGGCAGCCTCCACTTTTGGAAAAAGCTCAGGGCCCAGCTCAAGCCTTGCGACAGTTGACCGTACGGGGTCGTTGACGCCAGCCAGTACCCCGCGATCACGACGATGAATAAGCGTGTCACATTCAGCAGTGTACTTATGGCGCGATCCAGGGAAAACCCTAGCGACAGACTGGCCCCGGCAGCCCCTTGGATATCGAGCCCGGCAAGTGCGACAGTAACGGCCATGAAAATAAGAAATGGCCGCCCAATCTTCCACAGGCCGCGCAGCGTCTCACGCGGCAGCCCGATACAAGCGAGTGCGACAGGCACAGCCGCCGCGGCCAGCCCGTACCAGCTTGTCTGCAGCATCGTGCCGATGCCAAGCAGCAGATAGAGCAGCCACTTCGCCCGCGGGTCCAGGCGAAGCCAAGCCGGCCGGTCGGGCGCTGCCGGCACAGGCGCCACCGCGCGGACGGCTCCCCCCGGCTGCGCCACAGGCAGCGGCGCAGCCGCGTCCGGCTCGGAGGCGCCCGCAGGTGCGCGCAGCGCCTCAGCGATCGCCTCCGCGGCAAGCGCCGGCGTTAGCCGGTCGGGCGCCACGGCGATGCCGGCGCGGGCGAGCGACTGCGCGACGCGGACGCTGCTCGGCAGTCCGACGCCGGCGCGCTCGAGCCGCTCCGGCGCGCGGCAGAGCTCGGCCGGCGTGCCGTCCGCGACTATCGCGCCGCCGTCCATCACAAGGACACGATCCGCGAGCGGAAAGAACGTGTCCAGATCATGCGTGGCGATAACGAAGCCGCCACGCTCCCGCCCGCGAATGAGGCGCAGCAATTCGCCGGCCGCCGCCGCCTCCAGGCCGGCAGTCGGCTCATCCATGAAGAGCCAGTCCGGCGCTGTGGCGAGCGTCGTCGCCAGTGCAAGGCGGCGCTGCTCGCCGCCGCTCAGCGCAAAAGGCGAGCGCTCCATGGCGAACACGCCGCGCGGATCGAGCTCCTGACAGGCCGCACGAATACGCCGCTCTCGCTCTGCCTGCTTCAACCGATACGGGCGAAGCGAATAGGCAAACTCCCGTTCTATGCTGCCCGCAAACAGCTGCTGCTCAGGGAATTGGAACGTCAGTCCAAGCCGCAGCAGCTTGGCGTGATCCACCTTCCCCTTCTGCCACAGCGGCTCCCCGTCTAATGTGATTTCACCTGCTGAAGGCTTCTGAATGCCAGCCAGCACCTGTAGCAGCGTAGACTTCCCCGAGCCAGTATGACCGATTAGAAGCGTAACCGTATCCTGCTGCAGCTCAAGATCAATGCCTTTCAAAAGCTCAATCTGACGGTCCTCCGGGGCATGAACTCGAATGTCTCGTAAGGCAATCGTCATCCTGGTGTCACCGCCTCGGCAAGCTGATCTGCGTCCAACGGATAGCAGCGAAGCTGAACGCCTCTCGCCAGCAGCTCCCAAGCTGTCTGGACAACAAACGGCGGCTCCAGCCCGAGCTCCACACACGGTGAACTCCCCTCCGCTTGCTCCCCGTCTCTCCCATAAAAGAACGCTTCGGGCGTCCCCTCAAAAGCCACGCGTCCGCCGCCAAAAGCGACGATTCGATTCGCCTCAGCCGCTTCCTCTAAGCGATGCGTAATCCATACGATCGACGTGCCTTGCTGGTGCGCCCGCCGCACAGCCTGGATAACTTCGATCCGCGACGCTGGGTCAAGCATCGCTGTCGGCTCATCCAGCACCAACACAGCCGGCCGTGACGCCAAGGCACAGGCCAGGTTAAGCAGCTGCTTTTGACCGCCTGACAACGTATGCAGCGTACGATTCAGCGCAACGTTAAGCCCAACGGCAAGGAGCGCCTCCTGATAAAAGAGAGCCCTCTCTTCTGCCGTCAACTCCATTGCGCCCGGTATATCATTGAGCTCTTCTTCCACGGTGTCACCGATGCATTGCGCATCCGGCGATTGAAGAACGCCGCGAAATCTCCCCACATCACGCACCAGTTGGCCGGCAGTTAGCGGGCACAAGCCAAGCAGCACGCTGGCTAAGGTGCTTTTGCCGCTTCCGTTCGGTCCTGTGACGACAAGCCAATCGCCCTGCCGAATGTCTAACGTGACATCGGCCCAAACTTGCCGCCCTTGACCGTTTTCTGTCCGGTAAACAACAGAGGCGCGCTGAAGGGAAGCGAGTACAGATTTATTTGCCATAAGTAAAAATTCCTTCCACTTTCCAAAAAGATATGATATGATTCCAATTGTTAACCAATTGTCACCTTATTGGTTGACAATAAAATAACAATACCAGAAATAGGAGAGATGAACAATATGAAACTTACGCTTCGCGGCATTGTTTTCAGCGCCTTGTTTGCCGCCATACTTGTTTTATTCAGCTATGTCAAAATTCCGCTCGGCTTTACCCCTGTGCCTATTACTTTACAAACACTTGCCGTAATGCTGGCCGGAGGCTTGCTTGGCGCCCGCTATGGCTTCCTCAGCATGGCATTGGTCGTCATTTTGACCGCGATCGGCTTTCCCATGCTTCATGGAGAAGGGGGCTTAAGTATCGTATTGGGACCAACTGGCGGCTTCATTATGATTTGGCCGTTTATCGCTATGGTGGTTGGCCTCATTCTGCCGCGGATTCGCATGAACGGCATTATGGGTTACATAGGCGCCTTTCTCGTGCTTGAAATTTTCGGCTCTCTTCTGCAATATGTTGCCGGTGTTCCTTGGCTGATGTATAAGGTGCCAACTTTATCATTCGCCAAAGCGATGGCCAGCGGGTGCTATCCGTTCCTGGCCGGCGATGCCGTTAAAGCGGTCGCAGCCGCGCTGATCATCGCTCCTGTGCGCCAAGTTTTCCCGCCGCAGCGACTAACGGGCTCGACTTCCCACAATGTTGTGCAGAACTCGCAGGATCTCCCTGCCTAACTACACCCTAACGGTCGTTCCGATCGCCACATCCGGCTTTTACGCTGGGTGATGGCGATTTTTTTATGAAATTGTAATGTCATCGCTCTGATTTTTATTCGATTGTAAGGCGTCCGCCTGTAAGATGGTTGTTGTAAGCGCACAGAACATTCTTAGAACTTATCATAAACAATTCGAATAGGAGTGGCACACATGAAAAAAATGAAAAAATCATTAGCCCTGTTAACGATCGCAGCCACTGTAGGTATGCCTGCACTGCTGCCTGCTCATGCACTGGCGGCGAACCCTTTTGCGGACGCTGCGAGCAATCCGCAAATTCAAGCGGCTATCGAACAACTAGCCGGTCTGCAGGTCATTTCCGGTTATGATAATCACACCTTCAAGCCGGATCAACCCGTTACTCGCGCAGAACTGAGCAAAATGACAGCTCTGGCGCTGAAGCTGCAGCCAAACAGCTCCACAACCGTTCCATTCAACGATGTGGCCTCGGAGGACTGGTTCCACCCTTACGTGGCTGCTCTTGCGGCGGCAGGCGGATTGAAGAGCGTTAACGAGCAGTTCGCTCCTGAGCATACCGTTTCCGCGGATGAGCTTCGTGAGCTTTTGGCTGGAGCGCTTCACGTTGATCAGAGTGTGGTTCAACAACTTGCGGGCAGTTCTGCTCTGACCAGCGATCAAGTTACGCGTGGTGAGGCAGCGCTAATCATCGTTCAAGCGCAACAACTAGCGCCAATCCACATCACAAGCATCCGCGCGCTGAATGCCATCACGCTGCAGGTTACGTTCTCTGCGCCGATTCCAAGTGCCGAGCTGGAGCTTGGCCCGGCCAGCAAAAATTTTGTCTTCGATAACGGGCTTGCCATTTCCAACGTGCCGCGCTTGAAAACAGGCTCCACATCGACCTACATCATCCCAACGCCGACGCAACAAGCGGGGACGCTGTACACGCTCACTTATAAAAATCAGCCTGCTGGGTCTTTCGAAGGAAGCGGCGAGAAAATCGCCCTGAAATCCACCCAGCAAGTGGCGAACGATATGTTCGAGATCGAGTCCACGCTTGAGGACGGAATTGCCGACTACGGTTACGTCATCGCTGCTTACAGCAAAAGCCGTCCAGGTTCATTCATCGTTGACGAGAATAATGTAAGCAATGGCAAAGCCTATCAAATCCTTTCGTCCATGCGGATGCGCCAAGTGCAGATTACACCTGAGAACGGTGCACCGATGACAGCGACCTATTCGCCGTTCACGCAAGCGACAGACGGCAGACAAGCGCCAAAATTCATTCTTCCTAACGGCGAAACGTTCAAGCCAGGCGTCACTTATACGGTCACGGCGGATTGGGCTACTTTTGCCAGCTCCACATTCGTGGCGAAAGACATCGCGCCTTTAACCATTCAATCGGCTGCCGCAATCGACGAGCAATCGATCACCGTCACGATGACGCAAGACCCAAAAGATGAAATGTTCGTCCTGCGCCAAGTATTGCTTACAGCTCCCGACGGCAAAACCTTGACGGCGGAATACGTGCAATCTTCCCGTAAAGGCGCTGTCGCTTCATTTGCAACGTTAAACAAAGAAAAATTAGTACCAGGTACTACGTACAACGTAACACCGATCGGCATTTGGGCAACAGCGAATGGGGTCACGGTGATCAAATAAACAAAAATGGAGAGTCCCTTCCCAAGGGCTCTCCTCTTTTTATTCGTACTGCGCCATATAGCCAACGCCAGGGTACGTGACGATGAAATCCAGCCCTTCGGCTGCGGATTTGATTTTTTGCCTGATTCTCGCAATCGTGACTCGCAAATACTCTACCTCATCGCGGTACTCGCTTCCCCAGACCTCGCTGAGCAGCTGCTCATGCGTCATGACTTTACCTGCGTGCTGCAAGAGCAGCGTGAACAGATTATACTCCGTCTCCGTGAACTTTATTTCCGTCTCATTCAGCCATGTCCTGCGCTGCGCTAAATTCACCGTTACCGGACCGAGCGTAATTTCGCTCGTCTGCGCCGGGGGAGACACGCGTCCATTCATGCGGCGGAGAACCGCATTCACTCTGGCAAATAACTCATCCAAAGAAAACGGCTTCGTCAAATAATCATCCGCACCCAGATTCAACCCCTGCACTTTATCGCTCGAGTTGCTTCTGGCCGTCAACATGATCACAGGGACGCTGGAATACGTGCGCAGCCGCTTCAGCACCTCGAATCCATCCATGCCGGGCATCATCAAATCAAGCAAAACCAGATCCGGATCAAAAGCATCTATCGCATCAAGCGCTTCCTGCCCGCTCTGGCTGGCCATCGTTTCATAGCCCAAAGATTTCAGATTCGCAGCAACGAAGCGGATAATCTTCGGCTCATCATCGACGATCATGACTTTTTGCTTATTTATCATCAACCCTTCTCCTCTCCTTGATACTTCGGTATCAATAGCGTAAACGTGCTGCCTTGGCCGAATTCACTTTTCACCTTGATATCCCCGCCATGCGCTTGCATAATCCCTTTACAGATGGCGAGACCAAGTCCAGTTCCCCCAGTTTGGCGAATGGAGGACACATCTACCCGATAGAAACGATCAAAAATATGGTCCAAATGTTCAGCGGCTATCCCTATACCGTTGTCCTCTACCTCAAGTCGTACGAAGGAATCCGCAACTTTGGCTCGTATCCGTATCATCGGCTGGCCCAAGTTGTATCGCACAGCATTGGTGAACAAATTAATTAACACCTGCTCAAGCCGCAGCTTATCCGCATAAACCAGCGGCAATTCCTGATCCAGCTCTACTTCAAAACGAGTATGGATATAAACCGCCTGCTGTGGCAAACGTCTTCTCGCGCTTTCTACCACGTCTGCCAGACGTAAAGGCTGGGGATTAATCCGCATCGCGCCTGCTTCGATTTTGGATATATCCAGCCACTCTTCGATCAAGTCTTGAATCCGCCCAATATCCTCGTGAATCCCTTCCAGCAGCTCTTGCTTAAAGCTTTCCTCCCACTTGGCATCCGTCCTTAGAAGCGTTTCGACACTGCCTTTAATACTCGTGATCGGCGTTTTGAACTCATGGGAGGCCAGCGAGATTAAATCATTTTTCAGTGCATCGATTTCATGCTCCTTCGTCATATCCCGCCATACATAACCACGGCCAAATACGCGGTTCTCCCGGGAAACCTCAAAAGCCGACACCGTGAGGAATCGTTCCTTTCCATTACTGCCTGTCAGTGTAAAAGTCCCTTGTGTGCTGCGCTCCTGCGTAAGCTTATGCAGATCCGCCTGCTGCTCGGACAGCATGCCGGACAAGGCGTGAAATAGATCCTGTTCACTCATCATTAGCAGATTCGCCATCGGAATGCGGAAAATGTCACACATCCGGTGATTGGCATAAACGACCCGATGCTGCACATCGACTAACACGATTGCATCCGACATGCTTTCGAGCACAGCATTCAACGTCGCATGCTCGTTCTGCATGCTTTTCAGCAAAATATCATTTTGCAGGATAATGGCCACAGTATTCGCAAAAGTATGTAAAAACGCCTCATGACCGCCGGCTTGTCCGCTCTCCTCCCCGCTGGTCTGCACGGTCATATCCCCTAGCACCAGGCTGCCCGTTTGTACAGGGATCCGCGTCTCCAAGTCCGCTCGGCCTCGCGTCTCGCTGCTCCCATCAAGGCTCTCCCAGTCATGTACATCGCTTAATGTTGATGGCCCCGTATGCGCTAACCTGAGATGTACCGCCGCCTGGACGAAATCACGAAGCTGCTGCAGCGCTTCGGCAATATGCTGCCCCGCCGCGCGACCTTGAATAGACGGCAGCAGCAAAGTATTCACAATCTCCAGCTCCTGATTTTTGCGCAGCAAGCTCTGCGTTCTCTCCTCAACACGCATCTCCAACTCCGCATTCAGCTGCAGCAGCGCTTGTTGGTTTTCTTTGATTTGTGTCGCCATCCGAAAAAAATGCTCTGCCAGCAGCTGCAGCTCCTTCGGCGCTTCTCTGGGTACGGCTTCGTCATCGACTTGTTCGAACGATCCTGATGCCAACCGCTGCGTATATCCGACCAACGTATGGATCGTCTGGTTCAGTCGTTTCGCCAGTAGGCTGCCTAGCGCAGCGTTACAAGCAGCGTCAGCACCAGCAGCATCACCGTAATCTGCAAGGATTCGTAAAAGGCCGCATTTACCGCTTCCTGCGACCGGCTAACCCACACTGTCCATCCGATATCTGGAATTGTCGCATAGGTAATAAACTCCGCTTGCAAAGAACTGCTGAGCTTATAGGTCCCTTCGCCTTTCGGCCTGCTAGCCGCATCGAGAAGGACAGGCTCATGCGAAAAATCTGCCAAGGATGCTGTCAGTGTTTCATTCGGATGATACACAAGTCTCCCCGCTTGGTCGACAATAACCGGGTACGCGCCTGTGCCGTACTCGTATTTGATCGCTTGCGATTTGACCGGCGCCAAATCCAGCACAGCTAGGACAAATCCGTCCATCCGTTTGTTCGCGGCAAAAATGGGAACTGCAATCGCGACAGCTGGCTGATTCGCTCCTTCCAGATTTCGGAATAACGGGGAGATCACCGTTTTTCCCGTAGCCCGAATGCGCTCTGTGTAGTCGCGTTGACTCACATCCAATCCGATTAGGTTAGGATTGGCCGCCGTATTCATCGCTTTTATCGACGCATTCGCATCAACCACAAACAGCCCGCTGAAACCGGCCAACGTCTCCTGAAGCGACTGCAGCTTCAGTGTCAGACTCTCCCGCGTGCGAAAAGGAGGATCCGACGCGCTGATCGTAGCCGCTAATGTTTCCACCGCATTCTGGCGGTAACTGATATAAGCGTCTACAGCATCCGCTAGCCGGTATGTCATCTGCTCCTGGTTTTGCTTCGCTTCCTTCGTAATATGCGTGATCTGCGACACCTGAAAGCCGCCAAGAATGAGAATTGGAATTAAAGCAATTATGGCAAATGTAATCGTTAAATGAGCGCGCATTGATCGTTTATTCACAGGATTGCCTCCGCTGCTAAAATAGGCATTTGTTATATCATTATTTTACCATAAAGCATCGCCATACCCGTATTTCTTCAAAACAAAAAACAAGCATAATTGACAGTTTTTCACTGTACGAATTATGCTTGTTCGACCGATCCCCTATCGGGATGACACGATTTGAACATGCGACCCCCTGCTCCCAAAGCAGGTGCTCTACCAAGCTGAGCTACATCCCGTTAATACCGGCGAGAGGACTCGAACCTCCACGGTTTCCCACTCGATTTTGAGTCGAGCGCGTCTGCCATTCCGCCACGCCGGCTTAGATG
>NZ_JAQFVF010000032.1 GCF_027789125.1 Paenibacillus aestuarii | reverse complement strand
TTCTCTCATGCGAGAGAACCAGCTATCCGGTCTTAGCTATCGTTTCCGATAGTTATCCCAGTCTTACAGGCAGGTTGCCTACGTGTTACTCACCCGTCCGCCGCTATCCCCGAAGGGACCGCTCGACTTGCATGTATTAGGCACGCCGCCAGCGTTCGTCCTGAGCCAGGATCAAACTCTCCAAAAAGGATGAATCTGAATAGCTCATTTAAAGCTGACGAGATTGTTAATCTCTTTTAAAGTTTAGAGTCGATTGCTCGACTTGCTTCTCACTCGTTGTTCAGTTTTCAAAGAACAATTCTCTTTCGTTCGCCGCCGCGTTACCGAAGCAGCGAGATGTAATATACCATATTCAAAACTTGTTTGCAACTTGTATTTCTCAAGTTACTTTCGCGCTTGTCTCAGCGGCGACTTTTATAAGATACCACAGACGCGACAAACAATGCAAGTATTATTTAAAAAAAATTCGGGACACCCAGCGGTGCCCCGAATTTCAAGCAATTACTCGCCTTGACGCTCGCGCATCAACGGGAATAATAACACATCTCTAATGGATGGCGCGTTCGTCAACAGCATGACCAAACGGTCAATCCCAATACCTAGACCGCCTGTTGGTGGCATACCGTATTCCAACGCACGAATGAAGTCATCGTCCATTTCATGCGCTTCATCGTTGCCCTGCTCTTTTTCACGAAGCTGCGCTTCGAAACGTTCTCTTTGATCGATCGGATCATTAAGCTCAGTGAACGCATTCGCATGTTCACGAGCAACGATAAAGAGCTCGAAACGATCGGTGAAGCGCGGATCTTCTGGGTTCTTTTTAGCAAGCGGAGAAATCTCCAATGGGTGTCCATAAATAAACGTCGGCTGAATCAATGTCTCTTCAACGAATGTCTCGAAGAACTGATTCACGATGTGCCCGAAAGTCATATGCGGTTCAACAGGCACGTTGTGTTCCTTGGCCAAACGGTGTGCTTCTTCGTCCGACATATGAACGCTAAAGTCCACGCCTTTCACTTCCTTAATGGCGTCGACCATCGATACGCGTCTCCATCCAACCGCGAGATTCACCTCGTGATCACCGTACTGGATCGTCGTCGTGCCAAGCACCTCTTGGGCGATATGGGCAACAAGCTCTTCAGTGAGCTTCATAATGTCCTTATAGTCAGCGTAAGCTTCGTAAAGCTCGATCATCGTGAATTCTGGATTATGGCGCGTAGAAATCCCTTCGTTCCGATACACGCGGCCGATTTCATATACTTTCTCCAGTCCGCCGACAATTAGACGCTTCAAATGAAGCTCAATCGCAATACGCATATATAGCTGCATATCCAGAGCATTGTGATGCGTAATGAAAGGGCGTGCCGAAGCGCCGCCTGCGATGGAATGCAGAGTCGGTGTCTCTACTTCCAAGAAACCCAGCGAGTCCAAGTAACGACGCATGGATTGAATGATGCGGGAGCGCAAAATAAACGTTTGCTGTACGTCTTGGTTCGTAATCAGATCTACGTAACGTTGACGGTAACGCAACTCCACGTCGCTCAGGCCATGGAATTTGTCCGGCAGCGGCAGTAAAGATTTGGTCAATACCTCTAGCGATTTAACTTTAATTGAAGTTTCGCCTGTTTTGGTCTTGAACACCACACCGTGAACGCCAACCATATCGCCGAGATCAAGCAGATCAAAGGCTTGATATTTATTAGCGTCGACTGAATCTTCACGAACATAGATTTGGATTTTGCCAGAGATGTCTTGCAGATGAGCGAAGCTGGCTTTACCCATGCCTCTTTTTTGCATAATCCGGCCGGCAATGGATACTTCTACAGCTGCTTCGTCGAGCTCTTCTTTGGTCTTGTCGTTGTACGCATCGAGAACTTGTTTCGCGGTATGCGTTCTTTCGTACTTGCTGCCAAACGGATCTACACCTAGTGCACGAAGCTCGTCCAATTTGTTACGGCGGATAACGAGCAACTCATTCAATTCCTGTTCTTGGCTCATGCTTTTCATCTCCTATAATTGTAGTCACGCCATCTCTAAAATCGGAAAAAAGCTTCCGGAAGGAAGCTTTCCAAAGAGACGCGGCTGACATTACTTTTTAATATCGATAATTTGATACTGAATAACGCCGGCTGGTACGCTAACATCAACGACCGCGCCTTTTTGCTTGCCGAGAATGGCTTTACCAACTGGACTTTCATTGGAAATTTTGTTCTGGAACGGATCGGATTCCGCTGTGCCTACAATATTGTACTCTACCAGGTCACCGAATTCCAAGTCCTTCAGCGTTACGATCGAGCCTACGCTCACCGTGTTGATATCTACATCATCGTTATTAATAATCCGCGCATTGCGCAGCATTTTTTCAAGAGTAATAATTCTTCCTTCAATAAAAGCTTGTTCATTTTTTGCGTCTTCGTATTCGGAGTTCTCAGAAATATCGCCATATCCGATAGCCACTTTAATTCTTTCTGCGACTTCACGGCGTTTCACCGATTTCAGATGCTCAAGCTCTTCCTCCAGCTTTTTCAAGCCTTCTTGTGTAAGAATGACCTCTTTTTCACTCATTCCCAACTGATCTCCCGTCGTGTGAAAGATTTTCATATCGTTGAATCAATGCTTTAAGTTATGAATAGGTCGATAAAAGAGTTGATTCAAGTAGTATGAATTCACTATAAGTTAATATATTAGCTTTGTGTCTTATGATGACACCGCTGTCGTTCACTATATGCGGGAACACATATTAATATTGACTGATTATATTGCAACCGTTTCAAATTGTCAATCTAAGCCAGTGCTTCATTTTTCTTAATGAAGCACTGCACTTTCTTCCTCTGTAGCCGCTGTTGAATGCGATTCCAAATTCTCGACATATTCATTCAAAATACGCACCATTTCATCGCGTTTCACGAGCTCCATGATGACATCCTTGACGCGCGCCGCGCCTTGCAACCCTTTCAGATACCAGGCCATGTGCTTCCGCATTTCCTTCACCGCGACATGCTCGCCTTTCAGCGCGACAAGTCGATCCATGTGCAGGATCGCTATGCGGATCTTCTCTTCCGCCGTCGGTTCGGGCGGAAGCTCGCCTTTGGTAAGGTACTGGACCGTGCGGTAGAGCATCCACGGGTTACCAAGCGCGCCTCGGCCGATCATAACGCCGTCAACGCCTGTCTGATCCAGCATCCGTTTGGCATCTTCAGGAGTGACAACGTCACCGTTGCCGATAACAGGGATGGATACGGCTTGTTTGACTTGGCGAATGATATCCCAATCGGCTTTGCCTGTATACATTTGTTCACGCGTACGGCCGTGTACGCTGACCGCGCTGCCGCCGCCACGTTCAACGGCTTTGGCGTTCTCGATCGCATAAATATGCTCGGAGTCCCAGCCTATGCGCATTTTTACCGTCACAGGCTTGCTTACCGCCGCAACGACTGTTGCGATCATTTCCTCGATTTTGTCCGGTTGCAGCAGCCAACGCGCGCCGGCATCACATTTCGTGATTTTCGGAACGGGGCAGCCCATATTAATGTCGATAATGTCAGCATTCGTATGCTGATCAACGACCTTGGCCGCTTCGACCAGCGTCTCGGTGTCACCGCCAAAAATCTGCAAACTCAGCGGCTTCTCCCGGTCATCCACATACAACATATCCATCGTCCGTGAGTTGCCATGGACAATCGCTTTATCGCTAACCATCTCCGCACAGACAAGTCCTGTGCCGAATTCTTTGGCAATCAAACGGAATGCAGGATTACATACGCCAGCCATTGGCGCCAATACTACTTTATTGGGAGCTTCGATATTTCCTATTTTAAGGACCGAAGAAGATTCCATCCTACTCACCTCGCAATCGCAGCGACCAACTCATCGGGTTCGATGTTCAGCACTTGCGATATTTTATTAATAATTTTAGTATCCGGTTTACGCGTACCGCGTTCAATTGCGCCCAGAATGGCTATGGAAACGCCAAGCATTTCAGCCAGTTCGTTCTGGGTGTAACCTTTCAATTTGCGAAATGCGCGAATGCGCTGAGCTACTGAGCTTTTTTCCATAAGATGACGCCTTCCTTTCCTTCCAGTTTCTCCAATTGGGCGGAGATGAATTCAAATGCAGCATCCTGCCGGCGGTAGAGAACCTCTGCAAGAGGAACTAAAACAAAAGCCCGCTCGTACATCCGCGGATGCGGGATGATTAAGTCGGGAGTCGAAAGCCTCTGTTCGCCATAGATCAGCAAATCCAGATCAATCGTTCTCGGTCCCCAGCGCAAATCGCGCGTTCTGCCTAAACGATTCTCAATGGAAAGCATGGCGGTTAATAACTCATCTGCCAGTAAAGTCGTGGAGATTTCAATCACCATATTGAGAAATGCGGCCTGCTCCACGTAACCGACAGGTTCAGTTTCATAAATCCCTGACTGCGCGATCACGCGAATGCCCGCATGTGCATTCAACTCCGCAATTGCTTGCAGTAAATAGTGTTCACGATCATCTATATTCGAACCAAGCGCCACGAACGCTTGTACGGCTAGTTGTGCTTCGGCTGTCATTTAATTAGCCCGCTTTCGGTTGATCTCTACGGTAACGCCATCAAAAACTACAGGAAACGGCGGATGCGGCTTAATGACGCGAACCGTCACTTCATGGATACTAGTATAAGTACCTAGCAGCTCAGATGCAATGTTTTCGGCGAGCGCTTCGATTAATTTATACGTTCGCCCTTCCACAATCTCTTTCACTTTAAAAAAGACATGCGCATAATTGATCGTATCGTCGATATGGTCGGAAAGTCCCGGTTTATCCAGCGGAACCGCTAACTCAACATCCACGTAAAAGCGCTGCCCTAGTTTGTTCTCTTCCGCAAACACGCCGTGATTACCGAAAAATTGCATGCGCGATAGCTTGATTTTATCCATATGCGTGGCCTCCAATAGTAAGTTTATGCGCGTACGATGGCGTCGGTCATGACGGCGACCCGCTTCATGGCTTGTACATCGTGAACGCGGACGATGCCGCAGCCTTGCGCGATGCCAAGCGCGACTGTCGCCGCCGTGCCTTCGAGGCGATCCTCGGGGGGCAGCTGCAGCGTATGGCCGATCATACTTTTGCGGGAGGTGCCCAGCAGTACTGGATAGCCGAGATCGGCGATCAAACGCAGCCGGTTCATGAGCTGCAAGTTCTGTTCATGCGTTTTGGCGAAGCCAATCCCGGGATCGAGAATAATGTTCGCCCTACGCACACCAGCTTGAAGCGCCTGATCGGCGCACGCCTGCAAGTCGGCAAGAACATCCGGGATATAATCGTTGTAGTTCATGTCAACGCGATTATGCGTGATAATGAATGGGCAATCGTACTGCGCAGCCACCGCAGCCATGCGCGGATCCGCTAAACCGCCCCAGACGTCGTTGATGATATGTGCGCCCGCTTCCAGCGCCTGCTTGGCCACCTCAGCTTTATACGTATCAATCGATATCGGCACGTGGACCGCCTCGCGAAGCGCTGCGATGACCGGAATGACCCGACGGAGCTCTTCTTCCTCCGAAACTTTGGCAAAACCAGGGCGCGTTGACTCTCCGCCAATATCAATAATATCGGCGCCTTCGGCGACCATTTGGCGGGCACGCTGTATGGCTGTCTCTATAGACACATATTGGCCACCATCGGAGAAAGAGTCCGGCGTTACGTTCAAAATGCCCATGATGAGCGTACGCTCACCGATAGGCAGCTGGTGATCTTTGCAAACCAACATTTCCACAAACTTCACTTCCCATGTTGTTAGGTTATCTTATAGAGTTCGATCAGACTACGGGTAATTGGTCCTATGGACCCATGGCTGATTAAATACTTTTGCCCGTCTGGTATGTATAAGCATGTAACCGGTACGATTTCCTGTATGGAATTCACGATAAAAATCTCATCCGCATGCACGAGATCCTCCCAACGATAAAGGCCGTCTTGTACAGCAAGGCTGTTTGCGTCAGCAAGCCGCAGCACATGTAATCTGGTAATGCCTGGTAGTATACCTGTATCCAGTGATGGTGTGCAAATGACATGATCTTTGACGAAAAAGAGGTTGCTGACAATCCCTTCCGCCAGATAGCCGTCTTCGGTGAGCATGAGGCCTTCGGCGCCGGCGGACCATTGATAGTTCTGAAGCTCTCTTTTGGCCAAAATATTATTCATATAATGAAACGACTTAAAGCGGTACAAACCTTCTGGCGTATTCCGGGGCAGCTTCAGCAGCTGCAGCGCTTTGCCCTGCAAATAGACAGCTTCATCCCTCGGCGGGAGGGGCTTGATATAAATGATTTCATTCGGCTGCTCATAGAGGCCGCCAGGTAAGCCAAGGATATCGACACCGGCCGATACGGATAAGCGGATGTATGCGTCCTGCAGCTCATTTGCCGCCAGCAGCTTACTGATGTGCTCTGATATATGTTCGAGACTCGGCTCGTAGGCGATTCCAAGCTCTTTACACCCGTCTGTTAAGCGGAGGAGATGTTCCTGCAGAAGAAAAGGTTGCCCCGCATAGGTCCGGAACGTCTCAAACAGACCGAGCCCGTAAAGAAAGCCATGGTCGTAAACCGAGACCACAGCTTGTTCTTCTTTATATAGTTGACCATTCATACTTATCCACATGGGTTATACTCCTGCTTTAGCTGTACGGCGAAGGAAATTGCGTAAAATTTGATGGCCATGATCGGTAATAATCGATTCCGGATGAAACTGAACGCCCTCAATCGGATATTCCTTATGCCGCAGCGCCATAATTTCGCCTTCAGCCGTATGGGCGCTCACTTCCAAACAATCCGGAAGCGTCTCTGCCTTCACGATCAGCGAATGATAACGCGTTGCTGTAAACGGCGATGGTAGCCCTTCAAACAACGTTTGGCCGTCGTGATATATCGGTGACGTCTTCCCGTGCATCAAACGCTCCGCACGAATCACTTCACCGCCGAACGCTTGCCCGATGGACTGATGACCGAGACAAACACCGAAGATCGGAATCTTGCCTTTAAAATGATCAATTATTGCTAGACTGATGCCTGCTTCATTAGGTGTACAAGGTCCTGGTGAGATCAAAATATGGTCCGGCGCCAACGCTTCAACCCCCGCCAAATCAATCTCATCATTCCGGCGGACGGTCACCTCTTCGCCAATCTCCCCTAAGTACTGGACGAGATTGTACGTAAATGAATCATAATTGTCGATCACTAAAATCATGCTCAGCTCCCCTTTCGTCAGCCCCTCCGGGCTTAAGCTCGGCTCATGCTCCGCTCACTGTATTCTATCGCTTTCCACATCGCTTTGGCCTTGTTCAACGACTCGACATACTCTCTCTCAGGCACGGAATCTATAACAATTCCTGCTCCTGCCTGAATATGCCCCATGCCGTCCACGGCTACCAGCGTGCGTATAATAATATTAAATTCCATATTGCCGTTATAGTCAATCCATCCCATAGATCCTGTATACGGTCCACGGCGCACCGGCTCAAGCTCCTCGATAATTTCCATCGTGCGGATCTTCGGCGCGCCTGTAATGGTGCCGCCCGGAAAGGTTGCCGCTATGACATCGTAGGCATCCTTGCCCTCCGCCAGCTCGCCGACGACTTCGGAAACGATATGCATCACGTGGGAATAGTATTCGATGACCATGAAATCCTTGACCCGGACGGAGCCGAACTTCGCGATGCGTCCGAGGTCGTTGCGCTCGAGGTCGACCAGCATGACATGCTCGGCGCGCTCTTTGTCGTTATCGACGAGCTCGCCAGCCAGGCGCAGGTCATCCTGCTCGTCCTTGCCGCGCGGGCGGGTGCCCGCGATCGGCCGTGTGCGCAGCACGCCGTCTTCGAGCTGCACGAGCAGCTCGGGCGAGCCCGAGACGAGGGCGAAGCCGGCAAACCGGAGCAGGCCCATGTACGGCGACGGGTTGACGACGCGCAGCGCCTCGTAAATCGCCTCTGGCGACGTGCTGAGCTTGCGGCTCTGCCTGACGGACAAGTTGACTTGGAACACGTCGCCTTGCGAGATATAAGCCTGAATGCGCTCAACGGCATTCATGAAATCGTCTTTGCGAAAGGCCGGCTGCACGCCTTCGATCCGCTCGACATCGATATGCATCTGCTCGCGTGTCATCCCTTCGGTCTGCGGTGCATCAGACGACCAGTTGCCGGCACGAATCGCATGCCAACGGCTTAGCATATCTTCGGCACGTTCATGCGCTTGATCATACAATCGCTGTAAGCCTCCGTCATCTCCAGCCTGTATGCCGAGAATCGGCATGTGCACGGCAACGAAAAGACTTTTGTCTACGTGATCCAAAGTCCATACTTGGTCATACATCGCAAAGCTGTAATCCGGGATCGCGAGATCATCGAACGTCTGTTCCGGAAGCTTTTCAATCGTGCGAATCACGTCGTAACTCCAATAACCGACGCAGCCTCCCAGAAACTTAGGCGCTCCCTCCACTTTGGGGCTCACATAGGGAGCCATCCATTGCTTCACCACGTCAAGCGGAGCCCCCTGCACGCGCGTCACGCTAGATTGATAGGAACTTGTAAGCCCATGCATATTATCTATAGGTGTAGCGTTTATAGTAATCTCCGCATTATTGCCTTTTCCGCTGATCGTTGAAGTCGGCCGGAGTCCAAAACATGTATAACGGCCTCCCTTACCACTCTCCAAAACAAAAGAATCGGCAGCAGCCTGTTTCCAAGCGCCCTCCCATGAAGCCACTCGATCATCTGCGAGCCCAATCTTGATGACATAGGGCAGCATCGTAGAAGTGGATACCCACCTGCGCCACTGCTCCATCGTTGTTAAAATCATTACGCTCCCCCTGATAGGCCGTTTAAGTGTAAGGAAAGCGGGCTGGCCCCCTCTCCGAGATGTCCTAGTCCGCCTTCACGATATTGTCACAAGTATACTCTATGTGCCTATAGAAAAAAAGCCCCCAACCTTTACGTTGGAGGCTCACCTCGTACAAACTAATCTTCGAATTGATACAGCGGCGTACTGAGGTAGCGTTCGCCATTACTTGGGATGACCGCTACGACACGCTTGCCAGGGCCTAATTCTTTTGCCACTTTCAATGCTGCAAAAATTGCTGCGCCTGAAGAGATACCGCCGAGGATACCCTCTTCTTTGGCCACACGGCGGGAAGTTTCGAACGCATCATCATTCTCAACTTGAACGATCTCGTCGTAGATGTTCGTATTCAGAATGCTAGGCACAAAGCCCGCACCGATACCTTGAATTTTATGTGGACCTGGCTTGCCGCCGGAAAGAACCGGGGATGCCGCAGGCTCTACCGCATAAACCTTGATGTCTGGGAAGCTTTCTTTCAGAACGCCGCCTGCGCCTGTAATCGTTCCGCCTGTACCGATACCGGCGACGAACGCATCCAGCTTGCCATCATGGCCTTTAATCGCTTCGACGATCTCAGGGCCTGTCGTTTCACGGTGAATTTTCACATTCGCTTGGTTATTGAATTGCTGCGGGATGAAGTAGCTTGGATTCTCCGCTTGCAGTTCTTCTGCACGGCGAATCGCGCCTTTCATACCTTCCGCACCAGGTGTCAGCACAAGCTCAGCGCCATATGCGCGAAGCAAGTTGCGTCGCTCCATACTCATCGTCTCTGGCATAACGAGGATGGCTTTGTAACCCTTCGCTGCAGCAACCATGGCTAATCCGATTCCAGTGTTACCGCTAGTAGGCTCAACAATCGTGTCGCCCGGCTTCAGCTTGCCTTCTTGCTCTGCAACTTCGACCATGGAGATGGCAATACGGTCTTTCACGCTTGCGCCCGGGTTCTGATACTCAAGTTTCACGTATACTTCAGCACTGCCCTCAGGAACAACGCGGTTCAAGCGAACGAGCGGTGTATCCCCAATCAATTCCGTAACGCTTTGCACTAACTTTGCCATGCGATTTCCCCTCCGGATTGAGAAATTAATTATTTCCGAGCTGTTTAGTCGGTATTAATACTTTTATCTTATCAATTGCGCCTAAAGGTTGTCAATTAAATTTTGGAAACAGGCTATTGGAATTGTGGGTCCATGATCTTAACGCCCCACTTGGCCCTTAGGCCCGCCACAAACTCTTTTAATGGCGGCGCTTCTTGCAGGGCAAGCTCTTTTCTTACATTGTCGCGGATATAGGCTTGATCGGGGTTCTCTTTATCTCGACGGCTCTTCAGCTTCACAATCGCGAAACCCTGCTGCACTTGAACCGGCTTGCTGACATCTCCGATCTTGAGTTGCTTCGCCGCTTCGAGAATCGGTGCTTCGACGAAGGGATCGTTGCCTTCAATCCAGCCCAAATCGCCGCCGCTATTGTTCGTAGCATCATCAAGCGAACGATCTCTGGCCAGGATGGCGAAATCTTCACCCTTAGCCAGCTCCGCAAGCACTTTATTCGCCTGCTCTTTCGTAGAGACAATGATTTGCTGAATGTTGTACTCGGTCTCCTGCTTGAATTCGTCGGGATGCGTCTTGATATAATCATTAACCATCGCATCTGTGATGACGATTTTGCTCGTGGCCAACTTCTCTAACAGCAGCTTATTGTGCACATCTTCTCTAATTTGTTCCTTCGACATCCCTAATTGATCTTTCATGGATGCATAGAACCGATCTTCACTTTCGTATCCTTGCTGCATCCGCTTCAATTCACGATCGATCTCCGCATCTCCGATGGTCGTCCCCGTCTCACTACCTTCTAACTGCAGCGCTTCACGATCCAGCAATTGATTAAGCAGCTCTGTTCCATATTGGCGTTCCAGCGCCGTTTGAAGCTCTTGAATCGTAATTTCCCGATTTCCTACTTTGGCAACTATCCGCTCTTTATCTGTTTCCCCCCGCTGCTGCGGCACAGGCGATTGCGTGGATTCCGGCTGGTTCGTGGAACGGGCGATCAACAAGGAAGCTAGCACAAGAATACATACGGCCATCAAGCCGATGACTCCCCACAGTCGCTTTTCGTTCCGCATCCTGATTCCCTCTTTTGCTTCCTATTGTTCTACTTTCCCAGGTTGTAACTGAGCGATCATCCGCTTCAGATCTTCTTCATTAAACCGGTAAGCCTCATTGCAGAAATGGCAAACAACCTCAGCAAAGCCCTCGTCGTCCAAAATCTCTTGAAGCTCATCCTTGCCAACAGAAAGCAAGGTTTGTTCAACCCGTTCCCGATTGCATTTGCAGCGGAATTTGACTTCCATCCGGTCGAGGATTTGTACCGAAGGAAGCACGGTCTGTAAAATCCCCTCCAAGTTCAATCCGCTATCGAGCATGGTCGTAAAAGAGGGAATGCGAGCAAGCATATCTTCGATTTCGGCGATCTCTTCGTTGGATAGACCTGGCAGCAATTGAATGACGAATCCGCCTGCAGCGCGAATGGAATGATCGCGATCAACCAATACACCTAGTGCTACGGCTGAAGGCGTTTGTTCCGACTTGGCAAAATAGAACGTAAAATCTTCCGCCAACTCCCCGGATACGATCGGCACACTGCCTCTATAAGGCTCTTTTAAACCTAAATCTTTCGTTATGTATAAAAATCCATCTGTCCCTACGGCTCCAGACACATCTAATTTACCGTTCGCTTTCAGCGGCGGGTCTACTTGCGGGTTATCCACATAACCGCGCACTTCTCCCTTGGCATTGGCGTCGACAACGATCTGACCGATCGGTCCATTCCCTTTTACCTGAATGATAAGATGCTCTTCGCCCTTCAGCATTGCGCCCATAAGAAGACCGGCAGCGGCGGTTCTCCCTAAAGCTGCAGTCGCCGTCGGCGTCGATTGATGCCTCTGACTCAGCTCTTCTGTTATAGCCGTCGTTTGAACTGCGAACGCACGGACTTTCCCTCCAAGCGCTGTGCCCCTTATTAAATAATCACTCATGACTGTTCCTTTCTTGCTCTTTGCTTATGCATTTTTCTCGTAAATCATTTGTAAGCCCTGCAGCGTAAGCAGCGGATTTACAATTTGAATCGTGCGAGACTCACTGGAGATGAGCTCTGCCAATCCACCTGTCGCAATAACCGTAGGGTTCGTATTAAACTCCTCTTTCACCCGCTCTACGATACCGTCCACTTGACCGACATAGCCAAAAATAATACCGGCTTGCATGGCAGCAACCGTATTGCGGCCGACAACGCTTTTCGGTTTCACCAGTTCAATTCGCGGAAGCTTCGCCGCCTTCTGATACAACGCCTCTGTGGAAATACCGATACCCGGAGCGATCGCGCAGCCTACCAGCTGCTGTGACGGGTCGATGTAGTCATATGTCGTTGCTGTTCCGAAATCGACAATGATGCATGGCGCTCCGTAAAGCTCCAGCGCCGCAACGGCATTAACAATTCGATCTGCACCAACCTCTTTCGGGTTATCAACGCGCACATTCAGCCCTGTTTTGATCCCTGGGCCGACGACGAATGGCGTCCTTTTCAGATAGTGTAAGCAAAGGTTTTCCATAACATTCATAAGCGGAGGCACCACGGAAGAAATAATAACGCCCTCCACCTGGGCAAAGGTAATCCCCGAATGCTGGAACAAGCTATGCAGCAGCATGCCGTACTCATCCACTGTCGCCGAACGATTCGTGCTGATGCGCCAGTGATGGAGCAGCGTGCGCTCCTGGTAAAGGCCGAGTACAATATTCGTGTTACCTACGTCTACAACAAGAATCATAAAGCAGTCCCCTTCCGTTCGTTCAAATCCAAACTAATATCGAGCGCCGTCACAGAGTACGTCAGACGACCGACCGAAATCACGTCGACTCCTGTTTCAGCAATCTTTTTGATCGTTTGAACGGTCACGGAACCAGAGCCCTCTACTACAATATGCGGCGCTTTGTTTTTAATTATTGCAACCGCCTCTTTCATTTGTTCCGGCGCCATGTTATCCAGCATGATGATATCCGCTCCCGCTTGCAGAGCTTCATGCAATTGTTCGAAACTCTCGACCTCCACCTCAATCTTCATCGTATGGGGAATTTGCAGCCGAGCTGCTTGGATCGCTTGCGTGATGCCGCCCGCGCCTTTGATATGGTTGTCCTTGATCATGACAGCATCATAAAGGCCGAAACGGTGATTATGGCCTCCGCCTACGCGTACAGCATATTTCTCCAGCAGCCTGTGGCCAGGCGTCGTTTTTCTCGTATCAACCAATCGCGTCGGCAAGCCTTCGAGCGCTTCGATAAACTGGCGCGTCCGCGTCGCGATGCCCGACATGCGCTGCATCAAATTCAGGCTTAACCGTTCGCCAAGCAGGATGCTTCTGGTGTTCCCTTCCACGACGGCGAGAACGATCCCTTTCTTAACAGACGTGCCTTCCTGTACTTGAGGTTCAAAACGGAGCGAAGGATCTACGACGTTAAACACCGCCCGAGCGATAGGCAGCCCGCATACAATCCCGTCTTCTTTGACGTGGATAATCCCCTTGGATGCTTGTTCCAAAGGGATCGTAGTCAAGGTCGTTACATCACCGGTGCCGATATCTTCTTCTAACCATAAACGAATATTTTTGCGAATAAGTTCCATATTCAAATCCAGCATATTAAATCCACTCCTCTACCCTATCTTCCCCGTGCTTAAAGACAATATGCTTCTTCCACTGCAGGTCATCCCGTTCTGGGAAATCCTCCCGATAATGCCCGCCGCGGCTTTCTTCACGCGCCAGCGCTGCCGTTGTAGTAAGCAATGAGCAGGTCAATAAATTCGCGAATTCGTAGTCTTCGCGTTTCGTCATATGCGTATCATAAATCGACAGCTGCCGCGTTAACTCTTCATACCCTTTCTGCAAACCTTTGGCCGAACGTTTCAGACCCGCATAGCGAAGCATAACTTTCTGCAGCTTCAGTTTGCGTTCCACGACAGCTTGCTTTGGGTTCTCCAGACGTGGCGACACGGCTTGCAATGTTGGGTTGCCTGATAGCGGGGACAGCGCTTGAATTCGCTCGATAATACGCCTGCCGAATACGATCGCTTCGGAGAGCGAGTTGCTGGCTAGCCGGTTCGCCCCGTGTACACCTGTGGAGGAAACTTCACCGCAAGCAAAAAGGCGCTTTACGACGGTCTCCCCATGCAAGTCCGTCTTCACGCCGCCCATCATATAATGGGCGGCTGGCGCAACAGGGATCCAGTCGGTCGCCATATCCAGACCGTAGTTCAAGCAATATTCATAGATCGTCGGAAAACGATGCTTAATGAGTTCTTCTGATTCATGCGTGATGTCCAAATAGACAAATGTCGATTTGTTCAATTCCATTTCATCTACAATAGCACGAGCCACGACATCCCGTGGAGCTAGCTCCAGCTGCGGGTGATACTTGTCCATGAAGCGCTCCCCTTTGATGTTGCGCAAATAAGCGCCTTCACCGCGGACTGCCTCGGAGATCAAGAAGCGCGGTGCGCCCGGATAGCATAGCGCTGTCGGGTGGAATTGAACGAATTCCACATCCTGGATCTGCGCACCTGCGCGATAAGCAATCGCGATGCCGTCGCCTGTCGCGATGTCCGGGTTCGTCGTGTAACGGAACAGTTGTCCTGCTCCGCCGGAGCAAAGAATCGTCGCGTTACCGCGGACGAAGACCCGCTGGCCGTCCGGCTTCTGCACGAGAGCTCCGTAGCAGACGCCGTCCTGCGTAATCAGGTCGATCACAAAATGATCGTCCCAGATCTCGATGTTCGGATCCTGCTTCGTCCGCTCCGATAAAGCACGTACAATCTCGGCGCCGGTGGCATCGCCATGGGCATGCAAAATGCGGCGCTGGCTGTGAGCGCCTTCTTTCGTGAGCGCAAATTCTCCGTTCTCCAGGTCGAATTGGGTGCCCATGCGAATCAGGTCCTGTACACCGTCAGGCCCTTCATGGACTAGCACATCCACAGCCTCAGGCGAGCAGAGACCTGCGCCGGCGATGAGCGTATCTTGCATATGATACTCCGGCGAATCTTCATCGGAGATTACCGCCGCAATTCCCCCTTGCGCATAACGGGTATTGCTGTCCAGCAACGACTTCTTGGTGATCATTAAAACCCGTTTGGTTTCACTTGCACGAAGTGCTGTAAATAATCCTGCAATCCCAGCGCCAATGACAATTACATCTGTATGTATGTGAGGAATATCGTCTAAATCTACGTCTACAAGATATCTAGGAATCATGCCGCTTCACCCGTCCCCTACAATTTTCCCCGCAACGAACGAAACAACCCCGGAGGTACCTCCAGGGAAGTTCATTCATGTGGCAGGGCTCCCCAAACCTATACAAGGAAGCAGCGCATGCTACTTCACTTGTAGCATGCGCTCTAAGGACAATCTCGCTTTCTCTGCTACGTCTTCCGGAACATAAATTTCTGGCTGCATAGTTTCTAAAGCTTTCACAATTTTTTTGAGGTTGTTCACTTTCATGTTCGGGCAAACTAAATATTTGGTAGCAAAATGGAACTGTTTATCCGGACTGTCCATACGAAGCTGATATCCTGTACCATCCTCTGTACCGACAATAAACTCCTTGCAGTCAGACTCTTTGCAGTATTTGATGATAGCAGTGGTACTGCCCACAAAATCCCCCATCTTCACAACTTCAGGACGGCATTCCGGATGAACCACGAATTGCGCGTTCGGATACTGAGCACGCATTTCCTCGACATCTTTGACGGTCAGCATATCATGCGTGTTGCAATAGCCTTCCCAAATAATCATCTTTTTGCTTGTGAATTTTGATACATAGTCGCCCAAATTTTTATCCGGTACCCAGATGATCTCATCTGAATCGACGGAATTGATGACATTGATCGCATTCGCAGAGGTACAACATATGTCCGTTTCGGACTTCACTTCAGCCGACGTATTGATATAAGCGACAACTTTGGCATTCGGATGCTGGCGCTTCAAGGCACGCAAACCATCCACATTGACCATATCGGCCATCGGGCAGCCTGCGCGTTCGTCCGGTATAATAACCTTCTTATTGGGAGCCAAGATCTTGGCGCTCTCTCCCATAAAATGCACACCGCAGAAAACGATAACATCTGCGTCCGTTTGAGCTGCTTTTTGCGCTAGCAAAAAAGAGTCTCCGCGAAAATCAGCTACTTCTTGAACTTCGTCTCTTTGATAGTAATGAGCAAGAATAATGGCATTGCGTTCTTTCTTTAATTGCAGCAATCGCTCTTTGAGCTCCCGGTTCTGCTCCGCTTTTCTTTCTAGCGCCAGCGCTTCCATGTGAAGTTCCTCCCCCTGTATGGAACGTGTATTCTTCGTAATGTCTATCCTAACTATTGCATGAACTTTAAAGAGTATAAAATTAAAGATTTACAACTAATTTACACATTCCCGCATCCCCTGTCAATGCGTAAATCCGCGGAAAAAGCAAGAAAATCCGGGTACACCAAACGTGTACACCGGATTATCTACCTTACCTTGCATGTTACTCTTCGGATTGATCCGGACCCTCGTTAGGATCCTTCTCTTTCTCTTTATCGAATTCCAGTTTATTGCTTTCACTGGCTTGGCTTTGGCCTTGAATGGTCACTTTGACATCTTCGTCATCGGCGCCGGCATTCAATTTGCCTTTTTCCAACAAATCGATAATTTGATCTTTATCCAATGTTTCTTTCTCCAACAGCGTCTTCGCTACCAAGTGAACCTTATCCGCATGCAGCGTCAAGATTTCACGGGCACGCTCGTAGCAGCCGCGGATCATGCTTTGCATCTCTTGGTCGATCTCGTAAGCAATGGCATCACTGTAGTTCTGCTCATGCCCGATATCGCGGCCCAAGAAGACTTGCCCTTGGACATTACCGAACTGCATAGGGCCGAGCTTATCGCTCATCCCGTATTCCATAATCATCCGGCGGATAATGCCAGTGGACTTACGGAAGTCATCGTAAGCGCCCGTACCGATTTCGCCAATGTATAGCTCTTCAGATACGCGGCCGCCCAGAAGGCCTGTAACTTTATCCAGCAATTCTTTCTTCGTTTGCACCAATGGATCCGTGCTTTCCTTCGGCAGCATCATGACATAACCGCCTGCGCGTCCGCGAGGTACAATCGTTACCTTATGAACCATATCCGCGTTCTCGGCATAGTAACCGATAATCGCGTGACCGGCTTCGTGGTAAGCGACAATGCGTTTCTCACGATCTGTAACAATCCGGTTCTTCTTCTGCGTACCAACGATGACGCGGTCGAAGGCTTCTTCGATCTCGGACATCGAGATATCTTTACGGTTGCGGCGGGCTGCAATGAGTGCCGCTTCGTTCAACAAGTTCTCCAGGTCAGCGCCTGTGAAGCCTGTCGTATAACGGGACAACGCGTCCAGCTTCACATCTTTCGCCAGTGGCTTATTGCGCGCGTGTACTTTCAGTACCGCTTCCCGACCTTTCACATCCGGACGGTCCACCGTGATTTGGCGGTCAAAACGTCCCGGACGCAGCAGCGCAGGATCTAGAATATCCGGGCGGTTCGTCGCGGCAACGATGATAATGCCTTCATTGGCTCCGAATCCGTCCATCTCTACGAGCAATTGGTTGAGCGTTTGTTCACGCTCGTCGTGACCGCCGCCTAAACCGGCGCCGCGTTGACGACCCACTGCATCGATCTCGTCGATAAAGATAATACAAGGCGAATTCTTCTTCGCATTCTCGAACAGGTCACGCACACGGGATGCACCGACACCGACGAACATCTCTACGAAGTCAGAACCGGAGATGCTGAAGAACGGTACGCCAGCCTCACCGGCTACAGCTCTTGCGAGCAGCGTCTTACCTGTCCCTGGAGGACCGTTAAGGAGAACCCCTTTGGGAATTCTCGCGCCGACCGCAGCGAATTTGCGAGGGTCTTTGAGGAACTCAACAACCTCCACAAGCTCTTGCTTCTCTTCGTCGGCACCCGCAACATCTTCGAATGTCACACGTTTTTTCTCTTCATTATATAAGCGGGCACGGCTCTTGCCGAAGTTCATTACCTTGCCGCCGCCACCCTGAGCTTGATTTAACAAAAAGAAGAACAGGATGAAAATGATCACAAACGGAATAATCGATGTAAGAAAGCTAATCCATACGCTGTCTCTCTCCATCGTTTCGTACGCTTCAGTTGGAACTCCGTTGGCTTCAATTAATTGAACGACCAAAGGCTCGAATGGAGCGTGCGTTTCAAAGCTCTTCTTATCAGCACCACTTGGAGGATTAATATACTTACCTTTAATCAAATACGTATATCCATCAAACTTCAAGGTTACGGATTCTACGTTTTTGTTAATGACCGCCTGGCGGAACTTATCGTAAGTAATTAGCTCCTTTTGTTCGTTTTGGGTACTTATAAAATGAACGATACCAACCGTAACCAAAAAAATGAGTAAATAAAAACCGGTATTCCGGATAATTCGATTCATCCCCAACCTCCTCTCGAACGGCACACTTTAATTATTTTACCATATCCCGGTAAAGCATCACAACATGACTGCTCGGACAAGCCGTAGGGATATGAATTAGCTTGAATAGACTTCCGGTTTCAATATGCCGATAAATGGTAGGTTCCGATATTTCTCCGCATAATCCAGACCGTAACCAACAACGAACTCGTCAGGCAGCTCGTAACCTGTGTAATCAGGCTCCAGCTCTACCGTTCTGCGAGCAGGCTTGTTAAATAGAGCAACGACCGAAATCGATTTGGCATTGCGTCGCTCTAATACATCTATTAGATAGGTCAATGTCAGGCCGCTATCGATAATGTCTTCCACGATGAGAATGTGGCGCCCTTCCACCGGAACGTCGAGATCTTTAATAATTTTCACAACGCCGGATGATTTCGTGGATGCGCCATAACTTGAAACCGCCATGAAGTCGATTTCCAAGGGCACTTTGATCTGCTTCACAAGGTCAGCCATAAAGATGAAGGCGCCTTTAAGCACGCAGATCACAAGCGGATTTTTCCCTTCGTATTCAGTCGATAGCTGATCCCCTAATTCCTTGATCTTGTTCTGAATCTGTTCTTCACTAAAAAGCACTTCTTGAATGTCGCTGTACAAGGATGAACCCCCTATTTTATATTATGAAACCTGATAAATTTACATTCTATACGAACGAAATTTACAGCACTACTTCAGCACCAATTTCATGTGAAGCACGCGTTGTGTGTCCGGCCCAACCAATGCATGCCTGGACCTTCGAAAGCCGGCAATCCAGAGAATTTGCCCGGATGCATCCGTCAAGATGGGAATCGTCTCACGGCGGCTGAATGGCATTTTGGCATCAATGAACATATCTTTTACCTTTTTGGACCCGTTTAAACCATGTGGTTCCAATCGATCTCCAGCGCTGCGGCTTCTTACGAATAGCGGCGCTTGCAAGCGATCCAAGTCGAGATAAACATCCATCGCTGATGCCGTTTGCGCAGCGGTCTCCAGCAGAACGGACTGGACATGATACTCCATATCGGCGTTCATTTCGGGCAGATACAATCTGTTAGCACTCAGATCAATCTGATACTGATAAGGAGTGGTCGCAGGTGCTGCAGATTGAAAACGAACAGTTTCATATTCTCTCACTATATAAAGCTGTTCATTCGCCTGAAAGACCTGATTGGAAATTTGATGATCCAGAATCAGTTCGCGCATCGACTCAATGACGGCAAAATCCAGCCGGTCCAAGCCCATACAAAGACAGTTTAATATTAGTTTAATCAAACGCCTTTGTAAAGCAACGTGGAGTTCCTTAAAGTCCGGCCTCACCAAGCTGTAACAATTCGACTGCTTACGGACCATTCGCCGAAACGCCTGTTCGGCTTCCTTATCCATGAAATCGTCTTCAGCCCGCATGAGCTCCGTCAGCCTGTTCAGCGACTCCGGAAGCTGCTCGTTATATTGCTTAAGCATGGGCAGCACATCGTGCCGGATCTGGTTGCGGAAGTATTTGCGCGATTCATTGCTGCTGTCTTGGCAGTAGCGGATCCCGTGATGGGCGCAATATTGCACAAGTTCTGATTTGTATATACGTAAAAAAGGACGAATCAGTTCCACTTTTTTTTCTCTTCTTCGCTCCGGCATGCCAACGAGCCCAGAAGGCCCCGTTCCTCGAAGCAAGCGCATGAGGACAGTTTCCGCTTGATCGTCCGCATGATGCGCAAACGCGATGCGCTTAGCTCCCTGCTCAGCCGCGACTTGAAACAGAAAGTCGTAGCGCTTCTCGCGCGCCGCCACTTGCGAATTCATCGACGTTTCCTCAATATAAGCCGGAACGTCAATATCACCAATGTGGCAAGGCAACCCCCACCGAGCGGCAAGCTCAGCGACATAGGCCGCTTCCGCATCCGATTCGGCGCCGCGAAAGCGATGGTTCAAGTGGGCAACATGCAAGTTCCATCCATGGCGCCCTGAAAGCGTAAAAAGGACATGAAGCAGCGCGACAGAGTCAGGTCCCCCTGATACTGCGACAACGACCCCATCTCCCGGTTCGATCATTTGTTGTTCAAGTATCCTTTGTTCCACGCTGGCAACAAGGTTTGTTTCCATCATTGCGTCCTTTCCCTCACGTTAGTGATCATCCATTTCCTACCAATAAATGTAGACGGTTGCACAAAACAGCAGCAGCGAAGCGGCGAAGCAGATTTTCAGCCATGGGAAATTGAGCGGGGAAGGAGTCAGCTTCTGGTCTGCAACAAGTCGCTTCCAATATTGGTAGGCCTCCTCCGAAGATTGCCAGTGCCCATTTAAGGCCCGTTGCAGAAACGGCGCGATGCGTGCCGCTGCCCGGCTATCCCGCAAAATCGGGTAGAGCTGCTCAACCTCCCGATTTTGCGGGAGGGAATGCTGGATGTTTTGGAAGCGATCTCTTACGTCCAACACCTTCATCATTAAGATTGCAAACGAGAACAAGTCGTAACTTTCCTCGGCAACCCGCTCCCCAGCCTTCCAAAAGCCCCGATCATAAACCTCTGTCAACTGCTTAATCGCTCTGCCTTTCGACGTCATGCCGCCAAAATCAATAAGATCTACATGACCGTATTTGGAAACAATCATATTCTCGATCTTCAAATCTCCAAATACATAGCCACAGCGATGCAGCTCCGTCAGTTTCTTGAGTAAGTTGGAGCCGATCACATAAATCCAATCTTGACCGTGTTTATGTATATAATCAGATACCCTTACTCCCTCTATGTAACGCATGACAAAAAACGGAACTTCCCGATCCTGCACAATCATATCGTCAACTTCGACTAAAAAATGTTTGAACGTCGTTGCGGTAAGCGAGAGTGCATGGAGTGAATTGATCTCCGATTGATGGTCAACCGTCTCCCGTCCTGCTTTAAGGGCGAATCTGGATGTGCCTCGACGTACGAGCGCGACAACTCCGTTAGAACCAGCACCTAATAAACGTTCGACCACATACACGCGACCGTTCCATTTTCCTCGGATTTCTGATCCCGGACGAAATGCGTCCTCATACCACGTAGTCACTCAGCATCCCATCTTCCGTCGATTCTGCAAAGGGCTTCCCTGTCACGAACTGTAAGGTCGCCAGCAAAGCCGGTCCCGTAGGCGTCGTCCCCTTCATGTTTATTTTATAGAACATCCTGTCGAGATTTGCAAGCTCATTTGTCCAATTGAGATCCATTTCCAGATGTGCATCCCGATCCTTCGTAGATGGAAAATGGAACACAGCCAATTCGCTCTGGCCTGTGCGTGCCCGAAGACTGAGCAGCAGATCATGAATCGCCTCGCGAACCGCAACCATCTTCGGCTTCATACTGGCGCTTGCATCTATGAGAAGAGCGACTCTCAACGAGGAGGTTTCGCTCATTTTATCAATAACTTGCACGACATCGGCGCGTTGCTGCGGCGGCAGCTGCTCCAGCTGGGAATGACCCAGGATGCTTTGCAGTTCTTTGCCAACGGCATGCTGAATCGTCGTGGTGACGGTTTTGCGCGTCATCATTTGCACCGTTTGCGACAGCTGACCGGAGTTGACAATCCGGCTCATTCCGCCACCGGCTGCAGCAATCTCGCGAATCTCCTCTGAGCCTAGCATACCAAGCTCCCCCTGGTCGACAACGCCGATGACATTCACCGTAACGCCCTCCGTCTGCGCTTGCGCAGCCGCAATAACCGGGCTCACGCCAACATTAGAGCAACCATCCGTAATCAATAATATTTGTTTCATCATCTGACAAGCCTCCCTGGGACATAGAAAAGATTAGCTATCTAGCAGCTACTTTCCTAGTATTCCCATCTGCAAGAGAGTCTAATCATATAGAGGGTGAGCTTGGTTGAGACTGTGTCTGTAGCCAGGCTTTGCCCAATTAACGCTGATTGTCTAGCCACAAAATCAGCTGTAGTCCAGTTTTGCCCACTTGCAGATGCTAAATTCGCAAATTCGTCGCGAAAAGCCGGGCTCCAATTCGGCAAAATCGGACTGCACTAAAATAAGCCGGTACGGGTAGGCTCTAAGCAGGTAAATGCCAACTACAGCGCTTGCTGCGCTGAGAACTCCCGACCAGTGAACACCCCTTCGCTGCTGCCATCCAAAAAAGCCGCAGCAGCCCTTTCGCTGCCGCAGCTCTTTGCGCGCTTAGCTAACCGTCTTCGGACGCTCCATACGGGTAATACCCGGCCAGCGGAATGTCGCCCATTCCGGCTGACGCTTCTCCACGCGCGCAACCATAACCGTCATATCATCCTGAATTTCACCGTGATGATAACGGAATATGCGCTCCAGCAAGCAGTCGGCGAACTCCTGCGGCAGCGTCGTCTCAATCTCCTGGATCATCCGCTTCATCCACATTTCCTTGTTCACAGCATGACCGGGGGCATCGTAAATACCGTCCGTCATCATGACAAGAATATCCCCAGCTTGCAGCGGAATGGACACCAGATCAACATCTATATCCTGCAAAATGCCTACCGGCAAATTATTGGCAGAAATTGGTATAACCTCACTTCCCCGCTTAATGAAGCTTGGCGTCGAGCCAATTTTCATAAAAGTCGTATTGGCGTTGTACATATCGATTAACGCCATATCGACTGTCGCGTACATTTCGTCAGAAGAGCGCAGCATGAGCACCGAATTGAGCGATTTGATCGCCAGCTTCTCGTCCATGCCCGACTGCAGTAGCTGCTGCAGGATGGTCAGTGCCGTCGAGCTTTCAGCCCGCGCGCGCTCGCCATTGCCCATGCCGTCGCTGAGCGCCACGGCAAATTTGCCATTGCCCAGCTCCACCGTCGAGAAGCTGTCGCCCGATAGCAGATCGCCGCCTTTGGCAGCGCCGGCCACCCCAGTCTCCACCACGAATTCCTTGGCGGAGCCGAAGACGACCGTGCTATAGCCCTCGCCGCGATCATGCATCTCCTCGCTCGTCACGGCGACGTTCTCACCAAGAATTTCGCTCAGCAGCGGAGCGATAATTTTACGGCATTCATCAAATCCTTTCGTATATTGATGGATAATTTCGATTTCCACGTTCCCTTCATCCAGTGAAATGATATCTATAGCATGAATGGACAAGCCTAGGGATTCCAAGGCGCTGCGAATCTGTTCCTCCTGGAAGTAAAGCTCCTGTCCTTCCCGTTTGATCTCTTTCGCCAGGTCCTCCATTACCTGCGATACGCCGGATAGTTGATCCGCTACCAATTGGCGGCTGTCCATTATTTGTTTTTTCCAGTGCAAGTCATTCTTATAGAGCCCATATTGATGCTTCATCACCTCGAGCACTTGATCCGTGCGGGCACACACCTTCTTCCATTCCTGCGGAATGTCCTTCTTCGCCATATTTTCCTTCGTCTCAATACTGGTCATCATATCCGTCATAAACGTATACGTTTGGTAAAACTTCTGATCCCAGCACTGATTTTTTTTCCAGCAGGCATCACACGTTTTCTGTGAAACAGCATTCATGAAATGCCCCACGTCCTCCTCTTTGCGCGCTTCCGCGTTCTCTGTGGACAGCTGCTTGAAGCTGCGCGAGAGCTGGCGGAACACCTCGGAGAATTGTTCCACGCGGCCTGCCGTAATATCCCGAACACGCTTCGCGTAATCCTGCTGCGACTTCAGGTTCTCCTGCGTGCCAGGCACATACTTGGCAATAGTCTGGATCAGGCTGCGCGGTGTGAGCAAAAACAGCGCCACGGCGGCGAGCGACTCCCAAGTTGAGTTCATAATATCCGCACCCGATCCGATATAGAACGAGAGAATCGAAGAACCTAGCAGCATCCCGAAAGCGACAGCTAGCCGATTGCCCTCTTTCAGCAGGCCTGCCAGCATGCCGGAGAACGCAAGCAAGCTCATTTGATAGATGGCGTTGCTGTTCGCCAGACTTAGAATTAAGCCTGTGATCACCCCGACCGAAGCGCCGAATGGGGCGCCTCCCACCAGAGCGAAGAGCAGGATCAGGTAGCGTGACAGCACGTGTTCCATGGTTACCGGACCTAACGACCAGCTGACTGTACCGGTCATGACCGAGGCAAGCAGGATGATCAGACAGATAATCTCCTCGTGCTTAAGGTGATAGCTTTTTCTATTCATCGTGAACACCGGAATCGCTTGAATGAAGATCATGGTGAGTACTAGAGAGAGCAGCGCCTCTACGCCGATCATCATGACGGAATACCAGGTCAGATTAGAGACGACCAACGCCGAGAACAGCTGAACGAGGAATGTAGCGCCAAACACTTGCAGCGGAGCGAGCGATATATCCGTTCGTTCAAACTTTTCGCAAGCCCGCTGAATGAGCAGGAACACGATCATTTCCGTGACGAGATAGCCGGAGTGCGCATGCAGCGAAAGCAAGCTGCCGGCAAATATGGAAACCCCGACCCAATGCAACAGGTCTTTACGGGTGAAGTAAATGACTGCAAAAAAGGCGAGCGCAAACGGAGACAGCTGCTCCAGGATCATCGCTCGTCCAAGAAGGAAGCCCATGACAATGAGCAGCAGCGCCCATTTCTTAGCCACGAACCCTTGTATCAACCGATTTTCAACCGCCGCCCGTCCCGCACCTGATTTCGCTTTCTGCCAAAATCCTGTCCACTGTCCGCCGATCGCCGTAACAACGCTTCTTCTTTGCATATCTAGAACACCATCCATTCGTCGTTATTTGGTTTCTCTAGTATATTGAGAATCTATCAGAAAGTTTGTCAGAATCAGTTGGTAGATTCAAAGAAATTTCCGACAAGCCGCGGAATCTTTGTCAATCGCTTCCAGCCCTTGCTCCGCCTAGCTTAAGCGCGCCTGAGGCGGAACGGAAAAGTCTGAATGCCCCGAACTTTCGCGTCCGAATGGCGGGGGATTCCCGTAAATTGATGTCGATTGATACAAGGCGTAGCTATTTTACGCACAAAAAAACCACATCGTCTCTACGATGTGGTTCAGTTTGCCTATATTAATCTCTTCTTCCGCCTCGGCCACCGCGCTTAGACTCGGTGTTCTTCTTAAGAGACGAAATCCGCTCTTCGCTGTCCTTGAGGAAGCGAGACATTTTATCTTCGAACGAGAATGGTCTAGCTCCGCCTTGCTGCTTGTTAAAGCCGCCGCGTCCGCCGCCACCGCCGCCGCGATTGAAGCCGCCGCCACCTTGTCTTTCACCGCCGCCTGGGCGTCCTTGGAATCCTGGACGATCGCCGCTTGGGCGTCCTTGATAGCCGCCTCCACCTTGTCTTTCAGGGCGAGCTGGTCTTTCCTCAACTGGCTTATCGATCGTTTGCTTAATAGACAGTCCGATCTTGCCATCCTTGTCCACGTTAATCACTTTGACTGTAACTTTGTCGTCCAGTTTCAAATGGTCATTAACGTCCTTTACATAATTGTCCGCTATCTCTGAGATGTGAACAAGACCGGTAACCCCTTCAGCAAGCTCGACGAATGCTCCAAAGTGAGTAATCCCCGTCACTCTTCCCTCTAACTTGGTGCCCACTTCAATTGCCATAAAGTAAAATGTTCCTCCCTTAAAATGTTGAAAACACTGGCTACGCCGATTATAACCGATGCCGAAACCGCGGTCAACAAGGCAATCGCCCGATTCTAAAACCTTCTTTTATTGCTACTTCGAAACGCTTAATGGCGTCTCTCCGTTTTTCATATAGTGAAAGTCCCTGCGAATGATTTGCTCCAAGTACTCGTCGTCGTGAAGACGCGCGAGCTCCTTCTTCGTCTGCTCATTCGCTTTGGTAGCTTCAGCCAGCTGCTGCTGTAATTCGGTGACGGCATTTCTTTTTTCATGCAGCTTAGGAAACTGCCCCCAAATACTGACACCTGCCCAGCTCAAAAAACATAAAACTAAGATCAACCAAAAGCGAAGTCTACGTTTAGAGCCTTTAATGGTGTTATTGGATGTTGCCGCTGCTTGAGCTTGCATGAATGAGATTGCCCTCCTACTTTGAGAATAGCCAGCGATAAATGGCGACGATCTTCCCGGACAGCTTGCGCAGCCATGCAGGAACCACGAAATATTTATGCAAAGGCTTCGTCATCCAGAGGAGTAATCTCCACACAGGATACAGCAATTGTAGCACAATTTTATACAGGAATATAGCTACGGCTACCAAAAAACCTAAAATTATCACAGTCAAACGATATAAGCCAATGATAGGCTTAATGATCAGCAGCTCAACCGTTCTGCGCAAGATGCGGTATATCATAATGATAATGCGAATCACGAGCAGCGTCAGACGAATGACCCATACGCTGAGCAGTGCAAAGTAAAAACAGATGCCGATCCCGATTCCTAAAAAAACAAAGACGCGGAGTTGCCCTTCATTGCTGTATATGAGCAGTCTGAACACGAGGATTGTCGCCACAATCCAATACAAAATATCGACAATCGAAACCGTCCACCGAGGCAGCCGCAGCTTTCCTGACAAAACACGGAAAACGTCGAACATCGCGCCCATGGCGATCCCGCTCAGCACCATCATGAAGATAGTCTGAAATTGTACGTGTAAGGTCACTTGAACAACTTACCAAGGAATCCCTTGGACTTCTCCGGGGAGTTTCCGTCTACATAAGCCAGTTCACTAACCAATCCCTCAATGGCGACTAACCCTTGCTCCAAGCTCAAGTTTTTAATGTGCAAATTTTGCCCTTTAATCATCAGAAAGCCCATCTCAGTTTCCAAAAGGAATTCTTCACTGTCAAAGCTCTCTACATTCAAAACCCCGGATATCTCCAGAAGCTTGCGATTCAGCATTTTGATTTCCTGCCGCTTGACATTGTTTCTCACGGGATCAACCATGGCCTGTACCCCTCCTTCATCTATCACTACGATATGGGGGGATGTCCGCTTTTAGAACCGAAAGTAAAAAAGCCCGAATCCCTTATGCTTGGGATCCGAGCTATAGCTTCAATGCTATTCCGGTTGATAGGCCTCTTCCTTCAGCAGCGTGTACATCTGCGCAGCATCTTCCTTACGGGTCGACTCTGCAAGAGCTTCCACGCGAACCGTCACCTTCTTCTGTCCGAATTGAATAGCCAATTCGTCGCCAACCTTGACAGTTGTGCTGGCTTTCGCATCCCTGCCATTAATCCAGACACGCCCTTGATCGGAGACGTCTTTGGCTACGGTGCGGCGCTTGATCAGACGTGATACTTTGAGGAACTTATCAAGACGCATTATTTTACAGCGTCTTTAAGTTTGTTGCCAGCTTTGAAAGCAGGAACCTTGGATTCAGCAATCACGATAGGGTTTCCTGTTTGCGGGTTGCGGCCTGTACGACCGGAACGCGTACGAGTTTCAAAAGTACCGAAACCGATAAGTTGTACTTTATCTCCGGAAGAAAGCGCATCAGTAACTTCACCAAGGAATCCGTTAAGTACAGCTTCTACGTCTTTCTTAGTCAATCCGCTTTTTTCAGCGATGTTGTTGATCAAATCTGTTTTGTTCATGAGTTTTCTTTACCTCCTAAAAATGTTTGAAGATCTAGTCTTCTATGTACCATGACGGTTACATTTCCATATTCAACCTGACACCCAACTTATTATTCTTCCTTTTTCGGCAAAATCCTGCTGTGTAAGCACTACTTTTGCATTTTTTTTGCATCTTGCCAGTACTTTTCCATCTCTGATAAATCAGTTTGCTCAAAAGAAAGCCCTCTTAAACGTAGCTGCTCTTCGATATATAAAAATCTCTGAATAAATTTGCGATTCGTCTGCGCAAGCGCTTCTTCCGGGTCTATCTTCAGGAATCTTGCTAGATTCACGATAGAGAAAAGCAAGTCTCCGAGCTCTTCCTGCTTGGCTGCCGCAGCATCCGCTTGTCCGCTGTCCATGGCCTCGCGCAGCTCGCCGAGCTCTTCTTCGACTTTATTCAACACTTCGCGCACTTCACTCCAATCGAAGCCGACTGTCGCCGCTTTTTTCTGCAGCTTCCATGCCTTCATTAACCCGGGCAAATCACGCGGTACGCCATCCAGCACCGATTGCTTCTCGACATCAATGCCTTTACTGCGTTTTTCCTCCGCTTTGATCGCGTTCCAGTTAACCAGCGCTTCGTCCGCATCACCGGCTTTATGCTCGCCGAACACGTGCGGATGGCGGCGGATCAGCTTCTCATTGAGCGTGGCAACCACGTCATAGACCGTAAACGTGCCGATTTCTTCCTCCATTTGTGCATGCAGCATGACTTGGAGCAGAAGGTCGCCAAGCTCTTCGCACATGTGGTCTGGATCGTCCTCATCAATCGTCTCCAGCACTTCGTAAGCTTCCTCAATGAGGTTTTTACGCAGGCTGGCATGCGTCTGCTCGCGATCCCACGGACACCCCTCTGGGCTGCGGAGAATACTGACAATTTCGTGCAAGCGGCCAAAGGAGCGGTAATGGACCTTATCTTCCACACTTTTGGGCACCCAGACCAACGATAAGTTGCCATAGCCCTTAATATGGTCCAGTTCATAGAGCGGCACTTCGACAATTTGCTCAGCGCCTGCGACACCAAGGGCATGCCCGACGACAACAGGGTAGTCATCCGGGTAGGCTTCCATCAGCGTTATTTTCAAATCCGAGGCGGTGTATGTATCGTAAACTTGGCCGATAACCGTTTGCAGCTGCGGATTGAGCGTATAGCGGTTCAGGCTGGTAGCGTCCAGCAATTGGAAGCCATCGATCGGGTCAAAGCCAAATCGCAGAAAAGCTTGATCCAGGAAGCTTTCTCCACCGAGCAGCGTAAGCGGGATTCCCGCTTCCGGACAGCGCTGTTTGAGCAGCTGCACCGTATACTCCGCCACCATCGGATGACCTGGCACTGCATAGATGATCTCCGTCTGCTTCTCTTTCGCTTGGCGCAGCAGCTCATCGGCAATGGACTCGTACACTTGTTCGAAGGACTGATGCGCGACATAGTTGGCATCAAAAGTCTGATACGGGATATGCTCGTCATCCAGCATCCGAACCACCGGATGATCATTCGTCCGCAAGAAAAGGACCGCCTGCTCACTAGCCGCCGCTTGAAGTTTCTTCCAGACTCCAAGCGTCAATTGATCGACGTCACCGGTTCCCAAGCCGACGACAGTAATACTTTGTGTGGACATATAAGTGACACCTCCAGGGCGTATAGAAATTTGTGAAAAAAAGGGGAATCCCGCTCCCCGGGCTAGCGCGCGTCCCGGTTACTGCCGGCATGCTTCTTCTCAGCCGCCGGCAGCAGCTTCGCCAGGACCGGGGCCAGTTTCCGGTCCAGCTCCGGCAGCAGCCGCAGCTCCTCCCGGCCGATGCCGCCGCTGCGCAGCAGCGCCAGCCCGTAGACGGCCGCACCCGCGGCTACGCTGATACAGGCGATGGCGCTATCGCCCAATCGCCCAGGCACGTGGCCGGCCGCCAGAGCAGGCCGAGCCAAGAGCTGCAGCGCTGCGAGCACAGCGCCCATCAGCCCCGCGCCCAGCGCGGGACTGATGGCGTAACGCCGCAGCGTGAAGCGCGCCCCAGTGCAGCGGGCGAGCTGCACCAGGTTGAGCCCCGCGGCAGCGGCATAGGCGACAACCGCGCTAACCGCGGCGCCGTCGATGCCCCAGCGGGGCATGAGCCAGACGTTGCCGAGCGCTTTGAGCGCGATGGCAACGAGCAGGGCCCGGGCCGGCGTATGTATGGCGCCGGCGCCCTGCAGTACGCTGGCGGACACCGCATTCAGAGTGCTGAACAGCGCGGTAAAGGCCAGAATCGCCATCGTCCAGCTGGCCTCCGCGTCCTTATAGAGCATTACGTTGATCGGCACTGCGGCAAATGCAAGTCCGCACGAGGCGCCAAGCCCGACAAACCAAGTGAGCCTGACGGCCATTTCCGCTCTAGTCCGAATCAGCTGTGCCTGACCTTGCAGCTTCGCCTCGGCGATGGCCGGCACGAGCACCGCCGACATGGACGAAGCGATCATGACGACTAATTGCACGAGCGGCAGGCCGCGATTATACAAGCCGAACTGTCGCATCGCCTCGGCCTCGCCGCCGGCCGCAGCTTCCAGCAGCCTCGGCATCGTGAACGTATCCACCAGTGTGAGCAGTGGAACCACAATCGCCCCAAGGCAAACGGGAATCGCGTAAGCCGTTATGCGTCTGGCCCATTGCCAATTCGACAAATCGTTTACTCCATCTTCGCTTCCCCTATCGGCATTCTTCTGCTTGCGCTTATCTTTGCCCCAGTAAATGAACATAACGAGGAGCCCCGCTCCAGCACCTGTCACGGAACCGAAAGTCGCACCGGCGGCGATCCACGCTTCATCATAAGCCAGCGTTGTCAAATACAGCAGCAATGAAACCATGGTGATCACACGAATCAATTGTTCGATCACTTGTGACACCGCTGTCGGCATCATATCCTGACAGCCTTGAAAGTACCCCCGCAGCACCGCCAGCACCGGCGATACCAGCAAGGCAAACGAGACACTCTTGATTGCCCGCGCAGTCTGCGCAATCCCGATCCAAGCCGCGATCCTGTCTGCACCAAGATATAGGCATAAGAAAAGAATAATTCCCGTCGCCATCAATACCACCGACGAGACATGAACAATCCGCTTCGCTCCCCGATAATCCCCTTGTGCGATGCGTTCAGCGACGAATTTGGAAACCGCAACGGGAAATCCCGCTGTCGCTGCAAACAAAATAAGAATATACAACGGGTATACAGCGTTATATAAACCAAAGGCGGCGTCCCCGGCGACATTTTGCAGCGGTATCTTTTGCAGCGTTCCCAACAGTTTAGAGAGCACTGCGGCCGCTCCCAGCACGGCTGCGCCCCTTAACACCTTGCTGCTTGGTTTGAGCGCATGCATCTGGGGCTTTGCCTGGTGGGCATCCTCCATAATCCCACTCTCCTTCTACCCGTATTATATCGGAATCTACAGGCCGCCACAAAAAAAAGCTTCGCTTACAGAGGGGTCGCCATCTCGGTAAGGAAGCTTGTGCTTTCAATTTTATTTTATTGTTCCATCTGCTTGGCCAGAAAACCAGCCGCTGTTTCAACCATCTTCATTTCCATTTGACCCATTTTGACATTCTCATCTTTGCTGACCAGAATGACAGAGCCAATTGGATCTCCCCCGGCTACGATCGGCGCCGCTACATACGAAGTATACGTTTCACTTACATCTTTAATGATTTCATACTGCCCGCTGCCGCTTTCCAGCACAGCTTTGCGATTATCCATACAGGCTTCCACAACGGCGCCGATGGCCTTTTCCAAATAATCTTTTTTCGAGCCGCCAGCCATGGCTATGACTGTATCACGGTCGGAAATCATGGCCACATGGCCGGTGCTTTCGAATAGCGACTCCGCATATTCCTTGGCGAAATCCCCCAGCTCGCCAATTGGCGAGTATTTTTTAAGAATCACTTCACCATCACGATCCACGAAAATCTCCAATGGATCCCCTTCACGAATACGAAGGGTGCGTCGTATTTCCTTCGGAATCACAACTCTCCCTAAATCATCTATCCGCCGGACAATTCCAGTTGCTTTCATACCTCTAGATGCCTCACTTTCCTCTGAAGAATTAGATACGACAGGAGCATCAAATCTTGGTTAACGGATGTTTGGAGGGAACTCGAATTCTATCCATAGTATTCTTCAATTCCCATCCTTCTATGCAGACGCTTCACCGAGGAACATTTTTTTATGTAGCTGCTGCTGACGTTATCTTGTCCAAAAATAACAAATAAAAACAGGATGCCCCCAATGGGACATCCTGGTAAATAAATACTACTTCGCAGCAGGGCTTGCTGCTGGGCTTGCCGCCGGACTAGCCGCAGGGCTTGCTGCAGGACTAGCTGCCGGAGAAGCTTGCGGTTTCGGCAAATTGTTCGTTTCAATCAAGTTCGGATATTCTTTCTCCGCGAATTCAGTCAGCGATTGCTCAGCCAATTGCGATTTGATTTGCGTTTTCAACGTATCATCCAACGGCTTCGTGCTTCTCGCTTCCACCTTCATCACATGGTAGCCGAACTCAGACTCAACTGGATCGCTGATTTTGTTCAAAGGCAGCGTGCTAGCCGCAGCTTTAAACTCAGGCACCCATTGGTTGATGTCCGCATCTTTATACGTACCGCCATTGTCCTTTGAGCCCGGGTCATCGGAATACTCTTTCGCCAGCGCCGCGAAGTCGCCGCCGTTATCCAGCTTTTGCTTCACTTCTTTGGCTCTAGCCAATGCTTCGTCTTTGGTACGAAGGTCTTTTTGCGTTGCTGCATCTTTCAAGGAAATCAGAATATGGCTAACTGTCGCAATGTCAAACGCATGATCAGCCGCTTGCTTGTTATAGGAATCTTGGACCTGCTGGTCAGTAATCTTGCTTTCCATGCTGCCCATCGTGTAGAAACTCATCTTCATCAGGGATTCGATGTCTTGAAGCTGAATGTTATTATCTTTCAGCTGTTTGTCCATGCCGCCTTCTTGCTTGCCGAAGTAGTCCGTAATGGCTTTCATTTGATCCGTTACTTGCTTATCGGCATCCGCTTTGACTTTATCGTCAGCTTTCGCGGACAGCACGCGGAATGTCACGAGCTGTTTCAACATGTCTTGTTGGAACGAAGGATCGGACATAAATTGCGCCAACTGCGGGGAGAACATTTTGTTCACGTTGACAAATGCGTCGAATTCGGTGCGTGTAATTTTGCCCCCGTCTTTGTAAGTCGCAATGACATCCGTTGGATTGCCGGTAGCTGCAGCGGATGCAGCAGGCGATGCGCTCGCAGCGGCGCCTCCCTCTGTCTTCTTCCCGCATGCACTGAGTACGGAAAACGCAAGAACCAGCGCCACCATTGATAAAATCCATTTCTTCGAAAATCTTGATTGACTGTTAGTACGTTTTGGCGACATCTTGTAATTCTCCCTTCGGTTTCAGAACCTCCTTGTATTGCGCCAAGAATTTCTCCACCAATTCAATGGAGGCTTCAGGCTTGAGCCCCTTGCAGCGGACAAGGATGTGTATTTGCGGCCCCGCTACAAGCTTGATGCGGCCTTCAAAGCGGTTTGACAGAGAGAACAACTTCTGCCCGTCAAGTTTGTCATTTTGATCCGGGTGCACCTTGATCTGGTAGTCATCCCCTTTTTGGCTGATCGTCTCGATCCGGTATTCGGATCCGTATGCTTTCAGACGAGCCACCGCAAGCAGGTTGAACACCGATTGAGGCAGATCCCCGAACCGGTCGACGAGTTCGTCATGCAGATCCGCCGCTTCTTCCAGCGTGCGAATGGCTGCCACTTTCTTGTAAATCTCAATTTTTTGCATACTGTCGTAGATGTAATCAGATGGCAGATAGGCATCCAACTGAATATCGATGGCGGTGTTCCATTCCGGCTCCGGTAAAGCCGCTTCGCCCTCCATCTCCTGTTTCAGCTTGGCAATCTCCTCCGCCAGCATTTGCGAATACAAATCAAATCCGACGGAAGCGATGAAGCCATGCTGTTCAGCACCAAGCAGATTGCCTGCGCCTCGAATAGACAAATCCCTCATGGCAATTTTAAAGCCTGAGCCTAGTTCTGTAAACTCCTTAATCGCTTGCAGCCGTTTCTCCGCTACTTCCGTCAGCACTTTATCACGCTGATACGTAAAATACGCGTACGCAATCCGGTTCGAACGGCCGACACGCCCCCGCAGCTGATACAGCTGGGAAAGCCCCATTTTATCCGCATCATGGACGATCAAAGTATTCACGTTCGGAATATCGACGCCGGTCTCGATGATGCTCGTACTGACCAGAACGTCGTACTCGCCGTCTAGGAAGTCGAGAATGGTCTTCTCCAATTCCTGCTCGCCCATTTGGCCATGCGCGACAGTCACACGGGCGTCCGGAATCATCATCGAAATCTGGTCAGCCATTTGCGTGATTCCCTGAACGCGATTGTATAAGTAATAAACCTGTCCTTCCCGGGCGAGCTCCCGTTCAATGGCTTCCCGGACCAGCGACGGACTGTATTCCACTACGTAAGTCTGAACAGGGAAGCGGTTTTCCGGCGGCGTCTCGATGACGGACAAATCCCGCACACCGAGCATGGACATATGCAGCGTCCGCGGAATCGGCGTCGCCGTCAAGGTCAGCACGTCCACATTCGTCTTCAGCCGCTTGATCTTCTCCTTATGGGAGACGCCGAAACGCTGCTCCTCATCCACGATCAGCAGCCCCAGATCTTTGAACTGCACATCCTGCGAGAGCAGGCGGTGCGTGCCGATCACCACGTCAACAGTCCCTTTCTTGACGCCCTTCATCACTTCCGTCTGCTCTTTTTTGGAGCGGAAACGGCTGAGCACCTGCACGTTAAACGGATAGCCCGAGAAGCGCTCGCGGAACGTTTCATAATGCTGCTGAGCCAGAATGGTCGTCGGCACGAGAACCGCTACCTGCTTACCGTCAATCGCCGCCTTAAACGCAGCGCGCACAGCGACCTCCGTCTTCCCGTACCCCACGTCGCCGCACAGCAGGCGATCCATCGGACGCGACTTCTCCATATCGTTCTTGATCTCTTCGATAGCACGAAGCTGGTCTCTCGTCTCATCATAAGGAAACATCGCTTCGAACTCGTTCTGATACGAGCTGTCTTTACTAAATCCGTAGCCTGGCGTTGCTTGGCGTTCCGCATAAAGCTTAATCAGCTCATCGGCAATGTCCTTCACCGATGCCCGAGCTTTACTCTTCGCGCGCGCCCAGTCGGCCCCGCCGAGTTTGTACACTTTCGGCTCTTTTTCCTCGGCGCCGACATATTTTTGAATCAGATCAATCTGATCGATTGGCACCGACAGCTTGTCGCCGCCGGCGTACATGATGTGCAGATAATCCTTGTGAATGCCGCCTACTTCCAGCGTGCCGATGCCGACGTATTTACCGATGCCGTGGTTGACGTGAACCACGTAGTCACCGACCTTAAGCTCCTGGTAGCTTTTGATCCGCTCAGCGTTTTCCAGCTTTTTCTCGACTTTACGGGCCTTCCGCTGCTTTTGCGTAAACATCTCGCCTTCGGTTATGACCACCAGATGAATCGAAGGCATTTCGAAGCCCGCCTGCAAGTTGCCATCGACAATCTCGGGAAGCTCGATCTGATAATCCTGGAGCACCCGCTTCACGCGATCGGAGCGTTCCTCTCCGCCCGCCAGCAGAACCACCTTGCTGCCGTTCTTTTTCCAGCGCTCCATCTCCGCTTTGAGCAGATTCATCTGGCCGTGGAAGTTTTGCATGACGCGGCATACAAAGTTGACGATATTTTGCGGCTGCACGCCTGGCACCTGACGAAGGAACAGCGACAAGTACAGCGTCGGGAATGGCCTGCGATGCAGCAAAGTTTCGTAAGATTTGGACAGCACAAAAGCCGGCAAGCTCTTCCCCTCTTGGATTGCGTGCATCATCCACTCCGCCTCATCACGCTCAAGCTGTTTCGCAGTCTCCAGCATCCGTGCCGGTTCGTCGAGAATCAGCACCGCGTCTTTAGGCATATAGTCCAAGAGGGTCTGTCTTTCCGTATACAAAAGCGAGATATATTTATAAATACCGGGGAATGTCTGTCCTTCTCGAAGCAGTTCAATATCGTGGCCGATGCCTTCCAGCAGTTTATCCTTGGCGGCCCGGTCCGTCATTTTCTCCAATTGGGCTTGCAGCAGCTCATAAGCGTGCTGGGCAGCTGATTGTAATCGCTTTCGATCCGCTTGAATCTCTCGGCATGGCGGAATCGTAATCGCCTGTAATTTATCAATTGACCGCTGGTCACCTGCATCGAATGTTCGAATAGAGTCGACCTCGACGTCAAAAAATTCAATCCGTATCGCATGCTCGCTCGTTAGTGGATACAAGTCCAGAATACCGCCGCGCACACTCATCTCACCCTTGGCATCGACCCGCTCCACACGCTCATAGCCGAGGTGTGTCAATTGAAGCAGCAGGTCTTCCAGCTGAACCGTGTCCCCGACTTGAATCGTAATCCGCGATTCCTCGAACACTTGCTTCACCGGCAGCAACCGGCGTAAGCCCGCATAAGGCGCAATGACGACTCCGCGATATCCGCCCGCAAGCTTGGTCAGCACATCGATTCGCTGTGCCAGCATTTCAGGGCTCGCAGCAGCCTCCTCCGTAGCCAAAAGCTCCTGAGCCGGATATAAAAGCACCTCATCCTCGGATAAACACTCTAGCAGATCCTCTGAGATTTTCTGAGCTGCAAACATGTTGTGCGTGACGATGAATAGCGGCCGCGAGAGCTCCCGCACAAGACTCGCAATCATCACTTGTCGAGAGGAGCCGGTTAACCCGGCAATGAGCTGCTCTTTCATCTCGGATCGAATACCGGAAACAATCGTTTGAAAGTCGGCATCCGCAGAAAAAGCTTGAATTAAAGCTTGCAAACAAGTACACTCCTCTCACAAAAAGAAGCCTCGGCATACTTGCCTAGGCTATTGAATCTAGATCATCAAAAACTTACTGCAGCGGACTTGCCAGCAGCGACAATTCCGGATTGGCTTCAAGCGCTTCCCGGCAATAATCGCATACAACTCTGACCGTAACGTCCCCATTCGTATTATACGATATTATATCTCTCCGCTCATCAGGGGTCAAGAAATGGAAGCCTAACTGCTGCTCCGTGATCGCCGTCTGATTAATCTCCCCGACAAAGGTATGACAATGCCTGCAAATATACTTGATCATATATGTATGCCTCCTTGAAATTTCCTATCACCTGCTAGTATGGCCACCCGCGGGGGAAATTAGCCAATGAACAGGCATCATTTTAGGATCTCCTGATGAAGACAACAATATACGCCGTATTGCAGCATTGCGGGACATTATTTATTAAATTTGGCCATCGTCTTCTCGAAAGATTCTTTGAGACTGAACTCCATGGCGTCACAAGTTAAGTCCAGCAGCGACTCCATCGATTTCATTTCTTCTTTGGAGAAATTGGACAGCACATAGTCAGCGATATTATAGCCGGGTGCCGGGCGATTGATCCCCATGCGGATCCGGTTAAAACTCTGTGTGCCCGCATGCTGAATGATCGACTTAATTCCGTTATGGCCGCCAGCGCTGCCCTGATAACGCAGCCGAATCTGACCATATGTCGTATCCATATCATCGTAAATAATTGTGATATCTTCCAGATTTGCTTTATAGAAATCCAAAAAAGCCCGCATCGATTCGCCCGACAAATTCATATAAGTCATGGGCTTGAGCAGATAGACCTTGGTGCCGCCAACTACCCCTTCGCCCAGAAGCCCCTTGCATTTATTTTGAAATGTGGTAATCCCCCATTTGGCGGCAAAACGGTCAATTGCCATAAAGCCGATATTATGACGGTTCATCTCGTACTGCTTGCCTGGATTGCCTAACCCAATGAAACATTTCATTGTATGTTCATCCTTCCCATCATGACTCTGATCTTTATCTATTTTTTATTTTATTAAAATAATATCAAGTTCTGTGGAACTAAGCCCTTGTGTCTATTGTCTACCATTATGTATACATCAAATTCATAATCGCAGGTGAACTCGTACATATGTATCAGAATGGACAAACCTTGTCATCAGACCCTCATTTCCAAGATCATATAGAGGCCAACATTCCCGTCCAAGTATACTACCAAAACCTGCATAAGGATATAGGCTTCATTGAAGTCTACTCCCCTCATTTTATTAAAATCAATAATACGTTCTATAATCGCGCCATGCATGTCTTTATTTCGCGCCCCGGCTATTAAAAGACAAACAGAGGATACCCTTCACGATAAGGGCACCCTCTGTTTCTTCGCGTCTTAAACAAGCGGCTGAAACGACCTAGCTCTGATTAGCCTTCTTCGCCTTCATGCGTGCTTTGATTTTCTCCGCATAACCCGGCTTGTTGGACTGCCGCTCCCGGGCAATCGCCAAATCGCCGTCCTCGACCTCATGCGTAATCGTGGAGCCGGCTACAACGTAAGCCCCATTCCCGATCCGCACAGGCGCAATGAGATTCACGTTGCTGCCGATAAAGGCATCGTCGCCGATCTCCGTCAAATTCTTATTAAATCCATCGTAGTTGACCGTAATCGCGCCACAGCCAATGTTGACATTCGCACCGACCTTCGCGTCGCCCACATAGCTCAAGTGAGAAACTTTGCTGCTGTCGCCAATCGTAGCATTTTTGATCTCTACAAAATCCCCGACTTTCACATGTTTGCCCAACTTAGCACCTGGTCTTAAATATGCAAAAGGCCCTACGCTCGTATCGCTGTCTACAAATGCATCCTGCAGCACAGACTGCTTAATGCTTACGTCATCTTGAATGATCGAATCGATAATTTCCGTTTGCGGCCCAATGGTGCAGTTTTCGCCGATGACCGTGCGCCCGCGGAGAATGGTTCCCGGCAGCAGTACCGTATCGGCTCCAATCTTGACTTCAGGCTCAATGTACGTGTTCACAGGATCTATAATGGTCACGCCATTCATCATATGGCTGCGGTTAATGCGCTCCTTGAACAAACGTTCCGCTTCGGCAAGACCTACGCGGTCATTGACGCCGATCGACTCCGCGCTGTCCGCCATGCAATACCCTTGCACAACTTTGCCTTGAGCCGTCAGAATGCCAATCACATCTGTCAGGTAATATTCATTTTGATTGTTATTGTTCGTCACCGACCCCAGTGCTTCAAAAAGCGTCTTGTTGTCGAAGATATACGTGCCCGTATTCATCTCTTTGACAGCCGCTTCTTCCGCCGTGCAGTCCTTCTGTTCGACAATGCGGGCCACACGTCCGTCAACACCGCGAATAATGCGGCCGTAACCGAACGGATTATCCAGCTTCGCTGTGAGAATCGTCGCCGACGCGCCCGACTCCTGATGCAGCTGAATCATGCTGCGCAGCGTTTCTTCCGAAATCAGCGGCGTATCGCCGCAGATGACGATGGTCATGCCTTCCTCGCTGCCAAGCGCATCCTTGGCTTGCAGAACAGCATGTCCCGTACCGAGCTGCTCAGCTTGCAGTGCATATTCCACGCGGTCTCCCAGATAAGCTTGAACCGCTTCTGCTCCGTACCCAACGACGACTAATGTTCTAGTTGTATTTATATGGTTCAATGTATCCACAACGTGACCTACCATCGGTTTGCCTACAACGGGATGGAGCACCTTGTACAGCTTTGATTTCATACGTTTTCCTTGGCCTGCCGCAAGCACAACCGCCATGAGTTTCACTAAACATCCAACTCCCTGTTTTTTTTAATCCTCATGTATAAAAAATGAAGTTCGCTTCACCCACTATAGCTCAATTCCTGTAAAAAGAAAAGAGAGCCCAAAGGGCTCTCTTCTTAAAAAAAGGTAAACAGGATTATGCGCCTTCTTCAATGACTTCTTCTTCCGCAGCAGCACGATCATATTCCGCCAATACTGCAGCTTGAATCTTCTCGCGAGTTGTCGAAGAAATAGGATGAGCGATATCGCGGAACTCACCATCTGGAGTCCGCTTGCTTGGCATTGCCACGAACATACCGTTGTTGCCGTCGATGACGCGAATGTCATGAACAACAAACTCGTTGTCGATGGTAATGGAAGCAATCGCCTTCATTCTCCCCTCGGAATTCACTCGACGAAGTCTAACATCTGTAATTTGCACTCTGTGTTCACCACCTTTTTCCATCGCTGAGACTTGGGTGTATAATTCCACATTTTAGGGCAAATTCCTTCTTATTTTTTTGAAAATTTCTATAAATTTAAACTTTCTTTATGAATCTGTTAAATTTCGACAGGTATCTCGGCGATTAGTTCGATTTCGACAAAAACATCGCGAGGCAATCGAGCCACTTCGACCGTGGATCTGGCCGGTTTATGATCACCAAAATACGAAGCATAAATCTCGTTCAGCTCGGCAAATTGATTCATATCTTTCAAAAATACGGTCGCCTTCACTACATGACCAAAGTCAGTGCCCGCAGCCTCCAGGACACCCTTCAGATTAGCGAACACTTGATGCGCCTGCTCCTTAATACCGCCTTGCACAAGCACGCCGTCAGGACCGAGCGGGATTTGCCCGGAAGTGAACAGCAGGTTGCCCAGCTTCACCGCTTGCGAATAGGGACCAATCGCAGCAGGAGCCGCCTGAGTTGAAATGAATTCCATCGTTTACGCATCCCCTTTCTAATTGTCAAAATAGTTGCCCGGCTGCACGGTAATTTGTTTCGTCTTCGAATCAACGCCATGCAGTCTAGCCAGCGATACATATTGTTCAATCAGATGTTCTTCCACTTCACAGGATTCCATAAACACACCTACGCCTTGAACAGTGGCTTTAAACTCCGCGAGCAAGTCCATCATACCATGAATTGTACCACCTACATGCATGAAATCGTCAATAATCAAAACTTTGGATTCTTCCTTCAGGGCACGTCTAGCCAGCGACATCGTCTGGATCCGCTTGTTGGAACCCGACACATAGTTAATACTAACCGCTGAGCCTTCCGTCACCTTCGTATCCCTGCGGACGACAACGACCGGCAGATTCATGTAAGTAGCCGTCGCATAAGCGAGTGGAATCCCTTTCGTTTCCACCGTCATAATCACATCAATATCTTGACCGGCAAACGCACTTGCGAACGTTTTACCGATTTCATTTAAATAATGAGGCTGCCCCATGATATCGGACATATACAAGTAGCCGCCTGGCAAAATTCGTTCAGGCTGCTCCAGCTGTGAGCATAGATTCTGAATAAACTGAAGCGATGCTTCTTTCGGCATCTTCGGTGTAAACTTGACACCGCCCGCTGCTCCCGCTAAAGTATGCAGTTCGCCTACGCCTTCCTCTTCGAACACTTCTTTGATGATGGCCAAATCTTCACTAATCGAGGATTTAGCAGAGCTGTAACGTTCGGCAAAAGTCGTTAAAGGAATTAACGAATGGGGGCGAAACAACAAATACTGCGTCATTTCCACCAGCCTAGCGCTCCTTTTCAACTTTTTCATCGCACTAACCCCCTAAATCCGAATAATATAATGAAAATATACCATTTTTATACGTATTTTTTCAAGCTTCACATGAAAATTATGCTCACACAAACTTCACATAAATTTGACATGCCAAGTTTCACATGAAAAAAAGAGCCCTCCAGGGGCTCTTTTGACCAAGCAGCTTTTACGTTAGCATGCGCACCGCGTAAACGTCTTTGCAAAAACCCCGAAGTCCATTATAGATACGCGGGACCTTCGCCTCTTTGGAAACAAGCCCAAACACGGTCGGACCGCTGCCCGACATCAACACGCCGTCGGCGCCGAGCTTCTGCATGCATTCCTTCAAGTGGCGAACCTCGGGGTACAAGTCCAGCGTCACTTCCTCAAGAACATTGCCAAGCTCGTCACAGAGCTGGTCGAATTGTTTCTCGCGGATCGCCTCCAGCACATTCGCTGTAGACGGATGATGCTTGATGCCCCGGGCATTCAGCTTCCCGTAAATTTCCGATGTCGATACATTGATCGGAGGCTTAGCCAACACAACCCAGCACTGCGGCGGCGATGCGATCGGCTCCAGCTTCTCTCCACGTCCTCGCGCCACAGCCGTCCCCCCTGTCACACAGAAGGGCACGTCCGAGCCCAGCTCAGCGCCAAGCTCCTGCAGCTCCTTCATCGGGATGTTCAACTGCCAGAGGCGGTTCAACCCGCGCAGCGTCGCTGCTGCGTCACTGCTGCCTCCTGCCAAGCCTGCAGCAACCGGAATCTTCTTATCCAGATGGATATAGACGCCCTGCTTCACATCATACCGATCCTTGATCAAACGGGCTGCCTGAAAGGCCAGGTTCTTCTCATCTAGCGGGATGTAGCCCGCTTGGCTGGAAATGATGATCGTATCGCGCGGCAGCTCCTGCATTTCAATGCGGTCAGCCAGGTCGACCATTGTCATTACCATCTCTACTTCATGGTAACCGTCTTCTCTTTTATGTAGAACATCCAGTGATAAATTGATTTTGGCTGGTGCTTTTTCGAAAATCTTCATTGTTTCACCTTCTTTTGCTCGTTTTGCCGTTAAAATATTATAACAAAAGCGCAAAAGAAAAGCTAAAGCTTCCGCTTTAGCTGTAAGAAGGGCGCGACCCGTTCTGAGATGTTTGCTCATAACTCGCCGGCACCACGTTCATCCCCGGAGCAGGCGGTTGATTTTGATAGGGAAATGACGCATTGACATTGTACGCTCCCGACGGGGAAACAGCTTGCGAACCGCTTGTCACGTTTGTCATCGGCGGGGACGGTGTATACCCCCCTTGGTTGTGGCTTTGGCCGTAGCCGCCTTGCTGAGTGCCTGGCTGCGTGTAACTTACAGGCGTCTGTGCCATCTGCTGCTTAGCTAGGTGCTCCTCAGCGATCTGAATCGCTCTCTTGACCATGTTGCCCGCATCCTTCGTGCGAATGCCCTCCCAGCCCTCACGCTGGACCACGTCATAGAAACCCAAATCCTTGGCCAGCTCATATTTAAAACTTTCCGACATGACGCTTCTTCTGCGACCCATTGTTTCGCCTCCTCATCTTCATCTGCCGATGTGGGCTTAGTATGCCGCCGCGCCGATGTTTCCATACCATACAAAGCAAAAGCAGGCCCATCGGGCCTGCTCATATTAATACGCTTTACGCTAGTGTTGAATGTAAGTGATTCGCACTTGCCCGTCGTCATTACAAACGGTAACTTCAACGGATTCGGTAAGGATGTCGGCGTAGCTATAGGATACTCGTTTGAAGGCGTGTGCCTCTTGATCCAATTTCACAATAAATACAGAAGGGTAGGTTTCTTCTAAAACACCGGAACGCTCGATGGTCTTTCGACGGCCACCATTTGCTCTCAACATGATCTTCTGCCCGACGTGGGGCTCCAAACTGCGTTTGATCTCCAACAGCGCATTTTTTGCCATTGTCAACTACCACCTCTTTCCTTGTTAATTGTAACCGATCTTGGCTCATTTGTCAAATTGGGTCAAATATTATATCAGTATGACAATTATCTTGTCAACGAAAAAAATGCCTATTTTTTTTGGTTGCCCATCTTACAGGTTGTCACCGAACCTCACAAATTATTCACGCCTTTCACTTTCTTTCCTTGAACAACAAAAACACCTACAGAGGGCGTTCGATCTCGATCCCATCGAACGCTCTCTGTAGGTGTCATAACATCATAAATGCTCATTCATAGCTGTCCACGTGCTGAATTCCCGGTACCCCCATGCGGTAACTTCCGCGTGTCTCCACGCCGCCCAGTCCATCTAATCCCGTCACAGTGAGATCGACGATATCGAGCATCGAGATCGTTTCCTTCACAGACGTATAGCTTAGCTTTGCTGCAATGCACAGCGGATCCAGGGCATGGATCAAGACGCGCGCAGGCGAACTCGCATAATTGGCCCCGGCTCGCAGCAAAGCCTCATAATGCGACTGACAGGCCCCTGCTACGATAATCAGGGAATCCCGATTGCGGTCATACTGCCTGGCGATCTGCACCGCATTGACAAAATGCTGCGAATTTTTGTAGCTGCTTAAGCTTTGAAGCTCCCCTCGCTTGCGGTGCTTTAAGATGCCGTCATGGCCGGTGATGACAACGATGTCCGGCTTCACTTGCGGAAGCAGTCGATACAGCGCTTCCGGCATCTGCGATTCAAGAATATAATAGCCCTCGGCCGGCACACGTAATTCTCCGTAAAGCTGCATGCTTTTACGCAAATAAGTCGGATCTCCATCCAAATGAAGCACTTTGCCAGGCACTTCAAAATAGCTGGGACCTACTTTCTGTTTATGAGAAAGGGAGATTTCATTCTTCTCCTGCATACTTGCCTGAGATACAGCCAATCGCCGCAGCGACTCGCGAAACTGCGGCTGTTCCGACCGCGGGTAATCCAGCTCGCCGGCACGTCCGGCTGACGTCAAATCCGTCAAAGGCGCGTCCGCGAGGAGCCGGTAATCCACACCGCGCAGCACGGCTTTAACCTGCTCGATCCGCTCGATTCTGAAGATGACGTCACCGCCGTAGGATTTACGGGTTACAAAGTCTCCTTGCCTCATCGCACATCCCCTCCTAGGCATATCCTATGGCGGGACTGGGCATTTGGTGCGGGTTATTTGCAGCCGTGCGCCTGAAGGGCGGCAGACAAGCGTGCGTATTCTTCCATGCTCAGCGTCTCGCCTCTACGCTGAGGTTCGATCCCGCAGGCGAGCAGGATCGCTTCCAGCTCGCTCTTGGTTTCCTTGGAGAAGAACCGCGCCGCAAGGTTATTGTAGATCGTTTTGCGCCGCTGTACGAAGGATGCCTGGACGACTTCGAAGAAGAAGGCCTCATCCGCCACATCGACCGGCGGTGCTTTGCGTACCCGCAGCCGGATGACGGCGGAATCGACGTTCGGCTGCGGCACAAAGACGGTGCGGGGCACGATGGTGACAAGCTCGGCCTCGCAGTGGAATTGTACGGCGATGCTCAGGCTGCCGTAATCTTTAGTCCCGGGACGAGCCGCCATGCGGTCGGCCACCTCTTTTTGAATCATCACGACGATATTGTCGAGCGGCAGCTTCTCCTCGAGAAGCTTCATGATAATCGGCGTCGTGATATAGTACGGCAGATTGGCGACAACGCTGACGCCATCTACGCCTGCGAAGTGCTGCCGGAACAAGGCCGGGAGATCTTGTTTTAACACATCGCCATGGACCACGGATGCATGCGGGTAAGGCTCCAGCGTCTCGCCCAGAATGGGCAGCAGACGCTGGTCGATCTCGATGGCCAGGACGCGTCCGGCCAGCTTGGCCAGCTGCTGGGTGAGCGCCCCGATGCCGGGGCCGATCTCCAGCGCGCCTTTGTCCGGTCCGAGCTCAGCAGCGGACACGATCTTATTCAAAATATTATGGTCAATCAGGAAGTTCTGACCCAGGCTTTTTTTCAGCACAAGGTCATGCCGTTTCAAGATTTCCTTCGTCTTGCTCGGCGTCGCCACGTCTTCCGGTGTGATGCGGTTCGAAATCGTCATATCCATTATCCTCTTTATCCTAAATTTCAATCAAAGTTCGGTCGCCGTAGGCAGGTCAAGCCCCTCGATGGCCGCCTCGAACTCTTCACGAGTTATTTGAAACATCGCACAGCGCTTGAAGAACTGCTTGCCATTGCAATACCCGATACCAAGCGCGTTGCCCACTTGAAGCCGGCGGGAGGCCGCCTCCGGGTGCACAATGAGCCCTGCGGCGATCAAATCTTCCATCGTCAGCATCGAGACCGCGCCGTCGTATTCCGTGCGCAGGCTTGCCAGCGCCTGCCGGATTGTCTCCGGCGACGCATTCTCGACGCCGATATCGCCCTTATACGCAGCCTGCTCCTGCGTAATGAAGGCATGCTTGCAGCCTGGCACCTTCGCCGCGACAATCTTGCGAATCCGCTCCCCGGCGTGGTCCGGATCCGTAAAAATAATAACGCCTCTGCGCTGCTGCGCAAGCGCGATCCGTTTCAGTACCGCCTGTCCGATCGCCGATCCGCCGGTTTCGATCGTATCCGCCTCGACGGCTCGGCGAATGGCGGTTGTGTCGTCTTTGCCTTCGACGACGATAACTTCTTTTATCATAACATATCCTGTCCCTTTCTCTAATCCCTGTCAACCTTTGCCCGTTCAACGGCCAGCACGCGCAATTGCTTACCCAAACGCAGAAAAAGAAGAGGGGGTTCCTCTTCTTTCACTGCGGCCGGCACACCTGATAGCTTCATTCTACCCGATCCGTCGGTCATTTACTCGTTAGTTTTCCGTCGGCTTCTTCGGCCCAACAACGTAGACCGTATAGCCTTGCTTCGTACCAAATCTATTCGCATATCCCTGATCTTCGTAGTAAACGTCAATCATCTGGCCCTTCACACCGCTGCCGATATCTTCAGCGCGCCGGAAGCCGATGCCGTCGATATAGACCCACCAACCCAGCGGGATGACCTTAGGATCTACGGCGATCGTTCTGCCTTCTGTGACCGTCGTTCCTGTGTATGTCTTACCAAACCCAGGAGCGCCTTCTGCTTTTCCTGTAGATTCCGCCCCCGCCGAATAAGCGGTCAGCTTCACATTATTCAGGATTTGTTTATATCCGAACTTCACACCATTCTTGGAAATCTCCTCCACACTCGGAGATGATGCCGAAAGTGCGACGACCGGGTTCTTCGTGCCAACGGCAACGACTTTATTTACACTTGCACTTTGTACTTCTTCGCCCACAACTGCTTCCGAGACGAGCACGCCGTCTTCGTAAGTCTTTTCTTTCTTCTTCAGCTTAACGCCTTCTTTACCTTCTTGAACAATCTGTTCCTTGCCTTTGAGAATCGACGCGTCGGATTTCTTCTCCGTAGCATACGCGATCGGTTCCTTAATTTCTTCGGTCTCTTTGGTCACGCGGACGACTTTGATCTCGTCGCCTGATTGTAGAGACGCTGTCGGTTCGGGAGTGACACGGTCACTCTCCCCAAGTGCAATATTTAAATCTTGCAATGCACTTTCGACCGTTCTTGCAGTTGTGTAAACAGTTGTGGTCTTTCCATCAGCAGTCAGTTGAATCGGCGATGCATGATCGATAACTATTTTTTCTCCACCCTTGATTTGTGTGTTCAAAGCTGCAGAGATTTGATCGTGTTCACCAATTTTAATGGCTTGTTCATCCAGTAGGCGTTGCAGGACCCATTGCTTCGTATGCACAACGGTTTCTTGTCCATTCACAACCACGGATACGCTCTTGGTAGCCGTACCGTACAACAACACCAAAAACATGAAAGTCATCGCGATTGAAATCACAGCTAAGCTTAATATCAAACGCATGTTTTCATGCTTCCATCGCAATGCGAAGGACATGCTGGATGATCGTTTTACATGGGTCTCCATAATCGAGATACTGCCCACTTCTTCGGTCCTCCTTCAAAGCCCCGCCGTCGAGAGTTACGCATGATTAAGTTTGACGCGACTAAGGTTTTTTTAATAACTTAAGTTGATGTACTCCAGCTATACAGCGGAGTTTGCCCAGTAGCAGCACAGCAAGATTCCGGCTCCTCTGGTTGTTCCACCCCCTTTGCTCATTCATCATCCTTTGCGCCCGTGGCTGTATAATTCCTCAGAAATATGAAAAAGCCGCGGAAAGAAGGACTCTTCCCGTGGCTTAGTTTGCATGTGAAATACAAATAGCACGACAATCGTTACCCTCTTATACGCTTACGAGGTTAGCTGACGGATTCGGACGTGAGAGTCGCCCTACCCGATGCCTGCTTGAAGCAAGCACCAAGATTCACCCCTAATACTCAATCTGATCACTGTGGTTACTTGCGTATCCGCAGCTTGCAGTCGGTTCCCCCGTTCCCTGTTATGGGACTCAGCGAATGGAAATTTGGCAAATTGGCTATTAAGTTATTATGAAAAGTATATTACGCTGTAAATCTTAACCTGTAAAGGGATTGATGCCCGTTAAAAAGAACGAAATTCAGGAATTACGGACATTTTTGCCAACAAATATTGCCCATCTATACGTTTTTCTCTCCAAAGCTTGAATTATCTCTCATTATTGCGATAAGTACACTAAAATTATGATTAGAATGTGAATTTGTTTATAATAAAATTGGCTAACGACTCTCAAAAAATTCCAAAATATAACTAAATGGGGAGGCGATGACGTGGTACCGATTTTACAAATTGACTCTCTTTTCGGCGGTTATTTACCAGGTAAACCTGTTCTCCATGACCTCTCTTTTGCCATCCAGCGAGGCGAAATGCTCGGGCTAATCGGGCTCAATGGGGCGGGTAAAAGTACAACGATCAAAAACATACTCGGTCTTCTCCAACCGCAAAAGGGAAGCATCCGGGTAAACGGCCTCACTTTGGCTGAAGAACCGATTCCTTATCGGGCTGCTTACGCCTATGTGCCTGAAAGTCCTGAGCTATATGAAGAGCTGACGATCAAAGAGCACTTGGAGTTAACGGCGAGGGCTTACGGACTGAGCAACGACGAATATTTGGCAAGGTCCGCTTCTCTTCTGGAGGAATTTCAAATGAAAGACAAGCTGAACAGCTTCGCCAGCCACCTCTCTAAGGGCATGAAGCAGAAAGTGATGATCATGAACGCTTTTCTCATCGAGCCCGCCTTATATATCATTGACGAGCCTTTCCTTGGTTTGGACCCGTTAGCGATCCGTTCCCTTCTGGAACTCATGGTAAGCATGAAGCAGAAAGGCGCTAGCTTCCTCATTTCTTCGCACATCTTGTCAACAATCGAAAAATATTGCGACAATTTTGTCGTTTTGCACAAAGGCCACATGGTTGCGCAAGGAGATTTGGGCGAATTGCGTCAGCAAACCGGACTCCAGCAAGCGTCACTGGATGACATTTTTTATCACCTTGTGCAGGATGCGGGCAGGTGAGGCAGCCATGAACCAGGCACAGTTCGACACAACCATCTTATGGCAGCAAAGATTTCAGCGTTATATCAAGGAATCCATGGGCTATTGGCAGTATGCGGCCCGCAGCAATTTTCTCGGTTTCCTGCTGTTTCTTGTCATTATTTCTTCCTATTATTATGCGAGCGTCCTACAGCGTCTTCCGACAAATTATCCCTACATCTGGATCGCGCTTCTGCTGCTCGTTCCACCGCTTGCGGCCAGTCCTGTTCGCACCTTGCTGCGGCAGGCGGACCGAATGTTTCTGCTGCGCATTGAACATGACATGGGCGCCTACTTTCGCAAAGCGTTCACGTACAGCTTCACCCTCCAGACTTGCTGGACACTGCTTGCAGGGATTGTGCTTTGGCCTCTATACCACCATTGCACCGGCAACACCGCCCAGCCCGTCTGGCTGATGATCGTCCAGCTGCTGCTCGTCAAAGTCGCCAATCTGCTCGGCAGTTGGCAGGAAAGCCGCTTCGTCGACAATCGCTGGAGACGCGGATCTGTCAGCTTCCGCTCACTGGGCACTGTGCTTGCCGTTTACTTGCAGTTCCAAGTTAACCTGCTGTGGGCCAGCGGTACGGTCATACTCCTGATTCTCATATGGCTGGCCGTGAGCAGAACGATCGATAAATTCCTCATTGGCTGGGATTATTTGATTCAAAAAGAGAAGCAGCAGCAAGCGCGATTGTACGCTTTCTTTAATTGGTTCACGGATGTGCCGCAATTGGGAACGCGAATAACCCGCCGAGGATGGATCAGCGGGGTCACACGTTGGATTCCTTTTAAACAGGACGCTTCCTACTTGTATTTGTATACACTAACGCTGCTGCGCACGGAGCTTTTCTCCATTGTCATTCGTGTAACGCTAATTGGCGGCATCGCGATCTTCGTATCAAGCAGCGACCCGGTACGAGCCGTCATCTTCGGCGCCGCCCTGCTGATTACAGTTTTCCAAATCTCAGGATTAGCGCGCGCACACCGCTACACGTTCTGGCTGGAGATGTACCCGCTTAACGTGAACGCCAAACCCAGCGCGCTGGCCTTCATCATCTGGTGCGTACTGCTTGCCCAAACCTGCGTGCTGGCGATCCCGCTGCTGATACGCTCCACCCCGGTCTATGCGCTTGTGCCTATCGCTGGGCTGGCTTTCATATCCTTCATTAGCGGCATTGTGCTCCGGCGCAAATTCCAGGCTGCGGTACTACGCGAGTCCCAATAGACAGATCGCATTATTCGTCGTAATTTCGGCAATTTCCTCCAAAGTCATCCCGCGAATTTCCGCGGCCGTCTCGGCTACGAGGCGCACATAAGACGTCTCATTACGTTTGCCGCGGAATGGATGCGGAGTCAAATAAGGCGCATCAGTCTCAATGAGAAGCCGGTCCAGCGGAACCTGGGCCAGCACCTCTTTGGGCTGTTTGGCGTTCTTAAACGTCACTGGCCCCCCGAATGAGATATGGAAATTCATATCCAGACATAGCTTGGCCGTCTCCCAACTGCCCGAAAAACAATGCATAATACCGCCAACCTCCGCGGCCTTTTCCTCTCTCAATATCTGGATAACATCCTGATGCGCGTCGCGGTTATGGATGACAATCGGCATCCCTAGCTTGCGCGCCAGGCGGATTTGATCGCGAAAGACGCGCTGCTGGACATCTTTAGGCGATTTATCCCAATAATAATCCAGCCCGATCTCGCCAATCGCCACTACTTTCTTATGCTTGCAAAGCTCCTCGATCCATTCCAAATCTCCTGGCTGCATATCAATTGCATCTACAGGGTGCCAGCCTACTGTCGAATAAATAAAGTCATACTGCTCGGCAAGCGCAATGGAGCTCGGAATCGTCTCCCGATTAAAACCGACATTAACGATTCGCGTTACACCGGCTTCCAGCGCTCTTTGAATCACTTCTTCTCTGTCTTCATTGAATTGCTCCGCATTTAGATGTGTGTGTGAATCCGTAAGCATGGTCTTCTCCTTCTATGTATAAAAATTAGTCCTGTTCCCCTAGCAGGGCCCATAAATCCGCGTACGCAGTCGTACTTAACCTCTCCCTCAGCTCTTCCGGGTAGTAAATATGATGCGCTCCCATATGGATGCCGCTAATCGAACGGACGATCTCGGACTTGTGGGTAATCTCCGTCAAATGCTCACGATGATCGAGCAGCAAAATCGGCAGCTTCTCATCGCTTTCTCCCGGACGATACACATCATAGGAAAGATCGGACGGAAAATCAATTTCCATATAATAAATCGGGTCAAAGCCAGCCTCCCGCATCGCCTGCTCCATACGCTGAATCACTCTTTTATTGCTGGACTCCTCGAAGGTGCTGTATTTGTAAAGCTTACGGTCTAGGAAGCGTCTGCACAAGTCGACAAGAATCGAATCGTTCTCCGAACACCAGAACGTCAACATCGTCTGCATGACGGACTCATCGAGCAGAAGATAATCCTCCAGCGACAACTTGTTTTGAATAAGATGGAGAATCGGGTCCACCATAAATGAGAAATTATAGTTGTCCTCGTATAAATGTTTGGCCCGGGCAAAAATTTTATGCAGCAAAATTTCGGCGCTTCGCGTAACCGGATGGAAATACACTTGCCAGTACATCTGGTACCTGGACATCAAGTAATCCTCGACGGCATGCATCCCGCTCTCTTTGACCACGATGTGCCCTTTGTAGGGACGAATCACGCGCAAAATCCGCTCAAGATCGAAGGTGCCGTAATTCACGCCTGTAAAATAAGCATCCCGCAGCAAATAATCCATCCGGTCCGCATCCAATTGACTGGAGACGAGGCTGACCACGATTTCTTCGTGATAAGACTTGCAAATCACACCGGCTACCTTCTTCGGAAAGTCAGGAGAGACTTGGCTCAGCACCCGGTTCACTTCCGTATCGCCAAGCACAATTTTGCACGACCAATCCTCATGTCTCGTCCCGAATGCACTTTCAATTGAATGAGAAAATGGACCATGTCCCAAATCATGCAGCAATGCAGCGCACAAGCAAAGCAAGCGCTCCTCTTGCGGCCATCCTTCATAATGATTGCGCTCGAACTGGGAGATGATTTTGCGGGTAATTTCGTAAACACCTAACGAATGGGAAAAGCGGCTGTGCTCCGCGCCATGAAACGTCAAATAAGAAGTACCCAATTGCCGAACGCGCCGCAATCGCTGAAATTCCCTGGTATTAATCAAATCCCAGATTGTCTTGTCCTGCACATAAATATACTTATGGACCGGGTCTTTAAACACTTTCTCTTCTTTCATATTCTCACTACCTTTCCGCTGTAATTTCGACACCACTCCGACATGAACCCGCTTCGATTCGACACTCAATGTCGAATCGTGTCGACGACCAACTTCCAATTCTAACGCTTAATCAATCTGTTAATTAGCTATTTCAGCCTCTAGGTTTTTGCTGCGAACTCTGTAAGATATTACTTACAAAACCTTATACCACTAGGGTTTTCAGCGATTAAACAATTGTTACAAGAATGTAAATTTTTCGTTAGCAAATGTATAAAATCGAGAAAATTGGGTTGACTATTTTGGGAATGGTTGGTATCATTAAAACAAATAACTTTTGTCGAATGATGACGATATTGATAAAAATTTTATAAAATTGGAAGGGGATTTTATAGATGATGAAATCTACTGGTATTGTAAGAAAGGTTGACGAATTGGGACGCGTTGTTATTCCAATCGAACTTCGCCGCACATTGGGTATTGGCGAGAAGGATGCACTGGAAATTTATGTAGATGGTGAGCGTATCATGCTAAAAAAATATGAGCCTGCATGTATCTTCTGCGGCAATGCCGAGAATGTTACTTACTTCAAAGGAAAAATTGTTTGCCATATTTGTTTAACTGAAATGCCAACACCTGTGACAAAATAAGAAAAATAGTATATAATAGAAGTAGCACTATTCCCTATGGTAATTCTAACCTTTTTCATATCTCCTCTAATCTCTAATTTGTTGGCTTCGGCCACGGATTAGAGATCTTTTTTTGTCTGGACCCTTTTGTTCCCTTTCTTACCTGAAACTGGAGGCCCCCCCCAGACCATGAGGAGGTCCGAGGAGAATGGCACGATGCCAAGCCCCCCCGCCTTCCTATCATTACCGCTCGATCAACGCGTTATATACATCCCGCTTGGACAAGCCGCGATCCGCCGCAACCAGCTTCATCGCATCCTTTTTGTCACTGCCCCGCTGCTCATAATGCGCCACATGCTCGCTCAGCGTCAGCGGCTCCCACCAGCCGGCCGCGGCCTCTTTGGCCGCCTCCGCCGATACGCCTTCGGCGATCAAGCAGTACTCGCCCTGCGGCGGGTGCTGCTCAAGATACACGAGGCACTCCGCGATTGTGCCGCGGGCAAACTCCTCGTAGCGCTTCGTCAGCTCGCGGGCGAGGCACACCCGGCGCTCCGCCCCCCAAACTTCCGCCATGCGGGCAAGTGTTTTGTCCACGCGGTGCGGCGATTCATAGAACAGCAGCGTGCCCTGCGCCAGCTGCAGCTCTTCCAGCACCTTCGTCTGCTCCTTTTTCTCCCTGGGGAGAAAACCTACGAAGGTGAAGCGCTCTGTCGGCAGGCCGGAGGCGATCAGTGCCGACAAGGCTGCATTGGCGCCGGGAATCGGGACGACCGGCGCCCCCTGCTCTATGGCCATCCGCACCAGGTCATAACCTGGGTCGGAGATGGCCGGCAGACCCGCATCGCTGACTAGCGCGATGCTCTGTCCTTCAAGCAGCAAGCGGACGAGCTCTGGTCCGCTTGCCTGCTTGTTGTGTTCATGATAGCTGACGAGTCGCGTTGCGACTTCGAAGTGCGTCAGCAGCTTGCGCGTTTGCCGCGTATCCTCTGCGGCAATCAGGTCCACTTCCTTCAGCGTACGGATAGCACGGAAGGTCATGTCTTCCAGGTTGCCGATCGGCGTAGCCACGAGGTACAGCGTACCTACGCCATCTGAGTCATCCCGGTAGCTTTTTTGTACATGCGGTACGTTCAGTCGAACCATCCTCCTTGTTCTTGCGCGCTATACTTATCATAACGCTTATCTCGTTAGCTTATTTCAGCGAGGTTCTGCCTCCGTAATAAATTTCCTGCAGCTCCGTGCAGTACGTTTGATCCTCATCATAAACGATGAGCGGAGCCAACGTTCGCACTTCAGGCTTGCCATCCTTCATGCCTTCAATCAGCACCATCATTGCTTCTTCCTGCGCCCGCGCATGCACGTAACGAATGCGTTTCGGCTCAATCCGATACTTCCTCATCAGATAGCAGATATCGATCAAACGTGTGGCGCGATGCACCATCGCTACCTTGCCTCCGGGCTTGACCAGTTTCGCGCTCGCCGCGATCACATCTTCCAATGTGCAATGGATCTCATGCCGCGCCGCGGCTATGTGCTCATTCACATTTTGCTCGCCGTTCGGTACAGGCAAGTAAGGCGGGTTCACGGTCACGGCATCAAACTGCCCATGTCCCAACGTTTGGGCAATGGTTCTGAGGTCTCCCTGAATCATATGGAGACGCTCCTCCAAACCATTCAGCAGCGCATTCCGGACCGCCATATCCGCCAATCTTTCCTGAATTTCGACGCCCCAAATCTCGGCGCGCGTCCTTGTCGTGAGCAATAGAGGCACGACTCCATTGCCTGTGCATAAGTCAATCATTCGTCCGCGAGGCGCAACACTGCAGAATCGGGCGAGCAGCACAGCATCCAGCGAGAAGCTGAACACTTGTTCGCTTTGAATAATTTTCAGATCATGTGTTAATAGATCGTCAATCCGTTCTGTCGGTAATAGGGGAACTTGCTTCATACGCGTTGTGTGTCCATTCCTTTCGAGTCTCTTTATCGAAAAAAACCGTAAGGCATAAACCCTTACGGTCATCAAGTCATCCTTATTTATTTAAAAAAGACAAGCAAAACAAACAATCTCCTTCAGTTCGAAGGTGGCCGTAGTAAACATTGCAAATATGAAACCCTTCATTATATAAACGTGTCAAGTTATCGTAACCAGCGCCGACAGCCGGCGGCGGTTCCTTGACCTCTCCTTCCGGCTGCGCTGCAGGCGCTTCCTCTTGCCGGATGAGCTTCCGCAGCTGCTGATTCTCAATACTTAGCCGCTTGTTTTCTTCGATGAGCGCAATAACTCTTTTCTTCAAGGCACCGAGCTCTACATAAGTGGCGCCCATTCGTTCTTCGATACCATCCATCTGTTCGAAAATGTCCTGTTTCTCCACGATCTCACCTCTAGTGCCGTCCCTGCTTAAGCCTCAGCGCTTTTAGCGGATTATAAGCCTCTACTCTTGCTCTACTACATCATCGAAAGGTAAATCCAACACTTTACCGAGATCAAATAGCTGAACTTTCGCCGTGCGGTCACCCAGATTCAGACCGAGCACTTTTCCGTTCCCGTATGAAGTGATCACCTGTTTGCCTACGGTCGGCAGTGAATCCTTGGCACTTTCATAGTTATCGTGCTCATATTTCAAGCAGCACATCAATCGGCCGCATAATCCCGAAATCTTGGTTGGATTCAGCGATAGATTCTGATCCTTCGCCATTTTGATGGACACCGGCTCGAAATCGCCCAAGAATGATGAGCAGCACAGAATGCGGCCGCACGGGCCGATTCCGCCGAGCATCTTCGCTTCATCCCGCACGCCGATTTGTCTTAACTCAATCCGGGTACGGAAGATGCTGGCCAAATCCTTCACAAGCTCGCGAAAATCCACCCGTCCTTCGGCGGTAAAATAAAAAATGATTTTGTTGCGGTCAAATGTATACTCAACGTCCACGAGCTTCATCTTAAGATTGTGGTCTTTGATCTTCTCCTGGCACGTCTGAAACGCATCTTTGGCTGCTTTCTTGTTCTCTTCCACCAGATCGGCATCGGCATGATCTGCGATCCGTATCACTTTCTTCAATGGAAGCACAACATCGTTCTCTCTGACATTTTTCTTACCAACGACGACCTTACCGTACTCTACTCCGCGTGCAGTTTCTACAATTACGGCACTTTCTTTCTCTATAGGCAAATCGATGGGATCGAAATAATATATTTTTCCCGCCTTTTTAAAGCGGACGCCAACTACCGAATACATCTTACACCCCCTGCATCTCCACGAGCATTTTCTCTATAACTAGCTGTGAATTGGCGTTAAAGCGTAGACGTTTTTGCAGATCTACTGCTTGTTCCATCATGCGAACCCAATCGGCAACGTCCCGGCTGAAAGCAAGGGAACTCATCCAATCCAGCTGGTCGTTATAAACAAGCTTGTCCCTGCGCTCCAAGCGCAGCTGCACCATATCTTTAAACCAGAGAATCAACAAGTCAAAGAGGCTTGCCATGTGATCCGCCAGTTCTGTTCTTACAATCTTATGCTGAATGGTAATCATAGAAGAAGGGAAACGTGTTAGCGTCTCCTTCGCTAATTGTAACACTACGCTTCTCATTTCTGCAAACCAATTTGCAGCAATGAGCTCCCGCGCGGCCTGCAGCCCAGCCGTCAAATGCACCGCCGGTTGAACCAACGCAGCCGGATGCCCTTCCTGCAGCAGCGCCAGCACCATCTCCTCACGCGGCAGCGGCGTGAAACTGATCCACTGGGCGCGTGATTGAATCGTTGGCAGCAGCGCATTCCCATTCTCGGTAATCAGAATGGCAATAACCTTTGACGTTGGCTCCTCCAGAAATTTGAGCAGGCTGTTCGCCGCTTGCACGGTCATCTTCTCTGCACGATGCAGCACGTAAATTTTGGTTCCGGATGCCGTAGCCCGGTACGCAAACTCTTTTTGCAGCTCGCGGATTTGCTCGATCTTGATGGATGCGCCCTCCGGCTCAACTACATGCAGATCGGGATGATTCCGATGCTCGACTTTGCGGCATTCGAGACATTCCCCGCAAGCATCGTCGATCCCGTTTTTACAGTAGATCGCCTTCGCCAGCGCCAACGCCATCTCGGAACGGCCTGTGCCTACAGGCCCGCTAAAAATATAAGCATGCGACAGCTTGTCCTGCCGCAGCCCGTTTTGCAGCAACCGCTTGGCTGCTGCCTGTCCGGGGATTGCTTGAAAGGACATATAGGTCGACTCCTAGAATAACATGTTAATCAGCATACCTCGGATCTCTCCGATTCTCTGCAAAATCTCGATCCGCCCCTGCTCGGACTCCAGCAATTCATCTGCCATAGCCAGCAGTTCCTGATCGATTTCCTCCAAAAGCTTATATCGCTTCGAACGGCCGCGACGATCCCAGCCCTTCGTATCTCTCAAATGTACACCGCGCCGCGCGGTTTCCTCAAGAAACTGCTTCACTAGCAGCTTATACTGCCGCAGTTCCCGCACCGTCATCGAACGCGTCAGACGATCACCCTGCAGCGAAATTTGCTGCATCATTCTCGTCAGCTGCTCTTGCGTAACCTTCTCGTCCTGCTGCTGCATGATGTCCGAAAAATTCCGGGGCGCCAGCTGCGGTGGAGTCATATTATCGTTGACTTTGACGTTTTTTCCAATGGGCTGCCACCCCGGGTTAATTTTCAAACTACATCCATCCTTGTCCCCATATTCCTTGCTTGTTGAACTTATGCCGCGAGTATATTAGTAATGTTCGAATCGTTCGACCGGCAGTACAAAGACCGCAGCTCCACCCACCTGAACTTCCACAGGGAATGGAATGTAGGAGTCCGTCGTTCCTCCCATTGGCGAAACCGGTGTGACAAGTTGTTCCCGGACTTTACAATTGGCGCGAATAACATGCATAACCTCTTGCACCCGCTCGTCTTCAGTCCCGATCATGAAGGTTGTATTGCCCGCCCGCAAAAATCCGCCGGTACTTGCCAGCTTCGTTGCACGGAAACCCTCTTTAATCAGAGCATTGGAGAGGCGATTACTGTCTTTGTCTTGAACAATGGCAACGACTAGTTTCATGGGTGATTCCTCCTCTTCATTATAAACTATAATGGGCTTGTTGCTTAGACGGAAAGATGTTCCTTTAATAAACGGCTGCATTCCGCTAAAATGTCCACGGCAATTTCATCTTCACTCCGGTTTGCGTCCACTACGAACACACGTTCCGGTTGTTCAGCCGCAATTTGATGAAAGCCCGCACGGACCCGGTTGTGGTATTCGGCGCTCTTTTGCTCAATCCGGTCCAACTGTTGACCCGCAGCATCCTGTCCAGGAGCACGCTTATGCAGCCGCGCTAAGCTGACCTCTACCGGTACATCCAGGATGTACGTTCTTGTCGCTTGTAGACCTGAGCTGGCAAAGCGGTTCACCGCTCTAACCGTTTCCACATCAATGCCTAATCCATAACCTTGATAGGCTATGCTTGCGTCAATAAACCGATCGCATAGCACGATCTTGCCTGCCTTCAGTGCCGGCAAAATAAGCTCGTGCACGTGCTGGGCTCTGGAAGCCGCATACAGCAGCACTTCCGCCTGGTCAACCATTTCTTCATGCGCCGGATCGAGAATGATGCTGCGCACCTTGTCGCTAATCGCCGTTCCCCCAGGCTCTCTTGTTACCAAGACATCATGTCCACTTTGTTTCAGCGTTTCCGCCAGTCTCCGTAATTGGGTCGTTTTCCCAGAGCCGTCTGGCCCTTCAAACGTGATAAATATTCCGTCCACTCTATCCTCCTGCAACTGCTGTATATCTATTTGATGTACTAGTTAAAGTGTTCTTTTATGTGTAGATCTTGAGCTTGTGTGTCTGTCCAAAAGCTGTCCCTTGAAAGCGGATGCCTCCTTCTGCCAACTGCTGCAGCGCTGCGGCGACCGAAGAGGTGATAATTTCGCCAGGATACAAGTACGGAATGCCAGGCGGATAAGGAATCACCATCTCCGCGGACCTGCTTCCAATAGCTTCTTGGACGGCAACTAAACTTACATGACACTCTTGAAACCCGATTTTGCGCAAATTCCGCTGACTAAAGGCGATTGGCGACGAAATTTGTGTATTTGGGGGTAATATACTTATATTCGAGATGGGCACTTGAAGTTCCTGCTTTTGTAATTGTACGTTAAAATTAATGTTCGTTAACGCTCCATATAAGCGATTGGCGTCTTCTACGCTCGTAGCCGGTGTAAAAACAAGCAAGACATGACGTGAATCTGCCATCTCCACGAAACATCCATGGCTCTCTAATTGCGCTTGAAGCATCGAACCCGTTAACGTGCCGGTTTTGTCATAAACGCTAATCTTAAACGGATCCGCAGTCGTATAACCGCCTTCTTGCACATCCGGAAACCGCTCGGAATGAACTCCAATCGCTTGTAATCCCCTAAGCCGCGTTCTAAACGCTTTAACGATATGCAACCCCTGCTCGACCCAATCTCTGCCTTCCGTATGCATTCTCTTTCTCGCCAAGTCCAAAGAAGCCAGGATGGGGTAGGAGGGGCTTGAGCTCTGCAGCATCGCCAAGCGCTGTTTGATCGCCTCCCGATCGATTCTCGGCCCCTGCACGTGCAGCATGGCCCCCATCGTCATTGCCGTCAACATTTTATGTGTGGACTGCACCACGGCATCCGCTCCGCTCGCCAACGCGGATTGCGGCAATTCATCATGGAAGCCGAAGTGGGCGCCATGCGCTTCATCAACAAGCAGCAGCTTGCCGTGCTCATGCATCAACGCGGCAAAAGGCTGCAAATCTATCCCCATCCCATAATAGTTGGGATTCGTCAGAAACAGCGCCTTCGCCTCAGGAAATTGGCTTAACGCTTGTCCTACGTCTTCGAGCACTACGCCCGTTGCAATTCCGCTCGCCGGATCTACACCAGGCGATATAAAAATCGCCCTTGCCCCCGCCAGCATCAATCCGTGGATTACAGATTTATGTACGTTTCTCTGTACGAGAATGAGATCATCAGGATCACAGACCGACGAAATCATCGCCAAATTGCCAACAGTGCTGCCACCTACTAAGAAATAAGTCTCCTCCGCGCCAAAACAATCCGCCGCCAGCTGCTCGGCTTCCCAAATCGCTCCTTCCGCATGGTGCAAGTCATCTAATCCCGTAATCTCTGTATAGTCGATTGACATAACCGACTGTAAGAACGGCTCCGCTTCCTTCATAACCCCATTCCCCGACTTATGGCCGGGCACATGAAAGCTGGCGGCTCCGCTTCGATGATGCGCTAACATTGCTTCAAATAGGGGTGCCTTCGATTTATCCGGCATCGTCATGTATTTACTCCTTCAACCCATGATTTTATACCCCTATAGTAAAATATCACTGCCCAAAAAACAAAAAAGCTTCCAAACGAAGCTTTTATTTTAATTCATATATGTTTTTTTCGGGCTTGTATAAAATATTTTCCTCATTTGCTTCACATAATAAGTGTACTTCTGGTCTTCCACATCCGTCTTGACCAGATCACGACTGCATGCATCACATATGAATGACATAAGAATTCGAATTCCGCCGATTTTTTGCTGCTCACAGATCATACATATCCCTATCCGGTTCTCCTCCATACAGCATCATCAACTCCTTTATCGTTTAGTATGCCCGAAGCCCATTTCTCCTAAACTAGCTAAACACTCATATTTTGGAATCAATTTGCCGATATAAAAGCTTGAGATTATGGCTTTCCCGCCATTCGGAGGTTATTATGTCGATTCCAGATGCATCGCTATCCAAAGACTCTACCATTTACAGCTACACCCTGCTAAAAAGAATCCATCATACGATATATAAAATAGTAATTTATATGATATTTCTTGTTCTCGTGCTGCTCTATCAGGTAAAATACATGGATTGGATACCAGTAGTCTGCAGTTATCCTGTACTTATTATCGCTCATTTCCTGCTTGTTCGCATTTACTTTCAGTTCACGGTTGGCCGTGCGATGCGGGGCTGGGCTTTCAAATGGGGCGTTTTCTGGTGCGGGATTTTGCCCGAGGGCAACGCCTCCATTAAGCTGGTTAGCAAAGTGCAGCTTCAACTGTTTTGGATCGGCTTTACCAGTCTTCTTCTTCTATATCCATGGATTCCTGGCACTTGGTTCCGATGCTTAATTGTCTTTCATCTTTGGATGATGATGCCGCGGTTATGGATGCTGTTTCGCTTCCGCCCTTATCGTAAAAATGGCCTAATCAAAATAACAGGCAAAGATACGTCTTGCTATTTGCAATAATAAGTCGCCCTGCCTTTCCGGTTCATAGCGGATACAGGGCATTTCCTGTTTTTAATACAAAAAAGCCTTTCTGAGATTTCTCTCAAAAAGGCTTTGTTCTGTGCTTGGCAACGTTCTACTCTCCCAGAACCCTTCGGTTCAAGTACCATCGACGCTGGAGGGCTTAACGGTCGTGTTCGAGATGGGAACGCGTGGGTCCCCTCCGCCATCATCACCAAACGTGATGCTTCTGCCAGGAAACATCTGTACTTATTCAGAGCGTCTTGCACCCTGAAAACTAGATACGAAACTTACGTAAAGTGTGTTGCTTCTTTGAGTAAGAAGCAAATCTGAGAGACTTTGAACTTCGTTCAAAGATCCCTCTATTAGGTTAAGCCCTCGACCGATTAGTATTCGTCAGCTCCATACATTGCTGCACTTCCACCTCGAACCTATCAACCTC
>NZ_JAQFVF010000031.1 GCF_027789125.1 Paenibacillus aestuarii | reverse complement strand
GCTAAACATTCCTGTATAGCCTAAGAATTGGGCTTTGTCAAAAAAGGAGCGCCTCGGTATGATGGGTTTGTCCACGGGTTCAAAACCCAACACCATCAAGGAGGCGCTCTTATTATGAAGTTTAAGCAATCAGACGGACAAAATCAACGGATAGAACGAATTACCACTTCCCATCTTGTTGTAGGAATTGATATGGCGAAGGAAGTCCACGTAGCCCAAGCTACGAACTTTCGTGGGATCGTACTTTCTAGTAGGCATCTTTCTTTCAAAAACACCATTGAAGGCTTCGAGAAATTACAACGGTGGATCGACGGATTACAACAGAAACACCGATTAAAGAGTCTTATAATCGGAATGGAGCCCACAGGCCACTATTGGTATAACTTAGCCAATTGGCTTGATGACAAAGGTATAAATGTTGTCCTAGTAAATCCCGCAACTACGAAGCGAAACAAGGAAAATCGCGATAACAGCCCTTCTAAGAGTGATCCGAAGGATGCACTTGTCATTGCAGACGTTGTTAGTCGCGGCTACTACTATGATTACACACGCCAGGCAACCAATTTCCAAAGAATACGTACCATTATGAGCGATCGCGAATTTTGGGTCACGAATAGCGTTCGGCTGCAGAATCGAATTATCCGCTGGCTTGATATGCGTTTCCCTGAATATACGACGGTATTTAAACATTGGACCTGTCCACGATCAATAGCGACCCTCAAAGAATTTCCTTCCCCGCTAGAACTTAAAGATCAATCGACAGCGGATGTAATTACACGTTGGAGAAACCATATGAAGCGAGCTGGTGGTTCAACTGGTATTCAGAAAGCTGCCGAACTCATCTCTCACGCTAGCAAGAGTGTGGGGGATACAACGGCACTCGAGGATGCAAAGCAGGATCTCCAACGCTTAATAGACGAGTACGAGCGCATCGTCGATATATTAGAACAAATTGAAAAAGACATTGCAACCGTACTCGATGAGATTCCTATAGCAAGCCAGCTAAGATCTCTTAAAGGGCTGGGGCCAATCTATATTGCAGCCATTCTGTCAGGTGCAGGTGATCTAAAACAGTATGCCCATGGACGACAATTACTACGAAGGGCTGGGTTAAACCTCGCTGAAAGCATGTCGGGAAAACGAAAAGGGGAAATCGTAATCTCGAAAAGAGGAGATGCCAAACTGCGGAAATATTTGTATCTGGCTACTCTTACATTGGTGGGGATCAATGCTGTTTTCCGACAGTTGCATGAAGAAAATGTCCAAATAAAGCATATGAGTAAACAGCAGTCGGTGTTTAAACTGCTTGGGAAGTTGGCGCGGGTTCTAGTCGGTATGGTTCAGCGTGATGAGTCGTTCACTCCTGAAAAAACGATCCATAATTACACTCAAGCTGCGTAAGATTTATTAAAACGTGAATTGAGTCATTCGCAGGATTTCAGAAAAAGAAAGCACGGAGGACCGAGTTCGTATCCGATAAGGGCTTTGCCCCATCCGCTAAACGCTATCGGTCTCCACACCTTGGATAAGTGTAACGAAGGAATGTTAGGGCAGGGACCCGTAGAGCCGTGGGATGGTAAACTTCCAGGGTTATTGTGGAGGATACGTGCAGCAGAGTATAATTGGGGAAATGTTCCAAAGCGTTCGTTTCTTCTATTTCGGCATGCCCACAACACAAAGTTTACGGGTAAAAAAGCTCTATTTCCTACGGACCACTGCATTCCAACGTGAGAAATCCTGCGAATGACTGAGTATACGTGAGATAAACCCTTAAAACCGAGGGACGGGTACGATAGTTGAATGTACACCGCGGCAGTCGGCCATCATCCAGGTTGAAGTTGAATGGCATGGCACGAATCCCGAGACACATTCCAAAACACCAAAACACAACAAACAAGGAGCAAGATCCACGGCGGTCTTGCTCCTTGTTCTACATGAGGGAAAGAAAAAAAATCCTTCGTTGCGACGAAGATTCAGGGTGTTGGTTAAACTGAAAAGCAACTTAGTATTTCAAGTGAGGAATACCAACTCATAAACAACCTATATAATGTGGCACATCATATAAGAAGGCGATGGAACCGATCCTTCGCTTGTTTTCGTTTCTGTACCCTTAACTAAGCTAGCTGGTAGGAGATTGCTCAACAAATTTTGGGTAAACTTGTATAGAGGATTAATCATTTGGATAAATATCTTTCGAGTGAGAGACAACAAAACGGGGCTCACGGGTCTAGCCTCGTTCGGTTAGGTCTGCACCATGTTTCGCTCCTTCGCGTCTGGAAGCAACGGTCTCCACTTTAACAGTTCAGGGAGGGGAAAAATTAATGACAAACAAAAAATATGCTCTTTTTTTGGTACTAATCGGTGTAATTTGCTTCTATGTTATCATCAAGTCGTTGTTCTTTGTCCATGTAAGACCTGTGTACATTGACGTGATCCAAGGCATCCTCATTGGCCTCGGGATGGCGATTCTCACGGCTCAAATTTTCGCGAAGATCAAGGCTACAAAGGTCAATGGCTGGATTACCATGTTTGGATTGGGCGTGCCCGGGAACGGCATGTTGCTGCGAGCCGCGTGTACCTTAGCCTTCCCTGGCCCAGTAAACATACCTCAGGAGGCGATGTACTGGAAAACATCCGTAGATGGTGCGAGTCATAGCCTCTCCGGAGAGCACTGCTACATCATGCACTTTTCGGCGGGTGGACTCCCGCCAAATAATGCGTTTTGGTCGCTTACTATGGGGAATGCCAAGAATCGCTTTGTGGCGAATTCAATCAATCGATACAGCGTGAGTGGTCAGTCCGGACTCGTGCCAAACGCCGACGGCTCCGTCGATATTTACATTCAGAATACCGCTCCAGGGGGATGGAAGTCCAACTGGCTGCCCGCACCCTCGGGTAAATTCATTCTTTGGTTACGTGTGTATATGCCCGGCGCGGCAATTCTGGATGGAAAATATAACGTGCCGCCGGTTATGGAGGTGAAATGATAGAGCATCTGGAATACCAGCATTTGTTGATATTCGGTTCAGTACTGGTCGCAGTATGGTTCATTGTCATCTACTTTTTGCCGCGTATGCTTCTGACCGTGTTCAAGAGGGCGATCCTCGTTAAGGGATTCGGCGACGGTCCCATCCCAATTAATACGCTCTATATACAATCTCAAGCGCTATTTGCAGATCCTCTTAATACTTCAGGCTCAAAATTAATGACTACTGGCGTGAATCGTGACACGCTCCTTGTGGTTGGTTGGTTAGACCTCAGAAAAGGGCCGCTAATCTTGCATGTGCCGGACATGCATGGTCGCTATTACAGCGTGCAGTTCACCGATCCGTCGAAAAACACTAACTTTGCCTATGTCGGCAAACGCACGACGGGAACTGAGGCCGGCGCTTACCTCATCAGCGGCCCCAGTTGGAAAGGGGCTATGCCACAGGGAGTGCCACAGATTTCTTCACCAAATAATTCGGTACTTGTTATTGGTCGCGTTTTTGTCGACAGCAACAGTGACCTCCCGACTGCACATGGGCTTGCGCACCAGATACAATTATCTCCGTTGACTAAGCCATAGTTTGTAATGATCCCCACAATGCGAGCTTACCCGGTTCCACTGGATTTTTTACTCGGAGGGGATTCCGTGTTCGCGAGAAATAGAGTATTTGGCCGAAAATATAGTTGTGAACTAAGGCGAGGACTAAGCTCCCTCGAAATGATTCAGTTTCCTCAAATCAAACTCATGAATTCACAGGATTTCAGCCTCTAGTAATTGTGAGAGATGAAAGCAGGGGTGGGGCGAGTGCTGATGAGAATTAGGCATGCGGAAATAAAGGTGGAGTATCCTTCACCCATATTGTTCCATGTACTGTACGTCTCCACTTTGCCCAAGTGATTCTCGCTCCCATGTCCCAACGGGTCATAGCCAGAAGAACAACGCTACATAAATATATATATCAAAAATGCGCCAATAAAATATTCGGAGTTGTAAAGACTAACAACATAAATACAAAGTCTCTGCGAGGGAAAAATCCCTCCAGAGGCTTTTTTTGCGGGTATGGGAACAAGTTCTTTGTCATTTATGACATCAAGTTCTTGTCAAAACCAAATGACAAGAACTTGATCCCATTCCCGACGTGGGCTGAGTCAGGGAAGAGGAGAGTCATTTCTGGACCTATTCGTTAAACTAACTGGCAGGATAATTAATGATCGTAAAGCCGAAAAAATGGCACTTAAAGGTCAAGCATGCAAAGGTATAATGGGACTCCTTCTGTGCCTTCTTTTTTAATGCCTATTTACATGTTATTGTGAATTAGTGTACTATTTCATTAGTGCACCGAATGTTTGATTAATCTAAAAAGGGTGAAGTGGAGATGCAGCAGTGGACAGCTTTGTTTATTAAGGATTTTAAGTTAACAAGGAGCTTGTTCTTCATCGGAATCGTCATGAATGTATTGATTGCTATACTAGCCTTGTACATGGAGAGGGAAACGGACGATCCATTGCTCATGTTCGTACCCTTAGCGATTGCCGTTGCAATTCATGTGATCTACGTGCCTCTTATTGTGTTTGTCGGTTTAAAGTCGGAGGGCAACTTGCATTTATGGCTAAACAATCCCCAACCGGCAAGTAAATTGTTGTTGAGCAAAATAATAAACGGCTTGATGATGATCTTAATTTCATTAGCCATGCTATATGTGTTATCCAGACTGCTGATCATACCCAAGTTCAGCTTGATTGAGCCGTATTGGACGGATACCTGGAAACTGGGATGGTTCATCTTGCCTCATGTGATTGGGATATCTATTGAACTTAGCGTATGGGTGATGGTTCTTTGGGCTCTATACCAATACCTTAAGCTGAAAATCGGGCGTTGGAGCTGGGCGGCGGTTGCCGGCGCGGCCATCCTATCCGCATGGCTAAATGCTTTGATCAAATCCTCTACACTGTATCGCTATGTGATGGACTGGGGAGGCATTACTTATAAATTTCCTACGATATTATCCGATCCAATACAAACCTACTCAGGCGGGTATGTATACGACCTTATGATTATCGTCGGACTATTCATACTAACCGCGTGGCTCGTGGACAACAAAGTTGAGGGATAACGATGGATGAATTTAATGCTTCAAAGCCGATCTATTTGCAATTGGCGGATCGTATACATCGACAAATTATTAGCGGAGAATTGAAAGCTGGCGAGAAGCTTCCTTCGATCCGCGATATGGGAATCAAATACAACATAAATCCCAACACCATTCAAAGAGCGTATAGCGAGCTGGAGCGAGAAGGGATCTTGGAAACGAAGCGAGGTCAAGGAACGTTTGTTCCGGAACGGCAGGATCGTCTGGTTCAACAGCGTGATAAGTTGAAACATGAACAAATTGAACAATTCGTTCACGTCATGCGAGAAATCGGATACAGCGCGGCAGAGATCCTGTCGGGGCTGACAGATTATTTGAACAACGCTGAGAAAGGCGATGAGTGACATGATTCAGATGACAAACGTTACAAAGAAATATGTCAATCAGATTGCGCTTCAGGATATCTCATTGACGATACCCATAGGTAAAATCATTGGCATTGTGGGCGAAAATGGCAGCGGGAAGTCAACCTTATTAAAGCTAATGTCTGGACTTTCACTGCCCACAAGCGGCAGTGTGACGGTTAACGGAGAGACGGCCAATCGAAGAACCGGTAAAGTCGTTTCTTATTCCTCCGAGTCGAGTCTCTTTTATCCAATATTCACGGTAAGAGAAGCAATGCAATTTCAGGCTTCACAATTTGCCGACTTTAACCTGGCGAAAGCAGAAGAAATCATGAAGCTTATGCGCTTGGATCCTCATATGAAAATTAAATCGCTTTCGAAAGGTAATCGCGGCCGCTTGCAAATCGTTCTTACGTTAGCGAGAGAGGTACCCTACATTCTGATGGACGAACCCTTATCCGGGCTTGATCCGATGATACGAGACTCTATTGTGAAGGGCATGATCTCCTACGTTGACTTGAAATTTCAGACCTTAATCATGACAAGCCACGAGGTTGCGGAAATCGAAACGTTAATAGACGGCTTCATTGCACTTAAGAGCGGTTCGTTGGTTAAAATGGCCGATGTGGAAGAATTGCATAAATCGGAGGCTCTTCGCATCGAGGATTGGATGAAGAAGGCATATGTATAGGGGAGAGGGATGATGAATGTGACGGAGCAATTCAAGAAGGTATCACCGAGTGAAGTATCGTTATTACGTCTTTATTTGTTGAGAGGTGGTTACCTTCTTATTGTCGTGGGACTCGCTATCACGAAATGGCCTGAATTTATTAATCATTTGGGGTCGTGGGAGCTGATGGAGGGGGTCGTGCAAAGCATGCTACTCGCCTTCTGGGCATTATGCGTCCTCGGATTGCGGTATCCGCTGCAGATGCTGCCTGTACTTTTATGGGAAGTAGCGTGGAAAACAGTCTGGCTGGTCGTCGTTGCACTGCCAATATGGACATCCGGTCGGATGGACGATGCAACGATGAATATGGTCACTGCTAACTTGTGGGTCGTGGTATTTCCCTTCGTCATTCCTTGGCGCTTTGTGTTTGCAAATTATGCGAGGAAGCGCGGGGATCGGTGGGTTTAAGTCGGTGCAGTTGATCGTTCGGTATGTAGGTGGGGCTCTTATTGAAGGCAGCCGGTTAGCTTTAATTAATATGGAAGTATTATGAGGTTCGTAAGAAATGAGAGAGATAGCATGAATTATCAAAAGGCACTTTTAGAAAAAGTTAAGAATATTGGCTTCAACGATCCAGTCGGTCCTCTAATTACAATTAATGAATTTTTTAGTGGTAATACGGATGATTTTTCAATTGCAGCTAATATAGATAATCATCCAACGGTTGATGAATTCCAAAAAGATTTGAATGAAATTCAACTGGATAATGGTATTGAGAATATTTTAATTGAAATTACCGATATAGATGAGAATCAATGGCCATATAGTGAAAGGATCTATATCATTGGAACGATTGAAAAAAATGAATTAATAATGAAATTAGATGTTTTAGAACCTACCGAAGTCGAAGAAGAAAATTCGTTTGTACAAAGTACGAAGAGTAAATTCAACTTACAGAGTAATAATTCAAAGATTTATAGTGTTTGGTGGGATTGAAATGGTATTCACGTTTAGGATGATTAGGATACAACTCATTGAACTATTCCAGCTAATAGCTTGTCAATATTTATTTATTAATAGCAGATCAATGAAGTGGTATACTTGAAAAAGTGCATGGGAAAGAACCGTCCCATAAAGCACGGAAAGACATTCCATATATTTCTATTTCCCGATACTTACTCTAAACGGAACGCTTCTTTAGTAGTTAAGATGGCAAAAATCCAGTGGATGAGTTTATTCACACAAGCAATTATCGCTACTTTGAACAGCTTTCCTTCAGCACGTTTCTTATCATAATAAGCCCTTAATTTCTTATTTCTATTACTACGAATACCACATCGTACAGCTTGATATAGGGCAGTACGAAGTCTCCTGGAGCCATGCTTAGTGATTTTATTTTGGGTAGCTACAAACTTGCCTGATGAAAAAACACTTGGATCAACACCGGCAAAGGCCACCAGTTTCTTTGCGTGAT
>NZ_JAQFVF010000030.1 GCF_027789125.1 Paenibacillus aestuarii | reverse complement strand
AGTTCACATCTTATCATATCGTGTTGTTCAATTGCAAGTCCTTATTTCTTAGCGACTTTTGCGTTGCTCTCGAACCAACGAGAGATAATGTACCACGATTAAAAACCAAATACAACCCCCTCTGGAAATGTTCCGCAATTCCAACTGTTTTGAATTATACCAACATATGTGCAGGCAGCAAAATCTCCACGATCCCCTACTCACACTCGGCGATACATAGTAAAAACAAAAAGGGAACTCGCAAGAGTCCCCTTTATTAATTTCAATATTTTAACGTGTAGATTGAAAGAATTCAATTCGTTCCCCGTCTAATCCATTGAAGAAGAAATATCGGGAACCGTTAGGCAACGTGGTAATTTCGGCATCAAGCTGCTCTACCTGAAGTCCAGCGATTCTAGCATACTCCGACTCTATATCATCGACAGTAAACGCTAGATGATGAACTTTGCCTTCTTGTGGCAGGCCGGCATTATAGCCTTCAATTAATTCGACTTCCGTCTCACCAGTGAGTTCGAATCCAAGGAACCCCAGTCGGATCACGCCATTCGTGTGAAGAAGCGTTCCCTTATGTTTCAGGCCAATAACTTCCACGTAGAAGCGGATTGAGGCTTCCAAATTTGCTACCATGACGCCCACATGTTCCAATTTCAAAACTGCCATCGACATAACCTCCCATACTTTGATCTACTTCATTGTAACGAAAAAAGTTAGGGAGAGCCAGGAACATCAGAGAGTTGGAATAAGATTGGAATCCGAAACCAGGCGGATCGTCGCCATATCACCGTTAAGCGAGTATAACGTCACGTCCGAGTGGGTAATATTCACAAGTCCCAATTCATCGAAGATTCTCATCACATTAGGGTCTTTCAAATTATCTAGAATGGCTTCAACAGCGAATGGGAGTTTTATTTGAACATCTGGCTCGAAAAAAGCGATAATTTCCTTATCCGCAACGTATATTGTCGAATAAATCATGACACCTTGCACCTCCGTTATTAAATCTCATTGTATATTGAACAAGCTAGGAAAGTATTAGATCTATATTAGATATTTATTAGCCTTAGGATTTCTCCATTTGCATAAGTCGTTGTATACTAGAATAAGATGAAGAAAGAGCATACAAGCCTATAATTACGTTCTCCGCTTGCCTCAGGTCAAACTAACAGGAGGGTCACAATGAGATTGTTAAAGCTTCTTCAAATCTACGAAGTGGACGGAATTACGCCCAAGCACCGCTCGGATCGTTTTAATTTTGATGATATCCAAGGTCAAACTTTCCGCGAGATGAAGCCGACAGAGGTTGGCGCGCCGATGGTTCTCTCCGGCATCAATAAATATATGCCATTTAAGACAACGCGAGTTCAGGCTATTGATAAAGACGGGCAAGATTTTCGAGTGCTTACGCGAAATACCATATATCATTTTGAAGTTTTCGTAGAGCGCAAAGCTACTTAACTCTTGAAGGTTAGGGGCTTTTTTTGTGCATACAAATAGTTAATGAATTCTTATCTTCTCAAATTCTACCATCTCCTTTATACTAAAATTCGGGTTACTATCAACTGTTTTTTATTCATAGGGAGGTTTTTTCACGTATGAAGAAGACGTTTACAACTCGTCTTACTGCTTTAGCACTTGTCACTGTTCTTACTAGCTCTTTCTCTGGCAGCCTGGCTTTTGCAGAGACAGTTCCAGCTCCTGCCGTATCGACTCCATTGAAATCCGATATGCAGCTTGCTGTAAGTCAAGGCGCTGTGGAAGGCTACGGCGACGCTGACTATCGCGGGGCTTCTGCAGCTACGCGCGCTGAAGTACTGACTATGATTAACCGTGCGGCGAAATTAAAAGATGCCGATCCCGGAACAGCTGCATTCACTGACCTTGCCGGCTGGCAAAAGCAAGCGGTAGCCAACGCCGTAGCAGCGAAACTCATCAGCGGCTTCGCCGACGGCACGTTCCACCCGAACGCACCTGTAACCCGTCAAGAGCTTGCTGAGCTTATTGTTAAAACAGTGACTGGCGGTAAACTGCCAGAAGTCAATGAGCAAGTGCTTAATTATTTCAAAGACAGTGATGCGATCGCGAAGGAATCTCGCCCTTATGTCGCTTATGCCGTGCTTAGCGGTATTTTCAATCCGACATTGGACGGTAATTTCAACCCGTCCGCTGAAGTAACGCGCGATGAGGTGGCGAAAGCGCTGAAACCTATTCTTTTCAAAGTTGTAGATATCTTGACGACCAACGATATTCACGGCCAAATTGAAGTCGGCTTCGACAAGAAGCGCAAGCAAAATCAAGGCGGCATCGAAACGCTGGCCGGTATTGTCAACGATTTCCGCGCCATCAACCCGGCAGGGACTGTCGTTGTCGACGGCGGTGACGCTTGGCAAGGTACGCTGATCTCCAACACGACAAATGGACAGTCCGTCATGGACACGATGGCCGAAGTCAAATACGATGCGGCAGCGATCGGTAACCATGAGTTCGATTTTGGGCGCGATGTGCTGATCAACAACATCAAGAACGCCAAGTTCCCTATCCTTGGCGCTAATATCATCGATGACAAAACCGGTAAGCCAGTTGACTGGACTCAGCCATACGTAATCATCGAAAAAGACGGCTTAAAAATCGGTATTATCGGATTCTCCACACCGCAAACAACAACGACGACGAAATCCACGAATATCGAAGGTCTTTCCTTCGTCGATCCTGTGCCGCTGGCCAAGCAATTGTCCGATGAGCTGCGTGCAAAAGGTGTAGATATTATTATGGTCACCTCTCACCTGCCAGGCGAACAAAACCAGAAGTCGCAAGAAATTATGAATGAGCTGGCCGCTCTCGCCAACGGTACAGGCAACGGTACACTGGATGCGATCGTCGGAGGCCACTCCCATATGCGCGTATCCGGCATCGTGAACGGCATTCCTGTCGTGGAAGCGCAAAGCTGGCTGTATGCAGTAGGTCATATTCAACTTTTTGTAGATAAAACAACGAAAAAAGTCATGTCCTCCAGCGCAGGTTTGCTGGAAACTTATACGAATCTGACGACAGCTGATCCGGAAGTACAGCAAACCGTAAAAGATTATAAAGCAAAAATTTCCGTCAAATCTAACGAAGTTGAAGTTGTTACAGGAGAACCGCTGACACGCAAATCATTCCGTTTTGATGTAAATGGCGGAGTGGAACGCGACGGTGCTTCCCAACTGGGCAACAGCATCACGGACGCGATGCGTGCTTCGGAGAAGTCGGATATCGCGTTTACGAATATTGGCGGCATTCGCGCCGACGTCGATAAAGGCGATCTGACCTATGGCAAAATGTTCGAAGTGTTCCCGTTCGGCAACTACAACGTTACCGGCACGATGACCGCTGAACAAATTAAGAGAGCACTGGAAGTCAGCGATCAATACTCGAAGCTGCCGGCCATCCAGTTTTCCGGTCTGAAAGTCGAATGGGATGCGACGAAGCCTGAAGGTGAACGCTTCTCCAAAATTACTTTGGTCGACGGCACGCCTGTCTACACAGACGGTAAGTTTAACACCAGCCGCAATTTCAAAGTGACGACGAACGATTTCATGGCAACAGGCAAAGGCGACGGCTTCAAGGTATTCGGCGAAGTGAAAGACTGGAAAGACGGTGCCGTTATGCTGGACGCTTGGGTTAGCTACGCGAATGCCTTGAAAGCAGCAGGCAAAACATTGACTGTAGATGACGATGGACGCGATGTGCGCCTGGATTTGAAAAAATAAGATTCGTGAGCAAATGAAAAAGGAGCTAGGCACCTGATACGTGCTTAGCTCCTTTAATTTTGGACATGATCTCACAAGATCTCTTTTTTCTTTTTTCGGTAAATTTTCTCTGTCGGTTCGACAACATCGTAATAGTGAAGGGCGTCCACGAAAGTCAATGACTCTTTGCTGCCGAGCCCCAGAAATCCGAATCCGCACAGGCTTTCGCGGAATAACTCATGCGCCCTGTTCTGCAAAGCGCTATTGAAATATATGAGCACGTTCCGGCAAATGATGACGTGAAATTCATTAAAAGACCGGTCCGTCACCAGATTATGCTGAAAAAACGTAACCGTGCGCAAGAGCGCCGCATCAAAATAAGCATGGCCGGCATCTGTGGTGTAGTAAGCAGAAAACTCACGGCTGCCTCCAGCCTGCAAGTAGTTTTTGGTGTAGGTTTGCATGCGCGACAACGGGCAAGCTCCTGTCTTCGCTTTTTCCAGAACGGCAGCATTCATGTCTGTGGCAAAAATAATTGTTTTATGAAGCAGTCCCGCTTCTTCCAACAAAATCGCCATCGATAACACTTCTTCACCACTTGAGCAACCGGCATGCCAGATGCGAATCGTCGGAAGCTTCGTTAAATGCGGAACAACCTTCGCGCGAAAGGCACGAAAAAAACTGGGGTCCCGATACATTTCGGTGACATTAATAGAAAAATCTTTCATCAGGCGTGCTGCTGCCTGTTCGTCGTACAATATTTTCTCCAGAAGCGCCGTAATGGTTGGCAGCTTCTCCAGCCTCATCCGATTGTGAATGCGTCTTCGAATGGAGGATCTGACATAGTTCCGAAAATCGTAACCATTAAGACGGTAGATACCCTCCAGCAAAAGATCGATCTCAATGGCCTCTCTCTCGCCCTCCGAAGTCTCCGGCATCTCGTCCAAAATCTCTTCAGCGGAATCCCAGTTGGTTGAATTCAGCATGCCATCCCCTTTCTCCTACTTGGTTAACCATACGCGCATCAATGAAAAGAGCTGATCGAGATTTAGCGGTTTACTGATGTAGTCCGACGCTCCTGCTTCCAGACAAATCTCACGATCCTGCTTCATCGCTTTGGCCGTTAATGCAATAATTGGCATGTGCTCGAAACGGGGATTTCGGCGAATGGCCCGCATCGCTTCGTAACCGTCCATCACCGGCATCATAATATCCATGAGCACCAAATCGATTTCGGGCATCTGATCCAATAGCTCCAAACACTCCTGGCCATGGTGCGCAGCAACAACGGTGATCCCTTCATTCTCCAGCGCGTTGCTAAGCGTGAACACATTGCGGACATCGTCATCGACGACGAGCACTTTTTTGCCATGAAAATCGCTGCTCTCCCTCAGTCCGCCACTTTCCTCCTCAACCGGCAGATCGTTCGCGTCAGTTCCGAAAACTGGCTCTGCGAAGGCAACCGCCGCCTCTTGGCGCGCAGTGATCAACTCGCTCATCTGCAAATCGAGCGTCGGCACATAAAGTGTAAACGTGCTGCCGACTCCTTCTTCGCTTTCCATCGTGATGCAGCCGCCAAGCAAAGCCGCCAGTTCCTTGCTGATGGACAAGCCTAGTCCAGTTCCGCCATATTTGCGGTTTGTTGTCCCGTCTGCCTGACGGAAAGGATCAAACACCAGTTCCCACTTATCCTGCGGTATGCCGATTCCTGTATCGCGGACAGAGATAGCCAAGACTTGGTCGGGCTTCGCTTCCGGCAGCAGTGAAGCCGCCAACTTGGGCTCACACATAGCCACACGCAAATGCACATACCCTAAGTGGGTAAATTTGAAAGCATTGGAGAGCAGATTTTTAATAATTTGGTGAATCCTTTGTTCATCCGTGTAAAAAATTTTCGGCAATTGCGCAGCGATTTCGGTTGTGAACGCAATATTCTTCTGTTCGGCGACTTTGTCGAACTGGGCTCTTAATATACTCGGGAGCTCCAGAACATTCATCCCGTCAACGTGAATTTCCAGCTTACCGGCCTCGACCTTGGATAAATCCAACACATCATTGATCAGCAACAGCAAATCGTTGCCTGCCGAATGAATCACTTGCGCATATTCCTGCTCTTCCTTTGTCAACGTATGACGCTTGTTCTCCGCTAATATTTGCGACAAAATTAATACGCTGTTCAGCGGCGTTCGCAGCTCATGCGACATATTCGCCAAAAACTCCGTCTTATATTGCGAACTTTGCTCCAGCTGCTTCATATGCTCTTCCAGCGAGACCTTGATCTGCTCCAGCTCCTTGGATTTCTCATCCGCGTAACGGTTCTGCTCTTCCAACTGCTCATTGGTGATATGCAGCTCCTCCTGCTGGGTCAGCAGCTCTTCAGCCTGAGTCTGCAGCTCTTCTGTCAGCAACTGCGACTCTCTGAGCAACCTTTCGACCTCAACGCGCGACTCTACACTATGGATAATCGTACCCAGAACTTCCAAAATATCGTTGATCAATTCCATATGAAGGGAAGTAAACTTGTCCAAAGACGCCAGCTCAATGACCGCTATAACTTCGTTATTATATTCAACAGGAACAATTAAAATGCTGCGCGGACTAGCGGAGCCCAAACCTGAGGAAATGGAAATATATTGATCCGGGACGTTGGTCAGATGGTATATTTTTTTGCTGGCCGCGCTCTGACCGACAAGCCCCTCTCCGACTCGGAACTTAAGTACGCCGAGCTCATGACAGTCTCCCAGCGCTGCATACGAAGCTACTTTGACCATATAACTCGTTGTTTCCTGCTTGAAGCTTACGTAGAATACCCCGTAAGAAGCGCCGAGCAGCTCCGCTGTTTTGGCAGTGAACGTTCTGCCCAATGTTTCCAAATCAGAAATGCCTTGCAGCGAACTGATAACTTCTGTAATTTTTTTCTGCTGCCACTGGTCCTCTTCGTGACTTTCCAGCAGCAGGTTCGTCGCTTCGGCGAGGTCCCGCACTTCATCATTCACATGGACCCGTATCCGGCGGGTTATCTCTCCTTTAGACGAAGCCAATCGGATAATGGTTCGGGTTACTTGCTTCATCGTACCGACAATGGACTGCGAGAGGATAAAGGCGATCGTGATCGAAACCAAACCCACAATCGTTAGCATGGCAAATAAAGAAATGCTCAGCGTCTTATATTGTGAATCCAAATACTGCGTACGCTGCTTCATCATCCCTTTTTCTATCGTGCGGAAAGTTTCAAACTTGGAACGGATTCCGTCCAGATCTACTTTGCCCGAGTTCGTATCGTATATGTCCGCAAACGTATTGCTTGGGTTCCGCTTTTTTAGCATCACAATCGGTTCGCAATCGTTCTTGATCCATTGTTCAATGGCTTCCTTAATGGAGCTCAAGTTTTGCTGCTGGCTCGGATTGTCGGCAATCAGCCCATTGAGCCTATCGTAGGAATCTCTCCATTTAAATTCATTCGTTGTGTATGGTTCCAGATAAGACAAATTGCCAGTCAGCAGATACCCCCGCAGACCGCTCTCCATCTCAATCACCATCTTTTCGATGCGATTCGTTTCCTCGTTAACGGCGAAGTCGTGTTCAGCAATGTAGTTCCGGTCTTGTTGAATGGAAGTAACCTGGTTGTCGACTAAAATAAAAGCAATCGTCAAACAAATAATAATAAATAAATAGCCAAGCATAATCTTCAATCGAATCCCGAATCTTTTTCTCCCGAACACGCAGCGATCCCATCCCTACCTGGTTTATAGTCTCAAATCTATTATACTACGCTTCTATTATGTGAAATAGTTAATCGCATCCAGTTTTCCCACCTCGTTTATACCATTTGGTAGAATGCAAGAAGTTATGCTACAATGCTAACAACTGAAGTCTTTCTGGAGGTTCTTATGATTAAGGAATTCAAAGATTTTGCCTTTAAAGGGAACATGGTTGATCTAGCGGTTGGGGTCATTATCGGCGGAGCTTTCGGTAAAGTCATCACTTCGATTGTGAACGATTTGATTATGCCGCCTATCGGACTATTGCTGGGCAAAGTCAAGTTTAATGACCTGTTCATCCCTCTAAATGGAGAACATTACGCTACGTTGGCGGAAGCTGCCGCAAAAAGTGCACCTACGTTTAATTATGGACAATTCATCTCCACTTTCTTGGATTTCCTGATTGTGTCCTTCGTTATTTTTATCGTTGTCAAACAGATTTCCAAGTTTCGTAAAAAAGAGGAGCCGAAAGAAAAGGCGCCAACGACGAAAACATGCCCGCACTGCTTGTCCGACATCCCAGCGCAAGCTACGCGCTGCAAGTTCTGCACTTCGGAGCTGACGTCCAGCGCACCGACCGTCTCGGGCAGCATTCAGTAAAATAAAAGAGCTAAGCGCTTAGATGCGCTTAGCTCTTTTTTGGGTGTGGGCGCAGGTGGGGGCGCACTCGCGGTATGAGGCCTCTAAAGAGATTTGACGCTAGAGCGGGGGAGGCGCGCGACGAGGGGGCGCGATTTTTGGCGCTGGCGGCGTACCCGAAGCGCCGATTTACGGCGCGCTCTTCGTGCGCAGATCGGCGACTTCGCCAAGCGCGAACGCGTTCGCATCGAGCAGGCGCAGCAGCTGCGCCGCCGTCGCTTCCGGCGTCTGAAGCTCGCCCTGCTCCTTCAGCTGAATAAAGCGGCCTACCTGCGGGAAGTCCGCCTCCGATGCAGCACGAATCTGCTGCTGCATCTCCGTATCAATAACACCCGGGGCGATGGAGATCACCTCCACCGGGTGGTCAAGCCCTTCCTGCTCGACGCCGGCGCAGCGCGTCAGCATATCGATCCCGGCTTTGGCGGTGCAGTAGGCACCCCAGCCGGGATACGGCTTTTTGCCCGCGCCGGAGGACAGATTCACGACCCGCTTCAGCACCGGCAGACCCTGGGTTTGCCGGATGAAGCTGTTCGTGAGCAGCATCGGCGCGACAAGATTGACCTGCAGGCTCAACTGCAGGTCTTCGGTACTTGCCCGGCCGAGCAGCGTCATCGGGGCAAGCGTGCCGGCATTGTTGATGAGCGTGATGGAATCCGCTGCATCCACTTGCCCCAAGATTCGCTCAAGCAGCGAATCCAAGCCTTCCGTTTGCGCCAAATCGTACGCATGGAAGGTCAACGTTCCTTCCACATGAAGCGCCTCTTGGCGCAAACGCTCATTCTCGCTGCGGGCGATGCAATGCACCGCAGCGCCCTTCTGTAAGAGCTGGGACACGATCGCAGCTCCGAGTCCTTTGGAGCCGCCAGTGATGATATAAGTATGCATACGGAAGAAGCCCTCTTTTCCAATAAAGTCAACAGCTTCTTCATCGTAACACATCCCATACCTCGTACAAAAAGCGGACAACGACCCCATAAAGCGAAATCAGCCTACCCCGGTATTTTCAACCATTTTATTAGGAAAAATATCTGATTTTCGCGCTTCCCGCATACAATTCGGTATGCCGTATACCGACAGGAGGCTTTGCCCAGCATGAACAAAACGATCGCGGGAAAACTCTCGATTTTGCTTTTGCTTACTTTGGCGCTGCTTTATATTTGGCTTCACCATTGGAATCGCGACGCCCCGACAGGCGCTGAGACTACGGTGGCGGACACGGACGGATATACCGTTGAAGTCATCATGGAGAAGGCCCCCGCGCAGCTTCTGAAGCCTAACCCGTTGACCATCCGGCTCCATCGGGCCGACGGACAGCCTGTCTCAACCGCCAAGATCAGCTACGAGCTCTTCATGCCCAGCATGTTCTGCGGGACCGTATCCGGCGAAGCGGCTCCGGCGACTACGCCAGGCAGCTATCAAGCCGACGCCGTTCCACTCATGACCGGCTCCTGGGTGGCGGACATTACGGTGCAGGTGGATGGGCAGCGCCTGCAAGTGAAGCACCCGTTTGCCGCAATTCGCTAGCCGGTCACCACAACCAAGGATGGATGGAGGGAATCCATCCATTGGCGGCTAAGCCGCGCATAATTGCAAGTATTCCGATCAAGGTAGCTGACCATTGACCGAGTAAAAGAATGCGCGTGCGCAGGGATTTTTTGATCCAGCCTGCGAGCAGGCCCGTGATGGCAAGAGCAGGCAGCGTCGCGAGGCCGAAGACGAGCATGATGAGACCGCCCCGCCATACGCTGGCGCTCGTCACGGCGTTGATCTCCATGGCGTAGGTCAAGCCGCATGGCAAAAAGCCGAGCAGGACGCCCGTGGCAAAGATGGCGCCCGAGCTTTGGCTGGCCCGCAGGCGGGCGACCAGCCGCTGCACAGACGCTAAGCGCAGCGGGCCCCACTCTGCCAGCGGAATCGCCAGCTTGCGGTACGTCCACAGCAAGATGAGGATGCCGCCGAGCAAGCTGGCAAAGCCCTGCAAGCCAGTCAGCTGCGCAGCGCCGTCAACAAATGAACCCGCACCGCCCATGAAAGCGCCGATGCAGGTGTAAGTGAGAATGCGGCCGCAATTATAGGCCACAATGGTGGCCAGCGCCCTTCCCCGCGCCTGCAAGGTCAGGGAAGTCATCGTGCCGCCGCACATGCCGATACAATGCGGAGCCCCTAGCAGGCCGGTCAAAGCTACGAGCCATAAGGTTGGAGTTGTCATCGGCCGGCCCCCTCAGCTTCGCCACGACGCGCGCTGCAGACGCAACGCATTAGCGACGACAGAGACGGAGCTGAGCGCCATAGCCGTGCCTGCAATCCACGGCGCCATCCAGCCCATGAAGGCGAGCGGAATCGCCAGCACATTGTACAGCAGCGCAAAGCCGAGATTTTGCTTGATATTGCGCATCGTCGCTCTGCTGATCGCGATCGCGTCGGCAATGCCGCCCAAGTCGCTGTGCAGCAGATTCACATCGGCTGCATCTTTGGCCACATCGGCTCCCGTACCCACAGCGATGCCGACATCCGCTGCGGCCAGCGCCGGAGCATCATTGATGCCGTCGCCGACCATCGCGACCCGCTTCCCTCTGCGCTGCAGGGTGCGGATGAGCGCGACTTTATCCTGCGGCATCATTTCCGCATGTACTAGCGATATGCCCGCTTTCGCGGAGATCGTTTTAGCCGTCTTCCACTGATCCCCGGTCACCATCATGACCTCGGTTCTCAGCTTCTTTAAACGCCGAACCGCTTGGGGACTGGATGTCTTCATTGTATCTGCAATTCCGAGCACGCCAGTGACAGCGCTGTCAACAGCGACATACAGGATGGTCTTGCCTTCCGCTTCCAGACGGTCCCGCATTTCACCGAACTTTTCGGTGGAGATCCCCTGCTTTTTCATCAAATATTTCGAGCCCACCGTGACGTTATGCTGCTCCACTTGCGCGCAAACACCAAGCCCGGCAAAATTTTGGAAGCTTTCAGGCTCCTTCACATGCAGATGCCTGCGCACTGCTTCCCTCACGATCGCCTTCGCATAAGGATGCTCGGCTTGCTGCTCCGCAATCGCTGCCAGACGCAGCAAACGATGCTCCTCTCCCCGCTCACCGATAATATCCGTAACGCGCGGCATTCCACCGGTAATCGTCCCTGTTTTATCAAGAATAACGACATCCACCTGCTGGAGTCGCTCGACATCTTTACCTTCCTTGAACAAAATGCCCGCATCCGCCGCACGGCTCGTGCCGACCAGGATCGATGTCGGGGTCGCCAGACCGAGCGCGCAAGGACAGGCAATGACCAGTACGGCGATCGCTTTAAATAACGCCCCGCCGAAATCCCCTGGAGCCAGCCACAGCACCCACACGCAAAGTGTCAATAATGCTAGAGTCAGCACAGCCGGGACGAATAGCGAAGCGATGCGATCCGCCACGCGGGCGATCTCCGCCTTCGAGCCCTGTGCATCCTCCATCAGGCTGATCATTTTGGCCAGCGCCGTATTCGGACCTGTCGCTGTCACACGCATCACCAGCATCCCATCGATGTTCCACGATCCGCCGATCAGACGCTCATGCTGGCGCTTCTCAGCCGGCACCGATTCGCCGGTAACGAAAGATTCGTCGACGGTCGAGCGGCCCTCCAGCACTTGTCCATCGAGCGGGACGGTTTCACCCGGAAGCACGATCACGTTGTCTCCTACCTGGACTTGTTCAAGAGGAACCGTCACCCGGGTAACACCTTGGATCAACGTCACCTTCTCCGGTTTCAGCTGCTCCAGCCGACGAATCGAGCGCAGCGTTCTCTTTTTCGCCGATAATTCCAACCATTTTCCAAATAAAACGACCGTAATAATCATTGCACTTGTCTCAAAATAAACGGCGTGCGGGTTCGACTCCCCGCTGCGCAGCATGTACATCGTCATATAGTGGCTGTATAAGTACGCACAGGTCGTACTGAGCGCGACTAGCACATCCATGTTGGCAGTTTTATTCTTTAAGGCTTTGTAGGCATTGAAGTAAAAGGGTGCACCGATAACGAATTGCACCGGCGTCGCGAGCAGCCACTGAAACCACGGCTGCAAAAACAGCTCAGGAATCCATATGCCCGAACTAAACGTATAATGGCGAACCATTGCCCAAAGCAGCGGGAGGGTGAGCAGTACCGCCACGCTTAGCTTGAAACCAAGTCCGGCAATTTCCTCGGCCCGCTTGCCACCTTCCTCCAATCGCTTGGCCTTGTAGCCAAGCTGTTCAATCCGCTCAATGATGCGGCTGTCGGCTACACGCTGAGGCTCGATGACAAGCGCCGCACGCCCCATCGTCAAATTCACCGCGATCTCGTGCACGCCGTCGATTTTGCCAACCACCTTCTCAATTCTTGCTGAGCAAGCGGCACAGGTCATTCCTTCTATTTCAAGCTTGACTTGCTGAAGATCCGTCTCTGCCTTCAACTCGTCCATACCTCCCATCGCAATACCTCGCCTACTTGCAACTATATGGGCGCATCGGGCAGAAAATGCTTAATAGCAAAAAAGATCGCTCAGCCGGTACACAGCCTCACGATCTCTTACCTATTTGGCTTACGGCACTTTCACAACGAACGGCACCGTTATCACTTTACCGCCACGCTGGAACTCGCCCCAGATTTTATATTTGCCACTTTTTGGAAATGTAGTCTTAAATACTGCTTCAGGACCCGTGGACTTCTCGTCAGTCGGATGGACGTGCAAGTACTGCTCGGCCGCTTCATCTAAAATAACGACATGCCCTACTGCGCCCAGATAAGGCTGCAGATCCTTAATCGGTGATCCGGTTTGCGCGTCCTTAAACATATAATTGAGATTAACATCCATACCAGCCATGAGATGATCAAAGGATAGCGTCACAACGCTTCCACCCACCGTTTTCGTCCATGCAGTCTCCGGTTGGAGAACAGCAGCCTGCGGCACATCACCTTGGACCTTCAAAGTGTAGCTTTTGACCGTCTGCGCTTTGCCGCTCGGCATGTAATCCGCAAACAAACGATACTCACCGCCAGCCGGGAATTGCGTGGTTATGGTAAACTGTCCATTCCCCTTATACTCCGGGTGCAAATGCCTAAAATAGCTTAAATCCTTACTAACCGCAATCAAATGCATCTTCTTCTCATGATTCAGATCAAATTGATCGATTGGTTTGCCATCTTTACCATTGATTTGAATATTCAGCTGCGTATCCTGCTTCGCCTTCACACCGTCAGCTGTTTGGAACACAGCCTGCGTATCATCAACCGCGTGCTCGGAAGCGCCGCCTTGATGACCTTCATGCCCGGGGCTCTGAACAGCCTTTCCGCATGCGGACAGCAGCAGCACAGCAGCGAGCAGCATCAAACCGACTTTTTTCATTATTGCACCACGTCGTAGCCTTGCTCTTCGATCGCTTCTTTGATTGCCTCGACGGTAACCTTCGACTCGTCATATTGCACTTCCACTTGCTTGCTCGCCAGGCTTACTTTACCGTTAGCACCCGCTTCTTTGACCGCTTTCTCAACAGCGCTCACACAATGATTGCAGGTCATACCTTCTACTTTTAAAATAATTGTCGACATCTTCATCGCTCCTTATATTCGCTTTTTTTATTTCATTAAAGTGTTCATCGTCTTCAACAGCTCATCCACGACGTCCATATCGCCTTCTTGAATCCTTTCGACGACACAGCTCTTCAAGTGGCCAGCCAATAACAACTTGCCGACACCGTTCAAAGCGGATTGAATAGCTGCAATTTGATGAAGGACGTCATCACAATACGTATCCTTCTCAATAAGCCCCTTTACCCCCCGGACTTGGCCCTCAATTCGGTTCAAACGTTTGATCAAATCAGACTTGAGCTTTTCGGAATGGTGGCTTTTGCGCTCTTCATCGCCATGGTGACAATGGTTCGCTTCGGTTTCAGCAACATGGTCCATGAGGAAAACTCCTTTGCTATTTTTCTTCCATCATACCCCCACACCGTATATTGTCAAGTGCGTCGAAAAGAAAGGCGGGAAAGCGCGCTGTCTTACAGTTTTACCCGCTGCAGGCGAAGCGCATTAAGCACCACTGACACCGAGCTCAGCGCCATTGCAGCTCCGGCTACCCAAGGTTCGAGCAAGCCGAGAGCGGCGACCGGGATGCCCAGGGCGTTATAGCCAAGCGCCCAAAATAGGTTCTGCCTGATGTTGCGCATCGTGCGGCGGCTCATGAGAATCGCGTCCGGGATGCTGCTCAAATCGCCGCGCATCAGCGTCACGTCCGCCGCCTCCATGGCGACATCCGTCCCTGTGCCTATGGCCATGCCAATATCGGCCATAGCCAGCGCTGGCGCATCATTGATGCCGTCGCCAACCATCGCGACCCGCAGTCCTTGCGCCTGCAGCTTTTTCACTTCTGCCGCCTTATCCTCCGGCAGCACTTCGGCCAGCACCTGATCGATACCCGCTTGGCGAGCGATCGCGTCTGCTGTACGCCGATTGTCTCCAGTCATCATCACGACTTGCAGCCCCATATTGTGCAGACGAGCCACGGCTGCCGCGGAAGTTTCCTTGATCGTATCGGCAACTGCGACTAAGCCTGCATAGCTGCCGGCAACCGCGACAAGCATCGCAGTCTTCCCTTCTTCTTCAAGCTGCATCATCCGCGACATCGCTGCATGCTCCACATTGACCGCATGCTTAGCCATCAGTTTCCGAGTGCCTACTAGCACTTCCTGACCCTCAACGACAGCGCGCACGCCGTAGCCCGGTATAGCTTCAAACGCTGCGGCATCCGGCAATGTTAGATCCGGGTACTTGAGGCGAATCCCTTCGACGATCGCCTCAGCCAGCGGGTGCTCGGAGTTTTTTTCAGCTGCGCCTACCCAGCGAAGGAAATCCAGCTCCAGGAGCTCTGGGAGCTTCGTGCGTTCCACTCGCACATCGGTGAGCTCCGGCTTTCCTTTTGTGACGGTTCCTGTTTTATCTAACAGGACAACATCAACTTTGTGCGCCGACTCCAAATGCTCCCCGCCCTTAAACAAAATGCCGAGTTCAGCGGCTCTGCCTGAACCTGCCATAATAGAAGTCGGCGTCGCTAGGCCAAGCGCACAAGGACAAGCGATGACAAGGATGGCGATCGCTTTCTCCAGCGCCCCTGCAAAATCGCCAGGCGCTCCCCAGAAGTACCAGACGATGAATGCAATCAAGGCGATACCGACAACAATCGGAACAAAAATCCCCGAAATCACGTCAGCAATGCGCTGAATAGCCGCTTTTGAGCCTTGTGCTTCTTCAACGGTCTTAATGATTTGCGCCAGCGCGCTCTCCCGGCCAACCTTTGTTGCCTTTACTTTCAGCATCCCGTTTTTATTGACGGTTGCGCCGATAACAGTATCGCCTGCCTGCTTCTCTATAGGGATACTTTCTCCAGTTAGCATCGATTCATCGACGGATGAAGTACCTTCGAGCACTCGACCATCTACAGGCACCTTTTCGCCGGGCTTAACGATAACAATATCTCCTGGAACGACTTGATCGAGCGGGATCGTTACCGGGGACTCGCCTCGCAGCACGAGCGCCGTTTTGGCTTGCAATCCCATGAGCGTCTTAATTGCCTCCGATGTACGACCTTTCGCAAGTGCTTCGAACAATTTGCCCAAAATAACAAGCGTGATCAAAATAGCACTCGTTTCAAAATACAGCTCCGGGGTATGCGCGTGCCCCCCAATACTTTGTCTCGCCCAATCCAGAGTCAAATATATGCTGTAAAGGTAAGCGGCTGATGTTCCTAGCGCTACCAATACATCCATGTTCGCGCTTAGATTGCGCAACGCCTTATAGGCGCCGATGTAAAACTGCCGGCCGATATAGAACTGAACCGGCGTGGCCAGTGCCAGCTGAACCCAGGGGTTCATTAGCGGTTCGGGCAGCCAGATCCAGGACGTGAACGAGAAGTGGCCGACCATGGCCCACAACAACGGAAACGAAAGGATCGCAGAGATCCACAGCTTGCGCTGGTGTTTGCGGATCTCGCCCGCTCTGCGCTCAGCAGAGTCCTGCGTATCTTGCTTCATGGAGGCTCCGTAGCCGAGCTTAGCCACTTTCTGCTCAATGTCAGCGGTGGAGACTGCTGCCGGATCAAAGACGACCCGTGCCGTCTCCATCGCCAGGTTCACATTAGCTTCCGCCACGCCTGGCATGCGGACGAGCCCTTTTTCAATCCGGGCTGCGCATGCTGCGCAGGTCATTCCTGTTATTTGAAATGAGGCTTGCTGTGTATCCGGTGATGCTGTTGGTGTTGGTGATGCTTCTGATCCTGAACCCGATCCTGATGCCGCTGAGCCTATATTCATCGATGATGCACCTCGATTTCATTAAAGAAGTGTGGTTGATATTTATATAGTATACCCCCCTACCCTATATTGTCAATGCAGATTTTACAAAAATTACGAGTCATAAGCAGTCTCGTCCAAAAGTGTGGAGCTTGGCAGCAGTTAGTATTCTCTTTCTTCTGTCCACTATCCCTTCGGCTCAGAATGATCCTGATCTGCATGAGCATACCGTAGTTCTCTACAGCACGCTGGCCTACAACAATCTTGAGTGAAGAGGATTGTTCTCCCCACTATCCCCGTTGACTTAGAAGTACCTAATTCATGATCAAAGGGGATAGTGGGGAGAACATAGAGATTCCCGAATTTATGGCGGGGCATGCGAGGCGTTTCTGAGCGAAAGGGATCGTATCGAGAGGACGGGCGAGATAGCTATAGAGCGTACGGCCGAGCGAGCAATGATGAAGAGAATGTCAGGGGAGCACAGAGAGGGCAATAGCGTGGAGTCACACAAACTTTCATGGTCCTTAATGAGGTCACAAGCTATGATGAAAATTCCATAGCCTCCTGCCATAAGTCGGCAATACCGGACTGGAACGCGTACGGCCTGCCCGGCATCTGCCGCTAGTGGGCTAAATCGCTATACAGCACGCTGCACCAAGCGGCGCGGAGGCGGGGACCTGAAATTAGCCTCATTTTCCGAACTTTCATAAAAAAGACCTGCCGCATTCAAGATACGGCAGGTTTACTGTTAATTGAGCAGCCCTAGACTGCTGAGTTCATTTTCCATCTCGCGGCGGAGGGTCAGCTTGTCGCTCTCTTCCAGGAAGGCGGCTTCGACGCCGTTCATGATCAGTTTCACCAGCTCTGGAGCCGTGAAGCCGAAACGGTCGGCAAGCACACGGTACTCCTTGGTGATGTTGGTACCCGACACGCTCGGGTTATCGGTATTGATCGTTACCATCAGCCCCCGTTCCAGATACTCGCGAATCGGGTACGACTCCCAACTGGGGACGGCTTTGGTTTGAATATTGCTGATCGGGCACATTTCCAGCGGGATACGACGGTTCCTAACGAGTTCGAGAATCGACGCGTTTTCTCTCAGCCGTACGCCATGGCCGATTCGGACAGCGCCTAGGTTGGCGACGGCCTCGTAAACATTAGCCGCCCCAGCCGCCTCGCCGGCATGTATGGTAATCGGCAGGCCCAACCGCTTCGATTCAGCGAACACATCGCGAAAGATCTCAGGCGGGTAAGAGGCCTCATCCCCCGCCAGGTCAACGGCGACGACCCCTCTGCCGGCAAATTTGGCAGCTGCAGTTACGACCTCGAGGTTAGTCTCGATAGCGTGATGCCTCATGCAGATGACAATGACGCCTGCTCGCACACCGAAATCCCTGCGCCCTCGATTCAGCCCCTCGATGACGTGTTGAATCGTTTCTTCAACCGTCAATCCCATGTCCCGGTGCAGCTGCGGAGCAAAGCGCACTTCAACGTATTTGCAATTGTGTTCGGCAGCTTGCTGGGCGACTTCGTAGGCGACGCGATCCAATGCCTCAGCCAGCTGCAAAAACCGTGTAGTAAAATGAAATTTGCTCAAGTATTCGGTTAAACTGCTGCACTCATCGTTCACACGCATATGGGGAATCAATTGGTCTTTGTCATAGACAGGCAGATCAATTCCTTGATGAAGGGCCAGCTCAAGAATAGTCTCCGGCTTCACGCTCCCATCCAAGTGCAAGTGCAGATCAACTTTAGGCAATTTTAACAACCAATCTTCCGTCACTAATACTTCCATTTTACCCATCCTCCCCACGGCATCCCCGAGTCAACTGCAGAAATATTTTACTTACTTTATAATAATGTAATTTATATGTCAATATATCTTACGTAAAATCTTCAAAATTCCATTTTTTCAGTTTATGCGTTATATTTAATAACGTTAATCGGACATGAAAAAGATCCACACAAACTATGCTCATGCGGATCTCGTCTCAAATTGGAACCTATATGGTCTGTGCCTAGGTTTGGCCTCGGGGATTGGCGCCAAGATCGTGCACTTGGGTTTGGCGCCAGGGTCGTAGCCAAGATCGCGCGCGGTACAGCTTTTTACATCATTCGGCTTGTTCCTTCCGTTGGATCACTTTCAGCGCTTCTCTGACACTCAACGGCGAAAGTTCCGTCTCTGCAACGAATTGGCGTACGGCCTGGGCATCTGTTTTCGAATATTCACGCAGTGCCCAACCAATCGCTTTGCGGATAAAAAACTCCTTGGAGTGCGCCATTCTCCGGATACAGGCAAAAAGCAGCGCAACATCCGTCTTGGCTTTGTACTTCAGCTGGAACAAAATGGCCGTGCGCTGCAGCCACATGTTGTTGGAAGCCAGCCATTTCTCAACATAAGCCGGAATCAGCTCCGGATACCGCTGCAGATGGTAGCCGATTAAATGGTCGGCAATGGTATCAACGCTATCCCACCATGAATTGGTCACAACCAAGCGCTCCAGCATATCCACATCTTCACGCTTAAATCCTTTGCGCAGCTGGATCAGCATCAGGATGGCCGTATAGGCAAATTCGCGCTCCGGCAGTTCCCACAGCTCCAAAGCAACCCGGATCCCTTCCTCCCCCTTAGGGAGACCGTTCTCTTTCCAAAACTGCTTCGTCAGTGCGAGACGCTGTGGATTTTTTATCCCGAGGAATGGGAAATGATGCTTCATATACGCTTCCATATCAGGTGCATGTTCCGGATTTCGGTGTGCTTTTAAATGGTCTGCCAGCTTGTCTGTATAAGGTGTTGCCATCTTTTTACCCTCTTTTCTGAATCGCTCCTGCTTGTATTATAGCAATTCCTGGCGCATTCCGTTATGCTTGAGAGGTAAATTACATAGACATCACTATGGATCGGAGAGGACGACATGAATTACAAGCTGATAGCAACAGATTTGGATGATACGCTGCTTCGGGACGATCTAACGATTTCCCCAGAAACGATTCAAGCTATGCAAGAGGCTGTCGCCAAAGGTGTGACGGTGACAATTGCTACGGGAAGAAGCTTCCCTTCGGCGGCGAAAATTGCCAACCAGGTCGGCCTTAACGTGCCCATTATTACCTATCAAGGCGCATTAATTAAAAACCTGCTCGATGAGGAAGTCCTTTACGAGCGAACCGTTCCCGTTGAATCCGCGCGGATGCTGCTTGATTTTTGCGAACAAAGAAACTTGCACTTGCAACTGTACCACGGCGACCAACTCTATGTCGGTGAGGATAATGATAAAATCAAGAACTATGTACGCCTTTCCAAAACGCCTTATATCGTAGGCGATCTGCGCCAATGGATCGATATCCCTCAACCTAAGATGCTCATTGTCGATGAGCCTGAAGTTTGCGATAGGCTTCGCGAGGAGCTGCTGCCGTTGCTTGGCGACAAGCTTCATATTACCAAATCCAAACCGCATTACTTGGAGTTCATGCATAAAGAAGGCACCAAGGGCCATGCGATCACTTTCTTGGCTGAGCATATCGGCTGTACGCTGGAGCAAGTCATTGCCCTTGGCGACGCCTGGAACGATAGAGAAATGCTCGAGGTTGCCGGGCTAGGCGTAGCGATGGACAATGCGCTGCCGGAGCTGAAAGAGCTGGCGAACTACGTGACCCATAGCAACAATGAGGACGGCGTCCGCCATGTCATTGAGAAGTTTGTGTTACAGCCTTAAAACGAGACCATAAACGGCCGTTTCTGCCAGCAAGTCTTTTCTTGCCGCGGAAGCGGTTTTTTTATCGATATTTGTTTAGCCTAATCTGCCGCTCGTACACATATTCTAGCCTTAGAGAAGCTCTATTTACGCGGGGCCTTATCATTCTAGGAGGTGTACCGTATTGGAGAATTATCCGTTAACCCTGCATACCGTCTATGAACGCTCCCAATCTTTATTTGCCAAAAAAGAAATCGTTTCCCGCACCAGCTCAGGCATCCATCGCTATACCTATGCGGATTTTGGACGGAGAACAAAACAGCTAGCTAGTGCCTTGCAGTGTTTAGGCGTCGACCAAGGGGACCGCGTCGCCACGTTCGCCTGGAACCATCATTATCATCTCGAGGCGTATTTCGCTATTCCGTGCATGGGCGCCGTCCTTCACACCGTCAACATCCGACTGTCTGTAGAACATATCGTGTATATTCTCAATCACGCGGAGGACCGCTTCCTGTTGATCGATGAAGGCCTGCTCCCACTATTCGAGAAAATTAAGGATCAACTGAAGACCATTGAAGGTTATATCATCCTTACGGATAAAAAGGAACTTCCAGACACAACTTTGCATCCGGTTTATTTGTACGAGAATCTACTAGAAGAGGCAGATCCCTTGTACAAGTTCCCGGCGGACATTCATGAAAACGCTCCCGCGGGGATGTGTTACACGTCGGCAACAACAGGCAATCCCAAAGGCGTCGTGTACACACACCGCGGCATCTATCTGCATTCGTTCGGCATCGGGCTGGCGGATTCGCTTGGGTTGGCCGAGCGAGACACGGTCATGCCGATCGTGCCGATGTTTCACGTCAATGCCTGGGGACTCCCCTTCGCCTCAGTCTGGTTCGGTAGCAAGCAGGTGCTCCCCGGCCCGATGCCGACGCCGGAAGCGCTGCTGCGCTTGATCGCCGACGAAAAGGTCACGATCGCCGCCGGCGTTCCGACAGTTTGGACAGCTGCGCTGAAGGCGCAGGAGTCGCTGCAAGCCGACTTGTCCAGCCTGCGCGCTGTCATTTGCGGCGGTTCCGCTGCACCGCGCGCACTGATCGAGAGCTACGAGCAGCAGCTGAAGGTCCCTTTTTTCCATGCGTACGGGATGACGGAAACAACGCCGCTGGTCACGGTCGCTCGCCTAAAAAGCTACCAGGAAGACTTGCCGCCGGATGAGCAGTACGAAATTCGCGCCACGCAGGGTTTGCTGGTTCCGGGGCTCGATATGAAGATCGTCGGACCTCGCGGCGAGGTTGCCTGGAACGGCCAGGAAATGGGCGAAATTTGGCTGCGCGGCCCGTGGGTAGCGACAGAATACTACAAAGATCCCCGCACTCAGGAATCGTTCCAGGATGGCTGGCTGCAAACCGGGGATATCGCCGTCATTGATGCGGAAGGCTTCGTCAAGCTCGTGGATCGCGCCAAAGATTTGGTCAAAAGCGGGGGCGAATGGATTTCCTCGCTTGATCTGGAAAATGCCCTGATGGCGCATCCCAACGTCTTTGAAGCCTGTGTCATCGGTGTCCCCCATCCGAAGTGGGAGGAGCGCCCGCTCGCTTTTGTCGTGCTCAAGGATGCTGCCCTTCAGGCCGGCGATAAAAACGAGCTGCTTCATTTCCTCGGCAATAAATTTGCCAAGTGGTGGGTGCCTGACGACGTGATTATTCTAGAGGAAATCCCTCGCTCGTCCGTGGGCAAATTTCTGAAGCGCGCGCTGCGCGAGCAGTATCAAACTTACTTTACAGGAAATTAGACGCGTAACGGAATGCCCTGCTTTACTTTGCTCGTTCATTAAAAAAATCGCCAACCTGCCGTCTCTTGCGAGTCGGGGATTGGCGATTTGTGTTATTAACGTTCTACAATTACATCCGCAGTGATATTGCCCTCGGTTTCATCCCAATTTAATTTAACCAGCAAACGATCCGCCCGGAACGAATAGTACGCTGACAAATAAACGGATACCGCGTCAATCAGCTGCTGCTGATTCAAATAATGCTTTCTGCCGTACAGCGCGCCTCTGGCGGAGAAGCCGTAGCGGTCTTCGAACATCAACTCGACTTCGTGCACGTTCTGCGGAGCGCTGCCTTCAACGCTGCCATGGTTATCTTGCGAAGCGATATATACACATACGGAATCGACTACGTCTTGTTGATCCAAAAAGATTTGCATAATTAGTAGCTCCTTCTTCTAAACGATCTGAACACTTTCATCACAATGGCTATGATTGCTATCAGTAAGATGATATCAAGCAGCATGGAGAAGAAGGAAAACGGTTGATGCACATAACCCATTGATGCGTTACCGTAGTAACCCCCCCATGGGTGCAGCATCGAACCTAAGAATGTACCTGCAGCGAAAGCGCCGACCATCGGCCACATGCTGCTGGAACGGGAACCTGTCGGCACGCTGGACTGATACGTGCTCTTGTTATAGTACGTTTTGCCCGTTGTTGGGTTAACCGTGCTGCCGCTGGTTACGTTCGAAGACGGACGTTGGTAACCTGTGCTGTTCGTTGCGCTGCCGCTAGTGCTGCCGGAATTCGACATGCTTGGCGTGTTCGACTTACTCGAAGATCCTCCGCTGAAACCGGACGAACTTCCGCTGTTGGACTGGCTTGGTGCCGTTTTATTTATCGTTCCGCTAGACTTGGAGCCTGTCGAGAAAGAACCGGATCGAGACGACGTGCTCGGGCCCTTCGCATCAACAACGGTGAGGTTTACCGTATTCGCCAATAATAAAACGGCTGTGATCATAGCTATAATTTTGGTTTTCATTGTTCCTTCCACCTTATCTTTATGTCGTTTTGCCTGTATATACTGTATTACGATTACACGATTCGATAAGTTTCACTTCTTGACTTTATTTTCGCTGGAAAAATAAGAAAACCCCTTCAGCCAACGGGGACTGCTTGCAGCCCCGCGTTTGTCGAAGGAGTTTACGCTTTTTAGACAAATGCATTAACCAGTAGAACTGTGAAGAACGCGATGAACGATAGTAGCGTCTCGAGCACTGTCCAGGTTTTGAACGTTTCTTTGACGTTTAAGCCCAGATACTCTTTGACCATCCAAAAACCGGCGTCATTGACATGGGACAACATAAGCGAGCCGGCGCCTGTTGCGATAACGAGCAATTCGAGGTTCACACCCGACATGTGCTCGACTATCGGGGAGACGATACCGGCCGCAGTCGTTAAGGCAACCGTCGCCGAACCCGTTGCAATGCGGATTAAGCCGGCTACCGCGAAGGCAAGGACAATTGGCGACAAAGCCATGTTCTCCGCCATTTGCGCAATGGCCGTGCCGACACCGCTGGCCACAAGGATTTGTTTGAAGCCGCCGCCTGCACCGATAATCAGGATAATCGAGCCCACCGGCAGCAAACACTCATGCGCGAGCTTATTAATGAAGTTCTTGTCCATCCCTTGACGGATCCCAAGCAAGTAAAAAGCAGCAAAAACGGAAATCAGCAAAGCGATAACGGAATTTCCGATAAAGACGAGGAACTTGAGCAGCCATCCCGATATCCCCATGTAAGGAGCAGCGACAGCCAATAGCATAAGAATAACCGGTAGCAAAATGACGAGGAAGGAAACGCCTGTGCCCGGCATTCTCACCGGACCTTCGCTTTCGCTAAGCAATGTCGGCTCCCCTTCGGGAACGATACGCTTGCTCACCCATTTCGCAAACAACGGGCCGGCGATAATCGCCGCAGGAATCGCGATGATCAGCGAGTACAGCAGCACTTTGCCCAGATCCGCCTTATAAATGCCGATCGCTGTCATTGCACCCGGATGCGGCGGCACGAGTCCGTGCACGATGGACAAACCGGCGATGACCGGCAAGCCGATCAGGAGAATATTTTTCTTCGTCGATTTGTAAATCGAAATGACCAGCGGCAGCAACATCACGATCCCAACGTCAAAAAAGACCGGAATGCCAATGATAAAGCCTGAAAGCAGCATCGCCCACGGCAGCCTTTTTTCCCCGAAAACGCGGATGAAAAAGTTGGCGACCTGCGTGCCAGCGCCTGAGTCCGACATCATTTTGCCCAGAATCGTACCTAACGCCAAAATACCAACCAAATGCCCCAACACGGCCCCGACGCCTGTCTCATATGAGCTGACGATCTTGTCCATCGACAAGCCTGCCGCAAGCGCCAGGAATAAGCTCGCCACAGTCAAGCTGATGAATGCGTGCCATTTCCACCAAGCCACACCCAGAATGACAATGACTATTGACACAAGAGTAATCAACAGCAAATACAAGTTCATTCGATTTTCCTCTTCTCCATAAGTTAGTAAGCGTTTCCACGGTGCTGACGAGAAAAGGCTTTGGCTTTCTCTTCGTTTTTAGATGTCGTAATTCACGACATAGTTATGCAAATCCGTGTTGTAGTAGCCCTTGCTGTATTCAATCAATTCGCCGCGATCATCGTAGGAATAACGCGATCTCAGCAGAAGCGATACGCCGTCTGGCACGCGCAGTTTCGCTTGTACATCTTCAGGCGGCGCGCCGACTGCAAACTCATCGCGGTATTTTTCCAAGACGATGTCCTGGTCCTCAAGCAATTCATACAAAGACTGCGTATTCAAATCTGCAACCTCCATCTCGACAATCCGCGTGGTCAAGTAAAGCGTAAAGTGGATATACGGCTTGTCATCCAGGAAATAGAGGCGCTCAACCCGCAAGCAGCGCTCTCCGAACAACCGGTAAGGCTCCGAGCCATCCTCGTTCACGACGAGCTCCGCCTTCAGCAGCTGCTTGCGGATCTGATGCCCTTCCTCAACCAGCACTTCCGTAAATCGCTTCCACTTGGACAGCTTGGACGCAGACGTATTGCGAATCACCTTCGTCCCTTTGCCGCTGCCCTTCTCCAGATACCCTTCCTGCGCGAGTTCTTTGATTGCGTTGCGGATCGTAATTTTGCTAACGTTGAATTCCTGTTCCAACTGCGGTTCAGAAGGAATGTTCGATCCCAGCGGATAAAAGCCGTGTAAAATGCGATCCTTCAATATATTCATGATTTGCAAGTATAACGGCCTTTTGTTACGGGATAGATTCACGCGTGCATCCACTACCTTTCTACATCGCCTACCGCTTCCGTCATGGCACGAAGAATCTCACTTTCCGATGACATCGGCGTATCGCCGACAACCGTATGGGCGAGCATGCTTGCTGCTGCCGCAAATCCGACTGTTTTGTCTGGTGTGAAACCTTCGATTTCCCCATGTATAATTCCGCTCGTGTAGGCATCTCCTGCACCAATTCTATCATAGATAGAAAACGTGAGCAGATTGGAGAACGTGAACGCTTCATTCTTGTACATAAATCCGCGCAAGGAATGCGTGTTATCGCTGTTGATAAAACGGTGCGTTCCGGCAATGAGCGAAATCTGATAGCGTTTTGCTACCTGCGGAAGCAGCTCAATCAGCTGCTCTTCGCGTTCCGTTTTGTCTGTAGGCATCCCCAAGGTGAAGATCGCGTCCTTCTCATTCATCATGACGATATCGGCCAGCTGCAGCATCTCCTCATAATGAGGCTTCGCCTTGGCGTAACCGCCTTCTCCCCAGTGGGCAGGGCGGTAGTTACAGTCGAATACGACTGTGCCGCCATGGGACTTCACAGCTCGCGCCAATTCCTTCATATGCCGGCGCACACCATCATTCATGGCCAGCGTAATCCCGCAGAAGTGGATAATATCAATATTCTTAGCAATCTCATCAAAATTATAAGTACCTTCCGGAGCAATATTGAAGCTGCTCTCCTGCCGATTGGAGTACGTTACGCGGCTGGGCCGCGCACCGAATCCATTCTCCAGGAAATACATGCCTAAATATTTGCCGCCTCGAACGATAAAGGAGGAGTCCACACCCAGTTTGCGCAGGTAGGATGCGGCTGCATCGCCTACGGCGTTCTCCGGCAATCGGGATACGAGATAACCGCGATGGCCAAAATGGGACAAGGCCGACGTCACGTTCACGCCAGTACCTGAGAATGAGTATTGCAGCGTGCTGGCTTGGGATAAGAGCTCATATCCCGGCACCTGCAGGCGCATCATGACTTCGCCAAAAGCCGCGATATGTTTAGCCATGGCGATCAACTAGTTTCTTCATCGTGTCCAGCAGCTCCCGAACATCTTGAACGATCGTCTTGCCGGTATCTTTATCAATAATGGAAGAATACACGTGAGGAATGACGTATGGAACTTTGGCTTCCAAGCAGATATCCACGATGCGCTCGAAGTTTTCTTTGTCAATACCGCCTGTCGGCTCCAGGGCAAATCCCTCTTCTCCGCAAGCTTGCGCAACGGCAACCAGCTCATCTTCCCGGCTTAGACCGTTCATCGGGAAATATTTCAGCGCGTTGCCGCCCATGTCGCGGACAAGTGCAATTGCTGTTTTCACCGGCACGATAGCTTGTTCGGATTGGGCAGCGCTCACAGGGCCTGTCGAGATGTTGACATAACCTACACGACCCGTCGGGGAAACCAAGCTATTGATCCAGCTGTCCTTCTCGCCCAGATTCGCGCGTGTAGCTCCGACAGCAGGGAACACTTGGTTGATATGGCTGCCCGCGTAATGCTTGGCAATCTCCGCAACGACTGCCGCCTGACGATTGTCGCCGGCGCCAAGACCGATAGATACCGCTTCATCAATAGCTCTGCCGTATTCTTTCATAGCTTCAACTGCTGTCTCAACAGTTGGATAGTTCTTGGAAAGAACACCTACGACCACGTAGCCTTCCGCTGCATCAAATACTTCCTTTGCGTTCTCTACGCTGTTAGCCAGTACGTTCAAGGCCGCACGGTTTTTATAAAAACGTTTTGCAATATTGGACATATTAATTGCCTCCTGTTAGCTTGCGAATTTGTGCAGCGATAACCTCAATATCATCGCCTTGAAGCGGACGTGGATCGATATCAAAATAACCTTGCCGCACGCCATAATCACGTGTGTAGATGGCAATCTCGCCATCGCGTAGGCCATTGTTGACATCTTTGGCCGTGGTACCCGATTGTTGCGGATCGATCTGGATGCGCGCCCGGAAAATCGCCCGTCCCGCTTCATCCTGAACAATGCTCACCTTGACGCCTGGTTGTTCGTTGAGCACCATTAACGTTTGCAAGGCTGCTTTTTCCTGTTCGCTCTTGTCTTCTTTAACACCATATTCATCCAGCGCTTGCAGCAAGCCGAAAGTTGTTTCTTTACCGACCTTCATGCTTCGGCCGATGCCATGCAGCTGGACTTTAACCATCTCGATGTACTTGCGCTTGCCGCCGACGATGCCGGAAGTAGGCCCTTCAATTGCTTTGGAACCACTGTAGATGGCGAGATCCGAGTATTTCACATACTTCTGCAAATCTTCCTCCGCCGCCGCATCCACGATCAGCGGTACGCCTCTGCGCTGGGCGATATCCCAAGCTTCCTCGACGGAAATCATATTCTTCTGAACCGCGTGGTGCGATTTGACATAAAGAATGGCTGCCGTGTTCTCGTTAATCGCGTCCTCGATATGTTCGGCCTTGCCTTCATTCGCGTAACCGACTTCAATCAGCTTGCCGCCGCCCAGATATACCATCGTTTCGACAGGCGCGCCGTATTGGACGTTGTGCCCTTTGAGGATGATGATTTCATTCTTGGCAATCCGGTCTTGGTGAAGTCTTTCGCTGAGGCGCCGATTCCCTTGCGTGACGATCCCTGCCACGGAAAGAGCAATTCCGCTGGAAGCGGAATTAACGACAACCGCTGCTTCCGAACCCAGAATGCGCGCGATATAATCGCCAGCTTTGTCCACCAGATCAGCGATCTCTACGTAATTTTGACCGCCGTGTTTCATCGCATCCATGACGGTGTCTGTCGGCGCTGATACGCCTAGGATACTCATGCGTCCACTTGCGTTAATGACGCGTTTCAGGCCATATTTAGCATTCAATGAACTTGCCATGTACAAACACTCCCTTTGCTTCAATTCGTTGGCTGCCGAGTCTTGTATCCCCTTCGGAATCTACAAACGTCGTCGGCTCATCCGTTACCGTGAACAGCGTCAGATTCGCTTCATCTCCTGCTTGAATCCGGCCAAGTTCAGGCTTGCCCAGCCATGCAGCGGGACGATTCGTCACTGCCGCAATGATCTCCTCCAGCGTGTAACCGAGGTAAAGAAACTTCGAAAGCACGTGCGACATGCTGTGCACTGGGCCGTTCAACCGGTTGCCGCGGTAAATATCCGTGCTGATCGTATTAAAGCGGATGTTGTGCCGCTTGGCCGCTTCCGCCACTTTGAAGGAGAAGCTGGCCGTGCCATGGCCGACATCGAGCTTCACGCCGCGGGCAATCGCATCAGTCAAAACTTCCAGCGGACGCCCCTCACTGTCAAACAGATTATTGGCTTTGCCGTTCAAATAGTGGGTGATCACATCGTTCGGTGCAAGAAGCGGCACGATGTCGTTAATATCCGGCGGGCCGGAGCCGATATGAACCATCACGGGCAGTGAAGTTTCACGGGAAAGCTCGCGCGCCATCCGCAGCGGTTCGATGCCGCTTTCGCGGACTACGCTTTTGCTAATCCGGGCTTTCAGCCCGACGATGAAGTCTTGATGCGCTCTGACGGCTTGTTTCACCTGCTCGCTGTCGATCCAGGACAGATCAGAGAGCTCGTCGATACGTTTCAATCCAATGCGGGAAATGTTCAAAAGCGCGAATAAATTGGTGCTCGCCTGCTCCCTGCTGGCGGCAAGGTCTGCGATCCGATCCGATCCGCAGCTTCCGGCATCCACGATGGTGGTCACGCCTTGCTTGACACCGATCTCGTCGATTTCATCGCCGTATGGATCGAATTCAGGAAATGCGTGGACGTGCAGATCGATCCAGCCGCTCGACACGTACAGGCCGGAGCCATCGATCGCTTGCGCGCCAACTCCCTTGCCCGCTTCTTCGAGCTCGGCAATGTGCCCATCTTCGATGACAATATCCACCAACTCTTCATTTACGCGTCTGACATTGCGCAAAACGAACCGTTCATTCATGTTGTTCACCTTTTCCGTAACTCGATTAAATGCGCTTTCATGAAGCAATTATTCGAATGTTTTATCGTTCATTAAGTTATAACGTTATAAAGTTAAGATATCATAAATTCATATCCAAGTAAATATAACGTTATAATGTTTGGTCCTGGGATTTTGAGGGCGAGTGAGGCAGCGAAATGCGCCGAATTCCCAGGTGCCGCAGCTCCCTGAGTAGCTTCCCCAAAAAGGGGGGAAATCACACGGAGCGCGAGGGCGGAGGCGCGTCTTGCACGGGGAGTGGCAAAGGCGACCGTGTCAGCGTTAGCGGAACTCTTCTTCCGCTATTCGCGCCGTGCAGCCACAAAACCGATCTTTTGCGGAACTACACTTCCGCTAATGGCACTTCCCCCATTGCGGGCGCCCCCTACGCTATAGTCCGGAAAAACCCAATTGCTGACGTCTTTGGCATGGGGTTGCGCGCTGTAGTCCGATTTTGCCGGACTGCAGCCGCCCATGTCGCCCGCACGCGCCAAAAAACAAGCTGCAATTGGGCAAAGCCGGACTATAGCTCCACCTACGCGCGCTCAGCTTCACGTAATTGGGCAAATCCGGACTACTACATGTATTGATAGAAAGGGGACGGGCGCACTGGGGATATGAAAGTGCGGCGGTACAAGGAGACACGGAGATACGAGGACATGCAGAGGCCCCCCCGCCCCCCCGCGCACAAACAAAAAAACCAGCCGCCCCAAAGGTGAACTGGCCCTTCATGTTAGTTATGCCTAACATGAAGGGTCCAGTTCACATAGGACGCCTGGTTTCCAGCAACTACCCCTTGACGGCGCCTGCCGTCATGCCTTTCATGATCTGTTCCTGGAACAGCAGGAACACGATGATCGTGGGCAGCACCGCAATGGCCAGTGCCGCCATGGTGAGCTCATAGTCCGTCATGTAGCCCGTGGCAAATGCGGACAAGCTCAACGGAACGGTTTTGAGCGCCGGCTTGCTGATAAAAACAAGCGCAAAAGCGAAGTCGTTCCAAAACCGTAAAAACCCTAAAATCGCAACCGTCGACAGCGCCGGCATGCTCAGCGGCATCATCATCCGGAAGAAGATACCCCAGTAGCCGGTTCCGTCAATCAGCGCCGCTTCCTCGATTTCTTTCGGAATGGTGACGAGATACGCTGCGAGCACGAAAATAGCCAGCGGCAGCTCGAACGCCGTGTAAGGCATGATCAGCGCCGCATAGGTATTCAGTATTCCGATTTTTTTCATCAGAATAAACAAGGGCACCAACGTGCTGTGAACCGGAATGAGCATGCCGAGCAAGAACAAGCCCATGAAGAACGGCTTCAAGCGAAAATTAAAACGCGACAAAATATAAGCGGCAAGCGCACCAATCACCAGTGTCAGCACCAGCGAAAGAACAGTCACGACCGTTGAATTCCATAGGGACAGCCCCATCCCGGAAACTTTCCAGGCACGGACAATGTTATCCCATTTCCAAACCGTCGGCAGCAAAAACGGCCGCGAATAAAACTCTTCGTTCGACTTAAACGCACTGATAAACAACCAGATTAGCGGATACAGAGTAACAAGCGCGTAGACGGTCAAGAACACATTTTTGATACCCTTGAGCCAAATCTTCTTCGACTTGTTGCTTCCAGCTGATGATAGTCCGGCCTGCGGCAGTACAACTTGATTCATGGATGTCGTCCTCCTAACGGTAATCGCGCTTCATCAGATATTGGCTTCCGGCAATCAGGATGAGGCTCAGAATAATAATCGCTGTTGAAATCGCACTACCGAAACCGAAGCGGTACACATTGAACGTGCTGTTGTACATGTATGAAGCCAAGAGCTCGGTGGAATGCGCCGGACCGCCGCCTGTCATCACGTAGATGAGATCGAACGCTTTCAAGCTGCCCGAAATACAAAGCACGATCGCGACTTTCACCGTATCCCAAATCATCGGCAGTGTGATGGCGAACAGCTTCCGCACAGGTCCGACACCGTCAAGCTTGGAGGCATCTTCAACCTCAGGCGAAATGTTTTGCAGGGCGGCAATAAACATAATCATGTAAGGACCAATATAATTCCAGATGATCGGCACCATAAGCGCGTACATCGATATTTTCGGATCGGAGAGCCACGCTTTTTTCCAACTTTCAAGTCCAATGCCATCGAGCATAAAATTCAAAATACCAATCTGCGGGTGATAAATATATCCCCAAATAATCCCGACAACGACCGAGGATAGAACCATCGGCATAAAAACAGACGCACGGATCATCCGCTGAAACAGCGTGCTGCGCATCAAGAGCAGCGCCAAGATCATCGCAATCGGCACTTGGCCGAATACGGACGCGACAACGACGAGCATGTTATTTTTAAAAGCTTTCCAGAAAATCGGATCTTTGATGACCTCCGCGTAGTTAGCGAGCCCGATAAACTTGGCGGCGCCGATCCCTTTCCAATCGAAGAAGCCGTAATACGCCGACCAGAAGATCGGCACAATGACGAATAACAGATAAAGCACCAATGCCGGAACGAGCCCTATCGTGATGAAGCCGGTAATTCTGCTGGCCTTTGTCATAATTCCCCTCCTGCTCTTATTTTTGAAAAAAGGGCCCCAGCCCAAACTTTCCGGCTGGAGTCCTTCGGATCATTTCTTATTTGCCAACAGCTTTGGCCGCTGCATCTTGAATTTTCTTCGCGATGTCTTCCGGCTTGCCGCCCATCAGCAACTCTTGCAGACCGTTGTTCACGACATCCGCTGCAGAGGAGCTCAATTTGCCGTCGTATACCGGCGTTCTCTTCACAGTACCCATCATTTTGTACACTTCTGCAAAGATCGGGGATGCTTTGGTCGTATCCAGTTCCGCTTTATAGCTGACCAGGTTGTTGCCGTCCAGGATCGCTTTTTGCGCTTCAGGTCCTGATAGCGCATAGATCAAATCGTAAGCCGCTTGCTTCTGCGCGCCTGCTACTTTTTTGCTCATTCCTAAGCCTGTACCCACTACGCCTGCCAATGTGTTCGGATCGCCTTTACCGTTAGGCATGGAAGGCAGTACCGTTACCGCCATGTTAGCCAAAGCTTCTTTGGAAGCGTTAGCCGCCAAGTTCGTCAATGCCCAGCCGCCGTCGATCATCATAGCCGCTTTGCCTTGCGCGAACATTTGTTCCATTTGCGTATTGTCGATGCTGTTGAAGCCATCTTGGAAAGCGCCTGCTTTGCCAAGCTGCTGCAGGTAAGTCAGCGATTGCACGAACTCAGGATCCGTGAATTTCGCACCGTTCTGTTCGACCGCTTTCAGGAACCAGTCCGTACCTGTCACACGGTCAGCCAAGGAGCTCAAAATGCTGGATTGTGCGACCCATGCCGCTTTGTTACCCAGCGCGATCGGGGTTACATTGTTTTTCTTGAACGTATCTACCAGCTTCATCATGTCATCCCATGTTTTTGGCGGTTGGACGTTGTATTTGTTGAAAATCTCTTTGTTGTAGAACAAGATCGAAGTTGGAGAAAGTGCCATTGGTGCGCTGTACGTCTTGCCATCGATAGTAAAGTCATCGAAAGAGCCTGGCATGAAGTTGTTTTTCCATTCTTGTTTGCTGTCCAGCAGCTCATTGATTGGTTGCAGCAGGTCGCCGCTGACGAACTCTTTCGTCATCACGCCTGGCCACATCACGAACAGGTCCGGCATCTCGTTAGCCGCTGCTACCGTTTTCAAACGTGGGCGGTAGCCATCGGGTGGAATTCCCTGTACATCAAGCTCAACGTTTGGATGGTCTTTTTTATATTGATCGATCAAGGAACGCATCGTTTTCGCGCGAAGATCCTCGCCCGTGTAGTTGTGCCAAATCGAAAGTTTTACTTTTTCCCCGGCTTTGCCTGCATCCGCTTTCGGAGCTGCGCCGCCGCTAGCATTGTCTGCACCACCTGCTCCACAGCCAGCAAGCAAGGATAATGATAAGGCTGCTGCCATTGTAACGACAAAAGATTTTTTCATTTAGTCGAACCCTCCTCATCTCTATGTTGACAATGTCCATCTCACGTTCGCAGATGAAATTGCAACTAGTTACTTGTTCAGTATAGGGGACAAACGGAAGAGGAGGAACGGGAGATCCTTCGGCGCACAGGGGGTCATTTTTCAGTCTTTGCTGCCCTGACGGAATTCCGAAGGGGTTTGACCGGTATGCTTTTTAAACTGCTGGGTGAAGTATTTGATATCCTCATAGCCGACCCGTCTGGCTACATCGCTGACTTTGGCTTGCGTGCTTTGGAGAATTTCAATCGCCCGTTTCATCCGTTCCTTAGTAACAAACTCAATATAGGTATACCCTGTTTCCCGTTTAAATACCTCGCTAAAATGGTTCGGATTCACATGCACGAAACCGGCCACCTGCTGCAAAGAAATCGCTTGATCCAAATTGTCGCGAATATAAGCAACTGCTTTATGCACATAGGCATACCGATTGTGCTCCAATCCTTGATGGAAGCTGGACATGATGGTCATGAGCGCCTTGAACACCTCATCTTCCGGCCGTCCTTCCAGCGTAATGACTGGCGGCGCCTCCGTCGCGACGGCTTCCTGCCGCGAGGAACGGGCACGCTCCAGCCAGCGGTGCCCGGCAATCATCAGCGATTGCAAGTAGCCCTGCACCGTCTGCGGCGTCGCCGCGGTGTCCTCAAGCTGCATCCGCACCTTGTGATTGACCCAATGGCGCAGCTCGGTCGCATTGTCGCTCATCAGAATCGCCGTCAGCTCCGCCTCTTCCTTATCCGAGCACACGCTGCGGCTTCCGCTGCGCACCTCGATATCGGCCTGCGTGAACACACCCTGTGTGCCCAGCAGCCCCTGATAACTGAACACTTCTTTCGCTATGCGGTAAGAGTCCTGCAATTGTTCTTCGCTGGACACTATGGTGCCCAGCGCAGCGAAAATCGAACACTTGAGCGTATCGGTCACACGCTTCAAGGCGCGCTTCAGCCCTTCCTCATCGGTAAAACCCGCCTCATGCCGCACAATAAGGAGCAAGTAATCCTGATGCATCAGGGAGACGCAAGGAAGCAGCTCGACGAGGATATTTTCCACCGCTCCCTGCAGAAGCCCGGTGAATGGCGCCTCTCCCCAACCCGAAGCCGCAATCAATAAAACCTGCATCGCAGCCACGCAACCGGACCCCGGCTCCCTGTTGATGTGGCTCCGCTGAAACCAGTCGCTAAGCTGGCTTTGCGCCATAGGATCGTCTTGCAGACTGCCCTGCAGCAAGCGCTCCAGCCATTGATGGCGCAGTGCAGCTTGCTGCCTGTGATCCTGTTTAATCAGCTCCCATTTATCCATCACATTCTGCTTTGCTTTCATCGCTGCTTTAATAATCTCTTCCGGCCGGCTCGTCTTCAGCAGATAGTCGGTGACGCCCTCACGCAGCGCTTGCTGCGCATAGCCGAAATCATCATACCCCGTGAGAATGATGATCTCCGTATCCGGTAGCAGCTCACCCACCTTGCGCGCGAGCTCAATCCCGTCCATCCCGGACATGCGGATATCCGTCAGCAAAATGTGCGGCTTCTCCAGCGGGATGCGCTCTAACGCCTCCTCCGCCGATTCCGCCGGGGGCAGCAGCTCCAGGCCCAATTCCTTCCAGTCGATGACCGTACATAAGCCTCTTCGAATGATGACTTCGTCATCGACAATCATGATTTTCATTTCGCCTACTCTCCCTTCAGATGAGGTATCGTAAATGTAATGCGCGTTCCTGCGCCTGGGGTCGATTCGATTTGCAGACCGGATTGCAGCCCATAATGGAGCAGTAGTCTGCGGTGCACGTTAATGATGCCGTAGCTGGTTTTGGCCTGTAGTACTGGCTCATTCGCGCTATTTAGCAGCCCAAGCTGCTGGTTAGCTGTAGCCAGCTGCTGCTGGATATCGCGCAGCTTCATGTCGTCGATGCCGATTCCCGTATCTTCGACAATGAATTTCATCGCATCTTCCAGCTGCTCTCCATGCACATAAATATAGCCTTTGGCCTTCTTCTTCTGAATGCCGTGAATCAGCCCGTTCTCAATCAGCGGCTGCAGCAGCAGCTTCAACATCGGGGTCGACATCATCTGTGGATCGATAAAAAACTCGACTTCAAACTGATCCGGGAAGCGGATTGACTGAATGTGAATGTAGTTTTGCACGTGAGCAATCTCCTGCTGTACTGTACAAAATTCCTCGCCCTTGTTCAAGCTGAACCGCAGGAAATCGCTGAGCGCGCCGACCATCTCGGCAATTTGCTTGTCTTTATTCATCAAGGCGATCCAATGGATGGAGGACAGCGTGTTATACAGAAAATGCGGGTTAATCTGCGCCTGCAGCGCCATAATATCCGCTTCCTTTTTCATCGCTTCGTTCATCTGCACCTGCTCTTTCAACCTGCCGATCCGATCGCTCAGCTTGTTATAGCTGCGGACCAGCAGCCCCACCTCGTCCACGTTCTTCACCTCATAAGTCGGAATCGTATCCTCCGGATTCAAATCCTTGAGATAGTGGGTCAGCTTGATCAGCGGTTTGGTCACCCATTGCAGGAAGTAAAGCACGACGATGATCGCAATGACCAACGCCAGCCCGATGGCGGCGGCTGTCACGGTCAAGACGTATTCATTCTGCGCCTGATAAATATGCGTCGGGATGAAACCGACCAGCTTCCAATTCACCCGGGGAATCGAATTAAAGAGAACCGTATGCAGCTTACCATCGTTTTCAAAGCTGCGTATGCCGCTCTGCGCCTGGAATGCGCCTAAGCCCGGGTAAATGTCCCCAAGCGGCTTACCAAGCCATGCAGGATCGCCGCCAGAAATGATGTTGTCGTTCTGATCCAGCAGCAGCACGAACCCGCTCTCCTCCCAGCCGGCTTCCGTCAAGTATCGCGATAGCTCCGCTTGATCCATGCTGATCGACAGCGTGCCGGTCGTTTTGAACGTCGTGACGTCGCGGATCGGTCTGACCAGCGAGATGACCTTCTTAGGTCCGTCTGCCGTCTGGTTCACATACAGCGGAGACCACCATTTCACGGACGACTTATAGATCGAGCTGTATTTCTCCAGAAGATCATGCAAGCCCGATTGAGTGATCGTAGTCGTGACCAATTGGGGATTGCCATTGTTTGGCGTAATAGAAATGTTTGACATGTAATTTTTGGAATAAGACAAGTTCCACAGCGTCCCGACAATTTGCGAATAGCTGTTGACGTCACGCTCCTCCGTACTGAGATAAGCCTGTATGTCCCGCTGCCCAATTAAAAAAATAGACGTGTTCTCCACATCCTGAATGACGAAGTCCAGCTTGTCCGTGATTTGCCGCAGCGTGTTCATGCCCGCTTCTTTCGCCTTCTCCTCCGTCACATTCGTCGCGATCCGATAGGACACCACGCCAGTAGATAAAAGCGGTAAGACTACCGCAAAAATAATCAGTAATGAAAGTTTGCGCTTCAGGGATTTGGCAAACCAGCGCCACATTGAAAGTTCCCCCTTGTCTCGATGATGGTTTTCACCATCTTAACATGTGCGTTGCATGATAAAAAGCCGCCCCAGGTCCTTTGGCAGGTCCCTAGGCCGGCTTTCACCAACCACTGCGTGGTTGACTAAATACGGAATTTGCCGATCAATCGGTGCAAATCCTCCGCCATACTGCTTAGGATCGACGCGGAGGAAACCATTTCTTGCATGCTGGCGTACTGGCTCTCGACATTGAACGAAACGACTTTCGCCCCGGAAGCCGTCTGCCCGGCAACATCATGAATAGAGCGGATCACTTCCACAGCTGCGCGCGTCTTGTCCGCGATATCATCAGATCGTTCCGTAACCTCGCCGATCTGACAAGCAAGCTCATCCATAGCGCCTTGGATGCGCGTGAAGGCCGCCTTGGCTTCGCCTACAATGACAAGGCCTGTCGTTACCTCCTGGCTGCCGGCTTCCGCCCGCGCCGCCACTTCCAGCGTCTCGCTCTGGATGCTCTCGACGAGGTCGGCGATCTGGGCGGCCGCTTCGCCAGTCTGGATCGACAGCTTGCGGACTTCGTCGGCCACAACTGCGAAGCCTTTGCCCGCAGCGCCGGCGCGCGCGGCCTCGATCGAGGCGTTCAGCGCCAGCATGTTCGTCTGTCTGGCGATGCCTGCGATCAGGCTGTTTGCGCCGACGATCTGCTCGGAGCGCGCGCCTAAGCGGTGCACCGTTGCCGCCAATTCCTTCATTCGCTCGTGAATGGCGTTCATCTGGGCAATGGCGGTCTCTACCGCTGCGTTGCCGGCTTCCGCCTCCGTCTGCGCGTGCGTCGATTTCAGATTCGCCACCTGGGTCACGCCGGCAATCCGGTCAACAGCGGAGGACATCTCCTCCATGATGCCAACCCCTTGGTGGACGCTGCTTACCTGCGCCTCCGTGCCAAAAGAAATTTCCTGCACAATGTTCGTGATTTGCTCGGAGGCAATACTGACTTGCGTGGAGCCTGCGCTTAAGGCTTCCGAAGCCGCGGCCACTTGCTTCGCGCTGCCCCCGACCTCGCTAATCAAGCTATGTAGGTTCGCTTTCATTTGGTTGAACGCCACAGCCAGTTCCCGCAGCTCGTCTCTATTCTTCACCTCAATGTCGCTCACCGTCAAATCGCTTTCGGCAATCCGCTCTGCGGCGCGCACCATCAAGCGAACCGGTCTGACAATCATCCGCGACAGCACGAAGCCGATGACAATGGCGAAAAGAAACGCGGCGGCGCTCACCCAAATAAAGGTGCGAATCGTGCTGAGCACGACATTATGATTGCGCAAGCTCGCCTCGTCCTGCAGCCCTTTCTCCAGCTCCTCAATTTTATTTGCCGCTTGTGTCAACGTTTCTGTCGTCGGGATCGCCCACTGCGTAGCTTCAGCCTTCGCCAACGACACATCGCCTTGATTAGCGTAATCCGTTACTTTCTTCACAAGGCGCGCAAACGTTTGATTGGAATCCACCATCGATTGAATCGCGTTGTGCTCTTCCTCATTCTGCGTGAGCTTGTTCATATCTGACATCAATCCCGTCAAAGCGGTGTTAACGTCCGACAGCTGTTTTTCCTTGTCTTTATTCGGATCGAGCACATACCCGAATAGCAAGCTGTTCTGGATCTGGGTCTTCTCTTTAATCGCCGAAACAAGTTTTAACATCGATACATTATCACTGAGCAGCTGGGCATAGGACTTGTCCACTCTGTTCAGATACGTATACGACAATCCGCTCGTAGCCCCTACGAGTAAGGAAACAATGACAAAGGCGCCGATAATCTTGCTGCTTAACGACACTTTCAGGCGCGATTTTCCTTTTGGAACCGATTGATTATTTTTCATAGAGGCCTCCTGCCGCAAACGCTTTCAATTAGAAAGAGTGAAGGGGCTGTCGCAGAATCGACAGCCCGGGTCATGCTTATTTATTTGGAATTCATATATTTACGCATATCGAAGGCTACAGCCGCGACAATGATCAAACCTTTGATGATCAATTGCCAGTATGGGCTGATACCGATGAACGTCAAACCGTAGTTGATAACGCTGAAAATCAATACCCCTGCAAGTACGCCTGGAACCGTACCGATACCGCCGGATGTGGATACGCCGCCGACTACGCAAGCCGCAATCGCATCAAGCTCATACATGTTACCGTAGTTGTTCGTCGCACCGCCTGTACGAGCAGCTTCCAATACCCCTGCCAAACCGTACAATGCACCTGCGATGGCATAGATGTAAATCAGATATTTGTTCACGTTAATACCGGATACAATCGCTGCGTGAACGTTGCCACCGATCGCATACATGTATTTACCAAGCTTCGTTTTGTTGAAAGCAACCCATACGATGAGCGCAACGACGATAGCAATGATTACGATGTATGGGATCGAATAAGTGGCGTCTTTACCGATAAATCCTGTACCCAATTGGCTGAAATCAGGGCGCAAACCGCCGATTGGCTGCGATTGGTTCGGTTTCATATCGAAGTAAAGGGAGTTCGCTCCGTATACCGCAACCATTGTACCCAGCGTAGCGATGAATGGCGGCACTTTGAACTTAGCTACGATGAAACCATTGACCAAACCGATGAAAAGACCGACAACGATGGAGATAATAATCGGAACGAGCAGCGGCAGATGCGGCAGATCGGGGAAAAATCTGCGGCCATAATCCTGCGTTTGCAGCATGGACGCTGAGATAACCGCGGTCAAGCCGACGATCCGGCCTGCTGACAAGTCCGTTCCTCCTGTAATTAGGATGAACGCTGCGCCCAGTGCGATCAGGACGCGCGTCGACGATTGAACCAAGATGTCGCGCAAAATGTTAACCGACAAGAATCGCGGATCGTAGATCGCAATCCCGACGACCAACACCACTAGTACGATGTAAATGGCATATTTAGTAATAAACCCGCTAAAATCTCTGGATTTCACTGTTCCTGTATTGGTACTCATTGTTTATTGGCCTCCTCCAATTATGCCGTATGCTGTGCAGCAAGGCGCATAATCTCTTCTTCTGTTGCAGTTTTACCGTCTACAATACCCGTAAGGCGTCCTTCACACATGACCATGATTCGGTCTGACATCCCAAGCAGTTCGGGCATTTCAGAAGAGATCATGATAATACTTTTACCTTGCTTGGCGAGGTCTGCGATGATTGAATAAATCTCAAACTTCGCGCCTACGTCAATTCCCCTGGTTGGCTCATCAAGCAGGAGCACATCCGGTTCTGTGAGCAGCCATCTGGCGAGGAGTACCTTTTGCTGGTTACCGCCGGACAGATTTTTAATCAACGCATGCATGTTCGGCGTTTTCACCCGAAGCTTCTCGATGCTTTGTTTTACTTCTTCACGACGCTTAGCTTCATTCATTAAGCCCAGCGGATTCATATAGCGGTTCAAGTTGGCAATGACCGTGTTCTCCAGCACGGATAGTACCGGGAAAATACCGGTCACGCGGCGTTCTTCCGTCAGCAGTGCAATTTTGTGCTTAATCGCGTCGATTGGCGACTTCAGCTTGACTTCTTTGCCATGCACCGAGATCGAGCCGGAAGCCAGTCCGCGCAGTCCGAACAGCGCCTCCATGAGCTCTGTCCGCTGCGAGCCGACAAGCCCGCCAATACCGAGAATTTCACCTTTGCGAAGCTCAAAGGATACATCCTTGAATGATTTTGGAACGACGGAAGTCAGCCCATCCACTTTCATCAGCGTGCCGTTCGGCACATTGCTGCGCTCAGGGAAGCGTTCCTTCAGATCACGGCCGACCATCTTCGAGATGATCATGTCCGTCGTCAGCTCGGAAGACGGCCATGTACCGATCTTCGTACCATCCCGCATGATCGTAACCTCGTCCGAAATCTCAAGAATTTCTTCCATTTTATGTGAAATATAGATGATCGAAACACCGCGGCTTTTCAGATCGCGAATAATGCGGAAAAGCTGCTCAACTTCATTGCCGGTTAGCGACGAAGTCGGCTCATCCATAACAATGACTTTCGAATTAAATGAAACTGCTTTAGCAATTTCGAGGGATTGCACTTTGGAAACAGATAACGTACCTACGGTTGTATCTGGACTAATATCCATTTGGAGCTGTTTGAACAAGCTCTCTGTGTCTCTACGCATTTTCTTGTGGTCCACTAATTTCAAAGGTCCGATTCCTTTAAGTGGAAATCTGCCAAGCCAGATATTCTCCATTACGTTGCGGAATGGAACTGGATGCAGCTCTTGATGAATCATCGAAATTCCGTTTTGCAACGCATCTTTGGAATTCGTAATCGAGGCCGTCTCGCCATTCAGCTTGATCTCGCCGCCATCCGGTTTATAAATACCGAATAAACATTTCATCAACGTTGATTTGCCGGCTCCATTCTCTCCCATCAGCGCATGCACGCTGCCTGGACGCACTTTCAGGGTGACATTGTCCAGAGCTTTAACGCCAGGGAACTCTTTGGAGATTTCATTCATTTCCAGCAAATATTCATGTACAGTCATGGTAACTCCCCCTGCCATCTCACATTCCCCTATAATATGAGCAAGGGCGCAACGTAAGGATACATTGCCGCCCCTTGCCTTAATGCCTCAATCCAACCGATTACTTCGCTTCGTTCATGTTATCTTTTGTAATCTTTTTGTAGGAAATCCAAACGTATTTACCGTCAGTTACATCATAGCCAGTTGTGTCTTTGCCAGGCGTTTTGCCTTGTGCCAAAGCTGTCGCTACAGCTGTAGTCGCTGCGCCTTGGTTCTTCGCATCGTTCAGTACAGTACCGAGCAATGTGCCGTCGCTCAGCGCTTGCAAAGCTGGAGCTGTTGCATCTACGCCGACAACCGGCATGTATTTACCATCTTTGAAGTAGCCTTTAGCTTTCAAAGCTTCGATTGCGCCAAGCGCCATGTCGTCGTTGTTCGCAAGAACAGCTTCGATTTTGCTTTCGCTGGAAGCCAGGAATGCTGCCATTTTCTCTTGACCTTTAACGCGGTCCCACATAGCTGTATCTTCAGCTACTTTTTCTACACCCAGACCAGCATCTGTGATCGCTTGGATGGAGAACTTCGTACGAAGCTCAGCATCTTGGTGACCTGGCTCGCCTTTAAGCATGACGTATTGGATTTTGCCGTCTTTGTTTTTATCGGCTTCTGGGTGAGCTTTGAAGTAGTCAACCAGCAGTTGGCCTTCCATCGTACCGGATTGCTCTGCTTTCGCGCCTACGTAGTATACTTTATCCCATTTTTTCATATCTGCTTCAAGCGGCTCACGGTTCAGGAATACAACCGGAATGTTAGCTGCTTTTGCTTTATCGATGATAACGCCGGCTGCCGTACGATCAACTGCGTTGATGGCCAAAGCGTTAACTTTTTTCGTAATGAAAAGGTCTACTTTATCGTTTTGAGTCGGTTGGGAGTTCTGGCTGTCAACGATATCCACGTTCGCTTTATCTTTAGCAGCGTCAGCAATCGCAGCACGAACGCCGGACATGAATGTATCGTCAAATTTGTAGATCGCCACACCGATCGTAGGTTTTTTGCCTGTATCTGCTGCTGGAGCTGCGGAAGCTGCGCCGCCTGTGCCTGCGGATGCTGCCGGTGCTGGAGAAGCTTGGTTATTCGCGCTGGAGCAACCAACAACGGAAGCCATCAGTGCGCCTGCTACTGCCACGGTAAGAAGTTTTTTCAAGGTAAGATCCTCCCTTAAAGATACGTGTTTTTATTTACATTCCTTACTATAATGGATCAAATGTTTAAAACAAATGCAAAATCCTCATATGTTCTATCGAAATTCTCATCACTTTACGAAGGGAAACAATAGTTTTTGATTATCCGACCAGAACATATTGTCTAAATCAATCGCTCTAAACCCTGTATCTACGCGATTAGCAATTTTTCTACCCTTCAGCGCGTCGACCGCATTCTTCACGCCCAGATAGCCGATGCTGAACGGATTTTGCACGATGGTGGATTGAATAACCCCCTCCTGCAGCAGTTCCAGTTCATCTGAGGTGTTGTCAAAGGTGATGATCTTCACCTTGCCCTGCAGCCCAAGATTCTGAATCTCATCGGCAACGCCGATCGATGAGATTTCATTCAGCGCGATAATCCCGTCTAGCTGTGGGAACTGCTGGATAATTTGCCACGTCAGCTGGCCGGCCAGTTCCCGGTCGGTTAAGCTGTATACTTTGTCCAGCACTTTGATATTCGGGTACTTCGTAATCTCTTCCAGCAAGCCTTGCTCCCGCTGTTCCGCGTTGCGCTCCCCTTGCTTGAAGCTCACGATGGCAATGTCGCCGCTGGCTCCGATCAGTTTCACCAGCTGCTTGCCTGCGAGCTGTCCCGCTTCGTAATTGTTCGCGCCGATGAAGCTGCGAATGGATTTGGAATTAACGGCTGAATCGATCGTGATAACAGGGATGCCCGCATGGGCCGCCTGGTCCACGACATCAGACAGATCGTTGTAATCGTTGGCCGCCAGCACAATCGCATCCGGACGTATGCTGATTGACTGCTCCACCAGGGCAATCTGTCCTTTCACATCCGCTTCGTCGCCAGGAGCGCGGAAATCCAGTGTCACGTCGAATTCTTTGGCGGCGACTTCGGCCCCCATTTTCACCGTCTTCCAGTAGTCCCCCTCTTGGCTTCTCAGCACAACTTCCAAGTGCTTTTTCTGCTCCGTCGGCGTCGGTTCCTCGCGTTGTCTCGTGCAGGAGGACAAGGAAACGGCCGCTACCAACGTAACGAGCAGAATGCGTCCAAGTTGCAGGTTCATAGCTTTCCCTCATTTCTCATTAAACTTCCTCCTCGAGCATCTTAGGAATCCAGATTTGCACGGTCGTTCCTTCCTCCAGTTCGCTCTCCACCGTAACCCCGTAACTAGCGCCAAAATAAAGCTTGATCCGCTCATTCACGTTGCGCAGGCCGACGCCGGAGCCTTTGGCGCTTTTGCCATTACCGTTCATGATGTTCTTCAGCGTCTCTTCCGACATGCCGACGCCATTGTCGCGGATCTGGAACAAAATCCGTTCATGCACGATCTTCACGGAAATCTGGATCAGCCCTTCGTCAGCCATATATTCGATTCCGTGATAAAGGGCGTTCTCGACAATCGGCTGGATGATGAGTTTTAACGTTTTGTAGGGCAGCGCTTCTTCGTCAACTTCGATCTCATACTCGAATTTGTCTTTGTAGCGCATTTTCTGGATGATCAGATAGTTGCGGATATGCTCGATCTCTTCCTGGACGGTAATAATGTTTTTCCCTTTGCTCAGCGAAATGCGAAAAAACTTCGACAGCGAAGTGATCGTCGTGACGACCTCTTCATTCTTGCCGCTGCCCACCATGCGCACCACCGAGTTCAACGTATTATAGAGAAAGTGCGGATTGATCTGCGACTGCAGCACCTCAAGCTCGTTCTTCCGCTTCACTTCCTGCTCGTGAATGCTCTGATCCATCAGCTCCCGCACCCGGCTGACCATCAGATTGAACCGGCGGGAGAGCTGCTCGACCTCATCCGCGCCGCGCACATGGATATAGGTGTCGAAATGCCCCTTCTCCACCATCTCCATCGACTTCTTCAACCGCTTGATCGGTTGGGTAATGCGCGCGGACATCAAAGCGGAGATCAGCAGAATAAAAAACAGTACAATAACGAACAGCCAAATCATGAACGTACTGATCTCTTTTCGTGTCGTCACGATCTCATCCAGATAAGAAACGCCGATAATTTTCCAACCGATGTTACTTACAGTTTTTACCACATTAAGTCGTGTTTCGCCGTCCGCGACATCCATATATTTGCCATACGAAAATTTCAACGCCTGCTCGACATTCTCATATTTCAGGCCGATATAAATGAGCTGCTGCTGCGGGTGGTACACAATATTACCCGCTGATTCATCGATGATATAGACATAGCCCTTTTTTCCAAGCGAAACCGTCCGGAATACATCATCCAATGTCTTGAAATTGACATCGACCAGCAGCACCGCATCCACCCATTGACCACCGCGCTGAATCGTCACCCCTTTGCTCATGGAAACGACCCACTTATACGGCTCCTTGAACAGATTCTGAATATGCGGCAGCGAAAAAGTAAGATGATTCGGATTCTCCAGCGCCGACTTAAACCAGGACTGATCGGTCAGCCGTGTATTGCTGCGCATGTCCGTATTGTTGATCCCGGTCACCAGCTGCCCGTCAGCGGTAAAAAGATCAATCGACACGATGTCTTCCCGCGTGCTCGCGATCGTGTTAAGCTGCTCCAGCAACTTATCCGACGGAACGCCGTGAGCCTTGGCGATCTTCGCGTCCACCACCTGGAATGTGTCCGACATGCCTTTGATGTAGTTCTCCAGATTGAACTGCATCTGCTCAATGATTTGCTGCGTATTCAAAAAAGCGTTCTCTTCCGCTGTTTTCGAGAACTTGTTATACAGCACCAAAGAGACGATCAGCATGATCGTCACGGCGATAAAAATAAAAGACAATGTAATCGTAAACTGGATGCTCCTGACACTGATCGTGTCAAGCAGTACGGTATACAATGCCTTGAATAGTGCTTTGATTTTTTTACCCAAGCCTTACACCCCTCTGAAACTGTTTCTGTACTCTTTCGGGGAAACACCGACATTTTTGCGGAAGCTGAAGCTAAAATAATTCGCATCGGCGTAGCCGACTTTCTCCGCGATCTCCAGTGCCTTCATATCTGTCGTCCGCAGCAATTCCATCGCCGCTTCCATGCGGATATGGTTTAAATAGTTGACGAACGTCATCTTGGTCTCTTTTTTGAAAATGCTGCTGAAATAACCTGCGCTAATATGCAGATGGCTGCACACCTTATTAATGGTGATATCGCCTTCATGATAGTGACTCTTTGTATAATCTTTGGCCATTTCCACCAAATTCTTATACGTATATTGACGGTCCGCCGCAATATGGTTCATGATGCCGGCACACAGCTCCATAAACCAATGCTTCGCCTCTTCCAACGAAGTAAACTTGTTAATTTCTGTAAAAGGCACGAAGTTCTCGCCGAACACCTCGTCCAAGTTCAGGTTCGCGTCCTTCGCCGCCTTCAAGATGCACGTCAGCATCTCGAGCAAGTAAATTTGGTAGTCCTTCACGGAAACACTACTCTCCACACCCATGAAGAGTTCATCCATCGTCTCTTTCATTTCCAAGCTCGTGCCTACCTTAATGCTTCTTATTAAGGCGTGCTCCTTGCGGTCATCGAAGCGTACCTTCTCCACGCTGCGATTCTCCACATCATCGATACTGATCATCCGGTTATTGCCGAGGATCAGCCTGTAATCCAGCGCCAGCTCCGCATCCTCATAGGAGTAGCTGATCTTGGTCACATCCTTCATCACAGAGCCAATGCCGACCGTCACGGAGAACTTCAAATACTTCTCCACGTTCTGGCGCACTTCTTCAAGCGCCTTCATCGTCTCCTGCAGGGCAATATCCCGATCACTGGCAGCCCGTACAGCTAATACGACAACCTGATCGTTATGCATGAAAACGAGACCGAGATTGCGTTTGCCGGCAATTTCCTCGGTAATATTCAGCAGAGCAAAATACTTCAAGGCCTGGTCCTCCGAATATTTCAATGAAACATTCGACGCCAGCTCGGCACGCTTATCCGGATCATCTTCCGCGATCAGCACACCGTCGATGCTGATGATGGCCACCACGAAGCTGCTGCCATCGAGCGATATGCCATAATTCGACGCTTTCTCCATCACTTCGTCTCGAGGCAGCTTGCGGTTCATCAGCGATGCAAGAAAATTCTCCTTCAGCACCGGCATACTTTTACGGTAATGCTCCAACAGCAGCTGCACGTTCTCTCGATGTGCAACTTCCTCCTGAATCTGCGCCTTCACCTTGAGCAGCGCATGAATAAGCTCCTGCGCCGAAAAAGGCTTGAGCACATACTCATCAATGTGCAGTTTGATCGCGCGCTGCGCATATTCGAACTCATCATGCCCGGTCAAGATGATGATCTTAATGGTAGGAAAGCGCTCTCGAATCGCTTCAGCGAATTCCAACCCATTCATAAACGGCATCTGGATGTCCGTTACGACGACGTCCGGCTGCAGCCTCTCTACCAGCTCCAGTGCTTCCCGGCCGTTCTCCGCCTTATCTACGACTTCGAAGCCGATCGCTTCCCAGTCAATTTCCTGGACGACCCCTTCCCGCACATCTTCTTCGTCGTCCACCAAAATCAGTTTGTACATATATATGAATATCCCCCTGCGTGTTTTCAAGAGAAGACACGTTCCGACAGTATCTGCTTCTTCAACAACATTGTACTAAGTGGTTGGGGAATACACAACCTTTTGCAAAGAGGGTGCCCCACAAGCTATAAAAATGGCTAAGGGGCACCCTCTTTCCAGTGTAATTGAAACGGCAAATCATATCACATTCGGGAGACACAGCTTAAAGTATAATAAGCCTGCTCCGACCCAGCTTCGCTGTAACTTTCATACAAGATTTTTGTAAATTTGCACGTCCCCTCAAAACCCGATTATCTGCTAAAATTAGGTAAACAGAACTTCACGGGAGGGGAACACATTGGATCTCACATCGATCGCAACCTTAGCTTCACGTATTCAGCATAATGTAGGCAAAGTCATCGTCGGCAAAGAGGACGTCGTGGAGCTGATGCTCATCGCGCTAATCGCCTCCGGGCATGTGCTGCTGGAGGACGTGCCGGGCACCGGCAAAACCCAGCTGGCCAAAGCGCTGGCCCGCTCTTTGGATGGCACGATGAAGCGCATCCAGTTCACACCGGATCTGCTGCCGTCAGATGTAAGCGGCATCAATTATTTTAATCAAAAGCTGGGCGAGTTTGAATTCCGCCCGGGGCCGTTATTCGCGCACATCGTGCTCGCCGATGAGATTAACCGCGCGACGCCGCGCACGCAGTCCAGCTTGCTGGAGTGCATGGAAGAACGGCAGGTCAGCATCGATGGAGAAACGCGCCGCCTGGAGTCGCCGTTTCTCGTCATTGCCACGCAGAACCCTGTGGAGAATCAGGGGACGTTCCCACTGCCGGAAGCACAGCTCGACCGCTTCCTGATGAAGATCTCGATGGGCTACCCGACGTCGGCTGAGCAGCTCGAGATCTTGAACATGTACCGGCAGCACGACCCCCTGGACCAGCTGCTGCCGGTCGTCAGCCGGGCTGAGCTGCTCGACGCTCAGCAAAGCTACACGCAGGTGCGCGTCAGCGACGACCTGCTGCGGTACATCGTGCAGCTCGCCGAAGCGACGCGCACGCATCCCGAGGCCGCGCTCGGCGTCAGCCCGCGTGGAGTCCGCGCCTTGATGAAATCGGCGCAGGTTCACGCGTCGCTCCGCGGCCGCGACTATGTCCTGCCCGATGACATCAAGGGCATGGTCAAGCCCGTATGGGCGCACCGCCTGCTGCTGCGCACGCGCTCGCGCCAGCAGGACCAGCAGGCGCAGGCGCTGCTGGATAAGATCCTGGCGGCCACTGCGGTGCCGACCGAAGTAAAGCTGGGCTAGCCGATGGGAATCAGCTGGATCGTTCTGATCGCTGTCGTCCTCGGCCTCGTCCAGCATCAGTTGTTCGCCCGCTTCGGCTTAGCCCGAGTGCGCATCGACCGCACCTTCTCCACAGGCCGTTGTCACGCCGGTGAGGAGGTGGTGATGGTCGAGACGATTGTGAACCGCAAGCTTGCCCCTGTCCCTTGGCTGCGCTTGGAGTCGACGATCCATACCGGGCTCCGCTTCGGCCAGCAAACGAATCTGGAGATCAGCAGCGGGGCGATTTTTCAAAATCATCGCAGTTTGTTCAGCCTTATGCCTTTTACAAAAATTGTCAGGCGTCATCAAGTACTGTGCGTTAAACGTGGATGGTATAAACTGGAAACGACCGCCGTTTCCATTGGCGATTTCTTTGGCCTGCAGGCTGCAGGCAGGACGCAGCGGCTGAATCTGGAGCTGCTGGTCTACCCGCAGCTGGCCCGCTGGGAAGACATCCCGCTTCCCTCCAGCCGCTGGCAGGGAGATATAACCGTGAAACGGTGGATCGTCCAGGACCCGTTCCTCACTTCCGGAGTGCGTGAATACCGTTACGGGGACACGATGAGCAGCATACACTGGAAAGCGACTGCCCGCAGCCAACGGCTGCAGGTGTTCAACCGTGATTTCACGGCAGACCCGCGGCTTATGCTGATCGTCAACAGCCAGATTACTGAGACGATGTGGGACGCGGTCACTGACCCTGAGCTAGTGGAACGCGGGCTCTCCTACGCCGCCACGCTGGCCGAATATGCCGTCAGTCAAGGTATTCCGGTCGGTTTCGGCTACAACGGCTGGGTGCAAGACGAAAGCGGCACACCTGTCTATCTCGCACCGGAAGGCGGAACGCCTCATCTCGAAGCTATGTTCGAGACGATGGCAAAGCTGGCAATATCGTGCTGCCGGACGTTTCATGATTATCTCGACCAATGGATACAAGATGACGGCTCGCCGATGGACATCGTGCTGATCACGCCTTTTGTAGCTGCTGATATCGAAGCCAGCATGGCCAAGCTGGAGGCGCGTGGGCATGCCGTAAGCATCGTGCCGCTGGCACATCACCTGACCGGCACAGATTTGCCCGAACAGGAGGTGCAGCCTTATCATGCGGTCAACCGACGCTAAACAGTGGCTTTACGGATTAGGACTCACCCTGTTATGGGGAGCGGCCGAGCTAACCCTTTATTTTCCGCTCGTCGTCATTCTACAAGTTCAAGCAGCCGGCACACCGCTGGCCTCGACTCTTCTGCAATACCTGCTTTCCTACATAGCAGGCTATGCAGGCGCAACAACACGACTGTTGACCAAGCGGCTTTATGAATATTTGTTTGCTCTGGCCGCTGCCTATGGTCTCTCCTGTCTCTTTCACGGTAACGACTGGCACGGTTGGGTCTGTGCCCTGCCTGGCGTGTGGGCTGTTTATCGCGGTAACCGCTATGCCAAAGACATCTCGCTCAACCTATTCCCGATTCACTTGTTTGCCATCGCCATTTGCCTTAATTTTATTGTTGTTCCCATCATGGGGCGTATGGGTGATTATCACGCGTGGATCGGCTGGATGAACGGCCTCGGGTTCTGCACTTTGGCAATTACTGTATTTACGCTCAATCGCATGCAGCTGCTGCGGGCTACGCTGGCAAGCGCCGAACACGCTGACGCGGCCTTGTCAGGCTCCGTGCGCAGAGCCGGCCGCTTGTGGCTCATCGTACTCCTGGCCGTAATCGCCGCTGTCGCTTACTTCCAGAAGCTGAAGCAGTTCCTGTCCGACATGCTGCACGCTTTTTTCATCTGGCTGTTCCGATTGCTTCATTCCGATTCGCCTCCCGAGCCTCCACAGCCCGACGCGCCGATGCAGCAGCCGTTCCCGCCGCTGCCTCCTGCGAAGTCTGAGCCCTCCTGGTGGGATACGTTTTGGGAGTATGCGAAGATCGCTCTCGCCTATGTTTTCATTGCGGCCGTTATTGGTTTCGCGATTTATTTCATCGTCACCAAACTGGCTCCCGTAGTTCGCCGCTTGATTCACAGACTGCTGCAACAAACGCGGATGAACCAGCAGCAAATAGAAACGGCCAATTTCACCGATGAAAAGGAAAGCCTAATTGACTGGAAGTCCGCTCGAGAGGCATGGTGGAGGCGGCTGACAGCGAAAGCTCTGCGCCATAAGGATCGACGCATCAAGTGGTCGGAGTTGACCGACAACCGTGAACGTATCCGCTATTTGTATGCTCTCTTAGTCGATCATGCCTCAGTACGCGGGTACACCTATAATCGAACGTTGACGCCTAACGAGAACAGGCAGGAGCTGGTGCATGAAGACCGCTTTCACATCCCCACGCAGGCGGTTCATGCGATTACGGAGGCTTATAACCAAGCCCGGTATGGAGACAAGGAGGTTCCCGAGGGGAAGCTGGACGAAGTGCTACAGGCTGCGCAACCGATTTTGCCCAAAGATTTGAAGGATTCACAAAAAAAATGACACCAAACACACATGCCTTTCCAGCAGGTGGAACATATTTTCAATTTGGCGCATATACATAATTGTTTGAATACGACTGACTGAGGTGGTTAAGGATGTTGGCAACAAAAACATGCGAAAAAGAAGAAGTTATGAACACACTATGCGAGATGGGCTTGGATCAAATCGCCAGATGGATCAGAGTGCTGCCCGAGGACAGATGGGAAAACATGTTCGTCGCAACATGGCCTACACTCGCAAAAAAATGCGGCGTTTATAGATAGCTGCATCTACATAGAAAACGGCAAAAATGATTAAAACGCTTTGCGCACATGCGGCGCAAAGCGTTCTTTTTTTATCGAATATTCGCTAATACGGCTTCGATATCTTGCCGGCTCATCTCCTCTTCACCGGCGAAGGTGATTACCGCATCCAGCAGCTGCTGTGCCCTGCCATCATCCATTTGCTGATCATAATATCCGAAATAGCCCGTAGGATCCCGCTCGATAAACTGCATATAGTCATATAAAGCAGGTATCGTATTCGTCTTTGAGATTTGCAAATTGTGAATGGGTGAGATGGTGCCGCTGTTCTCTGCGAGCCGCATGTTTTCCTCTGCGCTTGTCAAAAAGCTCAGCACCTCAAAAGCCTCCTGCATATGATGGCTTCCAGCCGAAATGGCCCAGCCGGAGGAATACCCTCCATAGTATTGGGTCGGATCACCCTTGCCGTCAACCGTCGGGAAGCGGAAGTAGCCAACATCCGTGCTGTAGTCATTGTAGCTGAACAATTTGCCGGCCGTCCAATCGCCCTCCAAGTACATGGCAGCTTTGCCGGACAAGAACATGCGTTCCGCAGCTGTCACATCCATGCCGAGGAATGACGGGGCAAACGCCTTCTTTTTAACGAGCTCGTGGAATCGCAGCCCGGCCTCGATAAAGCTCGGATCGGTCAAAGACTCCCGCTTCAGGACGCGCTGCATCGGCTCATCGCCACCTAAGCGGTTGGACAAATAGGCGAACCAATGAAGCAAGGGCCAGCGCTCCTTGCCAGCCGCCGCAACCGGCGTAATTCCTTTGTTGGATAGGACCTTTACGATGTTCAACAGTTCATTCCAGGTGGAGGGCGGTGTCAGGCCATTCTCTTGAAATAAAGATTTGTTATACCACATCACCACATGACGCACCGCATAAGGGATCCCGTACACATGACCCTCATAGGAGGTGCTTTGCAAAGCATCTTGGGCAAATTGCTGCTTATAATCGGGGTGGGCTTCCAATAAACCGTTCAAATCCGCAGCCACTCGGGATTGAACCAACTGCTTGAAGTTATCCCCGGTCCAGAAATAAAACAGATCTGGCATGTTTCCCGAGACCACGGCGACTCTTAGTTTATTTTTATACGTCTCCGACTCGTAGTAAAAAGGGACAATTTGCATATCCGTATGCGCTTGATTAAATTTCTGAATGCTCTCTTGCAAAGATACTTGCCGGGGATCCTTGGTCTCCTGAGCCCATATCGTAATTTTTACTGGGGGCGTGGCAGTCGGAAGAGCTTGATTTTCCGAAGGACGGAAGGACATGCAGCCGGCACTGAATACCGCCAACAAACAGCTAATTAGCCATACACATAGGAAGCGCATTACCCAGGAACCCCCCTTATCTTGCTATTCAGCATGATGATTCCGGTATTGATTCGGTGTCATGCCTTCAACATCCCGAAACACTTGCACGAAGTATTTGGAAGATGAAAAGCCGACGCAATCCGCGATTTCATAAATTTTCTTGTCGGTGGCATGTAGCAGCGATTTAGCTCGCCGCAGCCGGCTTCGGTTGACGAATTCGCTGAACGTAATTTTCGTCTCCTCTTTAAACAGCACAGATGTATAGCTCGGATTGAGATGAATATGATCCGCTACATCCTTAATGCTCAGTGTCGGACGGTGCAGCTCGGCTGTAATATAGGCTAGCGCCTTGCGAATCGACTCGTTCCGAATCTTCGCAGCCAGCGCCTCTTCCTCGTTCTCCGCTTCCGCCTGCTGTACATCCTGCTGGCGCTGACGAACGAGAATCTCTTCACACGCCGCCTGAACGGCTGTCAGCAAGCTCTCGTGGTCGAACGGTTTGAGGATGTAATTGATCGCGCCGAATTTCATGGCGGCTCTGGCGTACTCAAACTCGGCATACCCTGTCAGCAGCATAGAAACGATGGCTTGGCCCTCCATCTTCAGCTTCTCCAAGAGCTGAATGCCGGTTAATCCAGGCATCCGAATATCGGTAATCAGCAAATCGACCGGATGGCGAAGCGCATAGTCCAAGGCCTCCAGCCCGTTCTCAACAGCGTGAATATGCCACTCCCCTTGCGAATATTGCTGTAGCGCGTTGAAGACGCCTCTCCGGGTAGGGAGCTCATCCTCAGCGATTAGCACGTGCAGCTTCATCATCGTTCAACCCCTCATACGGGAGATATATGCTAACTTCCGTCCCCCATCCTTTTCTGCTGCTCAAGGTGAGCCCGCCTCTGTCCGGATAATGCAGCATGACACGGGATTTCACATTCGTCAGGCCGATGCCGCCTCCTGTCGTGCGCAAGGTCCCAGCTTTCGCCAAGCGTTTCGTCAGCAGCTCGACATCCTCCTGGGCCATCCCTTCTCCATCATCCTTGACCTTAATCTGCAGATAGACAGCTCCCTCGCTTTCAACTCGTCTCACATTCAGTACAATGGAGCCGCCTTGTACCTTAGGCTCGATGCCATGTTGAATCGCATTCTCCACCAGCGGTTGAATCAGAAGTTTGGGAATACGGATCATCTTGAAGTCGGACTCCATTCGGATATCCCAAGATAAGCGGTCGCCCATCCGGAATTTCATAATTTCCAAATATCTGCGGCAATGCTCGACTTCGCTGCTCAATTCCACCCAATCATCTCCCTCGGAATGCTTGATGGAATATCGGAACAGCTTGGACAGATGGAACACAAGATCTGCGCTCTCCGCATCTTGTTTGTCCCGCAATGTCCAATAAAGCGCTTCTAGCGTATTAAATAAAAAATGAGGATGAATTTGCGCTTGCAGCATTTTGATCTCCGCCTGATTTTTGAGCCTTTCCTTCTCATAAACCGTCTCAACCAGCTCATTAATTTCCCGGACCAGCTTGTTATACGCCGCATTCAAATCGTTCATCTCATAATTAAAATAAGTGACTTCATTCATCGTGGGCAGTGCAAAATGAACGCTGCGCATTTTTTTGCGCAGGTGCCCGATGGGCCGGGTAATCATCCTGGACACTACCCACAGAAGTCCGATGAACACGATGCCACCCGCTGCCAGTGCAAACAACAGCACCTGCTTCAGCACAACTGATTTCTCCGTAATCGTGCTGATCGGCACCAAAATATGAATCGACCAGTTAAACTGCCGGGAATGCTCGATAATATGCAAATAATCGCTGCCATTGATCTGCAGCCGGGGGTACATGCCATCCGTCTCCGACTGGGTGCCCACATTTAAATTCCTGTCGATCAGCATAGACGGCATGGTCGAGGCTATCAACAGCTTGTTATGGTCATAGAGATGCATGCTGCCGCCTTTTATCGAGGAAAAATCCTCATTAAAAAAATCGACGAGCGATTTCATCACTTTAATCACAACATAGCCGCCAGGAGAAAGATGATCCCGCTCCAGCCGGATTTGCCGAACCGCCAGCAGCACTTGGTCATCCTGGGGATCGGTGCCTGTGAACACTAGCTGTCCCGCCTTTAGTCTGCTGATCGTTAGCGGATCGTTACCGATGATATCGTCCAACTGGCGATTCGCCAAGGGGTAGAACGGATCATTGACGGAGTAAATAGCAATGTCTTTGATTATCCAAGACAAGGCGACAAGTTGATCAATGACAGGGCGGACGGACAGCTTTTGGTCGATGGGAATTTGCAGCCCCTGCTTAGAGCGGTATAAAAGCGATTGAATTCGCGCGTCCATCACGACTTGCAAACTAATCGTATCCACCTGCGACAATACGGCATCTACCCTAGCACTGGCTTGCTTGGCCGTCTCCCCCAAGTAGCCCTCCGTATTTTGAATAAAAAGCGCTGTTGTAGATTTATAAAGCAATCCTCCGCTCAAGGAGATCACCACAGCCATCACAAACAAAAAGCTGAGTGATATTTGCACACGCGTCCGGTTTAAACGCAGTCTGTCAATAAGCTTGTACATGGGCCACTCCTTAACGACTTGCTGCTTTCTTATGACTATAAAGTAAGAATAGAAATAGCGCACTACCTTTTCGGAAGTACGCAGTAAAATATATCCTATCCTTTGACGGCGCCAGCCGACAATCCGCTAACCACTTTTTCTTGAGCGAGAAAATAAGCAATCATCAGAGGTAGTGAGCCAAGCGTAAGCGTCGCCATAATGCCGGGAATATTCACGGAGAATTCCCCGTAGAAAGCTTTCAATCCGAGCGGGAGGGTCATCTTTGCCGGTGTCGTAATCAGGACGAGACCAAAGACAAACTCATTCCAGATATGAATGAAGTTATAGATGGCAATCGTCGCAAGTGCCGGGCTTAACAAAGGAAATACGATGCTCCAGAACAGGCGCGCAGGGTTAGCACCATCCATGACAGCCGCCTCGTCCAGCTCTTTCGGAATTTCTTGAATAAATTGCGTAAGAATAATGACCGAAATCGGCAAACTGAAAGCGATGTAAGGGCCGACGAGCGCCCACATTGAATCGTATAATCCGATCTGTTTAGTGAGCATATAAATCGGAATCAATGTCGTATGCACGGGAATCATCATGCCGGCCAGAAACAAGTAGAATATCGGCCGATTCAACTTAAAGCGCATGCGCACTAACGGAAAGCTGATCATCGCTGACAGATAGATGATGGCTGTTACACAGATGAGCGAGACGATGACACTGTTGAGAAAATATGTATCGATCCCCAGTTTAAAAACGAGGGCATAGTTTTCAAAATTGAACTTGGGCAGCAGTGAAACAGGATGTTCAAAAAATTCCGGCTGCGTTTTTAAAGAAGTAGCCACCATATAGATGAAAGGATATCCTGTGACAACTAGCACAAGAATAGCAATCACATAAAGACCTACGCGTTGAATTGAATTTACCGCAGTCACTCGCTGTCCTCCTCCCCTTGTTACGACGCTTGAGCTCTGTTCTTATCCGCTGTGAGTATGAAGATGGCGACGATTAACGAGATGACAAACATCGTGAACGAAATCGTGCTCGCATAGCCCATGTTGAACTTAGCAAATGCTTGCTTGTACATGTAGGTAGCCATCAGTTCTGTGCTGCTGTCCGGACCGCCTTCGGTCATGACATAGATCAAATCAAAATATTTGAGCGATCCGATCACGGATAGAACCGAGGACGTGACAATGGTCGGCTTCAATAAAGGCAGTGTGATGCGCCAAAACTGCTTCCAGCCGCTTGCGCCGTCGATTTTGGCCGATTCATAAATTTCCTCCGGAATCCCGGAAATCGCCGCCCGGAATAAGATCATGTAAAACGGTGTAAATTGCCAGCAAATCGTAACGATTACAGCAAGGAATGCAGTCTTGGAGTCCCCGAGCCAACCCATCTGCCATGATTGAAGCCCCAGAAGCTCCAGCGCCTGATTAATAATCCCCATCGTCGGATCGTAAATAAACGTCCACAAGATACCTAGCGCGACGGTAGACATCAGCAGCGGCATGAAATACACGGTACGGAACAGGCGAATGCCTTTGATCGGGGCCATGAGCAGCAGTGCCATAGCGAGTCCCAACGGTAGCTGCGTAAAAATGGAGGCGACGACCAACAGCAAGTTGTTCAGAACCGTTTTCCAAAAAACGGAGTCCGCCATCAGCTTGATATAGTTATCGAAGAGAATAAAGGTTTTGTTCGATTCGATACCACTCCAATGAAACATACTGTAATAGAACGTTGAAAAGATTGGAAATATGACATATGTCAGATAAATAAGTAAGGCCGGACCGATAAATCCGATAATAAAAGCCGTATGCTTATGTTTGCGCGATGGAACGGCTTTCTGGAGCTCCACTTGGCCGGTACGTTTTTCTGCTAAGCTGTTCATCCCCTCGGTCTACCTCCGTTCAGCTGAATCTAAATCATCGGAAGGAAGGCTAGCTCTCCCTTCCCTCCGAGTGATCGTTCTTTTCGAACTACTTCTTCAAAATCTCTTTCGCTTTGGCTTCCATCTGTTTGGCCGCCTCCGCTGGTGTCATCGTTTCCCCAAACAACGCTTGCGTCGTATCTTTGTGCAGCTCAGCCAGATCCGGCGGCAAAGTTTGATCATAGAATGTCTGCAAGTACCCTGCCTTGCTCAGCATATCGTTCAGTTGAATAGCAAACGGGTCTTTATATTCCACGCCTTTCACCGCAGAGATCGCGCTCGTTTTATCGGTGAACTGCTGCGCCAGCTCTTGGGACGTTAACATTTTGACAAGCTCGACGGCTTTATCCGGATATTTGGACTTGGCTGCCACGGAGAAGACCGGGGAGACGCCACCGACGACGTTGGAGATGTTCCCCTTTCCGCCTGGAATCTCAGGGAATGGGAACATGCCCAGCTTCTTTTCAAAATCCGGCGCTTCATTGCGCACGTTATTGACATAAGAGGCGGTCTGCATTTCCATGGCCGCTTTTCCCGTATAGAGCAGCTGGCGGGATTGCCCCGTGTCATAAGTCAGTCCGTTAAAGCCCGGGTTAAACGCGCCACGCTTGACCAGATCCTGAATCATTTCACCGGCCTTTACGTAAGCCGGATCGTCGAAAGTACGGCCTGTGCGTTCAAACGCCTCCGAGAAAATTTGCGGTCCTGCAAGCTTCTCGGCAAAGTACATGAGGTAGAAGGCGGCCGGCCACTTCGTTTTATTCGCCATGGCGATGGGAATAATATTTTCTTTCTTCAGCTTGTCGATAATCGCCAGGAATTCATCATACGTTTTCGGTGGCTGCAGCTGATATTTGGCGAAAATTTCCTTGTTATAGAACATTGGAACAACCGACATCGCCAGTGGAGCTCCATAGATCTTGGAATTAAACGTAGCTGCGCCTATCGCTGCAGGAACGTAGGAATCGCTGTTCACTTTGCCCGTGAGATCCAGCACTTGGTTAGCGGATACAAACTGCTTCAGCCAGCCGCCTCCCCAGGAGTGGAACACATCCGGCGGACTGCCGCCGCCCATTGCTACAGACAGCTTGGTTTTATAGGCGTCGTTCGGAATTTGCACCGCTTCGACTTCCACATCCGGATTTTGCTGCATGAACTTTTGAACCGTAGCTTCAATTAATTCCTTTCTTTGCCCCGTTTCGATATACCAAAAGGAAAGCTTTTTCTTCTCGCCGGATGACGCTTGCGCCGTCTGTTTCGGCTCAGTGCCGCCGGTGTCTTTTTTACCGCTATCCGTCGCTGCCGTTTGCACGTTGCCCCCGCAGGCGCTTAATAAAAGCATACTAACAATGGAAAGTGAGGCCCATTTCTTCATTTCTTGTCTCTCCCCTCGCATGTTTGGTTACGCTTTCATTTTATCAAGTAAGCGGTTACACCATAAGCCCGATTGATTTGGTAAAATACCAATTTCATTAGATTGTGCCCGTAAAAAAAGCCGTCCGTAACCTTTTTCAGGCGAGGCGGCCTAAAAAGGGTCTGCGACGGCTCAGCTTTTTTGCCGGCTGCTCCTAAGCTTGCTTTACAGGGACAACGCTTTTTTCCCCGCTTCCAACACAGCTATAATGCGCTCTGCGTCATACACACTGCCTGCCCAAGTGCCTCCGCTGGCCGCTTGCAAGGCGGCCCATAACCGTGTATCCGCCGGGAGCTTCGGATCGGCCGATAATTCCGGGTGCGGCTCTCGGGAGGCGAGTACCCGACTTCCTTCCTCAGGGGTCAACACTTCGCCCCCCGTACCGATGAAGTTGATGCTGCCCTCTAAATGGTTACGGTCTACAACGATATCGATCAGGTCTCCATCCCGCAGTTTGCCTATCGGACCGCCTGCGAGTGCTTCCGGACCGACATGGCCGATACATGCCCCTGTGGAGACACCGGAAAATCTCGCATCCGTGATCAAGGAGACATATTTGCCATAAGATAAATGCTTGAGCGCAGATGTCAGTTGATACGTTTCCTCCATCCCCGTTCCCGACGGCCCTCGGCCCATCAGCACCATAATATCGCCCGGCTCAATGTGGCCATTTTTGATGGCGGCAATCGCCTGCTTCTCCATCGTAAATACTTTTGCCCGTCCGCGATGGCGGTACACGCCGTCCTCACCGACTACCGCCGGGTCAATCGCCGTGGACTTGATAACAGACCCTTCCGGTGCCAAGTTCCCCATAGGGAACGTCACCGTGGACGTCAAACCACGCTCCTTGGCACGCTCCGGGCTCATGATGACAGCGTCGGCGTCGATGCCGTCCAACTCCTTCAGCAGCCGTTTCATCCGCTGGCGGCGCTCACTGGTCTCCCACCAATCGAGAACCGAGCCAAGACTTACTCCGGATGCCGTCATTACGGTTTCGTCCAGGACGCCCAAGCTGCGAAGATGCAGCATCACTTCCGGCACGCCGCCCGCCAGGAATACCCTCACCGTAGGATGGTATTCCGGCCCATTCGGCAGGACGCTGACTAGGCGGGGCACGCGTTTATTGACGCGAATCCAGTCCTGCACCGTCGGCACGGGCACCCCTGCCGCATGCGCGAAGGCTGGAATATGCAGCAGCAAGTTCGTCGACCCGCCGAAAGCGGCATGTACCGCCATCGCATTGCGAATGGCTCCTTCGGTGAGGATGTCCTTCATGCGGATGCCCTTCTCTTCCAGCTGCATCATCGCCCGGGCCGACTGCCTGGCCATCTCTTCCCATACGGGCTGCCCCGACGGGGCGAGCGCTGCATGCGGCACGGTCATGCCCAGCGCTTCCGCCACGACTTGCGCAGTCGCAGCCGTCCCTAGGAATTGGCAACCCCCACCAGGGGTTGCGCACGCCCGGCAGCCGAGATCAGCGGCTTCCTCCAGTGTCATTTCCCCATTGGCGTATCTCGCCCCAATGGTCTGGATTTTCCCCGCGTCCTCGCCGGCCGTCGGCGGAAGCGTCACCCCGCCTGGCACGATCACGCAAGGCAGATCGTGCATGCCGGCCAGCGCCATCATCATGGCCGGCAATCCTTTGTCGCAGGTGGCCACACCGAGGACGCCCCTGCGCGTCGGCAAAGAGCGGATCAAGCGCCGGAATACGATCGCTGCATCGTTCCTGTAGGGCAAGGAGTCGAACATGCCTTCTGTCCCTTGCGAGCGTCCGTCACACGGATCGCTGACGTACCCGGCAAAAGGCACGCCGCCGCTGTCGGTAATTTCGGAGGCGGCGGCCTGCATCAGCAAGCCGACCTCCCAATGGCCCGTATGATAGCCGAGAGCAACGGGCGTACCGTCTTCCTTGCGGATGCCGCCTTGCGTGCTTAGAAGCAGATACTGCTTCCCTTTGAGACGCGAAGGTTTCCAGCCCATGCCCACGTTTTGCGTTAATCCGAACAACTCGCCGCTCGGTGCGTTCAGCAGCATTTCTTTGGTCAAAGGGAGTGAACCCGCCGGACCGCTCGCATGAGTGCGAACGGCATACAACTCGTCGTTGTCCTGTCCCATGATGAACTCCACATTCTCCTTCAAGACCTTCACCCTCCCTGGCCACAGTCGTCCGTCCCCATTGCGACGGCTCCATTGTGACCGCTTCCATTATGACAGCTTATCGGCCTGCGCCCGCTACAGGATTGATGAGTGTTCCAATCCCGGCAATATCAATTTCAATTCGGTCCCCATCTGCCAATGTAAAATCGTCCGGAGGCACGATGCAGGTTCCCGTCAGCAATACCGTGCCTTCGAAGAGCTCGTTATCCCTTACCAAGTAAGATGCCAGCTCTTCCAGTTTGCGCTTCAACTGGCCGGTGTTCGCCGTGCCTTCAACCACCGTTTCATCATGGCGATAAATCCGGCAGGCAATCTGCAGATCGTACGGGTTCTCCACCGTCTCCACGAGCCGGATCGCCGGGCCCAGGGCACAGGAACGTTTCCACACCTTAGCTTGAGGCAAATAGAGCGGGTTCTCCCCTTCGATATCCCGGCAGCTCATATCGTTACCGATCGTATACCCGATGATGCTCCCCTGCTTGCCAAGCACAAGCCCAAGCTCCGGCTCCGGTACCTGCCAGTGGGAATCGCTGCGCAGCTGCACTTCTTCGCCTGGCCCTACCGTACGGGCTGCCGTCGATTTGAAAAAAATTTCCGGCCGCTCCGCATCGTAAACTTTATCGTAGAACGTTAACGCGTTGGCGAGACCGCCCGTTGCTTCATAGTTGCGTGCTTCCCGGCTTCGCTGATACGTCACCCCGGCTGCCCATACCTCCGGCGCTTCGATCGGTACGGCTAAGGTCAATTCCTCAAGGCGCTCGGCAATTGGCTGCTGATCGCGAATCGCTGCGTGAACAAGTTCCAGCATCGTAACGCCTTGACCTTCCGCTTCCTGCTGCAGACTCAAATAATCGCTCTGCGGCAAAGTGTAAACATCCCCTTGATCAGTCACTGCGGCAAGCTGAAGCTGAGTTTCCTTCTGATAACGAATAATTCTCATTCGCACACACGCTCCTTCGGATTTGGTTAATGCCAGCTAAGCCTTCACGAAAACTGTTTTAATTGAAGTGAAAAACTCTATTGCTGCCTGCCCCTGCTCTCTGGAGTGCGAGCTGGACTGCTTCATCCCGCCGAATGGTGCCTGCAGCTCCACGCCTGCTGTCTCGGCGTTAACCCGAACCAGACCTGCATCCATATCCTGGATAAACGACAAAATGGAGCCGATATTGCTCGTGTACACGGATGCACTTAAACCAAACTCGCTATCATTCGCGAGCGCGATAGCTTCCTCGAGCGAATTCGCCCGAATCAGGGCCAGCACAGGTCCAAAAATTTCTTCTCTGGCAATCGTCATCTGCGGCGAGACTTGATCAAAAACTGTCGGCTGCACATAGAAGCCTTCCGCCAAGTCAGCCGAGGACGGTCTGCTGCCGCCAATTAGCAGCTTGGCACCTTCGTCTACCCCTTTTTGGATGTAACCCAGTACGGTTTCCAGCTGCTTCTCATTCGCACAAGGTCCCATCCAGATGCCAGCGTCCATCCCATTGCCGACCTGAATATTTGCTACTTTTTCCACAAGCTTCTCTTTAAAAGCGTCATATACCTCATTCAAAACGATGACACGGCTCGTCGCTGTACACTTTTGCCCAGTTGACCGCAGTCCTCCGCTGATCGTACCGTCGACAGCCAGATCCAAATCCGCATCAGCAGCGACGATGACCGGATTTTTGCCGCCCATCTCTAGCTGGTACTTCGCCCCTCGTGCCAATGCAGCCTGACCAACCTGCTTGCCGACCTGATTCGAACCGGTAAAAGAAATGCCATTCACGTCAGGATGCTCCGCCAAACCTTGTCCGATCACTGAACCGCTGCCGCATACAAAGTTAACTACGCCTGCAGGCAGACCTGCTGCTGCCAAGCACTCGATCACTTTGGCTGCGGTAACCGCTGTTTCCTGTGCCGGTTTCAGGACGACCGTATTGCCGTAGATCAGCGCCGGCGCCATTTTCCAAATCGGAATCGCAACCGGGAAGTTCCATGGCGAGATGATCCCGACCACACCGAGTGGAGCCCGCGTCGTGAACATCAGCGCCTCGCTGTCACTGGATGGAATGACATCACCAACCGGTCTCATTCCCTCTCCGGCGTAATAACGCAAAATCGCAACGCCTCGCAGCGTCTCGCCTTTCGCTTCGGGGAACGTCTTCCCCATCTCCCGGGTCATCGCTTCGGCGACTTCGTCGGCTCGCTGCTCCAACAGATTAGCCGCTTTATAAAGAAGGTCTCCTCGCGCCGCACCGGATAGCTTCCGCCAAGAACGAGAAGCTGACTTCGCCGCCGCAACGGCCCGATCCAGGTCCTCCTTCGTCGACGCTTGCACGTAGCCTACGACTTCCTTTGGATTGGCCGGATTCACACTTGGAACTGTCTTGCCTGAGGAAGCCCCCATCCATTCTCCGTTGATGTAGTTCAAATACACTTGATCTGCGGTAAAAGCACCCATACTGTCATCTCCTTTTATTTTGTTTTACATTATAAAACTATGTTCTTAAAAATTTATAAATAAATACCCCGTTGGGGGTACGTATTCACTAATCGCCAACTTATCCTATCGCTTGAAACCAAGATGTTGGGAGACGGACTCCCCCTCTTGTTGCAGCTGGGCTATGTACACTTGAAATTGCTCATCATCGATTGCGGATGTCATCGTTGAAAGGCTCATCGCTGCAATCACCTGGTTCGAATGATCACGGATGGGAACCGCGCCACACCTGACGCCTGCTTCATTTTCCTGATTGTCAATAGCGAAGCCCTGCTCCCGAACCTGTACAAGCTCGCGCAGCAGTGTATCCTGATCTTGAATCGTCTGCGCGGTCTGGACGTGGAAATGATACTGGCGCAGAAGGTCTTCGAGCTTATCCTGTCTCATGTGCGCCAGCAGGACTTTCCCTACCGCACTGCTATGGAGTGGGACCCGGCGCCCGATGCGCGAATAACGTATAGCCGCTTTGGCGCCTTCTACCTTATCAATATATACGCCTTCTTTACCGTCAAGTATGACTAAGTTCGTCGTTTGTCCCGTCCGCTCCGACAACGCTTCCAAATGCTTGCGGGCAACGCTCCGGACATCCATTCCTTGAAGCACGAGCTGGCCTTTCTCAATTAGCTTTAGCCCGAGGCGGTACTTGCCTGATTCTTGATTTTGATCGATATACCCGTGAAGCTGTAAGGTTCTTAAAAGCGAATGAACCGTGCTTTTGTGCAGGTCCATTCTCGCACTGATCTCCGTGATCTTCAGTTCTGTCGTATGCTCGTCGAACAACTCTAAAATGTTCATTGCCCGATCTAACGCTTGTATAATTGGCATGTATTCACTCCTGCTACCATTTGCAAAATGTTCTATATTGTAAAACTAGCATCTATATTATACAACTATATCTTAAAAAATTTGGCCGACTTTTTCAAGACTATTTTTGGCAGTATTCAAGCTTCTCCTCATTTTCTAATTTTCACACAAAAAAACACAACCAGCGCTCCCCAGCGCCGACTGTGCTTTATATCTAAACCGCTTCGTTCGAATCTTTCGTATCCACCGTCAAACCCGTCTTCCTTTTAACCTCGATGTACTCGATAAACGGAATAACAAGCTTCGGATCAAATTGCTGGCCTGCGAATCGCTTTAGCTCCTCAATCGCTTCCTCCACCGTCTTCGTCTTTTGATACGGCCGCTCCGTCGTCATGGCATCGAACGAGTCAATGATACACAGCATTCTGGCCAACTTGGGAATCTCGTCGTTTTTCAGCCCGTACGGATAGCCCTTGCCGTCAAACCGCTCATGATGCAGTTCGACCAGTGGCACAAGGTCATTATACTTGCCCGTCGCCAAGACGATTTCTTTGCCCCAAAGCACGTGCTTCTTCACCATTTCCCATTCGTCGTTCGTCAGCTTGGACTTCTTGTTCAGAACGTCTCGCGGAATTTCCAGCTTGCCGATGTCATGCACCAAAGCGCCCAAAATAAGCAGCCTGCGCTCTTCATCGCTAAGTCCCAGCACGTCCGCCATATCCACGGCGTAAGAATACACACGTTTGGAATGCTTAAAGGTATAGACATCTTTCGACAGGAATATTTTCAACTGCTGTTCCAAATCGTGAATTTCCTGTTCAATGCTTTGCGGAAGCTGACTTTGCTCGCCGTAAACCGTTACGGTATTCTTGCCCTTTTCCTTCGCTGCAGAGAGCGCCCGGTAGGTCAGATCGATGAGCTGAGATTTATAATAGTTTTCTCTCGACACTTCATAAATACCGGCTGAGAACGACACACATCCATGCGGCAGCACATCGACGCCATCAAACGGGATATCATTAATCTTCTTGCGCAGATCGTTAACAAAAGCAAAAGCTTTCGCCTTGTCATAGCCCGGCATAATAATGGCAAACTCCTCGCCGCCGTAACGCGCTGCCAGAATCTCTCTGGCTTCGCACTCTTCTTTGATCAGTTTTCCATAGAAACTTAACAGCTTGTCACCCTGTGGGTGCCCGAATGCGTCATTATACTTTTTGAAATCGTCCAAATCCAACAGCGCCAGCGAGAATGAACGATCCTGTTCACGATATTCTTGAATGGATGATTCTAATTTCTCTTCAAAATAACTATGATTAAACAGCCCTGTCCGGCTGTCCTTGTTCGCCTTTTCACTCATCTCATTGTACATCTTAAATAACCGCTGAAACGCATGCGAGAGCATCATGGTAATGGCCAAGAAGAGGAACAGTCCCAAGTACTGGCTGCTCGTTATTAACACCACTAATACAATAGAAAGCAAGAGTGTGCTTAAATATGCAAAAAGCGCGTCTTTAATAAAGCTTCTTATCACATCAAATAAATTGCCTTTATACAGCAGATAGAAATAGAACCCGATTAACATCACATTGATAAAGAAATATACCGTCAAAGCCATAATATAAGCTGGCAAACGCTGAGCGTCCAGTTCGCCTACTTTGCCACCCAACCAATAATAAGTCAGGTTTGCCCCCGATATCATGATCGTATACACAGCAAAGTTGAATAGATGCTTCCACCAGGCCATCTTGCGATGAATCATCATAAAAATCACAGCGCTAATGATCAGGATCGTTAGCGCAAAACTTCCGCCGAAAACAAAAATTGCCGCCAGATAGACAGATGAATCCATCGATTGCAGATTACCTTCCGGAGGCAGTTGGAACGTGAAATAATCTAACACCAGGACAGCAATAACTAAAGAGTAGATCATGACCCACTGGGAGAGTGAAAAACTATGATGGAACCACTTAAAAGTCACCATAAAAATTAAGGCACCTGTTAGATAAACTAGTAATGTATAGCTTTTACTAGGTTGACGCAATTGGGCGATGACTCTACGCGCGGCCTCCATGGGTTCATACGACCTTTCTCGATAAAATCTATCAAAATAAATTAAGGGAAACAGACAAAAATCCTGTTTCCCTTAATATAGCATAATTATGCAATTAAATTAATATCGAGTTATCAAGGTCCTGTTAGTTTAAAGCCAGAAGAAAGCGCGATGATGACGGATGTAACGATGATCGCATTGATAACGACACGGCTGTACTTCATATCTAGTAACTTTTTCATAGTAACTCTCCTTTCGCTTTAAATGTACGATGGAATTACTTTATTTCTACAAGAGAGGCCTCCACTTTGTGGGAAAGCATCACTTTTTGTAGATAAATGAACATGCCAAAATTCATGATGACATCCCCGATGCTGATGGCCTGCCTTCTTGGATAAGGCGGTGATAGCGGAATAATATCTCCTAGAAACGGGAGATGTGTTGCGCTGGTCATAAGTACGTGCTTATAAATCACAGGATCTTCTTTGAGCATTTTCAAATAAATCGGATCCAATACCGATGCGGCCTCTTCGGAGACCGGCATACGTCCGCCATTAGCTAACATAACGACTGTATTCAGCACGACACCGGCAAAAATGAACCAAAAGCCTCTTTCATGCCGATTCAACCAGAGGACATAGAGTCCTACCAAATAAACGGCAATAAAAAAGTACCCATTGTAATGGGCGAGAAACTGATTGGAGCCCTGAAAATACATAAGCACAAATTGAAAGAGTAATAGCGCTGGGAAGATATATCCGCCCCGAATCCGGACCATCGATAGAGCTGTTAGCCCATTCATGAAACCGGCTCGGATGAAGCCAACGATTAAACCAATAACGATGCCATCATAAACCATGAAGCAGCCCCTTCTTCTCTAGCAATTATTGTCTGAAAATGCTGTCAACCCTGACAATTGTATGCTTGTGTTTACAAAAATTATACGACTTCCCTTGTCAATCGTCAATAACTCCCATTTTTTTATTCCATTTTTTTGAAAATTATAGAAGAATTAACCCTGACAACAAGGACTGTGTAATGACCGACCTAAAAGCTCTTCCCCCTCCGAACCTTGTTGGTGGAGGTGTACTGAATTATGAACAAACGTTTAAGAATCTCGCTTTTTTCGATTCTAGCTATCATCCTGATCTTTGGCGGTTGGACCGCATTTGCTGCAACTTCTTCAGATGCGGCGACCTCTGCATCCGTTGTGGGCACGTTCCAATCCACTTCATCTGACCAAACCCAAGTATCCATATCAACGACTAGTGGGACGCAAACGATTTCATTAGCGAAATCCGTCTGGGTGTACCGGAACGACCAGAAAGCACAGCTGTCCGATCTGAAACCTGGGGATCAGATCGAACTGATCATGAACAGCAAGCAGCAAGCCGCCTATGTGAAAGCTTCATCAGCTGAAGCCCCTGCTGCTTCGCCTGCGCCGAGCGCAACGCCTGTGCCGTCGCCGTCAGCGGTTCCGACTGCAACGCCATCTGCGACACCAGCTGCGCAAGCTGCTCCAGCATCGCCGACGCTCGGCACGACCGCTGCCGCCAAAGATGACACCGTCTATCCGGGTCTAGCCGGCATTGACCTGAAAATCGACGGCAAGCATTTCAAATTGCAAATCAAACAAGTGCCTGGCAACGGCCGCACGCTTTATGATTTATCAATCAAGCCTGAAGGCTCTGGCACCGTGCATCTCAAAGGCGACGAAGCCGCGATGTGGATCAAGCAGCTGCTGGCTGGCGTCGACTTGAAGTCCGCCAATGCACAGCAAGCGCTGCTTCAGGAGCTCGCCGAGCATTACACGCTGGATACGACCCAATTGAACGTCCAGCTAAAGACCAACTGGAAGCAGTCCGCATCTGACCATAATGATGATGACAAAGATGACAATGGCGACAAAAAGGAGAACTCGCAAAAAGCCGATTCCCCTAAGCCGAATCCAACTAAAGACGAGGCCAAAGAGCGTGCCGCACATGATGATCCACATGAGAAAAAGGATGAGCACGCAAAGAAGCCCGAAAAACCGGAGAATCACAAAAAGAACGACAATGAGAAACGTGGCGGCAATCAGGATGATTAATTGACATTGAGCCGCCGCCTGGCAAATACGCGAAACGCAAAAATATCCTGCAGATCCTGCAGGATATTTTTGCGTTTCTGGCGGCACATTGTCAGCTCTTCTACGAGACCTTAATCCTTCTTCTTCCCTTTGCCGCGCCCGTGCTCGGGAGGCTTTTTCTCGTGTGTCTCTGGCCCGGGAGCCACCTGCTCCACAGCAGGGCGCGACATATCCGCCGATGGCGGATGAAAAGCTACGACTGGCGCCTGAGCCAGCGCCCGCGTCATCATTTCCCTAAACAGGACGGCCGGCACTGCGCCGCCGGACGTCGTCAAGTAATGGTTGCGATCGGTATGATCGTAACCGACCCAGACCGCCGCCGTCAGCTCCGGCGTATAACCGACGAACCAGGCATCCTTGGCGCTGTTCGCGTCAATGCCCTTGAACTCCGCTGTGTCGGGAAGCTGTGTTGTTCCCGACTTGCCTGCGACCGGACGATTCATCGCAGCGTTCTTCCCTGTGCCGCCGGCTACCACTTGCTGCAGCATCGCTGTCATCGTATACGCAGTGTCAGGCTTCATCACCTGCGTCCCTTTTGGACTGGCTTGGATCAGAATATGTCCGTCTCCTGTCTCAATCTTCATAATCGTGTGGGCGGGATACAGATTGCCTTCATCGGCAAACGCGCCAAACGCTTGCGCCATTTGAAGCGGAGACACGCCTTCCGATAATCCGCCGAGCGCAATGCCGAGCTGGCGGTCGTTCGCCGGAAGCGGAATGCCTAGCGATTTGGCGAACTGCAGCCCCTGATCGATGCCGATCTCATGAAGCAGCCACACAGCAGGCACGTTCCACGACGAAGTGAGCGCCTCCTGCATCGTGACCTGGCCCCGGGACTGATGGTCCCAGTCCTCAGGCTGATAGCCGTCGATATTCAATGGGCCGTCGTATAAGGAAGAATTAGGCGCATAGCCCTTCTCGAGCGCCGGCCCATACACCACAATCGGCTTAAAGGTCGAGCCCGGCTGCCTGCGCAGCTGGGTCGCATGACTGAAGCCGCGAAAAACACTATCGCCCCGCCCCCCGGCCAGCGCGCGAATACCGCCAGTACGCGGGTCCAAAATCACGGCCCCGCTCTGCACGAGCTGATCCGGCTTCCCTGCCGGGAAATAGCTGTCATCATTATAGACGTCGAGCACGGCTTGCTGCACAGTGGGGTCCAGTTCCGTCGTTATTTTTAAACCCCCTGTTAACAGCTGCTCTTCAGTAAATCCGTACTTCTCCACAGCCTCGTTAATCACAGCATCCACATAGGCAGGGAACCGGCCTTTCAAATCATTGCCCTTGCCGCCTTTGACAACGCCCAGATTGGCAGATTTGGCCTTCTCATATTCCTGCGGCGTAATCTTGCCTTCATCTCGCATCAGCTGCAAGACCGTATTCCTCCGCTCCAGCGCCTGTGCCTCATCCTGAAAGGGGGAATACCGGCTGGGCGCTTTAGGCAAAGCAGCCAGCACGGCGGCTTCCGACAGGCTTAGGTCGTGCACATTTTTGCTAAAATAGGTTTTCGCCGCCCCCTGCACGCCCCAGCTTCCTTCGCCGAAATAAATACTGTTCAAATACATCTCCAAAATTTCGTCCTTGCTGTAGGTCATATCAATCTTGACCGCGTAGGCCGCTTCTCGCAGCTTACGTCCCAGCGTTTTGTCCGCGTTTAGAAACAAGTTTCGCGCTAGCTGTTGGGTGATGGTGCTGGCCCCTTCTGAATATCCGCCTCTCACCACGTCTCGGACAACCGCACGAACAATCGATTTCAAATCGATGCCCGAGTGCTCGTAAAATCTTCGGTCCTCCACCGCCACGACTGCATCGGTCAATGCTTTTGGCATTTGCGAAAGACTCACAAATTCAATCTTTGAAGATGATAGCTGCGATGCCGGTTTCCCGTTTCTGTCGAGTACAAGTGTCGATTCCGGAAGCGGCTGGTTCAGCTTGGAGACGTCCAAACCGCGAATGTACATATAAGATGCCGCGCTTATGATCACAGTGACGACCAGCACAGCGATTACCGTAATTTTTACAATAGACTTCCACTTCGATTTCCAAAAAGAATGCTTCATTTGCACGTTCCTCCCCTTATCCATATAGGTATTCGTAACAAGGGGATCGAAAGTGACCTATTTATGCAAAAAACGCCTATTCCAGTTGATGGAATAGGCGCTTCAGGTTCAGTGACGGGGCTGCGATCGCTGCGGCGGCGCCTCTAAAGCGGGTTTTACGCTTAAGACGGGCCTACCGCCAGCTGAGACAATAGCCCGCTTCCTTATTTCAGCCTCATACTTTTCAGCAACGTGTCAAAAGGGACCTTTTCCTCATCACCGCGATGAATATGCTCGACCAGCTTATCCAATCTAGCGATTTGGTGCCCGTAATCGTACAGCGCCGCCGCGACAATCGATAAGCGCAGCATCCCTGAAGGCCGCTCTTGGTAGCTTCCGATGAGGTTGGACATGAAGCGTTCATTCTCCTCTTCGATTCCCATTCCCTCCGAGCAATCCGCCTTCAGCTTGTCATCGAACTTAAGTAGCACATGCTCATGAAACTTAATAAGGCGCTCTACATGATCATCAAAAAAATGATTAATTTCCGGCGTTCGCGCCGCCTGGAAGTAGTGTTCCTCCACCGCTTCCAGCACTTCAAGCCCTTTGTGCATGGCCAGCAGCTTTTGCTTATAGATCACGAGGTGCCGGATGCTGGTAAAGCTGGAACGCTTCAGCTTCTTTACTTCCTCTTCCATCAGCTTAAACTTATCAGCCAAGGCGCGCAGCGCGCCCTCTAAAGCGACTTTTTCATCGCGAAACACCGTTTCTTTCATTTCATTGGAGATCACTGTGCGCAGAAGCAGCGACATCTTGCTGAACGCCGTCTGAATTTGCGCGGCAAATTGCTCCTTAGGCTTCGGCGGGAAAAAGAGCACATTGATTAAAAACGCGCAGCCAATCCCAATCAAGCTCAATAAAAAGCGGTTAACCGCAAATTTCCAATCTGCCGAGGCTTCCATAACAGCTACAACAGTAACCAGTGTAAGTCCAATCGTTTCTTCCATACGCATGCGTAAACAGAGAAGGATAACAAGTATACATACAATGCCGACGGCTATAACATTATTCGAGAAAAACGTACCGGCAAGCAGCGCCAGCACCGCGCCCAACACATTCGTTTGCAACTGCTCGAGAAAATATCGCCAAGACCGGTAAATCGAAGGCTGCACGGCAAAAATCGCTGCCACAGCCGCAATAACGGGAGGTGAGAAATCCAGCCACATACTGATATACAAGGCTAAAGTCACCGCAATGCCCGTCTTCCAAACGCGAGCACCAAAAACCACAAAGTTCCTCCTCTTCCTTTTAACCCATACCTAAGTCTTATCTTACACAGGTGCGCGATCTTATGCAAAAGAATCGCCCAAACAAAAAGCCTGCCAGAGCGCCGAAACGGCTCAAGCAGGCTATGGATTGCTTTACGATTAAGATGCGCAGCACTTCTTATACTTTTTGCCGCTGCCGCAAGTGCACGGGTCATTCCGTCCGACCTTGACCTTCGCGGCCTCGGTCTGAACAACAGGCACAGCTGCGCGCTGCATGGTGACCGCAGTCGGCTGGGCAGCCGGAGACAGCTCGTTCGGCGTGTAGCCTTTGAGCAGCCATTGGCGCGTATTGTTATGAAGCGTACCGAGGGCGCCCATAAAACCGCGCATTAATTCCGCATCGTCGAGTTCCAGCTGCTCCTGCAGCATCTGCAAAACTTGACTAGTCGATCTGCCGAGTCTTAGCGCTTCCACGCATTCTTGCACGATGCGATCGGCTTCTTCCCAAGTAATCGTATAGTTTTTCCGGATAAACTCAATAAAGGCTTTATGGCTTGCATGGCGGTCAACGAACCCTGGCTCGCCGGCTTCCTGCAGCTGCTTGGCCGTGAACGGATACAACATCAAATCCAAGTTTGTCAGCGGATTCAAGAGCCTGTTATCGAGGTACAAGCTGCTGTAGAGGCCGTTAGCCTCGGACTTCATATCCGTGTAGAACGCAAGCGCTTCTCCCAGTACGACCATGAAGTTGCTATTTTTGCCGCTAGGGACCGCATACTTCTTCAGCAGAGTCTCAAACTCGCTGTGGCTCAGTTTACCATAATAAAGCAGCATGCCGCGCACCAGCTTGATCCATTCCGCATTCCTTTTAAACGTTTCCCGATAGTCAGTAAAGTCCAAATTGTGGAATGCATTCAACACTTCAGCCGGGATGTAATGCGCCGTATCCCCCTGATAGGTGCCAGAGAACAGCAAACCTCTGTTTGTAAAATAGGCAAACTGATCCGGACGAAGCAGCGTATGCGTAAAGCCGCCTTGGCCGGCAATTTGTTTCAGGATCTGGTAGCGCGTTTCGTCCATTTTATGAAAAAGCTCGGGCAGCGCCTGAGGAATATGCTGCGCCAGCGTCTGGGCAAGTTCCTGTTTTTTCAAATTGCTTACGCCTTTAATGCCTAGGTTCGTGCGAAGTACCGTTAACTCGCCTTTCGTTAATGGGGCTAGAATTTCAGCGAGTGCAAACGAAGCATCCAGCTCCAGCTTTTGCTGGTCCACCTCTTTAGCTTCCTGCTGGTCTGTTGCGCTTTGGTGCTTGTTCATTTCCTTCATCCTTTCCAAAAAGAAAAACGTGTCCATGTAAAAATAACTCATACATTGTACAATGTATTGGCCGTTTCCGATAGGTCTTTCCACAAGTTTCCATAAAAAGTTCGCATTTTTGGTTCTTTTGGACCACAAAAAAAACACCTCCCTCTACCACGAGGAAGGTGCTTGAACCCAACCGGCTACATCGGCCGCATCGCCACACCGGCTAAAAAGCTAAGCATAAACTGCACCACCAGACGCGAGGTGACGTTGCGCACATCGACCGTCGGATCGATGCAGACGAAGTCCAGCCCTTGCACCTGCGGCAAAGCGCCGAGCCGGTAGAGCGCGTCCAGCGCGTCCCACGGATGCATGCCGCCCGTACCAATGGCCGGGCAGCCTGGCGCATAGGCTTGGTCGATCACGTCTACGTCAAAGCTGACGTAGAGTACATCCGTGCCATCGCTAGCAAGCTGCAGCGCCTGATCCAGCACGGCATCGATGCCCATGCGCCTCACATCGCGAGATGTATAGACATGTACGCCCTTGCTCTTGACGTAGTCATGGTACGGCTTCGCATTCATGAACCCACGAATGCCAATCTGCACAATGTGGCGGCCTTCCACAACGCCGGATTCCAAAATACCGCGAAACGGCGTCCCGTTCGTCGCTCCGCCGTCTTCGAAGTTGCGCACGTCATGATGAGCGTCGAAATGCAGGATGCCCACCTTTTTGCCCGGATGCCGGTCCGCGAATGCTTTCAGCGACGGGCAGCTCGTCGAATGATCCCCGCCGAAGATAATCGGGATCATGTGGGGCTGCAAGCGGTACAATGCGCGCAAACTGTCTTCAATCCGGCGGTGGCATTCCGCGATATCCGTCACATGCATTTGAATGTCGCCAAGATCGCGGACGGCCATATGCTGCAAATCGACACCATACTCCATCGAGTAGGTGGTGAAAGATTTGAATGCGGCGCGGACGGCCGCAGGGGTTGTCGACGCGCCCGAGAGCGAAATCGAGGGCTTCGAGAGCGGTACGCCGATTATGCCGGCGACGAGCTCCTCTTTGCCATCCCACTGCCGCAGCCAGTGAGCGACTTTGGTTTCAAGATGATCGCGAAAGGCAGCCTGATCAGGCGATTTTAAATATGGAATGTCAGGATTGTTCATACGCCTGCCCCAACCTCCTTGCGGTCCCATACAGCAACATGGCCGTTCTTGATCACACCATACGTATGATTCACCCCAAAATGATACGGCAGATAGGCCAGATTCGGCGCATTAAAAACCGTGAGATCCGCGCGCTTGCCGATTTCAATGGAGCCGATATCCGCCCCGCGGTCCAGTGCGTTCGCAGCGTTAAGCGTACAGGCGGTCAAAATTTCCTCCGGCGTCATTTTTAAGTTCAGCGAAGCCAGCATGATGATCAGCTGTATGGATTCTGTCGGGCATGAGCCTGGGTTGTAGTCCGTCGAGAGGGCGACAGGCAGCGCGTACTTGTCAATCATGTCACGCGCGCGGGCGTGCCGGCTCAGCCCGAGATTGAATGACGTTCCTGGCAGCAGCACCGGAACAACGCCGCGCGCTGCCAAGGCCGCAAGGCCATCATCCGTGGCAGCGAGCAGATGCTCGGCTGAAATCGCGCCCACTTCAGCGGATAACTCTGCGCCTCCAAGCGGCACAATTTCGTCCGCGTGGATTTTGGGGCGCAAGCCGCAGCGTTTCCCTGCCAGCAGGATTTCGCGTGACTGCTCGATGGAGAAGACACCTTGCTCACAGAACACATCGCAAAACTCCGCAAGGCCTTCCTGCGCAACCCGAGGCAGCATCTCCGTTACGATCAGCTCGACAAACGCGTCGCTGCGGCCTTTGAATTCCGGCGGCACCGCGTGGGCGCCCATAAATGTCGAGACGATGTCGATCGGGTGCGTCTCGTTCAGGCGCTTCGCTACACGCAATTGTTTCAGCTCATCTTCTAGTGCAAGACCGTAACCACTCTTAGCCTCCACGGTAGTCACGCCATTCAACAGCATCTCGCTCAGGCTGCGCCGCGCCTTCTCGTAAAGCGCCTCCTCGCTGGCGGCTCTCGTTCTCTTCACGGTGCTAAGAATCCCGCCTCCCTGCGCGAGAATGTCCAAGTACGGCACGCCGGCGCGCTTAAGCGCCAGCTCGTGCTCGCGCGATCCGCCATGCACCAGATGGGTGTGCGGATCGACAAGCCCAGGCGTGACCATGCGGCCGCCAACATCCAGCGATTGCACGATGTCGGCTCCCGCCAAGGCACCCCGCACGTCCTGCTCCGCGCCGAACAGCGCAATGCGCCCATCGCGGATGGCGACCGCCGCGTCCACGATTTCGCGCACTTCCTTCATCTCCGCCCCGAAACGCGGTGAATTCCCCGGCGGGGTGACCATGCGACCAATGCCGGTAATGAGCATATCGAATTTACCCATATTTTCCATTTCCAAGACCCCCACTATCCCTGTTCACGCATCGGAATGCGGATGCCGTGCTTTTCGGCCGTTTCGACCGCTTCCTCGTAACCTGCGTCCACATGGCGGATCACGCCCATGCCCGGATCCGACGTCAGGACGCTGCGCAGCCGCTCATCCGCCGCATCCGTCCCGTCGGCAACCACGACCATGCCTGCGTGCAGCGAGTAGCCCATGCCGACCCCGCCGCCATGATGAATGGAAACCCAGGATGCACCTGCGGATGTATTGATCAGCGCATTGAGAATCGCCCAGTCGCCGACTGCATCAGAGCCGTCTTTCATCGCTTCCGTCTCGCGGTTTGGCGAAGCCACGGAGCCGCAGTCCAAATGGTCGCGCCCAATGACGATCGGGGCTTTCAGCTCTCCCTTGCGGACCATCTCATTGAGCGCAAGGCCGAACTTCTCGCGCTCGCCGTAGCCGAGCCAGCATATTCGCGCCGGCAAGCCCTGGAACGCGACACGCTCACCGGCCATCGTGATCCAGCGGCGCAGATGTTCATTGTCCGGGAACAGCTTCAGCACCAGCTCGTCGGTTTTGCGAATGTCTTCCGGGTCGCCGGAGAGCGCTGCCCAACGGAACGGGCCTTTGCCTTCGCAGAACAATGGACGAATATAAGCCGGCACGAAACCCGGGAAGTCGAAGGCGTTCGCGACGCCTTGATCGAAAGCGACTTGACGAATGTTGTTGCCGTAGTCGAATACGACTGCACCCATTTGCTTCAAGTCCAGCATCGCCTGCACATGAACGGCCATGCTTTGCTTAGCAAGCGCGACATAGCGGTCCGGGTCTTCGGCGCGAAGCTTCGCCCCCTCAGCCAGGGAATAACCTGCCGGAATATAGCCGATCAGCGGGTCGTGCGCCGAAGTTTGGTCCGTAACAAAATCCGGCTTGATTCTGCGCCGCACAAACTCCGGATAAACTTCCGCCGCATTGCCAAGGAGCCCAATCGAAAGCGCTCTCTTGTCCGCGATCGCCTGATTCGCCAGCGCCAACGCCTCATCCAGGGTTTCGGCGAGCACATCGCAATAGCGCGTCTGAATGCGCCGCTCAATGCGCGAACGGTCGACCTCAACGGCAATGACGACACCCTCGTTCATGGTGACCGCAAGCGGTTGCGCGCCCCCCATTCCGCCAAGTCCTGCGGTTAGCGTCAGCGTGCCTTGTAGCGTTCCGCCGGCATGCTGGCGCGCCGCTTCGGCGAACGTTTCATACGTACCCTGCAGAATGCCTTGGGTGCCAATATAGATCCAGCTGCCCGCGGTCATTTGGCCGTACATCATCAGCCCTTTTTGCTCCAGCTCGCGAAAATGCTCCCAATTCGCCCATTTCGGCACGAGAACGGAGTTGGACAGCAGGACGCGCGGGGCGCGCTCATGCGTTCGGAACACGCCGACCGGCTTGCCGGATTGAATCAGCAGCGTTTCATCGCTGGCCAGGCGCTGCAATTCGCGGACGATGGCATCGAAGGCCGGCCAATTGCGGGCCGCCTTCCCGATGCCGCCGTAGACGACAAGATCCTCCGGGCGCTCTGCGACTTCAGGGTCCAGATTATTCATCAGCATACGCAATGCCGCCTCCTGAACCCAGCCTTTACTGGACAGTTCAGTGCCTCGTGCGGCGCGAATCACTCTTTTGGAATCCGATGCATGGTTCGTGGTCATAATTGATTTCCCCCTCAATGAAGTGTATGAGTCCGGTTAAAATAATTCACCTACGACTTGCTCCACCGCTTGCAGCCATTCGCCTTCCATTAATGCAACCGCCACCTGTTCAATCTCATGGGATGTGGAGCGGTCTTCGAGCACTGGCGGCACGAGCGCGCGCAGCTTATCGTACAGCGCCCGGGTCGCCGGTGCGAGTCCGTCAGCTCCGATGAAGTTGGCGGCTTCAGCGGCGCAGATCAGCTCGATTGCCAGCACTTTGGACACATTGTCAATGACCTGCGCCGCATGACGCGCCGCCGTGGTGCCCATGGACACATGGTCCTCCTGATTCGCCGATGACGGAATGGAGTCGACACTGGCCGGATGGGCCAGCACTTTGTTCTCCGATACGAGCGAAGCGCTGACGTATTGCGTGATCATCATGCCGGAACCGACGCCAGGGTTGTGGCTGAGAAAAGCCGGCAGACCGCCGGACAGCGCCGGGTTCACCAGCCGCTCGGTGCGGCGTTCAGAGATATTGGCAAGCTCGCTCATGCCGATTTTGAGAAAATCCATGGCAAAAGCGATCGGCTGCCCATGGAAGTTGCCGCCGGAGATGACCAGCCCCTGATCGACGAACAAGAGCGGGTTATCGGTCGCTGCATTGATCTCGACGGCGATTTTGTCCTCCGCGTAGGCGAGAACCTGGCGCGTCGCGCCGTGCACTTGCGGCAAGCAGCGCAGCGAGTACGCGTCCTGCACGCGAAGCTCGCCTTGACGCGTCGTCAGCTTGCTGCCGGCCAGCAGGGTGCGCAGGTTGCGGGCGACGCCGATCTGCTCCGGATACGGGCGCACCAGCTGCACTTCCTCGGCAAAAGCCTCCGGGATGCCGCGCAGGCACTCTACCGTCAGCGCTGCGATCACATCCGCGACTTTGGCCAGGTTCTGCGCTTTCACTAACGCCAACGTGCCGATGGATGTCATAATCTGCGTGCCGTTGATTAAGGCCAGCCCCTCCTTCGCCTGCAGAGTAATCGGCTTCAGCCCTGCCTGGGCCAGCGCCTCTGCGCCCGCAAGACGCCGCCCGCGATAGAAGGCTTCGCCTTCACCCATCAGCACGAGCGCCAGATGGGATAGCGGCGCCAAGTCGCCGCTTGCGCCAAGCGAGCCCTGCTCGGGCACGACCGGGTGCACGCCACGGTTAATGCAGTCGATGAGCAGCTGCAGCGTTTCCAGGCGGATGCCGGAATGCCCTTTCGCCAGCGCGTTGGCCCGTAGCAGCATCAACGCGCGCACCGTCGGCTCCGGCAGCGGCTTGCCAACCGCGCAGGCGTGGCTGCGGATCAAGTTCAGCTGCAGCTGCACGGCGTCCTCCGGTGAAATGTGCACGTCGCTAAATTTGCCGAACCCGGTCGTGACGCCGTAGACGACTTTACCCGCAGCGACAAGGTCCTCCACCATGCTGCGGCAGGCGTTCACGCGCTGCAGGGCTTCGTTCTGCAGCACCACCGGCGCCCGGTTGTAAACGACCTCCGCAACGTGCTCCGGGGTTAACTGCGCGCCATCGAGCAGAATGGAATTCACCACTTCACCTCCTGCTTGCTGTAGTTCCTGTTCATTCCTTTGTTTGTATACCATTGCCATAGTCTCATCAGACTCCTTTCTTGCTTTAACAAAAGAAAGAGACCGTACAGAAGTCATCGACTTCCATACGGTCTCTTTTGAAAAAAGAGGGCTTTATGCGATTGTCCGGTATCGTGCTCGTACTCTTGCCGACACATCATCGCGCTCACTCACTTTTGATTATATTGGTGTTCGAAATTCATATTGGTATCCCTCTTATTGTCACATGGTCAATTACCAGCTGTCAAGATGGAAAACCGCCCGGGTTGCCTTTTCATCTGTTCCGTTTCAACCACTGCGCCGCAAAATCAACCGCTTCCTTCATATCCAACAGCTTGCATGCCGCATGGCCTACGTTCCCGGTCCGCACGCTGCACACTTGCTCCAACTGCGTTCCCAATGCTGCGAAATCTTCGGAATCGTAAGCAAAGTCGTCGAACCATTTCCAGACCCGCTCGCCATGATCCAGCATAGCCGTACCCATCCGCTTCACAGGCATTCCTGCCAGCAGCGTTTCGGCGAGATGAAAGCTTGTACACGTACGAAATCCCGTGCCTAACAGAAGCACCTTGGCATTAAGCTCATACAGCTTGCCGAGCGGCGATGACATGCCGAATTGTGGCGTTAAAGGATGGTCTGTGGTAATTTGTTCGGCATCATACCCGTTCGCACAAAACGAAACTTGTGGATGCCGCGATCTCAAAGTACCCGGAAATGTCCGGAATAGCTCGGCGATCCGCCCCATTCCGCGAGTCGGAGTAATCGCCGGGTCGAACGCAGGCAGCTCGCGGTAAATAACTTCTATCCAATCATGAGGTACAGGCGGATTTCCCCATTCAGCCGGATCGCTCCAATCCCCGCTTTGCGCGGGCATGACGAGCGTCCCGTCTTTGCCGACAGCATCCATTAATGCTTGCACAACGGCTTGAGGGCCCCCGCAAACCCATCCCAATCGGGATAGTGAGGCATGCACGAGGAGGCGATCACCTTCGCGAATTCCTAAACTCACTAAATCCTGTACCATGCCTCGTACTGTGATCGGCATACGGGTTGCATTCACAATTTCTTTTTCGCTCATCTGTTTTCTCCGCTCCTTATTGTCCCATGGAAACTATTTCCCATTTTATCAAAACCCGCGCCGAAGGGCACTAAACGCCTACGGACCTCACTTTTCGAGTTAGCTGGAGACCGGAAGATAACGCTACGCCTAGAATGACCAGCGCCGCCCCTATGATTTGGACGGTTGAAATCGCCGCACCCGATAGCGCCGTAATCAGCATCGTGACGACAGGGACTAAATTGAAGAAAACGGAAGTTTTGGCGGCACCAATTTCTTTCATTCCTTCATTCCAAAACAAGTAGCCCAACACAGTCGTGAACACCGCCATGAATACGATCGCTCCCCAAGCGGCTAGTGGTGCTGCCGCTACTTGGTGCTGGTTAGGCGTAACGACCGCAAACAAAATAAGAATAATTGCACCTATGACCATCGTAAAGGATGTCGTTTGCAGTGACGAGCTTTGGCGCAAAAACCTCCGACCCCAAACACCGTAAAGCGCCCAACAAAAATTGCCGAGCAAGATCCCTATATCCCCTATCGAAAAGGCAAGCCGACTCACCATGTACCATGAGCCTTGTGTCAAAACCAATATGACACCTGCTAATGAACAGCCGATGCCCAGCCCCTGGCGCTTCGTCATTGGTGTTTTCAGCACAATGGCCGAAAGAAGGGTCGTGATGAGCGGATTCGTCGCCATAATCAAAGCGCCGTTCACGGGCGAAGTCTCCCTCATCCCCATGAAAAATAAAGCGTTAAAGCCAAAAATGCCAATGAAGCCGAGAACCGCGTACATCCAGCCATTTTGCACCAGCGCTGCCTTGTTATTAGCCTTTTCTTTGCCCAACACGAAGATGATCATGATAACGGCAGCTATGCCGAATCGCCAGGCGGCCGCTGAATAGGGCGTGAAGTAATTCACCGTATATTTGGCCAAGTTAAAGGTCGCTCCCGTAAAAATAGAGAACGACAGCAGCATGAACCATGTCTTGGGTCTCATCTTACCGCTCCTCCCGCTTCTCCAGTATATCCCGGTATATCGCTAGTTTTTCTTTGGTTACCGTGATCACCCGCTCCAATTCTTCACGCTGAGCCTCCATGGCGTGCAAGTGCTTGACTAGGATCTCCATTCGTTTATCGATGGAATTGTGCACATCCTGGCCTGCATCGATTTTTTCCAAGATACACCCGTCCCTCACAAATTCCGTGATGTCCTCCAGCGTCATGCCCGTTTTCTTCAAACTGTTCAAGAATCGCACAAACCGAAGATCCCGCTCCGAAAACTTCCGCATGCCCCCACTATTTCTTTCAGGAGACGGCAGTACGCCGATCTTTTCATAATAGCGAAGTGTGTACGCACTCACGCCGGTTAGTTCCGCCACCTGGCTAATTGAATACATGGCTTCATCCCTCCAACATCGTTATACCCTTATCCTAAGGGTTAGAGTTAACTCTAAGTCAAGAATGTTCAGCAAAAAAATCCCGCAGATTAAACTGTTCTAAAAAATATTACAGGGGCGACCGATAAATAGTAAGCATACATCTTCTTAGAGAGGAGGCCTATTAATGGACATTGCAGCTTTATCCGTATCAATGAATCAGGGCAGTCTTGGAACTCAAGTTGGAATCAGCGTTTTAAAAATGCAGAAAGACCAAGCTGAGCAGCAAGGTCAAGCTCTTACCCAAATGATGGAACGCAGCGTTCAGCCAAATGTGGGCGGGAATTTCGATATCCGAGTTTAAAAGAACAACCGTATGAGTTCATACTCATGCGGTTTTTTTATGGAGAAAACATGCTCGCAGGCGTACAATGGAGATACATGAAACATGCTAGGCGCAACGACTCGGCTGGTCATTATCGCAACGTGAAAGGAGTTTAACAAGGTATATGATCATTGATTTGAATAATGTCACTTGGCGCCGGGAGGGGCTGACGCTGCTGAACAACGTGAATTGGCAGGTCGCGCCCGGCGAACATTGGGCCATTCTTGGCCTGAACGGGTCCGGTAAAACGACACTGCTAAATATGGTCAACGGCTACTACTGGCCGACGGAGGGGGCTGTGAGCGTGCTGGGTCATCGCTTTGGCGATGTCGATCTGCGCGAGCTGCGCAAAGCTATCGGCTGGGTCAGCACCTCCTTGCAGGAGAAGCTGTACCCGACGGATCGGGCGCAGAATATCGTCATCAGCGGCCGGCATGCCACGATCGGGCTGTATGATCATATCTCCGACGAGGATCTGGACCTCGCGCGATCGTTGATGCAAACCATGGGCTGCGTTCATCTGTGGGATCGGGAGTTCCGCACCTGCTCGCAGGGCGAGAAGCAGAAGCTGCTCATTGCGCGAGCTCTCATGGCGAAGCCCCGCATCCTCATCCTGGACGAGCCGTGCACAGGTCTCGATTTGTTCTCACGTGAGCGACTGCTCGCCAGCATCAAGGACTTGGCTGGAAGTCCGGATGCTCCGACGCTCATCTACGTTACCCACCACACCGAGGAAATCCTTCCGGTGTTTACGCATGCGCTGCTCATCCGAGGGGGCGAGATCATGCGCAGCGGACCGACGGAGGATGTGCTCACGACCGGCGGGCTGAGCGCTTTCTTTGAGTCTCCCGTCGTTGTGGAAAAGCACGGAGAACGCGTGTACGTGCGCGTTGCTGATTGAAAAAGAGGGGCTGCGCGCCCCTCTTGACTCTGCCATCCTAGCCAGTGTAGTTGTTGCTGTGTAGATTCCCTCCATTGGAGGCCAGTCGTTCTTCCGTTGTGGCAGAAGCAAAAGAAAAGGCCCTCCTTAACCTAGGAGAGCAAGTTACCGTTACTTCTCGTTATCTTCCGTTCCTAACCAACACAACACAACACTCCACGTGCGCCGTCTGCGGGAACATATCCACCGGCTGCACCGAGTCCAGTCGGAACCCTCCGCCCTCGAGCAGCATCTTGCAATCCTTCGCCAACGTCGATGGATTGCAAGATACATACACCAGCCGCTTCGGTTGCGCCGCAAGGATCGCCGTTAGCAGCGCGCGGTCGCAGCCCGTGCGCGGCGGGTCAACGACGATCACGTCGGGGCGAAAGCCTGCGCGAATCCACTCCGGCAGCAGTGTCTCCGCCTTGCCGACATAGAAGCTGGCGCCGGCTGCACCGTTCTGGCGCGCGTTGCGCCGGGCGTCCTCGATCGCCTCGGGGACGACTTCGATGCCGCGCACTTCCTTCGCATGCGGCGCCAGCCAAAGTGATGGTGCCCGTGCCGCAGTAGGCATCCACAACCAGCTCGCGGCCTGTCAGGGCCGCAGCTTCTTGAACCGCGTCATAGAGCTTCACCGTCTGCTCCGGATTGAGCTGGAAGAACGCCCGCGGTGACAGCGAGAACTGCACATCGCTCAACCGTTCACGCAGCCGCTCCTGTCCCCAGAGCATGACGGTCTTCTCTCCGAAGACGAGAGAGGTTTTGCTTGTATGGATATTTTGCGCGATGGAAGTGACGAGCGGGAGCCGCTGCCGAATACGTGCGACGAGCTCATCCTTGCGCGGCAAATCATCACACGCCGTAATCAGCGTCAACTGCACATTGCCGCTCTCCTGAGCGATACGGGCGACAACCGTCCGCAGTCCCCCTTTGTGCAGCTTCTCTTGATAAATAGGGATGCGCAGCTCGGAGACGATCACCTTGACCTCATCCAACACACGGTTAACACTTTTATCCTGGATCGGACAGCCGCTGATATCGACAAGCTCATGCGAGCCTGGCACATACAGGCCCATTTGAACCCTGCCGTTTTTCAAGCCGACTTGCATCTGCACTTTATTGCGATAGCCCCAAGGGTGATCCATGCCAATGATCGGCTTCAGCGGCAAATTGCGCAAGCCCGTGTAGCGCTCGAACGCTTCTTGCACAAGCCGCTCTTTGGCCCGCAGCTGCGCCGGATAAGTCATATGTTGGAGCTGGCAGCCCCCGCAAGCTTCGTACACCGGGCATGCGGGCTTCTGTCGATCCGACGATTTCTTCTCGATCTGGACAAGCTCCGCCTGCATATAAGAAGGCTCGACCTTGGTAACCCGTGCCTTCACAACCTCGTCCGGCAGCACGCCTTGAATAAATACCGCCTTTCGGCGGTAGTACCCGACACCTTCCCCATTGATGCCAATTTGCTTTACAGTCACAACAACGCGGTCTCCGGTTTTCACATCTTCTGCGGATGCGGCAGAACGCCCCCTTTTCCCTGCAGGATGAGGAACAGGCTCTTGATCCATTTTTAACGAAGCATTCTGCTTAGACACGAATTACACCCCTCACGCACCTAATTATTTATGGTTTCATTACTCGTTTTATTTGTAAATATTTGGGTTAATGCCCTTATTATATACGATTGAGTGTCACTGTAAAAATGCGCATATCCAGCACAAAATGTTTCACCCATCTTACTGAATGAAGATGTTTCCAATCGGGTAGCTTAAGGCAAGCAGGAGGTGTTAATTGGCTTGGATACCGATGTGAGCAAACCGGATTTATCCCCAGTACCTATATGGAGATGCAAAGACAAAGAATGCAAGGCATGGATGCGTGAGGAACTAGCCACCTCCCCTTCGCCGGAATGCCCTCTGTGCAAGGGCGGCATGGTCAAAAGCATCAAGCATTTGCCAAAGCTGGTGAACAAAAAAAGCCGAAAAAAATCGTGAAGCCTCCGCTTCACGATTTTATTTTATTCCAGCAAGCCCAAACCTCGCGCCTGTGCGTATACACGAGCAGCACGAACGTCCCCAGCCATACCCACCACACAACAAGCGTGAACGAACGCGCATATAAATAAACGCCAACAAGCAGCATGCCGGTCACCACCTGCAAGCCATCCGCCTCTGTAATAGAGAGCCCGCCCCTATTGGCGAAACGAAGAATCACAACAAGCACCGCCATAATGACTGCATAAGCCAAAGATACCTCGAACATCGTAAGCCCGCTCCAGACGCCGAACGTCACGGCAATCGCTTTGCCCCCTTTCCCTTTGAGGAATGGAGAAAAGGCATGCCCGGCAATCGGCGCCAGCGCGATCGGGATCATCCCCAGCCCTTGTACAAGCCCGAGTGCCGCATAGACCGGAAGATAGCCTTTTAAAAAATCAAGTACAATGCCCGCCAGCCCAAATTTATAGCCGGATGCTTTCCACAGATTCAGGGCGCCGGGATTGCCGTCACCAACGGTTTTTAGATTCTTGCTCATGAGCAGCCCCAACCAATAGGAGAACATCAGAGATCCCGACACAAAAGCGCCTGCCGTCAGCCAAATGATCATCGGTCTCGTCGGCCCCCCACCTGGATGTGCCTGCCTTTCCAAGCGACACGCTTCAGAAACACCACTTGATACGCCGAATAAAGCATAATCACAATAAAAAATAACGATGACACGCAATGAAGGACAGGCATTACAACGCCAAATGCCCCCACATATTTAATGAGGTAAAATATTTGCAGCATATAAAGTAAATAGGCGATAGCAAGCGGCAGCGCCCATGGTGTGTGCATCAAGCATACAGCAGACCCGGACACGATCAGTCCAATCACCCATAAGGCGATCGGAATAATCGTCCACTTGCTTAATGTTGAGGTGCTTAAAATCGCCCCTTTGCTGAAGCCCTCCAATTCACTGCGAATCCCTTGCGGATACATGCGAAATGAAACCATGCCGCAGCCGAGAAAATTCGTAACCGGGATCCCGGCCTCCATAAATTTGGAACCTAAAAACAGATCGTCCAGCACTTCCGACTTAATGCTCGCATGGCCGTTGATGCGGTCATAATCTTCTTTGGTGGCCAGGATGCAGGCGCCATACAAGCCTTTGCGCGGATTTCGCCGCTCCCCAGGCGACGTAAAAGCGAAAACGCCGAGCAAATTGGTGATCAGCGCCAGCTTCTCATACAACTTCTCCGTTTGATGATAGGGAACGACGGAAATAACGCCCCCTGACCGCTCCCTCGCTTCGATCAACGAGCCTACCGCCTGTGGAGCAAGCCGAATATCGGCGTCTAGAAAAAGAAGGAGCTCTCCTGCAGCATGCTGCCTGCCGTTCCAGACCGCCCAGTTCTTACCTGTCCACCCTGCAGGAAGGCTCATGCCTGTCACGACCTTAACCCCATAGCTTTCGGCGATTTCTCTGGTTCCATCCACGGAACCATCGTCAACGACGATCACTTCATAAGGTGCCACGGTCTGTAAGCGAAGCGACTCGAGCAGATGAGGCAGGTTACAGGCTTCATTCCTGGCAGGAATAATAACCGATAGCCTCCGCTCGTTCAGGGAGGGCTCGTGACCGTGACGGGTGGCAAGGAGGCGTGTGCGAAATAGGACGAATCCGCAAAGACAACCGGCGATACATAGCGCCAATATCCACATCCATGATCACTCCTTTTCCTAGTACCTATATATATGTGAGTGGTAAAACAAATAACCCGCCCGGCTTGCGCCAGAGCGGGTTATCCCTAAGTATCTATACCATAATTTTACAAATGCTGTTCGTAAACTCAACAGGATCCTGAACAGTCAAGCCCTCGATCAGAAGCGCTTGGTTATACAGCAGGTTCGTGTACAGGCTAAGCTTTTCTTTATCGTGCTGATGCGCGTTCTTCAGAGCGCCAAACACGTCGTGGTTGACGTTGATCTCCAACACTTTGTCAGCTTTGACATCTTGATTGTTCGGCATCGCCTTCAGAATTTTCTCCATCTCGATCGTCACTTCACCTTCCGTCGAGAGGCAGACCGGATGCGACTTCAGGCGCTTGGACGCTTTCACCTGCTTCACCTTATCGCTCAAAATGCCCTTCATCGCTTCAAAGAGCTCCTTGTTGTCGCTCTCCTCCGCTTCCGTTGGTGCATCTTTCGTATCCGGTTCGATCCCGAGGTCGCCGCTGGAGACGGATTTGAACTCTTTCTCTTTGTAGTTCATGAGCATTTTGATCGCGAACTCGTCGATGTCATCGGTGAAGTACAGAATTTCGTAACCTTTATCCGCTACGAGCTCGGTTTGCGGCAACTTGTCAATGCGTTCAATCGACTCGCCTGAAGCGTAGTAAATGAACTTCTGATCTTCCGGCATGCGCGAGACGTACTCATCTAAGGTAATCAGCTTTTTCTCCTTGGAGGAGTAGAACAGCAGCAGGTCCTGCAAGACATCCTTGTTCGCGCCGTAATCGCTGTAAACGCCGAACTTCAACTGTCTGCCGAACGATTTGTAGAATTGCTCGTACTTCTCTCTTTCGTCTTTCAGCAAGCTTTGCAGTTGGCTTTTGATCTTATTCTTAATGTTTTTTGCGATCAGAGTCAGCTGACGGTCGTGCTGCAGCATCTCCCGGGAAATATTCAGCGACAAGTCTTCGGAATCAACCATCCCTTTGACAAAGCTGAAATAATCCGGCAGCAGGTCCGCGCATTTATTCATAATCAGCACACCGTTGGAATACAGCTCCAGCCCTTTTTCATACTCCTTGGTGTAATAATCAAACGGGGTATTCTCCGGAATAAACAGAATAGCGTTGTAGACAACCGCGCCGTCTGCGCTGATATGGATATGCTTCAAAGGCTGATCAAAGCCGTATCGCTTTTCAAAATAGAAGTTATTATAATCTTCGGTGGTCAGCTCATTTTTATTTTTGCGCCAGATCGGCACCATGCTGTTCACCGTTTGTTCTTCGCGGTAGTCCTCGTACTCGCCGTCGCTGCCTTCCTTAGGCCTGCGTCCTGTGACGTCCATCTTAATCGGATAGCGGATGAAGTCAGAGTACTTTTTAATAATCGCTTTCAAACGGTACTCTTCCAAGTACTCATCGTACTGGTCGTCTTCTGTGTTATCTTTAATTTTCAAAATAATGTCCGTACCGACCGTCGCCTTCTCGCAAGGCACAATCGTATAACCGTCCGCGCCTTCGGACTCCCATTTGTACGCCTGATCGCTGCCCAGCGCTTTACTGATGACCGTCACCACGTCCGCCACCATGAATGCGGAGTAGAAGCCGACCCCGAACTGACCAATAATGTTGTGTCCGTCTTTAGCTTCATTCTCACTCTTAAAAGCGAGCGAGCCGCTCTTTGCAATCACACCCAGGTGATTCTCCAGCTCTTCCTCCGTCATCCCGATTCCCGTATCCGAAATCGTTAGCGTCCGGTTTGCTTGATCTGCCGTAACTTTAATGTAGTAATCGGCCTGGTTAAATACCAGCGTATCATCAGTTAAAGCCTTGTAATAAATTTTGTCGATCGCATCACTGGCATTCGATATTAATTCTCTTAAAAAGATTTCTCGCTGCGTATAAATGGAGTTAATCATCATTTCCAATAATCGTTTGGACTCGGCTTTAAACTGCTGCTTTGTTGTCATGAATAGACTCCTTTCAAAAGTGGCTGGCATATTGTTTAGCACTCTTTTATTAAGAGTGCTAATTACTAATTTTTATATACCATATCGGTTTTTTAGATGTCAAGTCGTATTTAGGCGCTCGTACCTTTATAATAGAGGCAATCATCCTTTTTATTTTTTATAAGGAGCCTTCCAACTATGAACGCAACTTCCGCATTGAACGACGCACAGTGGTCCAAGCTGCTGGAACACGTCGCTGAAGCCTATAACGAGGTCACCCTGAGCCGGGGGTTCAACTATTTTAAACAACAGCACGTGACCTCTGTAACCATGACGGAGGACCGCATCGTGAAGGCCAGAGTCGAGGGCAATGAATCCTATGAGGTGACGATCAGCCTCGACAAGCCTCGTTCCAGCCACTGCACGTGCCCGGTCCATGCTTCCTGCAAGCATATGGCAGCCGTGCTGATGGAACTCGCCGACCGGATGGGCTATCCCGCTTCGCATATCATGAATGCCAAGCACCAGCTGAAACGGGCAGCTGCCGCTCCCGCGCTTGGGGCTTTACAGCAGCAATTACCTGCGATGGATGTGCCCGAGTGGCACAAAAAGATGGGCGAATTCACAGCTACCATTAAGCCCGCCTACGATCAAGGCATGTATACAGACATGCTGCGGGTTCAATTGCAGATGCTCAAGGAGATCCCGTTTTCCGAAACTGACAAACGATTTTGGGCTCTCCATCAGGAGCTGTTTATTTTAAAAAAAGTAAAAGAACAAAACGCGCTAGGCAGCGTCAACTATTACACATCCTTCGCCTTGTACCGGATCTACGACGATATCCAAGCATCGCTGAGGGCGGCAATATCATCCGCCTTCAACCCTGCGCTTGCGGAAGAGCGGTTAACGCAGACACTCGCTTATTTGAGAGAGCAGTTGGCCGGAGAAACGGGGCAGCGCTATTTGGAATTCGGCTTATACACCGAGCTTTGGACGCATTGGATTGCACCTTACGCCGATACAGCCCGCTGGGCGGAGCAGGAGCTGGATGCCATTCGGCATATGGAAGTTGCCCCCTTCTCCGCCTCCTTATCCGCAGCCGAGTCCTTTCTACTCATGCAGCTCGGCAAAGGCAAGATGGCTTGGCAGACCTTAGAAGCGGCTGGAGCTTTGAAACATGCGCAGCTAAGCGTGTTCCTCCCGTTCCTGAGCCATCTGCAGAGCGCCGGTCTGTGGGAGGACCTCACGTTCTGGCTGGTGAAGACCGCTTCCTGCTTCTATGGCAAACGGACTCACGAGCTGGATGCCTACACGACCTACTGGAAGGATGTCACTGCGCATTACCCGCCGGCCGAGCAGGAAATGTGGATCGTCCTGGAAGAGATGCTGCCGCATTCGCTGCGGATCATCGAGGACATTCTATATGAGCGCGAACAGTGGAAACCTTGGCTGGAAATGCAAATCGTGCAAGGGCGGACCCCGCTTCACCATAGGGTCAGCGTCCTGCAGCCGATCGAGAAAGAATCCCCACTACTGCTGCTCCCTTACTACCATCAAGCCGTGGAGCAGCATGTCGGGCTGAAAAATAGACAAGATTATAAAGCGGCCGTCAAGCTGCTGAAGCGTTTGGAAAAAATATACAAAAAGATGAAGAAACCAGAAGCTTGGAACCGCTTCTTTCAAGCCTTCGCAGAGCGTTACAGCCGGCTGCGTGCGCTGCAAGAGGAATTAAAGAAAGGAAAACTGCTGCCATGACCACAAAATTGCATAACATGCAGCTTCACGTCATGTTGACCGACAGCGGAGACGCCCTCCTCTGGGGCACACAGGATGGACTTGAGCTGACAGGGGACAAGCTGCGGAGGCTGCTGTTCACTTGGCACGAGCCCTCTTGCTACGGCACCATGCTCGAACTCCAGCAAGCCGGAGAGCTAGCCGTAACGGTTCTGCCCGCAGAGATGGTGCTTCCGTTCTTTGCCGCTCCGGACTTCATGGAAGTTCTGCGCTGGGAGAGCGGCAATGAAGCTGCGGCAAGCTTGCTGCACGTCGCGCCTGTTCTGTATCACGAAGCGCAGGAAGGCCGCTTCCTGCCAAGCTACCAAGCTTTCCGCGAAGGAAAGCTGCAGTGGAGCTGGGACAGCGGCCGGAGCGAACTCTCGCAGCTGGACGGTCTAAGCGACGGATCTAACGCTGGCCTCCGCGCCGCGTTCTCCGCCGTCGTCACGGCAGAGCGCTACGCTGATGAAGCTGCCCTCGCGGACTTGCGGCGAGACTATCCGTCGCTGTTTAATGGCAGCGCTGCGGCGGCGGGCTTCACCGAAGAGGAATGGCTCGTCAGCCTCGGCTGGAAGCCGGATACGGCACCATTCCGCCCTGCGCTGCAGCTGCTCGAGCCCAGTGACGAACACGAACAGTACGACTGGCAGCTGCGCCTCGTCCTCCAGGACAAAACCGACGGCGCCTCGCTCGTGCCGATTTGCCTCGAGGCGGACGGTCTGGCCCATGGCACATGGTCCAGCGAGTGGACGCCGTTCATCCGCGAGCGCGCTCCCGGATGGGCGGCGAGGCTGACCGCCGCCCTGCCTACGGACAGCGGCGGCGAACTGTTTGCGGAACCGCTTAGCGATGAAGACGCTTGGCGGTTCCTGACGACAGACAGCCGTCAGCTGCTCAGCGACGGCTGGAACGTTATGCTTCCCGCCTGGTGGGAAGCTGCATCCAAGCGCCGGCCGCGGCTGCGCGCGCAGGTGGCCGACGAGTTCGGCAGCGGTGGCGGCCAAGGCAAGCGCCAGTCGCTGTTCGGGCTGAACGCCATCGTCGACTTCGACTGGCGGATTGCCATCGGCAGCGCCGATCTTAGCGAACGTGAGTTCGCCGATCTGCTCAGCCGCAAGCAGCGCCTCATCCGTTTCCGTGGGGAATGGGTCTATCTCGACCCGGCGCTGCTGGAACAAATCCGCCGGCTCATGGAGAGCGTGAGCCCGGAAGAAGGCTTGTCCTTGCAGGACGTCCTGCAACTCCATTTGCTACAGGAAGCTAACGGACAGCCATCCGCGTCCTCCCGCAACGAGACAACGGATGAAGAGGACGAGGCGCGCATTCAGATGGAAGTTGAGCTGAATACGCATCTGACCGCACTGCTTCGCCAATTGGAAAAGCCGTCCGAGCTGCAGGAGCTGGCTGTGCCTGCCGGGCTGCACGCCGAGCTGCGGAGCTATCAGCGCGAAGGTTTCACTTGGCTGAGCTTCCTGCGCCAATTCGGCCTTGGCGCTTGTCTGGCCGACGATATGGGCCTCGGCAAAACGATCCAGTTCATCACCTATCTATTGCATCATCAGGAAGTATCGGAGCATCCCGCCCTGTTGGTCTGCCCGACCTCCGTGCTCGGCAACTGGCAAAAAGAACTGGCGCGATTTGCCCCCGATTTGACCGTCATGCTCCACTATGGCAAAGGACGGCTGAGCGGTCAAGCTCTGGCTGAGGCACTCAAACATACGGATGTTGTCATCACTTCCTATACAACGGCTTTGCTGGATGTAGAGACCTTGCAAGAGACGATGTGGAGCTCGCTTTGCCTGGACGAGGCCCAGAACATCAAGAACGCGCAAAACAAACAATCCATCGCCATTCGCTCACTTCGCGCCCGGCATCGCATCGCCTTGACCGGAACACCGATTGAGAATCGATTATCAGAGCTGTGGTCGATCTATGATTTTATTAATCCCGGCTATCTAGGGAATCAGCGGGGCTTCCAGCACCGTTTTGCCAATCCGATCGAAAAACACGGCGACGAAGAGCGCACCGCCCAGCTCCAGAAGCTGGTCAAGCCCTTCATGCTGCGCCGCAAGAAGAAAGATCCCGGCATTCAGCTAGACTTGCCGGATAAGCTGGAAACGAAGGTCTACATCAACCTGACCGCTGAGCAAGGCGCCCTCTACGAGCAAGCCGTCAAGGATCTGCTGGAGCGGATGAAAGAGCTCGAGGGCATCGAGCGCAAGGGGGCGATCTTGGCGGCTCTGACCAAGCTTAAGCAGCTGTGTGATCATCCGATCCTGATGACCAAAGAAACCGCTTTGCCCGAAGAGATGCTGCATGACGAAGAGCAGCGCGAAGCGTTTATCTCTCGGTCGGCGAAGCTCGAGCGGCTGATCGCGATGGTCGACGAGCTTCGTGATGAAGGCGACTCGTGCCTTATCTTTACCCAGTATGTCGGCATGGGCCGCATGCTGGCTGATATTTTGCAGGCTCAGCGCGACGAGCCTGTGCTGTTCTTGAACGGCAGCGTGCCGAAGACGGAGCGCGATAAGATGATCGACAGGTTCCAGTCTGGAAGCGGACCTGGCATCTTCGTTTTATCCTTGAAAGCCGGCGGTGTCGGCCTCAACCTGACGGCGGCCAATCACGTGTTCCACTTTGACCGCTGGTGGAACCCTGCCGTTGAGAACCAGGCCACCGATCGCGCCTATCGGATGGGCCAGAAGCGCAACGTGCAGGTGCATAAGTTTATCTCCTTCGGCACCTTGGAGGAGAAGATCGACGAGATGCTGGAGAGCAAAATGAGCCTCAGCGAGAACGTCATCTCCACCTCCGAGGGCTGGATTACGGAGCTATCCAACGAGGAGCTGCGCGACTTGTTTACGCTGCGGCAATCTTGGTAACATAAAAAGGCAACCTTCAGTCGTTCTTTACGGACTGAAGGCTGCCTTTTTTTTACTCTTGCTCCATCACTTTATAATGCGGCTCCCAGCCTAACAGCTTTTTCGCTTTCGCATTGGAGATCAGCGACACACGACCTTCCAGCGGCATGCGAATGTCTTTGACGCCAGGGAGATATTGCTCCACGAGCTCCTTCGTCTGGCGGTTCGACGAACTGTCGTCTGCAGCAATAATGAGTGCTTCCGCGCCCAGCCCTTCCGCTTCGATCGCTTTCCGGCAAGCCGAAGCAACGTCTCTTGCGTCAATGTACGACCAGAGAATCCGCAGGCGAGCTTCCGTATTGTCAAAATTAGCTTTCAGCTGCGCATAGCTTTCAGGCACCAAAATATTGCCTAAACGGAAGCTGACAGCCTGCATGCCGGTACGCCGATGGTACGCTTGCGCTGTCACCTCGTTCACGACTTTGGACAGGCCATAGCTGTCTTCCGGCAGCTGCGGGTGTTCCTCATCAATCGGCAAATACTTCGGCTCAAAAAACTCGCTGGCAAAGCAGATGCCATAAGACGATTCGCTGGATGCGATCACGACTTTTTGAATACCGAAGTTAGCCGCTGCCTCGAGAATGTTGTAAGTGCTCATTACATTGTTACGGAAACATACGTCATTCGTATGGGTATAAGCCTGCGGAATCGCAGCAAAATGCACGATCCCCGCCACTTCCTGGCGGTTGCCCTGGCTGTAAGGCGCGAGCGCATTATGAACTTGTCCCAAATCGTTCAAATCGGTAATGATCGTCCGGCAAATCGGCTCCTCCGGCAGCTTCATATCCAAGTTAATCACTTCATAACCGTGTTCAACAAAATCTTTCAAAATCCATTGGCCCGCTTTTCCGCTGCCGCCTGTTACAATTACGCGTGGTTTTCCCATAACGTCCTCCTGGTATGAATTCGGTTAGCTGCTATCCCAACCATTATACGAGGAATGCTGGGTTCTGATAAGAACTGAAAAAATTGTCAGTTAGTTACATGCAAGTAAGTATAAAAAAAGCACCCCTTATAGGATGCGTCAACATTAAAACTATTTTTCTACAATATTACATTTTATACAAATCATGCTATAATAGACTGTGCAATAGAATAGGCTTTATGGGCGGTCTGGCTTAGTCTCCCGGAAGGGAGGTGCAGCCTATGGAGGTACATCAAGCGTTACAGTTAATGTTCCTATTCGGAATGTTCATCTTAGCGTTGCTAACCTACCTGAAACGGAAATAGACCGCCCTGGGATAAGGATGCAGTCTATTTCGCTAGCTACCTAATTTAGAAGCCTACCGCCCTTAAAAGCGGCTATTGCGCAATGGAGTCGCTAGCACCCGGCTCCATTTTGCATTCTACACAAATCATACTTCCAGTATACCACATCATTTCCCAATTTTTAATATATTTTTCTCAATTAAGATAAATCGCATCTATTTGCCCATCAAACCGGATATACCGGATGCTTCCGTTCTGTAAATACGATATCTTTCGAGGCGTACGCCGCAAAACGCTTGATCAGCTCGCCCCGCAGCGAATTAGCCGGTATGATCCCGTCAATCACCATATCGGAAGCCAGATGGTAGATATCGATATCCTTGCGGTACTCCTCCCGCTTGCTTGTGATGAAATCCGACCGTTCCTGCTCCGGCAGCCCGGCAATCTTATTGGCGTATACTGCGTTGACCGCTGCTTCCGGGCCCATGACGGCGATTTGCGCAGACGGCAGCGCCAGACAGCAGTCGGGCTCGAACGCCGGCCCAGCCATAGCATATAGACCCGCGCCATACGCTTTGCGGACGATAATCGATATTTTCGGTACGGTCGCTTCCGATACGGCGGCAATCATTTTGGCGCCATGCCGAATAATCCCCGCCTGTTCGACGCTAGTGCCGACCATAAACCCCGGTACATCTGCCAGAAATAGAAGCGGTATGTGAAAAGCATCGCACAAGCAGATGAACTTCGCCGCTTTATCCGCAGAATCGTGGAACAAAATGCCCCCCTTAACCCGCGGTTGATTCGCGATAATGCCCACAGGCTTACCGTCAAACCGGGCGAGACCGGTTATCAGCTCTTTGGCAAACAGCTTTTTGATCTCGAAAAAAGAATGCTCATCAATGATCCGCTCGATCAGATCATACATATCGAACGACGCATATTGATTGTTGGGAATGATCTCTTCGAGTGATTTTTTCGTCGGTCTGGGTGGCTTCGGCTCCCCGTTCCGTGGTTTTTCAGCAAAGCTTGCTGGGAAAAAAGCGAGATATTCCCGCGCCAGCGCAATCGCTTCTTCCTCGCTGTACGCGAGCACATCGCCGCAACCGGACGTTGAGCAGTGCATCTTCGCGCCGCCGAGCTGTTCCAGCGTCGCTTTTTCGCCGGTGACGATCTCCACAATACGCGGTGACCCGAGATACATCGAGGCATTGCCTTCCACCATGATGACGATATCGCAAAATGCTGGGATATACGCGCCGCCTGCCGCGGACGGCCCAAACAACAGGCATACCTGCGGAATTTTTCCGGACAGCTTCACTTCATTGTAAAAAATCCGCCCAGCCCCGCGCCGTCCGGGGTACATCTCCACCTGTTCGGTGATCCGCGCTCCCGCCGAGTCAACCAAATACAGCAAAGGTACCCGCAGCTTATCGGCGGTTTCCTGCATGCGAATGATTTTTTCGACTGTCCGCGCGCCCCAAGAGCCTGCTTTCACTGTCGAATCGTTGGCAATCACACATACAGATTGCCCATGTATACGCCCAATTGCGGTGACAACCCCGTCAGCAGGCAGCTCCGCATCTGCACAGTTGGCAAATAGCGCATCCTCAATCTCAAAATCAGGATCAAATAACAGCTTCAACCGATCACGGACAAAAAGCTTTCGCTGCTCCGCATTTTTTTCGTGGTATTTAGCCGCCCCTCCTTTTTTAATCCGATCGATACGCGCTTGCAGCTCAGCTTCCTGGGATTCATATTCGCTTGACATCTCCATTACTCCCCTTTAAAAATCGGGTGGCGTTTCTCACGGAACGCTAGCAGCCCTTCCAGGCGATCCTTGGTAGAAAGAATAGCTTCGTACGCTTGGCGTTCAATCCCTAAGCCTGTTTGAATATCCTGATGCAGCCCCTGATCTATCGCCAGCTTGGCTCCGGCAATCGCTAGCGGCGCATTTCGGACGATTTGCCCGGCGATCTCCATCGCCTGATGCAGAACGGACCCGGCTGGTGTGACGAATTCGACAAGCCCGATTTGCAACGCCTCCTCTGCCGTGATCCGCCTTGCGGTAAAAATCAGCTCCTTCGCCCGGCCGATCCCAACGAGTCTTGGCAGACGCTGCGTCCCCCCGGCGCCGGGTAGAATGCCCAGCGACGTCTCCGTCAGGCCGAACTGGGCATTGTGCGAGGCCATGCGGATATCACAGGCTAAGGCCAGCTCCAGCCCTCCGCCAAAAGCCACACCCTGCATAGCCGCTATCACTGGCTTGGGAAGCGCTTCCAGTGATTGGATTGTCTCCCCGATTCTCGCTACGGCTTGGCGTGCTTGCTCTTCGCTCATGCTTGCTCTTTCTTTCAGATCCGCCCCCGCGCAAAATACAGCGCCGCCCGCCCCTGTGATGACGACACAACGTACGGACGTTTCGCTCCGCAGCTCGTCGCAAATCGCCTGCAGCTCACTCAACATTTGCAGCGATAAGGCGTTGGCGGCATGCGGCCTGTTTAGCGTAATGACAGCGATTCCCCCGTCCTTTTTTTCCAGCAGCACAACTTGTTGATTCATCCCTTCACCTCAAAATCTGGCTGGCAATCACCATTCGCTGAATTTCCGAGGTCCCTTCTCCGATCTCCAGCAGCTTCGCGTCCCGCAGGCAGCGTTCCACTTCATATTCCCTCATGTAGCCATACCCGCCATGAATTTGCACCGCCTGATCGCACACCCGCATGCACATTTCAGAAGCAAACAATTTCGCTATTGCCGCCTCTTTCTTAAAAGCCCTGCCCTGATCTTTCAGCCACGCAGCTTTATAGACCATATTGCGGGCCACTTCAATGTGCATGGCCATGTCCGCCAGCTTGAACTGGATCGCCTGGAAGGCAGATAGCGTGCTTCCGAACTGTTTACGCTGCTTGGCATACTGCACGGCCTTCTCAAATGCGCTCTGGGCGATGCCCACGGCCATAGCGCCAATGCCGATTCGCCCTCCGTCCAGCGTAGCCAGAAACTGCCTATAGCCGTTGCCCTGAGTGCCCAACAGGCTTTCCTTCGGAACACGCACTTGGTCCAGGACCAGCTCCGTCGTGTTAGAGGCGTGCAGCCCCATTTTTTCATAATGGCTCAGCACCGTAAACCCTGGCGCATCCGTTGGCACGATGAAAGCGCTAATGCCGCCAGCTCCCTTGCTGCGGTCGGTCACGGCTGTCAAAACCAGACTTCGCGCATAGCTCGCGTTCGTGATAAAGCATTTGGAGCCGCTAATTATCCAGTCGTCTCCATCTCTTACAGCCGTCGTTCGCGTGCCCGCCGCGTCCGACCCGGCATCCGGTTCCGTCAAGCCAAATGCGCCCAAATATTCCCCCTTGCACAGCGGGGTCAAATAGCGCACTTTCTGCTCCTCCGTCCCGAATGCATATAAAGGCGCGCCTCCTAGCGAGATATGCGCCGAATACGTAATCCCGGTCGAGGCACATGCCCGGCTCAGCTCCTCAACAACGATCGCAAAGCTGATCGTATCCGCGCCAGCCCCCCCGTATGCCTCAGGAAACGGGAGTCCCATGAAGCCGAGTATCGCCAGCTTCTCAAATATCTCCTTCGGGAACACGCCGGTGCGGTCTCTTTCCACAGCTCCCGGAGCAACTTCCGCATCGGCAAAATCATGGATAATCTTGCGAATCATCGCCTGCTCCGGCGTTAAATCGAAATGCATTGTCTCCACATCCCTTCTTCTGTCAGACTTGGGAGAGCGCCTCGTCTTCGATCTCGATTTCGAGCCGCATCAGGTTTGAAGCGTAGCATTTTCCAAGATTATCCATACGTAGCGATGCAGAACCTCCGCCAGCTAATGCCTCCTTGCACACGAAGTTCATCGCCTGCAGATTCGGCACCAAATAACGCTTCACTTCGCCCAACATCATTCCCGCGAAATGAGCTTTCACCCGCTCTGCCGTCAATTCCCGCACGAGTACATGATAGATCGCATCGTTCAGGGCAATTACAGCGATGTTGATGGTGTTTCCTTTGTCGCCAGAGCGAGCCTGTACCAGGTGCCTCAACTGTCTTCTTGCCATGCCTCACACCTCCAGCACATTCACTTGAATGCCGTCTTCGATCATATCCCGCGCAATAAGACATGACCACATACCCAGCAGCTCGCGCGGCTTCATAACACCCAAAAACCCGCCTAATGCCGGAGGACCACTGAGCATTAACGGAGGAAACAGCCTGCCTAATGCTGCTGCTTTCTCCTTACTTCTCGAGCGGACAGCGATCCGCAAGTAAATCTCGTTCAGCTCTTCCTTAGGCGGTGCAGCAAGGGGGCCGTGCAGCGAATTATACCCGAGATAGTCCGTCTGGATCTCCTCTACCTGCAGTCTGATTCGCTCCATCTGCTTCCGAATGATGCGATCGGCTGCTCTGGCCTTCTCTAGCGCATCCGGCCACGAATAGCCGCATATCGCTTGCCCCAACCATCCGTCGGAGTAGCCCATGACAATTTTGAGCGTATCCGGCCGTTTAGAGCCTTGTGCGCCTGTGACCCGCACCCGATTATCGCCGGCTGCTTCAAGCTGAACCTTCGTCACATCCAGCACGACATCCGGTGTCAAATACGCGGCTGGATCGTGAATCTCATACAGCAGCTGCTCTTTAACCGTTTGGATGGAAACACGCCCGCCTGTCCCTTCTGTCTTGGTTATCACGAATTCGCCGTCTTCGCTGACCTCGGCCACGGGAAAGCCGATCTGGTCCAAATCGGCAATCGACTGCCAATCCCCGCTGAAGTTCCCGCCTGACACCTGCCCGGAACATTCCATGAGGTGTCCCATCAGAATGCCTTGAGCCAGCCGATTCCAATCTTCTCGGTCCCAGCCAAACTCATAAAGCAGCGGTGCCACAAATAACGCCGAATCCGCGACGCGTCCCGTTACCACGATATCCGCTCCCTGACGGAGCGCCTCGGCAACGGGATCAGCCCCTACATACGCATTCGCAAATACGATGCGCTCAAGAATGGGCTCGATCTCTCTGCCGTCCTCCATATGCGCAAGCGATATCCCTTGCGCCTTCCAGCCGGCTAGTCGTTCGCGCACATCGTCGCCTGTGACTACAGCTACCTTAAAGCCATATACGCCTAGCTCTCTTGCAATGCGCAGAATCTCCTGCTGGGCACCAAGCGGGTTCATGCCGCCGGCATTCGTTAAGAGCTTGATGCCCTTCTCTTTAACCAAAGGCAGCAATTCCCTCATCGTTCGGGTGATGTCTCCGGTAAAACCTTTGGCCGGGTCTCTCTGCCGGTCTTTTTGCAGAATAGCCAGCGTCAATTCCGCCAAGCAGTCGAAACAGAGGTATTGAATGTTTCCGTTCTTTGCCGTTTCAATGGCAGGTAAAATTGAATCCCCATAAAAGCCCTGGCCTGCTCCGATCCGAATCGTCTTCATGTCGTCCCCCTCTCCAAGTTGTAGACATCTGGTACATTCTATGAAATCCGAAATGAGTTTTATTCGAATTAATCGTCATTGCAAACCGCATCGTACAGTTGGTATTGTATGCGAGCGCCTCGACCAACTCATTAATCCGATTCTGCCCGCCTAAATTGGCTAATCTATCCTTTACGATACTGTAGTCTGATTTTGCCCAGTTAAAGTGGCGACATCTGTTACCTCCCCCTCTGAGTCCGACTTTGCCCAACTAAACGCCCCCTAATCTGCTATGACGCCTCAAAGACACGATTTAGTTGTGTTTTTTCCGACTGCAGTGAGATTTAGCCGCTATCCCTCCTCTGCAATTGGGCAAAACCCAATAAACGCAAAAAAGATCGCCTTCAAGAAGGCGACCTTGAACATATTTCATTCTTATAGAGCTCACTACATTCCACATTCCTCACAATCCAATATCGTTCGCCAGAGAGGCGCATGGACAGGCATGGAAAAAGAGAAGCTGTTTCGCAGAGATTGACAAAGCGGAGAAAAACAGGAGGTTTCCAAAGACGGAAACGGGATGATATTTTACTAATGAAAAAACTCTTGCTACACAAGAGTAGCAAGAGTTTTTTGACGCTAAGCGGGTGATGGGAATCGAACCCACGCTACCAGCTTGGAAGGCTGGAGTTCTACCATTGAACTACACCCGCGTGTTATCGGGATGACACGATTTGAACATGCGACCCCCTGCTCCCAAAGCAGGTGCTCTACCAAGCTGAGCTACATCCCGATAAATTGTGAGCAATAATATGGCGTGCCCTGAGAGATTCGAACTCCCGACCTTTTGATTCGTAGTCAAACACTCTATCCAGCTGAGCTAAGGGCACAAATAAATGGAGCGGAAGACGGGATTCGAACCCGCGACCCTCGCCTTGGCAAGGCGATGCTCTACCCCTGAGCCACTTCCGCAAAGATGCGCGTAGAGGGACTTGAACCCCCACGGTCGCCCGCTAGATCCTAAGTCTAGTGCGTCTGCCAATTCCGCCATACGCGCGCATGTAAACATGTTAAAAGTGAGCCATGTAGGACTCGAACCTACGACACCCTGATTAAAAGTCAGGTGCTCTACCAACTGAGCTAATGGCTCTTAGTAATCCTGGCAGGGGCAGCAGGAATCGAACCCACACCAAAGGTTTTGGAGACCTTTGTTCTACCTTTAAACTATGCCCCTAAAGGATGTGGTGCCGTCGAGAGGACTTGAACCCCCAACCTACTGATTACAAGTCAGTTGCTCTACCAGTTGAGCTACAACGGCGTATGAAAAATGGCGGAGCCGACGGGATTCGAACCCGCGGTCTCCTGCGTGACAGGCAGGCATGTTAGGCCTCTACACCACGGCTCCGCGAAAATATGGTGAACGCTGACGGGATCGAACCGCCGACCCTTACCCTGTCAAGGTAATGCTCTCCCAGCTGAGCTAAGCGTTCAGAAATAGTGACCCGTAGGGGATTCGAACCCCTGTTACCTCCGTGAAAGGGAGGTGTCTTAACCCCTTGACCAACGGGCCTTGTCCAACAAATTATCCAACGGAGAGAGAGGGATTCGAACCCTCGCACCACTTGCGCAGTCTAACCCCTTAGCAGAGGGTCCCCTTGAGCCACTTGGGTATCTCTCCATAATATAGCGGCAGAGGGGCTCGAACCCCCGACCTTACGGGTATGAACCGTACGCTCTAGCCAGCTGAGCTACGCCGCCATATGGCTCCCCGAACAGGACTCGAACCTGTGACAACTCGATTAACAGTCGAGTGCTCTACCAACTGAGCTATCAGGGAATAATAATGGGCCCTAGTGGACTCGAACCACCGACCTCACCCTTATCAGGGGTGCGCTCTAACCAGCTGAGCTAAGGGCCCTTGGAATAAAAAAGCCCACCTGGTGGGCGTTCGCTTGGCAACGTTCTACTCTCCCAGAACCCTTCGGTTCAAGTACCATCGACGCTGGAGGGCTTAACGGTCGTGTTCGAGATGGGAACGCGTGGGTCCCCTCCGCCATCATCACCAAACGAATCAAGACTTGCACCCTGAAAACTAGATACGAAACTTACGTAAAGTGTGTTGCTTCTTTGAGTAAGAAGCAAATCTGAGAGACTTTGAACTCCGTTCAAAGATCCCTCTATTAGGTTAAGCCCTCGACCGATTAGTATTCGTCAGCTCCATACATTACTGCACTTCCACCTCGAACCTATCAACCTCGTCGTCTACAAGGGGTCTTACTAATTGGGAAATCTCATCTTGAGGGGGGCTTCACGCTTAGATGC
>NZ_JAQFVF010000029.1 GCF_027789125.1 Paenibacillus aestuarii | reverse complement strand
GAGGCCACTGAAAAACTTGTGATTTTTACGGAACAACTGAAGAACATAAAATAAAAGACGACCATAATTCCCAGTTTTTGGGTATTGGGGCCGTCTTTTACTGTCTAGGAAAGCCTTTATAGCTGGTTGCTCACTTCATCAGTTTCAATATTCTCTTTAAGTTAACGGTAAATATCGTCATCGCCCCCTGTAACTCCATGCCAACCAGACCCGAAGATGACGCAACGTCATATCCGTGTCTATGTTTTAGTTCACTGTTCTTCGCCTCTATTTTGTAGCGTTCCTTCGCCTTTTCTTTGAAGTACTCACTTTCCTGAAAGGCGATGTGTTCAGTATGCTCGCTAGACTTAATACTCACCGAGTAGGTCTTGCTTTTTGCTCCTTCGGTGTAGCATCCCTCTTTGAACGGGCACCTCTTACACACTTCTATATTGAAGTAGTAGGTATTCTTTTGGTTATCGTTTACTCCCTTTTTCCCTGTCCGTGCCTTCTGAGTCGCCATATGGCCAGCCTTGCACACATACATGCCTGCATCTTTATTAAATTGAAATTCATCTTCTTTCTTACGCGCCCCTTGTGTAATAAGCGGATTTAGTTTTGCAATAAGTTCAATATTATTGGTTTTCGCATAAACGATATTGTCTTTTTCAGAGTAAGCTGTATCTCCGATGACGGACTTGATTTCCATGCCTGTTGCCTTGCTTTTTTCGATGAGTAATTGCAGTTGCTTTCCATCATTCTTTTCACCCGTCGTGACAATGGCAGCTGTTATGATTCGTTCCTCGGTCATGGCAAGATGGGTCTTATAGCCAAAGAACGAAGAGTCCGCGCTTTTGTGACCGACCTTTGCATCCTGATCTTCTGAAATCCGTAATTGTTGCAGGTCATCGGCAACTGTTTCTTTCAAGAAATTCAATGGTTCTTTAATTTTTGGTAATTCGCAAATACCACCTTCAGCTTCAAGAACAGCTATGAGTTTTTGACAATAGTCGATCTCGTCTTCAAGTACATTACTGGTATTCTTAACTGGGAACTTGGCTTTCAGCGACTCATCAGCTTTATAGACCGCTCTTCTTAACTTGCGTGAACGATCCAGCAAGATTTCCCGCGGGGATTTTTGGTTGTAACGGGCTTTGGTATGAGTAGCATCGACAATGATGGCTTTGCTTTTAATAATGCCCTTCTCCAATGCAATTTCAACTGTTTTACCCACGAGCATGTCAAGTAAATTCGAGTCTTTCAGTCGCAGCGTCCGAAACTTGGTTAAGGAACTAGCGTCAATCACTGGATCTTCAGGTGCCATATCAAGAAAATATTTAAACGACATGTCGTACTTCGAACGTTCGACGATGTCGTTGTCGGACAGTTCAAAAATGGCCTTCAATAGCAAGTACTTGAACATTCGGATGGGGTCGATCGCATTTCGGCCGTTGTCTAGACAGTAACGTTCCTTCAGTTCTTCATATACAAAAGAGAAGTCAACTAGTTCGTTGATTTGCCGTAACATATTGTCTTTCGGTACCACCAAGTTATAAAGTTCCAAATAAGGGCTAAAAGTCATAGATTGTTGTTTTTGAATCATTTTTTCACCTACTTGGTTTAATACCTTAATTATACAGAGAAAAGACACACCATCCTCACAAAAACTTGAGCAGGGTGTGTCTTTATCATACGAAGGACTTTTTCAGTGGCCTCAGGGTACCTAGGGGTGTTCTTTTTTTAGAAGATCGTCGTGTCAACTAATGATAAGTGTAGGAGATAGGAGGTTAAGGAAGATGAGCAAGAAATCTTTGCCTGTGAAAAAAAAGAAACCATCGAAAGGTCAAAAAATGGATGGGGATTATAACGAATTGGACTTCTTAGAAGAATCTAAGGACCATGAAGAACCAGATAAGAAAAGTGATGATAATGAATTCCCAGATTGGTATCAATTAATCGAAATGCTACTTAAAAGATAATACTATTTTCAGCTATGAAAAAGATCGAGCAGTATGTCTTGCTCGATCTTGGGGAGACTTTTCAACGTTTTGAAACATAAAATCCCCTCAACTGCTTTGCCGTCGCACGCCAACTGAATCATTTTTTTACATCTATGCGAGCTTGTCTGGCAAGTTTTTTAGCTATTTTCTTATGACGAGCAATAATCAAGATTTGTTTTGCAAAGGCAGAGGGGCTCGTATACTTCGTTACTAATAGTCCATTTCGCTGATGTTGAATAATTTCCGGTATACCGCCATTGCGAGATGCGACCACTGGCGTGCCGGAAGCCATGGCTTCAACATTTACTAGACCGAAAGCCTCATGACGTTGAGACCCATACAAAGCAATCACCGGAATTATAGAACCTTGGCATGTTGCGGCGAGAAACGTATCCTTTAAAGGTTACAGGAATTTTTAACTTGGAGGCAAGGCTTCTTAGATGCAGCCTATAGCTCGGGTCAGCAGTACCACCGGCAATAGAAAGCTTGGCATGGGGCGCAGTTTTTCTTGCGATTTTGACCGCTTTCATTAAGACGGGAATTCCTTTGCGAGGTATCAGTCGCCCGGCAAATAGGATAACGAACGAGTGGTCTTTTGCTTTCCGCAGTTTACGAGGGCGAAAGGCATGCAAGTCAACGCCAAGATGAACAAATCGCACTTTGTGACTTTGCGCTGGGAATGTCTTTATTAAATAACTACGCAAAGAACGACTGTTCCCAATAATCAAGTTTGCATATTTGAGATCGGAAGCAGCCTGCTGGACGGAGGTCATTGGAGGCGAGATGAATGTTGTGGAGTGAAGAAATAGGGAGATTTTGGAGTGAGGGAACGTTCTTCGAACGACAGGGATAAAGCGAGGACGATTATCGATCTGAATCACATCATAACGGTGGTATCTGATGTACTGCAGCACGTTGTTTAAGTATGCTTTTTTGGTCGTACCTGGGACACGAATGATAGTAATATGCCCGTGAATACTTTTCTTTGGGAAACCGGAGCGCCAACGACTTACAATCGTCACGGAATGCTTCGATGATATTTTTTTGCAATTTGAAAAATACAGTGCTCGACAGATCCTCCTACAGGTGGAGGGACTGGGATTTGCTCTGGGGCAATAATTAAAATCCGCAAATGAATTACCACCTTCCAAATCACTGGATAATTCTTTGGATTATCGTATTCATTGAAGATAAATATATATTGGTGTATAGACTAGTCGTCGTATTAATTAATCTTAACTTTCGCCTGGGTAAAAGGTCATCAAGATAGAGAAGAGCAGTGACATGTGCAGAAGCTGCTCTTTTTAAGCTTATTACAGTTTCTATACTTAATTTTTCCGCAACAAGGTATCAGATTGGCAATATTTATCTTGTAAGCCCTTACTTGATGAGGCATTTGATTCTATAATAAAAGTGGTCGGCATAATCCTATTCAGCCGGCATCCGGCGTCGAAGGGGAGAAACGGCTATGAACCACTATCGCAGAAATTATGTTTTTTTGTTTTTAGACACCGTTCTGTTTATGAATGCCATGACATTCTTATCCGTCAATACCGTCATTACGTACTTCTTAGCCAATTTGGGGGCAAATACGTTTGAGGTCGGATTGGTTAATGCCTTGGTCTCGATCGGCTCATTCGTCAGCCAACCGTTTTTCGCTAAGAGAGTGATGAATTTGACTCACAAGGCGAAGGTGTTCGTAAGAATTTTGTTCATACAAAGAATTTTTTTCCTCCTATTCACCCTAACGATACCTTTCGTAGCAGATTCGCATCCGCGGCTGATGGTCCTGATTTTCCTCGTATGCTGGGCTGTGTTCAATCTGTTTGTCGGATCGTATGGGCCGTTTTACATGAGTCTTTTTGCTAAATTTGTCACAGAGCACACGCGCGGTCGGATGCGTGGATTTAGCAGCGGCACGGGTAGCCTGCTGGCGCTTGGATCAGCTGCGCTATGCGGTTCCATTTTAAGCCATATTCAGTATCCTTATAATTACACTTTAGTTTTCTTCATCGGTGTTCTTTTGCTGCTGCTCGACGTGCTGACGTTTGCCATGATGAAAGAGATGGAGCCGGATGCCGTGAAGAAAGTTGATTTTAATTATTTTCAATATTTCAAGGCTATACCTGCGATGTTCAGAGAATTTAAGGCCTATCAGCGCACGGTGATTGGCTTCTCATTCACTGTGGCGGCGCAGGTGGGGCTGGCATATTATGCGTTCTATGCAGTAAGGATGTTTGGGGCGGACAGCACGGTCATTGCTTGGTTTACGGCTATTACGGGACTGTCTAATATTGCTGGCAGCTTCCTGTTCGGGATCATGGCTGATCGCGTCGGGCATCGACGTGTTCTTATCCTGTCATCAGCGGCAGGTGGAATAGGGAGTTTGTTGATCGTGTTGACCCCGAGCCTATGGACGGTATACATCGCATTTGCACTGTCGAATTTATGCGTTATTGGGTACAACTTAAGCAGTGGTATTCTTATTCTTGAGCAGCTCCCGAGGGAGCGTCTACCGATGGGCATAAGTGTCAACGCGATGATCACCTTGTGCACGAGCTCTATCCTTACGATTGTCAGCAGCTGGTTAGCGGACCAAATCTCGTTTGCCGCTGTGTTTCTAATCGCAGGCTTAGCGGGCCTGACTGGGGCGTTCATTATTGGAAAAGGAAGTAAAGTGGCCGCTGTTAACCCGCCAACGGCCGCTTCCCAGACCGCGGATAAGCACCACAGATGATGCTAGCCTTCGGCTTGCATGTCCATGTCGTCGAAAAATTAAAGGAACCTGGCCGGAGGCCGGGTTCTTCTTTCTTTTACGTGCTAGATGAGGCAGGACTCAATGGCATACCTGTTTCGACGCTCCGTCATCTATGAAAATATGATAAGATATTTTCTATAAATTAGAAACGAAAGGAAGAATAGGGTACATGAGATACATTTTTTTATCAGGCAGCTGGAAAATATTCGTTTCGCTCTTCATCTGTTATCTCATTTCAGGTTGTACACCAACAGCCCCACCCGATTCGTCCGCGCAATCAGACGCCGAACCGAAAAAAATAACGCTAACCGTCTGGCACGATTGGGCTGCGCAGGATTCAACCTCGGATATCATGAGAGGGCTGCTTTCCCAGTTCCAAAAGGACAATCCGCAAATCGAGCTGCGCTTGCAAAGCGTGATTCCGGACACGTACCAGTCGAGACTCAAGACGATGGCTGCGGCGGACGAGCTTCCGGACGTTTTCCTGATCGGACCCGATTCCATGACACGGGAATTCGTTAGAGGCGGGCTTATTCAACCCATCGACGACTTTCTGAAAGCAAATTTAACGTGGGCAGAGGGATTTGAACCGCGAGCATTCGATTCCTTCACGGTAGAGGATGAGAAATATTCCGTGCCGATGACCCTATCTCCTACATCGCTTGTGTTTTACAATCAAGCCATATTTGATCAATATCAAGTTCCTGTCCCGCAAACGTGGGAAGAACTGATGTATGCGATCAACATATTCAATAAGCATGGAGTCATTCCGATTGCCCTCGGCAACAAATCGACCTCGGCCGCCCCTTCGAGTATTTTCAGCACACTTGCCGATCGGGTTACGGGAACCGGCTGGTTCATGGATGTCATGAAGCAGAGCGGGGCGCGATTTACCGACAGGCCGTTCATAGATGCACTTGCCAGAATGCAGCAGCTGGCTCACGCCAAAGCGTTCCAGGACAATTTCAGCTTCATTGACAGTAACCAGATGGAACAAATGTATGTTCACAAGCAGGCGGCAATGTTTATTGAAGGGGGCTGGGCCGTCAGCAAATTAATTGCAGAAGCGCCCAAGGATGTACTGGAATCGACCCACATTACCGTGCTCCCTGCGATCCCGGACGGCAAAGGTGAACCTATGGCGACTTCCGGCGTGGTGGGCAAGGGCTTTGCGTTAAACGCCAAGCTGAAAGGGGAACGCAGGGCGGCTGCCTTAAAGCTTATATACACGATGGCCAGTCCTGAAGCGCAAAGGAAAATGTTAAACGGCCATTTGCTGGTCACCTATCGGATCGATGTAGACCGTACTGCTGCACACCCGTTGTTCATTGAGCTGTACGATCTTATGAAAAAGGTGAAGTTGCTGCCCGCCTACGAAACGCAGTTGACGACCGCGGCAGTAGATACACTCAATGAGGGCATTCAGGAGCTGTTTAAGGGGGGCTATCCGGAGACGATAGCTCAAAAGCTGCAGGATACACAAGCTAATGTGCTTGGCAAATTACGATGAGCAAAACGACACGGAGGAACCCATGCGACGATTGATAAGCAGTTCGCTGCAAGTGAAGCTTACCGTCCTCATACTTTTATCTACAACCATTCCGCTGTTTTTACTAGGGACATTTTCTTTTTTCACTTCGGCCCGCATTAGCGAGGAGAAAACGAAGCAATCCGGGTTGGACGCCATCAGCCGCATTCAGGCGAATGTCCGCTTTATCACGCAGAATGTCGAGGATATCTCGATCTTCCTGACAGGGGATAAGGATGTCCAGCAATACATGAGCGACTTCGATTTCGATTCTCCCGAACGTGAACGCATTCTGACATTGACGACGAATCTCATTCAATCCAAGGCTTATATTTCCAATATTTCGATTTATTCGAAGAACAAAACGATGCCGCTGCATACGCAAAATGTATACGCCTCCGATCTGTCCAAGGTTATCGAGGATTGGAATATAAGCGGTAAAAAATGGACGACTCTTTATTTGGCCAATTCGACGAATGGGCCTGAATATACGTTCTCCTTTTTACGAGCTGTTAAGAGCACGAATAACTTCGAGCCGTTAGGCTTTATCAGCATCAGTATCAATGTGCAAGAGCTGTCCGGATATTTCGATAAACCCAATTTCGGCGTGGGGGAAGGTGACTTGGTGCTGCTCGGCCCGGAAGGCACCATCCTGTCCGGGAACCGGCAAAACTGGATCTCCCGGCAATGGGAAGCGCTCTTCCCCGGTTCCGAACCGGCAACCTGGGGGAAAACTCACGGCACGTTTACCTATGTCGGGGGAGACAATAAACAGACAGTTCTTTATCAGCATATCCCAGATCTCAATTGGACGCTGGTCGGACTCGTACCGTACGAGCTCTATACGGAGGAATACCGTTACATCTGGCTGCTGACGGGGAGCATAGTGAGCTTGGCGATCTTATTAACATTTGGTTTGAATTTGTTTTTCATTCGCCATGTCACAAAACCATTAAAAGTGTTGCGCCGGCTGCTTGTACGAATTGATCCGAACGAGCCCATACCGCTGTATCAGTTCGAATCCCCGGACGAGATTGGTCAGCTTGTCGGCAGCTACAATCAGTTAGGGGAGCATATCAAAAAGTTGAAGGATCGGCTAATCAAGATGGAAAGCCGTAAAAAAGAAGCGGATATCCGTGCGCTGCAGTCGCAAATCAACCCCCACTTTTTGTACAATACCCTTTCGTCTATTCATTGGATCGCACTGATCAGCAATGAGAACCGGATCGCCGAAATGGTCGGGGCGCTCAGCGATTTTTTCCGGTTCAGCTTAAATAAAGGGAACGACTATTGCCCAGTGAGGCAAGAAATCATGCATGTCAAAAATTATTCGGTCATTCAAGCTATCCGTTTTCCGAACAGGTTCGATTTGGAGTTCGACATTGACCATCGGATTGAGGATCTTCCTATGCTGAAGCTCCTGCTGCAGCCCTTGGTGGAAAATGCGATGATTCACGGCATGCAATCCAAAAAGCGGAAAGGGACTATTTATGTCAGCGCTGTTAAAGAAGACAGAGGCATTCGCTTTTCCGTCATGGACAATGGCGTCGGCATGCCGCAGCCTGCACTCGACAAGTTGATCGCCACGATGCAGCAGCCGATGGATCAAGAAACAAGCGTCCCGTTCGGAAGTTATGGGTTGCGCAACGTGAATGAGCGGCTTCAGCTTCATTACGGGCCTTCCGCTGAGTTAACAATTGAAAGCCAGGAGGAGATGGGGACCCAAGTGTCGTTCATCATTCCGGTAAAGGAGAATAGACATGAAAATAATGATCGTTGATGATGAAATTATTATTCTTGAAGGTCTATCTAAGGTTATCGACTGGAAGCAGCTCGGGTTTACCTTACTGCCGCCTGCCGAGTCTGCCGAGGAGGCTTTGGAGCGGATGCCGGCGGAAAAGCCGGACCTGATTCTGTCGGACATCCGCATGTTCGGAAAAGACGGATTGACGATGGCTAAAGAAGCGAAGCTGCTATTGCCTAATGTAGAGATCATCATGCTGACAGGCTATGATGACTTTGAATATATGCAACAAGCGATTCGGAACGATGTGAGCGATTATTTGCTAAAATCAAGCAGGCCGGCTGATATTATTCAGGCTGTGCTGCGCGCCGTACAGCGCATTCGCGATAAGTGGGCGACACAGAGTCAAGCGCTTCAAAAAGATAAAGAAATAAGTAAACGGTGGCTTGAAAAAATGTTGACGGAGGGCAAAAGCGGCGAAAGTCATCTGCTTACTGATTATTTTCCGCACTTAAAGCCGAAAGAGGCACCGCTTCAGGTGCTTTTGATCAGAGCGACAGGGTGGGGAGATAAAGACAGCAACAGACAGCTGCTGCAATTTGCGGTCGATAATATGCTGCGCGAGATGATTCCTTGTGAGGCGGTGCATATGAGCACCATGCTGGCCGTTTTATTAAGGGTCGAGGAGAGCTGGCGAGTGGAAGGGCGATACCGGTCACTAGCTTCCAAAATCGAACATTTGCTGAAATGCACTCTTTATTGTGCCTTAGGCACTCCGGTAAACAGTGGGGACGAGCTGCATGTATCGTACAGAAACGCTGTACAGGCATCGAAGTTTTGGGTGATGTACACGCAGGAAAGGATCTGGAGTTATGAGCAGATCAAGGCACGCAAAGGCTGGAGACAGCTCTGCTCCCGTGAAGAGGAGTCTGAGCTGACTCAGCTGCTGCTGTCGGGCGATACGCTGCGGCTTAACCAGTGGATAGGCTTGTGCATTTCGCAATATCTGGTGCATCCCGATGCTACATATGATTCGTTATCATCGTATATCCAATCGCTGGCGATTTCCGGTTTTCGTTGGCTTGAGCGGGTAGTAAGCCAATCGGAAGCAGGCCAGGCGCGGATTTCCGATTTCACCTCATGGGAAGAGCAGAACGGTGAGACCGCGATTCGCGATTCGCTTCAGCAGTACCTGCATGCCGTGATGAGTGTTTACCGCCAGAGCCTGTCCAAGGGGCCGTCTGGTTATGTGGAACGGGTCGCCGCTTATGTAAGGGCGAATATAGGCAGCCAGAAGCTGACCTTAGTCCAAGCCGCCCGCCACGTGCATCTTCATCCCGGCCATCTTAGCGAGGTTTTTAAAAAGGAGACCGGCAGCAACTTTAGCGATTTTTTAATCAAACAGAAGCTGGAATGCGCCAGAGAAATACTGAAGGATCCGTCCGTCAAAATCAGCGATATATCGCGGTCAGTAGGATATGAGGATGTCAAATATTTTGGACAGCTATTTCGCAAGCATTACGGGCAAACTCCCTCGGAATACCGGGAGCAGGCGAAATTTTCCTACCCTGAAAACGAAAATTCTCCCCTTCAGTGAAGCTGGAAATATCCGTAAAATTAAAACTGAGGAAACAAGCTCAAAACTCAATTACAGAAGGAATGGCTTACGAGATCAAACTCTTGGGGAGGTTGGCTATGAAGAAGGCAGCAGCATCAATCACCGTTTTATCTATGATGTTTTTGGCAGCGTGCGGGAGCTCGCAAACAGCCACAGTCAAGCAAGACAAACCGGCCGAAGCCAAAACGGCTGGCACAGGGCAATCCGGCGAAAAGAAAACGTTAGAGTTTTGGTACATTGATCCGGGTGATAAAGAGAAAGTATATTTGGAAGCGGTTGAACGATTTAAAAAGAAGCATCCCGATGTAGAAGTCAAGTCGCTGCAAACGCCTAATGACACCTATAAGCAAAAGTTTGCCGTAGCCATGTCCGGAGGGAATCCGCCTGACGTCTTCCATTCCTGGGGCGGAGGCTGGCTGAAGGAATTCGTAGATCAAGGAAACGTTCTGGACATTACCGGGAAGTTCGAAGCCAAAAATTTCAGCCCGGTTGCGCTTGACAATGCGACCTTTGGCGGTAAGACGTACGGCTTGCCGCTTGGATTGAGTATCGCCGAGTTCTGGTACAATAAGGAGATCTTTGAAAAGAACGGAATCAAAGCCCCAGCGACCTGGGACGAGTTTACGAAGGCGATCGATACGCTGAAGCAAAATAAAGTGATCCCCCTTGCCTTAACGAATCAGTCTAAATGGCCGGGAGCTTACTACCTCATGTATTTTGCCGACCGCCTGGAAGGGTCTGATTTGTTCAACAGTGCTCTAGCGCGTAAAGGAAGAGGGTTTGACGACCAGGGCTATGTGAAGGCGGGCCAATACATTCAGGACCTTGTCAAGCGGGATGCCTTCAACAAAGGGTTTAACGGTGTTCCTTACGACGCCGGTGCAGGCCGCCAGCTTCTCTATACGGGTCAAGCGGCGATGATGCTGATGTCCAATTCCATTGTTAACAATGTACGTCAGGAGAAGCCGGATTTCGAGAAAAAGCTGGACTTCTTCCCATTCCCTTCGATTCAGGGCGGTAAAGGAGATGTTTCCAGTTTACAAGGCGCCACAGCGCCGGTATGGTCCGTCTCCAAGAAATCGAAAAATCCGGAGCTGGCGATCGAATTGGTGAAGGAATTATCCAGTGTGGAAACGGCGCAGGCTTACTCGGATCGTACGGGAAGCGTCGTAGCGGTGAACGGTGTGAATTATAAGGATGAATACGCCAAGCGAATCGCCGAGCAGGTCAAGCAAGCGAAATCGATCTTCTGGCCTTATGACCAGACGCTGCCGCCGGACCTAGGCGAGCTGCACAAGGATACAACGCAAGGGTTGTTCGGATTGTCGATCACGCCTGAAGAGGCGGCCAAGAAGATGGAAGAGAAGGCCAAGCAAATGCTCAAATAAATTCATCGGCACAATAAGGGGGGATGCATAATCCCCCCTTATTTCTAAAAAAGAAGGATGTGAGAATCATGGAAACTACGATTGCGTCTTCTGTCGATAGCAAGCCTCGTATCGCCACGGCTAAGAAAAAGGTCTGGTCCAAGAGAATGACCATCATGTGGTTCGTTGCACCAGCGTTTCTTGTTTACCTCATCTACATCTTATACCCGATCTACGGCACTTTTTATTACAGCCTTTTTGACTGGAAGGGCGGTGCCGATAAAACCTATGTCGGTTTTACCAATTATGCCCGGCTCTTTTCTGAAACGGAATTCTGGACCTCACTCCTGAATAACCTTAAGGTTGTATTTTCCTCCGTATTTATTCAAATCCCGTTAGGGCTGTTGATGGCGTTACTGCTTTTTTCGTCCATTCGGGGACTGCGCTTCTTCCAAACGGTCTACTTTATGCCTTTTCTCATGTCGACCGTAGCGATCGGCATGCTTTGGATATTCATGTTTGATCCGTTAAATGGCTCCATCAACAAGCTGATTGGACTCTTCGGCATGGAGAATGTGGCTTGGCTGAGTGAAGGAAAAACGGCAATGGCATCCATTCTACTGGTCACCGTATGGCAGTACGCACCATTCTACATGATCTTGTTCAAAGCGGCGATGGTCGGCATTTCAGAGGATCTGTACGAGGCTGCTTCGATCGATGGGGCAGGAACATGGGCACGGTTTACTCACATCACTTTCCCGATGCTTGTTCCGACGATTGTGAGCTCTTCGATTCTAGCTGTGGTAGGCTCTTTAAAAGCATTTGATATTTTCTATATCATGACGGGCGGAGGGCCCAATAATGCAACGGAAATATTAGGCATTTACATGTATAAGCAGGCCTTTATCAATTTTAATATGGGTTACGCAAGTGCAATTGCGTTCATGATGTTCCTACTCGCCTTTTTGGCAGGCGGCATCATTCAATACGTAGAATTCAACCGGAAAAAGAAGGGGGCCAACTGATGGCGATTCGCGCTCTCAAATCCGTGCCGTTATATATCTTTGCCGTCATCCTGCTAGGCTTTACCGGTTACCCTTTCTTGTATATGGTTATGACGTCATTCAAAACGCAAGAGATGTTCTTCACAGATCCGTTTTCCCTCTTTACACCCATAAACTTTGACAATTATTTGCTTGCGTTTAAGATGGGTCTCACCGGCTATTTTATGAACAGCGTCTATATTACGGCATTGTCCGTGTTATTGATCGTGTTGTTAGCCGCCTGGGCGAGCTTTCCGATAAGCCGTATGCGTTTTAAATTGAGCAAGCCGCTTTTCATGCTATTTGTGGCAGGGATGATGCTGCCGATTCACTCCACATTAATTCCGATTTTTAAATTGACGAAAGATATGGGCAGCTACGATTCCTTAATGGCGCTCGTGGGGCCGTATATCGGTTTTGGGCTGCCGATTTCCATATTCATCTTAACGCAGTTTATGTCTGAGCTGCCCCGAGAAGTGGAGGAAGCGGCAGAAATCGACGGCTGTTCGCATGGCCGTATTTTCTGGAGTATCATTCTTCCCATGCTGACTCCCGCTATAGCGACGATTGTCATCTATAATTTTATCCATATCTGGACTGAGTTTATTTTTGCCCTGGTACTCATTAACAGCCCTGAACATATGACGCTTCCGCTCGGGATGCAAAAGTTTTACGGCGAGCTGACCGTTAATGTTCCGGCCTTAATGGCGGCTTTGACGATGGCAAGCCTGCCGATCCTTCTCGTCTATTTCCTCGCCCAGGAAAAAATCGTAACCGGATTGACCGGTGGAGCCGTGAAATAAGCCTACAGCTTAATATGAAGGATAGGAGTTCGATGACGAATGGAAATAGGCATTAATTTATTTTCTGTGAATGAAGCCTTAAATGAGGACTATTTGAAAACCTTGGAGCGGGTAGCAGCGTGTGGTTACAGAAACGTCGAGTTAATAGCAACCAATAAGTATGGTGACCGATTTAGCGATTCAATTCCATTGCCCGTTTTGAAGAAGAAGCTTGCCGAGCTAGGCTTGAACCCGATTGCTGCGCATGAAGGGATAAGGCCGGGGGTTAAGTTGAACGAAATGGATTGGGATTATATCATAAATTACAACATTGAGCTTGGCATTAACCGGATTGTTATGCCGATTCTACGTATCGACACGATTCAAGATACCTTAGCAACAGCGGAGCAGCTGAATAAGCTCGGAAGCAAATGCCGGAAAAAAGGCATCCAATTATATATACACAACCACGCGCTTGAATTTAAAAAGGTAAATGACACAACACTGTTCCATCTATTGGTCGAGAATACGGAGCCATCCAACCTGAAGGTCGAGCTAGATCTAGCTTGGGTTATCCGAGGAGGAAGCGATCCTGTCGCTGTCCTGAAGTGGCTGGGGGAGCGCTGTGATCTGATTCATCAGAGGGACTTGAAGAAGCATATCAACCATCCTCTTCATATTTTCGATGAATTAACCGAAGCCGATAAAGAGCTGACCTATCAAGATGTGCATATGAAATATAGACGGCCTGAATTGTTTGTGGATCTGGGTACAGGCAGTTTCGATTTCGAAGATGTGTATACAACGATCAAACAGCTGGGCTATGTGAAATATGCCATTGTTGAGAGTGATGGGGAGCGGGAGGATAAGTTCGGGAGTATAGCGAATGATTTGAATTATTTAAAACGATATATTTGACATAGTGGAAGGAGGGCTCGATATTTTGATGCACCTCCTCTTTTCATTAGAAAGCAAAGGAGTCAGACGCATGGAGAAGCTCTTGGTCCCGTTAGGCATCCTTGTCATTGGCCTGCTTTTTGGTAAAATGCTGAGAAGACTATGGGAGAACAAAGTAATCTTCGGTTCCGCACCGCTCGATCTATTTTTAAAAAAGACGATTCAGTGGGTGCTCCTCATCGTGAGCCCTTTTATTATTACCGGGGCTTTTTGGACAGTTAAGCTGGATAGCTTGAAGCTTATTGAGCTTCCTGTGCTTGGCGTTCTCACTTTAGTCATCGGCGGTCTACTGGCCGTCGGGGTATCCAAATTTCAGAAGCTGGACCGCGCCAAGACAGGTTCTATGTTTGTTTCAGGTTCATTTACGAATATGGGCAACTTCGGCACCTTTTTTTGCTTTGTGTTCATCGGCGAAAATAGCTTGCCTTACATAGCCTTATTTCGCCTGCTGGAGGAATTCCTGTACTATTCCGTGGGCTTCCCGATCGCCAAATCGTTTGGAGATAAAGAGCGGATCGAAGGGGACAAATCACCGCTGCGGTATTTGACAAGCAATCCGTTCATTCTTATATCTTCTTTGGCCATTGTATGGGGCTGCTTGTTGAATATGTCCGGGATGGAGAGACCGGCTATTTATGGGACCATGATCTCGTATATGGTGCCGCTATCCACATTTTTGATTGTCATTCCCATAGGCTTCAATATAAATTTCACGGCGCTTCGGAGCTATATCAAAGAATGCTACTCGATTTCGCTGGTGAAATTTGTGGCAGTCCCGCTCATTATTACGGCGTTAGGTTATGTGCTTGGCATCGGCCAAATACATGACAACATGGTGCTTAAAGTCATGCTGATTTTGTCAGCCATGCCACCGGCCTTCACCTCATTGGTCCCGCCGCAGCTCTATAAACTGGATACCGATTTGGCTAATTCAAGCTGGCTGTTTAACTCAGGAATGCTAATCCTCGTAGCTCCTATTTTGTATTTGGTATTGCAGTCGATTTAGATGGAGGCTGGTAAAGGAAAACGGGCGGTTACTTGAGTTGGCATGCTCAAGACGGCTTCAGACGCTTGTCATACTGAGGAGGGGAATACCGTGATCGAGTTATTTTTGAATCAGCCGAATAAGATGGAGATTCGTGTGTCCGAATCAATTTCGATTCATGATCCTAATGAAGTAAAGATTAAATTGCTCTATGGAGGGATTTGTGGCTCCGACCTGCTTGTGTACCAAGGTAAGCTTGGTCATGCAGCCTATCCGTTGCGTCCGGGACATGAATTGCTGGGTCATGTGATAGAGGCGGGTGAACAATCACCGTACCGTGTAGGTACAAGGGTAGTCGTCCAGCCGAATACGTATTGTGGCGAATGTAGATTATGCTTAAGCGGAAAAACGAATATTTGTAAAGAAAAAAAATCGCTGGGAGTGAACATGAACGGAGGTTTTTCCGAGGAATTCGTTATTTCCTCGAAATATGTTCTCCCGGTACCGGACGATTTATCGGATAGACGTGCTGTGCTGATTGAGCCCTTTGCCGTCATTGTGCATGCGTTCAAGAAAGTTCATATTGGCAAAGACACGAAGGTGGCCATTATCGGCTGCGGCAACGAGGGAATGCTGGCAGCAGCACTTGCCAATCATTTGGATGCCAACGTTACAGCTATGGATATAAATATGGAAAAATTCGACTTGATACGAAGCCTGGGCAGTTTTAGAGTGATCCACCCGGATGAGGTTGGGGATGAAAAGTATGAGGTCGTTGTGGAGGCAGCCGGATCAAGGAAAGCCATTGAATTGGCAGCTCAGATTACAGCTCCTGGCGGAGACCTTGTCATGATCGGGATGATTCCGGAAGCAACATTACCTATTACACATTTGGTAAGGAGTGAAATTACTTTACATGGATCGATCATTTATAACGTACCTGAAGACTTCGAAAAGGCAATGGAGTATTTGAGAAGAAGTGACTTCCATATTGATCCTGTTGTCTCTACAATCATTCCCTTTTGGGAATTTAACCAGGCTTACGAACTTGCTCTATCGAGGAACGTGGGAAAGGTGGTTATGAGTTTCGGAGGTCGTAATAACGAAGCAAGTGTGTGAAGGAGCTGACATATAAACGACTGATTGGATATCGAAGAGGTATTAAGCTACATGAAGCAGCTTATTAAAGTGGCGGAGCAAGAGGGTGTACAGCAAGTGAACCAAGGAACTCTGCATAGGCATCCGTTCCAAAGCTGGCGCTGAAGCTATCATGAGTTTAATAAGGCGCAGCGGTAGGTCGAGTATAAGCAAAAGTCTGCCCACTTGAACTTCTGAGCAGACTTTTTTGTATTGTAGTTATTGAGTAGTCATGAGCATGGGAAACGGAAAATGTCGATAATGATACCAATTGGAATGCGAATCGTAATAAATATTCTATCAATACCGCTAAAGATCCGTAAGCGAATAAACCTTGGCCCCACGCTTAATAAACAACCTGTAAAAGTATTAAACAATGTTCGAACTACAACAACTCTTCCAATTAATCCGGGGGAAATACTTCTAATCCTTCTTTGCGTTTTCAAGGGAACTCTTCGACCTGTGGTCAAATGGAATTCTTTAGACATTAAATTCTCTCCCTTATTCATGATTTTTTTATTGGAATTGGTTAAGACACACCAACAGTCTATTGTGGTGCAACTTAATTGAACACGGCACTTGCCTAAAGTTAAAATGTATTAATCTTCCATCGTTCTTGTTTTCGTTAATAAAGGATCATCCTTGATTGGTTTAGGCATGGAGATATTTTTTTCGTTCAACTCTAACGGAGGGATGAAAGAAGCCCCCACCTTCACGATTGCCGTGACAGTGGAGGCTTTCTAAATTTCTAGTCGACCCTAACTTCCTTCTATGTGTTCCCAGGATTGTATGGGCTACTTTTGGAACTGCACAGTGCTTGGTTCTAGTTATTAGTCGAACTTTCAAGCTTGACGTCAATGGCGTTGACGAAGATGGTGGAGCCACCACCCGGTGTGTTATTAAAATCGAATTCGACAGACTGAGCAAATTTGTTTGTGCCTGTGACTTTTACCAGCATAGGCATTGGCTCGTGTCCCTCCGGCATCCATCTGGCCGACATTTTGTAACGGCCGAGCGGGATTTTATCCAGTCCATGACCGCCTGTTTCGAGTGCTGCTGCGCGTCTCGTTATCGTTTGGCCTGCACTTCCATCAAACAACGGTCCGACTGGTGTGAGCGTAATTTCCACATCGGTCGTATCGAATTGCGGCATGCTGTCGGGAAAAGACCAGAAATCGGGATGGATTTCAATTTTTCCTACAATATCCTTCAAAGTAAAATTACGAATGGCTCCTGTGCTCCCGGCGAACGGTTTATCGCCGTCGGCCGGTAACCATATATCGAGCGTCTTGCCGTTATAGTCGAGTGAGAATCTCGTATTCATGCGCCAGGTAGCAGGAACTTGAGCCAATTCAATCCGATAAAATCCGTTCTCGTCGGTTACGGCTTGCATGTTGCTATCGTAAAGCAATAAGTTATCCGCATTTATGATTACATCCGGTATCGGGTCACCCAGCCCGTTAAGCAAGTAGCCCTTTACGACGTACGGTTCAACTTCCCCTGCAGACGGAACGGGTACAGGTACGGGTGTAGGTAAAGGTGCAGGCGTCGGCGTTGGCGTTGGTGTCGGTTCCGGAGTGGGAACCGGTGCTGGCACAGGAGTCGGTGTCGGACTCGTTTCGGGATTCGGGGTATTTCCGGCGCCCTCGATCTTTATATTCCAAACGCTGCCGCTGCTGGAGAAGTCGACTTGGTAGCCGCTGTTCTCCGACACAAAGCGCAAAGGTACCATGGTGCTGCCGTCAATGATCTGGGCAGGAACGTCAAGGGCGACATTGCTGCCGTTTACGATCGCATTCTTGCTGTCGATCGTTAATTCAATCGAGAGACCGTTCTTCGTTCCGATCGCCTTCCGGAGGCTTCCATTATCCACCCATTGCACAGTAAAACCGAGGGTTTCAAACAGTTTGCGGAACGGAACTAGGGTGCGGCCGTCTTTTACGATAGGCTGCGCGTTATCAAATTGAAGCTCGTTTCCGTTGAAAAACACATGGATCGTAATATCCTTCGAGCCTTGCTCCGGAGCAGGAACGGGAGCCGGAGTCGGAGTCGGGGTCGGAGCAGGAGTCGGTGAAGGCGTTGGACTCGGCGTAGGCGCAGGATTCGGACTCGGACTCGGAGCCGGTGTTGTTGACGGAGCAGTTGTTCCATCCGATATCATCGGTTTCATGTATTTGATCGGTTTGGATACGACCGTACCCTGCGGCGTCTCGATTTCCAGCACATAGTACTGTGTTTCTTTGATCGTGCCGTTGTTGCTGGCATATAAGTCGAGTGTAAGCTGCCCTTCGAACTCGCCGACCGGCTCCTTCACATCTTTGCGAAATCCCGGGTTGACGACTTCGCTTTCATGGGTGGTGCCGTTTGCTGTCGATACGACTTTATCCTGCACGATGCCGAGAAGCCAGCCGGTGGTGGCGTGGTTCGTTCTCCAGACGCCTTGTTGATTATCTTTGCCGTAATCGTCGGTCGAACGCAAGACGACCGCATTGATGACCGTCTTTTGCGCCAGGTTCAGGAGCAGCTTGAAGTGGCCGTCCTTGTTGCCCTCCGGCGTAAAGTCCGCAGCGCCGACAACGTCGGAAGCCGTATCCAGCAAGCTGAATTCCTTAATCTGAACTCCGGCAGGCGAGGTTTCCCCGAACGCGGATGCATAGCTGCCAAACGGCAAGCAGCCGGCGATCATAAGTGCAATAACAGACTTCCGAATTAACTTTTTGTATGAAGTAGACATGATTATCGATCTCTCCTTTTTATTGGTTTTAAATCGTTTTATAAGGTGCTGCATTGGAATGAGTCGAAGATTTGACAACGTATTTTTCCTTCCAAACCATATAGCCCATGGCTACATATACAGCTCCCCAAAACAAGGCGAACCACTTCTCGAGCCCGGGGAGTCCGAATGAAAGAATCATGAGGGCGAACAGCGCAATCATCCAACGCGGAAATACGTTGGCGCGAAAAGTGAGTATCGCGAGCAGGATTGTTCCCAACAGCAATCCCATACCGGAAACGGCGTTCGTCAAATTGGCGAAAGTTCCTTCTTTGGCATAAAAACCATAAGCAAATAATCCATAAAAATTCGATGCGATCATTAAGTTCCCGATCATGATAAGCAGTGCCGTGATGAACCCCAGTACCCCGGTTTCCCGAGACTGCGCCAAATAAAGCGCGATGGAACAAACGCTCATCAAGATACAAGCGATATAACCGCAAATCACCTCCGGCGCGCTGTCATCGCCCCAAATGAGTGACGAAGGCGTCATCCCCATTCGAATAATGCCTGCCAATAAACAAAGGAAACCCAGCCATCTAGTTACCTTTTCAACCGTCATCCTCCTCAGCCTCCATTTCATTTCCTGAAATAATCATAACAAACAGGAATTCCTTGCCACTAGAGTAATCCCTACCTAGGAATCGGGAAGTTTATATAGGGAAATTCGGGAAAACGGTCATAATTTTCACTTGAAATATCCCTATTTGTTCCATTTAAATCACTCCAGATTGTTATTTATTGCCTTTTCAAATGCAATATCGTAATATTACGATATCTTGGTTTGGTAAAGTGATGGTGATTCCCCATGTACAATAATTTCGAACAATTTCAGGAGACCTCGGACATTTTGAAGGCGTTAGCTCACCCGGTACGTTTGTGTATCGTAAAAGGACTTATTCTAAGAGGTTATTGTAACGTTGCTTTCATGCAGGAATATTTGCATCTTCCACAATCGACAGTGTCTCAACATTTGCAAAAACTTCGTAACTTCGGCATTGTCAAAACTGAACGCAAAGGACTCGAAGTCAATTACACTATTGCTGACGACAGAGTGAGGCGACTCATTCAAGTTTTCTTCAGCGAGGATGAATCATGAGTAAAAAAAACGGTAATTGTCGGCGGGGGGACTGGCAGTGTTTTTTTTATTTTTTTGCATTAAAAGGGCATTAAGTTCGCCAACCTACATAGACGAAGGAGCATTATGAATGGATAAAATGCGTAAATCAGCAATGCTGTTGCTATCTATGATGATGTGTTGGACGTTAGCAGCTTGTGATGAAAACACCGGCACATCGAGAAATGGCAGTGCCCAAGATCATACGAACTCCAACACCCATCATATGGAAGCAGATGCTTCTCAAACGAAGCCTTCTCTGGATAAGCCTGCCTGGAAGCTGGACACGACACCGATTACATTTGACTGGTATATCAATTTCGATTGGTTCAACAGCAAGTGGGGCGGCAACGTTGTTTCCGATTATATAACGAAGAAGACGGGCGTCAGTTTGAACTTTATCGTGCCTGCTGGCGACGCCAGCGAGAAGCTTAACACAATGATGGCAGCAAAATCGCTTCCTGACTTCATCACGCTAGGCTGGTACGAGGATGCTGTGCAGAAGATGATCAAAGGAGATCTGGTACTTCCATTGAATGAGCTAGCGGATCAGTATGATCCTTATTTTTTTAAAGTCGCTGACCCCGCGAAGCTTAGCTGGTATACACAGGATAACGGTAATGTGTATGGCTACCCGAATGCTTCTTCCTCTCCTGCGGATTATCAAAAATATGGTCATCTTTTTACTTCTAATCAGACCTTTGTTGTTCGAAAAGACATGTATGAAGCACTTGGGAAGCCGGATATGAGTACGCCGGAAGGGTTTCTCGGCGCGCTGAAGGCTGCGAAGGAGAAGTTTCCGGAAGTGGACGGCCAGCCGCTCATTCCGATCGGCCTGCATGAATTTACGGAAACCGGCAACTATTCGCTGGATGCGTATCTTCAGAACTTCCTAGCAATTCCGCAGCAGAAAAACGGCAAACTGTACGACCGTCGAACCGATCCAACCTATTTGAAATGGCTGAAGATGTTTCGCCAAGCAAATGAGGACGGGCTGATGCCGACAGATGTTTATATTGATGAAAAACGATTGGAAAAAGATGAAAAAATATCGCAAGGGCGCTATTTTGCTATGCTGTATCAATGGTCTGATTTTTCAGAGATTAACCAAGCGTTGTATCAGAAGGATCCGAATAAGGTGTATATCGCAATTGATGGTCCGGCGAATGACGCGCATGATGCGCCGACACTTGCAGGAAATGGCGTCTCCGGTTGGACGGTGACACTCATCTCGAAGAATGTCAAGGATAAGAAGCGGGCAATTGCTTTCCTCAGCTATTTGCTCAGCGAAGAGGGGAACAAGGATCTGTACTTAGGAGAGAAGGGCGTTACTTACGATACGATAGATGGCAAAGATCAGTTCCTGCCGGAGGTCATGCATCTGCTCAACACCAACCGCAAAGCTTTCGATAGCAAATATGGCGGTTCTTATATGTACTGGATGCTAATGGATACGAACATGAATCTAGCATGGATGACGGGGATGGATGCTGAGCCTGCCAAACAAATTGCCAATTGGACGAGGGGCAAGACGATCAGCATGACCGAGTTCGACAATCTGGATCCGGATCCGACGACGAAGGAAGGGATTGCTGAAGGCCAGAACGAAAGGATCTGGGCTGAGACGCTGCCGAAGCTACTGATGTCCAAGTCGGATGCTGAATTCGATCAACTGTTCACCGAGTTCAAGAACAGGCTTACAGCGGATTCCGAGTATGCAGCCATCGTAGCTAGCCGACAAGCAGCCTATGAACGAAATGTACAGAAGCTGAAGTCGTCGCTCAATCAATAGTCCAATAGAGGAAGCAGCAGGATGTGAGCAGGAGATGGGATTCGAAGCAAGACGTTGGTTATTGGGAATACGTGCATATACGTTCAAACTTTCACTTCAAGTCAAACTGATTCTGTCATTTGTGATCGTTATTTTCATACCGGTTGTTCTGTTCTCCTGGTATACGCTCAATGAAGAGTCCGCCAAGGCGATGAAAGAATTGACGAAGAACAGCGAGAATGCGCTGGCAGTCGAGAAGACGAACATTGAGAATAACATGGAGTTGATGGGATGGACCGGTCAGCTTGCATTATCCAATCGGGAAATGAATAATTTTCTGCAAATACAACAACGACAGGATACAGCGCGTGTTCTTCATATTAAGAATGATGTGGTCAACAGCTTTCAATATTTTCTGTTCAACAATCCTCGAATTGCGAATGTCCGGTTGTTCACGGACAACCCTTATGTGAATGAGATTTGGCCAGTCATTCTCAAGGAATCACGCATTCAGGACAAGCCTTGGCATGATGAGGTGATGAAGCAGAGCGGTATGTCCTGGTGGGAGATACAGGAGAACGCCGTCCTCACCGGTGCGCCATCCGAACCATCGCCGAATGAACCCGTTATGACGTACTTGCGGGAATTCAAATATGCGGACAATTCAACACATAACGGGATTCTAGAAATATCGATGAGACTGTCGGATTTCTTCTCTCGGACATTCAGCAGTGTGCAGGACACGAACTCTCAGCTGATCGTAGTGGCAAGGAGCGGACTGGTATTCAGCCTGAAGGCTTCACCCGTGTTCGAGCAGCATAGTTCGGAGCAATTGATAAACAGTGTGAAGCTGACGAGTAACATAGGCTACGAGACGCTACAGTTCAAGGTTAACGAGCAGTCTTATTTGGCGATTCAGAGCTACATTCCATCGATCGATGTACATCTGGTCAATATGGTTAGTCTTACGGAGACGATGAAAGGCATTCACCATTGGAGAATTCGTTATATTGTACTCATTTCGTTACTAGCGGCATTTCTTGTACTGCTGTCTTACTCGCTGCAGGCGATAATTTTGAGCAGGCTTAAGACGTTAAGAGAATCGATGAAACAGGTAAGAAGTGGTAACTTCGACGTCGAGCTGCCGCTGATTACCGGTACCGATGAGGTAGGAGAGCTGGGCTTGCATTACCGCAAGCTCATTCTGAAGATTAACGAGCTCATTCAAGAGCAGGCGGCTAGGCAGGCGGCCGGCAAAGAGGCTGAGCTTCGGGCGCTGAAAAACCAGATCGATTCCCACTTCCTATTCAATACACTAGAGAACGTTAAGATGCTGGCGGAGATTGAGGGGCAATACCTAATATCGGATATAATGACCTCGCTAGGTGGTATGATGCGCTATTCGATGGAATGGAAGCGGGACCACGTGATGCTCAAGGATGAGATTCAGCAGGTCCTGCATTATGTATCCGTCATGAACATCCGTTATGATGGAAGACTTGATCTCCGATTGTCGGTTGAACCGGAATGCCTCAAGCAGGAATCGCTCAAAATGTCATTGCAGCCCATTGTCGAGAATGCAATCAAGCATGGGATGAGCCGCATGCATTCCAGCGACGGAAATCTTGTCATTACGATCTCTGCCGTCCGGCGTGTTGAAGATTGT
>NZ_JAQFVF010000028.1 GCF_027789125.1 Paenibacillus aestuarii | reverse complement strand
GCTATTTTGCCATGCTGTATCAGTCATCTGATTTTGCAGAGGCGAACCAAGCGTTGTATCAGAAGGACCCGAATAAGGTGTATATCGCGATTGATGGTCCGGCAGATGATGTGCATGATACGCCTACACTTGCAGGAAATCGTGTCTCCGGTTGGACGTTGACGCTCATTTCGAAGAACGTCAGGGATAAGAAGCGGGCAATTGCCTTCCTCAGCTATCTGATTAGCGAAGAGGGGAACAAGGATCTTTGCTTAGGTGAGAAGGGCGTTACCTACGATACGATAGACGGCAAAGATCAGTTTCTGCCGGAGGTCATGCATCTACTCAACACCGACCGCAAAGCGTTTGATAGCAAAGACGGTGGTTCTTATAAGTATTGGATGCTAATGGATACGAACATGTGGCTAAAATGGAAACCAGCTGATATTGAGCCTGCCAAACAATTGGCCGATTGGACGAGGGGCAAGACGATCAGCATGTCCGAGTTCGACGATCTGGATCCGGACCCGACGACGAAGGAAGGTATTGCGAAAGCCAAAAACGATCAACTCTGGAGCCAGACGCTGCCGAAGCTGCTGACGTCCAAGTCGGATGCTGAATTCGATCAACTATTCGCCGAATACATGAACAGCCTTACCGACCGAGAAGCCATCGAAGCTAGCCGCCAAGCAGCCTATGAACGGAATGTACAGAAACTGAAGTTGCCGGTCAATCAATAGTTCTATAGATGAAACAGCAGGAAGTGAAGCAGGAGATGGGATTCCCGGCAATACGTAGGTCATCAGGGAAACGTACATTTACGATTAAACTTTCGCTTCAAGTCAAACTTATTCTGTCATTTGTGATCGTTATCTTCATACCGGTTATTCTATTCTCCTGGTATACGCTCAATCAAGAGTCCGCTAATTCAATAAAAGAATTGACGGTGAACAACGGAAAAGTACTGGCGGTCGAGAGGACGAACGTTGAGAATAATGTGGAGCTTATGAAATGGACCGCCCAGCTTGCGTTATCCAGTCGGGAAATGAACAGTTACCTGCAAGTTCAACAACGACAGAATGCAGTGGATGTTCTTCATATTAAGAATGATGTGGTCAACAGCTTTCAATATTTTCTGTTCAACAATCCTCGAATTGCGAATGTCCGATTGTTCACGGACAACCCTTATGTGAATGAGATTTGGCCAGTCATCCTACGGGAATCACGTATTGAAGACAAACCTTGGCATGACGAGGTGATGAAGCAGAACGGTTTGCCTTGGTGGGATATTTTAAAGGATGATGACGTCCTCGCCGATTCACCATCCGAACTATCACTTAATGAGCCCATCATGACGTACTTGCAGGAATTCAAATATCCGGACTATACAACACATAACGGGATTCTGGAAATATCGATGACGCTGTCGAATTTCTTCACTCGAACGTTCAGCAGTGTCCAGGACAAGGACTCACAGCTGATCGTAGTATCAAGGAGCGGACAGGTATTTAGCTTGAGGTCTTCATCTGTGTTCAAGCAGCAATGTGCGGAGGAATTGATAAACCGTTTGAAGCTCACGAGTAATACAGATCAAGAGACGGTACAGTTCAAAGTTAATGGGCAGTCCTACCTAGCGATTCAGAGCTACATTCCATCAATTGGCGCACATCTGGTTAATATGGTTAGTCTTGCAAGCACGATGGAAGGCATTCACGATTCGAGAGTTCGTTATATTGCACTCGTTTTGTTACTATTGGCATTTCTCGTACTGCTGTCTTACTCGATGCAGGCGATGATTTTGCGCAGACTTAAGGCGTTAAGAGAATCGATGGAACAGGTGAGAAGTGGTAATTTCGACGTCGAGCTGCCGCCGATTACCGGTACCGATGAGGTAGGAGAGCTGAGCTTTCATTACCACAATCTCATTTTGAAGATTAACGAGCTCATTCAAGAGCAGGCGGCTAGGCAGGCGGCGGGCAAAGAAGCTGAGCTTCGGGCGCTGAAGAACCAGATCGATTCCCACTTCCTATACAACACACTAGAGAACGTTAAGATGCTGGCGGAGATTGAGGGGCAATACCTAATATCGGATATAATGACCTCGCTAGGTGGTATGATGCGCTATTCGATGGAATGGAAGCGGGACCACGTGATGCTCAAGGATGAGATTCAGCAGGTCCTGCATTATGTATCCGTCATGAACATCCGTTATGATGGAAGACTTGATCTCCGATTGTCGGTTGAACCGGAATGCCTCAAGCAGGAATCGCTCAAAATGTCACTGCAGCCCGCACTCGAGAATGCAATCAAGCATGGGATGAGCCGCATGCATTCCAGCGACGGAAATCTTGTCATTACGATCTCTGCCGTCCGGCGTGTTGAAGATTGT
>NZ_JAQFVF010000027.1 GCF_027789125.1 Paenibacillus aestuarii | reverse complement strand
CTGAGCCAGGATCAAACTCTCCAAAAAGGATGAATCTGAATAGCTCATTTAAAGCTGACGAGATTGTTAATCTCTTTTAAAGTTTAGAGTCGATTGCTCGACTTGCTTCTCACTCGTTGTTCAGTTTTCAAAGAACAATTCTCTTTCGGTCGCCGCCGCGTTACCGAAGCAGCGAGATGTAATATACCATGTCGTAAACCTGATTGCAAGTGTTTTTTTTCGATCCATTCTTGAAGATAATCAACAAGCTCAGACTTCCTGAGAAACCCCACTGCATGTCCTGTTTAGAGGACAGGAATGACAATATACCATTTTAAATTGAAAATAGCAAGACTTATCCCTTCAAAAAGCATCTCCATTTTACCAATGCCAAAGATTTTGTCGTATAATGAAGTAATAAATCAAATCACAAGGGAATGAAACTTTTCATGAAGTTATCTTTCAAGCTTACAGTCGGGATCGTATCCATTATCACAATAGCTGGACTAGGTACAGGTGTCACAGCGCTGCTGGAGATTAAGAAAACGAATCAAATTACGAATATCGAGCTTGTCGGCGAACAGTCGATTTACGGGATGCCTGGAACACAGATGCTCGTTCGAACCGGTAAAACAGTTGCGATCAGTACCGACAAGGAAGGCGTCCCTGACATCACAGCAGGGCAAGACCTGCTTCCCGGAACACCGATTCCCGATAATCATTTGTTGTTATTCCCAAAAATAACGAGAGGGCTCAAAGCCGATCTGCATACCGATAACGAAATTTGGATTACCGTTCGCGGTGATTATAAGGTTTTTGATGAGAATGGAAAAAGGATTACACCTATAATCGAATAGTTGGACGAGATCTAATATAGATTCCTGCCAGTTATTATAAGAAACATAAATCAAAATTCCACCTATCGATCAACGCTGGCCAGCTTCCTTTATCGTGTCATCGTATGACCATCGGAGCCAAAAATACCTTACGTGTACCCTAATTTTAATCCGATCCACCTATGAATCCAGGCGCGCGGTTATCCACACGCCTGCTCGTAGGACCGTCTAGCCCCGCTCCCGACGCTCCGACCTACGCATGAGCAGCTCCATCTTGGTCTCCGTATCCGATTCGGCCAACGGCGTGTACACACTGCAACGCAGATCCGCGCGTCCCTGCACCTGCAAAGTTGTCAGATCGAACAGCATCTTCCCAACCTTCGCATGCCTGAATTCAATCACGACCTCCGGTGCCGAGCTAACATCGCTTTGCTCCCAGTAACGGCGAAAATCTGCATTTTCCGCGCTAAGCTTCCGAGTGAACTCGCTGTACCAGTTATCTCCTACATATTGCCCATAATAGGAACGAAACATCGCCAAAAAACCACGAATAAAATCGCTCCAGTTCACTGCAAGCGCCTTCAGCTCTTTGCGGGTAAACAGCAGCTCAATCATATTCCGTTCCTCCTGCGGTACCTGTTCAAAATCAAGAAAAACCCGCGCCGCCGCCGGATTCCACCCAACTATGTTACAACGACGGTCAAAAATAATCGTCGGGCAGCTATGCAGCTCACTCACCATGCGATGCAGCGCCGGGCTGATGACTGGCTGGCTATCGACGACAGCGGTCGGTGCCGGCTGTTCTAGCGCGAGCATGAATAAATACTGCCGTTCATCCTGGTTGAGCTGCAAAGCATGGGCAATCGCATCCAGGACGGAAACGGACATTTTGATGTCGCGCCCCTGCTCCAGCCATGTGTACCAGGTCGTACTAACGCCGGCGATCGCGGCGACTTCCTCTCTGCGCAGTCCCGGGGTCCGCCTTCTGCCTCCGCTAATCAGCCCAGCTTCCCCAGGCTGAATTTTGGCGCGGTGCGTTTTGAGAAACTCCGACAGCGCATGTAATCTTTCCTTCGTATCCACGTTGATTCATCTCCTATACCATTATCCTAGCACTTATTATACCCGTATAAACGCTAACTTGTAATAGGATAACGCTTGTGACAATCTATGGATATAATGAATCTAACAACAACCTTACGGAGGTCAATAATATGAAAAGAGTCGTTATTACAGGGATGGGGGTCATCACACCGATCGGCAACGATGTGGAGACGTTCTGGAATCAGCTTAGCCAAGGCCAATCGGGCATCAGCAAAATCGATACAATGGATGTATCCGCCTATAAAAGCGATATTGCGGGCCTTGTTCGCAACTTTGATGCGGAAGCGGCCGTCGGCCGGCGCGAGGTGCGGCGCATGGACCGCTACACCCAATTCGCCGTCGCAGCAGCGAAGCAAGCACTGGAGGATGCGAAGTTCTCCATCGATGAGCACAACGCCGAACGGGTCGGCGTTTATATCGGCTCAGGCATCGGCGGCATTCATACGATGCTGGAGAACTACCGCACGCTGCTGGAGCGCGGACCAAGCCGGGTCAGCCCCACGGTCGTGCCGATGATGATCGCCAATATGGCGGCGGCGCAGGTCAGCATCATGTACGGGGCTAAAGGCCCGGTGCTGGCGCCGGTTACGGCCTGCGCGACAGGCAACAACGCCATCGGCGAAGCGATGAAGCTGATCCAGCGCGGGGGCGCGGACGTCGTCATTGCCGGCGGGGCCGAGGCGACGATCACCGACCTCGCGCTGGCAGGCTTCGGCAACGCGACGGCGCTGTCGACACGCGACGGCGCGCCGGATGAGGCAAGCCGCCCGTTCGACGCGCAGCGCGACGGGTTCGTGCCCGCCGAAGGCGCCGGCGTGCTCGTATTGGAGTCGCTCGAGCATGCCGAGCGGCGCGGGGCCCATATCCATGCCGAGCTCATCGGCTATGGGGTTTCCTCGGACGCCTACCATATCGTGGCGACCGATCCTGAAGGCGCGGGTGCTTACCGCGCCATGCGCGAAGCGCTCGCCGACGCTGGGCTGGCGGCAGACGAGATCGGCACGATCAACGCGCATGCGACGAGCACTGTGGCCGGCGATCTGTCGGAGACGCTTGCCGTGAAACGTCTGCTCGGCAAGCGCGCCTACGAAGTGCCGATCAGCGCCAACAAATCGATGATCGGGCACATGCTTGGCGCAGCTGGGGGCGTCGAAGCTGTGGCGCTCATCAAAACGCTGCAGGACGGCCTGATTCCACCGACGATCAATCTGCAGAATCCGGATCCTCAGTGCGATCTGGACTATGTGCCATTACAAGCGCGCCGTGCTGACGTACAGATCGGCTTGTCCAATTCATTCGGCTTCGGCGGCCATAATGCCGTCCTTATTTTTAAAAAGTTTGAATCGTAATCGGGTTTGAACCTCCATTCGCCTGAACTTTCACCTTTGAGTGGTTTGAAACGACAATAGTAAACTGTTAATATAAAATTGTTAACTACTGTTTACTTTCGTTCATAGTGAGGGTGAAGCGGATGTATTTTTACAGCAAATTAAAAGATATGCGGAAGCTCAAAGGATTCACGATCCGAGAACTCGCCGACCGTTCCGGCGTCTCCGCTGCCTATATTTCCCAACTGGAGAACGGCAATCGCGGCATTCCTTCGCCGGATGTTTTGATGAAGCTGTCCGAAGGGCTTAATTCTTCCTACTCCGAGCTGATGGAGATTGCCGGATACTTGGAATCAACACAAGGTGCACACACCGGAGAGGTCTTGCCCAGTGCACCTGTGAACTTGCGCCGTTTTATCCGCGAGAACGAACTGATGTTCGATGGCATGGTGCTGACCGACGAAGATAAAGAATGGGTTGAACGCATGCTGAGCGTCTTGTTCTGGAAAGATCGGCAGCGGAGGAATCAAGAATCGGACGCTCCCGCCGAATAGAAAAGCCTGAGGACTCATGGCAAATGACGAAGCTAAAGCTTCCGTCTGCTTGCCAGACACCTCAGGCTTTTGTTTTGTCCTGCACGACTTCCCTTTACTCCTTACTCCGGCAGCCCCTGTTCATTAAGCTTATAGACCATCCTCGCATTGGGATCGCCGCCGGCGAACGTGCTGCTCTGCCGCAGGAGCAGCTCATGATCTTTAGAAATCGTATCGGTGACGTAACCTTCGGGAATTTTGTACCGGCTGACCAGCTCCGTTTGCGTATCGCAAATGACCAGCTCCTGACTCATATCAGAGGGCTCATTACCTTTATCCGTGTGCAGGGTCACGTAGAGCTTGCCCCGGTCGTAGAGCACTTTGTTCATATTGGCCTGAATTTGCCAGAGCAGCGGCTTGACCCGACGATGATGGAGATCAATTTGCAGCAATTTGTAGCCTTGAATCAGGTACAGCATGCCTTGATCGCGATCGAGCACGTAAGAGCCCTCACCTACGGGCGACGTATTATAAATGCCATCAGGCTGCGAACGTGGAAACTTTATTTCGTTTAACCACGCACCTCTGGAATCAAACACATGAATCCGGTCATCCAGCAGCAGCCAAATTTTATCCATATAAGGGAACAATTTCGCCCTTCCCGACGCATTGGTCATAGCTCCGGTAAAATAACTGACCATCGTTTGTTTCAACGGATCATAGCCATATAGCCGATTCGTTTGAAAAGCCCAATGCAGCCCGTTCGGATCCTCATAGTAGCCCTCCGGCCACAGCATCAGTTCGTCCTTGGGCACGTGCCCGATTGCGGTGGGAAGCACGGGCTTCATCGTTACCCGCTTCAAGTCCTCGGTATATTCAGCCGTACCCGACAGCCCCTCTGCGGACAATCGCTTCGTCTTCGCATCGTAGCTCAGCCGGGATGGCATCTCCATTTCTGCCTGATCGACGACGGCTAAGGAGTCGTCCAACTTGATGATCCGGTCGGCATAAGTATCCGCCACGTACCAGAAATCACCTATTTTAACAAAGTCCCGCGCCGACGTACATACCGCATAATTACTCGTGGAACAGTGGACTTTAACCGGCAGCTTGCCCACCGTTTTGAACCCGAGCGCCGCATCCCAGCTTTCCAGCTGATCCGCTGTCAGCACATACCATTGCGCATCAGCCTGACGGATGATATGGCGGTTCGTCAGATCGCCGCTGCCTATGGCATCCCGTTTCTCAAGCGCTTGGCGCAAGCGCTCAGGAATCGCCGGATCCGCTTGCCCGGCCGCTTCCCCGTCTTCCGTCTTATGCTTCGGGAGCACGACGCTGATCTCTTTAGCCACCGCTTCCGGTTTATCTGCGCTCACGATGCGGCCCGGCTGCAGTACATTCATCCATAACGAAGAGGATGAAGCTTCCAGCCTGCTGTTGATTAGATCGTAGAGCGACAGGTACTTTTTGCTCCCGTTGAACTCCCCTTCCAGCTCCATTCCGGACCGGCTCCAGCTTGTGGTGCCTGCAAGCGATAATGAAGCTTCACGCGGCTCTGCCTCCCCTTGCCCTGTACTCATCGGTATCGGGTAGGACACCACCTGCAGCCCACCGTCTTGTTGACGTACAAATGTCATGCCATCAACCAGCATCCAGCCGGGTTCCATCAGCTTCGGCGACAAGGGGAACGGTGTGGGGTTGTTAGCTGGCAGCAGCACGCCCATCGGCGGCCCGCCATCGCGGCGAGTGATCGTTAATAACGCGGCACTATGACCCGCGTAGGGGGACATGACGCGCAGCGGCGAATCGACAGCCAGGCTGACGGATTGCGAGAGCTTATACCCCGATAACCGAAAAATAGTTGGACTTACCGCCCCATTTTGAGCTATCAACAGTCCCCGCTCATCCTCCAGGATCGTCATGTTATTTACGTCCAGAATATTCGAAAACACAGCTTGATCTGCGCCTGGTGCAGGCGGTCGCCCGGAAGGCCCCGGCGGCGAGTAATCATTGACGAAGAACTGTCCTTTGCCCAGGCCATGAACCCAAAACTCTTGAATGCCATGCGCCGTCTTCTCCAAAAATAGCGCCCCAGCGGGCTTATTGGCAAAGGTGACAGACAGCACGTCCTCCGGTGAGAGCTGCAAGTCTCCGAGCCTTTTCAACGGGTTGCCGCTAGCGGCGGCGAGATTGATTTCGTACCAATCGCCTTGTGCCGAGGAGGGGCTGCCTGCAGCGCTGGATGCCAGACCAATATAGGCCGTCGTCCCGTTCCGCCAGACCGTTCCGGCTCGTGCGCCTGGAACACTCAAAGGAATCGTCGGATATCCCGGGCTGCCGATCACTTCATAGCGGATTTGATTATGCTGAACATAGACGACCTGTTGTTGATTTTGCAAAAGAATGAGCGGATCATCGGTATCCGTACTGAAACGGTGCTCGGACTGTTTCCACCCGCGTATTTCATCCATTCGTTTGGCCAGCTCATCGGCTGATGGTACGGCAGGTGCCGGCGTTTGCGGCAGCGTCTCTTGAGGTTGCACGACGTTCAATACATCGGTAATTCGCTGCTCCGTCCTCCCCATAACCCAGTAGCTGATGAGCAGGATAATTCCGATCAGCAAGCCAGATGCTGCGTAAGTCCAGCTCTTCCTATTCACGATTCTCCTGCCACTCCTTCGACTTGTTCGATGGTTGTTACATAGAGGTGCTCGAAAATTTCAGATAGATCAAGAAGATTTGGCATGCTTCCATATTCATTTTATTTTACCATAGGTATGGGACAGAAGAACTAGATATCTCGGAAAATAAGAAAAATTTTACACATGATGTAGGAGTGATTCGTATGATCAAAGGATTAACACGGGCTGGACTGGGCGCCGGCGCTGGTGATTTGGAATCATTGATTCGCTTGGCTTCAGAGTACGGCTTTGCGGCCGTTGATACGAGCGGAGAAGAGCTGGAGACGCTGATTGCTGCACGTGGGCTAAGCGGTGCTCAAGCGCTTTTGAAGGAATATGGCGTGCAAATCGGTTCCATCGGGTTATCCGTTGAATGGCGCACGACAGAAGAGGCATTCCGCAGCGGTTTGACCCGCTTGACGCGCGATGCGGAAGCCGCGGCTGCGCTAGGATGTAAAGCTTGCTGCACGTATGTGCTGCCTTCCACGGATCACAATGCGGCGCACTTTATGGCGCTGGCCACCCGCCGGCTGCGTACTTGCGCGCAAGTGCTTGGCGCATATGGCATCAGCCTAGGCTTGGAGTTCGTAGGTCCGCATCATTTGCGCACGCGCTGGAATAATCCGTTTGTTTGGGACCTGCCGAGCACACTCGATTGGATCGAAACTATTAATGAGAAGAATGTTGGTCTCTTATTCGACGCCTATCACTGGTATACGAATGAGCATAGCATTGACGACATTTTGAACTTGAAGGTGGAGCAAATTGTCCACGTACACATCAATGATGCCCCGGCTGTTCCGGTCTCCGAGGTGCTCGACAACGGCCGCTTATATCCTGGCGAAGGCGTGATCGATTTAGCCGGATTCCTCCGCGCTCTGAAGCAAATCGGTTACACAGGGGTTATTTCCCAGGAAATACTCACGGCGCAGCCGCCGGCGGATCCTGTGGAAACTTTGCTGCAAAGATCGCGAGATGGATTTGCCAAAGTATATCAAGCTGCAGGACTTGAAGCTTAGCATACAAAAAAAGGATCGTCCCGTCTGCCTCCCGGCAGGGGTCGATCCTTTTTCATTCCATATTACGATTTAACGGTTTTCAGCAGACGCTTCGCTGTACCGCTTGGCGTATCAATGACCTCATACACATTCACAGTGAATGGCGAGCTCATTTGATCCGATGCAATATTGCTTGCATCGAGCGTTTGTTTGCCGCTGACAAGTTTGTTATCGCCTGTTAGAGCAGCATCTTTGGAACCGACGACACGGCCTGCGTTATCGACGATTTCAAATCTGAGTTTGGAGAAGTTATTGTCGACGACAATATTTTCTTTTTGCGTAATATCCAGGTCAAGCGTGAATTTATACGTATAAGTCAATTGTGGTGTCGTAATGGAACCTACAGTAATGCTGTTGAATTTCAAATCAAATGGATACATCGAGATCACATCATCTGTGCTGTCTTCCTGTACATTCGTTTGCAGTGCGGCAATCGTCGTTGTGAATGGAGCAACCGATTGGCCGTCAAGCAGCTTCAGGGCAAAGCTGGTGCCTGTTTCACTTTGCGGTACGATAAACGAGTAACTTACCACATAGCTAAGTCCAGGGTTCATCATCGATGTTACGTTCGTTTGGCGCGTACCTTGGTAAGTGACACCTTGTGCATTGCTGAGCTGCGACAAGAAAGCAGGTGTTGCGGTTGGCACATCACTTGTATTCGTCAATTTGAACTTGGCCACCGCTGTTTTGTAGCCTTCGCCCGGATTCTCATGCAGGGTCAGCTCCATGAGCGATACTTGTGTTTTCTTATCGATGACAGTTGTCAAATTGTCAAAAGCAATCGGTGTGCCAATCGTGTAAGCTGGCGCAGCTACTCCCGAACCTGTGCTCACCGGCCAAGCGATCGCTGCTTTCCCCGTCGCCAAGACGACTGGCTGGCTGCCTGCGGCAGCAACAAAGTTATCTGTAGAAACAACGAGCAGCTTAGAAGGTGTTACACTGTTTTCTACTGGGATGGCGAAATGAATGTATTTCTTCTCGCCGGCTTCCAAAGCGACAGAACCCGTTTCCGTCCGCGTTCCCACATAGCTTTTTTGCTCAGATTGTGCGTCTAAGCGGAAATCCGGCACAATCTCACGTCCAGTGCCTGGATTTTCAGCCAATACGGTAACGACCGCCGCGCGGCCTGTGCTTGTGTTTTGCATAGTAACATCAACCGGCGTGTAAACTAATCCGGAATTCACACCTGGAATCGTGAAGGCTTGCCCCCAATTCATCGTATCCGGCACTTGTGGTGCTGAAGCGCCTGTACCGTACCATACCGAAGTGGTCGGCATAGCCAGCAGTGTCGTTTCTTTCTTAGGGTAGGAGTAAAGATCCACATTCACAAACGATAGCTGATCGATTTGTGTAATCTCTTTACTGTCGATATCCGCCATGTACACGAGTTCGCCAATCTCATGCGGCTGTAGTGCCGCTTTATTGCTAACGCTTGGTTTCAGTGTATATACGATACCGCTTGTCGTGCGCACACGCAATTCGTGCTCAGGTACACGGTTTACGCTCTCGCCGCCGTTGTACAAACGAACTGTGGCGGAGATTTGTGAACCATTCGCCGTCGGTGTTACGGCTACGCTCTTGATCGCTGCGCGAATGTCGTTAGTCAGTCCGTAATTGACAGACGGTGCGGAGACCACTGCCGCCGCCGATCCAACACCATCCGCCAGGACTGGAATTGCTCCTTGAATGATCATCGTACCTAATACAATTGCTGCAAGACCTGTTTTCCAAGGTTTATTTCTCATACGTTTATCGCTCCTTTGATCATGCTGAAATTATTTCGCTGCTGGTGTTGCGGATGCCGCCGGGGTCGCCGACGCCGCTGGGGCTGTAGTCGCTTCTACTTTCTGACCGTCTTTCAACGTGTTCTGACCCGTAACGACGAGCTGTTCGCCCTCTTTCACACCGTCCAGAACTTCTTGGTACTCTCCGTTGATGCGTCCCAACTTCACTTTACGTTTCTGATACACATCGCCTTGCTTCACAAAAACGAACGTATCTGCTTCTTCACGAATGACGCTCAGTGTTGGAATCGCAGCAACTTGCTCTTCCGTATCGGTTGTCAGCTGTACCATGAAGCGCGTGCCTGGCTGCAGCTGATGATCCGCATTCGGAACTTCCAGCTCTAATGTATAAGTTTTCGTAGTAGCACTCATAATTGGGGCCAAATAGCTGATTTTTGCTGTCGCTTTTTTATCCGGCGTATCTGGGTTGTAATAAACAAGCTCCTGCTTGCCTTTCACTTGTTGATAATTCGTCTCAGACAATTCTGTTTTGATCTTAACCGGATCAACTTGTTGAACTTGACCAACTTTGCCTGCGGCTGCAGATACTGTTTGCCCGATAACAACGTTGAAATCCGTCAAAATGCCGCTTCCCGGCGCCTTCACTTCATAATTTTCAAGGGCGCGAGTCGCATCATCCAGTGCCAAGTTTGCCGATTCAGCCTGTGTTTGTGCGGATGCGATCGAATCCGTATTGTCAAAAGCGGATAGCTTGCTTTGCGCCGATTCCAAAGCCATGCGCGCATTGTCCACCGCTTGCTGCGATTGTTCCACTTGATGCTGAGTAACCAGACCGGAATCGTAGTCATTGCGCATTTTGTTGTAATCTTGCTGCGCATTATCGTAAGCCGTTTGCGATTTGCTTACACCATCGACCAAATCTTTGCGATTGTTCACTTTATTGTCGCGTGCTTGCTTCAGTGCTTCCTGCGCGCTGGTCACGCTCAGTTCACTTTTCCGCTTGTTCGATTCCGCGTCCTTGCTGTCAATCACGAACAGCACATCGCCTTTCTCCACGTATTCGCCGCGTTTTTTCAACACTTGCGTTACTTCGCCGTTCGCTTTGGCAACGACGTCCAGCGTCGTGCCTGCCGCAACGTCAGCCACCTGCTCAATCGGGCTGCTGATTTTCTGTTTCGTAATCGCCTCTGTCTTAATAGCTCTCGGCGCAAGCTGAGCTGTGGCGGGACCGCCTTTTCCCGGAACCGAGCAGCCCGCGGTTAATACCGCGGCTGCAGCCAGCAGAGCAAAGATGGATATCGTCCGTTTTTTCATCTACGTGCCTCCTAATTTATTTCAAGATAGCATTTAGCTTGTAATTAGCTGGATATTGCGTTCGATTCTTTTTTGTTCCGTTTGAACATGCGGCCGAAGCGGTTCTTCACGCTTTCGATCAATTCATACACAATTGGAACAACGACAAGTGTCAGAACCGTCGATGTGGCCAGACCGCCGATTACGACGACGCCAAGGCCTTTACCGATCAGGCCGCCTTCGCCGGAAATACCGAGCGCCAGCGGGAACAGCGCCATAATCGTCGCACCGGCCGTCATGATGATCGGACGCAGACGCACTTTACCAGCTTCAATAAGTGCATGACGGACTGTATATCCTTCTTCTCTAAGCTGCTGCGCGCGGTCGATCAAGACGATCGCATTCGTAACAACGATACCGATTAGCATCAGGAAGCCAATCATAGAGGTAACTGTCAGCGGCTCACGGGCGATAACCAGACCGAGGAGTCCGCCAATTGCAGCCAGCGGCAGCGAGAACAGAATCGCAAACGGCGCGCCCGCGTTACCGAACGCAAGCACCATGATCAAGTAAACCACGAAGATGGCTGCTGCCATAGCCACAAACAACTGTGTAAAGCTTTTTGTAATATCTTCGGATACGCCGGTTACCTTCGGACTTACACCTTCGGGAAGTTCGACCGTTTTGAGCGCTTCGCTCAATGTGCGGCTGACCGCATTTTTATTATCCGAGTTGATCTTCGCCGTTACTTTAACTAACTGCTGCTGGTCTTCTCTGCCAAGCGAAGCGGCACCTTTAATCTCGTTGATCTTCGCTACCTCTTTCAGCAGAACGGTAGAGCCGTTGGCAGCTGTCAGAGGAATGTCACCAAGTTTCTCCAGTGAATTTCGATCCGATTTATCTAAAGAAACCGTTGTGGTATACGTGATGTTGTCAAATTTCATATCACCCAAAGCTTGCTTGGAGATCCAGGTCCGCGCGGTGTCACGAACCGTGCTCGCGCTAAGGCCGTAAGCTCTTGCTTTATTCTGATCGACGGCGATCTCGATCTCTGTCTTCGCATCGCTCAGGTTGTCTTCGATCTCGCTCAGCTCAGGGAATGTGGCAAGCTTATCTTTAACCAGCTTCGCCGCTTTCTCCAGCTGCAGCTGATCATCGCCTTTCAGCTCATAAGCGAAGTCCGTCGACGAGACGCCGTAGTCTCCTTCCATCTCTTTAGGCTCAACTTCAGAGCCGGCTGGAAGCTCAGATAGCATGAAATCTTTAATTTGATCTTTCACTTTAGTCGGATCTACGGAATCATTCACTTGTACGAAGATTCGGGATACATACGGCACACGCTCGTCATCGTTACCGCCATAGCCAACCAAGGCTTCGACGAATTGGAAAACAGGTTTGCCGTTGGAATCTTTCGTGTCTTGCAGCACTCTCTCAATTTCTTTGGTCTTGAGATCCGTTGCTTCAAACGATGTTTCGTAAGGCAATTTCATCTGGAAATACATCGTCGTGGAAGGCTTCGAACTTGGCAAGAACGACACTGACAAGAACGGAACCGTCGCTGCGATCGTGACTACGAACAGCAAGCCGGAGATGAGCAGGGTCTTAATCCGGTGTTTCAAGCTCCAAGTCAATACTTTCTCATAGAAAATCGTCACTTTGCCAGGTGCGGCTTCATCATGATGAGCTTTGCCAGGCTTGCCGCGAAGTACGAGCAGCTTAGCCAACATAGGAATTACGGTTAAGGCTACGATAAGCGATGATAAAAGTGCACAGCCAATGGTTAAAGCAAATGGTCGGAAGAATCCACCGACAACGCCGGTAACAAGCGCCAGCGGCGCGAACACCCCAACTGTAGCCAGCGTGGAAGAAGTAATCGCCATCGCCACTTGGCTAGTCGCTAATGCAATGACGGATTCTTTGCGCTCCTGCGCTTTTTCCAGGGATGCATAGATGTTCTCAATAACGACAATCGAGTCGTCGACGACCCGTCCTACGGCAATAAAGATACCGCCGAGCGTCATCGTATTCAGTGTCAAACCGAGTTGCGTCATCAGCAGTAGGGTGATCAGAATCGACAGCGGAATGGACACCAGAACGATCAGCGTCATTCGCACGTTTCTGAGGAAGATCAGAATCATTAGGGAAGCCAATACTGCACCGACGATGCCCTCACGAATTAAGCCGTTAATGGAATCTTTAATTTGAATGGAACTGTCGTACGTGTTCTTGAACTCCACGTTCGGCATTGTCGATTTCCATTCTGTTAGCAGCTTGTTAATGTTATCGGAGAATTCGACCGCATTGGCGCTGCTTGCTTTATACAAGATCATGCCGATCGCCGGCTTGCCGTCCAAACGTCCATTGAAATCGGACTCGGTGATCGATTGAACTTTCGCTACTTGGTCCAGCTTCACGATATCGCCTTTCGGGGTCGTAATCTCGACTTGCTGCAGCTCATACAAGCTGTTGATGTTGCCTGTTACCCGCGTCATCTTGTCATTGCCGTCGACTTCTACACTGCCGATTGGGCTTTTGGCAACAGCGGAATTGATCGCATTCGTCACTTGACCTGGGGTCAGACCAAAATTCGCTAACGCGCTGGCATCCAGCTCGATGTCCAAGGACGTGTCGCGGGCACCGATGATGTCCATATGGTCAATCCCTTTGAGACCTTCAAGACCCGGCTTAATCGTATCCTTAAAGTGTTTATCCAACTCGGTCTGGCTCGCGTCATTCGCGGCATAAGCAACCAAATAGTTGGAAGGGAACGATGCCGCTCCGAATGTGGAAGCTTTCGGTGTGCCCGCGGAAGCCGGCAGCTTCACCTCAGCTAGCAGGTCTTGCACATCCTGTTTCTTCTTGTCCGTGTCCACATTTTGCTTAAACATCAAAATAACCATGGAAAAATTATCGCTCGATGTAGAAGTCATGGAATCCAAATCTTCGATATTGGCCAATTTCTTCTCAATCGGATCGGTAATCTCATCCATGACGTCCTTAGGCGCTCCTGTATACGTTGTTGTTACCGCAACAACAGGAAAAGAAACGTTCGGCATGTTCTCAACCTTAAGCTGCGTAGCCGAATACAATCCGCCAACGAACAGCATAATCATGATGATAAACAGTGCGGCGACGTTCTTCATTGAAAACTTTGTAAGTCGATTCATTCCTGCACTCCCCTCATATCCAATGCACTGCATAAGTCAGTTGATTTCAATAGACTCAAGATACAATTCGAATATGAACTCAATATGAACAAAATATAAAAACCTTAGAAAATTTCTTTTCTAAGGTTTTCATGCTTTCGTTTGCTTTTGGCGACGGGCCATAACAGGCAAAATGACAATAAACAGCGTGCCCTCTCCCGGCTTGCTCTGGACCTCGATGAAGCCCTGATGCATCTCTACGATTTTCCTCACGATGGACAAGCCTAGACCGTTGCCGCCGATATCGCGCTGCCGTGAAGCATCGGCTTTATAAAACCTTTCAAAGATCCGATCCTGATCTTCCTTGCGAATCCCGATGCCGGTGTCTTCCACCAGCACGCGAATGTGGTCTGTGCGCGGTTCCAGCCTTACGCTGATCTTGCCATGCTCTGGCGTGAACTTGATCGCGTTGCCCAGCAGGTTGATCCACACCTGATTCAATTGGTCGATATCAGCAACGATTTTGACCCGCGGCAAATCCAGATCCAACTCCAAGTGCTTCTCCGACCACTGCGGCTCATAAAAGACGACAACCCGGCGCAGCTGCTCATCCAAATCATACGTCATCGGCGTAAACGGATGATGCTCGGTATCCAAGGAGGCGAGCTTCAGCAAGTTCTCGCTGAGCCTCGACAGCCGCTCGCTCTCACGCTCGATAATTTCGAGATAGCGTTGGCGGTCCGCTTCAGGCAAATCGTGCTTACGCAGCGCTTTCGAAAAACCGCGGATCGACGTTAGCGGCGACTGAATCTCATGCGAGACATTGGAGACAAAATCTTGCCGCATCTGTTCCAACTGCTTCAGCTCACTGGCCATATGAATAAAGCTCTCCGTCAAGAGACCGATCTCGTCCTTTTGATTGACTTTCAGATTGACGTTGAAATTGCCCCGGGCAAGCCGGTTGGTTGCCACCGTCAATTTCTTAATCGGGCTCACGATATACCGGGATGCGATCAGAATCAGCAAGCTGCCGATAATGAGGACAATGAGCAGCACGAAGGCGACACCGGTACGGATTTGCGCTTTGGATTTATCGGTAATTTTGGGTGAAATGAACAAGGCATATTGCTTACCGTCCACAGTTAAGGGCAGACCAATATTGACCTTGGCCGGGTCTTGGAATTTCCCGAACTGCAATTGTAATTTTTTGTAAGTTTGCCCTTGCAGCACTTGATCGATCACTTCCGGTTGCAGCTTCATGAAATCTTTATTCGGCATACCGAACGCGTGCGGCTTTTTATCACTGTCAAAAAGGGTTAACGCATAGCTTTCATTCAGCTCGGTCGTCCCTTCTAAGAAAGCGTCCAAGTCTTCCGGATCTAACTCCTTGCTCATCGAAATAATTTGATTGCCGATTTTCGTCAATACCTGTTCCACTTCCGTGGAAATATCGTCAGTATACAAGAACATGGCGATCGGAAATGCCAGACATACACTAATGACAACGACAGTCGAAAACGTCAGCACGACGCGCAAATAGAGCGTCTTGATCATGCTTTCACCTCAAGGCGATAGCCGAGCCCGCGGATCGTGGCGATATGAAACTGCTCTGTCAGCGGTTCGAATCGCTCGCGCAGCCGTTTGATATGTACATCTACCGTCCGCTCATCTCCCTCGTAATCGATGCCCCAGATCTGCTCGATCAATTGCGCGCGGGTAAAAATTTGCGAAGGATAGCTGGCGAGCTTGTACAGCAATTCAAATTCCTTGAGCGGCAGGGCAATGCGCTGAGTGTCAACCCTGACTTCGTAAGCCGTGCGGTCGATCAGGATGTCGCCGAGCTGCACGGTTTGCGAAGCCGTAATGCGATAGCGCTTCAGCAGCGCCTTAACGCGCATGGCAAGCTCGACCGGGTCAAAAGGTTTCACTAGGTAATCGTCCGTGCCCAGGTTAAAGCCTTTGACCTTGTCGGCCGATTCCCCCTTCGCGGTTACCATCAACAGTGGCAGATCGCCGTAATTGGCCCGCAGCTCGCGGCATAAATCCCATCCGTCCATCAATGGCATCATGACATCCAGGACGACGAGGTCGGCCTGCGAGCTCTTCAATTTCTGGAGCGCCTCCACTCCGTTGGATGCTTCCACAACCAACAGACCCTCACCTTCCAGGTATACACGAATCAGTTCACGAATGGCTGGATCGTCATCGACTACCAATATTTTGGCCATAGCCGTCTCCCGCCCCTCTTCGCATTAAAGATAAGGAATCGGATCTTTCGAACCCGCTTCTTCGAACCCTTTCAAGCGCAGCCGGCAGCTGTCGCACTCTCCGCAAGCTTCCGCTTTACCGTTGTAGCAGGAAGTGGTCAATTCGTATGGAACGCCGATCTTCAGGCCTTCTTGAATGATTTGCGCCTTCGTCCAGTTGATCAGCGGCGTCTCGATCGTGATGCCTTTGCCTTCAACGCCAACTTTGGTAGCAAGCGCGATCACTTCCTCCACCTTACTGATAAATTCCGGACGGCAATCCGGGTAGCCGCTGTAATCGAGCGCATTCACGCCGATATAAATAGCAGAAGAACCGGTAACTTCCGCGTAAGACGTGGCGATGGACAAGAAAAGCAGATTGCGTCCGGGCACATAAGTGACAGGGATTTCATCCTCAGCCGCTTCTCCTTTAGTCACATTCGGTACATCAATCTTATCATCAGTCAAAGCGCTGCCGCCGAAATCACGCAGAAAATCGAGCTTAATGATTTTGTGGCGATGACTCACGCCGTAATGCTCAGCAACTTGCTTGGCATTCTCCAGTTCAATCTTATGGCGCTGGCCGTAATCAAAAGAAATCGGGAATAGCTCGTACCCCGCTGCTTCGGCAAGCCCCATACATGTTGTGCTATCCAACCCGCCGCTCAAAATAACGACCGCTTTTTTGTTGTTCGTTTCAACTTGATTACTCATATTGTTTCACTCCTATCTAAATGCTGTTAGACGCCGCGCATCGCCGGGTCCCAAATGATTTTGTGAAGCTGCATGTTCAGCTTCACACCGGACAATCCGGCTTGGAGCATCAGCTCGACCAGCTTGCGCGGCGGCATTGTCTCCCAAACCGGCGAGAACATCGGCAGCGCCTTCGTCGGATGCTTTGCCAGCACCTCAACCGCAGTGCGGAAATCTTCGTCGCTGCCGATCACGAACTTCAGCTCGTCCTGTTTGCGCAGCAGGCCGAGGTTGCTCATGACCATCTGCCCCATCTCACCGGAGTCCGGCAGCTTAAAGTCCATAATGTATCGCACCTTCGGCGAAGCGATCCGGCTGACGAACGGCGCCAAGTCAATCGCGCCATTCGTCTCGATGTGCAGGTCGTCGACCTGCTCAAGTGCCGCGAGCGCCTCGACCAAGGCGAGCGATTTGTCGCCATACAGGAGCGGCTCGCCGCCTGTGAGGCAAATATGCCGGGAGCGGTATTTGCTGACTTCGCTGACAATTTCAGCGATGGTCAGCACATTCTCCGCTTCCGCCGGCGGGTAGCTGTACTTCGTGTCACACCACGTACAGCGCAGGTTGCAACCAAAAAGACGGACAAAGATGGTCGGGAACCCGGCCCGGGTCCCTTCACCTTCAACCGTCTCAAAAATTTCCACCATCGGAATGCGATAGTCATTCATCACGCTTCCTCCTCCATCATTGCGCGGGTCACAGCCGCGTAGCTGGTCGGAGTTTCCCACAGTCGAATTTCTTCCAGCATAATCGCTGGATACAGCTGCTCTTCCACCAGCCCTTGCTGGATCTGCTCGTAAATCCACACGACCATATTCTCAGCCGTTGTATTCATCGGCGGCAGCACTTCATTTAAATATTGATGATCCAGCTTATCAATGACACGCGCCTTAGCAATACGTTTAATATCTCCAAAATCTATAGCGATCCCCCGGTTATCTACTTTACCGCGCATAATGACTTGCAGTTTATAGGTATGCCCGTGCAGATTTTTACATTTTCCTTCATAACAGTGCAGATGATGCGCACTATCAAACGTAAATTCCTTGGAAACCAATACGGATTTGTGATGATATTTAAGTTGATTCTCCGTGATGTCGCGCCCCAAAACTTGTACATCTCTTGGGATTTCATACCCCATATCTATCACCTCGTCTATGAAAAAACAATACTTTTCATTATACCACGGTTGGTTGACTTCTCACAATCCATGAGAACGGGTATAATAATTCCTGTTTCCCCTATTATTCCTTAATTTCATAAAGGAGTCACATTTCTATGCTGCAATTGCCATCTGAATATATAGAACAAATGAAAGCTATTCTCGGCGCTGAGGCCGAAGCCTTCCTGGCGAGTTACCGGCTGCCGCGTACTCAGGGGCTGCGCCTTAATACGCTGAAGATCAAGGAAGGATCCGCGTTTGCGGATAAGCTGATTCGCGAATTCCAGCTTGAGCCCGTGCCATGGTGCCAGACAGGCTATTACTACGAGGAGCCGCAGCGTCCTGGCCGGCATCCGTATCATGCCGCAGGCCTCTATTACATTCAGGAGCCGTCGGCGATGTCGTCTGTGGCGCTGCTGAAGCCCGCTCCCGGCGAGATCGTGCTCGACCTGGCCGGCGCTCCCGGCGGCAAATCCACACAAATCGCCGGATGCCTGCGCGGCGAAGGCTTGCTCGTCGCCAACGAAATTCATCCGGCCCGCGCCAAGATTTTATCGGAAAATATCGAGCGCATGGGCATCCAAAACGCGGTTGTGACGAGCGCCGCGCCTGATAAGCTGGCCGCGAAGTTCCCCGCCTTTTTCGATAAAATTATGCTCGATGCTCCTTGCTCCGGCGAAGGTATGTTCCGCAAAGACCCTGACGCAATTGATGAGTGGTCCTTGGATCATGTGCGGATGTGTGCGGCGCGGCAGATGGATATTTTGCCTGATGCTGTAGCAATGCTGAAAGATGGAGGATTGCTGGCGTACTCCACTTGCACTTTTAATGTAGCTGAAAATGAAGCTACCATTGAAGCACTGCTGCAGAGGTTCCCTGAACTTACGCTCCTGCAAACGGAACGGATTTGGCCGCATAAACAGAAGGGCGAAGGGCATTTCGTCGCCTTATTGAAGAAAAATGAGAGCAGCGGTGATGCTGATCATGGCGTAGACAACAGGAGCGGTGTTAAAGCGAAAGGCAAGGATAAACCGGCAAAAGCGAATAAACAGATCGTAGAAGCAAAGCAGCTTTTCGGGCAATTTTGCCAAGAGGTGCTACCAGATTGGGAATGGGATAGCCCGGCTGAGCCAGTGCTTTATGGGGAGCAGTTGTACATGCTTCCAGCCGTCGGCGCGATTGGCAGTGTGCAACTGAATGGCTTGAAGGTGCTGCGTCCAGGGCTGCATGTCGGGGAGTTGAAAAAGAACCGGTTCGAGCCGTCGCATGCACTCGCGCTGGCCTTAACAGAGGACAAGCTGCGTTCAGCCCGCACGTATGATCTCGCAGCCGATTCCAAAGAAGCCGAAGCTTATTTACGCGGCGAAGCTTTAACCACCAGCCGCAATGAGAACGGCTGGGTTGTCATCACGATTGACGGCTTCCCGCTCGGTTGGGGGAAGGAAAGCGGCGGACAAATCAAGAACCATTACCCCAAAGGGTTGCGCCGTCCGCTTTGAGGCCAGTCCAGATGGCTGCGGATCTCCTGCCCACGTTCATTTTCCTCGCGCAAATCATGTTCGATCATCTGGATCAAGCTTTCGATTTGCTGCACCACGGAGTCCGGGAGGTCAATTTCCTCTAGTGATTTCACTATATATAATAAACATTGAAGAGTCTCATCCATGAGGCTCTTTTTGTCCGCTGTCAGCACAACTTCAGATAAAAATATGAGATGACTCAATTGCTCTTGCGTCATTTTCAAACAGGAGTCTCCCCTTTCCTCGTTCCATTATCCAACATTTTCCGACAGCGGAAAAGAGCCCCTTGACAACTCAAACTATAACATTTATGATTACAGTAAATTGTTACTTACTCCATTACAGTTTTTTCCCAAATGCAGGGAAGGCCGAACGTCAGTCCAATCCTCAATAAGGTTCCATTGGCATCTTTTTTGACAGGACTTCCTGAATGCTTTTTCCACTGAGAAAGAAACTATAATGAAATTATTTTATTTATGGAGGGAATTATACAAATGAGCCAACAAACTGTTAAATCCGAAGTTTTACAAGTTCTTGCTGACCGCCGTTCCGTTAAACAATATCAAGCAGGTCACAAAATGCCGAAGGAAGATCTGGAACAGCTTCTGACTTCCACTTCCCAAGCGCCATCCGCTTGGAACCTTCAACACTGGAAACTGGTTGTCATCGAAGATCAAGCGCACAAAGAAAAGCTGCTGCCAATCGCTTACGGCCAAAAACAAGTTATTGAAAGCTCTGTGGTCATCGCTGTTCTGGGTGATCTTGAAGCGAACAAAAATGCTCCGCTCGTATTCGGCCCTGCGGTTGAAGGCGGATTTATTACTAAAGAACTGTACGATAACTTGGTTGGCCAAATCGAAGGCGCCTATCAATATCCGCAAGTTGCCCGCGATGAAGCGATCAAGAACGCATCCCTTGCCGCTATGCAGCTGATGGTCGCTGCTAAAGCGATGGGCTATGACACTTGCCCAATGGGAGGATATGACGCGGCTAAATTCGTTGAAGCCTTCAACGTTCCTGCCCGTTATGTGCCTGTTATGCTGATTAGCGTAGGCTTGCCTGCTGCGCCTGGACGCCCATCCGGCCGTCTTTCCTTGGATCAAATCACGGTATCCAACTCGTTTTAATAAATAAAGAAGGAGGCATGTCGCTTCTCCGTTCGGAGGCGCATGCCTTCTTTTTTTGTTCCTTTAGTGGATCTGTTCAGACTCAAACATGATCTCTTCGATCAATTTATTGCGATAGAGCATCGAGAGATTGAACGTATTGTAATCTTTTTCCTTCTCCAGCTCCTCCATCAGCAGCATGGCGATCAACTCACGATCGTTCGAATTGCCAGGCTCGCGAAAATCAATGAAACCCGTAATTTGCTTTTCGCTGATGTCGATCGTCGCTGTGCCAATCGGTAAGTCGCCGTAAGATAACTGGTATATCTCATAAGTTAACGTATCGCCATCATCACGAGCCAAAATGATTGAGTAATCGTCGCGATCCGGCGTCGTTGTGAATTCGGACCATATCTCTTCATCGCCATCCAAGAGCTCGATATGCGTCATTTCAATCGTATCTATCGTTTCACCGTTATAATTCATGTTCAAAACAAAGGTATTATGTTCCGCATCGTTAAAATCAGAAACGAGCAAATCCGCGACCTGGTCCATTTCTTCTTCAAACGGATCAAAGTCCCACTCGATATCGCCGACAACTTCGGTTCCATTGATGAAAAGATCCGCTTCTGCAACGATTTCGGAATCTCTGTCGTACACATGGTACGATACCCTGTTCCGTTTCTCGCCGACGATAACCAGTTCATAGCCGAGCTCCGTCTTACGCGCTTGAATCATATCTACATCTTCACGATTCTCAGGATCTATGTCGTCAAAGCGTGTTTCGTCTCTGACCCACTCATAATCCATTTCATCATCATGCAGATCGTAGGCATCATCCTCCCAGTCTGAGGCCGGTTCTTGCAGCGCGTGATTCGTGGCAATGACATAATCATAATCACTGTAAGTGGCAAACACCTCACATTCCCTGACGGCAAGAGCATCCATCAGGTTTTGAATGTACGATTGCAAGAAAGCGTACACGTCCTCTTTTTGGTCATCGTTCAAGGACTGCTCTTCCAGTTGAATGGATCCTGTCAGCCGATCCGACTCTCTGTAAACAAGCATTAACGTTCCGACAAACTCCTCATTGTACATAATATCGCAGACTTCTCCGCCTGCCGTTTTCAGGTCTGTCCTTAGCATGATAGGGGTCACGACTTGATTCGCCTCCTCTACAGATCATTCATTCAATTCTAGATTGTCCCATTTTCGCCCATATTATGTGTGGTTAGACAATCTTAGCAGCAGTAGGCACCATCGCGAGTAAACAGCCTAAAAATAACAAAAACCCTCATATTGAGGGTTTTGTTTAGCGTACTAGCTATTTAGGCTTACACCAGCTCCAAGCAATATTTCACCAGCGCTTGATGAACGCCTTCATCGTTATTCGATGCTGTTACTTCGTCAGCCGCCTGCTTGACATCCTCCGGCGAGTTCGCAACCGCGATGCCCAATCCGGCAAAAGCCATCATTTCCATATCGTTATAATAATTGCCGATCGCCATAATCGCCTCAGGCTCAATCTCCAGCTCATCCGCCAGCGCCTTCAGGGCATTGCCTTTGTTCGCTTTTGCGCTCATCACATCAATGAATAGATCGCCGCTGCGAATCATGCGCAGATCTCCGTACAGCTTCTGTTCATCCCATTCCCGCTGTACCCGGTCGAGCACCTCCGGCTGGCCAAAAAGTGTCAATTTGACAAGCGGAATACCTAGTTCGGTCACATCGGTGACGAGCTTCGGGCTGATCAAATACTTCTGGTACATCAATCTTTCTTCCTCGCCAATGCGTTCAATGTACATATTAAACGGGGTACATACGTCAAAATGAATGCCTTCTCTTCTCACGTAATCCAGCATCGGCTGAATTTCACTCAAGGTAAACGTGAACTCGTTGACGAGCGCCTGTCCCTTTTCATCCGCGTATACGGTAGCAGCCCCGTTATGAGTAATCATCGTACCTTCAAGTCCAAGCTCCTGCAAAATAGGAAGCGTGCTCGCCGGGGCCCTTCCTGTACATAGTACAATATGGCATCCAGCATCATGAACGTCCTGAATCGTCTGTTTCGTACGCTCCGTCAAGTTATGGTCATCATCGAGCAAAGTCCCGTCTACATCCAGTGCGATAAGTTTAAACTTCATGGCTCTCTCCCTCACCATCTATTTTTGCCCTATTGTACCACAGGAAACCCAGGCATTCATCTCATTTACAAAAAAGACAGCTTATTAAAGACACCCTGGTTGCGTTTTTGGGTGCATTATTGGACGCGATGCACGCCTACCGATTGATTGACGTTGCCGATAATCTGAACGGGAACATCCGCTGTTCTCACCACGCCATTTTGGTACCGAATCTGAAAATGCACGTCCAGCGTTCCTGGTGGTAATCCTTCCGTATAGGACTGGAACTTGGGATCAAACAACTCGCCTAGAAATAATGTCGCATCTTCGTCGGACTCGACCAAACTTTCCCACACGTATAAAGAATGCCCATCCAACGCAGTCGTATCGATCCAGGCCATGACGTGTTCCACAGGCGCAGGTGAACTGTGCACCGAAACGACGAATATCTCTCCAGAATAAAATGATTTCGGATGCTGTTCGGTCTGATGCCCCATCTCTTCATGCAGTTTGCGCCATTCATCCGTATAGTTAACGTCCGCATGAATGCCTAGGGGACTAACGACAACCGTTTGAACTGCCGTTGATTGCAGGTATCCGTCAGAAACCGTCAGCGTTATTTGATAAGAGCCAGGTTGCAGGAACAGCCGCGAGAAGTTTCGCGAAAATAAGCTCTGCACGCTGGCATCAGGTCCAAGAATATGCCATTCATAAGAAAGATCATCCCCATCAGCATCATAGGACGTGTTGTGGAACTGAACGGTATCCCCTTCCCAAACCGGCTTCGGCGACCAGTCGAAATCGGCAACAGGCGCTCGATTGATATAAAACCAAGTCTGTGGAGAGTAGTCTGACCATACATGACCGTCATACACTCTAACCCTGACGCGCAGCTTTTGGCCTGCCGGCAAATCTTGATTGGCTGTCCAAGTGCCTAATGCAGAGCTAGTTTTTTGCCAATGCTGGCCAGAATCCAAAATCAGTGTGTCATTCGCCTCATTCGTTATTTGCATTTGGAAGTAACTAAATTCCGTCTCTGCGTCAGGGTCCATTTGATGCCAATGGAATGTTGGACGTACGCTATCAAAAATAGTTGGTACTTCCTGCGTACCGCTTGGAATCATCATCACCGCAGTTGGCGGACGATTCGTCACCATCCACCCCACATTAGACCATGATGACCATGAACCGCCATCGTCTGCAACCATCACCTGTACCTGGTATTTCCCTCCAGCTTTGAGTGCTGTATCCACTTGCCAGCTGCCATTCTGGGATGTGGTGTTCTGCTGGTAAGTTCGGTCAAGCACCTCATGTCCTTGCTCGTCCTTCACGAGAATGCGGGCTTGCGTGAATGTAGTGGCTACGTCCGGGTCCGCTTGATTCCACGCAATCTCCGGTGTCAGCGAGGTCACATGCGTCGGCTGATTAAACGTCCCTGTCGGGAAAGTCAACACGACCGTCGGCGGATGATTGACTGGCAGCGCATCCACATAGAGCTCGACCTCGTACCAATTTGACCAAGCCCCGTATTCATCTGCTACCGCTTGTCGCAGCGTATAGGTGCCCGTTTCGCTTGGACGAACCATTTTGCCTTCATAATAGTCTCCGCTAGGCGTTGAATAGCTGAACCGCTGCTGATAAATGCCTCGATTGCTGGCATACTCCGCTTTTTCATGCGAATATTGGGCAGCATTCAGCCATCGGTCAGGATCGTAACTTTGGTCATGATATACAATGGTATGATCAGCATACTGTTCCGCAGTAAAAAGCGCCACAGGCTGACGGTGAACGATAAGTACATTCGTGGCCGGATCTGAAGTTTGGCGAAAGTCTTTGTATAGAGGGACCGGATAACGATATTCAGCCGGGGCTGGATCGTCTGTCTCCGTGTAGTCGATGGCAAATAAGCCGACTTTATGCAATATAGGGATGGTACCTGTAGATTTCACATTCACGTAAGCGTTCGTTGTATTCGTATCGGAGTGGCCGTCTCCGGCATCCAAAAACTTTTCAGGCGCCGTATTCGTATAGGTCCATGTGGTTAAGTCCGGAATGAAAGGATCGTTCTCAGGATCCGAATAAGTGGAATCATATTGAATTTCGGAGTCGACAATGACCGTATTCGCGATTCTTGTGCTATTCGCATCATAAATCTCCGAACGAAAGCCTTTGAGCCAAACGTTGGGCGCTTCGGCGTATAAACCGATTTTACCGGCACTAAAAGCGGAATCTTTTACATTGATAAAAGGAACACCGTTCACATAGACCACAATTCGGTCTGCTTTCGTTTGAACCTTTAATGTGTTGTATTGACCGAACGTCAACGGATTTGTCTGTTTATCCAGTATTGTTTTTTCTCCGTTAACAATTTTGGCTAGGATGACACCCTTCGTCGTTAATTCGGCCCGGTACATATTTTTATGATCTTGCACACGAAAAGAAATGCCTGCCCCGCTGTATTCGCTATAGCTATCTCGTGCATATTTCATAGACAGGTACAAATTACCATCGTAAAAGGTCCTGCTTCTATCCGTGATGTTGCCATAGCTATAGGAAGATGCTGAAGTCTTGACTTGCGGAATCGTAGAAACACCGAATACCTGATAGGAAATACGACTACTGCTGGCGTTTTCTGAGCGTCTAACTTTGTATTTGCCATCACCGGTCATAAAGATATCAATTCCACTTTTATTGTTGATGTAATTATTAAATCCTGAAGGTGCATTGAGGGGCAACGTATATAACAAACTCCCCGTGAAAACATCCGCTACATCAATGTTCATTGTTGCAGAATTAAAAGATACGAATTTTCCATCGGAGGATATTTGCCCTCTGTAAGGCATAGTAATGATCGCATCGGTATTCAAATTAAATAACGTGTGTTTTTGATTTATGTCTGCATAATAGACAATATCATTGTATATTTGAATCACATTGGTATAAGAGTTTGATTGGGGTAACGTTCCAATAAATGCCCCTGAATGATTATCATAAATACCGTCACTCGTTACAATTTTAGAATCATCAAGTGTCGTGTATTTCACAACTATTTTGGGCTTACTAGGGTCACTGAACATAACGGTCTTAGACACTACTTTAGGTGATCTCCAAACGAGGTGCCCGGATGAGTCGAATTTTTCCAGTTGGATATTGTGAATGCTAGCGCCGTCACCTAAGTCCTGAATATGTAAAAAGGTTGCATAGAAATTTCCGCGTCTATCCGTCGCTTGTGACATTGCAAATTCAGAATTCGTCGATTTAACGCCATTTATGTCCAAGTTAAATGGCACAGAAGAGGATGCATGTAAGGGGTTTGGCCTGTCTTGATAAGGTGATTGAGGCTGCGGGAATGGGCCGCTTTTACAATTGAACATGGAGTACGTGCCGCTTGTTTTAGACAAAGGTGTAAATGCGCCAGTCATTAGTGAAGAGAACTTAAAATTATACTGGTCCCATGGAGCCGGAGTATTCTCATATCTATATCTCTCTGCACAGCCGGGATAAGCCATAAAAGCGACTGTATCCTGCTCAGGATTCATATAGAAAAGCCCTGTTCCACCGTAGTAACTACCTGGTGCTGTCGGTGCCTTATAATCTATGATCGTTTGCGTCTGGTCATTAAACATGAATAGGTTAACAGGGTTTGAAGGATAGCACCAGCCACTTTCACAGCCATCATCAACAGCTTGATTGTACCAGACATGCTCACTGGCTCGATTGGTAATCCCGAAGTCCGGTATGAAAGCATTCTCACCTGTATAACTTGTCATGTTCAACATATTCGTGTCAGCAACGATCTCATTGTTCTGTGGAGCCAAATAAAGCATGTCCGTTCGATCTGGCGCAGCTAACGCGTCTTCCGTTGCATCGTAATAAAAACCAGAATATCTGGAAGCATTTGTGAAATCATCCACACCGAAATTTGTAATGTCTAGCAAATCTTTTGTTCTATATTTTACTGTCGTTATGTTTGGAGGAATGGGCTGTTCGCCTGTTAGGGATGCCTGCACAGTCGGCTGCTGATTAATAACTTTGAAGTCAAATTGTTTGCTTGCGCTTTTGCCCCAATCCTCCTTGGCATCAACATGCAGCCTGCAGTTGCCGACAACGCTCGCCATGAACTGGAATTTCCCGGCCTCATCTGGTGTAACAGAAGTCACTGGATCATCGGAAAATATGCCATTTTGGTTTGCATCACAAACAATTGTATCCGTATGCGTTATAATCACATCTCCATCGGGGCTATAGGTGTGATCAATAAAATTGGATGCCACGTTACGGATCGCTACGGACGGTAAGGCAACTTCAATAATTGGCGGTAAATCCGGCAAAATATTCACTTGGGCAGTTGCTGGATGTAACGCGTGTAATCCATTAGAGTCAACAACATCTAATGTGACATTTTCCATGCCAGCAAATGGATAGACTGCCTTTTTATTAGTCCAAAGATACTTAACGATACTGTAACCAAATGGACTGTAGCTGTTTGCGCCTGAAAAGTCCGGAGTGAATGGTCTGCCTTCAACGATTTTAGGTGGGACCGTGATGATGGGGATCGGATTCGGAGGAATGACATTTAGGGTAACCCTCCTCGTGGAGGAAGCCCCTCGATAGTCTGTGGCCGTTACTTGGATATGGAAGGTCCCTAATTGGTCAGGAATAAAATAACTGTACCGCTCATCATGCTGCCACCATCCCGCTTCTTGATATTTGGCTTTAACCCACTCTGCATCCGTATTATCAAAATCCCAACTATAGATGAACGGGTCGCCGTCCGGATCGTATGGGGTGGCTTTTTGATTAGGCGGGATGGATGGTGTGTGCAAAATCTGCAAATCTACCAGAGTACCTACCGTAACATTGACGAGTGCTTGTGTTGCGTAAACATCGCCGCGCTGAACAAAACCTGCTTCAAATACAGGTGGACTGTTAGGGCCTGAATCATCAATATAAATCTCGAAGGTTTTGCTGCCGAGGTCTTTGTAAGTTCCGCATGTCGTTTTAATGGAGACACTCACATGAATGGTTCCTACTCCCATTCCTTTGGGATAGGGGATGCCGTTAAAGGCGAACACCATTCCGTTCGTCGATGTGACCAAGGTGTTGGCCCCTTGTGTAAACTTAGCTTCACTGTTCAAGTAAGCACATCCATCGCCACCGGAAACGGAAATATTGACCAGTTTCACCGTATTGTCTTCACCGAATGGTAACCTCGATTTTTCGATGACGAAATCACCATTCACCGTTTCAGGCTTCGTTATTGACCCGCAGCTAGTTTGTGGTGTGAAAACTTGGGTCATCGTGTTATTGCCTTCTGATTGCTCATCAATGACACCTGCCGAATCCAAATGGATGGTAATTGATTTCGACAATGGGGAGGTGAACATATAGCTGAAACTTCGGCCAAGCCCGACTCCACTTGCTGCCCCCGTCCAGTCATCCGTCTTGAGTAAAACACCATCCACCCGGATCTCAACTTTAAATGAAGTTGAAATGTCTGTGCCTATGTTTCTCAGCTGGTATTCGAACTTGACGTTATCCCCGTTTTGAAAACAGGATACGGAAGGGACAATATCTACAGCGACTAAATCCGGCTTGTCGATTTCTTGGTAGGTGACATCGATGTAGCCGGAGTAGAAGTAGGCGTTGGCTGTCCATTCAGTTTGGATTTCCATCAGGTAGTTGCGATCTTCACCGTAGGGTTTGCCTGTGGGGTCTGATTCTTTCAGATAATCTATTCCCTCTAAGAGATGATTCTCGAACTTTCTAAATATTTTAATATAATTTTCACCACTATTTGTTCTTCCCCAATCATATGGAATTACATCGTTTGAATAAAGGTCACTCCTTGCATATCCACCAATAATTTGAACTGAACTTCTATCAAGCCTAGTGAGGCTCACAGTATCTTGACTATTACTTAAATAATCTTGTTTGCTTTTATAAAAAATTGATGGTGGTAGCGGATCGTAAGAGGCGGTTACACCTGCCCCATATCCTCTCCAATTCGGGGCTACCCCCTTTGTGCCATCGTATCTCAGATCAGATGGATAGTCCACCATCGCCGTACTCCCCTTCTCATGTCCCTGTATGGGAATTAAACTCGGATACTGGGAATAGGTCTTTCCTTCATAAGTGGAGACATCTGCATCAAATTGCATGATAGGTGTATATTTCCCCTTATGCTCCCAACCTATTCCTGATGGGAGTCTGTAGATGTGATGACCAGGATTCGTTTTTTGTTGGGCATAAAGAGTTCCTAATTGGCCTTGCACATTATTAACGTTTAAATTGTAACCTTGTAAATTTGCATTTAAACTCTTATCGATGCTATTAACGAATAGTTTCCAGGACTTTATTTCACCTGTAACCAGCCCATCTAATTTAAAAGTAAAAGACTTACTACTTTCTGAAAACACATATTCCCTCTGATTATTGTCAGCAGTAACGTTGTCAAAATTGATAAAAATTCGTTTTGTTTGAGGCACTGAAGCATATGAAGAAAGATCGAATAAAGGAAAAATAAGTTGTATTATTAAAGCTAAAATAGTAAACATAACTATCCTATTGGGTATATTCCTCATGACAATCACTTCCTGATGCCGAAGTCAAGAGACTCCGATTGAACCTCTAAAATTACTCTTGGTGAATTCCCTATGTTTAATATTCTATCAATAGTTTCTTTTTTCACATTAAAACCCAGCCATCCTTGATATTCACCAATCTGATCCATCCAAATAGAAGACTTTAACTCAATTTCTTTATTAAAAGAAGTCCCGTAATCAACGGTACCGATTGACTGTCTTGGATAAAAAATATAATGATCCTTTATTGATGAATTCTTCAATGTTATATCGTAAGCCATAGTATACGAGTTCGTTCCATTACCTAACCAACCGTCCTTATAAAGATCAAAGTAAGCAGAATTCGAATCCGAATGATCAATTACAACGACCTTATTTATCGTCATATCAAATCCTTCTCCAATATGGTAGTCATAAGGAAACTCCTTCACCCGAATCCCCCACATCGTTTCAAAGTTGCTCCCCCTCAACTCAATTTCCGCATAACTCGCAGCCGCCTTATCAACCGGCAATTTCCCACCATCCAGAACTGTCAACACACGTTCAATCATCGTCACCGATTGCGCCCGGGTAGTCGGCTCATTTAAGCCCAACTCACCGCCAGCCAAGCCTTGAATCAAGCCTTTTTTGGCGGAATTGAACATAATCGAGCGATCATCCATCTGCATAGCTTTATTTTGCAGATTTGAATCAGCAGCCCGTAACGCAATTCGCGACATCTCCAATCGGCTTATGGGCTCGTTAAGCTGTTCCACCGCAAAATCATTCTCCCGCCAAATCCCTCTATGGCCAGCCGCCACCAAATATGGTTTAGCCCACTCCGCCCCGCCCGCGGTTCCGTCAACAGGCGACTTGATCGCGGTCATCACCATCTTAATAAACTCTCCCCGGGTAACAGGCTGTTCCGGTCGAAACGTGCTGTCCTCGTAGCCGTCTACATATCCTTTGGCAACGCCGTTCCTTACAGAGGATTCAGCCCAATGCGAAGCCATATCTTGAAAATGAATCATGTTAACCACCGCCGGCTTCCCTGTATGTTTCAATGCCTCCGTCGTCGCTTCAACAGACTGGCAACCAGTAAAACAAAACACTGACAAAACTGAAGTCAACATCATCTTTTTTCTCATACTTCCTTTCACGCCTCCTTCTCGTTAGTAGACTGAAATTGAAATTGATCATAGACAAAAAAACCGCCCAACCCATCGCTGTCATCTACAACAAGGGGGAGAGCGGTCCTTCCGCACGAAAATATAAAAATACTGCTATCTGTTATATAAAATACCACAATTTAGCAAAACGTTCAATGCTTAGTTTTCTGTACCCTCATGAGCATTGCGCAGCGCCAGCAATTCCTCTTCACTTAGCTCACGAGATTGGCCTAATCGCAAGCTTCGATCCAACTCCAGCGGCCCCATCGAGATGCGCTGCAAGTACACGACCATTTTCCCTACGGCTTGAAACATTCGTTTCACTTGGTGAAACTTTCCTTCCATGATGGTGAGCTCAATCTCCGATGGTCGCCCTTCCGACTTACTGCCTACACTCAAAATGTTCAACACAGCAGGAAGCGTTTGGTAGCCATCATCCAGCGTAACACCTTGCGCAAACGCTTCTCGATCCGTATCCGTGACCTCCCACTCTACCTTGGCAAAATAGGTTTTGGGCACATGCTTGCGAGGCGAAAGTAAATTGTGCGCCAATTTGCCATCATTGGTCAGGAGCAGGAGACCTTCTGTATCTTTGTCCAAACGGCCGACAGGAAAGACTTCAAATGGTGCATACATCGCATCCAATAAATCCACGACCGTGCGATCGCGATGATCTTCCGTCGCGGAAACGACGCCCTGCGGTTTATTCAGCATCAAATAAACAAACTCGCGATAAATGACCGGTTCGCCGTTTACCGAAATTTGATCCTTTTCGGGATTCACTTGCATCCCGCTATCTTTCACTTTAACGCCGTTGACAACAATCGCCCCGGCTTTCGTTAGGCGCTTCAGTTCAGAACGCGTGCCGAGGCCCATGTGGGCGAGTATTTTATCGAGCCGTTGTGTTTGTTTCATAAGCGCTTATGTCCACCTCCATCCTGGCGGGTATTCGTTCTTCAGCATCCCGTCGTGCCACTTGCCCCAGCCGACGGGATGCCCGTCCACACACACCAGGCAGTACCCTTTGGCTGCCTGGCCCGTATCCGAGTCGCGGATCACTTCCTCCTCCGCGACCTCCAGCGTCTCGCCCTTCAAATATCGAAGGGCTCGCGCATCCCCCAAAGCCAAGCTAACAACCCGCTTGGCTTCGTCAAACCGCAGTCCCATCGCCAGCGCATGGGACGGCTCGAATCGGCCGCGATGCAGCGCGCCGATGTACCAGCCCGGGCGCACGACTTTCAGTCCGTGCAGCTCGGGCAACCCCGCCGGCGACGCATACGCATGGTCGCCGTAGCACACGAGCCGCGCGGCGGCAAAGGGCTCGCTGCGCAGCAGCTCGCCCGCGAACGCCTGCAGCGGCTCCAGGCTCACCGCCGCGCGCGGTGCTTCCGCGCGGCCGCCACGCCGCAGCGCCTCCCGGCCGCTGCGCTTGCGCTCTCCTGCCGCCGGCACTGCAGCGGCAGCCTCCATAGCCGGCGCCATCTCCCCAGGCGCCGAATCCCGCTTGCGCAGCAGGGCGACGTAATGCCCCTCACCCTTCAAGCGGTGAGGCCACAACCGGGCCGTGCCGGCGACCGCCGCAAGCGCTTGCTCCGAATAGGCGTCCTCCGCGCACCAAGGCGCCCGGACCCAGTCGGGCCGTCCTGGCGCGAATTCCGCCCGGTCGATACGCACGACCTCAAACTCGGGATGCCGATCCAGAAGCTCGGCAATCTGCGCTTCGTTCTCCTCTGGCGAAAACGTGCACGTCGAATATACGATATAGCCGCCTGCCGCCAGCATCTGAGCAGCTTGTCCGAGAATCTCGCGCTGCATGCTCGAGCATTCCGTCACCGAATGGCGCTGCCACTGGGACATCATATCCTCTTCTTTGCGGAACATGCCTTCTCCCGAGCAGGGGGCGTCGATTAAGATTTTATCAAAGTAGCCGCGAAAAACCGGGATCATCCGCTCCGGCTTCTCATTCAGCACAACAGCGTTGCGCACGCCAAACAGCTCCAGATTTTTTACCAGCGCCTTAACCCGATCGGAATGGTTATCATTCACAACCAGAACGCCTTCCCCTTTGAGCTTGGCCGCGATCTGAGTCGATTTCCCGCCGGGGGCCGCACAAAGATCAAGCACTTTGTCTCCGGGCTGAACGTCTAGCAATTCGACCGGCGCCATCGCGCTCGGCTCCTGAATATAGTAAAGCCCCGCATGATAATAGGGATGCTTGCCTGGCCTCTGTCCTTCCTCGTAATAAAAGCCTTCCGAAACCCACGGAATTGGCGTCAATGCGAACGGACTTTTTTCCAAAAATTCGGGAATTTCGATTTTCTGTGTATTGATCCGCATACCGTAGACACGAGGCTGGTCATAAGATTCGAGGAATCGTTCAAACTCGTCGCTGCCCAATAAATCCATCATTTTCTCAAGAAATGCGGCTGGCAGTTTGTTATTCATGCTACATCTATCCCTTTCCCGTCTTGCTGTTCCTTAAACCTATCGGTATTATAGCTGACTTGTCACCAAACAGCCAATTTTTTTCAAAAAAACAACAGGATATGCTATACTCTCTCTAGAAAAAAGAATAGAAGATTTCATAAAAGAGGTGCATAATGAAAAAGCTGCTCATCTACTTAGGTATTGTCGTAATTTTGTTCGGTGGCTTATACATCGTCAATCAACAGTCGAACAAGCCATCGGGAGCGGATAGCAAGGACTATCCTTATAATCCGTATGGCGTCGCCGTTTCCAAGCTCAACCCTGAAACAGTCAAGCAATTGAACGATCCGAACTACCAAAATGTTATTCTGCCGGCAGATTTAGATAAACGTTTGAAAAACAAGGAATCTTTTTTCCAATATTTTTATGCTTCGACTTGCCCGCATTGCAAAGTGACGACTCCCGTGCTTGTCCCGATGGAAAAGGAACTCGGCCTCGATGTGAAACAATTTAACCTCGAAGAGTTCAAAGAAGGCTGGCAAAAGTACAACATCCAATTCACGCCGACGCTTGTTTACTATAAAGACGGTGTAGAAGCTGGACGCATCGAAGGCGGCGTACCGGAAGGCGGCTCCTCAAGCGGCAATACGCCGGATATGTTTAAGGCATTTTTCCAGAAATATAAAGGCTAAATGAACGAGAAAAGCAGCGGAGGCCCGCTGCTTTTCTTTATTTATGGCTGCGATTTCGACTCTCGGACCAGACGCATCGCCTCTTCCCGATCGGCAACCTGCAGCTTATTCAAAATGTTCGTGACATAGTTGGCCACCGTTTTCGCACTCAGATCCAACTTATGAGCAATTTGTGCGTTCGTCGAGCCTCCCTCCATCAGATACAGCACTTCCCGCTCACGCGCGGACAGCTCGGGAAATAATTGCTCCTGTGCAGCCGGGCGCACCATGGAGAAATATTCGATCATCCGTGAAGCAATGCCGCTGCTGAAAATAGCCTCACCGCTGCCTACCGCACGAATCGCCCGCAGCAGTTCATCCTTTTCGGCGTCCTTCAACACGTAGCCCTTGGCGCCGGCCCGCATGGCTGTGAAGACGGATGTATCGTCCTCAAACATCGTCAGAATTAATATCCGAATCGACGGGTCCGCGCTGACGATCCGCCTTGTCGCTTCAATACCGTTGAGGCCTGTCATCCGAATGTCCATCAGCATCACATCCGGCTTCTGCTCGTCAGCCAGTTGAATGGCTTCCTCACCGCTGGCCGCCTCACCGATCACCTCCAGATCCGGTATCGTACTAAACAACGTGCGAACTCCGTGTCTGAATAGCGGATGGTCGTCAACAATGACAATTCGTAAAGGTGTCATCCCTTTTCCTCCTTCTCTAAGTTCATAGGCAGCCGTGCTGTAATGCGCACCCCACCTGTCGATATACGCTCGATGCTGTAAGTACCGCCGAGCTCCTCGGCACGCTCCCTCATAGACGGCAGTCCGATTCCGCCGATTCGCTCCTTCTTTGTCATCGTCTCGAGACCGACGCCATCATCCTCCACTTGAAGCTTCAGCATCCCGCTCGGCTCATCGACAATTAGGCTTACCCGGCACATATTCGCCTTCGCATGACGGACAACATTGACGATAGCCTCCGTGATGATGCGATAGGCGGCTACTTCTACAGCTGCAGGCAGCGCAGGCAGCGCAGTCGGCACTGCCAACTGAAACTGCAGCTTAGGCATGCCCGCCCATTCTTGGGCGCTCCGTACCGGAGCCTGAGCATCCTTGATTCTTTCCTCAATGGCCCCGATCAGCCCCAATTCATCCAGCGCCGGTGGGCGCAGATTGTGCACCATGCTCCTGATCTCAGCGACCGTGCTGCGGATCGTGGTTCTCAAGTCTGTTAGAATCGTTCTCGTCGCCTGAGCGTCCGTCACCAGCAGTTCCTCCGCAGCTGCCGCCGTTAGCGCCAGGGAGGCTAAGCGGGGGGCAAGATCGTCATGCAGATTGCTCCGCAAACGTCTTCGCTCTTCCTCTCGTGCAATAATCAATCGCTCTCTGGACTCCTGCAGATCGGCGGCCAGCTGCTTCAATTCCAAAGAAACTTTGACGCCTTTGACGATCGCGCCCGCTTGACGAATGAGCGGCTCCAAGAAGCTCTGATCGGAAGGCGTGAGCGTTTCACCCGTGCCGCGTGGCGCAAGATATAAGCTGCCTACGACTTCACCTTGATGAATGATCGAATGTTCCACACATTCCGCTTGTGGCTTGCCGTCCTGAATCGTCATCCATACTTCACCATGTTGGGCGAAAGCTACATAGCCATAGGGCAGACGCAGCGCCTCCCGTATCGTTCGGATAACAACGGTCAGTACCTCTTCCGGCGGCAGCGGCTCTTCCAGCTTCTTGCCCAGCTTTGTCAAAACGGACAGCGGATTGTCCTGTTCCCCGTACATCAGGCGGTTTACCCACCTTTGAAGCCTCTCCTTCACGGGAGCAAACATGACAGCCACAATACCGGTGGCGACTAGCGATACGAATAAATGATGCTGTGAGCGCAGTAATTTTCCAATATACCAAACGCTAACTACATATACACTAATCACGCAAATGGACAATATCGCATAGACCAGCGTCCGATTGACGAGCGGATCAATATCCCACAGCTTGCGCCGCAGTATCGCCATCAGCATCGTAACGGGCATGATCATCATGCTGAGATGAATTCCCCATTCCAAGGCATATGTCAGGTACGGATCGTTATCAACATCTGTTTGCCAAAGAAGGTAAATAACGGTTAGGCCGACAAGACCGATCAGTGCAAGCGAGATACCGTATACGACCCACTTCGTCTGCTGACGTTCCAGCGGGCCCATTTCATTACGGTACCTGTACCATAGAATCGCGATGATAGATGAGGCCCAGATGACCAACCAAACAAAACCGAGGATTTGGGCGGAATGCTGCATATCCCACATGGTGCCAGGCGCCAAAAAGCCAGGTACGCGCAGTACACATAGGACAATTGCAACATAGAGAGACCATTTGGGGACGAAGCGGCCTGACGGAAATAAGAAAAAGAAAAAAATAAGCGCTGTAAAACCGATCGATTCCAGGATCCGAAAAGGATGGAGCTCCGAGATCGCAAAGGCAATCGGAGTAAACGTGCAGCCTAACGAAAAGAACATCAAGGCGCCTAGTAAACCTAACAGCTCATTCGACTTTTTATAGAAAATCGTCGCACCTACCAGGATAAATACGAAGCCGAAGAGGATGTATATGACCTCATAGCTGAACGCATACTGCTCCGCGCTCACATGATTGGCTTCCAGCCAACCGTCGGCAGGCGGCAGAACATAATACGCAGCGCACACTTGCCTCGCGCAATGTTCGCTGACTTCTGTGTAAAAGGCGGGAATGCTCGCAAGAAACAGAAGTAAAGTAGCTAAGCACAGAATGAATACAGCCATTCGCATGATTTTCATGCTATCCCCCACCATTTTCAATATCATCGATAAGAAAATTATAGCAGTCGCTGACAGCCAGCGTAAACGCTTTTTGGAAGGCTCCGCTCGATTTCCCATTGTACTTCCCGGGTTACGGGAACTCCCTCCTCTATTCGCTGGGAAAAACGGGTTCGTATGATAAGGGTATAACAAATTGCGTGGAAAATACTAGGAGGTTGGTTATTATGAGGATACCAAAAGGTTTTTTGCGGTTTTCGGGCTGGGCATTGTTTATCGGCGGCATCATGGGAGCGGTCGGGCAGGTGATTCACGCAGGGGATGTGCCCGAATCCGTAGCTGCGATCCCTTCGTTTTTGCAGCAGGCCGTCAACATCCATGTTATGCTCGCTTTTTCGTCTACATTTATTTTGCTAGGCTTAGCCGGCTTTTTTCTTCGCCAATCGCAAGGATTGAGAACATGGGGCTGGGTCGGATTCCCGCTGCTGTTTATCGGAATGATGTTTGAAATTTTCCATGGACCGGTGCAAATTATCGCCTATCCGATTTTGTTTAACTCCATTCATGATGCGGCCGCCCTCAAAACGGTGTCCGATCAAATCAATAACATGAGCATTGACAAGTTCCCGCTTCAGTTGCTTGTTTTAATTCCGATTATTCCTTGTATTTTTATCGGTTTGTTATTGACCGGTCTCGCCACTTATCGCGCGCAAATTTTTCGAAAAAGCGTTGGCCTTGCCCCGCTGATCGTGCTTGCTATTTTAGTCATCGGCAAATTTATCCCGCTCCACATCTTCGACTACTCTTTCTCGCTTATCCATGTCGTCTTCGCGTATTTCGGCGCAACACTCGCCTTCGAAACATACCCTACGACCGCTTCCGCATCCACTTCTTCGCAGCGTAATTTCGAGGCTTAGCTGGTATGTGCAAAAAGAACCGTTCCACGTTAGTGGAACGGTTCTTCTTTTAACTGCTTGCGCTCGTATAGAAGCGCAGGGCGAACTTCCAGAACCAGCGCGACAGACCGAAGCAGATGACAGCCACCAATACGCTGCCTGCAGCCTGCCAGACCGTCAGTCTACCGATAAGCGCTGCCGCAGGCGTCGTCGTAATAAAGGCAATCGGAAACACATACGTCAGCGCAAACCGCAGCAATCCTTTATATACCGTCACAGGAAAGCGGGCTGTTTCAAAGAAAGAGCTGAACAGAAAAGACAGATTATCGACCTTCACCGCCCAGAAAGAGAAGATCATCATCCCCATCCATAACGCATACACCACAACCAAGGAAGCTGCAAAAACGATCAAAAACAGCAGCAATTGAGTGACTGTAGGCAGCCTATCCAGTTGGAACAACGCATACGCGACTAAGCCGAGGCCTAAGGCAACATCCGCCAGCCGCCAAAACACCAGATGCCTGAAGCTGATATAGAATTGACTGTCCACCGGTTTCGTCAGGACAAAGTCAAGCGTCCCTTTGCGGATATGCCCCACCAGTCTAGCCATATTCGGCTGCAGGAAAAACTCGATAAAGCCGTGAATGGCGTTAAAGATGCCGAGAAGCACCAAAACCTCGTAGAAATTCCAGCCGCCGATCTCCTGTGTGCGATAAAAATACAACTGGACCGTCAGCACAGCCATAGCCAGCCAAAATATCGTAGATAGCAAGTTCGCTGCAAAATTAGCGCGATATTCGAACTCTTCCACCAGGCAAGCTCGCAAAAATTCACGCAGCAGCCTCATATACTTCATCCGCGTTGCCCTCCTTTGTTAGCCGCCTACAGCACCGTACTTTTGCAGCCCTTGCTTCCATTCGAAGCGATAAATGACGCATAGCAGGAGCAGCCAGGCCAACTGTATGGCAAAGTTTTGCAGCACTACTTGGGACGCCGGCTCGAACCGCCCCGTCAACAGCTCCACCGGAAAACCGACCGTACTATAAAAAGGCAGCCACATCGCCACTTTCTCCACCCAAGCCGGAAACATGCTCAGCGGGGCAAGACGCCCGGCCAAAAACAAATGAATGCCCTCGTACAAGCCATAAATCGCCGTAGCGCGATTCGTCCAGAAGGCAAGTAAGCCGAAGTTAAACCCAATGATAAACCGCAGCGCGGATGACAGCACGATAGCTAGCAGCGCCAACACGTACATCATGGGGGAAATATCCAGTCTCAGTAATGGAAAAAAGTACGCGAGAACAGCCCATACCGGGATTAGCGACAGGGCAAAAAAAGCTTTATACACGAGGTTTTGCGAGATGCTCCAGTGGATGGGATGGAATGGCCGCACGAGCTTGGCCGACAAGGAGCCATCCTGAATGCTGGCGTCCAAATCCCACACGTCCCACGTGCTGGTCAGGCGATCGACGAGCAGAACGCCAAGAAAATAGATGACGTAAGCATGCGCGTCAAATCCGTCAACCTCATTGCCATCGCTGATGGAGAGCCAGACCGCCATGCTGACAAGCGGTTGGATGAACGCTCCGGCCATCCAGATGAAAGACTCGCTTCGGTAGGCAAGCATAACGGCCCATTCAATCCGCAGCAGGACGAGGTATTTGTGCCAAAACTGCCGCATTGCTTTCATGACGACAGCGCTCCCTTCCCTGTGCCGCTCTCCTTTGCTTCAAAGGCTTGAGCGATGACCGATTCCATCGTCGGATCTTCAATTGTCAAATCGAGCACGGACAGATGGGTCAGCAGCTTAGCCGACAGCTCGGACACCTGCTCGCGCGGCACCTCCAGCTCCACATTCGGGAATGCGAAGTCCACAACACGGCCAAGTGAGCCTACCGCTTGCTGGAGCACCGAGGATTCGACTCGCTCAGCAAGCTGCAGCTGAATGCGCTTATTCGGCGCGTAGGTGTCGATGAGCTGGGAGATCGCGCCGTCATAGAGCAGCCGGCCCTTGCCGATGACCAGCACCCGCTCGCACAGGGCGGTCACATCCGCCATATAGTGACTGGTCAGCAAAATCGTCGCTTTGTATTTGCTATTGTAATCCTGAATGAAGCGGCGCATCACTTCCTGCATATTGACATCCAGCCCGATCGTCGGCTCGTCGAGAAACACGATGCGCGGGCGGTGCAGCAGCGCTGCCGCCAATTCGCATTTCATGCGCTCCCCCAGGGAAAGCTGGCGGACCGGTTTGCGAATAACGTCCTCCAGTTCGAGCAAGCGAACGAGATCGCTCAATGTTTCCTGATACTCTTCATCCGGAATTTCATAGATCACTTTATTGACGAGAAAAGTTTCCGAGGCAGGCACATCCCAGATCAGCTGGCTCTTCTGCCCCATGACGAGGCTGATGTTCATCTTGAATTGCTTTTTATGCTGCGAAGGAATAAAACCGCTGACTCTCACTTCGCCCCCGGAAGGGTGCAGCAGGCCTGTCAGCACTTTCATCGTCGTCGTTTTGCCGGCTCCGTTCGGCCCCAGGAAAGCGACGATCTGCCCTTCGGGAATGTAAAAGGACACATCATCCACCGCTCTCACGATGCGGAACTTACGGTTGAATAGGCTGCGCAGCGAAGCCCAGAACCCCGGCTCACGCTCATGCACCCGGTAATGTTTGCTCAGTTGCCGAACTTCAATCATGGTCGTGATCACCCTCCGGCGGATTCAGTTTCATTTCGTCCACGAGCGTCTGCAGATCGGGATCGAGTATGCGGATATCCAAATCATAAGGGGCAAACATCTCCTGCTGGATGCCATGCAGCTGCAGCAAATATTTGGCACTGTCGTCACGCAGTTGGGCGAGATCGATGCCAAGCGCATCTGCAGGGTAATTGGACAATTTATCCAATCCCGCACTAAATAATTTTATGGAACCGCTTACGTTTCCATTCGCATGATGATAAAGGCCTACTGCAACCTGCAGCAGACCTTGATATAGCGGGCTTCGGCCTTCCTCCAGCCAAAGCTCCTCCATCACTTCATGACACTCAAAATAATCTCGCATTTCATTGAAATAATACAAATATGCCACGTACAAGCGGTCATAAGTATTCATAGCTTAGGGCTGGTCTCCTTTTTTCGCTCTGGAAATCGCCGTCTCAATTTCATTCAACAGCTCAGTTAGAGCCCAGGTGTCTTCAGCTTCCCAGATTTCATTAAAACGCAGTTGGAACTGGGCCGCTTCCCGGACACGATGATAGAAGTAAAGTCCTTGTATGCTGTTCAACACCCGATTCACCAGATTCGAGTTATCCTCGAACATTTTTTGCGCTTCGACAATCTCCCCGCGAATATTCGACATTTCCTGATCGAGGATGTACGCAGCTTCTGCAGCCCTGCTAAGCCGTATCCGCACGTCCTCAGGCAGTTTCTCTTTATATTTATAATTTAAGGAATGCTCAATCGTCGCCCAAAAATTCATGGCCAGCGTACGGATTTGAATTTCAGCTAAAATGCGCTTCATGCCCAAGGCCGTTTGCACCGGATATTCAATAATAATATGAAAGCTGCGGTAGCCGCTTGGCTTTTTATTCGTAATATAATCTTTCTCATAGACAATGCTCATATCTTGTCTAGCTCGGACCGATTCAGCCAGTCGCACAATATCTTCCTCGAATTGGCACATGATGCGAATGCCGGCGATATCCTCAATGCCCGATTCCAGCTGATCCATCGGAACGTTAAGCCGCTTGGCTTTATCCAACACGCTGGAAATCTTCTTCACACGTCCCGTAACAAATTCAATGGGGGAATATTCGTCCCTCGCTTTGAGTTCGCCGCGAAGCGTCTTAAATTTCACTTTCAATTCTTCCACTGCTTGCTCATAAGGCAGAAGAAACTTTTTCCAGTCTCGTCCATCCATCTATTTGTCCTCCATTCCAAATGAAGTCACTTCTGATCTGCGCCGATTGCCTGGGAAATATGTGTAAAGCCATCCCGCTTAAGTAATTGTTGAAGCCCTTCATTCAAACGACGGAGAAGCTCAGGCCCTTCGTAGATGAGCGCCGAGTACACCTCAACCAGACTCGCGCCGGCCCTGATTTTATCGTAAGCATCCTGCGCGGTGAAGATCCCGCCCGATCCGATGATCGGCAGCTTTCCTTCCGTCAGTTGATAAATGCGACGAATTACTTCTGTCGACCGCTTCGTTAACGGCTTGCCGCTAAGGCCGCCTGCTTGATCTTTATTCGGATGACGAAGGCCAGCACGACTTAACGTCGTATTCGTGGCAATGATGCCCGATACGCCGCTTTCCTTGATCGTTCTGGCTGTCATTTCCAGCTCTTCATCCGTCAGATCCGGTGCGATCTTCACCAGGACTGGTTTACCCGGATGGCGATGCTTTTCCATTTGAATCTGCATCTCATCCATTACCGCATCCAGTAATCTGCACAAATCATTCCCATGCTGTAAATTACGCAAATCCGGCGTATTTGGTGAGCTGATATTCACCACGAAGAAGTCCCCATAAGTATACAAAGCTTGAATACATGCGCGATAATCCTCTTCCGCCTGCTCATTCGGCGTCACTTTATTTTTCCCGATGTTGATGGCCACAGGAATGTCCCGCTTGCCGCTCTTCTGCAGATTGCGGGCCATTTCGGCCACACCGACATTGTTGAAGCCCATGCGGTTGATCAGCGCCTCGTCCACCGGTAAGCGGAACAAACGCGGCTGCTCATTGCCGGCTTGCGGCTTCGGCGTAATCGTGCCGACTTCCATAAAACCAAATCCCAGCTGCGAAAATCCTGGTACCGCCTTGGCGTTCTTATCTAAACCGGCAGCAAGTCCGATTGGATTCGTGAATTCGATTTCCCATAATTGCTGCGCCATCATCGGCGAATAGGGAACGCCATACATCGATTTCAGGAGCTGCTTCCCTCCGGGAACAGCACCTACTGTGCTCAGTCCGTCAATCGTAAGATGATGCGCTTTCTCTGGGTCCATCTTGAACAAGACGGGTTTTGCTAACTTCTTATACAGCATGTCCATGCACTCCGTTCTCTAAAGACTCTAACAGACAGTTTAGCTGACAATGTCTAATTATGCAATCGCAGCAGCCAACTTCAAATGAAAAATCCCCGCATCCATAAGGCCGCAAGGGATTGAGAAAAGAATATGAGCTATTAGGCTTCCGATCGCTGCAGCAAACGCTCCAGATGCATCGTCAAGTATCCAGCTTCATCATCAGGCACTTCCATTTGCAGCGAATCGGTCAGCAGCAGCGAAAGAACTTTCGCTTTGACGTAGGTGTCTCCGTACTCCTCTTTGATTTTGGCAAGCAGCGTGTTTTGCAGCGTCTTCTTGTGCTTCACCCGTTCGATTAACCCCTTCAAATGACTGATGAAGCGCAGTGTTGAAAAGGAATCATCAAAGTTAAAGCCAAGTTCCTTCGCCGCTTCAATCGTCTGCGACACGACCCTGACGACAGCCAAGGAGTCGGAGGCTTGCTCTTTCTTTCTCGCACCGTTGAAGTGCATCGCCAGATAAGCGACTTCGTCTTCGGGAAGCTTCACGTCCAGATGCTCGTTGAGGAAATCAACCGACTTCTTGGCAACTTTGTACTCCTCCGGATACATGTACTGAATTTCATAGGCGAATGGGTTCGTGATGAAAATGCCGCGCTTTTGCCTTTCCACCGCAAAATTAATATGATCGACCAGCGATGCGTGAATCGTCTCGGAGAAGGCGCCTTCCAGCATGCTTTGCGCATAGGCGATAACTTCCTCGGTGATGCCGATAATTTTCACATCAACTGCATTTAAGATTTGCTCGTAATTTTTAAGCACCTCGGACGTATGCAGTAAAAATTCCTGTGTGACATCAATCTCGGCGATAGCCATGCCTGGCGTTTTTTTGAAGCCGATGCCTTTGCCGAAAGCGATAGAATTTTTACCTGTTGAGAGATGCGCCATCACTACATTATGCGATAGCACATGCACAATAGTCCGTACAATCATAAGACACCTCCGAGATCTTAGGCCTGTCCTGATTTCTGTTTGTAAGCCTGAAGCAATGGCCGTATGCTTTCGCGAATTTGTTCGGATTCCGTTCCGAAGACAATATGGACGTTGCCTTTGCCCAGCCTGATCACGCCGATGGCGCCGAGCTGCTTCAGCTCGTTATCGATGATTTGCTGATCCTCTTTGACCAGCAGCCGAAGCCGTGTAATGCATGCATCAACAGAGATAATATTCGAAGGTCCGCCGATTTGCTGGAGAATATTCAAGATCCGCAGTTCCTTGGTATCTTCGGTGGGGACCCGCTCTTCCGCCTGTTCCTGATCCTGCGCCTCTTCACGGCCGGGAAGCTTCATTGGGAAGAAGTGCAAATAGGCGCGAAATGTAAAGTAATATAGGAAGAAATAGCCGAAACCAACAACTATCACCCATAATGGTTTGGTGGATATATTCCAATTAAGTACGAAATCGATGAAGCCCGCCGAGAAGCCAAACCCCATCTTCACATGCAAAATTTCCATTATTATCATAGAAATCCCAGTGAGGAAGGCGTGAATGACATAAAGCCCCGGGGCCACGAACATAAAGGCAAATTCAATAGGCTCCGTAATCCCTGTCAGAAAGCTGGTCAAGCTGGCACTGAGCATCAGTGGTACAAAAATGGGCCGATTCGCTAGGGAAGCACCACGGATCATTGCAAACGCTGCAGCCGGCAAGCCGAACATGAATACCGGATAAAATCCTGTCGTAAACATCCCCGCATCCGGATCTCCGGCAAAAAATCTCGAAATATCCCCATGGAATACTTTGCCAGTTGGTGTGACGTAATCGCCGATCTGGAACCACGCGATATTATTAATGATATGATGAAGTCCGGTAGGAATGAGCAGCCGGTTCATAAATCCGTAGATGAATACGCCGGCATTGCCATTCTCCACGATCCACAGACCGATCGAGCTGATCCCCTTCTGCACAGGGGGCCAGATCAACCCCATAACAGCGCCAAGCAGCACCATTGCCAAGGCTGTAATCAAGGGAACAAATCGCTTGCCGCCAAAAAAACCTAGCGATTTCGGCAGCTGCACATGTTGGAACCGCTCGAAAAATGTGGCGGACAGCATGCCGACCAGCATCCCGCCGAGCACCCCCATATCCAGCTGGTCCGCCGCATCCGTCCCTGCCTGGAAATGCTTCAGGACGTTGTCGAAGACCAGATATCCGACCGTCGCCGCGAGTGCGGCAATGCCGTCGCCCGAGGTCAGTCCGATGGCGATGCCGACTGCGAAGATCAACGGCAAGTGATCAAAAATCGCGCTGCCGCCAGATTCAAAAATCTGCGCTAACTGGATGAGCAGCGGGTCGTCGAATTTCATTTTACCAATGCGCAAAAGGATTGATGCTGCCGGCAGCACCGCGATAGGAATCATTAAGGAACGTCCGATTTTCTGCAGAATATACATTAATTTCATCTAAGTTCACCTAGTTATGCTCACAAGTTTGGCCGAATCTTGTTTGCCTCTGTTTATCACCAATTATAGTAGAAAGAACACCTTCCCGAAAGGATAAAATCCTCTAGGATAAGGTGTTTTTTCTCGAAAAACAAGCTTATTTTACAGCCCCTGCTGTAATACCGCTCGCAATCTGCCGCTGGAAAACAATGTAGATCACCAGCGTAGGCAGCGTCGTGATGAGCAGTCCCGCGAACAGTGGTCCCCACTCGACGCGATACTGCATCTCCGCTTGCATCACCGCAAGTCCGATCGGCAGCGTGTATTTGGTAGGTTCATTCGTGAGAACGACCCCGAGAAAGTACTCATTCCAGTTATTCAGCATATTTGTGATCATCACTGTGATCAGCCCCGGCTGCGATAAAGGCAGCATCACCCGAAAAAACGTTCCGTAATGCGAGGTGCCGTCGATGATCGCCGCCTCTTCGATTTCTTTTGGCAGAGACTTATAGAAGCCGACCAGGAGGAAGATCCCGAATGGCAGGTTCAGCGCCGCATAGACGAGAATCAAGCCCAGCCACGTGTTCACCAGTTGCAGATCGTTCAGCAAGAAAAATAATGGGATTAAGGCGAGCGCGAACGGAATCATCATCGAAGCGACGTAGATGGTGAACAGCACATTGCTGCCTTTGAACTCGTATCTGGCGAGAATGTAGGCCGTCATCGCAGACAAAATCATCCCTAAGAGCGTACTGCCGACCGTCACGACAATGGAATTTAAAAAGTAGGTGCTAAAATTGTACTTGGTCCAGACATAGCTAAAGTTTGACCACAGTAGCGGAAACTTCGGCAGCGCCCATGGCATATTCAGGAAAAACTGCTCATTATTTTTCAAAGCGTCGAGCAGTGTCCACAAGAGCGGATAAATAACGGCAATACCCCATATCAGAAGTACGACCCAGATGATGAGCTTGGCTAACGGATTTTTAATCGCCATATGTATGGTCTCCTTCCCCGTATCCTGTTCGTTGACGGCATTAATGCATTTCGATCGTTTCCTGACGCATGATCCGCTGCAGAATAAGCGTCGTAATCAGGGAAATGATCAGGATCGCCACGCCGATGGCGGCTCCGTAGCCGAAGTGATACTGTTGAAAGGCCATCCGATACAGATAAGATCCCATAACATGCGTGGTATTGTCGGGCTGCCCGCCATTGGTCATCAACTGCACAATAACGAACGATCCGTTCAATGTCGTGATAACGATATTAATAATTGAAACTTTAATTTGCTCCCAGATGAGCGGCATGGTGATGTTGCGGAATTGCGACCATTGACCCGCTCCGTCTATATTAGCTGCTTCATAATAAGAAGCAGGAATATTCACGATTGCGGCAATCATCAGGATCATATAAAAACCGATACCTGCCCAAATGGTAGGCGGCAAAAGCATCCAAATCGTATGTTTGGGAAAGCCCAGCCAAGTAATGTCTACTTTACTTCCCGTGAAGAGCGCTAAGAACGCGTTCAGAAAGCCGATTTGCGGGTTATAAATGAAGTTCCAAAGCACGCCGATAACGACGACGGAGATGACATTCGGGATAAAGAAAATCGCTCGAAAAAATCCGGCGCTGCGTAATCTAAACCGGGTTAACGCTACGGCGAAAAATGTCGCCAACAGCATGATCCCAATGACTTTGCCGACAACGAGAAAATAATCATTGCCAATGGCTGTCCAAATAATAGGGTCATTGAACATGTCTTTAAAGTTGTCAAAACCGATAAACTTACTGTTTTCTGACATCCCCGACCAATCATACAACGATTTTTGGAGTGCCTGTATGACAGGGTATACTGTAAACAAGCAGAAGAACAAAAATGTCGGAATGATGAACGAAGCAATGAACAGGTTTCTGCTCAACTTTTTTGAGCTAGTCTTCATTCTCTCTTCACCGTCCTATCAGTAAAATTGCGGAGAACAAGTAAGGCGGGCAGCCTCACTTATCCTCCGCGCTGTCTCTCTAAGATTTACTTCTTCTGCTTAGCTACAACGTCAGATACACGTTTAACCCACTCTTGCGGTGTAATCGTGCCGATCGTGAGCGCGACGGTAGCATCTTGCATCGCTTTATCCACGTCTGCAGCGAAGGAAACCGTTGGAACGACTACTGTGTCGCTGGAGGACAGGTATTTCGCAGCATCCTTAACGAAGTTAGGCGCTTTGGAAGAGCTGATGTCACCTTTGATGTTGGAAGGCGCACCGCTCAGCTCAGCCCATTGACCAGCTTGCGCTTTAGCAAATACGAATTGCATAAACGCTTTCGCTGCATCTTTGTTCTTCGCTTTTTTCGCGATAGCGAATGTTGCTGTAGATGTGTTAGCTACCACTTTGCCGCCTTTATCTTGCGTAATGGATGGAATGAAGCCGAAATCGAAGCCTTGTGGAACGTCTTTCGCCATTTCGTTCGGCAGCCACAGTCCGTTCGGGATGAAGGCGTCTTTATGCTGCAGGAACAAGGATTGGGAATCCGTGTGGTTGATTTGTACGGATGCTTTATCAATGAATCCCTTGTCGCGCATTTGCACGATTTTGTCCAAGCCTTTCAGAATAGCCGGGTTCTTCCAAGCTTCCGGGTTATTGTTTGCCATATCTTGCAGCAGCTTGTAATCGTTATTGTTCGCCGACACGATCGCTGGGAACAGGAACGCGCCGTTGATGTAGTAAGGGTATTTACCAGTATGGATAAATGGATTAATGCCGGCAGCTTTGATCGCTTCGCTCTGTTTCATGAAGTCTTCAAAATCTTTCGGCTCCGCCCAGCCTTTGTCTTTGAACAGGGCTTTATCGTAGAAGATACCCCATGAGTTCAAGACGAAAGGAATGTTATAGATTTTGCCATCATATTGCGGCGGCTGTTGAGCGAGCAAATCGGAGATTTTGTCACCGTCGACGTTTTTCGCATCTTTGTACCATTCAGTCAAATCTTCAAGCAAGCCGTCTGTAACCATTTGACGGTCGAACAGCTCAGGACCATCGATATATACGAAATCAGGTGGGTTACCAGCGATCCAACGGGGTTTCATTTGTTCGTTGATTTTTGGTCCCGCACTTTCTTTAATTTTCAAATCTGGGTTTGCTGCCTGGAAGTCAGCAATAACTTTTTTCCACCATTTGTCGCCGTAACCGCCGACAAAGTATTGAATTTCGAAATCACCCGTTAATTTTTTTGCAGCAGCAGCGGTAGGAGCCGCAGAAGCAGCAGCCGTAGCCGCAGCTGTAGGCGCTGTCGAAGCAGCCGGTTTAGTAGTTTCAGATGCTGGCGCAGCTGTTTTGCCGCAGCCGGCAGCTACGAGAACCATCGATGCAGCCAAGCCCATTGTAGACCATTTTTTCATATTCATGTGTCCATCTTCTCCCTTTTTTTAATAAATTCTGGTGGAACCTTTTCTCTTTCTAGGGTTACTAAGCTTAAGCCATGTCGATCAAATCCGCGTGCGACCAACCCCTTTCAAGCAGGATCAATGGGAAAATAAAAAAGGGCATAGTTATAGAAGATATAAAGCGCTCTTCAATAACTAATGCCCTTGCGGTAACATGTTATTAAAACTGACATATTAAATTGTTTTATTTCACTTGTGTGATTAAATATTACAATAAAATGACATGGTCGTCAACCTATGATTTTTCGCATCCGCATAAATATTCATATTCAATGATTGGTTCTAGTTATGATAAGATAGAGGCATAAGCCCAATTTATCAGGAAGTAGGCGATCCCATGCCCAAACGCAAACCCGTTGTAGCGACACGTAAACCGAAAGATGAAGTCAACAAAAAAGCGATCATCTGGACTGCTTCTGTCATGTTACTTATCATCATTGTGATGAGCATACTGCTCGTTTTAAACAAATAACTTCGAATAAAACGATCAAATCCTTCACAAAGAAAATTGTAATCGCTTTCTATTTTGTTGTCAAGGCTCCTTTTGCTGGAGCCTTTTGTTGTTTAACCTTAGCTTGCGGGCCTCAGCCCGTTCGTTCTTCGAGATGTGCAGGTCAGTCGTATTAGTCAGCTGCGCCTCACTAGGCGAAATCTCTGCAGTCAGGTTTTGCACAATTGGAAGCAGCTTATATTGCGATAAAGGCGCTGCAGTCCGATTCTGCCTGCTTGGAGAGCTGAAATTGAGCGTTGACGGGCGATAAGCAGGTTGTAGTTCGGCAAAATCGAGCTACAGCTGCTACGCCTTGCCGCCGATCTGCTCCAATTCGGCAAAGTCGGACTGCAGCCGCTCCGACCTATCACCGCCTGCTGAGCGCCCCTTCTTACGGTAAAACCGCTCAGGCTGCCATCCACGCCGCATCCACCTTAATCCAACCACTTGTAAACTTTGTTCGGGTTGCTGTCGGTCGTTTGCAGCGGAAGCTTAAAGGCCTGCGCCGGATTCCCCCGCCCGGCACCGCTGCCATCCCCGTCACCTTCCGGCGCATCCGGCACAATCCCTTTGCCGATCGTCACCTTCGTTTGCGCCGGAACCATGTCATACAGCTCCTCGACGTCCGCCTGTTTCATCCGAATGCAGCCATGCGACTCATCTTTGCCAATGCTCGACGGCTTGTTCGTGCCGTGAATCGCATACAGCGTATCGGAGAGCGTCATGCCGCGGCTGCCAAACTCCCCATTGGACTTACCATTGGGATTCCGCACTTTCTCGCTGATCACAAAATCGCCCTCCGGCGTCTTCTCCCCGCCTAATCCGACAGGGTAGCTGCGGATGAGGAAGTTGCCGCTCACGAGCGCCAAGCGATGCTTGTCGGTATCGACAAGGATGCGCAGCGGCTCCGACAAAGGAGCGGCGCTCGCCCGGCCCTGGGCAGCTGCTGCTGCCTCAGCCCCAGCCGCTGCGCCAGGCTCAGCCGCAGGCGGCTGCGCGGCCTGCTCGGCGCCCCGCGCCGGTCCGCCAGCCTGCGCCACCTTCAGCGCTTGCGGAAACATCGCCTGCATGGCCGGCGTCAACCCGGGCAACAAGTTGTCCGGGTAGGCCTGGGCCAGCTGCTCCGGCTGCTGCGGCAGCGTTCCGCTCTTCTGCCGGTACGCCGCAATGGCGCTCTGCAGGACCGCCGCCTGCTCGCGCTCCTGCACCCAGCTCTCGACGGCCGGCAGCAGCGGCGCACTGTCCGCAGCCTGGCAGCCGCACAGCTGGGCATTGTAATAGCTGAGCGTTGCCGCCGACGCATCGCTGCCACCACGTGCGATGGAGAGCAGCGGCCTCACCGCCTTATTCCACTCCTCCCAAGCGCCGTCAGCGCTCTTGGGAGCCTGCAGGATAACCGCCTCACCTGCCGCTTCATGCGGAGCCGTGAGAATGCGCTGCAGCAGTGTTCCCCACGCCCCTTCCGGATAATATAGCTTAAGCTTGGCTGCATCCTCTTGAAGCGGCAGAGCGCTTGAAGCCACTGCGCCAACTGCATTCGCCGGCTCCGAAGGCGTCCCTCCCCTCGGCGAGTGTTTGTCACTCGCCGGGACGATGGGGCCCAGCAGAAGGAACGGCAGCAGCATTGCCAGCAAAGCCACCCGCTTGCCTCTGCGCCCAAATTTGCCGCGCCCGGCCCGCGCCGCCTTCTCTATTGCGGGAGAATCCGGTCCCTCCACGACAATTTTTTGCTTCTCGAAAGCTTCGTAAATTTCTCCTGACTGCGCAAAACAATATGCCGCTTTGCCCTCTTTGCCCTGTGCCGCATACTCTCGGCCCAAGAGGTACCAAGCCATTTTATGATCAGGATGCTCTTTCACGTAGCGTTTTAAATACAAGGGATCTTCGACTGGATTATGCTGGAAAAATCGCTCCAACTGGTCTTCATATCGGTTCTTTTTCAACCAGCACGCCTCCTTAAATGGATCTTCTCCCCGTATTATCGGCTAAATTTACCACGAAATGAAGGCACAAAAAAGCTGCCCCCAAAGGTAGTCCTTCCTACCTAGAAGCAGCTTTTGCAAGTGTATCCACTTAATCCAAGTACGAATTTGTACGCAAAATGGCCGTCCGATGAGGCGCATCCCACTGCACATTCAAGCCGATTTGCTCGGCAAAGAAACGAACCGGCACGAAGGTGCGTCCTTCTTTCACGTAAGGCGCCGCATCGGTTTCCTGAGTCTTCTCTAGGCTGTTCCCTTGCTTACGCATCACACCGGTCTGACCGATCGTCAGCTCGACGGTTACGTCGCCTTTGATCAACTGCACAACCGCTCCGCCTTCACGCTGCACATATTTCACTTCATAGCCAAAAGCTTCACTGATTGCGCGCACTGGCACCATCGTGCGTCCATCGCGAATTTCCGGCTGCGCATCGAATTGAATCCGCGTATGGCCGTTCACGACCTTCACCTGATCATCCGCTGCCAGATCCTGCGGCAAATGATACGGGCTGATGACACGGATTTTGTTATTTAGCGTATCCGCTGCCACAATATTGCCCTGCGCTGTCACCAGCACATCCGTCGGTGCATAGAACGAAGCCGCTTGCTCCACACCGTCCGCTTCCCCAGTTTGCATCGTTCCGGCAATTGTCGTGACTTGACCGTGGAACAAATAACGGATCGCATGGTTCAAGCTGTCAGCAATCAGCAAGCCGCCTTCGGACGTAACCGCCAAGCCTTTAGGGTAATCAAACCTGGCTTGCAGCGCAGCACCGTCGGTATAATCACCTGGAGCGTACAGTTCATTTTTGCCATAAATGGAACTGCCATTCGCGAACGCCGGCTTGCCGGCAAGCGTTGTAACGGTATTCGTTTGCAAATCGATATACCGAATGCACTGATTGCCCGCATCGCTGACGAACAGATTTCCTTGACTGTCCAAAGCCAAGCCGGACGGTTCATTGAACTTCGCCGCAGATAGCGGGCCATCCTCATAATCTCCGGCAAACGCAGCCTCGCCCGGACGAACTTGAACAGCTCTAGTCGAAGCCGCGTTCAGCGTCGTGACCGCCCCGTTCGGCGTGATTTTGCGGATCAGATGATTGAGCGTATCCGCCACGTAGACCGTCCCGTCTGGGGCGACCGCCACATCGCTTGGATGGTTGAACGTCGCCTTGCCCCCTTGCCCGTCTTCATTTCCCAAGACACCGCTGCCCGCCAAAGTTGTCACCTGGCCATTGGCATCGATCTTGCGAATCGCATTGTTGCCCGCATCAGCCACATAGACTTGCCCTTTGGCATCGGCAGAAAGCCCAGTCGGGGTGTCGAAGAACGCTGCCGACGACTTGCCGTCCAGCAGGTAGCCCTTCGGAAATCCTAGGCTGTTCGTGGCCACGGGGAGTGCAGGTCCGGCATAAGTTGTCACCTGGCCATTCGCGATTCTCCGTATCGTCTGATTGCGCGAATCAGCGACCAGGATACTGCCATCCGCCAACTGCAGGATGCCGCTCGGCGCTCTGAACGCTGCGTCTAGGGCATCGCCGTCTTTCGCGTCAAAATCGCCGATCCCAGCGAGTGTCGTGACATCCGCCATGATCCGGCCGCTACCGGTCAGCAAAGCATCTCCGGATAAGCTAGCCGTCGAGGCAGCCGAGGCTGCCGAGACTGGCGAACCGGCCAGGCATACTACAGCAACCAGCGACGGGATAAGGATATATTTAAAAGATTTCATCGTGCTCCCCTTTCGTTCGGTCATTGCGGAAGCGCTCAACCTTGAATGTTCAAGGGTACGACTGTGACTGTCGCTGCTTCCGAACCGTCTTTTTTCACAAGTTTGATATAGCCGACTTTCATTGTCTTTAACGCATCTTCAGCCACAGGCCCATAAAATGAAAACGGAATGCTAACCAGCGTCTTCGTCCCGCTGAACGAAATTTCCGATGACCCTGAACCGAAGTTCGTCACAGTATAAATCAATTCATGATTAGCCACGTTGGCACTAGTATCATTGGTTGTATAATCATAAGCACTCTCTACACTTGTGTCTGTCTGGAAAATACGGCCACTGCCCTCATGGCTTACAGTCACTTCCTTATTTTGACCTACGCTCGTATAGATGCCGTATTGCTGCCCATGAAGCCTTTGCGCATACTGCAGATGAACTTCAACCGCATACAGCGCATGTTCCGTACCAAAATCACTCATTTGAACATTTAAGTTAAAATTGTTGCTACCAGTGGACGACCGGCTTAGCGTTACGCTCGGAGCAGGTTTTGCCGGAGTTCCCGGATCGTTCCCGCCACCGCCACTGCTGCCACCACTGCCACCGCCAGTTACAGGAGCCGTGCTCCCGCCATTTTTCGCCTCGTCGTACGCCTTCTTCTCTATATCAGACATCGACTTCTTCAGCTCTGCCTCCGCTTTCGCCTTCGCTTCGGCTTCCGCTTTCTTACTCGCCTCTTCCGCTTTCTGCTTAGCTTCTTCCGCCGCTTTCAGCTGAGCTTCGAGCTGCTTCTTGAGCTCGGCCAGCTTTTGCTGCTCAGCCGTCTGTTTGGCCAACTTCTCGGCCTCAAGCTTCTTCAAAGCTTCTTGCTTCCGCTTCTCCAGCTCTGGATCCACACCGGCAGTCTTATCCAAGTCCTGGACATCGTCCAGAACGAGCTTGCGGTCTGTCGGGCTCATTTTCCCGTTCGTCTGCGCCACGAGTTTATCCATGTCCGCCTTGCTGATTTTACTGCTGCTAACCGCTTGCTTCGCAATATTGCCCACCAGATTGTCCAAATTCGCCTTCACTTTATCCAGCGCAGCCAGATCAGGCGCATATAAGGAAGTGCCGTCAGGAACCAAGCCACCCGATTCCAATTCTTTCCTTTTATTGGCAATGAAAGCATCGTTCTCCTTATCAATAGCCGCTTTATTCTCAATGATCGCTTTGATTACTTCTGGGGATGCCGATTGAATGAACGCTGCCAAATCGACCATTTGGACTTTTAACGACAAGTCCTGCACCTCATCGCGAGCATCAAGGGCAATCTGCTGTGTCGGGTACAGATATGTAATTTGCACCGTTTGACGGTTGTCCGAACCGGTTGTAACCGTCGAAGCTGAAACCTTTCCTGCGCCTACAGCCATTTTGATTTGCCCTGTAACAGGGTCAACTCCGACGAAAAATTGCGTTCCGCGCACACCCATAACCGCCGTCGGCGTCTCTACTTCAAACTCGTCATCCGAGCCGACCAGCGATTTGACTTTCACCCACAGCGCTCCCGCCCATATTTTGAGCTTGGACTTCTTGCTGCCGCCTGACGTATTCAAATCAGAGACATTTACCTCCGCATTGGCCCCAAGTGTAATGTCCGCGTCGCCATTGCTGAGATCCAGCTTCACCGAAGCATCCGCTCCGGTCATAATGGTGTCGCCTTGATTTAAGCTCATGTCCAGATACGCATCGTACACTTGGGAGCCGCCGCCTTTTTTCACCGTGACCTGCCCGCTCAGCGAAGTGATCGCCGCCACCCTGACGGTTTTGGCATCAACGGGCTTTGCCAGTGCCATCGACAGCAAGCTAAACAATAGACAACAACTTAAACATAACGAAATTATTTTCCTTGCCACTTGCATAGGGCTTCCTCCTCAATCTCAAGACAAGTTCCCGATCACTTCATAAACCATAACCGGCAGTTCTTTTCCTTTGACTTTGATTTCTCCGACAGGTTCGATCGCAAACAGATCTTTCACCCGCGCATATGTATGCTCACTGATCAAAATTTGGCCCGGCTTAGCATTGGATTCCAGTCTAGCGGCTAAGTTCACGGTATCGCCGATGGCCGTATAATCCAGTCTCAACGCCTCAGATCCGATGTTGCCGACGACCGCCGGCCCACTATTAATGCCAAGTCCGAACTTGACACCGATGCCGTACTTTTCAATCAATTTTTGCTCCAGCAGGTTCGCTTGCGATTTCATTTCAATGGCGGCACGCACCGCCATTTCCGGATGGTCATCGTAGGCAATCGGGGCGCCGAACATCGCCATGACACCATCGCCGATAAACTTATCGAGCGTTCCACTAAACTTAAAAATCGCCTTCGTGCACACATCCAAATATTCATTCAGCACTTGAATGACCTGCTCGGGTTCGAGGCGCTCCGACATCGGCGTAAACCCGCGGATATCAACGAAAATAAGTGTGATATCTTTACGGCTGCCGCCCAACTTCACCTCTTCGCCGGATTGCAGCAGTTCATCGACAACGCTCTTCGATACGAAGCGGCCGAAGATCCCGGTTACCCGGTTGCGCTCTTTGCGTTCGTCCAGATAGTGGCTCACAATTGACCATATGTAGACCGCCGCCAGCGCAAACTGCGGATAGACAAGCGGCGCTAACCAGGAGCAAACCATATACAGCACGATCCATACGACACCGTATAAAACAAATAAGCCAATAAAAAATAATAGCGCAGTTCTACCTTTGAATCTATTAAAAATATACATTGCCGCTAGGGATACTAGTAGAATGATCCCGATGCCAGCGGGCTTGCCAGCCTCGCGGTAATACTTGCCTTCCAGCAGCGTCTGAATCATATTGGCGTGAATCTCAATTCCGAACATTTTCACCGCACTGACCGGTGTTGGATATTCATCGAGCATGCCCGTCACGTACGGACCGACCAGTACAATCGCCCCTTGCAACGGCAGTGGCTTAGCGCTCTCCAGCACATCGACGAACGATAAAGTCTCATAACCGGTTTCCGCATCCATCTGCTGTCTGGGCTTCGTATAGAACTCCGTCGTGACCTGATTGCGTCCGTCCGCCGGGATTGCCGCCGATCCGCGCATCCATTGTCCGTTAGCCTCATTTCGTATGACCTTATCGCCATCGTTCAGCATAAGATTAGCCAGCGCAACACTGAAAGCAGGCACGTATTGCCCTTTCTCATCCGGCAAACCAAGAGGCAGTTTGCGCGCTTTGCCGTCTTTATCCACGAAGACGTTGATATGAGCCATCTGCTTTGGATTCGCGCTTAGCGTAGGCGACGGATAGTCAATCTTCTCCGGAATAAGATCGCCAACCTGCTGCTTGGGGGGATAATTGAATTGAACAGGCAGGATGACATTGTGGTATTTAGCCAGAACATCAGCCAGCGCTAAATCATCCGCGGAGTTTTTGGAGGGCTCAGCCATGACCACGTCGATGCCGATCGCCGCGGCTCCCGACTGCTCCAGCTTCTCTATGACTTGTGCATATACCGCCCGGTCCCAAGGGAACTTACCAATGGCGTCGAGGGAGTGCTGATCGATTTTGACAATTTTGATCCGATCGTCAGGCTGCCGCTCATCGAGCGTTTTGGCTTTGCGCATGTTGTCTTGCAGTGGGTTTTCAATAAAATAAAACAAGCCGTTCGCGCTCACCGTGTAACAATATATGGCTACCAGCATGATCACGAGGCCTGCTGCTAAAGGTTGCAGCCACTTCTTGCCCATAGTTTCCTCCCGCACTTTTACTAGCTTCATTGTAGAATGGTCATCTATGAATTGGCAATGAAAATGTTGCGCGATTTGACATCATCGAACAAAAAAAGAGCCCATTCCCATGCAGGAAATGAGCTCTTTCGACATTTTCGATTGTCACAAAATCAGGAACTGATTTTGATTAGTTGAAAGGTGAATCTGCCACTTTGATGGAGTCAGTTGGGCAGCCATCTTGTGCATCCTGCAGATCATCGTACAGATCTTCAGGAATTTCAGTTACCCCTTTATTACCATCACCGTCGAAAATAACTTCAGCCAAGCCCTCATCGTCGTAATCATAGATGTCAGGGGCAGTTGCTCCGCATGCGCCGCAAGCGATGCAGGTCTCTTTATCAACAAACGTATACTTTGCCATCTTTGTACTCCTCCTCAAGATATCCTCATGTAAAATATAATATAAATGCTTGTAAAGTTCAAACCTTAATATTGACGAGCCTTTGAACAAAATTCGACGAATTCGCTGATTGCTTGGGGCTCATCGGGCCTAAATACAGGAATTCCTCCGGATTCAAACGCCAGCTCCGTTATAATGCCGATCGGTGCCGGGTCCAGCTCTTCCAAGATACGGCTTTGTTCTATTGTACGAAAAACAGCGACCTTTGGATGCTTATCCTTCTTAAAACCTTCGATTAGCACCAGGTCATAATGGGCCAGTTCGGCCAACTGCTCCTGCAGATCCGGAGCCTCTTTCTTCTCATAGCGATGTACGCCATTCGGGGAAATCGTGACGACCGCGTCCGCTCCAGCTTCAACGAAAGCTGTGGAGTCAGCGCCTTCCGCCTCTTTATAATGCCCATGTCCGTCATGCTTTAATACAGCGACACGGTGACCCCGACGCCGCAGCTCTTCAAGAACCTTCACGATCAAAGTCGTTTTGCCGCTATCGGAAAAGCCTGCGAACCCCATACAGTAGGCCATGATCCAACTCCCCTATTTTCTATGACATCCTATTCTTCCCGGTGAATCGGGTTATGTTTTAAATGATCCATCTGCAGCGAAGTCCCCCGCGTTTTATGATTACGGATCAGTGCAGACGGGTCGTCGCCCATCATGCCGGCCGTCAATATCGCATTCTCGCCGAATTTATCGCGCAGCTCATCCATAATTCGGTTCAGCTGATCCCGCTTCGGCTGCTTCTCATAGTCGAATAAATCGAGTTGAATGGCGGTATCTTCTTTGGCGGATAAATTTTGCAGCGTGATGCCCAGCAGCCGGATCGGCTCGCCTTCCTCCCAGTGATGATCATAGAGACCACAGGCTGTATGATAAATATCATCGAGATGCTCCGTCGGCGTCTGCAAAGTCACCGAACGTGTGATCGTGCGCATCTCCGGATCGCGAATTGTTATTTGCACAGTCGCCGACATTAACTTTTGCCTGCGCAGCCGCCGCGCCACTTGATCGGCCAAATTCAGAAACACGCGATACACTTCTTTCTTGCTGGTTACATCATTCGGCAGTGTCGTAGTATGGCCAATCGACTTGCTCTGCTCCTGCTCGGGATTGACGACCGAATGGTCAATACCGTTCGCGGCTTGCTTGAGATGCGCTCCCATAATGCCAAAATGTTTGGTCAGGAGCCGCTCATCCCCTTTCGCCAGCTGCCCCAGCGTATAGATGTTCAGCTTCTTTAGTTTATCGGCTGTCTTCCTGCCAATTCCGTACAGCTCATTGCACGGCTTATCCCAGAACAAGCTGGGCACATCGCGTAAGCGCACTACGGTAATGCCGTTCGGTTTCTTCATATCCGAGCCCATCTTCGCCAGCAGCTTATTCGGCGCAACGCCGATCGAGCATGGCAAATGGAGCTCATCCATAATCCGATTTTGAATTTGCGTGGCGATTTCCATCGGTGTTCCGAATTGCTTGGAGCCTGTTATATCTACATAGCATTCATCGATTGACATCGATTCGACCATCGGTGAATAACTATAAGCAATCTTCATAAAGCGCCGCGAGAAGTCGCGGTATAAATCAAAATCAGGACGGATCAAAATCAGATCCGGGCATATGCGCAGCGCCTGTCGTACCTGCATGCCGGTCTTGATGCCCATGCTGCGGGCCACATACGAGGAGGTCACGATGATGCCTTTACGAAGCTCAACGCTGCCGGCGACGGCCAGCGGCTTCCCTTTATACAAGTGCGGCTCCACCGCTTCATGTACGGAACAGTAGAAGGCATTCATGTCAATATGAAGGATGACTCTGCCTTGCTTTGGGTAATAATTTTGAACAGACATCCTTCACCTTCCTCACGAATAATAGCCTTCTATAAGAAGGCAATTTCAGCATACGAAAAAATAGGCTTTGAGGCAAACGTATTTTTGCGTTATGATGTCCATAATTCAAGAACTATGTTATAATCGTAAATTATACATTAACGCTTTAAAGCGCGCTCACTCACATCAATGAATAACGTTAACGGCCAATTTGCGAGCTTCTGAAGGAGGAAAACCATGCCAACATCAGTCAAAATCTTCGATACTACGCTGCGCGACGGAACTCAAGGAGAAGGCATCAGCTTATCCGTCGAGGATAAAATCAAAATTGCCCGTAAGCTCGATGAGCTAGGGGTTCATTATATTGAAGGCGGATGGCCGGGCAGCAACAGCAAAGATATTGAATTTTTCGATCGTGTACGTGATATGAAATTTGCTAATGCCAAGATTACAGCGTTCGGAAGCACCAGACGGAAGGATATCCGCGCAGAGGACGACATCAATCTCAACCGACTGATCGATTCCGGCGTGAAGGTCGCCACAATATTTGGTAAATCTTGGGATTTCCACGTGCATACGGCGATCCAAACGACACTTGAAGAAAATTTGGCGATGATTTACGATTCCGTCCGTTATTTAAAAAGCAAGGGATTGGAAGTCATCTATGACGCAGAGCATTTCTTCGATGGCTTTAAGAACAATTCGGACTACGCGCTGCAAACGATTCGCAAAGCCCAGGATGCCGGCGCTGACTGGATCGTCCTGTGCGACACCAATGGCGGATCGCTGCCAGGTGAGATTTCTTCGATCGTAAAGGCGGTCAAAGAAAACATCAGCACGCCGGTAGGCATTCATGCCCACAATGACTGCGAGCTTGGCGTCGCCAACAGCTTGGCTGCGGTGCAGGCAGGCGCCGGACAGGTGCAAGGCACCATTAACGGCTACGGCGAGCGCTGCGGGAATGCCAATCTGAGCTCCATCATTCCCAACCTTCAATTAAAGCTTCATTATAATGTCATTTCGGAAGCGCAGTTAGCATCGTTAACGCAAGTATCGCGGTATGTGAGTGAAATCGCGAATTCACATATGCCGGTGAACCAGCCTTACGTCGGCAACGCGGCCTTCGCGCACAAAGGCGGCATTCACGTCTCCGCCATCCTGAAGGATGCCAGCACGTACGAGCACATCGCGCCTGAATTAGTAGGCAACAAGCAGCGCGTGCTTGTCTCTGAATTGGCGGGACAAAGCAATGTGCTGGTCAAAGCGCAAGAGCTGAATCTCGATTTCGCCAACGAGCCGCAAAAGACGAAGGAAATTATCGAGAAGATCAAAGATCTGGAGCACCAAGGCTACCAGTTCGAAGGCGCGGATGCGTCGCTCGAGCTGCTGCTGCGCGAGACGTTCGAAGGCTTGGAAGAGATTTTCACGCTGGAATCGTTTAAAATGATCGTGGAAAAAACCGCGAACCGCGCAGTCGTCTCGGAAGCGATTGTTAAAGTTAAAGTTCACGGGGAAACGATCTACACCGCGGCAGAAGGCAACGGGCCTGTCAACGCTCTCGATAACGCGCTGCGCAAAGCGCTGCTCCAGTACTACCCGGACATCCAGCAAGCCCATCTAACTGACTACAAAGTGCGCGTGCTTGACGAGAAAGACGCCACAGCCGGTAAAGTTCGGGTATTGATGGAGACGACGGACTTCAACCACTCTTGGAACACGCTCGGCGTCTCCAGCAATATCATCGAAGCAAGCTGGTACGCACTGGTCGATAGCTTACGCTATGCGCTGCTTGGCAGAACCCGCGTAGAGCCGGCAGCCAGAGAACAACAAGAACGGCTCGGCTTAGTCAATCATTAAAACAACAAAGCTGCACGGTAACAGCCTCTGCTGTCCGGCAGCTTTTTTTTCATTTTGCTTGGATGAGATTGGCGACCTTCTTATCAAGCTCGCGCGGCGAAAGCACATGGATCACTTCGCGAATGACGCCGTTTTTATCAATCAAAAAACTTGTTGGGATGGCAATGACCTTATAGGTCTCGGCGTTCTCTCCTTTTTTATCGAGCAGCACCGGAAACGGATATTTATAGTCATCGACGAACTTCTTAATATTGTCCATTTTATCGCCTGGCGTGACGTTAACGGCATAAAGGTCAAATTGCCCTTCGTACTTCTTGTACGTGTTGACCAGATCAGGCGCTTCCTGCGCGCAAGGACCGCACCACGATGCCCAGAAATTGACGAGCAGCGGCTTGTCTCTGGGACCACCAATTGTATATTCTTTACCATCAAGCCCCGTTAACGTAAAAGCAGGCGCCAGGAAATTCGCTTGAGGCGCTTGTTCCGTAGGCAAGGCTGCCGCTTTATGGACACGATCGCTATTTTGATAGACAGCAAATCCCGCAAGCAGGACAATGACAGCCAGGATGATCACATTTCTTTTCAATCTTCGCACCTCCACTTTTCTATATTATCTCCAATTCCGGCAAAATTCCAACATCTGTCGAGCCATCCGAAGTATGCAGCGGCTGTAGCAGGGGACATTAACAGTACTCATGCTGTGAAAAGGAGCCGAAGGATGGAGAAAACGAAAAGTAGAAGACGACTGCAAATTGTCTTTGAAAGCGAAGTGCCCGACGAGCAGCCTCAGCGTCAGCAATCAAAAAACAAAGCGGACAGCAAGCAGGAGGAAGGCACCAAAGGACATCTATGGACTTTCATCGCGATCGCCACAATTCCCATGGTGCTGGTGCTGGGCAATTCGATGCTTGTGCCAATTTTACCTGATATGCAGGAGCGAATGGGGATTTCTCGCTTCCAAAGCAGCTTGGTTATCACCTTGTTTTCAATTACGGCTGGCTTGATCATTCCGATTTCAGGTTATTTGTCCGACCGCTTCTCGCGTAAAGCCGTCATCATTCCATCGCTGATCATCTATGGAGCTGCCGGCGTGCTAGCCGGTTTTGGAGCCATATGGAACTCCTACACCATTCTCATTATTTCGCGGGCGATTCAGGGCTTAGGAGCCGCAGGGACAGCCCCGATCGCGATGGCGCTCGTCGGCGACCTGTACAAAGGCGGCACAGAAAGCAAGGCGCTAGGCTTAATCGAAGCCTCCAATGGCTCCGGCAAAGTGCTAAGCCCAATCTTAGGCTCGTTATTAGCCTTGCTCGTTTGGTTCGCCCCATTTTTCGCCTTCCCGGTATTTTGCTTGCTTGCGCTGCTCGCCGTCATTTTCATCATTAAAGAACCGAAGAAACAGAAAGAGCCGCAAGCGCTGAAAGCTTATATTTCCCAAATCGGCACCATTCTTAAAGAAAAAGGCCGCTGGCTGATCACCTCGTTTTTCGCGGGATCGCTGGCACTGTTCATTCTGTTTGGCGTACTGTTTTATTTATCGCAAATTCTCGAAAAAGAACCGTACAACATCGATGGCGTCAAAAAAGGGCTTGTATTAGCCATCCCCCTTTTAGGGCAAGTCATCACGGCGTATACAACCGGTGCGCTCATTAAGAAGAACGGCACCTTAATGCGCTGGCTGATGAACATCGGCCTGATTCTGATGACCGTCGCCCTCGGGTTAACGATATTTCTCAGTAACAACTTATATATCTTTATCGGACTGTTAACGTTAAGTGGAATCGGCACAGGCTTGCTGCTGCCATGCCTCAATACGATGATTACCGGCTCCGTGGAGCGCGAGCAGCGCGGCATGATCACATCGCTCTACAACAGCCTCCGGTTCATCGGGGTCGCCTTCGGCCCTCCGCTATTCGGCTGGCTTATGAACATTTCCCATAAAGCGATTTTCATCACCGTCTCTTCCTTATCGTTGATCACATTAGCGCTTGTCTTTTTCTTAATTAAGCCGCAAGGCAAAGTCAACTGACAGATTCCACTCGGAATCTGTTTTTTTATAACCAGAACTTATATAATGACATCATCCGACTTCAGACGCAGGGAGCTGAATCTCATGACCATTTATCTACCGAGCGCATTATTCCATGAGTTGACTGTGTATAGCAGAAAGCACATGCCTCATGAGGCTTGCGGCTTCATCACGGGTTCGTTCAACGGTAAGACTGAAATTCAGGCTGACCGTTTCATTTCCATTCGCAATAGCTCGTCCAATCCTGCGCGGCATTTCACGATGAATCCCACGGATTTGATTCCCGTCCTAACGGATCCCAGTCTGCATGTGATCGGCATTTTCCACTCTCACCCTGACGCGCCTCCGATTCCATCCTTCCAAGATTTGAATACGGAGTGGCACACCACCCCCTCACACTGGATACTGTCTCTCCTCTTTCCTGAGGCACCTTCTTTGCACATCTATGAAATAAAAAAAGCCCCTCTGACCGCATATCGCAAACTGCCGTTTGTGATCTGTCAGTGATGGCTTAATAAAGCATACAAATCGCCTAAAGTATCGACTTCCCGCGATTTGATTTCTTCCATGAATTTGGACCACAGCTGGGCTGTCATCAACGAGTCCTCCAGCGCATGGTGCCGCTGCGTCACTGGAATCTCGTATTCCTCCAACAGCGCATCCAGGCTCAAATTTCTGCGCCTTGGCATCAGCCATTTGGCAATCATCATCGTGTCCAGCACGCGGTGTGAGAGGCTCACTTTGGATGTGCGCCAGAGCGCGGCATTGAGAAAATTTTTATCATGACCCGTGGCATGCGCCACCAGCACTTTCTGCTGCACGAATTCCAGGAAGCCGCGGAGCACATGAATCAATTCCGGCGCATCGGCCGCCATTTCATTTGTGATCCCCGTCAACTCGACGATATCGTCAGGTATGTTGCGCTTGGGATTCACCACGCTGTAAAACGTTTGATCCCGCTTTATTTCGCCGCCGATTACCGATACCGCACCGAAGGAAATAATTTCGTCTCCATTATAAGGCGAGAATCCCGTCGTCTCCAAATCGAATACGACCAGCTCCATCGAATGAAGCGGAATGTCAAATAACGAATGTTTACGCTGCTCCTTCAGCATCGAGCGAATAAACGCCATCTGCTGCGCACTCTGCGCATCAAACATCGAGGTAATAGCCGGCGTAAGCCCGCCCATTTTGTACAAATGCCACATCCGACCCGCCGGACGCATGTCTTTCATGCCAAGCGCCTCCTCCCTCGATGAATTCCCCTTCGAACACTACCTTTTTTCTCTCTGGTTCCCTTCCTTGGATTCAAGCGACTTTTTCACATACTTTTGCAAGTCCATCCCGACACGCAAAGCGAACTTTAACGATGCTCGGCGCTCTTTGGTCAACTGCTCGGCACTTAGCTTACTTCTCGTCGTATACATGCCCTCTTCAACTTGAAAAGGCGTGCTATCTCTTAATCTTAAGGTGATTTCAAAAGCTTGCCGCCATCTGTCTATCAGCGGTTCAGCGACGAACCCACCTTCCTTGAGCAGTACCAGCCGCTGCAACGTGGAAGAAGCAGCAATGCCGGCTTGCAGCGACAGCAGACGAATGCCATTCACGATGGGTATATAAGCACCATACTTAATATCAAACCCACCGGCGTCCTCGCCATACCGCTCCTTGATCAGCTGTCCGAACACGCCAAGAGTAATTTTGTGATGCAGCGTATTAGACAGCAAAAATGGCAGAATTTCGCCGTGCTGCTGGATGTATGTGATCATCTCTTCCTTTAAGCGCTCTACTAAATGCGGCGCCCCGTAAATGCAGCGCATATCAGCCAAAATGAGCAGATAACGGACATTTTCCCAATTCGGCTCAGCGAACCAAACATGCATCATTTCCATATATGATGATAGAGTTTTGCGCCATTGCGGATTGCTGGATACGACATTCCCTTGGCAAGGCGGGTAACCCAGCACTTCAAGTCCTTGCAGAATGCATCCCACTAACTCGGCAAAATACAGCGCCGACGCCTCACCCGAACAGTCGCCCGGCTCCTCATAGATCAGCCCGTTGTCCTGATCGCTCCATAGCGTCTGTTCACTTCGCCCACCGCTGCCGAACAGCATAAACGCATACGGCGCCGGCGGCCTGCCCATGCCGCGGGCTTCGAGCTGTTGCTCTGCCAGCGCGATCGTTCTTTGAATCAAACTGTCGTGAATTGTATTGATATCGCGCGCAAACTCAGCAGAATAGGCGAAAAGGAGATGCTCCCGAAACATCTCATGCACCTGATCCCTGGTTACACGCAGTTCATCGAATTGTCCGGCTTGATGAATGCGGGCCAAGATTTCTTTGATGGCGAGATGTTTCATGTTGCATCCCCTTCGCTCATTTAGAACGCGTTCGCCTACAATCAGACGGTCACGTTATTGGATGATTGCGCAGCTTTTTTCATTTGCTCCGGATATCCATAAGAACCGTGTTCGGACAAGTCCAGACCGATGATTTCTTCTTCTTCTGTTACACGCAGACCAACGGTCGCTTTCATGATGCCCAAGATAATAAAGGAAAGAACAAGAACGAAGGCCAACGCGCCGAACACGCCAAGCGCTTGAACGCCTAATTGGTGAAGACCGCCGCCGTAGAACAACCCTGCGCCGCCGACGCCAACTTTTGCCGACAGTTCCGGTGTCGCGAACAAGCCTGTGGAGAGCGTTCCCCAAATACCGGCAATACCGTGTACAGAGAAAGCATAGATCGGATCGTCGATACCTGCTTTTTCAAACCATTGTGCCGTGAAGAAGGTAACGATACCTGCCACTGCCCCGATAACGATAGCCGCCCAAGTGTCTACGAAGGCGCAAGCCGCCGTAATAGCAACCAATGCTGCAAGAACACCGTTCAACATGCTAGGAATATCCGCTTTGCCAAAGTACATCCAGGAAATGATCAGTGCAGCTACACCGCCTGCTGCCGCAGCCATGTTCGTCGTCAAAGCAATATAACCGAAGAACCCGTCGCCCATAGCACTTAACGTACTACCTGGGTTGAAACCGAACCAACCGATCCAAAGGATGATAACGCCGAGTACAGACAATACTTGGTTGTGACCTGGAATCAGGTTAGGCGTTTTATCTTTATTATATTTGCCGATCCGCGGTTTCAACAAGATCGTTGCGACAAGCGCTGCCGTTGCGCCTTGCAAGTGAACAACCGTGGAGCCCGCAAAATCCTGCATGCCCAATTTGCTCAACCAACCGCCGCCCCATACCCAGTGAGCTACGATAGGATAAATGACAACCGTGAACAAGATGCCGAAGATGAAGTAAACAGGAAGTTTAGCCCGTTCTGCGAAGCCGCCCCAAGCAATCGCCAAGGATACGCCTGCAAAAGCTAATTGGAACAAGAACTTGATGCCGATTGGCACATCGGAGAAAGACAAGGAGCCGAACGCTGCTTTTGCTTGGTCTTCCAAGCCGGAAACGAAGAAGCCCGTTTCCCCGAAGAACGCGTTGCCGTCGCCGAAGGCGAAGCCGAAGCCCACCGCCCAGAAAGCGATCGCGCATAAGCCGAAGGTGAGAATCGTTTTACCGGCAACGTGACCGGCATTCTTCATCCGAGTGGAACCTGCTTCCAGAAGCGCAAAGCCTGCTTGCATGAAAATAACGAGGATTGCCGCCAACATGACCCATACAGCGTCAATGGCGCTTTGGAGCTGAGGTACTGTTGCATCGTCAGCAGCAAAGGCAAGAGTAGGAAACAATAATGCCATGATTCCAAAAGCTAACATAAACTTCTTAACCATACGACCACTTCCCTTAATGTTAGTTTTTATAACATTTAATGAAACTCTTAATGTCATTATATACATGGCACCTAGGTTTGACAATAGGATTTCTGTTAAATTTTCGATAAAAACGAAAAATAACCTTACATCGAACAGGCATAATTCGTGTTTCGCAACATAGATGTAAGGTTTTCGCTCGTTTTTCTTATTTAAATGTTTCATGTTTTGGACAAGTGTTACGTTTGACTGTACGGTTTGCGATCAAGTATCATATTAAGTAGAAGAACTTTTTTAAAGCATGGGTAGAGGTGAGTAAGCATGGGGAATGGAAAGCTGTATAAAATCGGAGAATTAGCGAAACTGGCCGATGTCAGTCCTCGAACCATTGATTATTACACGAAGTTAGGCTTGATCGAGCCTGAGAAGAGATCAGATAAGAACTATCGCTTGTACAGCGATGAAACCTTTAACAGGTTGAAACGTATTGAAACAATGAAGAACGAGAAATATACCTTAGAAGAGATCAAAGCGAATCTGCAGCAACTGAATAAAGTCACTCATGATGATACGGTGAAAGAAAAGCTGACATCAATTCAGCTTCATCTGGAACAAGTGGCCAAAGAAGCTAAAGAGCTTGGTCCGATTATGCAACAGCTTAAGCCGAATCAATTGAAGAAACTTTATAAATTATTAACACATCCAACAACCGCCTGTATCGAAGCGCTAATTGTCCTTCTCGGTAAAAATCCGTTCTCATAATGAAATACGGAGGAATGCAGGATGTTTTTTCACCCAATGGATTTTCTTATTATCATCGCTTTCGGACTATCCTTGTGGGCTTCGTTTCGTGTAAGAGGAACGTTTAACAAATGGTCGGAGGTTCCGATCTACTCCGGTATGACAGGCGCAGAAGCCGCAAGACGGATGCTGGATGCCAATGGTCTCTACGATATTCCTATTGAGCCTGTTCCCGGCGCGCTGACCGACCACTATGACCCACTGGCCAGAGCCGTTCGCTTGTCCGAGCCCGTCTTTTATCAAAGCTCAATTTCCGCTGTTTCCGTTGCTTGCCACGAGGTTGGCCATGCGATTCAGCATAAGGTTCATTATCCGATGCTCGTTATGCGACATCAGATGTTTCCAGTCGTTAACTTCGCGTCCGGCGTCGCGCCAATTCTGATTCTGGCCGGCTTCTTCTTCCAGCAAATCCCTTGGCTGCTCGGACTCGGTATCTTATTCTTTGCCGCAGCCGTAGCGTTCCAACTTATTACCCTGCCTGTCGAGTTCAACGCCAGCTCTCGGGCCCGCGAGCTCATGGTCTCTTACGGCTTCATCACCAATGAAGAAGAGCGTGGTGTGGCGAAAGTGCTGAATGCGGCAGCTCTTACTTACGTCGCGGCAGCTTTAATCTCCGTGCTCGAGCTTCTCAAGTACATTATGATTTTCAACGGCCGGAACAACGATGATTAAACACAAAAGCTTTCCTTCAGATCGTGCTTACTGCACGCTGAGGGAAAGCTTTTATTTATTTTAGCGATTGGAAATATTCGAGCAGGAAGCGGCGAAACACTTCGGCTACAAGCGGCAGCTTCTCGCCGCTGCGGCTGATCAGCCCGACCGTCCGGGTTACCTGCGGATCCGTGACGCGAACTTTTGCCGGCTGCATCTGGCCGCCTTCCAGCAAGGACATGGCGGGCAGCAGGCTCACGCCCATCCCTGCGGCAACAAGGCCGCGAACCGTATCTGTCTCTTCGCCTTCGAACTCAATCTTCGGTACGAAGCCCGCCTTCAAGCAAGCTTCCATCACGATCGAACGAAGCGTGTATTCTTCGCTGAACATGACAAAAGGCTCCTGCTTCAGCTGCTCCAGTCTTATCGATGTATATTCAGCCAAAATATGATTAGGCGGCAATATTGCATACAGCTCTTCAGTGAGCAAAATTTCACCCGATACATGTTCGTGCGACTCGGGAAATGGGGAAATGAACGCCAGGTCAATCTCTCCCTTCGTCACATCGCGGATCAAACTTGTATAGGTGCCTTGGCGCAGCCTAAACTTCACGTTCGGATGATCCTTCTTAAAAGCCGCCACAACAGCCGGCAGCAAATGAATGACGACACTATGCGGAAACCCGATGCGGATTTCGCCGGCTTCCGGATCCAGAAACTCATGGATCTCCCCTACAGCACGTTCCAAGTCCGTCAGAATGCCTTCCACCCTGCTCAAGAACAGGTGCCCGACTGATGTCAAATGCAGATTGCGGCCCTTCTGCACGAACAAGCTTACGCCAAGCTCTTCCTCCAGCAAATGAATTTGCCGGCTAACCGCCGATTGCGCGACATGAAGCTCCTCAGAGGCTTGTGTCACATGTTGTTTTCTGGCGACTTTCACAAAGTACTGCAGTTGTCGTAACTCCACGCGTCTAAATCCCCCAGCTTATCTATGTCCGACGAACGCGAACCTATTATGTTATCGCTTTTATTATAGCCATCCCGTATCAATTGGACAACCCAAGCCCGAAAGGCTTATAATAGAAAAGTTGAGAATTTCAATGAAAATAAAGGAGGATTCCCTACCCATGGCTCAAGAACGTACAGGTGTAGCTACTCTTAAAGGCAACCCAATCACTCTGGTAGGACCAGAACTTAAAGTAGGAGACAAAGCGCCTAACTTCACAGTCAACAAAGACTTGATGAACCAAGTTTCCCTGGCTGATTATGCAGGCAAAGTGAAGCTCATCAGCGTTGTTCCTTCCTTGGACACAGGTGTTTGCGACGCGCAAACTCGCCGTTTCAACGAAGAAGCTGCTAAGCTTGGCGACAACGTTGTTGTCCTGACAATCAGTGTGGACCTTCCTTTCGCGCAATCCCGCTGGTGCGGTGCGGCTGGTATCGACAAAGTCGTTACACTGTCCGACTACAAAACTAAATCTTTCGGCGAAGCTTACGGCGTGCTGATTAAAGAAATCCAACTCGATATGCGTTCGATCTTTGTTATCGATGCTAACGATACGATTCAATATGTGGAGTATCTGGGCGAGATGACAAACCACCCGAACTACGAAGCAGCTGTAGAAGCTGTGAAAGCGCTCGTGTAATCCAGCGCATATACATAAAAACAGCAAGGAGGCCAAGCTTCCCTGCTGTTTTTTTTAACCTTCGATTTTATATGCCGCAAGCTTGCGGTCCAATTGTTTATAAATGTCCAATATCGTGCGGTAATTCGATCCCAAATCTCCCATCGATCCACGCGAAGCTGAATAGATGTCGACGGCAGTTTTGACCGGATTAATGCCAAACAGCGTCAAGGTAACGTCTTGCGTACGCCCCGTCATCGTACGGCGTTCAGCGAGAATTTCACCGACACTCTGAACTTCATGAAGAAGCTTGTACCCCGGCGTTTTTTTGAGAACGGCGATAACTTCTTCCCACACCTGATCTTTAGGCAGCTTATAGTACCTCGTCTTAAGCAATGGATCTCTCGCTTTATCTCCGGTCGTCTCGTGACTCCGAACCAATCCAATTAAAGTTCTCTTTAGCAAAAGCCTGTTCCCCCTTTAATGAAGCGCATAGACCGCTTGCCATTCTACACTATTTCCTATCTTACCACTGATTACCCCGGAGCAAAAGAGGGAAAATGAAACGAGCTTCTCCAGCAGGTCTCTGAAACCGTGCAGAAACCGCAAAAAACAGGGAATGCGCGAACATCCCCTGTTTGTAATCTTCTATACAATTAGCCGAAAATGGTGCCGTATAGCAAGTATGCATTCAGGCAGGCAATAATGACCGCTACGATCCAGCTGAGCACGACCATCCAGCGAGGCGCGACGAGCTCGCCCATTTTTTTGCGGTCGGAAGTGAACTTCACAAGCGGAATGACCGCAAAGGACAGCTGCAAGGACAAAATCACTTGGCTGAGCACGAGCAAATCTGTCGCTCCTCTTTCACCGTAAATCCCGATCACAATGACCGCAGGCACAATCGCGATTAGCCGGGTAATTAGGCGGCGCAGCCATGGAGACAGCCGGATGTTCAGGAAACCCTCCATTACAATCTGACCGGCCAGCGTGCCTGTGAGCGTCGAGTTTTGACCGGAGGCGAGCAAAGCTACACCGAACAAAATACTCGCAACTCCTGTGCCAACCATCGGACCAAGCAGTTTGTAGGCGTCTTGAATCTCCGCCACTTCTTGGCCGGCGGAATGGAATGCCGCGGCTGACAGGATGAGGATCGCCGCATTAACGAACAAGGCCAGCATTAATGCAACGGTGGAGTCAATGGTGGCGAATTTGATCGCCGAACGTTTGCCTTCCACAGTCCGCTCGTATTGACGAGTCTGCACGATGGAAGAATGCAGATATAGATTATGCGGCATGACAGTCGCGCCAAGAATACCGAGCGCAATGTACAACATCGCGGGATTGGTAACAATTTGCGTTGTCGGAATGAAGCCTGCCGCTACTTCTTTGAAGTTAGGTTGGGAAAAAATAAGTTCAAAAACAAAGCAAACTGTAATGAGCGCAATCAAGCTGATGACCATCGCTTCGATATAACGGAAGCCTTTCTTTTGCAGCATCAAGACCAGAAGCACATCCAAGGCGGTTAGCATGACCCCGTAGATAAGAGGCAGACCGAACAGCAAATTCAGCGCAATCGCAGCCCCGATAATTTCCGCCAAATCACAGGCAGCAATCGCCAGCTCGCAGAGGATCCAGAGCATGAATGAGACCGGTTTGCTGTAATGGTCCCGGCATGCCTGAGCCAAGTCTCTGCCGGTTACAATGCCTAAACGGCCTGACAAGGCTTGCAGGAGAATAGCCATCAGATTCGAAATTAAAATAACAGATAAGAGCGTATATCCGAATTGGGAGCCGCCGGCCAAATCCGTAGCCCAGTTGCCTGGGTCCATATAGCCGACTGCGACGAGATAGCCAGGTCCGATAAATGCGAGAAGTTTGCGAAAGAATCCAGCTTTTTTCGGTACATGCAGACTCTCATGAACTTCCGGCAAGCTGGGCATTGTGGCGCTTTTTCTCCAGCCGCTTTCTTTTTGTTTCTGTTCTTTGTATGCCACTTCCATATTGTTATCCCTTCTTTCGCCTATCCAATAATGTTGTGCTGGGGAAACTTTATTGTAAGTATACTACACTACATTATATTATGCTAGTGGTAAACAGTTATGTGCATACGGAAATATGTTTCCCTAGGGAAAAACTTAAACGCAAGGAGTTTTGTACAGATGATAACGATTCGCCAAGCTTTGACGGAGCAAGAATGTGCTCAAGCCTACGCCATTGAAAATCAGGTTTATCCCCCGGAAGCCGCAGCTTCCGCTGAAGCATTCAAGTTCAGATTGCAAACTTTCGGCCTTTATTTCTTAGTGGCTGAAACGGACGACGGACGAATTGTCGGCGTCACCAATGGCGTCAGATTGGATCACGTTCACCTAGCTGATGACAGCATTAAACAAACCGCAGATTTCGCGGCTAACGGCGCTAACTTTTGCATCTTAACCATTGCGGTTCACCCCGAATTCCAGCGCCAAGGCCTCGCCTCCGCTTTGCTTACGCGTGTGATTCAACAAGCCAAAGCTGATCAATTGCAGCAAATCGTCCTCATGTGCGAATCGTTCTTGATCGGTTTTTATGAGAAACACGGGTTTCATTATGTATCGCCCTCCTCTTCGGCACACGGCGGCATCCAGTGGCATGAAATGGGCTTGAATCTTAAATAAATGATATGCAAAAAGGAGGAATTCGGTTCTTGACTGCGAATATAGTTGAGGTGTAATCTTTGTATATTCAATAAACAAACAAAGATAAGTCCATTAAACGTATAAAGGGTGAACCAACATGACTTATTTCATGGGATTGGATTTAGGAACTTCTGCGGTTAAATGCATTCTCGTCGACGATACAGGCCGCGTCATCGGCAGCCACAGCGTGGAGTATCCGCTGCAGCAACCGCACCCGGGATGGGCGGAACAGCATCCCGAAGATTGGTGGAACGGCACGGTACAAGGCATTCGTGCCTTGCTGGACAAAACCGGCGTCAGCGGCGAAGAAGTCGCCGGTATTGGCTTCTCCGGCCAGATGCACGGGTCGGTGTTCCTGGACGAAGCGCAGCAGGTCATCCGTCCTGCGCTCTTGTGGTGCGATCAGCGCACCGCGGAGCAGTGCGCTTACATTGAGTCGGCCGTAGGCAAAGAAGAGCTCGGCCGACTCACAGGCAATAAGGCGCTCACAGGCTTCACAGCGCCTAAAGTGGTTTGGCTCCGGCAGCATGAGCCGGAGAACTACGAGCGCGTTCGGCACCTGCTGCTGCCGAAGGACTACGTCAGGCTGCGCCTGACGGGGGCGCTCGGCATGGACATGGCCGACGCCAGCGGCACACTGCTGCTTGACGTCGCGAACCGTCGCTGGTCGCAGACCGTCGCCGAGCGGCTGGACATCCCGATGGCGTGGCTGCCGCCGCTGTACGAGTCCAACGACGTCGCCGGCCATCTGCTGCCGGAGGCCGCCAGCCTCACCGGGCTCGCAGCAGGCACGCCGGTCGTCGCCGGCGGCGGCGACCAAGCTTGCGGCGCGGTCGGCGTCGGCGTTGTGCGCCAAGGCATCGCGTCCGTGGCGCTCGGCACGTCTGGCGTCGTCTTCGTTCACGACGACGCTTATCAAGTCGATGAAGCGTACCGGCTTCATTCGTTCTGCCACGGCGTGCCAGGCAAATGGCACCGTATGGGTGTGATGCTGGCCGCCGGCGGCTCGTTCCAGTGGTGGCGCAACCACTTCGCGCACGAAGAGCTGGCGCGTGCGCAGGCGGAAGGCAAGGACGTCTACGAAATCTTGACGTCCATCGCGGAGACCGCTCCGCTAGGAAGTGAAGGCTTGATCTTCCTGCCTTACCTGTCCGGCGAGCGGACACCGCATCCCGATCCGAAGGCGCGCGGCGGCTTCATTGGCCTCAACCTGCGTCATGGCAAGCCACACTTGACGCGTGCCCTGCTCGAAGGCATCACCTTCGGCCTGCGGGATTCGATGCAGCTGATCCAGGAATCTGGCATCGAAGTCACCGAGCTGCGCGTCAACGGCGGAGGCGCCAGAAGCCTCTTCTGGCGGCAAATGATCGCCGACATCTTCGGCATCCCGGTCGTCACGGTGAACTCGACGGATGGCCCTGCATACGGCGCTGCGATCATGGCCGCTTCCGGCGTGCTGGGTGAGGATATCACCGCGCTCTGCGAGAAGTGGATCCAAGTCGTCGACCGTGTGGAGCCGAACGCAGACAACCACCAGAAATACGAAGCTTACTATCAAATCTACCGCAGCCTGTACGGCACTCTGCAAGCTACGTTCCACCAGCTTAGCGATCTGGCTGGGCAAGCCTAAATCCGCTTGCACAAGCCTGCTTCCCGCAGCGGTGGCGACAACATAAAAAGGAGCCAAGCACTTTCATTGTGCTTGGCTCCTCTTCGCTTATATCCCGCTCTAGACTCCTTCTGCTTCACCGCCGACCGGTATACGGCATTTCCGCCCGTCTCTCCCGTGCGGGCTGCTAGAAGAGCCTGTGTGAAAGTTCAGCGTTGGTCTAGGTGTAAGTAAGTTCACTTGGACATACGTGAATAAACGCAAAGAAACCCGCCTATGCCGTCCGGTTTTGGTGTTTCAAACCCGCTCTCGCAGGTGGGCGTCCGCAGAAGCACTTTTGAGGTCCCTTTTCGAGGGCATGTCAGCTGTGCTTCGATATAGGTCTCCCTAGAAACAGTCATTGGTTCAAAACAACTTAAAACCGAAACGAACATCGCAGGATTCTTTTGTATTATTTATTATAGAGCCGTCCTCGTATGTTTTCAACTGGAAGTCGTTGTATCAGAGGTCTAGTCTCTATTCTTCTCATTTTCTTCTAAATTATGCTTGTCCACTACTTCTTCAGCCTGTTCATTATTCGCGGTTTCCTCCGCCTCCGCTTCAGCGAGCCGCTGCTGTTCTTTCTCTTCCAGCTCTTGCTGCTTCATCTGGATCTTCGTAAAGCTGCGGTTGAACTGCCAGAAGGAGAACGTGGCCACGATGCTGCCCATGAAGAAAACAACCAGGAAGAAATTGAACTTCGTCAAGCAAATATACAAGATCGCTCCGTTACAGAGCAGCATGACGATGGAATTGATCGGATTGCCGATTGTAATCAGGATTGAGTTTTTAACAATCTGCAGCACCTTCATATGCAGATGCACCATAATGGAGAAAAAGTTAAATAGCGCAATCGTGACAATGACCGTGAAAGCAATGAACAAGATTGCCAATACTTTCAGTGTGCTTCCCTGTTTCACGTAAAAGAAGTAATTCACCGTAATGATGACAAAAATGATAACGAAAATCAATCCGCCAACCATACTTTGCAAATAGTTCTCTTTATAACCGCGGAAAAACGTTTTTAGCAGCGGTACGTCCTCTTCGCCTGTCACCCATTTTCTCGCTACGGTAAACATAGCCCCCGTCGCCGGGAATAAAGTAAACGGTGTCAAAACTGCAATGATCGGCAGCATGGACTTAAATGCGTCAGGCGTGGGACTTACTAATCCCATAAATCCAAAAAAGAAAACCGGTATGGAGCACAATATCCAGAGAAGATTGATTACGGATAACCGCATGATCCATTCTGATATTTTGTAAAGTCCTCCCATTACTCCTCTAAACTCCAAAACAGTGTCCTCCTTCGCTTGCCTTAGCAAAACTGGCTTTGCATGACAATGAGCATATGGCTTCATTATAGCCTATTTTTGAACATATAGGTAGACGTCTAGTCCACATAGGGCATATTCCCATAAGATAGTATCAACAAAAGGAATCATTTCCGATTCCGAGCGCAGGAGGTTGATATCATGTCCGCAATTGGAACATCCGCAGGTGCGATTCTTGTCCTTTTTATTCTGCTTGTCATCATTACTAGCTCTTTCATGATCTGATAATAATCCAAACATCATCATAATTTGAACAGAAGGCGAAGATCCTCCGGATCTTCGCCTCTATTTCATGCTTATTTATTTACAAGGGTCTCTTCATTCTTGCGAGGCGCTCTCGAACGGTCACGGTTGCCGCCATTGCCGTACTCGCGGTTGCGGTTCGAAGAGCTGCGTCCTTCGCCGTCTCTGGAGCCGTACTCTCTGCCGCCGTCTTTACGCGGGTAACGGGAACCGGAGTTGTTGCCATATCCGCCGCCGCCTTGACGGTCGCGGTCATATCTGCGCTCTCCGGAGTTGCCGTAGCCACCGCCGCCGCCAACACGTCGGCCAGAGCTGCGAACGTCGAATTTTTTCTTTCTTGCACGGATTGGCTCTTCCGGTGTAAGTTCGATTTCGACTTCTTTCTTCTCGCCAGTCAGCAGCTTCATTGCCGCAGCAAGCAGATTCACGGAATCGTACTGCTCCAGCATTTGGATTGCTAGACCTTTGAACTCGGCATGCGTTTCATTTTGCATAACGTCCAGAATGCGCTCTGCCGTCATTTTTTGCTTGCCTTCAATCGCCTCAGCCAAGCTTGGCAGTGGCTTCTTGTTGATGCGGTGACGCGTTACTTTCTCGATGAAGTGCAGGTGATCGATCTCTCTTGGCGTCACGAACGTCCAAGCTGTACCTTCTTTACCTGCGCGGCCTGTACGACCGATACGGTGCACGTAGCTTTCCGGATCTTGCGGAAGGTCGAAGTTAATAACGTGTGTTACGCCGGAAACGTCCAGACCGCGTGCAGCTACGTCCGTAGCTACGAGCACGTCGATGCTGCCGTCACGGAATTTTCTCATTACGTTGTCACGTTGATTTTGCGAAAGGTCGCCGTGCAAGCCTTCAGCCGCATAGCCTCTCTTTTGCAAAGCTTCAGCCAGCTCATCGACTCTGCGCTTCGTACGGCCGAAGATGATTGCCAGTTCAGGTGCTTCCATGTCCAGCAAACGGCTAAGCGCTTCGAATTTCTGCTTTTCATGCAATTCGATGTATGCTTGATCAATCAACGGTGCGCTGATTTGTTTCGGGATCACGGACACATGCTCTGGATTGCTCAGGAACTGTTGTGCCAGCTTCTGGATATTAGCCGGCATTGTAGCGGAGAACAGCATCGTATGACGCTCTTCCGGAACTAGGCTAAGAATGGATTGGATATCTTCCATGAAGCCCATATCCAGCATCTCGTCAGCTTCGTCCAAAATTACCGTTCTTACATCGTCCAATTTAATCGTCTTACGGTTGATATGGTCAAGGAGACGTCCGGGCGTACCAATGATAATTTGTGGTTTCTTCTTAAGAGCGCGGATTTGTTTTACGATATCCTGTCCGCCATAGATCGGCAGGGAACGGATACCCTTGAAGCGGCCCAGTTTCTCAATCTCTTCAGCTACCTGAATCGCCAACTCACGTGTCGGGCACATGATGAGAGCGGAGATGCGCTCTTCCGCAATGTTGATTTTGTTAACCAACGGAATACCGAAAGCGGCTGTTTTACCCGTACCTGTTTGTGCTTGCCCAATCAAATCGCGGCCTTCCATTGCCAGCGGAATTGTTTTCTCCTGAATCGGCGTGGACTCTTCAAAGCCCATCTCCGTAATTGCGCGTAGAACCTTTGGCTCTAAACCAAATTCTTGAAATGTTTTCAATCTATTCAATCTCCTTTTGTACAGGGCAGGCTAATGCCTTGTATCTTTTTTACCCTTAAGTACGACTTCCTATCCGTTATCTATAGTTTCTTAGTGGAATGCATAAACACATCATTCATGATCCAACCGGCCGCCCTTAAGAATATCTCGAATATTATAGCACAGTTCATACTCATATTTCCAGAGGGCTTATATCCCAAATGAGAACGAAACCTAATGCATACTCTAACGTATAAGAAAGAAGAACGACATATGGAATAGAGGAGAGTTTTTTATGTCCATTTTCAAACGAGTCAGCAATATTCTGCGCAGTCAAAAACAGGAAACAAACACTGCTCCTGCAGGCAATCCGCTTGAAGAAGCGCAAGTTGGAGATATTGTCAACGTAGACTTAGAGGAGTATGTGATCTCCGGTAAAGTAATTTATTTTGACCGCGGCTTCGCCCCTCACCGATATGCTTATTATTTGCAAAGCGGAAAAAACATTCAGTGTTTAATTGTCGAAAAAGGGCGAACCTATGACTGCTTCATCTGCAGCTTTATTGAAGGGTCTCTGGACGATCCGAATGACGTTCCATCGCGGTTAGAGCTGGATGGCGAAACCACATTCGAATTGGAAAACTACCGCAACGATACAACCCGCGTCGAAGGAAATACCGATTTCCGCAGCGGAGACGAAATCACGTTCTGGCGTTATTTCGGCCCCGACAACCGTTTTTTCTTCCTGCAGTGGCAAGACGGCAAGTTTGTGGCGCTTGAAGGCGAACGCACTCTGGGCAGCCAGATCAAATTTTTGAAATCGTAAAGTCCCCCAGCTGCCTGTGTACTGCATATAGCCAGATCACGCATAGAATGTAATGAAGCACGGAAGGAGGCATACCCCGGTGAAAAGATGGACACCATGGCTCGCTTTCCTATTGATCCTTTCCCTGCTGACCGCCTGTGGCGCTGACGCTGCCAGTTATATCAAAAACCAATATCCCTTGGTAAGTGTTGACGGGAATGGGAGCAATCTGTCCAAGGTTTATTCCGTCGAAGGCAAGAATGTCCCTACGGTTGCAACTGAGCTGGCCGCGCAAGAACCGCCGAAAGAAAAGAGCAAAGACTCGGAAGACCAAATGTTCTTGCTCTATGACGATAAGGTCATCAATATTCAGAAGGATCCCAAGGAAAACAGCAATACACTTGTTCAGATTGACAGCATTCAATATGCACGAAGCCATTATGATTCTTCGTTCCTGCAAGGGTTTCTGACCGCCTCCCTGCTTCAATCCATCTTCGGCGGCAGCTGGTTTAACAATCGGACGAATTACGATTACAGAGGCTACACGCGAACACCGGCTTACAGCTCCGGCAGTGGAACGGCTACCGCTCCGCCTGCGAAGGACAAGGCGCCGACAACGTCCAACCGGACGGGGAACTTCAACAGCGGAACGGGCACTCCGAATACGGGCAGCAGTTCCACGACCCGCCGCAATGACGGCTCCACGCCAAGCAAGGTGACCAAACCGTCCGGCAGCAAGCCGAGCACGAGCACGCGCTCAGGCTCATTCAAGCGACGCTGATCATCAAATGATTACATGATAGCCATAGCCAGGCCCTTCGCAGGGTTTGGCTTTTTTGCTGTTTATCATTTCGGCGCGGTGCACTATTGAACGGCGGTTAAATAATGGTTGAACTTTTGTAAGAATGAATTATACTGGCATTATGCTGCATACTATTTTAGAGGTGATTGGGTTTGAAACACGCGCTAGACGTCCTTGTTACGCTAGTTGGCGCACTGCTCGTCGCGGTTGGCTTCAACATGTTCCTGATTCCGCACCAGCTGCTTAGCGGCGGTGTCTCCGGAATTGCCATGATTATCGGCTATTTTACGAATTGGGATATCAGTTTTCTTTATTTTATCTTTAATTTACCGCTTTTGTTTTGGGGCTTGATCAAATTAGGACGAAGATTCATCATCATCAGCGTTCTCTCTGTGTTATTAACGGTATGGATGATGCAGATTATTCCTACCAGTGTCGTGGCCAAGGAACCCATGCTGGGCGCGGTCTTCGGCGGCGTGCTGATCGGGATCGGCAGCGGCATTACTCTGCGTATCGGCGGCTCTACGGCCGGCTTCGACATCGTCGGTTCCATTCTGACCAGACGCTATGATTTTCCGCTTGGCACCGTGCTCTCCGGCTTGAACGGCTTTGTCATTTTCATCCTCGGCTACTATAAGCAGAACTGGGATCTCGCCCTCTTCTCCATGCTGGCTATCTTCATCAGCGGAAAAGTTGTCGATATGATACATATCAGCCACGTGAAAGTGACAGCGTTCATCGTCACCAAACAGAAGGAGGAGCTGCTGCAGCGGTTGATGCAGATCCCCCGCGGCGTCACTTTGGTCAAGACCGAAGGCGCCTTTACGAAGCAGCAGCATGACATGCTGATGACTGTTACAACGAAGTATGAGCTTGTCGAACTGCGAAGAATTATTAAAGAAGTTGACCCGAGAGCTTTTGTCAATATTGTGGAAACAGTCGGCGTTCTCGGCGAATTCCGCAAACATAAATGAAAAGACGTGAAAACTGTCCCTTCTTTCTCCGTGAAACTGTGCTATAATAAGAATTGTAATTTCATATAGTTCTGGTTCATCCTTATGATTCAGGCGTTAGGTCTTATTCTAATCTTATGATTGGGAAGGGTGATGCTTGTGGAGACAGTCAAGTTATCCAGGATTGTGATGAAATTAACACCTGAGTTATACCCTTTTCTAACCAGCTATGAGCTCGATTCCGAGATCGTTCTCCGATACGGTTTGGAGGCGCTCGCGGCAGAAGATGTGATGGAAATTATACAGTTCAGCATTTCTGAACACCATAAAGACGCCTTTTATCATTAAAGGGCGTCTTTTTTTGCAAATTTCTTGAAAGTTAATGGGTTTGTAATAATTAGGGTGTATAGTTTATCCTGGGAACATGGTATGATAGAATAAGTTGAAATTGAATGAAATGTTGGAGGTGTCTGATATGGGAGCATTTTCTCCTTGGCACATCATTTTGATTGCACTCGTCGCCCTTCTGCTGTTCGGGCCTAACAAACTGCCTGAGCTTGGTCGTGGATTTGGTAAAATGTTTCGCGAGTTCAAAGATGCAACTACCGGCAACAGCGGCAATACTTCAGCTGAAGAGCTGCCTGTTCGTAAAGAAGTGAATCCTGAAGTCGCGCAAACCGAAACAAGTCAAAATCAGAAATAAAACCAAAACACCCGGCATCTCTTGCCATCGGGTGTTTTTTCATATTTTTGCTGAAACCCCGCTGCAAGACTTCCCGATCAAACCGCCTCTACGCCCAGGAAAAAACCGCCTTTCTTCTACAATCCTCTACAAATTTCCTATGTTCGGAGCCCTTCTCTTGCTTTATAATAAAAGCTAGATTCATAGATGGGAGAGGACTTATTCAACATGGAAATTTTATTGGCATCACTTGCCATGATCTGGGGCAGTGTCAACGCTGCAAATCCGGACGCCAACTTTGATCAATTGGTTCAAGCATCGATGAATGCGAAGAATGCCATTGTTCAAACCGCACCGCCGCAAGGGACGGATTCGTCCGTAGCTTTTGACCCCTTAGCTCCCGTCAACAAACTCGATCCCCAGAAAGATGCCCCAAAAGTCAAGGGCATTTACTCCACAGCGCACAGTGCCGGCGGCAGCCGCCTGAACACGCTCGTCAAACTGATGGATGATACGGAGCTCAACGCTATGGTTATCGACGTGAAGGACGACTGGGGCTACATAACTTGGGAAACCGGGAATCCTGAACTGGATGCCATGGGCACCACACAAAAGATTATCGGCGACATGCCTGGCTTGATGAACACTTTGAATGAGCATCAAATCTATCCGATTGCCCGGATTGTTGTGTTTAAAGATACGGTGCTTGCCAAAAAGAAACCCGAACTTTCCTTCGTCAACCCTGACGGTACGCTATGGGGGAACAGCAAGAACCCGCCGGACAGCTTCGTCAATCCGTACAACAAAGAAGTATGGGATTACAATATCGCCGTAGCCAAAGAGGCTGTGAAAGCCGGTTTTAAAGAAATCCAGTTTGATTACGTCCGCTTCCCTGAAGGCTTTGAGAAAAGAGCCGATATCCTGAAATATACGAAGGACGAGCGTAGCCGTATTGAAGCTGTCGCTTCTTTTGTGAAATATGCCAAAGAACAGCTCCAACCGCTCGGCGTGCGCGTGTCCGTTGATATTTTCGGCTATGCCGCTTCCGTCCCTGCTGCCGAAGGCATCGGTCAGGATTTCGAGAAGATCTCGCAGAACGTCGACGTCATCAGCCCTATGATCTATCCGAGTCATTACAGCACAGGCTGGTTCGGTTCCAAAGTACCTGACGCAAATCCGTATGCCACGATTAATGGCGCTTCCATCGATACGGAGAAGAAACTAGCAGAAATCGATAAAAAAGGCTGGAAACCTGTCGTGAGGCCATGGATCCAAGACTTCACCGCATCGTGGGTTCCGGGCTATATCAAATACGGCAAACATGAAGTTGAAGAACAGATTCGCGCTTTGAAAGAAAACGGCGTGGATGAGTTCCTTCTGTGGAATGCCAATAACAATTATACGGCCGGTGTGAATTATTAAGTTAGCCATCTAGGCCCGTCTAGACCCCTTAAAGGTCCCCAAAAGGCCCCCTAAATCATATAGGTTTAGGGGGTTTTTGCTTCTTTTGTTTACATCACCTAGCGGATTGTTTATCATGTTAGCAGAATAGACCTGATATTGAACTACATAGCCACCAGAGCATATAAAAGGAGCTGAAGCTAGTCATGAAGATCGTCGCGTTAACTGGCATGGATCTGACATATTTACAGGAGCATCTGCCAGCCGATTTGCATAATCGCGTGCAATTCCACTGGTTCAAAAGTTCCGAAGAAGCCCATTCCGTGCTCCCCGAGGCGGATGTTATTGTAACCGCTGGCCGGATCAATCCGGAAGCGCTGCAACTGGCGCCTAACGTGAAATGGGTACAGACGCTGTCCGCCGGCGTAGATAAGCTGCCGCTTCAGCAGCTGGCAGAACGCCATATTGTGCTGACGAACGCACGCGGTGTGCATACGATTCAAATGAGTGAATTTACGATCAGCTTAATGCTGCAGTGGGTACGCAAAACGAACCAACTGCATGATAACCAGATGAAGTCGGTGTGGGATCATACGCTTGCTTTTGGCGAGCTGCATGGGAAAACAGTCGGCATCGTCGGCGCCGGTGCCATCGGCGAAGCTGTCGCCCGCAAAGCGAAAGCGTTCGATATGCAAGTGATCGGCCTCAACCGGTCCGGCAAGCCACAGCCCGCTTTTGATGTGACCGTGAGCGGTGAAGAAGGACTTACCCAGCTGCTGTCACAAAGCGATTTTGTCGTGCTGCTGCTGCCTAGCACGGCCAAGACGCAGCGCTTTATCACCCGTGAGCATCTGGCTCTGCTGAAATCCAGCGCCTTCCTGATCAACCTGGCGCGCGGTGATGTCATCGATGAGCAGGCGCTCATCGCCGCTTTACAAGAAGGCAAGCTGGCCGGGGCGGCGCTTGACGTGTTCGAGAAGGAGCCGTTGCCGGCTTCATCCCCGCTCTGGGGCATGGATAACGTCATCGTCACCCCGCATATCGCCGGCTCCTCGGCTCATTACACCGAGCGTGCCTCAGCGATTGTGTATCACAACATCCGTGCTATGCTCGATGGCGGTGAGATGATGAACGTCGTCGACCTGCGCGAGGGCTACTAGGAGCTGCGGGAGCTCCGACGGAAAAAGGCTGCCCCACAACGCCATCTGCGATGGCTTGGGGCAGCCTTTTTGTTATGCGGCGGCCTCGGTTGCCTTGGTGGCTGGCCGCTTGGAGGCGCTCGGGCGGCTGCTATTCTGCATTTTCGGCAAGATAGCACGTGATCCGTCGCCAAACATGCAAATTGCCGTCCGCATCCGGCAGCCCTTTAACGCGCAGGGATCGATGCCATTCCCCGCATATAAGGCCGCAGCGCAGGCGGAATGTAGATCGATCCGTCCTCCTGCTGATGATTTTCCAGCAGCGGGATTAAGATACGCGGGGTCGCCACCGCAGTATTATTGAGTGTGTAGCCATACTGCAGCCCCCCATCCGGGTGCGAATAGCGTATCCCGCAGCGGCGCGCTTGATAATCGAGCAAGCTCGACGACGAGTGCGTTTCACCGTAATTTCCTCGGCTCGGCATCCATGTTTCGATATCGTATTGTTTGTAGTTTTTGCTGCCCATATCCCCTGTACAAACGGCGACGATCCGATATGGAAGCTCCAGCAGCTGCAAAATATGCTCAGCATTGCGCGTAATTTCGTCCAGCATCTGCTCGGCGACTTGCGGGTCGTTCAGGCAAATCACGACTTGCTCTACTTTCGCGAACTGGTGTACGCGGTACAGCCCGCGAACATCTCTTCCGGCCGACCCCGCTTCTTTGCGGAAGCAGTTCGAAACCCCTGCCAGCCGGATCGGCCCTTGCGACAAATCGACGATTTCGTTCGCAAAGTACGACACCAGCGGCCCTTCCGATGTGCCGACAAGCCACTTGTTCTCGCCGTCCAGCTCATACGTTTGGTCTTTCCCGCCAGGGAAAAAGGCCGCATTCACCAGCGCCTCTTCCCGAACCATTAACGGCACATCCATGACCGTAAATCCGCGATCCGCAAGCACATCAATCGCCAGCTGCTGCACTGCCCTGTGCAAATAGAGCCCCATCCCCTTCAGGTAATAGTTGCGCGTGCCGGCCACCTTCACACCTCGCGGGATGTCGATGATGTCGAGCGCCTCGCCCAGCTGAACATGATCACGCGGTTCGAACACAAACGCTGTGGGCTCGCCCACGACTTTAATCTGCACATTATCGGCATCCGATGCCCCAATCGGCGTATCCGGCGAAGCGATATTCGGCACAAGCAGCTGCAACGCTTGAAAACGCGCATCTACTTTCGCAAGCTCCGCCTCCAGAGCGACCAATGCAGTGTTGCATACGCGCACCTGCTCCTTCCGCTTCTCAACCTCAGCCTGCCACTCTCCCCGCTCCGCCTCAACTTGCCCCTCACGCAGATCTGCCTCAGCCAGCTCCTCACGCCCCCCGGCTCCTTCGCTTTGCTTCTGCCGCATCAGCCGGGCAATTTCCGCCGAGGCGCGGTTCCGCTCCGCCCGCCGTACATCCACACGCTGCCCCAGCTCTCTCCGCTGCTCCTCCGTCTCCAGCAGCTCCGCTACATTAAAATCCAGCATCCCTTTATGGCGTGCTGCTGCTTCCACTTGCTCTTGATGCGTACGAATCCATTTCATGTCCAACATAACCGTCACCGCTCCTTTTTTGTAAAAAAGACAAAGAACGCTCCTCTCCGATTGGGACGAGGAGCGTTCTGCTCGCGGTGCCACCCAACTTGATGAATACACTTGCGTGATTCATCCGCTTGGATTCCGCGATAACGGGCGGTGCCGGCTTATTTAGAGACAGGCGCCGATCGTATGCCTATCCGGTCATGAGCGTCTCCGAGTTGGATGCTCTTCATTGACATGATGTCGATATTTCTAGCTATTATAGCGTAACAATCGATCAGGGTCAACCGCCATCCGCCTATCTTCAGCTAGGCCAGGGTCTTACTGGGACAAACGCTGTGCCAACTCATACAGCTCTCTATTGAAAGAACGCTTCGTGTTCACAACCAGATCAATATCCGTTGCTACCAGCTCGCCTTTGATCACGCCGCACGCCTTGGAAGAGTCGCCTTCCATCAGCTTGCGAACGGCAAAGTCGCCCAGGCGGCTAGCCAAAATCCGGTCATTATGCGTCGGTGTACCACCGCGTTGAATATGACCGAGCACTGTTACGCGCGGCTCGATGCCATTGCGCTCGGTAATTTGCTTCGCGATGCCTTCGCCCGTACCTGCACCCTCAGCCACGAGAATAATACTGTGGCGCTTGCCATGGGAGAAGTTGTCTTTCATCCGATTCGCCACTTCGTCGATGTTGTAAGGCATCTCTGGGACGATAATCGTCTCCGCACCGCTCGCTAGACCGGCATAAAGCGCGATCTCGCCGCAATGGCGGCCCATGACTTCAACGACCGATGAACGCTCGTGCGAAGTCATTGTGTCGCGCAGCTTGTTGATCGCGTCAACGACAATGCTAACCGCCGTATCAAAGCCGATTGTGAAATCTGTGAACGGGATGTCGTTATCAATGGTGCCTGGCAGGCCCATCGTCTTGATACCCAGTTTGCTAAGCTTGTTCGCACCTTGGTAGGAGCCGTCACCGCCGATTACAACCAGGCCGTCGATCCCGCGTTTGCGCAAGTTTTCAGCCCCGATTTGCTGGCCTTCAAGTGTCAAAAACTCTTTGCAGCGAGCCGTTTGCAGCACAGTGCCGCCACGTTGAATAATATCGCCAACACTGCGCAAATCCATTTGGCGAATATCGTCATTGATCAAACCGTGGTAGCCGCGCTGAACAGCATGAACCTCTAAACCATGGTAAAGGGCACTACGCACAACGGCGCGTACCGCCGCGTTCATTCCTTGAGAGTCGCCGCCGCTTGTGAGAACGGCAATCGATTTTACTGCTGACATTTCTCTTCCTCCTCCAAATTCTCTCTTTCTCTACATGTAGAACATCATGAAGTAGTTCGTATGTACATGCTATTTATCCAGAAAAACAACCGGGTTAGCGGACTATTTTTCATTAGACGCCTGGAAATCTGTTTCACTTGCTGCTGATGATTCACTTTCGGATCAGATAGATAAAGCGCCAGCAAACCTTCAATTATCATACGATGAAATCGAGGATGTTCCAAGCACAAAATTTTATCGCGAGCTTCCTGTGCAATAAGGGCTATTCGTTCTACGGTCTCTTCCATAGAGTCGTAATAGCTGCAAAAATTGAGATCACCGCCAAGCAAATCCTCTTCTTGATCGATCAAATAATCCAGCAAGATGTGCAAGCCGCAAACATATGGAAAATAAGCCTGCCGAATCTTCTCGACCTGTACAGGCTTAAGGTGTGGATCGCAAGCAGCCAAAAACAACATAAACATGCCTAACGTTGAACCCGTTGCCGCAGCAAATTCATTCCAGCTCAGCTGTCCGTACTTGCCGCCCTGCGCATTCCACCACTCCAGCAGCTCGGACTCGCGCAAATCTTTACGGATATGCTTGTACACCTGCAAGTCGCAATACAAAGAGACCAGCGCGCGAACCTGCTCCGCAACCAGCGCATACGAAGGCAGCAGGTAAATGCAGGATTGACACGTTTGGACGAGATCATTCAAGTAGTTCCCGTCATCTTTCTCTTCGCGGAATGCGTAATAGTCATGTAGCGGTCCAGCCGGATCGACGGCATCGAGCATCGATTGATGAAGCTGGCGAAAATCTACGGGATCCAGCGATGTGCTGCGATCGCATAAATTATCTAAGTAATCGCTAATCGTCTGAAAGGCGACAATCAGCGGAATAAGCACATGCCTCATGGATAAATTAGCGGCCGCGTAGACAGCTCCTCCCTGACAGTGGAACTGCTTCGTCGCGATGCTGGCTAACGCTTGCGTGCGCAGCTCGTTATCCGGAATCTGCTGTGCGGCTTCCTGCCATTTGGCAAGCTGCGAGCCGACTTCAGGCAGAATGTACCGGTAAACTCTATGCATTAGTTTAAGCGGGCCGCGAGGAACCTTCGTGCTACTTCTGTCCAATTGCTTCAAGCAAACTTCCTCCACAACTTTGTTCATAGCAGTATTGCAATAACAGTTGCATTTCATAACGTTGGATATGCTGCAGCCAAGTCTCAACGGTTGCATGTTGAACATGGGACACTTGCAGTTCAACGGCATCAACAAAAACATTCGGGTTCCAGACCGGAGACGTAATCAGCACCTCCAGCTTGCTGCGAAGCGCATCATGCTCCATGTCCGCCAAATCTTTTAGCGATAAATAATTTCTTACGCAATGAATGAGGTTAGAAAAAATGGGATGATGGCCTACGTCATGAAACCAATATTTCGCATTGCTGTAATCGCCTTCCATGCGATGCATGATCGCATGCCAGTAGCTTCCCGACGTATTGGTAATTTCCTGGGCAATATCGTGTGATTTATCCAGACTTTCGTTCAATAAAAAAAGACCGGCCTTTATGGCCATTCCATAAGGCTCTTGTTCGGCTCTCCCCTTGGTAAGGTTCTCCAATAACAGTCCTTCAATACGTGCATCCATCGAGGTGTCCCATTCTTCAACCGGGTACAGCGCAGGCAGATGCTCCAGCAGCGGCTTCGCAATTACTTCCAGCCAATTGGCTTCTTCCTTGTTGCTATGCATGCCAGTCACTCCTATTCATTAGTTAAGAGAAATGTTATGACGATGTATTTGCAGGCATTATTAATGGTGAATCTTAGCTTCCAAATCCTGATTGACTCTAAACCACAAATGAAGATCGTTAATCGTGCTAGCCAGATCCGCAATCTCTGAATTCAACCGGCAGGATGTAAGAAAGTCATCTTCTTGATCAAGTTGATTTTGTTTTACGATAATAACCGCCTCCAATTTATGGATACGGTCGGGAATGATTCCGCGTATTTGCTCCCAGCGAAGCAGTATATCCGATCTCACTTCCGAATTGTAGTTCTCCCATTCGTCTTCCAGCTTCGGAATATGGATTCCTAATCGTTCATCAAATTCAAAATAGCGCATGTGCAGGCCTTCCTCCGAAACAAACAATCTATCCCCAGCAGGGATTGTTAAACGTAGTTCAATACTTCACCTTTAAATGTAACACTTCGGAACACGGGATTCCAGTTAAAAATGTATGTCAACTAGATTACAGATTCTGTTATACTTAAGTAATATTTTTATATGGAACATCAGAAGATCATCGCCACCTATACGTTTTTGTTCAAGCCATTACTATCTTTAATATGCGTGCGAAGCGGTTAACGATCGGGATGACTGTCCGTCTACACGTCATATACTTGTTATCTTTATACTTTATCATGACAAATCATGTCACGAGCGGATGAGTCGGCGCTATTATTTTTCTCGGCTGGGAAGGCAAATCCCTCCTGCGTAAAGTCATTCCCGAAAAAGTGTCGGAACATCCCATCGATACGCAAAAGTAGTAATTTAACTTTTAACGGCCGCTGCTGTTTTGTCTGTCTTCGCTGTCATCATGGGCCCATCCATGAATGCTGCTCCTGGCCAAACAGCTCATACCATTTGGCGATTGCCTTGTTTGCCATTGCCGGCAGCTTGCTCAGCTGTGATGAGCTTTTTTTCATTTATTCGAGTGGCATCCTAACGCTTAAAGGGCCGAGTCAAGTGATGGTTGCTTCGCTATCCGCACTTGCAATCTAAATCATTATACCACCAGTGTCCGTCTTCCTTCTAACTCTGAGCTAGAAAGACAGGATTGGCGCTCTGGCGCACTCCATCGACACAGTGGCGAAGCTTCTCGTCGTACTGCATGTGCTGCAATGCATCGCCGACCATCAGCAGCCCAAACCGTCGCCAAAAAATTTGCAAAGAAAACGAGTGATACCTTGATATGCATACGTCTATTTCTAAGAAGTCCCAAGATACTTTACTGAAAATGTTCACATTTTCATTCTTCATGACGATGGGCATCGTCACGACATTTTTTCCGCTGTATTTCGATTACAAAGGCTACTCGAAAATCGAAATCGGATTGCTCTATTCCATCGGCCCCTTCATCGGAATCGCCACGAACCTGCTTTGGGGATTTCTGAGCGACCGGTACCAGACGGTGAAAAAAATTATGATCATTCTCATAGTCGGGCAGCTCGTGACCTCCGTCCTGGTGTTTACGTCCAACTGGTTTGCGCTGTTATTTGTTTTCCTGGCCGTCTTCTTCTTCTTCCAGCAGCCGGTGAACTCCTTAAATGACAGTCAGTTAATGCTGCATGTCAGCTCCAGCGGCAAAAGCTACGCTTCATTCCGCATCTGGGGCTCGATCGGCTTTGCTGCTGCTGCCGGCGGCTTCGGCTTGCTGCTCAGGCATTACGGCACGGGACTGACGCCAGTGCTCTGCCTGCTCACCATCGTGATTTCGCTCGTGCTCGCTTTTCTGCTGAAGGACGCCCGTCAAAGCGGTAAGAAAATGGAGTTTGGCGGGATGGTGAACATTTTCAAATCGAAAAAGTTCGTTTGGTTTCTCATTCTCATCATCCTAATGGCGGTTTCAACCCGCTTCAATGACGGCTTCCTTGCCCTTTATATGCGCCAAATGGGGGCTTCCGACTCCCTGATCGGCTATGCCTGGATGACGTCGGCACTCAGTGAAATTCCCATGTTTTTCCTGCTCAGCAAATACGGGCACCGCTTCAAGGAGCTCCCGCTGCTTGCGTTTGCCGGGATCGCTTATTCCGTTCGGTTCTTTATTATGGGATTTGTGCACAATCCGTCTTGGGTCATTCTTATCCAAACGCTTCACAGCCTCTCGTTCGGCATCTTTCTATTCACGGCGATCCGTTACATGGCGCAAATTATCCCGGACGAGTACCGCTCCTCAGGGCAAGCGATATTCGCTGCGGCGTGGTCCAGCGCTGCCGGATTAATCAGCGGGCTTGTTGGCGGCTGGGTATTCGATGCCTTTGGCGGCAGCACGGTTTATTTCATCGGCGCTGTCTTGGCAATGCTGTCGGCGATCGGCTTCCTCGGTACCCATCTGCTGCAAGGAGATGACCATTGGGACGAAAGTAAAATGAATTCTTAAAAAGGGGTTGATCGTGTGCTGGCCGTTCAGCGGTTATCCCACAGCTTTCGCAATGGCGCGGAAGCAACGCCCGTTCTTCATGATCTCAACTTCCGGGTCGAGCAAGGTGAAATGGTGGCTCTGCTCGGAAGCTCAGGCTCGGGGAAATCGACGCTGCTCAATTTAATGGCAGGTTTAATGAAACCTACACAAGGCCATATTCTCATTGCCGGACAGGCAATCGAGCAAATGAACGAAAACCGTCTGGCGGAATTTCGCCGGAGTCATATCGGTTTTATTTTCCAATCTTATGAATTAATACCACACTTAACCGTTCGTGAGAACGTCGAACTGCCCTTAGTGTTCCAAAGCACCGGCTCACGCGAGCGGAAAGAACGAGCGCTAGCCCTGCTCGCACAAGTAGGAATTGGCGACAAAGCGGAGCTTTTTCCGTCCCAGCTGTCCGGCGGCCAACAGCAGCGTGTCAGTATTGCACGCTCGCTGATTACGAAGCCGGCGATTGTATTTGCAGACGAGCCCACCGGGAATCTCGATACGAAAACCGAGAAGGAAATTATCGACCTGCTTATCGATCTGAACCAAAACTCCGGCATTACGTTCGTCATCGTCACGCATGAACATGAGGTCGCCTGCCGGACGCAGCGGATTTTGCATTTGCGCGATGGCTATTTGATCGAAGACAGCCGGCAGGACGGTGCTGCCGGATGAAGCTGAAAGACTATATCCGCTCGGTTGGGATCAGCTGCAGCGCCGTAAAGTCGTTACGGCGCTCTGCACCGTGGGCATTGCCATCGGCTCTGCCTCCATCATGGTCGCCTTGGGCTTCGGCGAGTCGATCCAGCACTACAGCCAGAAGCAGATGAGCTATTATTTAAAAACCGATGAAATTACGATAAGAGACATTTCTGACGATCCAAGCGGCCAAGGCAAAATGACATCCGCCAAGCTGGACTTGATCCGCTCGTTCCCTTATGTGAAATCAGTCGCTAGCTTTCAGGATTTACAGCAGTTCACATTCACTGTGGACGATGGCAAAAAAAGCACGGTTCATCTCATTGCAACCGAGCTCCCGACGATCCCGGACTTCGATTCCAAACTGCAGCAGGGCAGTTTCAGCGTGCAGGAGAACAGCATTATTTTAAGCTATGGCGCCACAATGGGGCTGATGGATGAGCAAACCGAGCAAGTGCGGGTGAAAATGATGCAGCAAAACCCGTCCAAAGAAACGGCCGAGACCTTCAATAAAATGGACGCGCTTCCTTATCCGCTCTATCAGAAGCAGCTGATTCTGAAGGCTGTGAGCTCTCCGAGCTCCCAGACTGCCAATCCTGCGTCAGCAGCTGTACAGCAAGCCGAAACTACTCTGCGCGTCACAGGTGTGCTGCAACGGCCGGAAGGGCTGCCGGATTCGATGGTACAAGGCAACAAAACCGCTTTCGTTTCAGCGGAGACCGGGCGAAAAATATTGGAGCTGAATAACCGCATTTCCGACAGCTCCGCTGTGCAGTACGATTCCGTTAAAGTGAAAGTAGACAGCAGCGCGCATGTGAAAGAAGTGGAGGAGAACATCCGAAAGCTGCACCTCCAAACACAATCCAATTTGTATCAGGAAGACCGCATGAAGGGCGAATTTGTTATCGTCCGCTTGCTGTTGACCGGGGTTGGCTTGTTCGTGCTTTTTGTTGCGTCCATTTCGATCGTCGTCGCCATGACCATGTCCACCCATCAACGCCGCAGGCAGATCGGGATTATGAAAGTACTCGGGGCGAATTTGAAGCAAATCCGTAACATGTTTATCGTGGAAGCGTCTTTGCTCGGCATGCTTGGCGGCCTCGTCGGCATTCTTCTCTCGTATTGGGTCATATGGGGAATCAATGTGATCATCATTAAATTCAGCGGCAGCGAATCAAGCGGGGAACCTGCCGAGATTTTATTTCTCTCCCTCTGGATTCTTCCCGTGGGCATGTTTTTTGCGATTATGACAGGCGTCCTTTCCGGACTTTACCCCGCCGTCAAAGCTTCGAAGACGGATGCCCTGACTGCCATCAAACGAGAATAGGAGAATATTGGAAATGGGGAAAAAGAAAATATGGGGGCTCACTGCGACGGCCGTCGTCATTTGCGGGATTAGCACACTGCTGTACATTACGAGCCATCCTCGACAACCCCGGTCCGGGGAGGCCGCAGGCACTGCGGCCGGCAGCCTCTTGCAGTTTAAAGTGACCCAGGAAGATGTGGTCAACACCATTGAAGTAAAGGGTAAATCCTCGTACCAAAAAGAAACGCGTATCTACGCTCCCTTTACAGGGGAAATTAAGACGTGGAACGTTGCAGACGGATCACAGGTCAAAAAGGGTGAGCTCATGTTCCAGCTTGACGACACCCCCTTGCAAAGCGAGATCGCGAGCTTGCTAAATTCGCTGAAAAAGCAGCAATTGGAGACTGATTTAGCCAACTTCAAAGCTGCGGGAACAACGCTGGACCCTGCTGCAGCCGGCACAGGTTCCGTCAGCGAGGCGGAAGCGCGCCAGCGGTTCGCAGATAGCGAGGGCCGCAAAATTCAGGACCAGCTGAACGCGGTCAACAATGAAAGCTTGCAGTTGCAGCTTGCCAAGAAGCAGGAGAAGGCGGGGCAAGCGGCATTTTTGGCGCCGGAAGACGGGATTTTCCTGTTTGAAGACTCATCCAAGATCCCTCAATCCGTCGAGGAGAGCGTACGCATCGGCAAAATCGTAGATACCACCAAACTGCAGCTCGTGTGCACCATCGGCGAGTTTGATGTTTTTAAGATCAAGCCCGACATGCCGGTCGAAGTGAAGGTCGATGCGCTGAAGCAAATGAAACTGCAAGGCAAAGTCGAAAAAGTGTCCAAATTCGCCAAATCAGGCACAGACCAAGGTACCGGTGCCGCTCAATTCGAAGTTACCATCTCCTTGGAGCCAAATGAGAAGCTCATTGCAGGGCTTAGCCTGACAGGGACGATTGAGACAGAAAAGAAACAGGGCGCAGTAGTTGTTCCAACCCTGGCGGTGATGCGCGAGAAGGATGCGTACTATGTCATGCTGCAAACCGCCCAAGGCGCCGAACGCCGCGATATCGAGATTGGGATGGAAACCTCCGAAAAAACAGAAGTCCGCAAAGGACTGAATGTTGGCGATACGGTTGTGCTGCAGTAGCAAGCTGGCATATAATAAGATAAAGTCTTAGTACCAAGTATCAAGTATCGGTGTAAGAACTTGCAGCTTATGAATAAACTGAGAAGTAAAGGCAGGTAACTTGGCAGGATGAATTATGAGGATTTTAAAACCATTGTATTAGAGCGTAGAAGCGTCCGCAAATTTACGGAGGAAACCGTTTCTGACCACGATATCCGTGAGATCATCGATTGTGCACGCTATGCCCCAAGCGATACGAACTCCCAGACTTGGCAGTTTATCGCGATTCGAAATAAAGAGAAAATCAAGCATATTGAGCAGCTGACTTGGGACCAACTTCACCGCATCTCTGCAGAAGCAGAGCAAAAAGGGCTCTCCCGGGAAGGCCGCCTGTTGGTCAAGTCCTTCGGTCCTTATGCCACTGCATTCTCCGATGCACCAGTGCTCATCATTTGCTTGGCTACACCTTATGAGTCCAAATTCCGTGAGCGCATCTTTGACCCGATCCAACTTGTCGAGGACCACGTATGGGCCGAAGAAGGCATCAAGAGCTCGTGCCTGGCTTCGCAGAATCTCATGCTCGCCGCACACGCGCGGGGTCTGGGCACATGCCCGATGACCGGCCCTGTTCTGCTTGCGCAGGATCAAATCCGCGATTATCTTTCCATCCCGGCAGAAAGCCAGATTAACATGGTTATCGCGCTCGGCCACCCGCAAGAACGCCCTGGCAAGCTTGCGCGCAAAGAAATCGATGAGATTTTGCAAATCATCGACTAATTGAAGTTCAAAGACCAAAGGCCACTCCTTTCTGCTTCATGCTAGAAGGTGTGGCCTTTTCATTAGTGCCTAGAAGAACGCCTGAACCGCAGGGATCGTGCCTAGAAAGGCCCCTAAGCCATCCGGACACTCCTTAGAAGCCTAGCTACGAGGGAGCGTGTTAGGCTCAAAATACAGCAAAAAAGACAGCACCGAGATCACTCCGTACTGTCTTTTGTTTTTGTGCTATGACACTCTATTTATAAGTGGGAATTCCCAGTTTCTTATAATTTTGTGACGTTAGCTGCTTGAGGGCCGCGGTTACCTTGAGTGATATCGAACTCAACTTCTTGGCCTTCTTCCAATGTTTTGAAGCCTTCGCCTTGGATTGCGGAGAAGTGAACGAATACGTCGTCTCCACCATCAACTTGAATGAATCCGTAGCCTTTTTCTGCGTTAAACCATTTAACTGTACCTTTCAAGTGAACAACCTCCTAAAAATATCGCCATCTGTGGCGAATATCAAAATTATACCACCACCAGCCCTATAAATCAACTTATAAAACCGCTTCAGAGCCCGTACATTAGTTATTTTTCGAGGTTTTGGAAGTCTGTACAAGAGGGTTTGGAAATGTTCACAAAATACTCAGAATTAGGAAGGAACGGCAAATTCGCCTTTCTTTTATTGGGTACAAACCCTAATTTATGTAAGTCATCCAGCAGTAATTTCAACTTCGCGTACTCTTCTGTCCGAAAGCTCAGCAGCGGATAAATTCGCACTTCGCCCCCCGCTTTACAGACGCGCAGCAGCTCACGAACGGCAGCCTGGTGAAACGCATAATCGAACTGCTCCTCATATAAGAACAAAAAATGGCTGCACAAGACAAGATCGAACGTCTGGTCCGCAAAAGGAAGCTCCGGGAGCTGTGCGATATGGTATCGGCTATCGAGGCTATTGACGCTATTGCTGCTTTGGCCGGATACATTCTGCTCTGCGAAATCCTCTACAAAGCGGCGCAAGCTCTCCTCACGGCCAGCTCGATGCGCTTCTACGGAGCCATAATAGCTCCAGTCATACACATCGCGCAGTTTATCCAGCTTGGCTGCTACGACCTCGACTTCCTGCCTGCCGTGCTCGGCGATCGTTGCCGGTGCCATAGCATACAAAGGATCAGCGGCTTCAGCCAGGATCCCCTGCCTTCTCGCATCGGCTGTAAACGATGATGCGCCGCCTGCGACGTCCAGGACGCGCTTTCCTTGCAGCTCGTCTGCGTTCAGCATAAACATCCGCTCGTACTCGGCGAAAGATCTTGAGGTCATGGCGACCCCTGCTTGCTCATAGACTGTCTTTTTTTCCATACTCAGCTCTCCTCTTCTCTGCTTTCTCTTCTCAACTCAACTCGGCTAATCCTCTCGAATTTTGGAAAGGATTAGGAGAATTTTACCACCATTTTCCGCTTGCGGCAATGCACATTTCTTGCATTCGTAGTGCCCTTGCGGTATGATGACATCAACTTTATCAATAGGGAGCAGCCTTGGACATGATTAAAAAGCATACAATTTATAAAAAAGATAAATGGAATATGATGAATGTCGAAGTACAGGGGACCAAAATCGTACTTACCGAGATCTCCGATCAATGGGGAGAAGAGTGTCATACTTTCATTGGACGGCCGGCGATGATGCAATGGGCGAAGGAGCGTTTTTCCAAAGAGCGTTTTCAAGGCACTGAAGAGGAATGGCAAGCAATTATGGACGCGTTTGAAGAAGTTTAATACAAATCGCTTGACTTTGGGCTTGTCTTATTTCTATAATAAACTCATAATTTCATTGTTTTCACTCCAAAGGGGAGTAGCTGTCACAGTAAAGTCGTCAATTCGGATCCTCATCAGGTCCCGGCTTTATTGGCAACGTTCACGTTGTTAGCAAGACCTTTGCCAATTGTTTAATTGGTGAAGGTCTTTTTTGATGAATTAGAGCCTTCACCGGACTACGGTGCTGGGCTCTATTTTTTTCAAAAAAAGCTAAAGGGAGTTGTTAAGTATGGAATGGTTGTCTGCCGGATTTTTTGTCTCACTGCTCACTATCATCCTGATCGATTTGGTGCTTGCAGGTGATAATGCGATCGTGATCGGGATGGCTGCTAGGAACTTGAAGAAAGAAACGCAAAAGCAAGTCATCCTCTGGGGCACGGTCGGCGCTGTCATTATTCGGGCTCTTGCCACAATGGCGGTCGTTTATTTATTGAAAATTCCCGGCCTCTTGCTAGCGGGCGGATTGCTCTTGCTCTGGATTTCGTTTAAGCTGCTGACCGAGAAGAAAAATCATGAAAATATTGAAGCTAAGAACAGCATGTGGGCCGCTATTCGCACCATCATCATCGCTGACGCGGTCATGGGCCTCGACAATGTCATTGCGGTCGCCGGCGCGGCGCATGGAGATTTTCTGCTCGTCGTCATTGGCTTGCTGGTCAGCGTACCGATCGTCGTATGGGGCAGCACGTTGTTCATTAAATGGATTGAAACTTATCCATGGATTATTTATATCGGCGCCGGTGTACTTACACTGACAGCGGGTAAAATGATTACTGGCGAGAAGTTCCTGGCGCCGTTCTTCACGACGAACCCCATTGCCAAATGGCTGCTGATCGGTCTCTTGATTGTCGTCATCCTCGCTGCCGGCAAATGGACCAAAATGATCGGCTACCAAGTCGAAGTCGGTGAACATGGCCAGCTTACACTACCAAAAGAGCTGAGCGAAGAGGCGCAAATGGAACCGGAAGACCGCTATACGGTCAAAATGGATGCGCGCGGCAAGTTAATGCTCGTTAAAGTCGAAAACGGAGAAGATCCTGACGGTACCATGCAAAATGCCGGGTAAACCCGACTCACGCTTCGTATGATCCGCTGCTAACGCCATGAACAGCCGCCAGCTGTCATGGCGCTTCGCATGTTAAGGCACAAGGAAATCATCGCCGCATAGCGAAATTTTGTTAACATGGGGAATTTGCCGTTGCCCCCGCTGTATATTTATTAGAGATAGGATGATGATTCCGATGAGTAATTCAGGCACTATTTTAACATTTATACTCGTTTCTTTTTGTTTTGCCATTATTTTAATCCTAAAAAAAGATACACTGCCTCCCCAAATTAAACGTTACTTGGCGATTTCGGCTATTGTCATGGTTGCGGTCTCCTTTGTCCTCGTGCTGGTCAGCTTTTTCGGGGCGGGAATGTGAATTTACTTCCTTCCAGCTTTTTCATATAATCATAAATGAATGGGCAAACGGTCATACTACTTGAAAACCATCATATGGAAGCGCAGCTTTGAGCTTTTTAATCCAAGATGGGAACAAGCCAGGAGCGTGACCGGAATGCGCTGGATCTATGTAACTGCGGCGATGGGACTTTTACTAAGCTCAATTCCAGCAGCCGATTTGCATGCGAATGAAGTAGGGTTACCTCAATCTCAACACAAGGACAGGAGGGCTTCGATGACTCAACTATTGGACCGTAAACAAGTACCCGCCGAGAACCGCTGGAAGCTGGAAGATTTATTCCCGGATCAGAAAGCTTGGGATCAGGAGTTTAAGGAAGTGAAAGAGTCGCTTAGTAAGGTCAGCAAGTTCCAAGGGAAGCTTACTGACGCTGCAGCGATCAAGCAAATTTTCGAGCTCGAGGACGAAATCTCCCTGAAAACCGAGCGGCTTTATGTATATGCGAACATGAAGCATCATGAAGATACAGCAGAACCTACATACCAGGCTTTATCTGAAAAATCCAAAAAAATCAGCGTCGAAGTGGGTGAAGCACTCTCCTTCGTTTCGCCGGAAATTTTAAGCCTTTCCGAAGAAAAATTGCAGCAGCTGGTGAATGATCCTTCCCTGTCTTTTTATAAAGACACGCTCGAAGAAATGATCCGCCAGAAGCCGCATACGCTGTCCAAAGAGCAGGAAGCGCTGCTGGCGCAAGCGGGCAATATGGCTGGAGCGCCGAGCACGATCTATGGCATGCTGAACAATGCCGACCTCAAATTCCCGAAAGTCAAAAACGATAAGGGCGAAGAAGTCGAGCTGACGCACGGCAGCTACATCCAGTTCCTGGAAAGCCGTAATCGCGAAGTGCGGAAAAACGCTTTTGAAGCGGTATATTCGACTTATCGCAGCCAAAAGAATACGATCGCCGCTACACTTAGCGCGAACATCAACAAAAATATTTTTTATGCCAAAGCCCGGAATTATCCTTCCGTCCTGGAGTCCACCCTCTTCGGCGACAACATTAAGAAGGAAGTCTATACGAACTTGATCAGCACGGTGCACGATACCCTTCCTCAGTTGCAGCGCTACTTGAAGCTGCGCAAGAAGCTGCTCAAAGTTGACGAGCTGCACATGTATGACCTGTTCGCGCCGCTGGTGGAAGAATTCAATATGGACATCACCTATCAGCAGGCCAAAGAAGAGATTAAGAAGAGTCTCGCGCCGCTTGGCGACAATTATTTGAAAATTCTTCAAGAAGGCTTCGATAACCATTGGATTGACGTGTACGAGAATAAGAACAAACGCAACGGCGCTTACAGCTGGGGCGCTTACGGCACGCATCCTTATGTGCTGTTGAACCACAAGGACAACCTGAACAGCATGTTCACGCTGACACATGAGATGGGACACGCGATTCACTCGTATTTGTCCGATGAAAATCAAGCTTACCGCTATGCGCAGTATACGATTTTCCTCGCCGAAGTGGCATCCACGCTCAATGAAGCGCTGCTCATGGACTACTTGCTCAAACGCGTAACCGATCCGAAGGAAAAAATGTACCTGTTGACTTACTACGCTGACCAGTTCCGTACGACTGTGTTCCGTCAAACGATGTTTGCGGAATTCGAGATGATTACGCATGAGAAAGCGGAAGCCGGAGAATCGCTGACACCGCAGGAATTCAGCGAAATCTACTATGGGCTTAACAAGCTGTATCATGGCAATGACATGGTTGTTGACCAGGATATCGAGATGGAGTGGGCCCGCATTCCTCACTTCTACAACAGCTTTTATGTGTACAAATACGCGACAGGCTTCTCCGCAGCTACCAGCTTTGCGAAGCAAATTCTGGATGAAGGCCAGCCGGCGGTCGAACGCTACCTTGGCTTCCTGAAAAGCGGCGGCAGCGACTACTCGCTGAACATCTTGAAACGCGCAGGCGTCGATATGTCGACTCCGGAGCCAATCAAGCAAGCGATGAGCGTATTCAGCTCACTGCTTGATCAAATGGAAGAACTGACGAAATAATAAGCGACCAAAGTCGAAGATTTAACTAATAAAGGTTGAAAGCTTACGCTTTCAACCTTTCCTTAAATTGAGGTGAGGTGTTACAGCATGAGAACACAATGGACGTTAATATTCGCCTTATTTTTCGCCTTGGTTACAGCCATCTTTGCCGTCATCAATGTAGATCCTGTGCAGGTTAATTTCTTATTTGCCCAGACGAGCACGCCTTTGATTTTAGTGATCTTGACGTCTACGCTGCTCGGCGGGCTGATCATCGGCTTGTTCGGTTTTATCCGCCAGTTTAAACTGCAGCGGCGGATCAAGCAGCTGGAGAAGCAGCTGCAAGAGACCCAGGCGGCTGCGCCTGCACCTACTACGCCTGCTCCTCTGGGAGGCGAGGCTGCTGTGGCGGAAGCCGGGACCGAGTCGACGGCTTAATGACAAAAGGAGCTAAGCGGAATAATTACGCTTAGCTCCTTTGTTTTTGGCGGCCGCCGCTGCACGGCCTGCGCCGAGCAAGGCCGCTGACAGCACCGCTACAACAGCAGCGCCAGCATGGCGAGGCTCACGAGCCCGCCCGCCAGCGAGCTGAGCGCGTTCACGTAATCGTTGGTCATGCCGCGCATGCCGCGCACCTGTACAGCGCTCTTGCCGCAATGCGCAGACTTCTCAACGATTCTGCCGCATTGCTCGCAGCGATACATCACCTGCAAGGTGGCACCGAGCAGCGAGTCGAGCAGCGAGCCGAGCAAGCCGGATACGGCCCCTGCTGTCAGCAGCGGCAGCAGCGCAACTGAAGTATCCGCCCCGCCTGCCGCTGAGCTGTCCAACTGGCTGCAGAGCCAGCCCACCAGGCCGATGAACAAGCCGCCGAGCAAAGAGGCGAGCAGCCCGAGGGCGGTCACGCCGCCTGACGTGCCAGCCGGCACGCGCTTCCCGCTCAGGATCGAGCGGGGAACCGAGCGGCTGAGGCCGCCGACCTCCGTCGCCCAAGTATCGGCATTGACCGTAGCCATCACGCCGACGTAGAGGGCCCACCAGGCCGGATGCGGCCACCAAGCGTGAAGGGCGCACAGCATCAAGCCCAATCCGCCGTTGGCGGCAACTTGCCCGGCATCCCTTCGCCCGCTTTTGGCATAACCGCTCTCGGCCTCGGCTTTCCGCTTGTGCTTATATTTTGAAAGCAGCGTCGACGAAACAAAAAAAGCAATTAACGTTCCGAACCAGGCCAAGCTGCCTAACGCGTACATGGCCGTTCCAAGCACAATAGCGCCCAAAAAGCCGGAACGGGATAGCGAACCTTTGCCGTATGCCGCTCCTGCGATGATCAAACTCCCTGAAATTCCCCACAGCCATGCCATCTCATAGCCCTCCCCAATCACGGTGCTCCTATCCGCTCTCCTTGTTCCCCCTGATTGTATCACACCGCCCTTGTGGTCACCATCTTATGCCCTGGCCAACCCTGACAAAATATGGCACCCCCTGCATACGAGCAGGAAACTACGCAGCCCGAGCGAAATAGTAGGGAAATCATTTTTACGCGATACACCAAGGAGACTGTAATGGGACATGAAGGTTTTGATATAGGGCAAACCCGGTGCAAAAGAGATCTGGAGCCACAGGAAATGCTGAGCCTGATTTTCGATTATACGGCCAAAATTGCCAATGAGCGCTCGCTGGACCGCGTACTCATGCTGATGGCGGACATGGGACGCGACATGATTGCCTCCGATCGCTGTTCGGTTTGGATGCTGGATGCCAACAACAACGAGCTGTGGACGAAAGTTGCCCATGGCATCAATGAAATCCGCATACCCCGCACAGCCGGTTTAGTCGGCTATGCGGTCACGCATGATCAGGCTGTTCTTATCGACGATGCTTATACGAATGAGAAATATAGAGATTATCTGGTTAATGGGGCTTTGCGCACGGATCAGCAGACAGGCTACCGGACCCAGGCACTGATAGTCATTCCGTTCAAAAATCTGGAAGGAGAAATCATCGGGGCCTACCAAGCGATTAATAAAATGACGCCAAGCGGCCAATTTTCCGCTAAGGATATGGAATATTTGACGCTAGCCGCCTCTTATGCGGGCAAATCGCTGGAATCCGCCATGCTGGCGCAGGAGATTGAAGAAACGCAAAAAGAGATCCTGATCACCATGGGCGAAATCGGCGAGAGCCGTTCCAAAGAGACTGGCAACCACGTGAAGCGCGTGGCCGAGTACTCTTACATTTTGGCCATTGGCGCAGGCTTGAGCCGAGAAGAAGCCGAGCTGTTGAAGATGGCGTCCCCGATGCATGACATCGGCAAAGTGGCGATTCCCGACGACGTGCTTAATAAGCCGGGCAAACTGACCGACGAGGAGTTTCAGGTGATGCAGACCCATACCCAGATCGGGTACAATTTGCTTAAAAATTCCAACCGGCGTATTCTAAAAACGGCAGCCGTTGTCGCCCTTGAGCACCATGAGAAGTGGAACGGACGGGGCTACCCGCAAGGTTTGAAGGGTGAAAATATTCATATTTTCGGCCGTATTACGGCGATCGCCGACGTCTTTGACGCCTTGGGCAGCGAACGGGTGTACAAAAAAGCATGGGAGCTCGACCGCATCCTTGATTTATTCAGGGAGGAGTGCGGCGAACACTTCGATCCGAAGCTGGTAGATGTGTTGTTCGAACAGCTACCGGCCATTTTACAAGTTCGTGAGGCTTATTCGGACACGCAGTTGGATAAGATCAAACAGTCACCATGACACGACCTTAAGGGTACCGATGAAAGGAAGGGCAGCCTTGAGTTTAATTTTGAAAGAAGCTGTCATCAAACAGTTATGCGGGCGGTTTGCTTATGAAAGCGGTGAAGCCTTGTATCAGGATGGCAGTGTAACCTTCATGGTCTATGACGCCAAGGAGCACCGCTACGAGGCTAACGTCCACCATCTCGTCCCCCAGCATGTCACTGTTGCGCGCAATGCACAACGGGCGATAGTGGCAACTTGTACATGCCCTGCATTTTATCCCGACGATTTGTATTGTGAGCATATTGCCGCAGTACTCGTATATATCGAGCAGGTTCAGAACGGGGAGCAAACGATGCCCATTCAGACAAACGATGCTTCGTTTGATCCAGGGCTGGCCGGAGACATTCTGAGCCTTTTTGCCGCCAAACCGGCCCGCTCAAGTCGTACATGGCATCTATTTGATGCACGGGCACCGTTGACGATGGAGTTCATTCTCAAACCGCAGCTCGGCGCGGATCACAGAATGCTGCTCGCGATCGAACTGCGCGCTGGTTTGAAACGCACCTATACCGTGCAGCCCATTCGCAGCTTCCTCCATGGCATCGAGCGTGGAGAAACTTTTGCCTTGAGCAAGTCACTGCGATACGATCCGGAGCAGCACCGCTTTCTGCGCGAGCATGACGCTATTCTGCAGCAGCTGATTCGGATTCACCGCAATGAAACAATGCTCGCTGCGCCGATGCGGAAGCCCGGCAGCGACAGATTGCTGCTTATCCCGCCGTCTTCGTGGGGAGATTTGCTTCCCTTGCTGGAGCAAGCCACTTCCGTGAAGCTGGATACCAATGAACTTGCGGGCTCGGATACCAGCTTTTATGTTGAAGATGAACGCCCGCCGCTTTATTTTGAACTGGACGAGCTTGAAGATCAAAGCGGATACTCGCTCCTTGTGCACGGCTTGGAGACGGTCACGGTCCTGGAAGCCTACGGGCTTGTCTTGGCCCAAGGAAAGCTGCTGCGGGTTTCTACAGACTCCTGCGCGCGCCTCGCCGCTATGAAGCAATTGCTCCAAACTGCGGATCACTCGCGAATTTTTATATCTGCCGAGCATATCCAGCTTTATTTGGAAAAAGTAGTGCCTGGCCTGGCCCAACTGGGCAGCGTCCGTATTGCCGATGCTATCGCGGCTCGCTTGATGCAGCCCCCTCTCCAAGCGCGGCTCTATTTGGACCGGGTTCGCGACCGGCTGCTAGCCGGCCTGGAGTTTCAGTATGGCGACATCGTCTTGAATCCTTTGGAGCCCACGGTTGCAGCGAGCCAAGCAGATCGCATCCTGATGCGGAATACCGATCTCGAAGAGCAAATTCTTGAGCTGATGGACAGCAGCTTCGTGATTAAGACCGAAAGCGGTTTTTTTCTCGATGATGAAGAGGCTGAGTACCATTTTATGTACCACATTCTCCCTCAACTGGAGAAACTGTTGCATGTGTATGCCACCTCCGCTGTGAAAAGCCGGCTCTTTACCGTGCTTGCACCACCTAAGGTGATCGTCAATATCGACGAGAAAACGGATTGGCTCGCTGTCACCTTTGATATCGAAGGCATTCCCGAATCGGAAATTCGCAGCCTGCTCCAAGCGCTCCATGAAAAACGCAAGTACCACAAGCTGTCAAATGGCGCATTAATGCCCTTGGAACGTGCAGAGTTTCAGGAAATCATCCGTTTCATCAATGAAACCGGGATTCGTCTGTCAGAGTTAAAAGGAAATCACCTCCAGCTGCCGCTAAGCCGCGCTTTGCCCCTTGCTGGCACCGACTATCAAGGACATGCGATCACGCTTGGCAAATCGCTCAGGCGCATGCTGGAGCATGTGCGCAACCCGGATCATTTGGACTTCCCTGTTCCGGACAGCCTAAGCGATGTCCTGCGCGACTATCAGCTGTACGGCTATCAGTGGCTGAAAATGCTGGCTTTCTACCGCTTTGGCGGCATTTTGGCCGATGATATGGGGCTGGGCAAGACGCTGCAAAGCATCGCTTTTCTCGTCTCTATGCAGGATGAGATCCGCCAGCACAAGCGCCCAGCGCTCATCGTCGCGCCATCCTCATTGCTCTATAACTGGCAGCATGAGCTTTTGAAGTTCGCGCCCCAGCTTCGCGTCGTCATTGCCGACGGCAGTCGTCAGGAGCGCGTGCGGGTGCTGAAAGGCTCGTCGCAGATGGACGTCCTCATCACCTCGTACCCACTTCTGCGCCGGGATCTCGATCTGTATGTGCAGCCCACTTTTCACACCCTTATTCTCGATGAAGCGCAGGTATTTAAAAACCATGTCACCCAGACGGCGCAGGCGGTCAAAAGCATCCAGGCCACGTACCGGTTTGCACTGACAGGCACACCGATCGAGAACAGGCTCGAAGAGCTCTGGTCGATCTTCGATGCGGTCTTCCCCGGTCTCCTGCCAGAACGGCAAGCGTTCGGCGAGCTGAGCCGCGAAGCTATCGCCAAACGAGTGCGGCCGTTCGTCCTGCGGCGGTTGAAAACCGACGTGCTGAAGGAGCTGCCGGAAAAAATCGAGTCGCTCCATCCTTCAGAGCTGCTGCCTGAGCAAAAAAGGCTGTATGCGGCCTATTTGGCCAAGCTGCAGAAAGAGGCCATGAAGCATCTGATTGATAACGATTTTCAGCAAAATCGGATCAAAATCTTGGCCGGTCTCACTCGGCTTCGCCAGCTCTGCTGTCACCCCGCCCTCTTTGTGGAGGGGTACCAAGGCGGATCCGGCAAACTCGATCAGCTGCTGGAAATCATTGAAGAATGCCGCAGCGCCGGCAAGCGGGCTTTGATTTTTTCGCAGTTTACAGAGATGCTGGGGCTGATCAGGCGGGAGCTTGGGGAGCGCGGCGTGCCCTTATTTTATCTCGATGGTCAAACTCCTGCAGCGGAGCGCGTTGAGCTATGCGACCGGTTTAATCGTGGCGAGCGCGATATGTTTTTGCTGTCTTTAAAAGCCGGCGGCACCGGGCTGAATTTGACTGGCGCCGATACAGTCATCCTGTATGATCTGTGGTGGAACCCTGCCGTGGAACAGCAGGCAGCAGACCGGGCCCATCGGATCGGCCAAAAAAATGTCGTCCAAGTCATCCGTCTCGTGGCGCAAGGCACGATTGAAGATACGATGTATGAGCTGCAGAAAAAGAAAAGAAATCTGATCGACGATGTCATTCAATCCGGTCAAGAAGCCTTAGCTACGTTGACGGAGCAGGATATTCGCGAGATTTTGAGCATTGGCTAGGGGAAGTGAGCAAGAAATGTCAAGAGGCTTTTTCGGATTGACGTTACAATACAAATAGTTCAGTCAAGGAGGCTGCTAATCCCTGTGAAAGAGGATTACCTGAAGCAGATACAAGTTACGATTGATTTCGTCGAATCGCATATGGCTGAAGAGTTGTCACTCTCGCGACTTGCGCAGGTTGCAAACTTTTCGGACTTCCATTTTCACCGCGTCTTTCAGTCGATGGCTGGCGAGTCTGTAATGGAATATGTGCGCAAACGACGTCTCGCCAAATCAGCTTATCAGGTAGCCCACACGGAGTTGCGTCTGCTCGACATTGCGCTTGAGAACGGCTTCCATAATCACGAGACCTTCACGCGTGCCTTCAAGCGGATGTTCGGGATGACCCCGGCGGATTATCGCAAACATGGAATTAAGCCGCCAACCTATGCGAAGCTGAACGTGTTGCAACGCAAATACAATCCATATTTGGGAGGCATTCAGATGGACTATCGGATTACGACGAAGCCCGCCTATAAGGTCGTCGGCTACGAGCTGCAGACATCGATCAATAACGGAGAAAACTTGCAAAAAATCCCGGCTTTTTGGCAAGAGTACTTGCAGAATGGCTGGGGCACCCGAATTCCGAACCGCATACACCGCGAAAGCCCGGTGGAGCTGGGGATCTGCCACAGCTTCGACATGGAATCCGGGAGCATGTCCTATTTGATCGGGATGGAAGTTGACCATTTCGAAGGCGTTCCTGCGGATCTCGTGTGCCGTGAATTTGCTGGCGCTGAATATGCAGTATTTACGACGCCGCTTGTGACTCCTGATCAGTTCTCGCCTTCGATCCAAAGCACATGGAAGTCGATCTTCGACGAATGGTTTCCGCACTCAGGCTACGAGCATGCAGGCACCCCGGAGTTTGAGCTCTATGATGAGCGCTGTCACCCAGGCAAACCGCTTATCCAGATGGACATTTACTTGCCGGTAAAACGTAAAGGTGCATAACGGCTGTTACTTCGTGACAGCGGTCGGCGTGGCCCGGCCACGGTTATTGCGGCAAAAGAGGAACAGGCTGTTCCTCTTTTGCCTTTTCGGCAGGCCGAAATGAGCACGATGCATGGGTTAGCGCGATCAATGGTTGTGTCCCTTTCCTGCATAACTGGCAGGATAATTCTCACTTTTGGGCTAAATTTCCGATCGTTTCGCCCTAAAATCCTGTTGAAATTACAGGATACGAATCTTCACTCCATGCTCAACGTTGCGTGATTCCCGTGCTCCTGTTGTATCTACAGAACTAGCTAAATAGAAGCGCACGATTTATATGCTTAGTGCAGTCAAAAGTTGTGCCCTCTAGCTATCCTGCAAAATCAGCAGGATTTTTCTGCATCTGGGGAGGTTTTCGCACTCTATCCTGCAAACTAGCAGGATAATTCTCATTTATGGACTAAATCCGTTCGTTTCGAACTAAAATCCTGCTGGAATTGCAGGATATGAATCGTCACTCCACGCTCAACGTTACGTGTTTCCTGTGCCCCTGTAGTATCTACAAAACTAGCTAAATAGAAGCGCACGATTTATGTGCTAGTGCAGTCAAAAGTTGTGCCCCTTAGCTAGCCTGCAAAATCAGCAGGAATTTTCTGCATCTGGGAGGTTTTCGCACTCTATCCGACAAAACTAGCAGGATAATTCTTACTTTTGGACTAAATCCGTTCGTTTCGGCCTAAAATCCTGCGGAATTGCAGGACAACTACGTGAACGTGTGAGTTTGTTCAATTATCCTGCTCGTTTTGCAGGATACGAATCGTCATTGTCCGTAGTTGGTGGCGTTTTTTAATATGCGGCTGGACGGGCGGTTGGCGCGGTGGGTAAGTATCATCGGTTGGGCGGAGCCTAGCGTGTTTGATGGTTTAGCAATTTACCAGTTTAGTAATTTGAAGGGGGTTCGGGGTTCGGGGTTCGGGGTTCGGGGTTCGGGGTTCGGCGTTCGGGGTTCGGGGTTCGGCGTTCGGCGTTCGGGTTCGGGGTTCGGGGTTCGGGGTTCGGGGTTCGAGGTTCGGCGTTCGAAGTTCGGCGTTCGAAGTTCGGCGTTCGGGGATCGGCGTTCGGGGTCCGGCGTTCCGGGTTCCGGGTTCCGGGTTCCGGGTTCGGCGTTCGGGGTTCGGCGTTCGGGGTCCGGCGTTCCGGGTTCCGGGTTCCGGGTTCGGAGTTCGGGGTTCGGCGTTCGGGGTTCGGCGTTCGAAGTTCGAAGTTCGAAGTTCGGCGTTCAGCGTTCGGCGTTCGGGTTCGAGGTTCGGGTTACGGCGTTACCGGGTTACATGGTGCCAATTAACAGGTCGGCAGTTTTACGGGAGTTTGCCAGCCCCCGCCCCCAAAACAAAAAGGCTGCCCCGTCAACAAGTGACATTGGGCAGCCCCTTCAATTTAAAACGACACGCGACTGTTAATCGCTTGAACGGCCGCATCAATTTCGTCTCGGGACAGGCGCAGCGCCTTTTCGGAGGTGCCGTAGCCGATCTCCGGCAGGCCTTTTTCCAGCCCTTGGAACACACCGTCTGCAAATTCATCCAGCGGCACGCCGAAGGTATGAAGGCCTTTGCCACCCAAATCCGTGTTCACCGCAGGTGGCGCCACTTCGATCACTTCAATGGCGGTCGACGCCAGTTGATAGCGCAGGCTCATGGTAAAGGAGTGCAGCGCAGCCTTAGTTGCGCAGTAGATCGGAGCTGCAGCCATTGGCGTAAAAGCCAGGCCGGAGCTGACGTTGATGACGGCAGCATGGCTCTTCTCCGCAAGGTGCGGCAGGAACAGCATCGTCAGATGCAGAGGCGCCTCCAGGTTGGCGGCGATTTCCTGATGATGGTAGCTCCAGCTCTCTTGGGTCTGCACCAGGTTTGTCCGCTGCTGAATGCCTGCATTGTTCACCAGCACGTTCAACTCCGGAAATTCGCGCTTCGCCCACTCCACCAAAGCCAGACGCTCATCTTCGCTAGCAACATCACAGACCCGGGTATGAAGGTCCGGATATGTAAGCTTGGCCTCCTGCAGCTTCGCTTCCTGACGGCCGCACACGATGACTGTGTTGCCAGCTTTCAAAAAGCGTTCCGCAAACGCAAGCCCAATTCCCGCTGATCCGCCGGTAATAAGAATCGTATTTCCACTTAATTGCATGGCGAAGCACTCCCTTCAGGTCTATTTTCGCCGTCCTAAGCTTCTGTTTTCACCGTAATTGCACCGAACGATTCTTCCCCCCACAGCAGTTCCAGTCTATCTCCGCTGCTCACAGGACCTACCCCTTCAGGCGTTCCTGTGTAGATGATGTCACCTGCACCTAATCCGTAGTGCTTCGCTATGTAATCAACAATCGTTTGCAGATCAAAAATCATATTGCCAATATTGCCGTCTTGAACCACAGCCCCGTTCTTCAACAGCTTGAAGTTTTTCTCTGCCAGCGCAGCAGTATCCGTGAACGGCTGGAACGCACTAATCGGCGCTGAGCCCAAGAAACCTTTGGCCGGAAGCCATGGCTGGCCTTTTTTCTTAATCACACTTTGCACATCGCGCAAGGTGAAATCGATGCCGAGCGCATACCCATCGACGAGATCTTCCACCGTCATGCCCGCGCTGTAAGGCTTGGCGATGCGCAGCACCAGCTCAGCCTCATAATGAATCTCTCCGCGGTCGCCCGGCAGCGCCAACACTTCGCCATCCATCGGGGTCAAAGCATGCGTCGGTTTCGTGAAAATCATCGGCTCATCCGGCACGTCATTGCCCAATTCCGCCGCATGTGCACGATAATTGCGTCCAACACAATAAATATTGCGAATCGTTTCTGTCATCTTGGATCGACTCCTTGTTTTATTCTTTTGTTACGCGACCGTATGCGTCGACATGCGCACCGATCGATATTTGGCTCAGACGTTGAAAAAGCTTGGTGCCATCCTCGGTACTCATCGGCGTCGGCAGTGCCATCTTAGTTAGAACGGGCACGAGATGCACGTCACACTGCTTGTCCTTGGTACAGCTCGCTTCCAGAGCAACCGTCTCCCACGTCTTCGGCACATCGTTGGTAGTAAAAATAAAATTGCCCAAACTGTAAGCAATCCATTTGCCTTTATACTGTTCAAAGCCTTGAAGCACATGCGGGTGACCGCCGACGATAAGATCAGCGCCAGCATCGATATAACGATGCGCCAGATCTTTCTGGTACTTGTCCGGCTGATCGCTGCGTTCAACCCCCCAATGCGCCGTGACGACGACGAGATCTGCCTTCTCCTTGGCTTTTTGAATCGCTTCGACGGCTGGCTTATAGTTATAGGTTTCAGCGACGCCGGGATGCTCTGCAGCCGCTTTCCAGCTGCCCTCCGGGACGACCCTGCTGAACCCGAGGAACGCAATCTTGATGCCTTGCTTCTCCACGATGACAGGCTGATAGGCTTCCTCCACATTTTTACCGGCGCCCATGCGCTGAATGCCTTCCTGATCGAGCGCGTCAAACGTATCAAGCAGCCCCTCAGTTCCATAATCCATCACGTGATTATTCGCTAAATTGACCAAATCAATGCCTGCAGCTCTAAGCGCCGACAGCGCCAAAGGAGATGAGCGGTACACGTAGTCCTTTTTCTGCTCCGTACCTCTGGTTGTAACCGGTGTTTCCAGGTTGGCAATCGTATAATCGGCCTTGCTCAATAAATCGGTCACGTTAGAATAAGGGTAATCATAGCCTTTTTGCTTTAAAATATCTTCCACTTTGGAGGCAAGCATCACATCTCCGACAAAAGTCAGCTTGACCTGTTGTTGTCCATTGCCTTGCGGCACGGAAGTTTCTGAACTTGCGCTTCCAGCGCTGGATGAAGGCTGTGGGCTTGGCAGTGCATTCGCTGCAGCAATTGGTGTTGGGCTTGCCGAAGGACTTGCTGAAGGGTTAGCTTGTCCGCTGGGCAGGCTCGAAGTCGGTGATGGTGACACCGTTTCCGTAACCGCAGCCGATTGACCTTCATCGTCAGCGTTATGATTCGTCGTCCAATAGGAAGCTCCGACTCCAATCGCAAAACATACCGCAGCAACAAGTGTTAGCCCGCCAATGACTTTAAATGATACTTTGTTACGTTCTGGCTTCTCTTGGCGTTTCTTCTGATGACGTTCTAATCTGGATTCCAAATCGAGCATTCCCCTTTCCCCAACCTAGATTATACCAGAAGGATAAACATTGCGGTATGCGCAAAGGGTCTCTCATTCTCAGAACCCGCTTCATGTGGTATAAATAAAACATTGGAACCAACCGCAACGGTTCCCAAAGAAAGGATGCGCCACCTTGGAAAAAATCGCAATCATCTCTGACATTCACGGCAATATGCCAGCGCTGGAAGCCGTTTTGCAAGATATTAGACGCCGGGATATCAGCCGAATTATCTGTCTCGGCGATCTCGTCGGCAAAGGTCCTGGCTCAGCTGAAGCCGTCGACTGCATTCGTGGCGTGTGCGAGACAGTCGTCCAAGGCAATTGGGATCTGGGCATCACGTATGCCCAAGATCAGCCTGCTGGACTATGGCACCAGCGACAGCTTGGGGAAGAGCGGCTCGCGTATTTGGCGCAGCTGCCTTTTTCGGTCGATGTGCGCATGAGCGGCAAGCTGCTGCGGCTTTTCCACGCTTCCGCACAAAGCGTGTTTCATCGGGTGAAACGCAAAGCTTCCAAAGAAGAGCGCCAAGCTATGTTTCAGCACACCGAAATGACCGGCACGCCTGAGGATGGCAAGTTCCCGGACATCGTCGGCTACGGGGACATCCATGTCCCTTACCTGCTTTCGCTCAAGCCCCTACACGACAAGCTGGATGTGCATCAGGACCAAGCGAAGGAAGGACTCCTCTTGTTCAATGTGGGCAGCGTCGGTACCCCCTATGACGGCATCCCGCAAGCCTGTTATGGCATCGTCGAAGGCGAGCAGGAGAGCTCCGGTCCAGCCGGGTTTTCGATTCAATTTGTGCGGGTCCCCTATGATATTGGCCTATCAATCCAGCTCGCCTATGATGTTGAAATGCCCGAAAGCCGCAGATATGAGCTTGAGCTTCGCACGGCACGGGTCCATAAGTAATTCGTTGTGTACAAACTGACGCGTCTAACCCTAGTTCAAAAAAAGCTGGCTGATTATTCCACAATATGGTAATATAGGTGTATTGTTGAGAAAAGGAAGGTTACCTTGCATGAAGCTTAACTGGCGAAAAGTTATCTTCGTTGTCATTTGTGCGGAGCTGTTGTTCATCTATTGGAATAGCATCAGCGCGATCTCGCTACATAAGCAGCAAACCAGACCTCCTATATCGAGTCCAGATGTCACACCAACGATTACACAAGTGAAGCCTGCCACACTGAGAGAGCCTACGAACAACGAATTAAACCAAACGATGCAGAAAGCGTCTTAAACGCAAAAAAAGCGGTTGAACGGCAACTTGATTGACCGCCAACCGCTTTTTATGTTTATTTCACACGGGCCAGAGCCAGCCCGTCATACGCCGGAAGAATCGTGCTCTCCAGACGCGGATCTGTAGCAATCAGGCTGTTGAACTTGCGCATCGCTTGCACCGACGCTTTCGTCTGGTTGTCGTCCACAACCTTGCCGCGCATCAGCGTATTGTCGCCGGCGATCACCGCTCCCGGGTTCGCCAACTGAATCGCATACTCCAAATAGTTCGGATAATTCACTTTGTCCGCATCAATGAAAAAGAAATCGAAGCGCGCACCTTCCGCACGCAGCTGCTCCAAATGATGCAGCGCCTCACCGATCCGGTATTCCACGTAACCGCCTAAGCCAGCCTCGCTGACATTGCGCTTCGCCACGTCGGCAAACTCTTCCTTCAGCTCAAGCGAGATCAGCTTGCCGCCTTCCTTCAGCCCCCGCGCCAAGCAAATGCCGCTGTAACCGCCTAGAGCGCCAATTTCCAAGACGCGCGTCGCGCCAATCATGCCGACCAGCATAGTCAGCAGGCGGCCGTATCCCGGCGCAATCGAGATCTCCGGCATATTGCGGTCGCGAATGTCCGCTTTGACCCGCTCCAGCACTTCATCTTCCTTATATAAGCCTTCCATATAGCTTTCCGCTGATATCGTTTCCATTGTAATCTCCTCCTGAGCCATCGAACGCATGGCATTCATTTGTAAGTGTACCCCATTTGCCCTATACTTGTTAATTGTATGAGTTTTGGGAACGATGTACAACCCGCGCAGAAAGGGAAATAAACATGTCACGACTTGAATTAATTGCTACGTGTCCGATGGGACTAGAGGCTGTCGTCGCCCGCGAAGTCCGCGAGCTCGGCTATACGGAGGTGACCGTCGAGAACGGTCGCGTACGCTTTATCGGCGATGAACTGGCGATTTGCCGGGCAAATATATGGCTGCGCACAGCCGACCGCATCCTGGTGCTGATGGGGCAATTCCAGGCGCTCACCTTCGATGAGCTATTTGAAGGTACCAAAGCTCTGGCGTGGCCGGATTGGATTCCAGCGGATGCCGAATTTCCTGTGGAAGGGCGCTCGCATAAATCGCAGCTATCCAGCGTGCCTGCTTGCCAAGGGATCGTTAAGAAGGCGATTGTTGAAAAAATGAAGCTGCGCTACGGCAGCGAATGGTTCGCCGAAACCGGTGCCCGCTATGTTATCGAAGTCGCGCTGCTGAACGATATCGCCACGCTGACGATCGATACGACCGGCCCGAGCCTGCACAAGCGCGGCTACCGCAAGCTCGTCACGGAAGCGCCGCTCAAAGAGACGATGGCCGCCGCGATGATCCTGCTGAGCCGTTGGCGCGTCGAGCGCCCGCTATACGACCCGTTCTGCGGGTCGGGAACGATTCCGATCGAGGCGGCGATGATCGGCTGGAACATTGCGCCCGGTCTGCGACGCAGCTTCCCTAGCGAAGAGTGGGACAACGTCCCCTTCGAGCTGTGGGAGCAGGCCCGCGACGAGGCCTACGACGCCGTACGTGACGATGTCCCGCTGGAGATCGTCGGCAGCGACATCGACAGCGCAGCCATCGAGGTCGCGCAGGCCGCCGCGAAGTCGGCGGGGCTTGCCAAGGAGCTGCAGTTCCGCGTGGAACCTGTAGCCAAGGCGCGCCCGCGCGGCGACTACGGCTGCCTCATCACCAACCCTCCCTATGGGGAGCGGCTTGGTGATTCCAAAGAAGTCGAGCAGGCGCTGCGCCAGCTCGGCTCGATTACCGGACAGCTCCCATCCTGGAGCGTGTTCGTTCTGAGCCCGAGCCAGCAGCTCGAGCATTACATGGGCCGCCGCGCCGATAAGAAGCGCAAGCTGTTCAACGGCCGGATCGAGTGCAACCTGTTCCAGTACCTCGGACCGCTGCCTCCGCGTAAATAAAGCCGCGATCACTACCAAACAGCGACAGCTAAGACCTGAACGACCGGTCTGAAGCTGCCGCTGTTTTTTTACAAAATTTCGATAAACCCTTCGGTTCCATTCACGCGAATGCGCTGCCCGTCTTGGATCAGCTTGGTCGCATGCTCTACTCCAACAATGGCCGGTATGCCGTATTCACGCGCAATTACGGCTCCATGGGTCATCAGCCCGCCAACTTCGGTGACTAACCCTTTGATCGATACAAACAATGGTGTCCAACCAGGATCCGTAAAGGGGGTAACCAATATATCCCCATCTTCCAGATCAGCCTCTTCCATGTTGAAAATAACACGCGCCCGTCCTTCGATAACACCAGTGGAGACAGGTAGACCTACAATCGCCTCGTTTGGAATATTTTCTCTATTGTATTTACCAGTAATGATTTCACCATCGGAAGTGAAGACACGCGGCGGCGTCAGTTTTTTGAAGTAGTTGTAGTCTTCTTTTCGTTTACCAATGAGCTGATTATCGATGTGCTGGTTGCAAACGACTTCTCGAAGTTCTTCAAGCGTGAGATAGTAAATATCTTCTTTTTCATGAAGAACGCCAGCTTGTGCGAGTCGTTCAGCTTCTTTCAGCAAAGCCTGCTTATACACGAAGTAACGCTGAATCATGCCGTATTTGGGATATTCACGATAGCCGATGAAATTCCGCAGCACACGGATCATCCGTTTGGTCTCTTCGGCTTTTTGTCGACCATCCGGCAATGCCTCCAACCGCTGTAAAAGCTCTTGTTCTTTTTCCAAAGCTTCCCAGCGCCCTTGCTCAAATTTGCGACTGCTGGCACCATGCTCAAAATTTTTGATGTTATTGAGCATCATGGGGATGAGTGCCGTTGGTTCTTCACTCCAGCGCGTGGCCGTGATATCGATTTCTCCGGCACAGCGCATTCCATACATGTCGAGATAAGCGTGAATCGCTGCTCGCGTTTCCCGTCCGCCTTCAAACTTAAGCAGTTCATCCAAATAGCGATCATCTTGGGCATGCTGCAAAAAACGGATGATTTCCGGATAGGGACGAATCACATCGGCAACATCCATCAGCGCTAGGCCCATTTCCGACGTTATATTGTTAGGTGCAGATAAAGAAAGCGTGTCTGCTGCCCTTTTTTCCCCCAGCCACTCGTTCATATGCTCGTTGATCCAGGTTGGAGCATTCAGCGCCGCATGAATGACAGCCGAACTTTGCGGGTGAAATAAAATCTTTTGCAATTGCTTGATGTCTTCCAAAATAAACGCGATTAAATCCGCTCCAGATTTCGTTTGGATCGTTTGTTTCAGCTCTGCGATCGATGTTTGAGTGTTCCGGATTAACTCCTCAACGATAGACGGATCGGGATCCGTTTGAGCCAAATCAATTGCACCGCTTCTACCTGGACCTGGCGCGGCTTGGTCATCGGGCAGCTCTTTGATGAAACCTCCCCGCTCTACAACGGTACTGAGCGCAGCGCCAATGAGCGGTTCGGATTGTCCCAACATCTTGATGAAACCCTCTCTACGCGCAGGAGAAGCCAGCGAACGTGTGCAATCCACAAACAACCTGCCGCCAGCTGTATGCATCGGTGCGAGCGTTGTTGCCAAGAAAAAAGACAAACCCAATGGTTTCATCGGGTCCGTCATCATTTGTTGATGACCGACAGATACGTAGACGTGATTTTCTTGATCATTCATTTCTGGGATCGGGAATAAAGTCGTGATCGGACGACTCTGGACGATATAAAAAGTGTCATCTGCCAAACACCATTCGATATCCTGAGGGCAACCAAAATAAGCTTCAATCTGTCTTCCCATGCATGCCAATTGCAAAATTTGCGGGTCAGTCAACGTTTGCGCCATTTGCTGCTCAGGATCGATAGGCAGCGTCTCGGTTCCGCCTTCTTGGCGACCATAGATAGCCAACTTTTTGGCCGCGATCCGCTTGTCAACGATTTTCCCTTCCTGCACTTTATAACAATCGGCAGAAACGATTCCGGAGACCAGCGCTTCTCCAAGCCCAAAACTGGCATCAATAGACAGCAGCTTGCGGCTTGCGGTCATAGGATCTGCGGTAAATAAAATCCCCGAAGCCTGTGGGAATACCATCTTTTGAACGACAACGGATAAATAAACTTGACGGTGGTCGAATCCATTTTGCATCCGGTAGATGACCGCGCGCTCCGTAAATAGGGAAGCCCAACATTTGCTAATATGTTCCAAGATCGCTTCTTTGCCGATAATATTTAAGTAAGTGTCTTGTTGCCCTGCAAAAGAGGCATGCGGCAAATCTTCGGCAGTCGCACTGGAACGAACTGCATAAGCATGTTCCTCGCCCAATCGGGAGTGATAGTCAGTAATTGCTTTCATAACATCAGCAGGAATGTTCGCTTCCATGATGATTTGCCGAATCTTCCTGCTGATTGCACTGATTTGCTCCCGATCTTCTGTTTTAAGCGCGGTTAGCTGCTCCAACAAAGCAGGATACGCTTCGTTTTGTTCAATAGCTTGTTGATATCCCGCCGTTGTCACACAGAAGCCTTCTGGAACCGGTATGCCTTGAATTTTTGATAATTCCGCTAAATGTGCCCCTTTTCCGCCAATGAGTGAATGCTGCGTTTTTTCGATTTCCTGGAAGCCGAGAACCAATGATTTCATACAATCTCTCCCCTAACCATTAGATTGAGAAAAAACGTTTGACAAGAGATGATCGGCATGGTATATTTAAATTGTAAGATGAAACAAATATGTCCACACACCTCTCGACAGTTGTGTTTAGATTATAGCATCATGTCTGCTGATGTGCAATATGAAAGAACCTGGTGAAATGACCCAGGTTCTTTTTTGATTGTCCACGGATTCGCAGGGCCTCTCTATCAAGGCGATTGATCCCTCCGAGGGATTGCTATTTGATCCATAGCCAGATCAGCAGCGCCCACAGGAGGAGTGAACAAACCACGCCCCACAGGCAGCCTTTGACAACCGCCAGCTTAGGCTGCTGATCTGTTCTTTCCTCATGCGAAACAGAATCCTGCTCCATCTTCGGATCATGCTCCATCTTCCACCAGCTCCAAAGGCAGCCCGTCGGGATCAGCGAAGAACGTGTATTTCTGCCCGGTAATTGGGTCAATACGAACTGGCTCAACGACAATGCCTTTGTCCGTTAGCTCTTGGACAGCCGCGTCCATATCCACTACCGTGAAAGCCAAATGCCTAAGGCCTCGCGCTTCCGGGCGATTTACCCGCTCCGGCGGTTCAGGGAAAGAAAACAGTTCAATCTGCTGAAGCGTGTCTCCTACTCGCATATCAAGTTTATAGGATTGCCGCTCTGCCCGGTACGATTCATGAATCACAGTTAAACCAAGCAATTCCACATAAAAATGCTTGGAGCGCTCATAATCCGAACAAATGATAGCTGCATGATGAATGCGCTGAAAATTCAAGCGGACTCCTCCTAGTCTTTTTCCCCATCATAGTATTTAGCAGACTGGCATGCAACTATTTCCTTCTCTTAATTCTCGATTCTCGGTGCCTTTGCTTGGCTTGACGGCTTTCTCGTACCTGCTACTTGCGAGAGCTTTTTTAAATAATAGAGCTCTTCTCTAAGCATATGATCAGCCATTAACGGTGTCAGCGTGCCCAACGTCTCATAAGTCAAACACTGCTCTTCCAGCTCCCGCAAAAACTCGATGAACAACGTCATCTCCAGATCCGCTTCTTTATTCAAACGGCTCAGCGCCGGAAATTGCTGCACATTGGTGCGGAGAAATTGCGCAAACTCCACAGCTTTTATATAAAAATCTTTGAACTGAACAATAAAATGCCGGCTCATCTCTTTGCGCCTATGCTCCGTCAGATCCAGATTGTCCTCAATCGCAGCGGCGTGGCCATAAGCGTCCTGCAGCCATAGCAAATGCAACTGCAGCGGACTCGGGGACGGCGGCACTTCATGATTCAGCAAAAAGCCCATCACGCGCAGCGCCTCCTCCGCCTCGTTCACCATATGATTCAGGAACGCCGGCGGCAAATTCAAACCGATTGTGCCTGTCACGTGGCGCTCCAGCAGGTGCAGTTTAAAGGCTCGCAGCTCCTGCGCTTTGAGATACGATTGACGGTTTAGACTTGTGAGCGCTGCAGTCCCAGGGTTCCCCTGCGCAACTTCCAGCAAATGGTCCAAAGTCTGTATGAAACAGCGAGCGCGCTCCATCTCCTCACCTTCATCGGATGTGAGAGCATGATGGATAAATCGGGCGTGGTCGCCAAGCACTTGCAGCCAAAACCGCAGCTCATCAAGCGCAGGTTCTTCATAATCCAGCGTGAATTCCATGATTTTTCCTCCTAGGCATTCGAGGGGTTCTGTATCCAACATATGTGCTGGCGCCTATTCGGGTGCGCTGAACTTTATTGTGACAAGCCAAGGTCGGCGGGAAATAAAAAAAGAACGGATAGGCCTATTGCGGCTGCACCGTTCTCCATTTGGATGTAAGGATTTGGTAAAGATTCGTCAAGAAAGCTTCAACTTGCGATAATGGCGGGATTTTGACCGAGAGCTTCACTTCGCCCTTCCAGTAAAAAATCAGAATGCTATTGTGCCGTCCATGGAACATCTCCACATCCCAGCATGTTTCACGCAATGCGTACTCTTCACGATTGTTGATCGTGAGCATAGGGCCGTCCGAGGAAGAGACCAGCCGGGCGACATGGTTACCGCATACGGATGTAAGAATTTGCTCTTCATGTAGCGTCAATTCAGACTGCATGGGGCTTGCGGCCTCCTTTTATAATTTGTAGAAAAAAATAAAATGATGACAGTATATAAAACCCGCCTTTAAGAACCGATCTTAGGGGGTGTCTTGGAACGCCCTGTCGTTCGGCAGCTGGCTGGCAGCCGTCCTTATAAGGAACAAGCGAGCCCCTGTAGCTTTGCGTCGCTGGCTTTCGCCAGGTTTGCCCTTATCGTGATGTTAAATAGCGAGATGTATCGAAAACTGTCAAAAGTTGATAGTCTTACCATCAAGAATAATAGATGTTCAATCGAATTCGAATAGTTCTCAAGTCCTATTTTTTCATATTTCAATCCTTATTGCCGATTCGACACTTCCGAGCTGATTTCCAGGCTGGACGGCTTCTGTTTGCCGACGTGGTAGAACATGGTTCCCGCTACGGTAACAACCGCCATGATTGCATACAGCGAGCTTCCGCCATATGAAGCTAGCAGCAGGCCGCCAATCCACGGACCCATGAAATGTCCAAGGTTGGTGAGCGTTTGTGCGCCGAAATAAGTGCCACGCATATGCTCCGGCGCCAGTTTGTCCACAAGCATGCTGGCCGCAGGATAATTGAGGATTTCCCCAAGCGTAAACACGGCCATCGAGATTACGAACATTACGATGGAATGCGAGAGCGCAAAGCCTACATCCCCAAGGGCAAAGAGCAGATTGCCGACACTGATGGCGATGATCGGCGTGTACCTCTCGGCCCAGCGTGCCAGCGGGATCTGCATGACGATCACGACGATGGCGTTGACGCTCATGAGCATCGCAAACATTTTCACCCCGTCTGCAAAGCTATGCTCCAAGTATTGCGACAACGTCACCATGACTTGCGAGTAGCCGATGGCGCCGATAATGCCGCCGAGCATATACAAGCGGAACGTCGTATCATTACGGATAACCCGCCATGCGGAGGCCAGGGTGACGGGCGCTTTTTTCTCGCCTTCGATCTGCTTGATGCCGAACGCATTCAACAGCGCCAGCAGGATCACCGCGTACACAAAGTACACGATCCCGGTAATGAGAAAAGGCAGCGCACCATCCATCGAGGCAAAGAAAGCGCCAAGCAAAGGTCCCACCGCAACGCCGACGTTAATGGCCAGATAGCGGAGTGAGTAAACTTTGAACCTTTTGGCCGGCTCTGTTAAATCGGCCATCAGCGCTTGCGAGACCGGTTCATAGAAGGAGCGGCACAAGCCGTTCATCATGTTCAGCAGCATGAACCAGACGGGCAGCTTCACCAGTGCGAAGCCAGTGAACACAAACGCCCAGCCGAACAGCGCAACGAGCATGATGAGCCGCCGGCCGAAGCGGTCTGACAAGGCGCCGCCAATAAAGCCGCCGAAGGTCCCTGCCAGCGCGCCCATGCCAACTACGACGCCGATCATCACTTCGCTCATCGACGTGTTGCGCGACAAGTAGATGGCTAGAAACGGCAAGCTCATGGAGGCTGCCGCCCGCGCCATGACCGTTCCAAGGATTAACGTATGTACGATCGGATGATAAGCATGGAGAAAATCCCGAAAACGGTTCATGCCGAGTGGCCTCCTTTAATAGGATGTTTATATGAATTAACCTAAGGTTAAGGAATCCTACTTGAAAGCCCTATTATACACGAAAAATGACGAGCTGTGTCTGTTTTTGCGCAAAAAAAACCTCCAGTTCCGCCGCCGAGGGGGAACTGGAGGTTTTGGCGCGGGGTGCGGCGCCTTCGCAGGCAGCCGCCGCCTCAACTGCTGCAGCCGGAAGAAGAGCAGCTGGAGCTCGAGCTCGAGCAACTGCTGCCTCCGCCGCTGTCGCCAGACCCGCCGTCAGAGCCGCCTCCCGAGGAGTCGTCGGAACTGCCGCCGTCCCAGCTGCCGTCAAAGCTGCTGCAGCCGGAAGAGGAGCAGCTGCTCAAGTCCCGTTGCTGCCGCTCCAGCTCCCCTTCAGGCAGCACTCCCAGCATGCTGTCAGCGTAGCTGTCTTCACCGAGCATCGAGAAGAACATCATCGCCCCAGCCATGTACAGGATGCCATTGCCGGCAGCTCGCTCATGCGCCCACTCCGTCTCTTCAAACCTGTCACTCTCAGCGGCGTGCTGCGCTTCACGAATCGCTTGCTGCACGAGCATGCGGATCGTCATCTCCGCCTCCGGATCGTGCTTCGCCTGCTCCAGATCAAACCAGCGGCTGGCAATCTCCGTTTCATTGCCAGCCAGCAGCAGATCCATCCGCTCCCGATCGAGCGGATATCGGAAAAAGCCGCCCCAGCACATCCGGCTGGAGGGAGCCATTTCAAATAAATGCGCGTAGATCCAATCGAACCAAGCCCGCTCCTCGGGCATCTGTTTGGGTTCCCGCTCCGGCGCATGGTGAATGATCCTTCTAGCGAAACGCTCCCCGAACCGCTGGTATTCCCTTGTAAACATCAGCATTTCATGCCAGATGGCATCAATGGAGGAGCTGAACATCGGCGTGCTTTTTAAAATAAGGTTCATCAGAAAAAATCGCTTTAATTCAAACCATTTGCAAGCAAACTCATCATCACTCATCCGCGGATGCTCCGATAAGACTCGGTGCTTCAATCTCTCCGCATAATCCGAAGGAATGGCGCTTTCCAGTCTGAGTACCGCTTGTTGCAGCGGAACTCCGGGAAGTAAGCCCAGCCCTGCCGGCAACTGCGCAGCATCGTAGCGAAATGCAGGCGGCCTTTTCTGGGCAGCTAACCTGCGCGATGGCTTAGATCCAGGTGAAGGCGCGAATAATTTGCGAATAAACTGAAACATCGTACATCCCTCCTATTTCCAATATATCATAAGACTGTTAAGTGGATGTGCAACGAGTTGGAAAAGATTTCTACAAGCGCCTATAATAAAGTCAAGACGAATATAGACTTTGCACGGTTTTATTTTGGCAACCAATGAAAGAGGTGTTCCTGATGAAAATAGCAGTGACCGGCGGCACCGGCTTTATCGGTGGCCGCTTAATTAAGCATCTGCGCAGCGGGGGCCATGAAGTGGTTAACATTTCCCGCACGCCGCAGCCTCCGGATCTAGGGGTGACCACCGTGACCTGGGATGAGCTGCAATCTTCCCCAGTCATCTTGGAAGGCTTCGATGCCATCGTCAACCTGGCTGGAGAGTCGATTAACAGGCGCTGGACGAAGGAGGCGAAGGAGCGCATCCTCCGTTCCCGGCAAGTGGCAGCAGCGCAAATCGCATGGGTCGTGGAGCGTTTGCAAGCCAAGCCCAAAGTTGTGATCAATGCAGCCGGCATGTCCATCTACGGCACCTCTGAGACGGAGACGTTCGACGAGCGGTCGCCGCATCGGGCGGTCGATTTTTTGTCGTCCGTCTGCGAAGCCTGGGAGCATGCCGCCGACCAAATCCAGGGAACACGGCTGGTCAAGATCCGAGTCGGCCTTGTGCTGGACAAACAAGAAGGCGCCTTCCCCTTAATGGCGCTGCCCTACAAGCTAGGCGTCGGAGGGCGCGTCGGAAGCGGCAAGCAGTGGATGTCATGGATCCATATCGAAGACATGGTTGGATTGATCATGTACTGCATCGTGAATGAGACGATCAGCGGCCCCGTGAACGCCACAGCGCCCCATCCAGTGACGAATCAGGAATTTGGCAGGAAGCTGGCCCGCACGATGCATCGCCCGAATCTGATGCCGGTGCCCGCCTTTGTGCTGAGGCTCATCTTCGGCGAATTGTCTACCCTCTTGCTGGAAGGGCAGAAGGTGCTGCCGAGAGCGCTGCTGGAATACGGCTACACCTTCAAATTCGAAACTGTAGAGCAGGCTTTTGCCGATATGCTCAGTTAACATCTGTTCAATCCAGTCATAATTGTGTAAAATTAATTTGTAACCAATCAATGTCAGAAGGTGAGCCATCATGAACGTTTTTGATTTTCAGGCCCTTACGATCCGCGGCGAAGATCAAGCCTTGAGCGAATACCGCGGACAGGTACTGCTGATTGTGAATACGGCGACCAAGTGCGGATTCGCCCCTCAGTTCAAAGGGCTGCAAGCGCTGCACGACAAATATAAAGCAGAAGGCTTCAGCGTGCTCGGCTTCCCGTGCAACCAATTCAAGGAGCAGGAGCCCGGCAGCGACGCACAGGTAGAGCAAGCCTGCCAGCTCAATTTCGGAGTGAAGTTTCCGCTGTTCGCCAAAATCGATGTCAACGGCGCGGACACCCATCCGCTGTATCGCCACCTGAAGCAGCAGGCGTCCGGTATTCTTGGCTCCAGCATCAAGTGGAATTTCACCAAATTCCTTGTGGATCAAGAGGGCCGTGTCATTAAGCGCTTCTCGCCGACGACCAAGCCTAGCAAGATTGAAAGCTACATCCGCAAGCTGCTCGACAAATCCGCTGCCCACGTGTAGCACAAAAAAAGCATGCTGGCCACTAGAGCCTGCATGCTTTTTGCTTCGCTATTTCTTCACGTATTTCTTCGCTTTTTCAATCGCTTCATCCTCAGTCGCGCCTGTTACATATCGTCCATTAATAAATATAAAAGCAAAACGAGAACATGGACCGCAATAGGACTTGCAGGCCACTTTGACGTCCGCGTCCGGCGCGATCGCTTTCAGCTTAGGCAAAGCGGTCTTCACTTTCATATGCTTGCATTTATCACAAATGCGAATATCATTCGGCATTAGTGGTCCCCGTGGTTCCCCTTGCTAGGGTTCGTAATCATGAAGCCTTCCTCAGGCACGTAGAAATAGTCGATACGGATACCATCCAGCAGCGGCTCGTTCTTGTCCAACAGAACATCGATGCCTTTGTCTGTGCTGACAACAACGTCATCCTTGTTTTTATCATCAAGGCCCAAACCATAGTGGGCGTGGTCGCCATGCTTGTGCGTGACTTGTACGCGGACCATTAGGCCTTTGTTTTCTTCTTTGTCCAGCTCCAATTGAAGAACTTTTGCTGCGTTGCGGGAAATTTTGACGTTCATATGTACACATCTCCTGAAACTAAAGTTTTATTTCTTATTGTAAAGAATCGAGGAGCTTAAATCAACCTTCACTGACTTGCTTATTTAAGATCGTCTCTTTAAAATAAATAGCAGCGGATAATATGCACACTAAGTACAACTTTTTAACTTACTTACCTATACGTTAGTGACCTTACTTGAAAGGAAGCGTTCATATGTCTACCCTTGAGAATGAGAAAGTCGCACCACTCAGCAATTACGTACCGAAAGAGCCCAAAGTGATCGAATGCTCCATCGAACGGACGCTTGAAGTTATCGGCGGTAAATGGTCGTTTCTCGTCCTGCGCGAATTGTTTTGCGGCACACGCCGGTTCGGCGAGCTGCAGCGGCAAATCATGGGCATCAGCCCCAAGTCGTTGACCGACACGCTTCGGCATCTGGAGGAGCATGGCGTACTGGAAAGAACCGCCTATCCGACCGTTCCTGTCACCGTGGAGTACACCTTGACACCGAAAGGCGAAGATTTGCATCAAATATTGAAAGAAATGAAGTTATGGTCCGCAAAATGGACATAATGAAAGATTAGGGCTATCCGAGCAGAGGAGTGAACAACAGCATGATTACAATTAAATCAAAAGAACAAATTGAAAAAATGGGCCATGCCGGCCGTATTCTAGCGGATTGTCATAAAGAAATTGCCAAAATGATCCGCCCGGGCATCACGACATGGGAGATCGACCAATTCGTTGAGAGCTTCTTGGCGAAGCACGAGGCCATCCCTGAGCAGAAAGGTTATCGCGGCTATGAGTACGCCACATGCGCATCGGTGAACGATGTCATCTGCCACGGCTTCCCGAAAAAAGAAGCGCTGCAGGACGGCGACATTGTGACCATCGATATGGTCGTACGTAAAGACGGCTGGCTGGCTGACTCCGCTTGGTCCTATGCGGTCGGCAACATTTCGCCGGTTGCAGAGAAGCTGCTGAAAGTGACGAAGGAAGCGCTGTACAAGGGCATCGAGAAGGCGGTTCCAGGCAACCGCATCGGCGACGTCTCCCATGCCATTCAAGTGTATGCGGAATCGCAAGGCTTCTCCGTTGTCCGTGATTTCATCGGGCACGGAATCGGTTCCGAGATGCACGAAGAGCCGCAAGTGCCGCATTACGGACCGGCTGGCAAAGGACCGCGCATTAAAGAAGGCATGGTTTTCACTATTGAGCCGATGCTTAATGTAGGCAAATTCCATGCCAAGATAGATCTGGACGGATGGACTGCACGCACGGTCGATGGATCCCTGTCTGCACAATACGAACACACCATTGCGATTACGAGCCAAGGACCGATTATTTTGACCGAACAATAATTGCCCTGGAGGTATCCGAGTGATTTCCTTTTACAAGAGATATTGGAGGACGGCCTTTGATATCGCATTGATCGTTCTCACGGTCTATTTATTCATGCTGATCTTCAGCTACTTGTACCGCATCGCGACGCCGATCTTCCTGGCTCTGGTCATCTATGCGATGATCGAGCCTCTGGCCCGCGTTTTACATCGGAGAGGGATGCGGAAGTCTATCGCCTCCGCTATCTCTACGCTGTTGTTCGTCCTTATCATTCTGGGCGCGCTGGCCGGGGTGGTTGTGATTTTTACAAGTCAAATTATGAATTTGGTCAGTCGCATCAATGATTATCAAGCCGTTTTCCAGGCCGAGATCATCAACCGCCTCAGTGAATTAAACGCTCAATTTCAAACCTTGCCGCCGGATGTGATTGCCAAAGCCAAGGATTATGCGGGCCAATTCGCCGGCAAAGTCTCGCAGTTCCTGGTTCATCTCCTGTCCGGCATGGTGAACTCCTTGACTTCATTCTCGACCTTCATGTTCAATTTCGTCGTCGGCATCGTGCTCGCCTACTTCCTCAGCATTGAAATTGAATCGTGGAAAAAGCTTGCTCAAGACAAGACGCCGAATACGTTCAAAAACGCGTACTATTTCCTTAAAGAAAACGTCGTCAAAGGCATCACTTCCTACATAAAAGCGCAGTTGAAGCTGATCTCGCTTACTTTCATCGTCGTGTTTGTTTCACTGCTCGTACTGAATGTGAACAATGCGTTCTCCGTCTCGCTGCTGTCGGCTGTTTTTGATGTGCTGCCGCTGCTCGGTGTTTCGACGTTGTTCATTCCTTGGATCATTTACTTATTTATCGTCGGCAACACAACGCTGGCCATCTGGCTCTCAGCCGTACTTCTGGTCGTCATCTTGGTCCGGCAGATCATGGAGCCCAAAATTACGGGAGAATCGCTTGGCGTATCCGCTTTTACAACGTTGGCGTTCATGATTATTTCGCTCTCCTTATTCGGCGTTGCCGGGGTTATTCTCTCCCCTGTGCTCATTATCCTGATCAAAGCGCTTTACAATCAAGGTTATTTGCAGCGCTGGATCCGCAAGCCGGAAGACGAATATACTGAGGGCAGCCCGCCTTACACGGGTCCCTAAATTACGCTGCTTTAGCCCTCTATTAAGCCCCTTTCTGCACAATGCGACATTGTCAGGAAGGGGTTTTTGACATGTTGCCAACCTGAATTAGGGCTATCCTCCCCTTGCAATAGCTAACATCATGTGTTATATTAAAAGTGCGTCAAATCAAGATTTTCACTTCAAAAAGTTAACATAGGAGTGATGAAAATGGCCAACAGCAATGTTCAAATCCCGCAAGGCGACGAGCTTATTTATGTGGAAATGACTGTCAAGGAAGCGCTTGCGCTAACCGGCGCTAAATTTAACGCTAACCACAAGCTTGAGACAGAAGCGCTCAAGAAATTAAAGCGCTCTCTTGCAGACAAACTGCTCACATCGAACCACTATTCGTCCCATTAACACACATACATTTATGACCCGGGAACGATGCCCGTCATCGTTTGCCGGGTTTTTCATTTTGCATCAATTCCGGTAAATTGCTCATAATAACTGGGCATCTTGCGATGCGCTCATTTTCAAAGCAAAGGAGTGAATACCATGACAGACAACAAGCAGCAAGGCCATGCTAGTCAGAATACGACGACGCGCACTTCCGATAAAAGCAGTCAAAAAGGCAAAAAGTAAGATTATCGATAGGAGGTCAGAGCATGATCGAGAATTTGGAAAGCAATTACGATTGCGCCCATGCGGGCAACGACCTGCATAGCTTGCATGAAGAGCTTGCGCAGCACAAGGCTCAGGGCGCCACTACGCAAGAGGCGCAGGAGCAGTTGAACCGGCTTGAGAACCAGATTCGTTTTATCGAAAATAAATGCTCCATCCACCCTAGCGGTAAATAAAAAAAGGGGGTGTCCTTAAGCCTTATGGCTGAGGACACCCCTTTTGATTTCATGACACCCGCTTCACGCGGCGAATGAAAAAAGCAAGCACCAGCGCTACAGCGGTGATCCCGGTTGCAATCAAGAACGCATCATTGATGCCGTTGATCGTCGATTCCTTCACGGCGGTTGCATAGAGCAGCACCGACACGAGTTCCCCGCCGATGGCGGCAGGCAGATGCGCGATCGCGGCAAATCCTTGGCTGAGCCGGCTCAGCTCGTCCACGATATACGGGTTAGTGGACGTAAAGGTCGTGCTGTCGTTCGCCAAGTGAAAGTTGGACCTGCTGCTCATTACCGTTACGAGCAGGGCTGTCCCTAAAGAGCCGGCTACTTGCCGCAGCGTATTGGACATGGCCGTCCCGTGGCTGTGCAAATGCCGCGGCAGCTGGTTCATGCCTTCCGTCATGATCGTCATCATCATGAACGACATGCCGAACATCCGCAGACAATATAGCAGCAGAATGTGGTTATACGACGTGTCGGATGTTAAGTGACTGAACTCATACGTCGTAACGGTCGTAATGATCAGCCCCACAACGGCCAGCCAACGTACGCCGATCCGGTCGAAGATCATGCCGGCAATCGGCTGCATGATGCCCATGAGAATCGCTCCTGGGAGAAGGAGCAGACCGGAGGCGAGCGGCGTAAACCCGCGAATGTTTTGCAAATAAATCGGCAGCAGTATCATCGCGGCGAACATCGCCATGTTAATGATCGAACTGACGATCGTTGTCAACGTAAAGATGTTGAACGTGAACACGCGCAGATCGATCATCGGTTCTTTCACGGATAACTCCCGCCACACGAATAAAATCAGGCTGATCACCCCGAGGGTTAACGTGCCCAGCACCCGAAAACTGATCCATCCGGCAGATCCGGCTTCGCTAAAGGCGAACAGCAGCCCGCCGAACCCGACGGTGGAACATAGGAATCCCCAGAAATCAAAGCGGACTTTAGACATTTTGGTCACATTCCCGAGCAGTAAGACCGCGAGAATAATATCGATCAGGCCGATGGGAAGGACGATGTAGAACAGCAGCCGCCACGTATACGTCTGCACGATCCAGCCGGATAAGGTTGGGCCCACCGCCGGGGCAAAAATCATGGCAATCCCCATCGTGCCCATAGCACTGCCCCTCTTTTCCGGCGGGAACACGGTCAGGAAAACCGTCATCATCAGCGGCATGATAATCCCTGCGCCGGAAGCTTGAACGACCCTCCCGGTCATCAGTATGGCAAAATTAGGAGCGACCGCGCAGATGAGCGCTCCGGCCGTGAACAAGACCATGGCCGTAATGAACATGAAACGGGAACCGAATCTCTCGATTAAGAAAGCCGTGATCGGAATCATGACGCCGTTCACCAGCATATACCCGGTCGTCAGCCATTGCACGACATTCGCCGAAACATTGAAGTCGGTCATAATATGCGGAATCGCCACATTGATGAGGGTTTGATTCAATATGGAAACAAACGCGCCAAGCATAAGTACGGTCAGCAGCTGACCGACCTTGATTTCGCCCGACGTACGGGATCGTTTCGAACGTTCTTCCGCTCGCTCATCCGGCTGTACGGAAAGCTCGTGCTCACCGAACAGCTCGTCCGATATCTCGAGAAGGACATGAGCCGGCTCTGGCAGAGGTGAATAACGCCCCTCCTCGACGACCTCCTGACGACTTCTTTTTCTATGGAGCACAAGCCAATTCGCCGCCAAAAGCACCGCTACACTAAATAAGGCATAGATGATCAGATACCTATTCATAGGCTCGCTCCTTATTTATGTATTCGCGCTGTGACACTCATTCCCGGAACAATGCCTAATCCGCGGTTGCCTTCAAGTGAAACAGTCACGGGGATCACCTGCGTCACCTTTGTATAGTTGCCGCTCGTATTGGAGGCAGGCATGAGGGAGAACGTCCCTGCTGTCGCCAAGCCCAGTTTCTCCACCCGACCGGTCAAAGTCGTCCCCGGGAACGCATCGACATAGACATCGACCGCCATGCCGACCTTCACATCATTCAGCTCCGTTTCCTTCACATTGGCATTGACCCACAGCTTGTCCAGGTCATACAAGTACGCCAGCGGAGAGCCAGGAGAGACAACAGTGCTCACGACCGCACTTTGTTGAACAATCGTCCCTGCTTTTGGCGCAGTGATGTCGACCGTTCCCGTCGAAGTTAAGACCGTTCCGATCCGTTCCCCTGACGAATATTTACGCCCCATTTCCCCCGACCAGTCCGTTAGCTTACCTGCCGACGTTGATGTTACCGGAATCTGTTCACCTGTGATTTGAGCATTATTCGTCGACAAATAATTAATCGATTGGTTGTAAAAGTAGTAGCCTAAGCCGGCTCCTCCAACCAGTACAATGAGGAGAACAATGTTGAGTACGATTAATCGTGCTGTGCCTTTCATGGTTACAACGTCCTTTCCATGGTAATCTTGCCATCAGAACTAATATCCCCTCAAAAAAACGGAATATGTGAACTAAAAAAGTAAAGAATCCCTTCTCCTGCTCCCGCAGGATAAAAGAGATTCCTTCGCTTGAATCAGTTGATGCGCTTTCGCGTAAGTATACACGGAACACCATGGCCAACTGCCCCTGGTTCCGACATCTTTTCCAAATACCGCAGTCCGCGCTCGCACGGTGTTTTACAGACCTTGCATGTGGACGACTCCACGATTCTCATCGTGTACTGCGCTCTTGACGACATCTCTTTTTTCTTTTTCTTACTACCTTTGCTGCCGCTGCTCTTGCCCTTTTGCGGTTGTGGCGCCATACTCATTCCTCCCGACAGGATCTGTCAACAGTATATGAGCTGGGCGTGGAACGGTTCGTGCTAGGCAAGGCCTAGTTTTGGCTGCTTGTCTGCAGATACCCCCTGCTGCCAAAGGCAAGTCCCTGAAGCAAAATCGGGGCTATCTCTTCATACAGCGCTGGGTATGTCTCAAACGGGAGCGGATTCACGCCGCTGCCAATTTCAATCGTAAAACCCGGGCGGCGGTATTGTTGGATGAACCAGTCCTTGTAACCGGCATCGCTGTCCGTCAGATTGACCGCCTTGTACCCGCTGAGGCTTGCCAGCTGCTCAGCCATCATCTCGGATTCCGGCGGCTCATAATCGCGATAGTTCCAATATATTTCTTGCCCCTGTGTATGCAAAGCCATAACCATATCAAACGAATAGCACTCCGTGAACGCAGCGATCGCCACCGCTTCCGGCTCCGTCAAAGGGGCCTCTCCGCCATAATCTCGTTCGCCAGGGCCATGCACTTCCCTACGCGCCGCCTCTTCCTCCCAATGGGCTGGGAATTGATCGTTGAGGTCCACTCCGCGAATATTGGCTTTCCAATTGCGAAAATCGTTGGAACCGCCATTCCATGCCAGCAGCGTCTCTCCGTGGGGATGCTCGGGTGTAACCCCCTCCAGCACCAGCTCCACGCCATCCGGGTTGAGCATCGGGACAACCCACAAGGTGGATTCGGACAGCAGACGCCGAATATTCCAGCCGCGCCATGCGGTGCCTATGGCGTAGGCCATTGAAAGTTCTTCCAGGAACTGCATCAAGAGCGGCGTCGTAATCCATTCATTCGCGTGTATCGACGCGTTATAATGAATCCTGCAGCTTCCATGCCCAATCGCGATCGCAGGAATGCTTTTACCCATCACACTGTAACCAATCGTTTCAAAACGCAAAAACGGATAGATCCGGCCCAGTCGCGCCATTTCGTTGCCTAATGTCCAGTAACCGTACCCTTCCACTCCATCACCCCATAGCTGATTTCTAGCACTGTCACGCTATGCTTATGCAGGCACACCGGGAATCATGCGAAGCACAAAAAAACCGAGCAAGCTCGGTTCAAGTGCTTTCCTATTCATAAAATTCTAGGCACCTGCCAAACGACAGGAGTGATCGAAAGCTGATCTTTCAGCCAGCTCTCGGCGATTTTCTTAAACACTTCCGTTTCACCGCTGCAAAAAAACTGATGAATCGGCAACGCACCCGGCTCCGCCAGCATCCGGCGATGCGACAAGATCGCGCTGATCTCCCGCGCGGTTTCATCTGCGGAAGAAATAAGCGTCACGTTCGGACCCATGACCTTCGCAATCGCCTGAGCCAGAAAAGGGTAATGCGTGCAACCCAGAATCAAGCAGTCAATCGGTTTGCCTACCAGCTTACGCAGCGATTGTTCAACGACAGCGTCGGCCTCGTGCGGCTCGAAGAGCCCTTTTTCCACAAATGGCGCGAGCAGTGGGCACGCCTCACTGTATACCTGGATACTAGGCGCAATGGATCTGAGCGCATGCACATAGGCGTTGCTGCGAATCGTGCCATCCGTCCCAATGACGCCAATGACACCGCTTCTTGTCGTTTTGATCGCTGCCCTAGCGCCAGGTGAGATCACACCGAGCACGGGAACGGACACGCGGGACCTGATGTCTTCGATAGCTACCGCCGTCGCTGTGTTGCAGGCGATGACAATCATTTTCGGATTAAATTGAATTAAATAATCGACAATTTGCCGTGTAAATGTCCGAACTTCCTCAGCCGGACGAGGCCCGTACGGACTTCGGGCCGTGTCCCCGAAATAAATCACTTTTTCTTGCGGAAGCTGTCTCATGACTTCTTTAACGACAGTTAATCCTCCAACTCCCGAGTCAAGAACGGCTATTGCTTGCTGCACACACACACGCTTCCTTTACCGAGTGATAGACCTGCGGAACCTCATGGTTAGAATATGAGCGTCCAAGCTCAAACGTACCTGAGATACCGGCTTCACCCGGTAAGATCGCGACCTATTTATGCGGCTGCAGCTCGTTCACCAGCGCGAATTCATAGCCTTTTTTCTTAATCTCCTTGCAAATACGGTCCAAGGCCTCCATATTTTCTTTGGATCCCTGATGCATCAAAATAATATTGCCGTCATGCAAATTGTTCATGATATCGTTGTAAGGATCTTCGGCACCGTTTTTTCTCGGTTCCCAGTCGCGCATGGCCGTGGACCAGAAGACCGACGTATACCCCATCTCCGACACCAGGCTCAAATTGTGCATGTTGTAGCTCCCGTACGGAAAGCGGAAATACTTTTCCACTTCTTTGCCAGTAATCTTTTTGTACATTGCTTCAAAATCAGTGATCTCTTTCTTAATCTGCTCATCTGACAACGTATTAAAATCTTTATGCGTCATCGTATGATTCGCAATGAAATGACCATCCGCAACGAGACGTTTCAAATAATCCGGATTTTTCAAAATATTATTGCCCGAAATGAAAAAGTTGGCCTTCACGCCATTGTCTTTGAGTGATTTAAGCATTAAATCGACCTCAATGAGCGGTCCGCCGGCGTCGATGGTTAGGTAAACTTTTTTACCTGTGCCTACCCAGACTGCCTTTTGATCGGCTGTGAACGACTTCGTCTCTTTCGGAAAATCAGGGACTTGACCCGTTTTTTTCTTCATGTAATACCAAGAAAAGGGTGTTCGATCACCGGTTGCAGGCGTCGCTGCCGGTTTGGATGCAGATGCGGATGCCGCTGGCTTAGGCGTGCCTGCAGGAGTTGCCGTTGCCTTCGGATCGGGCTTCTCTTGCGGGGGCGGGGTGGGGCTCACACTCGGCGCCGGCGTTGCTGTTGAAGCGTGGGTAGCCGGGGTAGCCGCAGGCTTAGGAGTCGCGGCGACGCCGGTATGGGGAGAAGAATTCGTATTCGCACTCGCTGTTTCCGCTGGTGCGCTAAGTCCTTGTTCAGGGGGAATTGCGCTGAATTTAATGTCGGTACAGCCAAGAAGGGATCCGCTTAAGACTACGAACAATGCAGTTAATGCAGCTTTTTTGGCAAATGGGGTCATACTGGCACCTCGTCCATCGTTTGGAATTTCACAAGTTCCAATTCGACAGCGCCTGACCTTTCACCTGCCAATTTTCTACTTTCTGGCAGCCCGAAATGTCAAATATTGCAGAATGCTGATCAAAATAAACGCAGTCCCTGCCAACATCGGGATCGTAATAAACCCGAACCAATTCAAATAATCCACATCACACGGAATCGGTCCGCATGCCGTTGCTTCCTCATGAACTACTCCAGTTTGCAAGAGCACATGGTAGATCGAAATGCAGGCTCCCCAAATCGTCATCGGCAGCACATACATGGCAATCTGATGCTCTCTGCGCACTGCTGCAATCCCCAACAGAATCACCTGCGGATACATCAAAATACGCTGGTACCAGCACAATTTGCATGGCAGCCAATTCAAAATTTCAGAAAAATAAAGACTCCCCAGCGTCGCAATGAGCGCGATAAACCAGGACAGATGTAACCCATTGTCTCTCAACCATTTTTTCGACATTTTTGACTCCTCCTCGTTCTCTATCATTATAGAAAAATATAGAAGAGAAGTCATCCCTCTGGCTCAGACACTTCCGGCATGACCCGCTCTGGGAAGCGGATTTAGCAGAGATTGAGGATGCTAGATAACGAAGCTGGAACAAAAATGAGATTAGTTGAGAATAACAGTCGGCGCAAGGTCATGGTGGATGAGGAGGCCAGAACTCTATCCTCCAAAAGATTTTGTCCACGTTATTGCTGATTCCGCCAAAATAAACAAAATATCCTGCTATATTTGCAGGATATTTGCTCAAAAACACATATTTCACCGAATCATCCTGCTGCATTTGCAGGATAATTCCTCCCGTACTTGGCCCAAGCGCACGCAGAGCTGGCTCGAAGCGGACTAACGGCTGACGCACGCAAATCGCCGTTTCCGCACCAAGCCCCTCCTCCGCTCGCCGCTCACACAGAGAAGCTGTACGCGACATCCCGCGACTGCTCCACCAATCCGCTCCACTGCTCACGCGGTACGATGTCCACGACAGCCTTGATCGGAATGCTTTTGAAATCCAGCGTCAGCAGATCTTCGAGCTGCATGCGGTTCGTCACCACCCGGGCCAGCCACCCCGGGTACATCTTCTCCATCTCCTGCAAGCGGTAGATGGCTGTTTCAAAATCTTTGCGCGCCGCGTTCACCGAACCGAGCACGCATTTGTTTTCGAGGACCATGCTCTGATTGAGCATGTCCGCGCCGATCTCCAGCTTCCGGTCAGCTGGAGTCACCCCAAGCAGCGCCAAAACGCCGTTTGGCGCGAGCACAGCCATAGCCTCGAAGGCAAGCGGGCTGTAGCCCGTGCATTCGAGTATCAAATCGATCGGCTTGCCGAGTCCGTCGGCATAAGCCGTTAAGGTCTGCGCAGAGCCAGCCGCGCCGGCCTGCTGATACACGGCGCCGCAAGCCTGCACGAGCTGCGCCTGGATGCCGTCTGGCGGCGACATCGACCAGACGTAGACGTTCAAGCCCAGCACGCGGCAGGTGATCGCCGCCAGCAAACCAAGCGGACCCGAGCCCAGGATGAGCGCGGTTCGCGGTTCCCAGATCAGCCGCTGCTGCACGCGCAGCACCTGATCCCACACCTTCTCGACGATGCTTTGCGGTTCCACCAGCATCCCGTATTCGAGCAGGCCCTTCGGTACCGGCACCAGATAGCGGGCTTCCTCCTTGTAATACTCGGAGAGGAAGCCATGCGCCCCGACAATGCCGCGCTCAACATATTTGCCTGTCTGACAAAAGTCCGCGTGTCCGTTACGGCAGTTGACACAGCTTAAATCCTTGCACGGCCGCCGCACGATTGCCGTAACCAGATCACCAACCTGGAAGCCGCTTTCCGCTCCGGCCTCAGCGACAACCCCCAAGGATTCGTGACCGGTCGTCAGGTCATCCTCTCCCTCGGGTGGTGTACCATATTTCTCCTGTAGGATTTCCCGATCCGTCCCATCCAATCCCACCGCCAACACGCGGACCTTGACCTCCTGCGGATGGGTGAGCACGGGATCATCCACTGTCTCCAGCGCGATAGTCGGATTGCCGTGGCGCAGCTGTTTCACCCGAATTGTTTTCATGATTACACCTCTCCTCTCATGACATTGCCGGCTCTAGCATCTTATCCTCACTAGCGTCGATGGCTTGATTTGCGCCTTGCGCAGTTAACTGCTTAAGCTTCGATAAATACTCCTGCGTCACCTTAATAAAAGAGGCATGTGACCACGTAAGCGGAGATACCGACATCGGCGCGCCCGTAAACGGATGCACCTGTTCCGCCATAACCCCGGATGGCAGCGCATGCTGGATGGCCCAGCGCATCAAATTTTCAGCCTCCGTCAAATCGTTAGCTGTCTTGGCCGTCGCCACCAGCCATTCTGCATACCACAGCGTACAGATGAACCACGGATTTCCCGGTACGTTAGCCACATCTTTGGAAACCTGATGGTAATAATCGTTCTCATAGCGGGCAATGCCGCCAATATCCGTATGTACCCACAGCTTTTCCCGCAGAGCCTGCATCGTCGCCGCCATACGCGGGTCATCTTTTTCAACCAGTCCAAAATCAAACAACCCATACATACTCATATCAAGCGTATCGTCCGGCACATACGCCTGCGTCTCATAGTTCCAGTACAAGGCGCGCAAAAAGCGTTTTTTGTCCGCAGCATACAACTGCTGGTCCGCCGCCTTCTTCACTTGCTGGGCCGTATCCGCGTAATAAATCGCACGCGCCTTATCCTGATGGTACTCGGCGAACCGCGATGCCGCCATCAGCCCCGCATAAACGCTGGATACCGTAAAAGCCAGCACGCCGTACCGCTCTTCCCATAGATCGTAAGACGGCAGCGGCAAACCTGAAGCATCGCGGTAATGAACGATAAAATCCGCCGCTGGTTTGATGAATTTCTCATAATCCTCGCCTGACTGATCCAAAGTGCCTGTGAGTTTATGGTGATGCCACATGGCGTAGAGGACGAGCGCCGTTTCATCTTCTTGAATGGCGAGCTGCTTAAGCCCCTGCGAGTTCACCCACGGATGCCAGCTGGAGCCTACCGTGCCATCCGGATTGTATTTATGCATGAGATAGCCTTCTGGTGTAATCGCCTTGAGACAAAAGTCAAAAAACTTCCGCGCCAGCTCATGATACCCCGCCCGATCCAAGGCATGGGCCACCAGCGCGCCGTCGCGCGGCCATACGTAGGAGTAGGAGTCTTTGGCGAATTTTAAAATATCCGAGTCATTGGCAGCCACTACCGCCCCCCGATTGTCCAAATTCGTCCGCGTAATGAGCAGACTCCGCTTGTAAAAAGAGGCTAGCTCCGGTTTCAACAGCGAGAGCTGATGCTCGTCCCGATTGACCCACTTCACCCAGTACTCGTAGGTCCGCTGCAAGAGCACCTGCGGCGTCGCCGTGCGGAGCAGGCGCTCCATGCGCTCGACCTCTTGCTTGCATCGCCCGAAGCACACCCAGAACCAGGCTTCCTTCGTGCTTTTGGCCGGCAGCGTCATGGTCAGCTCGATGATGCCATCGACAGAGCCCTGCGAGATCGGATTGCCGCCAAGGGCCCCGTCTTCAGCGTCACGCCACGTGCCCTCCAGGCCGTGAATCCCTTTTTGCCCTGTGGCGTAGCCGCTGGGCTTTGCTTTCGCCTCATCCGGCGATAAGCAGGATAGCGTCAAATAGCGATGCCCTTTATAGAACAGGAGCGAGTTCAGCTCCGGATCAAAATAGACCGTATCGCCGATCCCATTGCCATTGAGCTGCAGATCCATGTGAAAATAAAGCTTGACGGTCCGTTCATAGTCAAACGTGTTCTCGACCCGAACTTTGCGCAAAAAAACGTTTTGCTGCACGTCAACCCCATCGCGGATCAATAGGCGAAGCCCCAGCCGATCAAAAGCACATTCCGCATTGGTGACCAGCGAATCCGGCAAGTAGGTCAGCTTTTTCGCCACCTCCGGATGGTCGATCCAAAAGAACCCTTCCTGACTCCAAACACCAAAATGTGAAAGATGATCACTGGATTGATTCTCCTGCCCTACCAAAGGGAAGTAGATGTCACGAATATTATAAGCAGCATCGAAATTGATGAGCACATTTCCATTTCCAATGGGCAAGTCTCTTGCCATTACCATCGCCTCTTTCCATACATAATGCTACTAATTTTCCAACTGAAGCGTCTTAATATGCATTTTTGAAGCATTGTGGAACTAGAGGTAATTGTCACCAGTCGGCGCCTTATACGTTTTCATTTTACGGCAATTCATTTACAATAGGTTAATGGAGGGATACGAATTATGCAGCAACGAGAAGGATTCGGTAAATTTTTGGAGAGTTTGCGGGGGAAAATGTCATTGCGCGAAGTCGCCCATAAAAGCGGCCTTTCGCATGCTTACATTCGCGATCTTGAACTTGAACGGAACCGTTCTACCAATGAAAAAATCAAACCATCCCCAGACACGCTCAAAAAGCTGTCGGATGCATACAATTTTTCTTACACAGAACTGATGGAGAAAGCCGGATATTTGGAGAAGGAATCTGCCCCTAGCGGAAACATCGATGTTCCGTTCCACGATATCCTTTTTATTCAGGTCAGCAGCCGGGAATTTACTTATCATACCTATATGGGCAAAACGAGCATCAACGTGAAATCGCTGATCGAGTTCAGCCGTTTCCTTGACAAGCTTGACGATCAAGGCTTTAAGAAGATGGACAGCGACTTGTTCGTGAACCTGAATATGATCCAGAAGTATATTGAAAATGAGGGCAAGCTGTATTTCGATCCGCTCGGTATTGGCAAACATGTCATCATGGCCGCCGCCAAGCAAATGAAATATCACGATCTTCTGCAGCGTCTCGTAGCCCGCAATACCGGAAAGACGATCAACTACTCGTTCGATCGCAGCTCCAGCATGGAAAGCTTATTTACACCATTGAAACGGCCAATCTAATTTGGAAAGTCAGCCGCCTATTTTACGAAAAAAGGAAAAAAGTTCTCGATTTTCGAAACTTTTCATTCCTTTTTTTCGTCTATGTAAAAGGAATCATTAGTTCCTCACATAGAGAGGTTGGTAGAAACAACATGGCTATGCAGCAATCTGCTCCCCAGGTACCCGCCCGCCAAACGAGAAGGAAGCCTAAGCGCAAAGGGTCTGCTGGACTGCGGCTGATGCTGGGCACCGTTGCTGTTTGTACGGCGTTTATGCTGGCGGGATTATGCTGGTTTTTCCTCACCACATCCGGAACCAATATAAGATTTATGATGGCTGATACACTCATTACGACGCAGCACCGGGATTGGGCCAAATATTTAATCGGCTCGGATGAACTGCAGAAGCGCGTGGAAGCGTATTGGAAGCAATTCGAAGATATGGGTGTCGAGAAGGATCAAGGGTTAGTCGAGATCGCGCCCCAACCATCGGCGGCGCCGGCCGCCGTCAAGAAAGATCTTGTCACGATTGAGCCTGTCTCCGGCACGAATTATAAAGGCTACCTGGTCACCATCTCTGATCCGAAGAAGCTCCGAATTGCCGTCCCTGAGAAGCAGGGCAAGGGCGAGAAGGTCTCCTCTATGGTGAAGCACACAGGAGCGATCCTTGGCGTAAACGGCGGCGGCTTCATCGATCCGAACTGGGAGGGAAATGGCTTCCAGCCGGAGGGAATCGTCATGTCGGGCGGCAAAATCTTTTACAACGATAAGGGCATGAATGGCTCGGTCAACGTTGTCGGCATTGACAAAGAAGGGCGGATGATCGCCGGGAAGTACAAAGTGTCCGAACTTGTCGCCATGGGCGTTCAGGAGGCCGTCTCCTTCAGTCCGCGCTTCATCGTGAACGGGGTCGGGCAGATCAAGAGTCAGGCAGACGGCTGGGGCATCGCCCCGCGGACCAGCATGGCGCAGACGAAAGACGGCTCAATTCTGTTCTGCGTAATCGACGGCCGCCAGACGCACAGCATCGGCGCCACCCTGTACGATGTGCAGCAGATTTTCCTCGCGCATGGCGCGGTGACAGCCGCGAATCTGGACGGCGGCGCCTCGACGGTTCTGGTGCACAATAACGAAATCGTCAATAAACCGTCCAGCGAATACGGGGAACGATACCTCCCGACGGCTTGGCTTGTTTTTGATCATCCGGAAACTGCGAATATCAAAAATGTATGGGAAGGACTCGATATCAGCAAAATCGATCCGTCCAAATGGTAAAAAAGCAAGAAGCTCTGCGGCAGCAGAGCTTCTTGCTTTTTTCATGATTTTGATGATTAACGATTACCAACAATAACAAGATCCTCAGCAGCTTCTGACACTTCTTCAGCCGCTTCTACTTGCTCTTCTTGTCTGGACTCTTTCCAGGAACGTACGCTTTCGACGACATTGGAAGCTGTCTCTTTCGCTTTGCCTACCAAGTCAGTAGCGTGTGTGCTGACCGTTTTGGCCACTTCTTGCGTTTTTTGGCTTACTGTGCTGGCGATTTGTACTGTTTTTTCACTTACAGCTTGTGCCTGACCGGCAATGTCGCTTCTCAGTTCACGGCCGGATTTTGGCGCAAATAACAGGGCTGTCGCTGCACCAAGTACGCCGCCAACAATCGCTCCGATAAGAAGATCTTTACCTTTTTGTTGATTGGACATAGAGATCGCTCCTTTAGGTGTCTGATTTGGCATTCCGATGAGCCTGCCATTTGTGCCACAGCTCGATTCCGGTCGTTGCCCATTCGATGGCATCCTGCACCCGCTTCTGGTGGGTATGTATCACTTGTTCCGCACCATGAATCGATTGATTCAATACGCGAGTCGCATTGCGAAGCGCAGCCGCAACATCCCCGATCGCCGTTCCCGCTTGATCGATCGAATGAAACGTTGACTTCAAGACTTTGACTTGCGCATGAGCATCTTCCGTAAGCTGCCCTACCTGCTTCAGCAGCAAATCCGTCTGCTCCGTTGTTCGCGCAAGGCTGGCTTTCGATTGATCGATCGTTTCCTTGAGCTTCGAAAGCGTCTGCGTAGCGGCGAGCAGCATCCGCACGGCGAAGAAAACGAGGATGATGAAAGCTGCTGCGGCGCTTATAGCGCTGATCTCCATCCATGTCATGACCGTCACCTCCTGAGCGTTTGGTTTGACTCTTCTAGACGAATGCCTATGAATTACTACAGTATAAGTAACGGTTGCTCGTCTTGACACAAAAACAATGGAAAAATTTCAGGGGCATGTCATAATAAAAGAAAGCTTGTACGCTAATGAACAATCAGGAGGGCATCATGAACAAAGAGCAAGGATTGCAGGAAATCGAACGAACACGTATCGTCGCCATCGTCCGCGGCGTAAGCGCTGCGCATATCTCATCCGTAGCTGAAGCTTTATGGCGCGGCGGCATAACCGTGATGGAAGTGACCCTGAATACGCCGGGAGCGCTCGAAATGATCAGCGAACTCCAGGCCAAATATGCCGACCGCATGTACATCGGCGCCGGAACCGTGCTTGATCTGGAGGATGCGAAGCGTGCAGTTGGTGCTGGCGCGTCATTCTTGGTTACACCAAACCTGGAGGAAGAGGTTATCCACTGGGCCAAAAATGAGGACATCCCAATCTTCCCTGGCGCTATGACTCCAACGGAAATCGTAAAAGCATGGAAAGCCGGCGCAACCGCCGTCAAAGTATTTCCGAGCGCCAGCCTCGGCATCGCTTATATCAAAGAACTGATGGGGCCGCTCAGCCACATTCCGATGATGGCCGTCGGCGGCGTGACTGAGGCCAACATCAAGCAGTTTCTGGAGATTGGCTGCTATGGCCTCGGCATCGGCGGCTCTGTCATCAACTTGAACGAAATCAACGCAGGCAACTTCGACTGGATCACAGAGAAAGCAGCTCGTTTGGTCGCTGCTTCGAAGTAAAGAAATATTCAGAACTCCCGCGATCGGGACTCAGTTATTCCCACAAATTACCTGCGGTCTCCGGCACTCTCTGAGTCTTGGGCATAGTGGGCAGAGCGTTCTCTTCTCTATACCCGCCGCTCAGGAAAGCGTTCGTCCAGTACTATCTGAGCCTTGGGATAGTGGGCAGAAGCGCAATAGCGGTGCAGTACCTCTGGTGCAAGGAAGACGCGGAATTAGTCATTACTGACAGTCCGGACAAAAACAAAATAAAAATAGCCATCATCCTCACAACATGAAGATCGATGGCTATTTATTTTGGCTGATCATATAGACGCACTTAGTGCCGCCTTTGGCTAAACATTCAGTCCGTTCGACATGAGCGTTGAGCAGGTTTTGGAAAAGTGCAAGTTCGCATTTGCACGCCTGTTGAAACGTATTCGCCACTTGTGTGATCGGGCAATTGTGTTCGCTGAGCATAAATTCGCCTTTGCCCGTTTGAGTCCATTCGACCATGTAGCCGTTCTCGTTCTGGATGGTGGCCAGCTCAGCTACCCGCCCTTCCAAGCTTTTGGCTTTCATGCGCGTTTGGTAACGGCTCTCCAATTTCTCTTGACGCCGGACGAACAAATGGTCGATTTTCTCATGTCCCTCATCTTCCAGAAGTTCACCCAATAAATCCATCGTCAGCTGCATATATTTCTTGGGAAATAATTCATCCGAAAGCGCGGTTAAGGAATACATGTTCGTCGGTCTTCCCATAGCTTGCCGGACGAGCTTGGATTCGATCAAGTTTTCTTTCTCGAGGGTGTTGATATGGCGCCTGACCGCCATCTCCGTAATGCCGAGCTGCTTGGACAACTCATGGACCGTGAGAGATCCCTGCGTTTTCAGCATGGAAAGTATCACTTTGCGCGTGGATGTCTCTAGTTCATGACCCATAAGCTCACCTACCCTCGGAACAGAAATTTAGTCTCATTTTAACGCATCCCCTAGCAGAAGTAAATTAAAGTAAATGATAAAATGAGACCATTTTTTTCCGCTAGTGTTAAGCCAGTTCCTTCTGAATAAATGCCTTTACGCTAACGCCAAATTCATCAAATGCTTCCGGCAGCCGGCTGATCAGCGGATGCAACTGCTCACGGTTCCAATTCACAAATTCCTGGACAAGCGGCTTGCGCAGCTTCACTAGTTCAAGCAAGGTTGCCGTCAACGCTTCCGAATATGCACCTTCGCCTTGCACAATTTCCACGATATCTTCATAGCTGCTCGCATCGCGAAGAATAAAGGCGTCGATAAGCAAGCTGCCGACATCGGTCACGGTTTCGATCGCTAAATGAAGCACTCGCTCTTGCGCCAATTGCAAGATAAGATCTCCATCATTTGCATTCCATTGCTGCTCCAGCTGTTTGCAGCTATGTGCCAATACGCCCAGAAATTCAAGGCGCTCGTTGATTTGTTCATGGTTAATAAAATACATCAGGCTATCTCCGTCCTCTTTTTCTCCATTTCGTCCATATCATCATAGCAAAAAAGGTTACAATCACCAAAAAAATAAGCAATACGGCCTGCATTAAATATTCATAGCTCATGCTCGTTCACCTTCTTGATCTACTCTTCTGAATTCTCCTAAATAGTGTATCGCTCGGACAAGAGAGCGTCAAGCATGCGGCTGGCAGGCGCTTTCTATTGTTCTCTCATTTTATTCGTGATAAAGTGAGTAGAATCACAGAAGGAGAATAACGCATCATGGCTAACCGCCCCAAAATACCTGAGATTGACTTCGCGCGAGCGATTGCTATTTTAGCCGTATTAATTATACACGGAACTTCTGCAGCGACATTACTGCCCGTAGGTACCCGTTCACAAGCTGTTTTTTACATGCTGAATCGCGCCTGCTTGTTTACTGTGCCTGTTTTTATTTGGATTAGCGGGCTTGTTTTATTTTACAACTATTATGATCGCTGGGATCCAAGTACATCTTTCAAGTTCTGGACGAAGCGGCTGCGGCGCATTGTAGTGCCTTATGTGTTGTGGTCTTTCTTTTATTACGTCTACAATCAGTACATGTACCACGGCAAAATCGGATTCGACGCTTTTTATTTTTTCAAGCTGCTGCTATCAGGAAATGCCAGTTATCATCTGTACTATATGATCATTATTGTACAATTTTACATGCTTTTTCCGATCATCATCACGGCGGTTCAAAAGTTCCGTTGGCTGCGGAATGGGCTGATTCCTTTGGGATTGCTTGTCCAAGCTGCCGGTTATAGCATCAATCATTGGATTCATCCGATACCTGAATATTCATCTCTGTTTATAAGCTATTCAGCCCTTTTTGCCTTTGGCGCTTTTACAGGTATTCATTATACCCGTGTGCTGGCATGGACGAAGCAGCATGCCGCATCTGTACGGGCTGTTCTGCTGGCGGCAGGCTGCGCTTTTGTCGGCATGCTGCTGCTGAATCAGTTCTCGCTCCTAAGCATCGAGAATACGTGGTTCGAGCTGGCGCTGATCCTCTACTGCATGGCCGCCTCGATTGTTCTCGTCGCGCAAGGCCAGCGCATCATGCGTAACCCCTCAGCGCTGCGTGCAGCGGCCAGCGGCCTCGGCTCCGCGTCATTCGGCATCTATCTCGCGCATCCGGCCATCCTGACGCTGTGGAGCCGCTTCACGCCAGCCCAAGATCGCCTGCTGCTCTTCGATCTCCACGCCATCGCCTCCATCCTCATCGGATGTGCCGGCTCCTGGCTGCTCGTGCTGCTCTATCGCAGCGCAAAACCAAAAGGCAAAGTATCCGCTTGAACAGCGGAACTTTGCCTTTTTATTTCATGCGCGCTAGCAGTGCCCAGCGGCGCTGTTGTCTGCGGCTGTACTTCGGTAAGCCGCGATAGATGTCAAGCGCTTCCCGGTAAGCGCGCTTGGCGTCCTCGCCTCGTCCCAGCTGCTGGTACAGTTGGCCGAGGCGGTAATAGGCTTCGACCGACGAGGAGTGCACCTCGCGGAATTTCTCCACATACGCGACGGCTCTCGCAGGAGCGTTCGCGGCGAGCGCCTCGCCTAACCGCAGGTAGGGCTCGCCGTATTTGACGCGTGGATTCAGCGCCAACGCTTGCAGCATCAAGCTCTCGCCCTTGTCGAGGTTGCCCAGCTTCAAGTGGCACAAGCCAAGCTCGTAATGAATATCCGCTGAATCCTCCATCAACTGCAGTGCTTGCTCCAGGTAAAGCATAGCTTCGCTATATTTTTTCCGATCGATCAAAATTCGCGCAAGCTCCAGCTTGGAGGACGTATTGTGCGGGTTGGCCTGAAGATCCTGGCGCAACCGCGAAGCTTTGCGGCCCAGCTGAAAAGGCTTGAAAATATTAGGGGTAAGCCCAATAAATCTGCGATCCAATAGATACAAAATAATTAGCAAAATAATAAATGCAATAACCGGATTACCGGTAAGTCGCCAAAGCAATCCAAAAGCTAATAGCTTGGTAAGCACGAGAAACCTCCTTAAATCAAAAGATGTGAGCCTCCATTATGTTACCATATTTTTCAACGTTTGGTCACCTTCGCCATTTTATTTTTCCGGTGGTCAGACAGACAGCATCTGTTATTCTGCTTTTTACGATGAAATGCTATAATGTGTAATAGAACATGAGAAAAGGGAGTTTAGGCATGAGCGATCCGCGCAAAGAGATTTGGGAAAAAAGGAAAAAAATCGGTCGGTCCAATTATTTGATCCGCTTCGGATTACTGCCTTGGGGTGTCGGACTTACGATCCTCTGCAGTATTGTTGAACTCATCACTATGCATAATATGAACCCGGTGTGGGTCCCGATCCGCCTTGTTGTTTTTTGCTTTGTCGGATTTTTTATCGCAAATTCCCGCTGGCAATCCATGGAAAACCGCTACGAAGCCTCTATGAACCAACGACCTTAAAGGGTCGTTTTTTATTTGGAATTTGGCGCAAACCAGATTTTGCGAAAATCAACCCACCCCAGGTCGTTGATGCTTACACCTCTGATGGAAGCGTGATAGGTTGTCTGCAAGGAACGGTGTAGAATAAACAGGAAGGTTCTGTCCTCCTGCAGCTTTTCGACGATGTCGTTGACCCGGCAAATGCGTGACTGCCGATCGGGATTCATGATCAGCAACTCCGTTTCACGGTCCACCCATGCTGCCCGCGGCGGGTCCAAATGTGCGCGAACGTAGCTGTTCGTCTGCTTAAATGTCTGAATAATATGCAGATCATATTCATTTTCCATGATCATGTGGTACAAAATCATATCGGCTTCCGCAATCGTATCCAGCTGGATCATGTCCGATTTGCTTAATGTAACGATCTGGACGGGAATGCCGACCTTGGCGCACTGATCGCAAATCCAAACCGCATCCTCATTGGGCTCCGTATAGGTATACATATTCAGCGGTTCGCCGTCATAACCCATCTCCTGCAGTAAGCGCTTAGCCTCAGCAAGGTCCGTGTCTGTCGGTTTGACCGTTTTCGCTAGGTTAGGCAAAAAGCTGCTGGCCGGCGCTTCCCTTAACCCGCCCAGCTTGAGAATCATGCCTTCGCGGTCGATGACGAGGTCTACGGCTTTACGAAACAGCGGAAGCTGTTGGGGACCTTTTTTGTTCAAATTAAACGTCAATAGACTGCATCCGAGTGCGGATTGCTCGATCTGGTGCCACTCCGTATCTTTTCCGATCGCGCCGGCAGGCCTTCTGAACTCGTAGGGATCGCAGAACACCTGCACCATGTCCCAGCTCGGCCCGACTTCCGACAAATCGGGCGGCAGCAGCCAGATCTCCACCTGATCCAGATGCGGCCTGACCCCGAAGTAGTGGTCGAAGGCGCGCAGCTTACAGATGTAATCATCGTTCCGCTCTAAGCGGAACGGACCGGTCCCGATTGGCATCCTGGCAAACAAGTCCTCGTTATCGCGACAAATCTCCTCCGGCACAATCGCCATCGATATATTCGCCAGCTGCTGCAGAAAGAGCTCATTGCGCTGCGTCAGCTCGAAGTTGATCGCATTGCGGTTCAGCACAGTCAAAGCCTCGATGCAATCGGACATCCAGCCTTGGCTGGCTTTGTCGCCAAGCGCTTTCATTCTTTGAAACGAATAAGCAACGTCCTGCGCCGTCATTTCCCGGCCATGGTGGAACAGTACGCCTTTGCGCAAATAGAACGTGTAATGAAGCCCATCCTCACTGATCTCCCAGTAATGGGCGAGGTGCGGTTCAATGGCTTTATTTTGCGTGTTGTATTGAACTAATGTATCAAAAATCTGCGTAATCAAATTACAATCGAACGCAAAAAAGGCGTGTACCGGATCGAGCGTAACCAGCCACTTGTAAACCGGAAAACGCAGTGTATCCTTGTACCGCTCCTCATGTTCCACAGCACGGTATCCGAAATAGCTGAATAGCCATTCGATAAAAGAATCTTGCAGGGCGTCGGCATGGCCCATTTGGTGAATCATTTCGATGGCGCCTTTGTAATCTCCGCGCTCCGCCAGAACCATCGCCTGCTTCGAAATCATGTCTTCCGCTGAGACATGAAAGGTTAGCTCCGAGACGTTGCCTCGCCCCCGCCCCGGCTTCCAGCTGAGCCAATCCTGATCCGCCATCTTCTTCAGGAGCAGCTTGACATTGCGCGTCGAGCAGTACAATTGATCCGCCAATTGCTCTAAAGTAACGCGCTGCGGCTGATGCTCCACCCCATATTCGAACCCGGCACGAAGCTCCAGATACTGGTTCAAAAGCTGCATAACACCCTCCGTTCCCATAAAAGGGGAAATTAGTAAAGTAAATTATACTCTTTTTCTTCCCCTTATTCTAGCGGTATGCTAAGACCAACAGGAAAAGAAAGGAAGGTGATCCGCATGCAACCAACTGATATTTATTTATCCGAGAAGCTGATGCAGTGGCAGCAGCAAGAGCTGGAAAAAGAAGCTCGAGAGCTTTGGAAGTGGAAATCGTTCAAACAGCGCAAGGTTTACGTGTTGTTGACTAGCTTATTTTTCTCCGTTTAATCCAATTTCGAACACCGATGCCGATGAGAATAATGATCAAAGCTACCGCAACTCCGATCGCATCCACGGCAATATCAATCGGAAGACCTGTCCGGTCTGGAACAAACGTCTGATGCCATTCATCCGTACAGGCGTAAAGTATCGATATGATGGAGGAGGTGAGCAGTGCTATGACCGCTTTTATGCGTTTAGCTAGCAAGGCCAAAGACCAAAGTAGGGCAAGGACAGCGTACTCGCTAACATGCCCTGCTTTTCTTATGAAAAACTCAATGAATCCGATCGGATCTCGCCAGGTGACAAGATCATGATCATACGAGAACTCCCAATGAGGCAAGATGCCGGGAAGGTCCACGCCTGCCAGCCACTGCGTCAACTGTGGACGCAACGATTGCTGCTGATAGGTTTGTGCCGATTTCAAAAAAATAACCGCCATCCAGATGAGGGCAGCGGCCGTTAACAAATAATATAGAAACGTTGATGTTTTGCTTCGCATGGGTACTCCTTCAGCTCCTCATGAATTCATTTTCTTCTGAATACTGAATAATGCAAACAACTCCAGTACCATGAGATTCACGCAGGACACTCCGTAAAAGGCCATCCCAAACATCATGCGGAACCCGCCTCCGCTCACCGACTTCCACCACATGACTGCCGCCACCGTTAATACGATATTGATGACTGTCGATATCCCGAAGGAGAGCCCCAGACGATTCGTCGCTCTCATCAGCCACACGCCCAAGATGAACGGTGCAGCAAAAGCAACCCCTAGGAAAATCCAGTAAAGCACATTGTTTGACACTTCCCGTCACTCCTAAACGAAACTTCATATTCTATTAGGTTAGCATGAATATCTAGTTGAAACAACATTTACGAGCGCAGTATGCAGCGGGAAGTGCTCAACAATTTTTTAAAAGAAGAGCTTGCACTATTTATTTTTTCCATGTATAATTCAAAAAGTCGACACTTTAAATACGGGGCCTTAGCTCAGCTGGGAGAGCGCATCGCTGGCAGCGATGAGGTCAGGGGTTCGATCCCCCTAGGCTCCATAACGAAAAGGTGATACCCTCGGGTATCGCCTTTTTTCGTTTACCATGGTGTAAGAACCGTCAGCATTGCACGCACGAAGTGAATGCTCAGGCACGGCATCTGAAGCTTGCGTGGCACGATTAGGCTTACTTTTCCAATTTATATATAATGATCACATGATGTTGTAGATTTAGGAGTGTGAAACCGTGAAACGAAGCACGATATTGATCGCGGACGACGAAACGGAGATCGCCGATTTAATTGCCATACATCTGGGAAAAGAAGGCTACCAGACGATAAAAGTGTCCGATGGCGCAGCAGCCATGCGCGCGGTGCAATCCCAATCCATTGATCTGGCGATCTTGGACATCATGATGCCGAAGCTGGACGGCCACGAAGTGACGCGGCAAATTCGGGAAAAGTACGCGATGCCGATCATTTTTTTAAGCGCCAAAACGTCGGATCTCGATAAAATCACCGGCCTGATCATCGGTGCTGACGATTATATGACCAAGCCGTTCAATCCGATGGAATTGGTGGCACGGGTCAAAGCCCAACTCCGCCGGACCACGCTGCTGAGTCAATTCACTCCAGGGAGCAGCCCAGTCATCGAACTAGGCGGTTTGCTGGTGGATCCCGACAAACGCACGGTCCTCGTTGCCGGACAGCCTATCGAGCTGACGCCAAAGGAATTTGATATTTTGTACCTTTTAGCTAGTCATCCGAGCAAAGTGTTCAGCGCTGAACATTTATTCCAGCAAGTATGGGGCGAAGCTTACTATGAAGGCGGGAATACGGTTATGGTGCATATTCGCACCCTTAGGAAGAAGCTGAGCGAAGACAAGAACAAATATATTAAAACGGTATGGGGAGTAGGTTACAAGTTCAATGGCTAATATTTTACGCAGCTTCAGGGCGAGAATGGTCATGTTGTTCGGGCTAAGCATGCTAGCCGCAGGAATCCTGACATATGGCTTCTACAAAATGCTTCAGTCTTATTATCAGGCCACTGCTCAGCTAGGCGATGAAATCGTTCACTGGCGTAACATCATCCGAAAAATAGGTGACTTGAACTTTTTTTTCATCTTGTTTGTACCGCTTGCCATTTTATTTTTCTTCTTAATGACGAAGCCCTACGCCGCTTATTTTCGAAAGATCTCGGCTGGCATTCACAGCCTTGCGTCTGGAGATTTTCATTCGCGGGTTGAGCTGACTTCAGGCGATGAGTTCCAAAGCATTGCCGAAGATATCAACAGAGCTGGCGAACAATTAAAAAGAGCCGTGGAGCGAGGCGATTTCGCCGAGAGCAGCAAGGATCAGCTCGTATTGAATTTGGCGCATGATCTGCGTACGCCGTTGACTTCCGTTCTGGGGTATTTGGACCTCGTGCTGCGAAACGATCAGCTAACGGCCGATCAAGCCCAGCATTATACATCGATCGCTTATACGAAATCGCGCCGATTGGAGAAGCTCATCGAAGAATTGTTCGAAATTACGAGAATGAATTATGGCATGCTGCCTATCGAAAAGAAGCCGATCGACTTAAGCGAACTGCTAGAACAGTTAACGGAGGAGTTATATCCCCTTTTTGAAAAAAATGGATTGACCGCAAGGGTACAAAGTCCCTCGCATGCCGTTATTTCGGCCGATGGCGAGCTGCTTGCCCGCGTTTTTGAAAATCTGCTGTCCAACGCCGCACGGTACGGCAAAGATGGCCAGTTCGTCGATATCATATGCCAGCTTGAGCATACGGAAGCGATCGTGCAAGTGGTCAACTATGGGCATGTCATTCCCCCGGAAGAGCTGCCTCATCTTTTCGAAATGTTTTATACGGGAGATAAAGCCCGCACTCATCAGGGAAGCCGCACAGGGCTCGGCTTGTTCATCGCCAAAAATATTGTGAACCAGCACGGAGGTTCGATCACAGCATCCAGCAGTATGATTCATACCACTTTTAAAGTGCGCTTACCACTTTAGACTTAAATTTTAAAAAAACTTTAGATTTTTCATAGTTCTTTTTAAATATTTTGTCCTAACCTGAAAAAACACCAAGGAACTTAGGGTTAGGGGGATTTAAAGTGAAGAAGTGGGGTATTCTGCTCGTTGTTTGTCTATTGTCCGGCTGTGGTTGGTTGCAGCAGGCGCCTGAAAGTATGGTCGACGTAACCGTGACACAAAATGTGTCCTCTTCTCATAGCGCAGCAACAAAAACGATCCAGGTGAGCAAAGATCAAATCTATAAAGGAAGCTTGATCTTGATAAATAAGAATTACGCGGTTCATCCCGAGAGCGTCGAACCCGATATCGTGAAGCTGTCTCAGCATAAAGAGCTGTTAAAAGGCTTCGGATTGCTCGACCAGTCGATCCAATTGCCCCGCAGTTTAGTCCAACAATTTGCCACGATGGTCGAGGCTGCGGGCAAGGGCGGGGTCAGCCATTTTTTGATCAGCAGCGGGTATCGCAGCAATAAGGAGCAGAGCAAGCTTTACCAGGAAGAAGGCGCAGATTATGCGCTGCCTGCAGGCTATAGCGAGCATAATTTGGGCTTAGCGCTGGATATCGGCTCTTCACTTAAAGCGATGAACGAAGCTCCCGAAGGCGAATGGTTGCAAAAGCATGCTGCGGATTACGGCTTTATTTTGCGCTATCCGAAGGATAAGACCGTGATTACGGGGATTCAGTATGAACCGTGGCACTTTCGCTATGTTGGCTTGCCGCACAGTGTAATCATGCAGAGTCAGCATTTGACATTGGAAGAGTATTTGGATTATCTAAAAAGGAACAAGACCATTCGGGCGACAGTTGGCGGCGATACGTATGAGATCACCTATAATGCCATCGCTCAAGTCGCGAAGCTTGAGGTGCCGGCCGATCACCGCTACGAACTATCTGGCGACAATATGAACGGGGTCATCGTTACCGTGCAGCTTTGATGCCTGGGCCGCCCTCCGCCAAAAAGATGAAATAAATCTATCAATCTTTTATAATAAATACGCTGACAATCTAAGTTAGCTACTTTTGGGGATTGAGGAGGAATGCAAGCTATGTCGAACATCGAAGCGTATGTCCAACAATGGTTAAGCCATCGCAAAGTCGTGCATCAAATGTTGGAAGAGGTTAACAGCGAGCAATTGCAATTCAAGCCATGGGAAAATGGCATGTCATTTTCCCAGCTTGTCCAGCACATTACAAATGCAATGGGCATGTTCGCAACAACGGTGAAGAACGGTACATACACACCAGGCGCGAAATCGCAGGAGTTCAGGTCCGTTGCAGAACTGCAAGCCAAAGTTGCGGCGGATACCGAACAAACCGAAGCCATTCTGCGCTCACTGACGGCTGAGGATTTGGAGCGCCCGATCGAATTTTTCGGACACACCCTGCCAGGCAGTGTGCTGCTCCAGAACGCAAAAGATCATGAAATTCACCATAAAGGCCAATTGTTCATCTATTTGCGTTTATTAGGCATTGAGAAAGTGCCGTTTTTTGTCAGCCGCGGCTAAAATAGCTCTACACGCTAATTCCACCTCCAACAAGAGGTGGTTTATTTGCGTTTAAGGTTTGATCCGGTAAGGATTTTGCCGGACTAAAGCAATCCAGTTGGCTGCAGCTGCAGACAGCGGCTCATCTTTTCGCGTACAGATGGCGATCGTATTGCGCAGATGGATGCCCTGCACATGAACACGGCATAGCTCACCGCGCTCGACATACTCGCGAACGACTAGCGAGGAGACAAAATTGGCGCCGTAACCGGCGATGACCGCTTGGATCGCTTCATGGAGACCGTTGAACTGCAGGGTGATTCGCGGCAATGGCGCATTGTAGGTTCGGCATAGCGAAAGCAGCCGCTCACGCGTTGAGCTCCCCTCCTCCCGCATCACGAACGGCTCCTGCATCATTTCGTCCAATGAAATGTGTTGATTCGCATAGCGGTTTCCTGGCGCAACAACAAACCACAGCTCATCTTGGAACAGATGTTCCGTCGCAATCGAGTCCGGATACGCTTCAGGCAGTCCGCCATAGATAGCCAAATCGACCTCGGCGTGCTGGAGCATATGGAGCGCTCCGCTGGAATTCGTCGTCGTAATGTTCATCTCGACCTGCTCATACTGGCGCTTGAACTTGGCGATCCAGCTCGGCATCAGGAAGTGCGCTGGCAGATACGTCGCTGCGATCTGTATGTGTCCCTTCGTGCCGGCGGCGTACTCCTCGGCGTACTGTTCGATCTGCTTTTCAACAGCGAAAAGCCGGTTCGCAAGCATCGCCATCGTCTCACCGGCAGGCGTTAGCGCCACGCCTCTGCCTTGCGGCTTGAGCAAAGTCAGCGACAGCTCCTTTTCGAATTTTTTGACTTGCGCCGTAATAGCCGGCTGACTGATTCGCATCAGTTCCGCAGCGCGGGTGACGCTTCCGGTTTCAGCGATGACGTGGAAGAGACGTAAAGCGTGCAGATTCATGGCAGAAGCTCCTCATCAAATCATAACTTAAATATATAAGTTTGAAATAAAGATATATTATTTTTATGATTTTAAACCAAGTAAAATAAAAACGAAAGCGAAACACAAAATAAGGAGACGCGATTAGCATGACACAAAATGAAACTTGGAGAAAAGTGGATGACTACGTGGTGGAGCGCCTGATTCCGAATGATCCCGTATTGGAGCATGTTTTATCCGCCAACCGCAACAGCGGGCTTCCCGAGATTGACGTCTCCCCTGCGCAAGGAAAGCTGCTGCACATCTGGGCGCGCATGCAAGGGGCGAAGCGCATCCTGGAGATTGGCACATTAGGGGGCTACAGTACGGTTTGGTTGGCACGGGCGCTGCCGGCCGAGGGGAAAGTAGTGACACTGGAGTTGGACCCCCACCACGCCCAAGTGGCTCAATCCAACCTCGCTCTTGCCGGGCTGGATGATAAGGTGGAGATCCGCGTCGGTGCGGCTTTACAGCAATTAGCGCTGATGAAGGAAGAAAATCAAGCAGCATTCGATCTGATTTTTATTGATGCCGATAAACCGAATAATCCCGCATATTTGCAATGGGCGCTGCAATTTTCACATCCGGGAACGGTGATTATTGGCGACAATGTGATCCGTGAGGGCAAAATAGTCAATGAGCAAAGCACAGACGCTAGCGTTCAAGGGGTCCGACAGTTCTATGACCTCATCGCCGAAGAACCACGTCTGACTGCGACCGCAATCCAGACCGTAGGCGTAAAAGGGTATGATGGTTTTATCATTGCGATTGTCGACTAACCTAGACGAACACTTGGATCGGCTGTACGGCTGGCGAGGCAATAACCAGCTGAGCATAACGAGCCTTCATAATCACTGGGAAGCTTCACCTAACGCTGCCGCAGCTAAGTTTTGGAGTACCGTATTATCCATCGGCGGGTTATGCAACCCGGCGCGAACATCACGGTAATAGCGTTCCAAAGGCAGCTGACGAGAGAGACTCGTTCCGCCCACGATGCGCATGGCCAGGTCCACGACTTTGATCGCGTTGTTGGTGGCGACGTACTTGGCCAGCCCCAGATCCGGCTTCAACGATGTCCGGCTGTCCGGCTCCCTGTCCCACCGCTCCGCGACCGCGTACAAGAGCGAACGGGCAGTGCGCAGTTCTACCTCCATCTCCCCGATCGTATGCTGAACCGAGGGGAGTGTGGCGATCGGCTCAGCCAATTGATTGGGCTTATAAGTTCTAGCGAAGGAGAGCGCAAAATCCCGTGCTGCCGAAGCAACGCCTAAATAGCAGGCCGGGATATGCAAAAGCCAGCCGCCTCCATCCTCGGTGCCTTTGCCGATCAGTCTCCTGTCTTCGCTGACAAAGGCCTGATTCAGCACAACATCATGACTGCCGGTCGCGCGCATGCCGAGCGTGTCCCAGGTTTCCACCACGGTCACCTGATCGGTTCGCTGAACGAGAAAATCACCCGCCGCCTCTTCCTCCGGGATGTAGGCGGTAACGACAAACCGGTCGAGGATCGGCGAAAGCGTGCTGAACGTTTTGCGTCCCGTAAGCTGCCATCCTCCTTCAACACGAACCGCCGTCGTCTCCGGACGGCCGCCACGGCTAGGACTCCCGGATGCAGCTTCGCTGGCAAACGTATTGATCATCGCCCCGTCACGCACGACAGCGTGGCACAATTGTTCAAATATAGGCTGCGGCCATTTGCGGGTCGTGCGCAGGTGGAGCATTTGCCCCATGTGCCAACCCACAGCCAAAGCCGTAGAACCGTCGCCGTATGCAAGCCTTTCCTGCAGCATCACGAGGTCGTAAAGCGACAGTTCTTCCCCGCCAAATGCGCGCGGCACCATCAGCTTCAAATAACCGGCCTCACGCAGATCGGCAAAATTGTCAAACGGGAAGGATCCCTCGCGGTCGTGCCGCTCCGCTCTCTTGGCGAACCGAGCCGCCAATTCCTCCACCTGGCCGGCTCTCGCCCGCTGTTCCTCCGTGCGTATATAGGGATCTATCTCACGATCCATGTTCATCCCACTCCCTTCCTCATTATTATAACTCGTTTAGGACATATGGCGAAAAGTTCATTTGTGCATTTGCCCGCAATGTTTTATAATCTCTCATAACATTCTGCTAAAGGAACTGATCACATGTCAATGAACAATCCCCAATATTGGATTACAAAGCTGCAACTGGCCGCGCACCCTGAAGGCGGTTATTACAAAAGAACGTATCACGCGGAGGAAACGATCACCGATCAGGAACTTTCCGTTCAATTCAACGGCGAGCGGCTGCTGTACACTAGCATCTACTTCCTGCTGCAATCCCATGATGTCTCGCACTTTCACCGCCTGAAATCGGATGAATTATGGTACTTCCATGCTGGAAGCCCGCTGACCATTCATGTCATCCTTGAAGATGGCACATATAAGGAAGTCAAGCTGGGCCTGAATTTAGATAAAGGGGAAACTCCGCAATACCTGGTGCCCAAGAACTCCATTTTCGGATCCTCGGTGATGGAAAAAGAAACATTTTCACTCGTGGGCTGCATGGTTGCCCCTGGATTCGATTTCCAGGATTTCGAATTATTTACCCAGGATGAACTGTTGGCCCAGTACCCCGAACATCATGAAATCATTAAGAAATTAGCTTACGAAAAGCTTCCTGCACTCGTATAACTTTATGCTTAAACCGCCTGGAGATAGGCGGTTTTTATTTTATCCATTGACTCACCATTTCCATCTCAGCATGCAGGAAGAGCAGCAGACAAGTCTCGCCTATTACTTGGCGGCGGCAACGGATGCTTTCGCCAAGTCGTAAAGAGCACGAGCATGCATGGACTGTCTGAGCTAGGTCCCTCCGGCGAAAACATAAAAAACCTCCTGGTTGTCGGTTTTACCGACTTCCAGGAGGTTTAGGGCAAGAGCAGCAGCCCGCAATCATTGCTGAGACTGCTGCGGCAGGCCGCTTGGCAAGTAGTATGGCGGGATTTTGATCCATCCGCGCTTGCGCATCATCAATTTTAATGAGGATCCAAATTGCAGCTTCTCCACCTGAAACCCCGCAAACATTATGCCAATATCGTTGCGAACCGACTCAACAGCCCCAGTCGCACACATCATATAATTGGCGACCACCTTCACGGATAACGCGTTAGCAATTTCGTCATCCGTCAGCTTGACGCCCATCGGCACCGCTTCCGGCGCCGAATCCGGCTTTCTCTCAGAAACAGGCGGCAGCGGAACCCCCTCTTGCAGCATAAAGTTTTTCAGCTTCTCCGCCTGTTCCGTCGCTAGTTTCATAGACGCTTGAAGCGCTCTTCGCAGATCCTCGTCTGTAGTCGTGTTTAAGCCAATTTGCACATTGGCCTTTTCTTCCTCCAGCATCGTCAGGTACGTCCAGCAGGTCATGACTTCGCCCACATGCATCGGCGGCTTAGGCTCATTATCGATGAACGTTTTCATGACGTCAATAAACGCTTCCACAATATTTGTCAATCGTCCCACTCATTTCTTTTTTTAATAGGATGAGATACGGGACTCAAAAATATGCATAAAAAGTGCGCCACACCATTTACAAACCAATGGTCGGTTTATATAATGAAATTACTAACACTATCCACTTGGAGGTTTCAACTTGAAGCAAGAAGAACGCCGATTCCAAACAAGGAATCGATTACTTGAGGCCACCAAAGCGCTCATTCACGAAAAAGGCTGCCATTCCATCACCATGAAAGACATTATGGAGAAATCTCAATTATCCAAAGGGGCGATCTTCCATTATGTAAAGAGCAAAGATGAAATTTTCGCGCTTGTTTTGCAGGAACGGCTGGAAGAGACGAATCAGCGCTTCATGGCCGAAGTCGAGGTGAACGAGAAGACGTTTGCAGGGCCGATGCACAAAATTATGCTCAGCCTTAGCAGCCTGGAAGCGTCCAATGAAGTGACTAACATGGTTCTCGTCTACTTGCTGGGCAAGGAAAATGAACCTGCCGTCGCTGAAGTGCTCCAACGGTTTTACGAAAGGTCCGTACAATTATCCCGGACATGGATCGTAACCGGCCAGCAGCACGGGGTCATCCCCCAATCTGTAAATGCTGACAAAACGGCGGAAATGTTCGTCCTCATTTCTATCGGCATGCGCGTACGATCCTCATTTCCGGCCATATCCGCATCGTTTACATCCGCTGATTTTTCCGATTTGATTGTTAACCAATTGCAACCCGAATAATTCATTGGAGGGATTCTCAATGGTTCCGTTCATTGCTCTTCTTGTGTCTGGTTTGCTTTTTCGTCTGTTTGGTGCGATTGGGTGGAACTACTTCAACTCCTGGCAAGCCTCACTGCAAGCAGCGGTAGCGGTCATGCTCCTGCTCACGGCCTCCGCGCACTGGGGGGCCAAACGTAAGGACCTCGTTCAAATGGTTCCCCCTGCTTTCCCCAACCGGGAATGGATCGTGACCGCCACGGGCTGGCTGGAAATTGCCGGCGCCATCGGCATCCTGATTCCCGCCACGTCAGCTGCTGCCTCGGTCTGCCTGGCGATCCTGCTGCTCGCCATGTTCCCGGCCAACATCCGGGCAGCCCGGGAGAAGCTGACCATAGGCGGCAGGCCGGTGCCGATGCTGTTTCCGCGAACACTGATACAGATCGTGTTCCTGGCGGCGGTGATTCTCGCTTCACCCGCTATCACGCCATTCTAAACATAAAGGGCCGATGCTAACACGGTGAAACCGTGCTGCGCCGGCCCTTCATCATTTACCCGCGGTTATATGTGTACTCCCAACCGCTCCAAATCTCAGGCGCCTGCCGATAAGGCTGTTCGTACGGCTGCTCCGCGAAGGAGCCCTGCGGCTGCTCATAGGGCTGGCCATAAGGCTGTTCGTAAGGCCATCCGTAAGGCTGGCCTGGCGGCTGCTCGGCGTACATGGGCGCGGACTGCTCGTATGGGCGTTCACTTACCTGATCGTACGGCTCGAAGGATTGCGCATAAGGCTCGAACGACTGACCATAATAAGCCTGCGGTCCATAAGCCGGATCGGCAGCCGTCTCACGGTGCGTCATATGCCCTGTATGGCAATTATTAGGCGGGCCGATGAACACCGTATTTGTAATCGGGGCGAACGTTTCCTTCACCTTCGCTTCATCCAAGCAATATGAGCGAGCCCAAATATGTGGCGGAGTTAAGCGCAGCAAATCGGAACCGCCGATGAATTCAGGCGTCGGCGCATCAAAGATTGCGATCAAATGCGTGTTATCCACTTGGGCGACTTCATAATGCCACCAGCCCTGCGGCACATTCGCCACTTGCCCCGGCTGAATCGGGAAATTCATCAGCTTCTTCGAGAACGGATTCACGAGCGAGACAATCGCCGCGCCGGAAACACAGTACACAAGTTCTGAAGCATTTTGATGAATGTGAGGTTCAACAATGTTGCCCGTGCTCAAATAGATGTCCAGCAATGAAACGTTGCCGAGCGTATTCAGCTGGCTGACGCCAAGAACATTAATATAATTTTGACTGTCTTTTTTAAAAAACAAACTTTGGTTCACATCAAATGAAAACTGCGTCGAAGGAGACGTATAATCCATATATGAAACCGCCACTTTTTCCCGCTTCCCTTCCCTTACTAGGCTTTTGACTATGCCATATCTTATGTCGCCTATCTTCTTTGGGTGCAGCGTCGCCCATTGACGATAAAGATGTGATGCTGTACAATGTGGAAACCAAGAAAACTTTTTCAGTTTCCTCAGGACCCCTATTCTCTATGGGGCATTTTTTGGAGGGCATGTTATGGATGATGCTGTAAAAATTCGTATTCTCAATGAAGCCGCCGCGCTCTTCGGTTCCAAAGGCTATCGAAACGTCACGCTGAGCGAACTGGCTACAAGGCTGGGCATGAGCAAAAAGACGTTATATCAATATTTCAGCGGTAAAGAGGAAATCGCCGAAGCGGTGCTGGATCTAACCTTACAAGCGATTGCATCCGGCATTGCCGAGCGCATGCAGCAAGCAGGCAGCGGCGATCCGCTGCAAATTCTGCAGACGACTTTCGAACATATCAAGAATGAAATCGTAAAGCTTCACCCGCTCTTTTTGGAAGATATTCAAAAGTACGTCCCCCGTCTGTGGACGCGGCTGGAGATGTTTCGCAGCCGTCAGCTTATGTTTCTTGAGCAATTGCTCAAGCAGGCGATGCAAGCCGGACGTATCCGCCAGGTAGATACAAGTCTCGTCACTGCGATCATGCTGGAATGCATCCAGCACATTGTGAAGCCCGATTTTGCCGCTAAGCACGAAGCACCGATCATGCAGGTGGCCGACACGTTGTTTTCGTTGTTTTTGGATGGGCTCCGCATAGACTAACTGTACAAAGGAGTGTGTTTGCCATGAATCCATATGTTCTGGATTTTGGACAGATCGATAAACATAGCCTTCCGCTCGTCGGGGGCAAAGGCGCCAACTTGGGAGAGATGACACAGGCAGGCTTTCCTGTGCCGTCCGGCTTCTGCGTCACGACGCAAGCGTTCCGCGCCTTTCTCGAACAGAGCCCTGCCATGTCAGCGTATTTTCAGCAGCTGGATCAGCTTCAGGCGGATCAGCTGGCAGAGATAGCCGCCATCGGCCGGACCATCCGGGAACACCTCGCTATGGTTCCGATCCCTGGCCATATCCAAATTGCCATCCTGGAAAGCTGGCGCCGCTGCGGAGCTGCACAGGCCTATGCGGTCAGGTCGAGCGCCACGGCGGAAGATTTGCCGACCGCTTCATTTGCTGGACAGCAGGATACGTATTTAAATGTGCGCGGCGACGAGCAGCTGCTGAAGGCCATTCGCGCCTGTTGGGCATCACTTTTCACAGACCGCGCCATCTCTTACCGGGCAAAAAACCGCTTCGACCACCGCGCCGTACTCCTGTCCGTCGTTGTGCAGCAAATGGTTTTTCCGGAGGTTTCCGGCATCATGTTCACGGCGGACCCTATCAGCGGCCATCGCGGCACGATTTCCATCGATGCCAGCTTCGGCTTGGGAGAGGCGCTCGTCTCCGGCCTCGTCTCTGCGGATCTGTACCAAGTTCGTCAAGGCGAACTGTGGAGCAAAAAAATCGCCCGCAAAAAGTTGGCGATCTACGGTCTGCCCGAAGGCGGTACCGTGACACAGGATCTGCCCGAGTCCGAACAGGAGCGCGAGGCGCTCGGCGCTGAGCAGGTGCTGGAGCTGGCGAAGCTCGGCGAACAAATCAAAGCGCACTACGGCTCCGAGCAGGATATCGAGTGGTGCTATGCCCAGGGACGCTTCTATATCGTCCAAAGCCGGCCGATCACCTCTCTATATCCGCTCGCGCGCGTTACCGATCCTCTCGGTCCAGGCGAAAGCCCGCATCTGTTCTTGTCCTTCGGTCACCAGCAGATGATGACCGACGCTATGAAGCCGATGGGCTTGTCGGTGCTTCGCACGTTGCTGCCTTTTGGCAAGCCGACGCTCCGGGCGGAAAGCAGGTTCACTTCCGCTGCCGGCGGACGCATGTTTGTAGACATTACGAAGCTGTTCACTTTGCAGCCGGCCCGCACCTTATTTCCCAAGCTGCTCTACAATATCGATGAGCTGATGGCGATCGGCGCTGAAGAGTATGTGCAGCAGGATGCTTTTATCCGTCATTTGCCGAAAGCGCCCGGATTGAAAAAGGGAATCGCCCGTTTCGTAGGTCCGATTCTGCTTCGCTCTATGCGAAATCTATGGGTTGCGGATCTTTCAAAAGCCGAACAAAAGGTTAGCGCTTACATGAAGCAATCGCTGCAACTGGGAGCAAGCAGGCTCGCCGGCTTATCCGGGCCGGAACGGATCATGCGGCTGCAGGAACATATCGGCTCTTTAATGCTGAACATCTTCCCCGCCTTGCTGCCGTACCCGCTTCCGGGCATTATCTCCTTCCGAATGCTTCACGCACTGTCTGTCCGCTGGCTGGGCGACGCGGACGTCGCGCATGTGCTGAACCGCGGACTGCAAGGGAATGTGACGAGCGAGATGGGGCTGATGATCGGGGATCTGGCCGATACCGCACGGCCGTATCCGGAGGTTATCGAGCTGATCCGGCACGGCCAGCCTGCTGCATTCCGCGAGCAGCTGCGGCACGTTCACGGCGGCGATGTGTTCGGGCAGGCATGGGATCATTTTATGAAACTGTACGGGATGCGCTGCCCGGGCGAAATCGATATCACGCGGCCGCGCTGGCGCGATGACCCGAACACGCTGCTTCCGTCGATTGACAGCCATATGCGCAGCATGCAGCCCGGTGAGCACCGGGTGAAATTTGCGCAAGGGGCTGTGGAGGCGGAGGCAGCGGGCCGCGACTTGCTGGCGCGGCTCCGCAAGCAGCCGCTGGGCTGGTTCAAGGCGAAGCTGATGGGCCGGCTGCTTCGTGCATTTCGTGCGCTTATGGCGCTGCGAGAGCACCCCAAATATTTGATGATGCAGAACTTTGGCATCATCCGGGAGGCGCTGCTGGCGGAAGGCGCGCTGCTCGTTGAAGCTGGCGTCCTGGCGCAGGCGGACGACGTGTTCTTTGTCAGCCTGGATGAACTGTTAAGGCTGACACAAGGCGAGCGTCCGGAGACGCTTCCGCAGCTGCTCCGCCAGCGCAAGGAGGAGTTGGAACGGTACCGGACGCTTACACCTCCTCGCCTGATGACAAGTGTCGGCGAGATCATTACGGGGCGGCGCAAGATGACTGACGCGCCAGCCGGCGCCCTGCTCGGCACGCCGGTTTCGGCCGGCGTCGTGGAGGGCATCGCCCGCATCGTTATGCGTCCGGAGGAGGCAAAGCTGAACAAGGGCGAGATCATGATCGCGCCCTTCACCGACCCCGGCTGGACGCCATTGTTTCATTCCGCCGTCGGGCTCGTCATGGAAGTCGGCGGCCTGATGACGCACGGCGCGGTCGTGGCGCGTGAGTATGGCATCCCCGCCGTCGTCGGCATCGACGGCGCAACACAGTTGATCCGCGACGGCGACCGCATCCGGCTGGACGGAACTCGCGGCTACGTGCTCGTACTTGAGCCGCACGCGTAAGCAATAGGCTATCCCTGGGGGATAGCCTATTATTTTTATGCAGCCCCGCGCCCCAGATGGTAAAATAAGGCTATGAAAGGAGCTGTTAGCGAAATGATCATACACCAATTGACAATAAGCCAAAAAGCAGTCGCTTTTACGTTCGATGACGGGCCTAATCCGTTATACACACCACAGGTGCTGGATATTTTTAAGGATGCTCGGGGTAAAGCTACCTTTTACATGATCGGTGAACAAATTGAAAAATATCCCGACATCGCCAAGTCCGTGCACACGGAAGGCCATGAGATTGGCAACCACACCTATAGCCACCCTTATTTAACGAAGCTAAGTGAGGAAGAGCGAATGGACGAGCTGCTGCGCACCCAGAAGCTGATCAAGGCCATCACCGGTGCTGAATCACGGACATTCCGCCCGCCTTATTTGGATTGTAATGAGCAGGTGGAACGCGCTGCGGCGAGCTTCGGCTATCCGGTCATCGGAGCCGTGAACGGCGAAGCACGCGATTGGGAGCAGCCGGGCGTTCAGCACATCATCGACGTGACGCTGAAGACCCTTCAGCCAGGCAGCATCTTATTGTTCCACGATGGCTATGGTGACCGCTCGCAAACGATTGCAGCCGTCTCGATGCTCGTGCAGAAGCTAAGCGCCGAAGGCTATGAGCTTGTTTCCGTTAGCGAGTTGCTGCAAATGAGCACCCCATAAATTTTTTACAACTTGTCCGCGAACCATCCGTTTCATATTCTTTTAAAGGAAATAATATACTATAGGAAACTCGTTTTCATTCTACTAGCATTCCTACTCTATTCTGAAAATCAGACCAAGGGAGGAATGTTCCATGATGATGAGAAATGTAGTTGCATTTCTACAAGGCTTCCTATTCGCCTTTTTGGGTCTGGCCGTAATGCCTATTCTCCTCGTTCAAATGATTATCAGTGAATTGTTCTAAAATCCTGTTTCATCCCTGTATCGCAACTGTTGTTTAATAGCTGCTGCGATACAGGGATTTTTTCTTTTCACGGCGCCATTCCACTGCCTAAGCTCGTTCCCGTTCACTCTGCCCACCATCCCCTTGCTCAGAAGACACGGGTGATGGTTTTCAGCGTATTGCCTTTAACCCTGAACGTTAGCGCCAATAGCTTTCTCACAATTACTTTTACACGGATCTGGATCTGTTGTTATCCATGCCTGAGGGACCATTAGCCAATTTAGATCGAATTATCTTTATGGAGTCTTTATAGAAGCAAGTTTCTTGCAATAAGTGGCTGAGTATAGGAAATACCGACAAATTTCTATAAAATTCCGCAATTTTGTTTGTTTTCAAACAGAAATCTTTTTCCATTTTTGCTAAACTGATCTCATCTTGTAAAAAGGGTGGGGATCGTATGAGCCAAATGCTATGGCTGATCATCGTAGCTTTATTTTTGCTGGGGGTTATCCTGCATGATGGACAAAACGATCCCCCTGATCATACATCGTCCGGCTCTTCGGATCACAGCCAACATTGACATTTTTATCTGCGGGCGGCGCTTTTTTATAAATGAAAAAGAACCCCTTACGGGGTTCCCTGCCGGTGAAAGAATTGTTGGTACTTTGGCCATGAATCTTACTTGGCTTTGAGCGTAACCTCATCACACTTTGCAGTACATGACTACACAATGAGTTCTGCGGCACATCTCCTCGCTTTTATATAGATTCAATAACACCTTCCCTGATTTTGTTACGTTGATTGTCCAACGGAACAACACCTCGCTTGTTTCACCGACAAAAATTATTATGTCCGCTTCAGCTATTTATATACACTTCGCAACAGGCATACTTAAAAAAATCATGACATATAATGTAGGGCTTGTATCCTGTATGTGAGGTGTTGCCCTTGTTCAGAATATATGTCATTGACAGCGACCAGAAAACGATTGAGCTTTCTTTTAAAGACACGAATGAGTTATATAGATTTGCGGATGTATTTATCGACCATGGCTATAAAGTACTGATTGAAAAAGAGAATCATCTCGACTCCAGTGAAGATGCCTTGATCGACGATCTTAGCTGATCGTCCCCGTTGATTTACGCACAACCAGCTCGGGCTCGATGACGGTTCGCTGCACGTTAGATGTGGTCCCTACTTTGGTCAGTTCTTCGATCAACAGATTAACGGCAAGCTTACCCATCTCCGCGATTGGCTGAGCAACGGTGGTCAATGGAGGATCCGTGACTGAGGCTAAAATGGTGTTATCGAAGCCGACGATCGACAAATCTTCGGGTACGCGGAAACCGAGCTCTTTGGCCGCCTGCAGGGCGCCGATGGCGAGCAGATCATTGCAGCAAAACAGCGCGGTCGGACGAACTGTCTGCTGCAGGAGCATCATGGCGTTGCGTTTGCCTTCCTGCAGCAGATCGTTGCCGCCTGCCAGCACCCAGGTCTCCGGCAGCGCTAAGCCTGCGGCTTCCAAGGTCTGACGAAAGCCGCGAATCCGCTCCCGGCTGCTGCTGACCTTGAGATTCTCCGCGATGACCGCAAGGCGCGTATGGCCGAGCTGAAGCAGATGCTGGGCGGCCATGCAGCCCCCTGCAAAGTCGCCTACGAGCACAGGCACCACGTGGGAGCTTAGCGTTTCGCGGGCTATCGAGACGATGGGAACCGATTTTTCGATAAGCGGGCCGAGCAGTTCCACATTGTCCATGCCGGTTCCGATGATTAAGCCATCGACGCTTTTTTGCTGGAGCAACGACAAGTAACGCTCGATTCGCTCATCATCGTTATGCGTACTGCAGATCGCGAGGCTGTAGCCCCGCTGGTGCGCTTGATCCTCGACCGCATGAGCGATTTCGGCGAAAAATGGATTGGAAATATCCGGAACCAGTAACCCGAGCGTATATGTTCTTTTCCCTGTAAGTGCGGCGGCGATCAAGCTTGGCCGGTAGTTCAGCCGCTCCATAACGGAAAAAATTTCGTTACGCCGCTCCTCGCTAATTTTACCTTTACCGTTAATCACTTGCGATACGGCCGCAATGGAAACCCCTGCCTCGCGCGCCACATCATATATCGTTGCTTTCATAAGTCTCCCCCGCAGCTGCAGCTTCCCTCTTTTTGGAACGTTTTACCTTCTATTATGCTGGCTTCGCTTTGAAGTTGCAACCTGGCGGTGTCGAATGATGACTTATTTTCTCGGTTTCGGCATTAACCATTCGTGATCAGGATCATTATGGAACTTCCATGTACGAACGGGTCCAGCCATGACATTCAAGTAGTACACGTCGTAGCCTGGAGGCGCGCTGACCGGATGGTAGCCCTTCGGCACGAGCACAGTTTGACCATCTCGCACAACCAGTGTCTCATCGAGCGAGCGGTCGTCCGTATAAACGCGCTGGATCGCAAAGCCATGCTCAGGCTGGACATGATAATAATACGTCTCCTCGAGCAATGACTCGTCAGGCAGATTGGCCTTGTCATGCTTGTGAGGCGGATAGCTGGACCAGTGACCGTTAGGTGTGAACACCTCGACAACCAACAAGCTGTCCGCAGGCTCCTGTTCCGGCAAAATATTATGAATCTGCCGCTCCATATTGCCGTAACCGCGCGTTTCCACGCCTACTTGCGCCGGTTCAATCAAGCGAGCTGGATGACCGCCGTGGCCGGGAGCGGAGCAAATGGCCAACTCGATGTCACTAAGCGCACGGATCTCATAGAAATCCTCATTCGGCACGTACACCGAATACGGTGGGATTTTTTCAAACACGCTCATCCGCAGCCCGATTCCCTGCCACTTCTCACGCTTAGTCTCCACATCCGCCCTGCCGCTGAGCAGCACCACGCATACCTCGTTCCTGCCTGTTTCCCGCCGCAGAACTTGCCCTTCCGTCAGCTTCGCCACTTCAAAACCGACATATTCCCATCCGGCAGACGCCGGCGTAACGCTTAATACGATGCCATCCTCGTTCGCCGACTGTGTTGGTTTAACAATTAGCTCTGACATTGCAGCGTCTCCTCCAGCTCGTGAATTTCGCTGATTTTCACCGGGCGGCCCAAGCGGCTGGACAGCTTCGCAGCAAGAGCCATGCGCTCCGCCTGCAAGCCGTCATTGCCTTCCACAGGAAGCGGCTTGCCGTGCAGCAGACTATCGATGAACATCTGTGTTTCTTCCACATAAGCAGCTTGGTAGCGCTCAAGGAAAAAGTGCAGAGGCTTGTCGCGAACGATGCCTTCAGCCGTACTGATTTCAGCCGTGTTCGGATGATCGTTGGTGACGGCAACGCTGCCTTTTGAACCGAACACTTCCACACGCTGATCATAGCCGTATACCGCTTGGCGGCTATTATCAATAACACCCAATGCGCCATTGGAAAATTTTAACGTTACAATCGCAGTATCCACATCGCCATACTCGGCAAAAACCGGGTTAATAAGCACATTCCCCTGGGCATAAACCTCTTCCACTTCGCTGCCGCAAACGTAGCGAGCCATATCAAAGTCATGAATCATCATGTCCATGAAAATGCCGCCGGACACTTTAATATAATCCGGATGCGGCGGATTCGGGTCTCTGGAGGTAATTTTGACGATATGCGGCTGACCGATCGTTCCCGCCTGCACATGCTCGCGCACCCGCTTGAAATTATGGTCAAATCGGCGGTTAAAGCCGATTTGCAGCTTCACGCCTGCGACGCGCACAGCCTCCAGCGCTTCTTCCGTTTGCTTGATGTCCATGCTGACAGGCTTCTCGCAAAAAATATGCTTGCCGGCTTGCGCTGCCTGCTTGATCAACGGCACATGCGTGTCGGTCGAAGAACAAATGAACACCGCATCGATGTCCGGATTGGCCATAATCACATTGCTGTCTTTGACTACCTGCTCGATGCCGCGCTCAGCCGCCCAAGCTTCCAATTCGGGTCCTGCGAATAAATCGCTAACGGCGACGACCTCCACTTGCTTCATGCGCAGCAAGTTGTCAGCATGAATTTTGCCGATGCGCCCTGCGCCGATAATACCGATCTTTATCGTATTCATTTATTTGTCTCCTCCCGCTTTTCCCGAGCTTCCGAACAAACGGATTTTGGCTTTTACGGTATTGCGAATGGCTTCGCGAGCCGGAATTAAATAATTGCGCGGATCATAAGCCTGCGGATGCTCACGCAGATAGCTGCGAATCGCTGCTGTACAGGCGGCTTGATTATCCGTGTTCACGTTGATTTTGCAGGTGCCGAGGGAGATGGCTTGGCGAATCTCCTCATCCGGCAGACCGCTGCCCCCGTGAAGCACCAAAGGCAGACCGGTCAGCCGCTGAATTTCGCCCATCCGGTCGAAGCCCAGCTTCGGCTGACCGCGATAAGGGCCATGCACCGAGCCGAGGGCCGGTGCCAGACAGTCGATGCCCGTCTCCATGACGAGGCGGACGCACTCGCTAGGTACGGCGTACATGCCTTCGGCTTCATCGACGACAAGATCGTCTTCACGTCCGGTAATCCGGCCGAGCTCCGCTTCGACCGTAGCCCCGAGGACGTGCGCAACTTGCGTCACTTTTTGCGTGACGAAGATGTTGTCCTCCAGCGAGTGGTGCGAAGCGTCGATCATCACCGAGGTGAACCCGGCGTGCAGCGCGTTCATGCATACCTCGAAGCTGGAGCCGTGATCCAAATGAAGCGCGACGGGAACCGTAATCCCATAATAGTCGATCAGCGCCTTCACCATGCCGGCAATGCAGGGGAGGCCGCCCATATACGGGATATAAGCTTCGCTTACGCCTAGAATAACCGGCGCCTTCTCTTCCTGCGCAGCCTGCAAAATGGCTTGAGTGAACTCGAGGTTATTCAAATTAAACTGCCCGACGGCGTATCTGCCTTCCAGCGCCTTGTGCAGCATCGCTTTCATAGAAACGAGCGTCATGCCTTCCTCTCCTTATCGATCGCCGGCTACCAGCGGGCTGTGACCATTTTTTTGCGTGTATAGAACTCGACGCCGTCTGTACCGTTGGCGTGCAGGTCGCCGTAGAACGATTTTTTCCAGCCGGAGAACGGGAAGAACGCCATAGGCGCAGGAACGCCCAAGTTAACGCCAAGCATGCCGGCATCGATCGTATCGCGGAATTGCCGCACGTTGCTGCCGCTATCGGTAAAGATACACGCGCCATTGGCAAATTCGGAACGGTTCGCCAGCTCAATCGCATCTTCGAGTGTCGCCACGCGGACAATGGACAGCACGGGAGCGAAGATTTCGTCCTCCCAAATTTTCATGCCGCATTGCACCCCGTCAAAAATCGTAGGTCCGACGAAGTACCCGGTACCCTCAGAAGCCACGTCTTTCCGACCGTCACGGAGCAGCAGCGCGCCTTCATTTTCACCGGTTTCAATATATTTCAAGGTACGCTCTTTATGGGACCCGCGAATGACCGGTCCAAGGAAAATGCCTTCGTCGTTGCCGTTGCCGATTGTCAGTTTGTTCGCTGCCTGAACCAGCTTCTCGACAAGCTCATCGCCGATTGCGCCGACTGCGACCACGACGGAACAAGCCATGCAGCGCTCACCCGCTGAACCGAAGGAAGCATTGATAATTTCTTTCACGGTCAAATCCAGATCCGCATCCGGCATCACGATCGAATGGTTTTTAGCGCCTGCCAGCGCCTGCACGCGTTTGCCGTGTGCAGAAGCCGTTTTGTACACATATTCAGCGACAGGCTGAGAGCCTACAAAAGAGATCGCTTTGATGTCTTTATGTTCCAAAATGCCATTCACCACGTCATGTGCACCATGCACAATGTTAAGCACGCCTTCAGGTAAGCCGGCTTCCATGAACAGCTCAGCCAGGCGATTCGCCAGCATCGGCGTGCGCTCCGACGGCTTCAGAATGAAGGTGTTGCCGCATGCAATCGCCAGCGGGAACATCCAGCATGGCACCATCATCGGGAAATTGAATGGGGTGATGCCGCCAACAACGCCGACCGGATAGCGATACATGCCCGACTCCAAGCCTGAAGCGATGTCCGGCAGCTGTTTGCCCATCATGAGTGATGGCGCACCTGCGGCAAACTCGACGCACTCAATCCCGCGAAGCACCTCGCCGTAAGCTTCCGTGTAGCTTTTGCCGTTCTCTTTGGTAACGAGGCGGGCCAGCTCTTCCCAGTGCTCAACCAGCAGCTGCTGGTACTTGAACAGCACGCGCGCACGGCGCGGAACTGGCGTGCGGCTCCAAGTTGCGAATGCTTCCTTGGCGTTCTGCACGGCACGTGCGACATCTTCTTTTGTGGACAGAGGCACATAAGCAATGATTTCTTCTGTCGCCGGATTCATGACGGCTTCGGTTACCGTCGATAAGGAGTCCACCCACTGGCCTCCGATTAAATTTTTCAATACTTGAGTCATCGTTAGTATCCCCTCTCGATCAAGATGCGGTCACTTCACCGCGATTGCAGCGTTCGATATAGTTGTGAACTTGCTCGGCCGTCGGCATCGCATCGGAGCAGCTATGGCTGGAGATGACGATACATGCGGCTGCGCTGCCGAATTCCATGCTTTTCTCCAGCGTCCAGCCCTGCATCACTCCGTACAGGAAGCCTGCGGCGTAGGAGTCTCCGGCGCCAAACGTTTTCACAACTTTGGCCGGGAAGCTCTTGGCGCGATGGCCAATGCCATCCTGCGTATACGCGATTGAGCCGTCTTTGCCGTGCTTGATAATGACGATTTTGGCGCTATAGTCGAACCATTTGGCAGCCGTAATCTCATCGCTGTGCGTCGGGTTAAGCTCAAAACGCTCCATCATATCGAACTCCTCGCGCGTGCCGAGGATAATGTCACATTTTTCAGCGGCCAAATTGTAGTAAGTGGCTGTCTCTTCCGGCGAAGTCCACGTGTACGGGCGGTAGTCCAAATCAAAAGCAATCACAGCCCCATGCTTCTTGGCATACTGCAGCGCTTGAAACACCGCTTCCCGCGAAGGACTTTTGGCCAGCGCCGTTCCCGAAATAAGCAGCACCTTCGTTTGTGCGATTAGCTCTTCGTTCACTTCTGTCGGAGTGAGCAGCAGATCCGCCACATTGTCGCGATACATGAGGATGCTGCAGTCCGTCGGGCTTTTAATTTCTGTAAAAGCCAGACCCGTCACGGCACCGGTATCGTCAGTCACGACATTCGCCGTGTCAATGTTATTGCGGCGCAAATAATCGGAGATAAAACGTCCCATTTGATCATTGGCGATTTTACCGATGAAAGCGGTCTGCAGCCCCAGACGGGACATGCCGATCGTAATATTCGCCGGCGAACCGCCGACATATTTGGTGAAGGTCATCGTTTCTTCCATCGGCCGGTTAATTTCATTGGCGTTCAAGTCGATGCACAAACGTCCGATTGCTACAAAATCAAGCAGCTTATCACTAGGAAAGTTTACATAGGTCATGTCTCTACCTGCTTTCATGAGAGATTAAGGATTGAATATGTTGCATCGCCCGTTGAGCATATTCATAAGGAGGATGCGCTGCCGGGTCTTGTTCTCCTTCGAACATCGCCCAACCGCTGTAACCGCGCTCAAGCAGCTCGCCGATGATCGGGGCAAAATCGATACAGCCGTCCCCGCCTGGGACTGTAAAAACGCCCTTCCGGATGCAGGTCACAAAATCCGCCTGCTCTTCGCGAGCCTCTGCGAGCACGTTTTGCCGCACGTCTTTTAAATGAACATAGGCAATCCGGTCATAGTGCTTGCGCAGCACAGCTAGCGGATCCGCACCGCCATAGTAGGCATGGCCCGTATCGAACAGCAGATGCACCAATTCCGGATCTGTCAGCTCCATCAAGCGGTCAATCTCTTCCGGCCGCTCGACGGCCGTTCCGCCATGATGATGATAGGTCAGCTTCAAGCCGTACTCCTTGGCGATGGCACCGGCGGCGTTCAAGCCCTCGGCAAGAGATTGCCAGCCGGCTTCGTCCAACGGGATAATTTCTTTCTCATTAGGCGTACGGCGCGGATCAAAATGCAGCGAACCCCCCACCTCGCACGTCGAGATGACCGTGCCGCCCATTCGGTTCAAAAATTCGGCATGCTTGCGGTACGCCTCCAGTTCAGCTTCGCGGTACGCCGGATCAGAGAATAACACCGACTTCCACTGCGAAACCAGTTGGATCCCCCGCTTTGCCAGCTCTGCCTGCAAAATCTCCGGGTCAGCCGGGAATTTGCGCCCCATCTCTGTTCCGATTAAGCCTAGCGCCTCGATATCGTCCACAATTTGCTCAAATGTCGTATCCGCCCCATGCTCCTTGACATCTTCCCCGACCCAGTTGATCGGATGAATTCCTAATTTGAACGGCAGCTCTGCCATGATTGCATCCCCCTATTCGTCCATGAAGATTTAACCAAATTCAGCTTAAAAAAGTTGAACAGCATCGATTCGCTCTTGCATATCCTTATGCGCTTGAACGACCTTCTCACTGACAGATACGGCCGGTACGCCAACATTCCACCAGGATTCGTAGCCGCCCGTGTTCGTGCCAGGGACGACGGCAATCTCGATCAGTGTCGTAACCGTCTCGTTCTTAGCGGCAATTAGCGCTTGCTGAAGTTCTTCCGCCGAGCTTGCCTTATAGGCTCTGGCTCCCAAGCTGCGGGCATGCGCCGCAAAATCAATCGGCAAATAGCTGCCTGTTAGTCGGCCGGTATCTTCAGAGCGGTAACGGAACTCGTTGCCGAATCCGTCGCTGCCATGCCCTCTTTGCAGGTTATGAATGCATTGAAAACCGTGATTGTCAAACAACAGGACCGTCAATTTGCGCCCTTCCTGCAAGCTCGTGACGAGCTCCGAGTGCATCATCAAATAGCTACCGTCGCCTACCAGCGCATAAACTTCACGCCCCGGCTCCGCGATGGCTGCGCCGAACGCGCCGGCCACCTCGTAACCCATGCAGGAAAAACCGTATTCCATGTGGTACGTCTTCGGCTCCACAGGTCTCCACAAGCGATGCAGATCGCCCGGCAAACTGCCTGCTGCGCACACGATGACCGATGATGAGTCAATCGTTTCATTGATGACGCCAAGCGCACGCGTTTGGGCCAGCCCTTCTTCGTGCTGCAGCGCATACAAGCGGTCGACCTCTGCGTCCCACTCCTGCTTCAATGCAGCGATCTCCCCAGCTCCGTAGCCGGCCCGGTAATCTGCTTGCATAAGAGCCGCTTGCAGCGCGCCAAGCGCTTCCCGGGCATCGGCAGTGATCGATACGCCGTTTAACTTCGCGGAGTCGAAAGCGCTAACATTGATGTTAACAAATTGAACATCCGGATGCCCGAACGCCGATTTCGACGACGTTGTAAAATCCGAGTAGCGCGTTCCGACGCCGATGATTACATCCGCTGTTTGCGCCAGTTTGTTGGCCGCAAGCGAACCGGTTACGCCGATGGCGCCAGCTTGCAGCGGATGGTTCCAGGGCAGCACGCTTTTGCCTGCTTGCGTCTCGGCAACCGGAATGCCGAAGGTTTCGGCGAAGGCAGCCAGCTCCTTGGTCGCAGCCGCGTAGAGCACGCCGCCTCCGGCGATCAACAACGGCCGGCGCTTGCCCTGCAGCAGTGCCGCCGCCCGTTCCACCGCCTCCGGAGCTGCAGGGCGGCGGTCGATGTAGTGCACTTTCTTGGCAAAAAAGGAAAGTGGATAATCATAAGCCTCAGCCTGCACATCCTGTGGCAGCGCCAACGTCACCGATCCTGTCTCCGCCGGATCGGTCAGCACACGCATGGCCTGAGCTGCAGCCGTCAATAACTGCTCAGGCCTTACAATCCGGTCCCAGAATTTGCTGACCGGCTTAAAGGCATCCGTTGCGGCCACCGTGTAGTCGCTTACATTTTCAAGCTGCTGCAGCACCGGGTCCGGCTGTCTCGAGGCAAAGTTGTCACCAGGCAGGAGCAGCACCGGAATCCGGTTCACCGTCGCCGTCGCAGCCGCTGTCACCATATTAAGCGCCCCTGGACCGATCGATGTCGTGCAGGCGTAAATCTGCTGCCGGTTCTTCTGCTTCGCGAAAGCCGCCGCCGCATGCACCATGCCTTGCTCATTTTTGCCCTGCACATACGTCAATGACCCGGCGCTCCGCTCCAACGCTTCGCCAATGCCGGTTACGTTCCCATGACCGAATATGCCCATCACGCCTTGAACAAACTTCGTTTCAACACCATCTACCGATATGTACTGATTGTCTAAAAAGCGAAGCAGTGCCTGTGCCATCGTGAGTCGGATCGTGCTCATAGATTTCACGTCTCTCCTTTTACAGATGAAATAGGTTATCAACTGGATACAATAGGTTAAGCGCTTAATCCCCTTAATTAAAAACGCTTAATCTTTTTAGGAGTTAAGCGCTTAATTCGTTCTTTAATTAGATCATACTACATGAATGGTTCGGCTACAACCTATTTTTTACATTTATATTTTATGCTTTTTGTGTGACGTAACACTTGCCGCTTGCCTCTCGGCACTATCCCTTTCGCTCAGAAGATACGCGACCCTTTGGCCACTCACCACATGTACCTTCCATATCCCATTTCACGACACTATCCCCTTCGCTCAGGAGATACTTAACCCTTTCTGAGCCAAAGGGATAGTGGGCAGAGCACATATTTCAACGACATACCTCCAGGCACGACCACCGCAGCACCTCGCTCACCCCCGCTTATCGATACTATCCCTTTCGCTCAGGAACATACACATTCTTTTCTGAGCCAAAGGGATAGTGCGCATAGCACATATTTCATCGACATACCTCCAGGCACGATCACCGCAGCACCTCGCTCACCCCCGCTTATCGGCACTATCCCCTACGCTCAGGAGATACTTAACCCTTTCTGAGCCAAAGGGATAGTGGACAGAGCGCATATTTCATCGACATACCTCCAGGCACGACCACCGCAGCACATCGCTCACCTCCACTTATCGGCACTATCCCCTTCGCTCAGGAGATACTTAACCCTTTCTGAGCCATAGGGATAGCGGACAGAGCGCATATTTCATCGACATACCTCCAGGCACGACCACCGCAGCACATCGCTCACCCCCGCTTATCGATACTATCCCTTTCGCTCAGGAACATACACAGCCTTTTCTGAGCCAAAGGGATAGTGCGTGAAGCGCACATTTCAACGACACAATCCCCATAGCTCAAAAGAAGAGCTACTCCTTCTGAGTCATGGGGATAGTGGACAGTGATCAACTTTTTACAATGATTGACCTAGTGCGTGTTTCAGCTTCGCAACCTCGGTGCCGGCCAGCATCATGATGCCAATGCCGTGATTGTCGTTGGTTACGGTGCGCAAGTCATACTTATAGTAGTCCGCATGAAAGGCAAAGCGCGAACCGCTGCACACGCCATGGACGTTGCCGTGGCGGTCGATGGCGAGATTCAACAGCCCGCTCCACGCTTTAAAGGCGGCTTGCATATAGCGGTCGGGTTCCTCCAGCCAGCCAAAGCGCACACCACGCGCAAAAGCGTACGCAAACATGGCGCTGCACGACGCTTCTTCGTACGCGTTCGGATCGTTCAGCACTTGATGCCACAAGCCGCTATCCGCCTGAAGGGCGGCGTAGCCCTGGCACAGTTCGTTGAAAAAGGCGAGCAGCTCCGCCCTCACCGGATGATCGGACGGCAATGTCTCCAAGACTTCGGTCAGTGAAAATAATGTCCATCCGTTCCCACGTCCCCAAGGAATGCCTGTGGCGACGCCATGTTTGAAATCATACACATGCGACATGATTTGCTGCTCAGGCATATACAAGTAGTTGCGAAAAAGCAAAAACTGCTTGGCTGCTTCATCCAGCGCAGGCTTGCTTCCTGTTAACCTATAATATCGGCATAGGAACGGTGTGCTCATATACAAATCGTCCGCCCACATGGTATTGGCTGAATATTCGCCTGGACATTCTCGATAAAAGGCACCGTCAGCCTTCCTCTCCAAGCGGTTCAGCATAAAATCGGCGATCTGCTCGGCAATGCCAACGATTGTGGCATCCTCACCGCATTCTGAGTAAGCTTCCAGCATCGCAGAGCCGAAGGAGCCGCAGTTATCCAGCATCCGCATGAGCACAAGCTGCTGGTTGATAGCTGGGAAGCCGTACTGCTCCCGGTCCCACAGAGCGTATTCATACATTCGGGTGCATGCCTGGACGTGTGAGACGGCGTAGCTGGTCAGATCCAACCGCTCCAACCACCTGCTGCTTTGCAGTAGGCCGTAGACCGTTACACCGAGCGGGTAATCCCAACGGGCAAAATTCGTCACGCTGCCGACGGTCCATTTATTGCTGAGCATCGCGTTCTCATAAATCGGGCGGATCCAGGCTTCCGGCTGGTCCAGCCGCCAATACACATGGTCATTGGCGGCCAACTCCGCTCCAACTGGATACACGCGATCAGTGCGGACAATGTCCTCGTAACCGAGCGTGGACTGGCTGTCCAGCGGACCGACATACAGCCAGCGCTCCTCGGTCCCTTTGACGGCGACCGGCAGTGCCAGACGGCACGGCGTACCCTCGCAGCTTACTGCAAGGGTAAAGTCCCATGACTGCTCGGCACAGCTGCTGCGGACGAGCAGATCATAGCTGCCGGCGGCCAGTCTTAGCTCATGCCGGAAGCGGCCGGCATGCTCTCTCTCTACCGCTATCGTTCCATCCACCCATACGGTAAGCGGCCCGTCTGTTTCGCCTTCCAGCACGACGCTTTGCGCGCCCAGCTTCTCCTGATTCAGCTTAGTCCACGCGTAGGCCAGCTTGCCAGGGTGAAGACCGAACATTCGTTCCAGCGAAGGCTGGCGCAAACGCTCCGCATCCCATGTCTGCACGGGATGCCATGCAAGACCGCTGCTGCCCTCGGCAGCCAGCAGGCTTTCATCCGGCCCATCCGTGAATAGGTCAGCATCCGCAGGCGCAGTATACACCCATCCGGATTGACCCGCCCTTTCCGGGAACGGAGACAGCACGTTCAAGATTCTGACCTTAGCTTCATCGGCGCCGATCCGGCAGCCGAAGCCGGCTGTTGTGCTCTTCATTTTCAGAAATAGCCGATTCCAGCCTTTGTTGAAATTGACATTCAATTTCACTTCGGCGTCAGGTTTGATTTCGTCAATCACACTGGAGCGGAACACCATCTCCCCGTTCAAATACAACTGAACCGGTCCATAGCAAGCAACCAACAAATCCAAATTCCGCTCGCTGTCGCTCCAAACGTTGGCGTAAGCATAGCCATACTGCCCCGCTTTGGCCGCCGGAAACTTGGCTTTTAGATCAATATCGTACAAACCATCCTTCGTTTGCAGCACACCTGATCGATAAAAAGTCCGGAAAGTAAAGGGAACAGAGGGATTTGCCCCTTTATACCGGTCAGCAAGCAATTGAAGCACGGCACGATCATCATGCCCAAAACGCGCAAATGCACTCTCTTCGGCATCAAAATAGGTACTCATTCTCACTTCCTTCCTTTCTATAGCAGCCGAATGGTGAATGTATGGTCAAAAGGAGACAGCAGATTCACATGCGCGTATTGGCAGCCGCCCGGATACGGTACTTCCCGCAGCTCAGGCAAGCGATGCTCAAAAGCGCCGGAGGAGATTTCGATGGCGTCCTGGCCTGCGCTGTAATGCAGCGTGCCCTCTTGAAAAAAGCAGCGTCCCTCGCTGATCGGCACGATACCTGAGCCTGTCAGCTGCCCTTCGATGCCAAAAATAAACGTTAGCTGCGCAAACACATCTTCCCGCTCGTCGGCGTGGACACGAATGCGCCATGCATGTTGCTCCTGAGTAATCTCAGCCGTGATTGCAAATTGCTGGGCATGTGTAAAAGGACGGCGATGATGCGGCAGCAAATACCACGGACTCATCTTCGTATCAGGAGCAAGCTCAGCCAGCAGCTCTTTGGGAATCGGGCCGTTGTAGCCTTTTTCCAATACGCTGTGGAAGGTATAAACGCCGCTCGAATCAGCACTCAGCTTATCGAAAGAAACGACGCCTGGGGAAAAGGAGGTCGCCAATTTGACGCCGAGCAGCCTCGCTTTTCCGTGTCGGAGCGAGAAAAAGGATGGCGCTTTGGCCATCATCGTCACGCTGTCGTCCAGCTCACGAATCCGCACGACCGGCGCACCAAAGGCGAGGTGCATGCTGCTGTGCTGGATCTGCATATGGTGGCCGACTTGCTGGACACGGTTTAAATGCTCCTCCATCGGGTGGCCAAAATTCAGCCATTTCACGTAACGCTGTGGGAGCTGATCCCTCTCGACGTTTTCCAGATTAGACGGGAACAGCAGCACGCCGACCATCGGATGATTGTTGACGCCTTCTTTGTATCTGGAGATGAAGGAGGCGGCATAGTCGGCCATGGCGGCAAAGAGCGGATCTGCGTCATGGACAGCCATCAATCGGCAAACGAGAAAATAGTTCGATAAATCGAACGTTTGCCCCAAGTCCTGTCTGCCGGAATAGTCGGTAACGACCTCTCCGTCAGGGTGGATCAAATACGCCATCATGCGCAAATTACGGCGCACGTATTCAAGCAGCTCCGGGCGTCCGAAGGCGCGCGCCGTATGATACAGCGAAATGTCACTGACTGCGTTATAGATGCCGTTGCTCCGCTCCGTCCATTCCCCGTCCTCGGTGATGTCGATGCCCTCGGCGAGCCATTCCTCGGCACGGTGGAGCAGCTCAGGCTGCGCAAAGATTTCATACAGCTGTGCGAGGGCAGCTGTAATCACCCAGCGGTGGTTCGGCGTGTGACAGCCTCCGGTCAGCAGCGCAGGGATCGTGCGCGTCAGGAACTCCTTGATGTTCGCCATCGCCGGCAGCGCGTCCGGCCACTCTGCCCGTTCCAGCAAGCGGTAAATCTGCGTAACGCCGCCCACGACAAAAGCCGTATCCGGCGGCGAATTGAAGTTCGTTGAGCCGAGGCTGATCGTGCCATCGGCATGCTGCCGGCGCAGCATGAAATCGGATGCTTGCTCCAACGCATGAAGCAGCCCGGCGTGATGGTAATAGCGGGAAGCCGGATTCACCAAAGATGCGGCCCAGGCCGCCATCACAGCCGGCGTTCCCAAATGGTTCGCGCGCGGAATGCCCGTCGACTCATCCATTACCCCCCCGGCATACTTGGAGCTGGGATCTGTGACTTGCTTTTGCAGCCCGGCCTCGGTCCACTCGTCGTTAAGCTTGATCAGTTTATCTATAATCGGCTCCATGTCAATCTCTCCCTTGTCCCTCGATCTTTCATAGGATCAATGTCTGTTCTGCAGCTTGCGGATGATCATCCCGTGACTTTCATGAATCTCATCCGGCTGGCACGCAGCCTTCAATTCGTAGACCTTCACTTTGGCATGCTCAATGGCATCCAGGAAGTGGTCAAAATAATTCGTGTCTTTGCTGTGCACATAAGGACACCAATGATCCGAGAGCTCCAGTGTTTCGTGGATATGCACACCGCAAATGTAAGGCTGTACGATTGGCAGCTCGCGCACATTATCGTATAAACCCATCCGGTCCATCATCATCGCATGGCCGATGTCATACCACAGGCCGACCGGGCTACCCTGCAAGTTATCGCAAATCGTCTTGGCCTCCATCAACGTCGGCATTTGATAACAGCGCGCCCGCGTTTCAATCCCGATCGCCACCTGCCAGCCCTTAGAGGCAGCATGCTCGCTGGCCTGCTCCAGGCTGTCTTGCATGCGCTGCAAATAACGGGGGCTGAGCCGTTCCCGCCGTTCGAGCATTTCGCCCCATAGCTGCTTGTATTCCGGGGAATCTTTGCCAAACTCCCGGTACAGCTTTTTCAAATCGGCATCGATGTTGTAATCAAAAGGAACCTCGCCCGGATGCACCACGACAGCCTTGGCTCCGTAACGGACGGCGTACTCCATGGAGCGAATCAGCAGATCAACGGCGCGCTTTCGCTTCGCTTCATCGTCGAATCCGAGCAGCACAGAATCGGTATCATAATCTTTATCCGCAATGAAAGGGAACACATTATGCACGCTGGAGATGCCAATATCCCCTTTATCGATCATCGGTTCAATCGTCGCCATGAAAGCTTCGGTCACATTATAGTTCAATTCCACTTGCCTGAAGCCCAGAGATTTGATTTCCTCGATCATCTCTCTTCCAACTGAGTGCCTTTTAATATTCCAACACGTAGAAAACGAATACTCACCTTTATCCCACATGAGCTTACCTCCCCCGATATAAAAAGGGAAGGACCAGACGCTATGTCCAGCCCCCCTCCTTTAATTGTTACTTCACTTGTTCCATCTGCTGTTTGGCAATGGTCATAACATCTTTCGCCAGGAACGCGGTGCCTTTATTGTCTTGATACCATTTGTTCATGAAATCGTCGAGCTGTTTGCCGCCGGACTTATCGTAAGCCGTTTGCGCGTCTTTAATAGCTTGCTCCGCCGTGTATTTCGGACCGCTGATGATCGCTTTAACGAACAGATCACCTTTATCTTTCAAAATCGTTGTATTAATCACTTGCAGGTCGGCAGGATAAACCGGCATATGGTCGCCTACGGTAATTCCTGGATACTCTCTGCTCGAATCGAAGTATAGTTTTTGTACATCTTTATACATGTCCATACCTGCTTTTTGCACAGGGTCAGACGTGTTGAATTGGTTCAGCACAAACGAACATTTATCTTGACCTTGCGAATAGAACATCTCGTAGTCGAAAGCGTAGCTAACTTCATTTTTGCTTTTTGCCGGGTCGATAATTTGCGGACAGCCGTTTTCACCTTTTTTCCAGTGTGTGCCTTCATCGCCGTTAATGATTTTTGAAGCTGTCTCCGGCTTCATCATAAAGTCGAGGTAGCGTCCGACCGCTTCTGGATTTTTCGCTTTGGCATTGATCACCGTCGTCATTTGAACCGGGTTATCAATGGCGCCTGTGAAAGTGCCCATCGGCGATTTCGGATAACCGAGCGGTGCGATCTCAGCTGTCGGCGCATTTTTCTTCAACGTGCCCATATCGTTCATCGTGAAATCGTACCAACCGCCGGTAAACTTCACGTAGATGCCGATTTTGCCGTTCAGGAAGTCCTGCTTCGCTTTCGCGCCGTCTTTATCATTGATGTAATCTTTATCGATAATGCCTTCATCATAAAGCTTCTTCTTGAATGTCAGGGATGCCAGTTCTTTATCCCAAGCGCGAACGACTTTGCCATCCTTCAGATCCCACGCCAGCAAGGTGCTGGATGAGTTTTCGCCGAACATCTCGTTGATCGCCTGCTCGGAGTAAGTGCTCATATTCATGCCGTACGTGTCTTTCTTGCCGTTGCCATCCGGATCCTGATCCGCAAATGCCTTGGCGACAGCGAGCAATTCATCCGTTGTTGTCGGCATGCTCAGGTTCAGCTTCTTCAGCCAATCGGTCCGAATCAGCAAAATATGCGCAGGCACCGCTTCTTTCACTTTCCCGATCTCGTAGATCTTGCCGTCCGGTTTCGTGCCCGCTTTTTTCAATTGCGGATACTGTGTCAGCAGCTTTTGGTATTCCGGCATATATTGCAAAATATTATCAATTGGCATCAGCTGCTTTTGATCATACAAACTGCCTCGGAATGGCGTCGTATATTCGTTGACAATGTCCGGAGCAGAGCCTGAAGCGAACAGCACGTTCAGTTTTTTCGTAGAGTCGCTGCGCAGGACTGGAACGATTTTGACGTTCGCCGGGCCGTTCTGATTGATCCATTTGGTCCAGCGATTGTCTTCGTACGAGCCCTCGGACGAAGGAACAGCTCCGCGATCATACATCGAAACGCTGACATCACCGCGTTTTGCCGGCTGCTGCTCGCCTGGCTTCGTGGAGGCCGGTGCAGCTGTAGATGTAGACGGGGACGCGCCTTCCTCCTTGCTGTTGCTGCACCCAATGAGTGCAGCCCCTAAAGCAACAACACTTACGGTCATACCTAGCCAAAGCTTTTTGTTCTTCATTTCCAAATTTCCCCCTTCGTGTATAATGAAGTTTTTCCAAACGAGAAACCGAATGAACAGATAAAGCGGTGCTGAAGCATTTTAACCTTTGACAGATCCAAGCATGACGCCTTTGACAAAATATTTTTGCAGGAATGGATATATCACCAGCATCGGGACGACCATGACGACGACGCCGACGGCTTTGACCATCTCGGTAGCCACTGCTGCTTGCTCCTCCACATTCAGCGACGGCGAATTCAACAGATCGTTCTTCTGCAGCATCGCTTGGACGACGACTGTCAAATTCATCGAGTCACTCTGGTTGATGTACATGAGTACGCTCATGAACGCATTCCAATAGCTGATTCCATAGAACAGGGCCAATGTCGCCAGCATTGGCAGCGATAAGGGCAGGATGACGCGAATGAGCAGCGAGGTGTCACTGCAGCCGTCAATGCGTGCTGCTTCCTGGACTTCATAGGGAATATTTTCGAAATAACTGCGCATTAATAACATGTTATAGGTGCTGATGAACCCAGTCAGCCAAAGCGACCAGTAGGAGTCGATTAAATGCATGTTCTTCACGACCAGGTAAGTCGGAATCAATCCGCCGGAGAATAGCATTGTAAACACCATCCCCAAGGTCAGATACCGGCGGGCAAACAAGTACGACCGGGATAGCGGGTAGGCGGCCAAGATCGTACCTAACAAGCTCAAGACAACGCCGATGATGGTAATGATGATGCTGTTTTTAAAAGCGCTGAACGCCGGGCTGGCGATGAAAAATATTTTGTAAGCGGTGAACTGCAAGCCTACAGGCCACAAGAAGACGTGCCCGGAATCAACCGCCGATCTTTCGCTTAAGGACAAAGCAATGATATGAATAAATGGCAGGATGCACGTTAATGCGAGCAATCCGAGCAGCACGTAATTGATAGCATAAAAAATTCGTTCTCCTTTTGTCGCTTTCATGGGACCCTCCTCTCCAGATGAACATCTTCACCGATATCAGGTTAAAACAACGCTTGGTCGAATTTGCGCGCGATTCGGTTGGCAATCAGCACCAGCGTGCAGCTAATGACCGATTCGAAAAGCCCCATCGCCGTCGTTAAGCTAAATTGTGAGCTGCCTAGACCGATTTTGTAAATATATGTACTGATCACTTCGGAAACGTCGGCAACCGCCGAGTTTTGCAAGTTATACACTTGATCGAAGCCGACCTCCATCACTCGGCCCATCGCCAAAATCAGCAGCAGAATGATCGTGTGGCGTATGCCCGGGAGCGTAATGTGCCAGATCTGCCGCCACTTCGTCGCACCGTCCATGCCGGCCGATTCATAGAGCGCTGGATCAATCGTCGTGAGCGCTGCCAAGTAAATAATCGTACTGAAGCCCATTTCCTTCCATATTCCGGCAGCCAAGAAAATTGCGATCCAGGAATGAGATTCATAGAGGAAGGTGATTGGCTCGATGGAGAACAGCTTGAGCACTTTATTCACCGTTCCGTAGTCCGTGGCGAACAGCTCCAGCACGATCCCGGCAACGATGACCCAGGAGAAGAAATACGGCAAGTAGACAATCGTCTGCACCCATCGTTTGTACCAGGCCCGGCGCACTTCATTAAGCATAATCGCAAGCACGATCGGAACCGGGAAGCCAACCAGCAGGTTCAACAAGCTGAGCCAAAATGTGTTCCAAATAATTTGCAGCGTATTCGGGCTGGAGAATAGCGTTTTAAAGTTTTTCAACCCTACCCACGGACTGTGCAGGATACCGTCGGCGAAATTATAATCTTTGAAGGCAATGATCATGCCGCCCATCGGCCAATATTTAAACAGGATATAGAAAGCTAAAACCGGCAGCAGCATAAGAAAGAGAGGAATATTCTGTTTCAGTCTTCTTCGCCTTTTCAAGACGGATGCCTTCTGTGTATGCATGCCGGGCATGGCAACAGGAGCCTGGTTGACCGCATCGCTCATGAGCTTCTTCACTCCTTCATTCGTTCGTCTTGCTACTATCGTAACCGGTTACATAAAAAAAACCCTTAAAAATTTATAGAAGAATCTATAAATTTTTTGGGTATAGTTAACCGCTTAATCTAATGATGATCATAACGTCTCCCGGCTCCGGTATTCTTTGGGGGACATCCGGAATCTTTGTTTGAACACGTTGGTAAAATAATTCGGCTCGTCAAACCCGACGCTGCTGGCGATCTCAAAAATTTTCATATCGGTATTGCGCAGCAGCAGCGCCGCCTTCTCAAGCCGATACCGGGTCACAAAGGAGGTGAAGCTCTCTCCTTTGGCTTTCTTGAACAAGGCGCTGAAATAGCTTGGGTTCAAATGCACGTGCATCGCTACCTCCGTCAGCCGGCATTCTTCATGATAATGCTGCTCGATATAGAGCACCGCTTTCTCGATTACATTATCGCTTTTCGACGCTTGCCAATGATTAAATTGCAGCATGAAGCTCTTCACTTGCCGATTCGCCCAGCTGATCACCTGCTCTTGCGACCAATCGCTATGCGGCATATCACTGGATATGCTCACCATGGCCTCCCCGCCATCCGGATCAAACTGCTTCTGGATCAGCTTATTCAGCGCAATGGTCAGTGCCATCCCTTGGACTTTCACCTCTTCCAGCGACTTATGTCCCAGTTCTGTCAGCATTTGCTCCAACAGCTGCTGCACCCGATCCGACTGTCCGATCAAAATCGCGGACATGAGCTGCACCTCCAGCTCGTTCACCCTCGCCTGGTTTAAGGACCACAACATGTCAGGGATGGCATGGCTCTCCACCGCTTGCGGCATCACAGCATCCGTCCGTTCTCTGGCTGCATCAAGAACAGTTCCATACCTCTCTGCCAACTGTTCAATCGACGCCAGCAGCCCCATAGGAATCATGTGAAGCCGGATATTCAAATATTGCTTGACCGCCTGCTCCACTTGCACCTTCAAGCTCTCCGGAACACCGCTTCTTTCCGCCATGAGCACGAACCGGTCATGCTCCACGAGCAGCAGCCGGACCTTAAGTCCCGCTTGCGCAGTCAGCTCCTCCACAATGTTGGACAAGGCGAACTGCAGCAAGCTGCGGTCACCTTTCTGATGATCGCGCTTAATGAAATCCTCGTGGTTCAACTGCAGCAGCCACAGCTCGGAACCGGCGAGGAGCGCGTTCAATTCCGACGTCATGCTCGGGGCATACGGCAGATCCAGACATATCGCGCGCAAAGCCTGATCCTGTTCCAGCCATTGCTGCCCAAGCGCCTTATGCTGCTGCGAGAGCCTCGCATAGAACTGCCCCGACGCCTTGCTGAGCACCTGGCGCACATCCTGCTCGGTGCATGGCTTAATGAGCAGATCCAGCGCGCCGTGCCGGACTGCAGCTTGGGCGTACTCAAAATTTTTGTACCCCGTCAAAATAACGACCAAAAGCTCCGGGTAGCTCTTGCGCAAATGCCCGACGAACTCGATCCCGTCCATGATCGGCATGCGAATATCGGTAAGCACGAGATCCGGCTTTACCTGATCGAGCTGCACCAGCGCATCCTGCCCGTTGCTCGCTTCGCCGACCACATCCCAGCCCAGGCTGCCGCTTTCAATCATCTTGATCAAGCCTTTGCGAAAATGGATCTGGTCCTCGACAATCAACACTTTACCGTTCACCATGGTTTCATTCTCCTGTCTCGGCCTTCGTATACGGCAGGATGAGACGCATCGTCGTCCCGCTGTCAACCGTGCTTGTAATGTCCAGCCGGTACGGTTTCCCGTATACAAGCTCAATTCTTCTTAACACACTTTGCACGCCCAGGCTTTCCCGTCCATCCATTCGCTGTCTGGCAGCGCTGTCGTCGCTAAGCAGCTTGGCCACCTTCTGCGGATCCATCCCGCAACCGTTATCCATCACATCAATCTCCAGCAAATCATCGGCACGCCTCGCTTTAATAAGCAAAATCTTCTGCGTCACTTTATTGCGGAACGCATGAATGAACACATTCTCTACTAAAGGTTGAAGAACGGCCCGCATCATGCTGCAGTTCACCACTTCCTCATCGATCTGGATGATCGTCTCCAAATCCGTTTCGAACAGCTCGCTCTGCACTTTCACATAGTTGCGGATCTGCTGGAACTCCTCCCCGACGGTTGATAACGTTCTTACCGGCAGCAACGAATATTTCAACATCTCCGAGACGGCAGCGATCAAATCTGCCACTTCTTTCTCATCCTTCAAATACAGCTTCCAGTAAATTTCATTAAACAAATTATGCATAAAATGAGGATTGAGCTGCGCCTGCAGCGCTTTTAGCTCCGCCTCTTTTTCGCTCAGCTGTGTGATGTAAACCTCCTTGATGAGCTGGCCGACCTGCGCCGCCATCGCATTGAAGCTCTCCCCTATATAAGCCAGCTCGTCCTTGGTGCGAATCTCGATGCGCGTGCCAAAGTCCCCGGAGCGGACCTTGCGCAGCCCCATCTGCAAATCTTTGAGCGGACGCAGCAGCTTACTTGTAAATAGAGCGATCAGCACGCTCGTAATTAAAATACTGACCAAGCCGGAGTAGACGATGCTTTGCGACAGCTTTCTGTTCTTTTGCTGAATTTCGGATAACGACACTCCGCTGACCAATCGAAAATTCGTTGCCTTCGAATCGCTGCGAACGAACAGGCGGTTTTCCTTCACCGTCGGCGATGCAACCGCTTTAATTTGTGTCAATTCATCCCCCGCGGCAACCACCGTGTTGCTGTACAGCAGCTCATCGCCCGGGTTAAATACATATACCTCACCGAGGCCGTCCTTAATCAATTCCTTGAGCGAGCTGGAGAAAAAGGAGCCATCGATCGCCATCACCAGCATGCCGTACGTCTGCAGGTTATTATTTTTCATCCAACGGGCGGCCACAACAGTGTCTCTGTATCCGCTTGGCTCAATCGAGCTGGGCAGCTGCATGCGCATCCAGACCAAATCCCCATACGTATCGCTGATTTTCGTTTGTATATAGCGCACGGTGTTCGCATCCAGCATATTGATCGTATTCGACGTAAAACTGAAATAGGAAGGCTTGCCGCTTAAATCATATAAATACATGCCGGTTATGTAAGGCTGATCGAACTTGATCTGGTTCATTTGCTCTTCAATCTGTTTCTTATCGTCATACAGGCGATAGGCGTCGGCGTTCTCATTGGTCACAATTTGCGAAATCAGTCTTTCCAATTGCGGGTTAAACACAACCGATTGCGAGACACGGACAATTTCCTGCACTTTCAAGTCCATTTTTTCCATCGCGGCCAAATTCGTCTGCAAAAACTGCTTGCTGATCTCCTCCTCAAATAGCTTGAGGTTGTACCGGTTCGTTAAATACCCTGTGATCGCCGAGGTTAGCAAAATGATGCAGGACAAGCTTGCAATTAACTTCACTTTGAAGCTTTTATTCATGCCTAGCCATGTTGGAATCATATCCTCACGCACCCCTAAGGTTAAAAAAGGACATCTCCTTTTCATCTAAGAAGAGGGGATGTCCTTGTAATTACGTAATATGGTAACTTGCAGCGCAGCAATCGTCAAGCTTATTTACTACGGCTCATGAGCCACAGCGTGCCCCAAATGAGGACGAAGCCGAGCAATTGACCGAGCGTCAGCGCTTGCTGGAATACGAGCCAATTGATCAGAACTCCGACTGCCGGGAAAGCTAACTCAGCAAGTGTTGCGTAGAAAGCCTTCGTTGACGTTAAACCTTTATAATAAAGCAGCATGCTGATTAAGCCTGGGAAAAATGCCTGGAACAGCAGGTTGACAACAATGAGCGCCACGCTGCCCGTTCCACCGTTCAGGTGCCACGGGTTTCCGCTGGATAGCAGAACGACGAACAAGAACGGAACGGCTACTAAAAACCGTAAAGACGTCACCACGGGGAAATCCAGCTTTTTTTGCAGCAAAAACTTGCCCATAACCGTCGATCCGCCCCATAGCGCAGCGGCCAAAATCGAGAACAGACAGCTGAGGGTACCCAGTTCATGCAGTCCCAGCTGCGGTGCAGCAAATCCGAATGTCAATAAATAAGTGCCGAGAAGCGCAGCGATAATATAAGCGAAAAATTTGGATGGCAGAGTTTCTTTGAGCAGGACTCTGGCTAGAATAATGGCAAACAGCGGCTGTAGCTTCTGCAGCAGCAAAATGGCGTTGGCATTGCCGTGTGCAAAAGCGGCTGTAAACAATATCGTCGCGACGGCGGAGCCGCCCCACGAAATGAACAGAAGCGCGCCGATGACGGCCAGCGATAGTTTACCGGCCAGCGTGCGCCGGTATTTGATCAGGACCGGCAGCGCATAGCAGGCAAGCAGCAGGTGCTCGATGAACACAATCTGCGCGGACGAGAACGTCTTCAGCAGCAGGATCCGGAACAGCGGATCGAGCCCCCACATCATCGCGCCCAGCGCTACGTACCAAATGCCGCCGATTCCCGCGATCCGGGACGACTTGCTCGGCTGCTTCCAATTCATTTCCTTGCTTCGCATTTCCATGGTGTTCTCCAATTCAAAAACCTCCTAAGAATGTGTTTTGAATTGAACCTTCTGAAAGAAACGATGCCCCCGTCATAAATCTAACGGGGGCATCGACAAACAGACCTGTTAAAAAGGTCATTTTTAACAAGCTGCTTTCACCTTCTCCCATCCGGACTTTAACCGTCGGCCTTGGAATTGCACCAAGTCAGTCCCAGCTCTTAACAAGCCGGGAGTCGCGGGCTTAGATACAACGAATGTATCCTCACCGCCGGTAGGGAATTTCACCCTGCCCCGAAGGTTCAATTATGATAACTTATGTGGAGCAAGTGTCCGATCAAGGTTAAGGTCAAGGTCACTTACAAAACATAAGTAATATTTTATTCCTGAATATTAGCATCATAAATTAAAAAATGCAAGGATTATTATTTAATTTGGGCTCGCGCGCAAGCGGCGAAAAAAAACCATCCAGCTCGATATAAAACATCGAAGCTGAATGGCTTATTTTTCATCGTCTTTGCCCAAAATTTGCGTCAGTTCCTTCAGGAACATATTAATGTCTTTAAACTGCCGGTAGACAGAAGCAAAACGAATGTACGCCACTTCATCGACCGGGTACAGCTGCTCCATGACTAGCTCGCCAATGGCCAAGCTGTCTACTTCCGCTTGTGCGGTATTGCGAAGCTGCATCTCCACTTCGGAGACAATCGCCTCCAACCGCTCCATGGATACTGGCCGCTTCTCACAGGCGCGAATCAAGCCACGCATCATTTTCTCTCGACTAAATTCTTCTCTGCTTCCATCCTTTTTAATCACGATAAGTGGTGTTTCTTCCACCATCTCGAACGTCGTGAACCGTCTGGCGCATTTCTCACATTCGCGGCGCCGGCGGATCGATTTATTTTCGTTTGCGGATCGGGAATCAAGCACTTTCGTACCGTTATAGTCGCAGAACGGACATTTCATTCGCTTTCTTCTCTCCTTTCCTTCCTAATCTCTTTTACCAGATGTTACTTGTTATGAGAGCTGACAAATCGCACATAATACTATTACCAACGACAAGGAGGTGAACAGCAATGGCCGCAGGACAAAATAGCAACACATTAGTTGTTCCACAAGCAAACGCAGCGTTGAATCAACTAAAATACGAGGTAGCTCAAGAACTCGGTATCGCCATCCCACAAGATGGCTACATGGGTAACATGGCTACTCGTGATGCTGGTTCTATCGGTGGTAACATCACTCGTCGCCTGGTACAAATCGCAGAGCAATCTTTGGCAGGTCAATTCAAGTAATTACTTGATGAACAGCCACTAGCTTCCTGTGAACAAGAAGTATTGGACGTTGTTCTCCGCTTAGGAGCAAGTCCAATGCTTCTTTGTTTATGAGCGAAGTCTTCCCCTGCTCTTGCCAGCTCTCCGTATAAAGCTTCTTGTACTTATCATAATAATACAAAACCCGTTGAACGTAATGCCGGGTCTCACCAAATGGAATTTGGCTGATCTGCTCAACGGTACCGTCCCAAATCGCATTGCTCTTCCATTTATTCACATTACCCTGGCCAGCATTATAAGCGGCGATAGCATAAATCAGATTCCCGTTATAATGGCGGGTCAACCAGTTCAAATACCAGGCGCCAAGATTAATGTTGATTGCCGCATTGCGCAAATCTTCCTGTGTGAGCGTTCCCATATTGGCTGTTTCGACAATCCATGCCGCCGTATCCGGCATTAACTGCATCAAGCCGATTGCGCCTTTATGCGATTCCAAATGATACTGATAATTCGTTTCAACCCGGATAATAGCGGCAATCAAAAAAGGATCAATATCATGTTTCGCCGCGCTTTGTCGAATTTCCTGCTCGAAATAGATCGGATATAATTTTCTTCCTATAAAAGTGCTGTTCATGAACAAAATTAAAATAAAACCTATCAGCAGAAGTGCAAAAACCCGCTTCTTGCGAAAAAAAGTCATGAAAGCCCCTTCCTTAACCAGAATTGGTCGATGAGAAGACTTGTTTGTTCTTTTGTTCCGCTATTATCGATGACGTAATCTGCAAGCGTGCGCTTATCTTCTATGGACATCTGGGCATTAAGCCTGTCCAGCGCCGCGCTTTCCGAAATACCGTCCCGCTCCATCAATCGCTCGATCTGGACATGCCGGGGGACGTAGACAACCAGCACTTCCTGAAACATGGATTGCAGGCCAGATTCATATAACAACGGGACGTCCACCACGACCAAGCGCTGCGGCTGTTCGCGCTCAGCCGTCTCCATCTGTTCACGCATCCGCGCACGGATCGGAGGATGGAGCAAGCTTTCCAGATCCTTGCGGGCATCCGGATTCTTAAACACAATTTCACCCAGTTTTTTACGGTTTAAGGCGCCGTCCGCCTGCAGAACAGCTTGTCCGAAGTGAGCAGCAACCCTTTCCAGAACAGGGCTGCCGGGTTCAACGACGTCGCGGGCGATTTGATCCGCATCCACTAATAGGGCGCCGCGGCTCACCAGCATTTGGCTCACTGTGCTCTTGCCGCAAGCAATTCCACCTGTTAACCCGATATTCATGTAAGGGTGCTCCTTATCGTGATTTAGAACATTTTCATAATTCCCATTAAAATCAGTACACATCCCGGTAAAATCGACAGTTTCTTCATCCAGCTCATTTCAGCATACCGGAAGCCGATCCGAAGGCCGATAGCGATGAAAGTACCGCTGGCTAAAGCGATAACCGAGGCTGTCAACAGCGGTTTGAAGCCGATCAGAGCTGCGCCGATCCCCGCGCCAAAGGCATCCAGCGATAAGGCTAAGCCCAGCAGCGTCGCTTCCGAAGCGGAGATGTTGCCCGATCGGTCCACGTCGGCAATCGACGGGGTCCGTAAGATTTGAATGACGAGACCGAACCGTTTCAATTCGATGCTGAGAATTTCTTTGGTCCGCTGGAGCGTATCCATCGTCTGCAGAACACCTTCCCCTGCGACATGAACGACGCCGCCGGTTTCGAGCTCAGATGAAGCGTCCTGCGCCGGGGATTCCTGACCCTTTTGCTGCTTCATCTGCACGAGCGCCCAGATTCCGATGCCAATCAGAATCAAAGCGCCAATTCGTTTGGCCACGACAGGGCTCATAAAGGATGACATCAACACACCGATCTGCATCGAGGCAAAAATAATGATGCCGGACCATAGCGAGATGATCCCGATGGAGAGAAGCGGAATGCGTATTTTGCGCAAACCGTACATCACGCCGACCCCGAAACCGTCCAAAGAAACGGCAAACGCGAGAATGAGCAAAGCAATTACAGGAAGCATAAAAACCCTCCTACAAGTTTTCAAGGGAGAAAACTTTGTTCGTAAGTACTCCCTTATCATATGGGGAGGGTGGGCTCCATGTGCCTAATTCTCGGATTTCTTTCGCACTCGCTTCGGCTTCAGCGGTTGACAGCTCGGACAAATGTGCGTGCCTCTGCCACCGACAACCGTTTTATAAATCTCGCTGCCGCATGTTTTGCAGGGTTGAGACTCACGTCCATAAATGTTCAATTGATGCTGAAACATGCCGATTTCGCCTTGTCCGTTAACATACGATTTGACGGACGAGCCGCCGACCTCCACGGATTCGCGGAGGGTACGGATAATTGCTTCATGCAGTGCCGCAAGCTCCTTGCCGCTCAGCGTCGAGGCTTCACGTTCGGGATGAATGCCGGCGAGGAACAACGACTCGTCTACATAAATATTCCCGATACCTACGATATATGCCTGGTTCAGCAGGAGCGGCTTGATCTTCGTGGAACGCTTGGCGATGAGGCTTTTGAACGCTTCCAGCGTAAAAGCTTCGTCCAGCGGCTCGATCCCCAGCTTGCTCAGCGGAGGCTGAGTCAACTCCTCGCCCTTCGGGAACAGATGCATCGTTCCGAACTGGCGGACATCCTTGTACCTCAGCTCCGTGCCATCGGTAAACCGGAACAATACATGCGAATGCAGCTCCAGCGGATCGTCCCCTTGGTACACTCCGTATCGCCCTTCCATGCGCAAGTGCGAGACCATCACGTAGTCATCCAGCACAAAACGCAGGAATTTACCCCTGCGTTCAATGGTTTGAATCGTTTGGCCTTGCAGCAGGGCTTCGAATAGATGTATATCATCGGGCTTCTGTATAATGCGGGGCAGCAGCACCTGCACCCGTTCAATTGTTTTTCCAGTGACCAGCGCATTCAAGGTGCGTTTGACGGTCTCGACTTCAGGTAGTTCTGGCACCCGAATCACCTCACAAAATAAAATATAGACGGCGAGAATGCCTCGCCGGTTCAATCTCCGGATGATGGCCGATCCTGCAAAAAAGGCAGATCATTTTATTGAAAGCCCCGTGATCACTTTACACGCAAAAATCATGCCTGTTTTACAGTTAAACAGATCACTTGCAGGGGGTCCCCTGCTTTACTTCGCATCGTACCAAGTCAAGCCGTAATCGACATCAGCCCGCAGCGGCACGTCCAGCTTCAAGGCCGAAGCCATCACCTCCGGGACGAGTGTCTTCATCGTCTCCAGCTCCTCCTGCGGCACCTCGAACACAAGTTCGTCATGCACCTGGAGCAGCATACGGCTTCTCAGGTTCTCGCTCTTGAGGCGCTCAGCCATCTGTACCATGGCTAGCTTAATAATGTCCGCTGCGGTACCCTGGATCGGCGTGTTCATCGCTGTGCGCTCAGCGAAGGAGCGCAGGTTGAAGTTCGATGCCGTAATTTCCGGCAAATACCGGCGCCGCTGCAGCATCGTCGTCACATAGCCGTCTCTGCGGGCATCCTTGACAATGTCGTCCATATATTTACGAACCCCTTGGAACACGGCAAAATACTGCTCAATAAAAGCGCCCGCTTCCTTCCGGGTAATGTCCAAGTTCTGCGACAAACCATACTCGCTGATTCCGTACACGATGCCGAAATTGACCGCTTTCGCCTGGCGGCGCATATTGGAATCGACCTGGCTCTCGGGAACGCCGAAGACGTCCATCGCCGTCTTCGTGTGGATGTCCATATTCTGAAGGAATGCCTCCTTCAGCTTCTCATCCTGCGAGATGTGCGCGAGCACGCGCAGCTCGATTTGCGAGTAATCCGCTGCGAGAATGTACCATCCGGGCTCGGAGGGAACGAACACTTTGCGGATCTTGCGGCCCTCCTCCAGACGAATTGGAATATTCTGGAGGTTCGGATATTGGCTGCTGAGGCGGCCTGTGGCGGCGATGGTCTGACGGTAATAGGTATGCACCTTACCAGTCTCCGGCCGCACCTCTTTGAGCAGCCCCTCCACATACGTCGATTGCAGCTTCGCCAGCTGACGGTAGTTCAAGATCTGGCCGACCACCTCGTTATATGGGGCCAGTTTCTCCAGCACCTCGGCGTCGGTCGAGTAGCCGGTTTTCGTTTTTTTCCAAGCCGGGAGTCCCAGCTTCTCGAACAGGACCTCCCCGAGCTGCTTCGGCGAGTTAATGTTGAATTCCATGCCGGCGAGCTCATAGATTCGCACCATAATCGCATCCAACTGCTTGGCCAGCTCCTCGCCGAACACCTTGAGATCCGCGGCATCCATCTTGATGCCGCGCAGCTCCATCTCCGCCAGCACGCCCGCCAGCGGCAGCTCCAGCTCATAGAAGAGGCGATGCATCTCGCCCTTCTCCAGCTCGACGCGCAGCACCGGCACGGCGCGCGCGATCGTGTACGCTTTGCGGCACAGATGCTCGCTAAGCGCAGCTTCATCCGGCAAGCGGAACTTCGCGCCCTTGCCGAAAACCTCTTCATCGGCCTTGATGCCCGGCAGGCCGTATTTGCCTGCGAGGCCGCTGAGCGTAAGATCCGAGTCCGTCGGATCCAATAGATAAGCGGCCAGCTGCACATCGAAGTCCACCCCGCGGAGGCGGACTCCCTGCCAGGCCAGCGCCAGCTCAGCGCGGTGCTGATCCAGCAGCTGCTTCTTCTTCGCAGCGTCCTCTAGCCAAGCGCGCAGAGGCGCGCCCGCGTCGCTCTGCAGCAGCGCAAAAGGCACGTATAGGCTCTTGGCGTGCTCTTCGTTGTAAAACGACAGCCCGACGATCTCAGAGTGGTGCGGATTCTCGCCGACGATTTCCACATGCATCGGCACGCTGTCGCCTAACGTTTCCAGCAAAGCATCTATGCCGTCTTCCGTGACGATCTGTACATCCAACGGCTGGACGGGCTCGCTGGGCTCGACTGACGCCCCCAAGTCCATCTTCTCCAGCAAGGACTTGAATTCCAGCTTGCGGAACATGCTGGCCAAAGCTTGTCCATCATAACCGCCATAGCCGAAAGACGACCATTCGGTTTCCATCGGCACTTCCCGGAAAATCGTCGCCAGCTCTTTGCTCATGCGCGCAGACTGCGCATGCTCCTCGACCTTTTCCTTCATTTTGCCTTTCAGGTTGGCCGCGTTGTCCAATACATTCTCCACTGTGCCGTATTCGTGCAGCAGCTTGAGCGCCGTCTTCTCGCCGACGCCGGGAATGCCGGGAATATTGTCCGATGTATCGCCCATTAGACCTTTAAGGTCAATAATCTGCTTTGGTGATAATCCATATTTCTCCTGAATTTCAGCAGGGTTATATCGTTCGACTTCCGAAATCCCTTTGCGTGTGATCGCTACCGTTACATGATCGGATGCAAGCTGCAGCATGTCCTTATCCCCGGAAACGAGCAGCACGTTCTCGCCTTTCTCATCGGCGATGCGGGTCAGCGTACCGATAATATCGTCAGCCTCGTATCCGCTGAGCTCGAACTGCGGAATTTGGAACGCTTTCAAGAGCTCCTTAATCAGCGGAAACTGCTCGGACAGTTCAGGCGGCGTCTTCGCCCTTCCACCTTTATATTCTGTATATTCTTTATGCCTAAACGTAACTTTGCCAGCGTCAAACGCGACCAAAAAATGCGTCGGTTTTTCTTCTTCTATTAATTTAAGCAGCATGGTCGTAAAACCGAATACCGCATTCGTATGCAGTCCACTCGAGTTGCTGAGCAACGGCAAAGCATAAAACGCCCGATTGGCGATGGAATTTCCGTCAATAATAATCAATTTATCCATAATGGCGCACCCCGATTTTCACATACTCTCTTCATCATAGCATACGAAATAAAAATAAAAAAACGAACGCTGACATAAATATGTAGGGAGTGGTAAAGCGGTCTTCAGAAGGAGGATCACCCATGAGCCCTTTTTTTTCACCAATGCGCAAAAAGGTCATCTTTTTCGATATGAATAATACGATTCTGGATCGCCGGCAATGCTTTGATTCCGCTTTTTTGGAGGTCATGAACGATTACACCGCGCGATGGGATAACAGCGATGACTCCTGGTCCGCCCAGAATGCGCTGCAGAGTTACAAAATGGAATGGAGCCGCCATCGAAAAGCGCCTATCCGGAGCCCCATTTCACCCGATGAGCTGCGCCACCTCTGTTTGCGAAAGGCGCTTCAACCCTATCCGGTTAGCGTGAATCCGGCTTTCACCCGCTCGTTCTTCGAACAGGTCGAAGCCCAAGAGGACCAATACGTTGCGCTCTTCCCCGGCGTTGAGGACACGCTGGAGGCTTTGTCGAAGAATTACGAGCTGGCCATTATTAGCAATGGCAACCGCAAGAAACTGCAGAGCAACTTGCAGAAGCTGGGCCTCACGTCCTGGATTGAGCAGGACCGGCTGTTCAGCTCCGAGAAGGATGGGCCGCGCAAACCGCACCCGGCGATCTTCGAGACAGCCTTGAAGACGATGGGTACAACGAGCAGCCAAAGTGTGATGGTGGGCAATTCATGGCGCAACGATGTCGTTGGCGCGACGTCGTGCGGGATGGATGCAATCTGGATTCATCCAGGAAGTGTCAAAAAAATATCAGAGCGAAGAATCGGCAAGCAAAAAGTGATCATCATCCGCTCTTTCAAGCAGCTTCAATATACGTTCTGATCTCTTGCCTCTCAAACACCTTTAATATGGTAAACACTGCCTTGTTGGGCCTTAGCCTTTTTTTTCAATAGCGCTGCTGTCTGCGAAATTTGTTCCAGTGAAATCAGGGTTTCGCAGCTGCAGACGACTAGCGAGAGCGAGAGCGAAACGCCTGCGCTTTGCACGGGATTGCCTGTCCGGTCCCTGACGTAATCCCACTCTTCCCCTTCATAGAACATCTGTACGCCCTGATCAAACCGCCGGATCATTTCCTGGCACAGCATCTCTGGCACTTGGGTCGATGAGACCGCGATGAAATCATCACCGCCTACATGCCCGACGAAATCGCGCGGAGTGCCGCACACCGTAATCGCCTGCTGCATAATATCCGCCGTATACTGAATGAGCTGATCCCCCCGCTGAAAACCGAACCGGTCATTGAACCATTTGAAGTAGTCCAAATCGGCATAAACGACGTGAAACGGACTGTTTTCCAGAATCCGCTTATTGATCTCCCTGTTGATTTGCAAATTGCCCGGCAATCCCGTTAACGGATTGGCTACGCGGGCAAACTCCATTCTCACATTCGTAATGCTTTCCAATATCGTTCGGATGGACGCGGATCCAATCATTTTCCCCTTGCTCGTAATGATGACAAGATCATAAAGCCGATGAATGGACCGCGAGGTCGCCATCTGCGATACTTGCTCGATCGCCATGTATTCGTCCACAATCAACGGCGCATTGTCCATAATGCCGTCGATCGTCCGATTCCAGAACAGCGAGAAGGCGTATTGACCCGCCAATTGCTGGAACAACCGGTCCCGCATCATTAAGCCGACAGGCACATCATCATTCACGATGACGACGCCCGAGGACTCCTGATTTTTTTTGAAGTAATCGGCAACTTCCGAGACAAACGCCTTCACGTCAAATATCTGAACTGGCGTCGCCAAATCTCCGATGGTCCATGTATGGCCGCCCTCGATCTTCCGATGCTGCCATATGAGCATACGCAGATTCTCATCTACGGTAGACGGACCCTCAGAGGGCCTGCCCAACAAATAGCCTTGGGCGTAGTGAACACCAAGGCGCGTCAGTTTGATTAGTTCGTCGGCATGCTCAATGCCTTCTGCGATCAGGGAGATGTTCATCTTTTTCGCAAAAGTGACGAATGTCTCCAAAATATATTCTTTGACTTTATTGATATGTATGTTCTCGATCAGTGAACGATCGATTTTAATAAAATCCGGCTGCAGCTCGGCAATAGCTTGAAGCGAAGAATAACCTGCCCCGGCATCGTCAATCGCTATCCGATAACCTTGCTTTCGGTAGTGCTCCAATATTTTTTTGGCCAATGAAAAATCTTCAATCGAGCTCCGTTCCGTAATTTCGAAGACGACATTCTCAGGACGCAGCCCGTGCCTGTGCAGGATCTCCTGCGTTCTGCCCGGAATGAATTGCGGATCGTAGAGCACATGTGACGATATATTGATAAAAAGCAGCTGCTGTTTATTGTCAAGATTAGCGCCTTGGACTGCCTTCTCACGGGCGAGCTTCTCCAATGCATACAGCTGACCCTGCTGTTCAGCAAATTGAAACATGACAAGCGGCGAATGAAAGGGGCTCCCTTTGGGTCCGCGCGTTAATGCTTCATAACCGAACACTTGGCCATCCTGCAAGGAAATGATAGGTTGATAGACCGAATAAATCGACTGGTCTTTGATGATTTGTGAAAATTGCTCCAATGCATCCGTTATTTCTGGTTGAAAGTTAATTGCAATCATCCCTCACTGACTGTACTGATAGTACTATTGTACCATTCGTTCATATAGCCTCTATTAACTATATGTAAAATGAGTGTAAAGAATCGTTATGAAAAAGAGGGAATTGCTATTTTCTCCCGAAAAAGAAAACAAGGGATTTGCCTAGTGCTGGGGACAAGCACAGAAAGGAATGGAGATGGAACAACAAGTCAAGATCTTGGCTGTAGACGACCGCTATGAAAACTTACTGGCGTTGAATAGTATTTTGGCGTCACCTCAATACGAGATTGTTTCGCTGCAATCTGGCGAGGAAGTCCTAAAATATTTGCTCAAAGAGTCGCCCGATCCCATTGCTGTCATTTTAATGGATGTTCAAATGCCCGGTATCAACGGATACGAAACTGTTGAACTAATTAAACAACGCAAGTCTTGCCAAGATATTCCGATCATTTTCCTGACTGCAATCAGCACATCGATTGAGCACGTTTTGAAAGGCTACCATGTCGGCTCGATCGATTACTTGTTCAAACCTGTGCATCCCGACTTATTGCGGATGAAGGTGGACGCCTTCGTCAAGCTGCATCGGTATCATCAGGAAATCCGAAACCAGCGAGAACTGCTGCAATTACGTACCCTTGAACTGGAAGAAACGAACTGCCGGCTGGAGCGAGCTGAAGCTCAGCTTAAGGAGCAGAACCTGCTGCTCGAGCAATGGGTGGAAGAACGCACCTCGGAGCTGGTCGATGCACATGAGAAGCTGATGAAGTCTCAGGAGCATTTCAAGAAGCTGTTCGTCTCTTCACCTTGCCCGATGGCGATCCGCCGCTTGTCGGATCTCAGCTACCTCGAAATCAACGAAAGCTGGAAGCAATGCACGGGATACGGGGAGGAAGTGATCGGCACCTGTAACTCGATCCGCATGGAACCTAGCGAGCCCATGGGCGACCAGCTGATTGTGCATAATGTCAAAGTCAAATTCGAAATGAAATCCGGCGAATTCCGCACCGCGCTGTTATCGACGGAGATTATAGATATCGAAGATGAGAAGTGTCTGCTGCTAGTGGCCGTCGACATTACCGAGAATTTACGCTATGAATCGGAAATGGCCCGCCTGGCACAATTAAATCTAGTTGGCGAAATGGCCGCCGGGATCGCCCATGAAATTCGCAATCCGATGACTACGATCCGCGGGTTCCTGCAGCTGTTTCGCGACGGCAAGCGCCGATTGGAAAGCGAATACATTCAGATCATGCTGGAGGAGCTGGACCGGGCCAACGACATTATTACAGAATATTTATCACTAGCCAAAAATAAACGAACCCATCAGCAGTCCGAACACCTGAATCGCATTATCGAATCGCTCCAGCCGCTGATACAGGCCGAAGCGGTCATGTCTGGGAAGCATGTACAATTTCTCCTGGTGGACTGCCCGGAATTAAGCCTGGACGACAAAGAGATTCGCCAGCTGATTTTGAATATGTGCATGAATGGTCTGGAGTCCATGCAAACCGGGGGCAATTTGACCGTTGCCACACATCTGGACAGTGAGCAAGTCCTGCTCACGATTTCCGATGAAGGCGCCGGCATTCCGGAGGAGCACTTGGAGAAGCTCGGGCGGCCCTTCTTTACCACCAAAGACCATGGCACGGGCCTGGGCTTGGCGATTTGTTACAGCATCGCGGCGCGGCATCACGCCACGATCGATGTCAAATCGGATCATCAGGGGACAACCTTTGTGATCCGATTTCAAATACCAGCGCATGCCCTCAGCGTGATATAATGCGCCGCTCTCGTGTGGCGGGGCTCGCTAGACGGCCCTGCGGGCGCGTCTCATGTCCGCGGCGGCGGGCTTTATGGCTGCCAGCCCTAAAGCGGTTTTCCGCGCTAGAGCGGGTTTGTCGGCTGTTTGCGGGGCTCCTAAAAGGCGGATTACTCGCTTTAGAGCCTACGCCTTAGCTGCCCCACTCGCACCTAGAGCGGATTTGCCCGCTTTAGAACATTACCGGTGAAGAGCGGCAGTTTGTCAACTCGCTTCGTGAAAGACCTATTTTCATCAAAAAAAGCTGCACCCAAGTCATCTCTGACATCCGGGTGCAGCTTTTTATTAAATATTCAAATCCTTGCGCTTGCCTGTCACCATGTAAATGACGCCTTCGCCAATATTCGTCGCATGATCAGCAACGCGCTCCAAATAATGCGCCACGAACAGCAAATGTGTGAGTTGACGGTTACGAACGTAGTCTGAGCTCATCATGCCCATAATCTCTTGCATGACTGTGCTGTACAGCTTATCAACGCGGTCATCCTTCTCAGCAAGAGCCGCGGCGCGATGCACATCACGTTCCGTGTAGGATAACAAGCTTTCTTGCAGCATCTCAATGGCAATTTCCGCCATCTGCGGGATGATCTCAAGCGGCTTTACCAGCTCCTCGCCGGCAAAACGAATCGTAATTTTCGCGATATCTACAGCATGATCTGCGATCCGCTCCAAATCGATAGCAATTTTGAGCGCTGTGCCGATAATCCGCAAATCGCTGGCCATTGGCTGCTGCAACGCGATCAAGCGCAGGGACAGCTCATCGATTTTCGTCAAATATTCGTCGAGCAGATCATCGTTCTTAATCACCTGAGTAGCTGCTTTTTCATCCAGCTTCTCTAATGATTCCACAGCTGCGCGGATTGAATTTTGCGTGCTGTTTCCCATCTCCAGCAATTCCTGTTGCAATAATGAAAGTGATTGATGAAACCCTGGTCTAGCATCCATTCCGGTCTACCCCCCCTCTTAGAATTAACCAAATCTTCCTGTGATGTAGTCTTCTGTACGCTGATCGTTCGGGTTCGTAAAGATTTTGTCCGTTTTGTCCGTTTCCACCAAATAACCGTTTAAGAAGAAAGAAGTGACATCCGAAATCCTTGCGGCTTGTTGCATGTTGTGCGTCACAATGATAATCGTATATTTATCTTTCAGTGTCTGTGTCAGCTCTTCGACTTTCAACGTTGAAATCGGATCAAGTGCGGATGTCGGCTCATCCATCAACAGAACATCAGGCTCAACAGCCAGCAAACGTGCGATACAAAGACGCTGCTGCTGTCCGCCGGACAGACCAAGCGCGGATTTGTGGAGACGGTCTTTAACTTCATCCCACAGAGCGGCTTGCACCAAGCTGCGTTCCACGATTTCGTCAAGCACCGCTTTTTTCTTCGTGCCATGAATGCGTGGGCCGTAAGCAATGTTGTCATAGATGCTCATCGGGAATGGGTTTGGACGTTGGAACACCATGCCGACACGCTTGCGCAGCGATACGACATCGGAATCGGTACCGTAGATGTTTTGGCCGTCTACCGACACATTTCCTGTAATGCGTACACTGTCAATCAAATCATTCATCCGGTTCAAAGTGCGAAGAAATGTCGACTTACCGCAACCGGACGGTCCGATCAACGCAGCTATTGTGCCTTGTTCAATGGACAAATCGATATCATGCAGCGCATGATTTTCGCCGTAAAATAAATTTAATTTGTCCGCTTTAATTTTATGTTTTGTTGCTAAGTTCGTTGTCATATTTATTTACCTCCGGACAATCGTTTTTGTAAAATTCGGCTTGGAATGGCAACCAGCATGTTGAAAATCAACACGACGATCAACAACAGCGCGGCGCTTCCTTGAGCAATCGCTTTGGCATCCGGTACCAAGGCTTCAGCACCGACATACCATAAATGGACCGATAACGTTTCACCCATTTTGAGCGGGTTGAAGTCCGGGAAGAAACGAGATACGGATAGTCCCGCGGTATAGATCAGAATCGCAGATTCCCCTAGCGCACGACCGGCGATCAACGTGATCCCTGTGATCAGGTTAGGCAGAGCGGCAGGAATGAGCACTTTGCGGATAGCCTGCCATTTGGTTGAGCCAAGCGCAAGGCTGGCTTCCCAGTACGATTCTGGAACCGTACGAATGGCTTCCTCCGTGACTCGCACCATGACCGGCAAGTTGAGCAGGGCTACAGTCGCCGCGCCGCCCAGGATAGAGAATTTCAGGCCCAACAAATTAGCGAACAGCAAGAATCCGAATAGACCGAATACGATCGAAGGTACAGAAGATAAAGCTTCAACAGAGATACGCACCAGATCGGTGAACCAGTTCTTTTGAGCATAGATGGATAGATAAATACCCGCACATACCCCGATAGGAATGGATATAATCAAGGACAAAATCAGCACGTAGAAGGAGTTAAATAACTGCGGACCCACGCCGCCGCCAGCTTTAATTTCTTCCGGCTTGCCGAATATAAAGTGCCAGGACAAGTGGGGAAGTCCCTCACCCAGAATACGAATCATGAACCAAGCCAAGATCAAGATAATAAGAATGCCCGATGCCCAGAAGTAAAGGGTGGCCAAGCGATCTGTTGTTTTACTGCTCATTTAATTTCACTCCTTTTGGCCACGATACGAATAATCAGAATCAATACTAATGAAATGATCAGCAGCAAGAGCGCCATCATATAAAGTGCATTATTCCATGTCGAGCCGTAGCTCGTATTTCCCATATCTTTCACAATCGCGGTTGTTAACACCGTTGTGGAATCCAGCAGCGACTTTGGCATCTGCGGCGAGTTCCCGATTACCATGAACACGGCCATCGTCTCCCCGATCGCACGCCCCATACCCAAAATAATCGCCGTCAAAATCCCTGGTCTAGCCGCTGGCAAAAGGACGCGCCACATCGTCTGCCATCTTGTCGCTCCGAGCGCAAGGGATGCTTCTTCCAAGCGTACTGGCAGCGATCGGATGGCGTCTTCCGAGATGGAAAGAATCGTTGGCAGAATCATAATCGCCAAAATAATCGCGGCAGGCAAAATACCGTAACCGATGCCGCCAGTGATTTTACCTAGCGCTGGAACGATCACCGTCATCCCGATCAGGCCGTATACAACCGACGGAATACCAACGAACAAGTCCGTTGCCGGACGAAGAATTTCACGCATCCACTTCGGTGCAATTTTAGCCATAAACATTGCGCCTGATAAGGCAAGAGGCACGGACAGTACGACGGATACAAGCGTCAGCATAAGGGTACTATATAGGAAGGGAAAAGCGCCGAACTTTTGTTGGCCTGGCGTCCAATCCGTCGAAAAGAAAAATTCTAGCGGACTGACACCCTGGAATGTTTTTAACCCCTGCATACCTACAAAGACAATGATCGAGAAGATAATAGCCGACACAAGCGCCGCACTACCTACAAACACCCATCTCATCATGCTGTCCTGTCTATGCTGTTTACGGGTCCACTTTGTAATCACCGGACGACTTTTCTCCTTTTTGGGGTTTGTCGTTAGCTTGTCTGCTGTAGTACTCAATTGGGTAATCCCCCTCTACTAGATTAACAATACTTTAATAATAGGTGATGAATGTAAAACCACTATTTTCGATTTGTTAAGGCTATGTAAAATTTTCGACTTTTTTCACGGACAGTCTAAACGGCCAAAGGCCACTGCATAATATGCAGCGGCCTAAGATGTGAGAGCTTATTATTTTTTAAGCAGATCAGCTGGCAAGAATTTCAGGTCACGAACTTGTTTGCCTTGGAATTCTTTGGAAGAGATGTAGTCGATGAAAGCTTTAGCTGGGTCTTTAGCTTCACCTTTCGTGTACATGTGCTCAACGCCATACAGTTTGTATGTGCCGTTTTTGATGTTGTCTTCAGTGAATGCTACACCGTCAATTTTCAGAGCTTTCAAAGTATCGTCGATATAAGGAGTATCTACATAACCGATGGAGCTCGAAGTACCGGCAACTGCAGTTTTAACCGCACCGCTGTTTTCTTGTGTGATACCTTCTTTGGAGAACTCTTTGTTGTCAAGAATGATTTGTTTTACTAGTGTACGGGAACCGGAGCTGTCTGGACGGTGAACCAGGACGATTTTCGCATCTTTACCGCCAACATCTTTCCAGTTTGTAATTTTACCAGTGTAGATATCGGAAGCTTGTTGTTTTGTCAGGTTATCGATAGTTACATCTTTGTTTACGATCAAAGCAAATGGAGCGATTGCTACTTGGTGGTCAACCAGACCTTTATCTTTAAACTCAGCTGCTGGCTCAACGTCGGAGTTACCGATATCGGAAGTACCGTCAGCTACGTTTTTAATACCTGTACCGGATCCGCCTGCAGTAACGTTGATTGTTACTTTAGGGTTCTTTTCCATGAATTCAGTTGCAGCTTGTTTAACCAGAGGAAGCAATGCACTGGAACCGGAAGCTGTTACTGTACCGGAAAGTTCTGTTTTAGGAGTATCGCTTGGTTTAGCAGAAGCAGTTGCAGCCGTCGTTGCAGCAGGTGTTGCGGAAGAAGCGCTGTTTGTATCTGTTTTTGCGCCGCATCCTACTAATGACCCCATCATCAATACTGCGGAAAGTGTAAATGTGATTCCTTTTTTCGACATGAACTTAAACATTGTTAGCATGTCCTCCTTTGATTTTATGTTGCATTTTGTTAGTTTCGAAGTTTCAAGCAGGCTGTCGAACTAACTTACAAACTTATAGTAAACATTGAATGTAAAATACAAACCCAAGAAACGTAAACGTAATGTAAAACTTTCTTTTTACAATTCCACAACAAAACGCCAGTCTAACTTCATGCATAAGACCTATATTAGAAATCAAAGAATAGAATTGAAAAAAGTCGATTTTTGACTGAAAATGGACAGTTATAGACGAGCTCGGCGCCCCGGGAACGGGTTCGATCATATATCCATACAAAAAAGCCCCGCCTTCCAAAAGGAAGCAGCGGGACATTTTCTTTATTTTGCAATTTCATCTGTTGGTTTAATGTTTCTTAAAATACTGACTTCTACTCTGCGATTCGCAGCCCTGCCTTCTGTCGTGTCGTTACTGGCAACTGGACGGTACTCGCCGTAACCAACCGAATGATAATAAGAAGGATCAATCTTCGAATTATCCAACAATATTTTCATAAAGTTCACAGCCCGCTTCGCGCTCAAATCCCAGTTTGTTTCGAAGTCCTGACGGTGAATAGGCACATTATCCGTGTGTCCGGCGACCTCTACTTGATATCCCGGATATCGGCTCAGCATATCGGACATCGACACCGCTAGCGCTCTTGAATCATCCTTAATTGTTGCAGATCCGGAATTGAACAAAGCCTTGTCACTGATGGTTATCGTCAACTTGGCATTGTCCAGCTTAGTCGTTAACTGGTCGCCCATATTGTTCTCTTTAATAAAGCCGTCCATACTCTTTTTCAGCTCTTCAAGATCCTTTTCTTCCTTTTGCAGCTTAGCTTCCAATTGACTTTGCGCGTTATTCTGCTCCTGTCCATCACCTTTGGTTGCATTCGCAGGTTCGTCAATGGGAATCAAGTTCGACATCGAGAATGGTGCCATGCCTCCAGTAAATGCACTGTTCAGCGACCTCATCACGGAATCGTACTTTTTGGCGTCCATAGCACTAGAAGCGAACAAAATAATAAAGAGAGCTAGAAGCAGAGTAAGCAAGTCCGCATAGGGAATGAGCCATGTTTCATCGACGTGTTCTTCATGTTCCTCATGCTTCTTTTTACTCACTCAGGTGCCCCCTCTTTCGCTCCCTCCTCAAAGACATGGCGCTCCGAGTTGGGGATGAAAATCAACATTTTTTGTTTCACAGAATTCGCTGAAACGCCTGATTGGATGGATAATAAACCCTCAACGATCATCAGCTTAATCTCAACTTCTTTCTTCGACTTCTGCTTCAATTTATTGGCAAAAGGGTGACAAATGACATAACCCAGGAAAATACCGAACAAAGTGGCAACGAAAGCCGCTGAAATCAAGTGCCCTAACTTTTCAACTTCGTTCAGGTTCGAAAGAGCCGCAATCAAACCGACTACGGCGCCAAGTACACCTAGCGTCGGCGCATATGTACCAGCTTGGGTAAATATAAGTGCGTACTTCTTATGTCTTGCTTCCATCTCTGCAATATCTTCAAGCAATACGTCGCGTACAAAATCAGGATCATTGCCGTCAATGATCAGCCGCATGCCGCCTTTCATGAACGGGTCCGACAATTCTTCAGCTTGTGTCTCCAGAGACAGCAACCCTTCACGACGCGTAATCGCTACCCAGTTAACGAATGTATCGATCAATTCTTTTTTTTGCATTAACTTTTGTTCAGTAAAAATAATTTTAAATAACTTCGGAATCTTCTTCACTTCATCAAGTGAGAATGCTATGAATAATGCTGCTGCCGTACCCCCAAAGATAATCAACATCGCCGCAGGATTAAGAAGTGCTGACAAACTAGCTCCCTTCAAAACCATACCTACACCGATGGCTACAAACGCAAGAATAATGCCAATCAACGATGACTTTTCCATCTTTCCGCACCTCTCCAAATAATCTCTAAATCGCTTTAACTGCACATGATAAAATAATAAGTGCATTTCTTGTGGAATACAATCATTTTTTGTCAGAAATTAGGCCCAAAGTCTCAAGTAATGCCTAGTCTGATTTCCCTGTACATACTTTTAGACTTCTAGCACGTAAAACCCTGCACATTTCGACATTCGTATGAACTGAAAATATTGGATAACATATAACCAAGGGGTGATAATTGATTTGGAAAAGCGTAGTTTCGGCCAAACGGGAAAACAATTCCCGCTTCTAAGCTTTGGTGCTCAACGGATTGTCGATGAACATCATTGCACGGAAGAGGAAGCCTTGCAGATTGTGCATCGAGCAATCGACGAAGGCATCATATACTTCGATACGGCACCAAGCTACTCAGCAGGGCAGTCTGAGGAGCGGCTTGGCAAAGCGCTGCTAGGACGTAGAGACAAGGTTTGGATTGCTACCAAAACCCATGACCGAACTCGAGACGGATCATTGAAGCTTTTGGAAGCTAGCCTCAAACGGCTGCAAACGGATCATGTTGAAGAATGGCGATTACATAACATCATGACCATGGATGAACTGAACCAGTGTATGGCCAAAGGCGGAGCCCTTGAAGCACTGATAGAAGCTAAGGAACAGGGGATCATCAAGCATATTAGCATCAGCGGGCACACGAACCCGCGCGTTCAATTGGAAGCGATCGAACGCTTTCCATTTGATAGTGCATTGGTTGCTCTATCTGCGGCTGATCATCTTGTTTACAGCTTTGCTCACGAATTTTTGCCTCGAGCCAACGAAAAAGGCATCGCAATCATCGGTATGAAGGTGATGGCATTAGGCCAACTCGCGCCGTGGTATGAAAAAGCTTTGCAATATACGTTCTCATTGCCGATTTCCACTGCAATTGTCTGAATGGAGTCCATGCAGCAGCTAGAGAGGAACCTAGCCATAGCCAAAAGCTTCGAACCAATGACAGATATTGAACAACTGGAATTTTTCAAAGAAATTGTCCATCTGGCTAACCCGGAAGTACTTCGCTGGAAAGCTAGTCAATGGACTTCAGGCGAATGGTATGTCCGTTAGCAGCTAATAAGAAGCCAATTTCAGTGCTGTCAACCTACATTCGAGGGAGACTACTGAAATTGGCTTTTTGAGTACTGGCGAATAATGGGTACGGCATGGCGGTACGGCATGATTCAATAAAAAGAGCCATAAGAGAGGACAGCTCTCTTACAGCTCCTTAAGGCTCGCACTCAAATTTCATCTACGATTAGCGCATAGACAACACCAGGGCCATGGACGCCAATGGTTAAATCATTTTCAATATCAGCGGATCGGCTAGGACCTGAAATAAAATGAATACCCGCAGGGCGCTCTTTTAGCGGGAGCGCATCAAATGGCCGCAGGACTTCGCCCAGCTTGGTTTTCAAGCGGTTCAGCGGCAGAACGGCAATGAGTGTCGTAGGCAACAGGCTGACGCTTCGGCCACGCGTAGGATCTGATGTAACGACAAGTGAGCCTGTGTACGCAACAGCGTGCTCCACAGCCACAATCCCAATATCCGCTCCTGCCGCTTTGGCAACGAGCTCGTCTTTTCCCATTTCACCGGCCGACTCCGAGTTCCATACAGTGAGATTGATATCTGCAAAAGTTTTCAGTGCAGTTCTCAGTTCTGCAAGCTCATCTTGATCCTGAACGATCAAGTGTTTAGCCTGTGTCGTTGCGATAAAATTCTCAATAAACTCTCTGACATCAGGCATGCCTGAGAACCGTTTGACATGACCGCCAGCCTTTTGCCAGTTGGACATAAACAGCTCGACTCGCTGCTCGACAGGCAATTGTACGTCTTCCCAAAAGTCTGGAGCACCTTTAATGCTCCTAACCGGAGCTGTTTGTAAACGACGCTCTCTACCGAGACGGTTGGCAATGTTTCCGAAGAAAGCTTCTTGCTTCTGCAGCGCTTCCTCGTGAAGCTTTTGCAAAAAATCCGCATCCGATTTACCCATGATGCTTCCCTCCTCCTGTACGCTGAGCCATAAGCCGTTCCATCCGCGCTTTGATATCATTACTCAGCTCAGGCAGTGAGCCTGCCAATCCTTGTTCAATCTCTTTCCAAGACTCGCGGAAAGTTTTATTCGGCAAGCTTGGCGCATAGCGGTAAGAGTTCCAGCCTTTTAATGGGCCGATCCTTGCTTTGATATGCCCGTCACGCACAAGCATTTTTTGACCGATGCGGCCAAGTTTAACGAATGCTTTGACTCGGTTAGCGTTAGACATTAGGAACTTGAACCCGGACATGCCCGCCTGCTCCAGTGGATCCTTGGAACCGCGCTCTACTTTGCGATGGCGCAAATAGACCAGCATGTCGTGCAGCGGTATTTTCACGGGGCAGGCCTCGTAGCAAGCGCCGCATAAGCTTGATGCATTGGCGATATCATCCCATTCGGCAACGTTCTTATTGAGCGCCGGGGTCAAGACTGCGCCAATCGGCCCGCTATACACACCGCCATAAGCATGTCCGCCGATGTGCCGGTAAACCGGGCAGGCATTCAGGCAGGCGCCGCAGCGGATGCAGTTCAACAGCTCTTGAAACTGCGGATCGCCCAGTTGCAGTGACCGTCCGTTATCCAATATGATAACGTGCATTTCCTCCGGGCCGTCGCCATCTACCTGACGCTGTGGCCCCGATATGACGGACATGTAAACCGTCAGCTTCTGACCAGTCGCAGAGCGTGGCAGAAGCGTCGCCATGACCTCCAGATCGTCCAAGGTTGGGATGATCCGCTCCATGCCCATGAATGTAATTTGCGTCTTAGGGACGGTGCTAACCATACGCGCGTTGCCTTCATTTTCGAACAGAACGATGGAGCCCGTTTCTGCGATGGCGAAATTACAACCGGTCATCCCGATGTCAGCTTCAAGGAACTTTTCACGCAGCTTCCGGCGGACAAAGCCCGCAAGAATTCCTGTATCCGGCGGCAGCTCTTCACCTGCTTCTTTGGATAAGAGCTCGGCGATCTGGTAGCGGTTCTTATGAATGGCAGGTATGATAATATGGGACGGGGTTTCACCCGCTAGCTGGATAATATACTCTCCCAAATCGGTTTCAACAGCCTCGACGCCGAGTTGCTCAAGTGCATGGTTTATATGCAGTTCTTCAGAAACCATCGATTTGGATTTGACGACGCTTTTGGCCTTCTTTTGCTCAGCGATTTGCATCGTCAAGCGGACCGCGTCAGCCGCATCCGCTGCGAAATGGACATGGACGCCTTGAGCCCTTGCGTTCTCTACGAATCTTGCCAAATAGTAATCTAAGTGCGCGATCGTATGCAGGCGGATTTGGCGGCCGCGTTCCCGCCATTCCTCCCAATTGCCGTGCTCTTCAGCGGCAGCTAATTTCCCGTTTTTTAGGCGCTCGGTTGTGAACTTGACGGCATTGCGCAAAAAATCGTTATTCAGCGCGACTTTGGATCTTTCTTTGACGGAACCCGTTGCTCTATGCTCGCTCATGTGCCAGCTTCACTCCTTCAGCAAGTAATTCCGCAAGATGCATAACTTTCACAGGCTTCCCACGATGCAAGAGGTTTCCTGAGATGTTCATCAGGCAACCCATGTCTAGTCCGACCAGCACTTCTGCCTCTGTCTCCAGGACGTGATCGGATTTCTCAGAAACCATCGCGCCGGAAATATCGCACATTTTCACCGCGAACGTCCCCCCGAATCCGCAGCAATCCTCTGCATGCGGCAGCGGGACGAGCTGGAGATCTCGAACTTGTTGCATAAGGGCCATCGGCTCGTTCTTCACACCTAATAATCGGCTGCCGTGGCAAGATGGGTGGTAGGTCACTTTATGCGGGAATACCGCTCCCAGGTCCGTTACACCAAGCACTTGAACCAAAAATTGCGAGAATTCGTAAGTTTTTTCGATAAGTCGGTTGGCTTTGGCTAAGTTGACTGGATCGTTTTCAAATAGCTTCGGATAATAGTGATGGATCATACTCGTGCAGGAGCCTGATGGCGAAATTACAAAATCGCTGTCCTCAAAAGCTTCCAGCAGCGTTAAAGCCGCGCTCCTCGCTTCGTCCCAGTATCCACTGTTAAAAGCGGGCTGGCCGCAACACGTCTGTACTTCCGGAAAGTCAAGTTTGACCCCGTAGCGGGCTAATAGTTGTACCATTGAAGCGCCGACCTTGGGATAGACAAGATCACTTAAGCAGGTAATGAACAGTGAAACTTTCATGATGTCGCGTACTCCCTTCCTGACTGCTATTGCAAATCCGAATTGCTCAGACTTTGCTGTAAACCGTTTATACAAAAAACCACCCACAGTACTATGTACATAATACTGGTGATGGTAAATACGTTCTCAATTAATTTCTATCTAATTGCAAGACATTGACCCCTTTTTCACGAATCAGGCTGACATTGTCCTTATTGGTTTGCTGGTCGGTGATCAAGTAGTGGATATCCTGCCAGCTAGCCACCTGTGTCAGTGATTGCATGCCAAATTTGCTATGATCAGCCAGCAAGTAGGTCTCATCGGCAATGGCAATCATTTTTTGCTTGATGAGCGCCTGCAGTTCATTAGATTCGCTGATGCCACGCTGCATGTGAACGCCTTTACAGGACAAGAACAGCTTATGGGCATGGTACGTATCCAGCGATCGCTCAGCAAGCGGTCCTACATATGAAAGTGATTTTGGAGACAAGAGTCCTCCGGTGGAAATCACCTGAATTTTTTCCTTGGTGCTGACCTCAAGCGCAACTTTAATTGAATTGGTAATAATCGTCAATGGCATATCCGGTATCAATCTTGCCATATACCAAGCTGTCGTGCTTGCATCCAAAATGATGCGGTCATTTTCCCGGATGCGCGAAACCGCTTCTTTGGCAATGCTGTTCTTGAAGTCGGCATATGCCGATTCCCGCTCCATGAATGGGACCTCGGACTGCGCTTCCTTCACGCTTACAGCGCCGCCATGACTGCGCATCAGCTTGCCTTCGCTTTCCAATTTATCCAAGTCGCGCCGAATCGTTTCTTCTGTAACTTGACACAGCTCACTCAGCTCAGTGACGCGAATGCTGCCTCTTTCATTGACCAACTGAACGATTTTCTGCCATCTTTCCGCTACGAGCATCGTCTTCCCTCATTTCACTATCGATCGGGATACCACCTGTTGAAAAGCTTCATACGCTTCCCCCCAGTCTCTCTCCTCGCTAGGGGAGTACGTTTTTACTGGGAATGAATTGCGTATCAGCCTTCTGGCCTCACTTAAATTTGGGATATACCCGAGTGCTATCCATTGTACTACAAGGTTGCCTAAGGCACTACCTTCTACAGGCCCTGCCCACACCTCGCGCCCGATAGCGTTGGAAGTAAACTGGCACAGCAGTTCGTTCTGAATACCGCCGCCAACGATATGGAGGCCTGTATACGTTTTACCGGTTAATTGCTCCGTACGCTCCAGCACCAGCCGGTATTTCAAAGCCAGGCTCTCCAGGACACAACGGATCAGCTCACCTTTGGTTTGCGGAACAGCTTGCTGTGTATCCCGGCAGTACTGCTGAATTTGCTTCGGCATGTGGTCCGGGCTGAGGAACTGATCGTCGTCCGGATCGATAAACGACTTGAACGGCGGAGCTAGCTCTGCCAATTTAACAAGCTCTGCGAAGCTGAGCACTTCCCCATCTTTATCCCAAGCGCGCTTGCATTCCTGTATGAGCCAGAGCCCCATAATGTTCTTCAGCAAGCGGTTGGTGCCGTAGACGCCGCCCTCGTTCGTGAAGTTCCAGGCCAAAGCCTGTTCACTCAAGATGGGCTGCAGCGTTTCCGAACCGAGCAGGGACCACGTTCCGCAGCTTAAGAAGGCGAAGTCCTCCTGCAGCGCAGGAACGGCTACGACAGCCGAAGCCGTGTCATGCTCGCCTACGGCGATGACGGGCAGCGCCGGAACATCCAGCTCTGCGCAAATGGAAGCGGTCAAAGCGCCGACCCTTGTGCCTGAAGGTACAGGAGGAAGCAAGAGGTTGACCGGCAGACCGAGCTGTTCCAGAAGCTCAGCATCCCAGATATGCGTAGTCGCATTGATCAGCTGTGTCGTTGTTGCATTTGTGAATTCGCTATGCTTTTCACCCGTGAGGAAGTAACGCAAAAGATCCGGGATCATAAGCAAAACATCGGCCTGGTTCAACAGCTGCGGGTTTCGCTCTTTGATCGCACAAAGCTGATAAATGGTATTAAACTGCAGAAACTGCAGCCCTGTCTTGGCATAAAGTTTCGCCTGCCCGATACTTGCGATCACCCGATCCATGACACCATCCGTTTGATGATCGCGGTAATGGTATGGATTTCCAAGAAGCTCCCCGCCAGGGGCAAGGAGGCCGAAATCAACCGCCCAGGAATCGATCGCCAGGCTCTCGATTTGGTCGGCATAACCTAGATGCTTGGCGCTCAGGATGCCTTGTTTGATTTCGTGCAACAGCCGGAGAATATCCCAGTGAAGGCGGTCGCCCACCTTCACGGGATCATTCGGGAAGCGGTGAATTTCTTCGATCGTCATTTGGCCCGCTTCGGAATCAAGCTTTCCGATGATCGCTCGGCCGCTGCTTGCTCCTAAATCAAATGCCAGAGCGGTCGATAGCTTGCTCACCAGCTAGCACCGCCTTTGCCACGGACATTGATGCTTTCGTCATAACCGCTGGCTAAATAAGCTTTCATCGGATCGACAGGCACACCCATCTCTTCACGAACCGCATGAAGCAGCGGGGTAACATCGAACTCGTGCGCACGGCGCACAGCATCTTCTGCAGCAAGCACATCCTGGCGCTCTTGGGCGTCCCTTACCTCATCCAAGTTAATCAATAAGGCTTTGGCATATTGCGTCTGCACGTTCAATACGGAACGCAGCATCGCTGGAATTTTGCGCTCGATGTTATGGCTTTGATCGATCATGTAGGCAATATTGTTGGCTGCTTGGCGGATTTGCGGGTTTGGATCATTCGCCGCATCCAGAATTTGATAAAAGATAAGGAAGAGTTCGTACGGATTCACAGAACCGACGATCAAGTCGTCATCGCCATATTTACGGCTGTTAAAATGGAAGCCGCCTAATTTATTTTCATCCAATAAATAAGTGACGATATGCTCAATATTGGTACCCTGTGGGTGGTGTCCGGTGTCCACGAGCACTTCCGCTTGCGGACCCAATTTATTAGCCATATTGAAGGCCATGCCCCAATCGGCCAGATCGGTGTGATAGAAGGCTGGTTCATAGAACTTGTATTCAATAAGCATCCGCATACTCGGCGTCATAGCCGCATACATCTCTTTCAGCGCTTCATACATCCAAGCCTTACGCTTACGGATATCAACCTGCCCTGGATAGTTGGAGCCGTCGGCGAACCACAGGCTGAGCACATCGGAGCCTACGGTTTTGGCGATGTCTACACACTCAAGCAGATGGTCTGTCGCTTTGCGGCGGATTGCCGGATTGGAGTTCGTTACGCTGCCGAAAATATAATCGTCTTCCTGGAACAAGTTCGGGTTCACGGCGCCAATGGCAACACCCAGATCAGCAGCATGCTGCTTCAGCTTCGCGTAGTCATCCACTTTATCCCAAGGGATGTGGATCGCGACAGAAGGACAAACGCCTGTCAGTTTATGCACTTGCGCAGCGTCCTCGAACTTCTCAAAAGGATTGCGCGGAACTCCGTTTTGCTTGAATACTTTAAAGCGAGTACCCGAATCCCCGTAACCCCAGGAAGGGGTTTCTACTTTGAGTGCTTTCAGCTTGCTTTTTACAGCTTCAAGGTCAATGCCTCTGGCTGCTTGCTGTTCTTCAAACAGTGCATATGCGTGATCGCTCATCGGTATATCCTCCTTAATATGGGTAACTTAGCGTGTGAAGGCTGCAGGCACGCCGCCATCTACAGTAATCATGCAACCCGTTGTTTTGTCAGCTTTGGAAGAAGCAAAGTACACGATTGCCTCCGCAATGTCTTTCGGGAAAATATTAACAAGCAGCGTAGTCCGTTTGCGGTAGTACTCTTCCAACTGATCCGGCTCAATGCCATAGGCAGCGGCACGTTCATTGCGCCAGCCGGAGTTCCAGATCGCCGATCCTTGCAGCACCGCATCCGGAAGTACGGAGTTGACGCGAATGCCATACTCGCCACCTTCGGCAGCGATACAGCGTGCCAAATGAATTTCTGCAGCTTTGGCTGTGCTGTAAGCGGAGGCGTTCTTGCCCGCATATACAGAGTTTTTGGAGCCTACGAATACCATGCTGCCGCCGACTTTTTGCTTCTTCATAATCTTGAACGCTTCACGGGCAACCAGGAAATATCCGGTGCTGAGCACGTTCATGTTCAAGTTCCATTCTTTGAGAGAGGTTTCATCAAAAGGACTCGAAGTTGCCAGTCCCGCATTGTTGACGATAATATCGACACCGCCGTAGGCAAGAATCGTTTCACGGAATGCAGCTTCCACTTCTTCCTCTTTCGTTACATCTATTTTCACGGCAAAAGCTCTGTGATCGCCATGCTGCTCATTCAGTTCAGCCGACAGCTTTTGCGCACCTTCCAGATTGAGATCAGCGAGCACGACATGGGCGCCGTCTTTCAGCAATTGGCGAGCTGTTGCACTTCCGATACCGCCTGCACCGCCTGTAATGAAGGCAACCTTGCGGGAAAATTCCGCTTCTGCAGGGGCAAGCGTCAGCTTGTAAAGCTCAAGCGGCCAGTATTCCACGTTGTAGGATTCGTTTTCGCTCAGTGATACGAATGTGCCAAGCGCCGTCGCGCCTCTCATAACGGAGATCGCACGGTGATACAATGCGCCGCTCACTTGCGCCATCGCCCAGCTCTTTCCAGTATTAATCATACCGATCCCCGGGATCAAAATAACGCGAGGTGCAGATTCGAACATAACGTCGCCTTCGTTTTTGTTGCGTTCAAAGTAGGCTTTGTACTCTTCTTTGTAAGCTGCGATGCCGGCAGTTAAAGCAGCAGCCAGCTCATCGGCATTTCGGGAATTCGGATTCCAGTCGATGTAAAGCGGCTTCATTTTGGTATGTACCAGGTGGTCTGGGCAAGCTGCGCCGACTTGTGACAACACAGCCGCATCCTTGCTGTTAACAAATTTGAGCACATCGTCTGCGCTATCGACGGTCAGGATCATTTTCTTCTCGGCGCTTACCGCTCCGCGAACAAGAGGCAGCACCTGAGCAAGCAGGTCATTGCGCTCGGACTCATTAAGAGACTCGTACTTCGTTCCGCCGTAGAGATCGCCCTCGTTCACACGAGCTTCGATGAAATCTTCCGCTTCCTGGATGATCGCCAGCGTTTTGCGGTAGCTCTCTTCGCTCGTTTCGCCCCAAGTGACTAGACCGTGCTTCTCCATGAGAACCAGTTCGGCTTGCGGGTTATTTTTAACACCCGTCGCAATCATTTTGGACAAAGTAAAGCCAGGTCGCACATAAGGCACCCAAACAAAACGGTCACCGTAAATTTCCTTGGCCAGCTCTTTGCCGTTGTGTGCGCAGCAGAGGCTGATAATCGCATCAGGGTGCGTATGGTCGACGTGCTTGAATGGCAGGAATGCATGCAAAAGAGTTTCAATGGAAGCGCGCGGATGCTTGCTGTCGATCATGCAGTTCGCCAAGTAAGCGACCATCTCTTCGTCAGACATTTCATCGCGCTCGTACAGCGGACGGATATCTTCCATGCGCAGGCCTGTGAAATTTTTCGCTTTCATCGTAGCCAGGTCGGAGCCGCTGCCCTTCACCCACATCACTTCCACTTCGCGACCGCGGAAATCGATTTCAATTGTCTTCATCGATGTATTGCCGCCGCCCCAGTTCGCCACTGCGCGATCAGTACCCAATAAATTCGAACGGTAGACCAATTCATCCAATCCGCTCTTTACTGCACTTGCTTTATCCGTTTCCCACAAATTCGCAACCATAAGTACCCTCCTAAGTATTGTCCTTGTTCTCTTCCCATGAGTCTATGTTTGTTCTTGATGGATTCATCGTATCATATCTTTGTTTATTTTTGAATACATTTTTATTTTTTTGTTTAATAGGCAAAAAAAGAAACCAATCCTGCGAATACAGATTTGGTTTCTTTTTGTTTCGTATGCTTTAGGCGCATCGGCACCAGCGCTAGAAGTCCACATAGTCAGGATCGTCCCGCTCTCCTGCTTCTCCCGTCTCTCCCCCATAGTCCCATGACTCAACATGGTCATCCTCAGCGACACTTTGCAAATCAAACGCATTGATCAAGATAATCGGATAGGCTTGGCTCGCGCCGACTTGCTCCGCTTGTCTTTTCATAAACTTCGGAGAACCTTCGGTTTCTTCATCGTAGACGAGCAAAATCCCATCCGTGTTGCGCAGCAAAAACTTGTCCCGCTCCTTGAACTGCCACGGACCTTCATATTTCGTCTTCGTGATGCTGTTGACATAATCGGCGCGCCCGATGACGCTGCTGTAGATCGCTTTCTTTTCATCGCTCCAATTCTCTTCCTGCTGCAAAAAAGGGGTAATGACCGCGAGCTTGAGTGCCGGATAGTCCCGCTTCAATTCAATGACGGTTTCCGCCGCCCAAATCTCCACGCCCCATTGTCCGCTCACGATGACCCATTCCAGTCCTTCGTCCAACAAAGCGAGAAGCTTCTTGTGGAGCGCTTTTTTAATAATCGCAATGCCGGGATGCTTCAGTGAGAAGATGCCTAATTCCGTCGCTTTGTAACCTGTAACCAAGAGTCTTTTCAAAAAAACAGCACCACCTTACTCTATCTCTTTCAGGTTAGCACAGATAAATTCGTTTATAAAGCAAAGAAGAGCCGCAGGATGAGTGCCTGCAAGCTCTTTACTCAATAATTGTATAACTGTTCGACCAGCCATGGATAGGCTTGACGTCCGTTCACTTCATGCACACCCGGAAACAGATGAACGCCTAACCGCGCCTCTGCCTGCTCATGGGCATAGGTCCGCTGCAGATGCTCCACTGCCGCTCTCGCCGTGATCGCGGGAAAAATAGGGTCCTGCTCCCCCAATTCAATAAAAAGCGCGCGTGGAGCGATCAATCCGATCAACTCCGGAAGCTCCGCGATATCCAGAGCGCCCGGCACATAATTATCGATGCAGTGGCGAACGTGCATGATGCTGCCTTGAAAAGTGTTAGCGAAAGCGCACAACACTGTCGCGCGGATGCGCGCATCGAGCGCGGACGCGTAGGCGCCGACGAGGCCGCCGCCGGAGAAGCCGAAGCACCCGATCCGCTGCGGGTCCACCTCTTCCCGTGTGGCGAGGTAGTCCAGCGCACGGAGCGCTTCCTGCACCCGCAAGCCTGCGAGCGGGATGCCGTACAAGAGCAAATGCGCAGCCAGCGCCTGGCACGAGTTGCTGCCGACCTCGCCCGCCTCCAGGTCGGCGGCCAGTCTGCGGTCCCCGAAGCCAAACACTTCGGGGACCAGCACAACCAAACCGCGCCGCACGAGCTCCAGCGCGTAGTTGCCGTGAACGTCAGGCTTGCCGACGTTCACGGTCCCGTCCGGAAGCAGGCCGGAGATCTGCCTGCTTCCATAGCCATGGCCGTGCACAGCCAACACAGCCGGGTTACCGCGAAGCGGTCCCTTCGGCAGCAGCACATAGGCCGGGACCCGCAGTCCGCCGAACGTGCCGAATTCGACGCGCTCGCGGATGTGGTCGGCAAGCACCACGCGCTCGAGCAGGCGGGGGCGCAGTTCGTCGACAGGCAGCGGAATCGCCAGCGCGTCGGTCAAGCGCTGTTTCAGCCTGCTTCGCGTTTGCTCCGCGCTCTCTGCCTGACGTCTATCATGACGCTTCGCTTCAAAAGAGCGATACAGCCCTTCCATGAACGAATCCGGATTCCACATGGGAGTTAAAATTTCACCAGTTTATCGACTTGAACCGGCAGGCCCGTGCGTAAGGAAATGTTGCCTGCAATGCCCGTCAAGATCGACATCGCGCCATCCACGTGCGAAGCTGCACGCTGGAAGCGGTCGTCAGCCGGTTTGTCAAAAATATCTTTCAGCAAGATCGGGTCGCCGCCGCCATGGCCGCCAACGCCTTCTTCGATCTGCACTTGGTAAGGGGCATCAAACATCGGGAATACTTTGATTGTTTTTTCTTGCAGCGCGCCTTCGTCTTCTTTTTTGCCGCCTGAGTTTACATAAGATTTTTCCACGACACGCATTTCGATACGGCCTTTGCTGCCGTTGATGTTCACATTGAAACCTTCCCATGGCATGTAAGCATTGAGGGAATAGGTCAAAATCGCTTTATTTTTGTAGCGTACCGTTACGCCCATTGTATCTTCAATGTTAATGCCGTCGCCGAACACGCTTTGGTCGCGTTGGTAGCCGTCCTCATGCTCCGCATCCAGGTACAAGCCCTTCAGATGATCGTTCTGATCCAAATGAAGCGCAAACGGATCATCTTTGGCCAGTTCGCTGCCTGTCGCGCGTTGGTAGAATTGGGTTACGCCGCGTTTCTCGGCATTTTCTCTGCCGTAGAACATCAATCCGCCCAAAGCAAAAACCGTTTCCGGTTGCGTGCCCAGCCAGAAGTTCACCAGATCAAAATGGTGCGTGGACTTGTGCACCAACAAACCGCCGCTGTTGCGCTTGTCCCGGTGCCATCTGCGGAAATAGTCCGCGCCGTGCTCGGTGTTCAGCAGCCACTCGAAATGAACGGAATGGACATCGCCGATCACGCCATCCATGATGAGCTCGCGGATTTTGGTATTATGCGGCGCATAGCGGTAATTGAATGTCACGCGCAGTTGACGGCCCGTACGCTCGATCGTATCCAGAATCTCCTGGCATTTCTCTTCGTCGACAGTCATCGGCTTCTCGGAAATGACATCGCAGCCCAGCTCCATCGCTTTGATGATATACGTATGATGAGTCCGGTCCACCGTCGTAACGATGACGTAATCAGGCTTCTCTCTGCGAATCATTTCTTCGAACTCATCCGCTTTATAAGTAGGCACCGCATGGTATCCGTATTTGCCTGTGAGCAAACGATTGGTGAAATCCATACGGGTTTGATTGATATCGCAAATAGCAACCAGCTCTGAAGTCTCTTGAAAATCTCTTACAATCGCGCCATAGAAAAACTCAGCACGTCCTCCGGTACCAACTAACACATAACGCTTTTTCATTCTGGGCTTCCCCTCTCGAGTTTCAATGTATTCTGCTTTTCTTACTATTAAAGTAATACAATATTTGCTTATTTTCTAATCAAATCTTACCTTTCAACTGCACTTTCTTGCATATTTTGCTATAATGAGAAAAAGAGTTACATGATGCGAGAGGTGAATTCCCTTGCCTACTTTTGTGATCGAGCGACAGCGCAGCGGCCCTTTTTCCATGCCTGTCAATCATTTTCATGACCATTATGAAGTCTATTACCTGGTTTCCGGCAAAAGGTACTATTTCATACAGGACCGCTCCTATTTGATCGAGGAGGGCGATCTTGTTTTTATTGACCGCAACGAGCTTCATAAAACGCATAATGTGGATGCCCAGCACCATGAGCGTATTTTGATCAGTTTTGGCGCTGATTTGGTGGACGATCTCGGGGAACATGCCGTTGAGCATTTGCTTGTCCCTTTTACACAGAAGCAGCATATCCTTTCGCTAACGGGCACCAATCGCACCTTTGTTGAAAACCTGCTGTTCAGTATGCTCCGCGAGCAGCAGCAGGCTTTGAACGGGTGGGAGCTGGGCAGTAATGCGCTGCTGACGCAGCTGCTGCTTTATTGCTCCAGGCTCGTCGATAAGACGAGTGCAAAGGAAGCGCGCAACCATGCGATGAATCCGAAAATCTTTGAGATCGTCGCTTTTATTAACGAGCACTACCGGACGAGATTGACGCTGACGTCGATTTCCGAGTCGTTTTTTATTAGCCCGAGCTATTTTTGCCGCGCTTTTAAGGAGACGACCGGGTTCTCGTTCATCGAGTACCTGAACAATGTACGCATCCGTGAGGCACAGCGCTTGCTCCGTGAAACGAAGCTCAAGGTCATCGACGTTGCGGAGCAGTCCGGCTTCGACAGCGTGGCGCATTTTGGCCGCGTCTTCAAGCAAGTGACGCAGCAGACCCCGCTGGAGTGCCGCAAGCTGATGCGCCAAGTGAAGTAGGTAGGAGCGGCGGCCTGGGTGCGCGGTGCATAGCGAGTGCGGGGGGAACGACCGCGCAAAGCCTAGTCCGCCGAGCCCTGCACGCGGGGCAGCAAGGCTGCAACTTGAAAGCCGCTCCCTGCGTATCCTGCAAATTCAGCAGCAAAACGTAGATGGCATAGCAAAAAAGCCTGCAAGCGATCGCTCGCTCACAGGCTTTTATCATTTTAAAAACTGAAATATTGTTTCGCATTATTATAGCTGATTCCTTCAACAAGCTGCTTGAGCAGCTCTTCATCGTTCGGGAACTCGCCCTGCTCCACCCACTCACCGATCATGTTGCACAGCAGGCGGCGGAAGTACTCATGGCGCGTGTAGGACAAGAAACTTCTGGAATCAGTCAACATGCCGACAAAGCGGCCCAGCAAGCCCACGTTGCCCAATGTTTTCATTTGCTGCAGCATGCCGTCTTTCGTATCGTTGAACCACCATGCAGCGCCCAATTGGATTTTGCCTGGGATGCCTTCGCCTTGGAAGCTGCCCATCAGCGTACCCAGAATTTCGTTATCGCGCGGATTCAACGAGTATAAGATCGTTCTTGGCAGCGACTCTGCCAGCGCCAAAGAGGACAGCAGTCCCGTCAATGCGCTAGCCACCGAGCTGTCGTTGATCGAGTCGTAACCTGTATCAGGGCCAAGCTCGCGGAACGCTTTGCCATTGTTGTTACGGGATGCATTAATGTGGTACTGCATCGCCCAATCCAGCTTTTTGTATACGCCCCCTAGGAAGAGCAGGGTGAACGCTTTGTATTTCTTTTCATCATCCAAGCTGACAGCTTGTCCTTCCAAAGCGCTTTGGAAAATTTGGGCAACTTCTTCTTTGGGAGCAGCCGCATAAGGCACATAGTCCAGCGCATGGTCAGATACTTTACAGCCAACGGAAGCAAAGAACTCCGCGCGGTTTTCCAGCGCATTCAGCAAGTCATCGTAGCTGCGGATCGCGATGCCGGAAGCTTGCTCCAGCTGAGCAATCCAAGGTCGGAACGTAGCGCGGTTGATTTCCAGCGCTTTGTCCGGACGGAACGAAGGCAGTACTTGCGTATCGAAATCTGGAAGCTCCTTGATTTTGATATGGTATTCTAGCGAATCCGTCGGATCGTCCGTCGTGCAAATAACCGTTACTTTAGACATCGTAATCAAGTCGCGGGCACGCAGATTGCCCTCAGCCAGCTTGGCGTTCACCTTTTCCCAAATGACCGGCGCATTTTTCTCATTAATCAGTTCCTTAACATCAAAAAAGCGCTGCAACTCCATATGCGACCAGTGGTACAGCGGATTGCCAATCGCCATCGGCAGTGTGGATGCCCATGCCGCGAAGCGGTCGTAATCGCTGGCTTGTCCAGTCACTTTATCTTCCGTTATGCCGTTGGCGCGCATCATTCTCCACTTGTAGTGATCGCCGTACAGCCAAGCTTCGGTAATATTGTTGAATTGAATATTTTCATAGATTTCCTTCGGACTTAAGTGACAATGGTAGTCGATAATCGGCAGGTCCTTGGCAATGTTGTGAAATAAATGCACCGCTGTATCATTCGTAAGCAAAAAGTTCTCATCTAAAAACGTTTTCATGTGTAAGTTTCCACCTTTCTGAGCCTGTTGAACCTGCTGTCTATTGTAGCCGAGCCTCCCTTAAAAATCTTGCGATTTATTGCTTATATTTTGCAAAAATATGCATATATTGACCTTTCCCGCCCGGCAAGTATCAAGCGAAAAAGCCCTGCAGCGCCATCCCGGGCGCTTTAGGGCTAACAGAGCCGCACGGCTTACGGCGTCATGTTGACGCCCGTGCCGGCATGAATTTCTTCTGGCAGCGTCTCCGATGCGCTCGGGACGTGCCGCGGTTTAGGTTTGACCAGCTCGGAGGTGTAAATCGTAATGACGACCTGCCCAGGCATTGCTTGGGAGCGGATCAGCACGGGCTGATTGTAACTGTTCGTAAAGCTGAAATCCGGCCCGCCCCAATTCACCGTCGCATCCCGGCCAGGCGGAACATATGGCACGGATCTGCTGTGGGAGTAGCGTTCTACGATTTTCAAACCCGCCCGGTCCGCCGCATTAAAAAGCGTTGAGGAAATCTGGCATATGCCGCCGCCGATCCCTTCGGAAAACTCGCCGCGTACGATAATTTTGGCGGCCTTATAGCCGCGTGCCGGTGTACGGACGCCTACAACACGATTAAAGGAGAACGTCTCCCCCGGAAGCACGACATAATTGTTAATTGCTTTTGCAGCTAGCGTAATATTATGATAACGATTTTGGTTTCGTGAATTAAAATAAGTCACATAGTACCCGATCGGCTGAACGCGAATGGCAGCGAGCAGCTCACTGTCCACCTTGGGATAAATCGTCATTTCCGGCGGTTTTAGCTGAAAGATGGCAGGATCATAGTAAGCCTTATAAAACTCTTTTTGAAACGCCTCCCGATTCAGCCTGACGCCTGCTTCTTCCTTGACGATTGCACCGCTGTCATTGATCGTAGCATTAACTGGCGCGCGGTACATCGCTTTGTCGATTTGCTTGATTAACGTATCCAGCTTCCCATCATCGATCAGCGGCAAACCGGAATATGGCTGTGTATAGTCAGCGGGCTTTACATTCCGAATACAGGAGCCGCTATGGTCGATACATAGTTGATGCTGCTCCTGAATGGGACTCTGACGAAGCAAAAGCATAACGCCCGCGATAAAGCTCAAACTCATTGCCAAGATGACCTCTCCTATCCTTGGTGCCTGTCCTCGTAAAGCTTGTTGGTAGTATAACCAAGGATTGCTGCTTCCATGTGAATCTTGTTAATGCGGGTAAGCGGTCTTCACTTCCTCGCCGCAAGGCCCTCCGTCCGGATTGCTTGCCAGGTCGACAGGGTCGCCATTTTGGCGGTACAGCGGCCGGTAATAATGACTGATCTGCGCAGCCGAGGCATTGGCGTAATGACAGATAAACGCCCTGCGAAAGCGGTCTTTCGACTTGTTGCGGTAGGAACCGTGGATCAGGTTGCCGTTGAAGAACAGCACATCACCGCGCGCCATAATGGCTGGGAACGCTTTTTCATCTTTCGGCGGCTTGACGTAATGGGTCGTAAACGATTCGCGGCTGTCCGCCACATCCGGGCACACAATCTCCATGTGATTCGTTTTTGGAACGACGAGCAGACCGCCGTTTTCTTCATCCGCTGCATCGATGGCTGTCCATGCGGCAATGCAATTGCCCGGTTCCACGCGCAGGTAAAAATTATCTTGGTGCAGCGCCTGCCCCCGCGAGCCCGGCGGCTTGTAATAGAACATGCTTTGCGCAGCGAGCGCTTCCTCTCCATACAAATCGGCCAGCACTTCCATGACGGGCTCGTGCAGCATGTACTTTTTGGCCGTCTCGTTAAAGCGATGTGGATGCATGACGCGCGGATAGCGCTTGAGCGGATCCATCTGGCCTTCCGTTAGCAAGTCGGGCTCAAAATGGCCGGGAATGGTTTGCAGGCTGATCGCCTCAAAGGTGTCATCGATTTCTGCCAGTTCTTGCTCTGAAAACAATCCCTTCACAATCAAATAGCCCTCTGTTTCAAAATGCTGCTTTTGCGCTGGCGTCAACTTTCTCAGCTGCAGTGTCATCTTAGAGCCCCTCCTTCAACGTATTTCGTACTTTTATTGTAAAGACTGCAAGTGGTGCAAGGAATGATCGAATATGCTATTCATTCACACAATCCTGCTATTTTGTTGTTTTCATTCCTGATCTCCCCCTATAATACTTACATATGGCAGAAGGGAGAGAGCACGGAAATGGCCGAACTCACCATACTTGCAGACCACTTTTTGAAAACGGATACATATGTAACGGCACGACCCTCGGGCATGGAGGATTGGCTGCTAACCTTAACCTTGAACGGTGAAGGCTATTTCATCACTTCCGGGCAGGAGCGCATTTGCCAAGCGGGCGATGTCACACTTCTGAAGCCAGGGACACCGCATCAATACGGCACGCGCAAAGGAAGCACCTGGGACTTTGTCTGGGCGCACTTCCCGCCGTCACTGACAGAAACGAATCTGCTGCCCGAGCAGGAACTGCTGCAATTCACCGTCGAGAGTGAATCGGTCCGTCTGCGGATTTATCAAGCTTTGATACGAGTTATTGGCGATTCCAGAGAACGCGGCGAATATTGGTATGATCTATGCTGCAACGCATTGAAGGAATTGCTGCTGGTGATTGCGCAAAGAACGAGCAACAAAATCGATTCCCGGATCGAAGAAGTCATCCACCTGCTAACCCGGCAAATGCGCAGTCAGATACGCATCGAAGAGCTGGCCAAAGCTGTTGGCCTCTCCCCTTCGCGGCTTTCGCATTTATTCAAGGATAGCACCGGCTATTCGATCGTAGATATGCAGAACCGTATGCGCATTCAACAAGCCGCTCTGCTGCTGGAGCATACGGACCGCAGCGCATCGGAAGTGTGCTATGACGTGGGATACCAGAACTACAACCATTTCACGAACCAATTTCGCAAATGGCATGGTATGAACCCGAGTTCTTTTATGAAAAATAAACGGTAAAATAAATTTGACAGAGGCATTCATTCAGCGGTAAGTTAAGGATAGTTCAGAATGTTTACAATATTTACACATTCCGCAATGAAGCAAGCTGTTGCTCACAATTTTTATGATTGAAGGGAGAATTAAGATGGATTTTCAAACAAATTTGCAGAAATACGCCGAGCTCGCCGTCCGCATCGGATTGAATATTCAACCAGGGCAAACGTTGTGGATCCATGCACCGATTCATCAGCCCCAGCTCGTTCGCTACATTGCCCAGAAAGCTTACGAAGCAGGCGCCAAACACGTACATATCGAATGGCAGGACGAGATCTGCACCCAAATCAAATACAAGCTGGCTCCGGACGAAGCCTTCCATGAATATCCGACTTGGCGCGCGCAGGCGCTGGGTGATCTCGCCGACAATAATGGCGCGTACTTGCTCATTGAATCGAGCGATCCTGAGCTGCTCAAAGATGTCGATACCAAGCGGATCGCCGCTTATTCCAAAGCTGCAGGACCGCTGTTGGCCAAATGGAGAGAGAGCATGGGCTCCTATCACATGACTTGGTCGATCCTGGCTGCTCCTTCCCCGGCATGGGCGGCAAAAGTGTTCCCCCATCTGGATGAGAACGCCGCGGTCAACGCCTTGTGGGACGCGATCTTCCAGGCAACCCGCACGGATCAGGACAGCCCCGTGGAAACTTGGCATGCGCATAACGCCACACTGCGCAGCAAACGGGAGCAGCTCAACGGCAAGCAGTATCGCAAGCTGCATTACCGCGCGCCAGGAACGGAGCTCACTGTCGAGCTTCCGCACAACCATGTTTGGCGCGGCGGCTCCGCGACGAACACAACCGGCGACTTCGACTTCAATCCGAACATTCCGACGGAGGAAGTGTTCATCTCGCCGCACCGTCTAGGCACTCAGGGCAAGGTGCGCAGTACGAAGCCGTTGAGTTATCAAGGCAATTTAATCAACAACTTTTCGCTGACATTTGAGAATGGCCGTGTGGTGGCTTATGAAGCCGAGCAAGGTTACGAAGCGCTGAAAACGATGATTGAGATGGATGAAGGTGCTCATTTCCTCGGGGAAATCGCGCTCGTACCGCATGATTCGCCGATTTCGAATTCGAACCTGATCTTCTTTAACACGCTGTTCGATGAGAACGCTTCGAATCATCTGGCTTTGGGCCGGGCATTCCCGACATGCGTCGAAGGCGGATCTGCTATGAGCAAGGAAGAGCAAGCGCAGGCCGGGCTGAACGACAGCCTGATCCATGTCGACTTCATGATCGGCTCGGCAGAGATGGACATCGACGGCGAGCTGGCCGACGGGGGGATTGAGCCCATTTTCCGCAAGGGTAATTGGGCGTTTTAGTTTCGAGAAAAAGGCGGTGTCCCCAGGACACCGCCTTTTAAACTTCACAAAAGGAGCCAAAAGTAAGCTCCTTAAACTGCTCTTTCCACGGAGCTGCCGCATGCAGGCTGCCGTAGATTTCTTCTGCTTTTTGCACACAGACCGATTGAACGACCCTGGCGTACTCCATGCAGCCGGAGTTTTCAATGATCTGCACCAGCTGCTCTTGCTGCGCCAGCAGGACATCAGCTGTAATCCGCCCCGCATAGTAGTCTTTGATAGAGTCAAACGCCGCATCCTCAATAGCGAGCAGATACAGCACAGGCAGCGTCCGCTTCCTGCCCAGCACATCGCTTTTCACATCGAAACGCACAACATCGCGAACGTCATTTTGAATCTGGTGCAGCAAGCCGATGCAATCAGCTAACTCTTGCAGCTGCCCCAGGGTAGCTTCCGAACACGTCAGCGCAGCGCATCCCATGTAGCAGGCCAGACGGAACACAGAGCCTGATTTCTCCTGCACCATCAACAGGTAGTCATCGCCGGTCACGACCGAGTCGTTCATATCTTTTTGCTGCCCATTCACGGCTCTGGTGACGATCTGGCTGATCTCCGCAAACGCGCTTGCCGGCAGCCCGACTTTCCCCAGATCCCCGATAAACCCCATGATCATCGCCAAGACGGCGTTGAGCGTATAGCCTTCCGGACAACGGATCCAAGGCTTGTCGGCCTGATCCCGATCCTGTAGGTCATCGACGATGTCCAGCGTCAGAATCATCAACTCCGTTGCCGCAGCGATCCGCTCAATATCCAAGGAGCTGCCGCCTAGCATGCGATGCGTCGTGATCGTAATTTTCCCCCACACACTCGTTTCTTGCTCTTTGTCTGTAATGAACGATTTCAACAGCCGGTTTAAGTCCTCGACATGTATGTAATCGTCAACGATCCGGTACATATGCTGCTTGATGGCCAAATCCAACCTGGATGCCCCCAGTCCTAGGAGTAATATTTGCTCTTAATGAACTTCTCCATCGCTTCTGTCCGCGTTTTCACGCCTAGCTTATCGTAAATTTTACGCAAATAGTTGTCGACGGTCCGCTTGCTCATATGAATTTTATCAGCGATCTGCTCATGCGTGGAGCCTTTAACCAGCATGTTCATCATGAGAATCTCCTCTTCCTGAAGTATGGAAGACTGGCTGGCCGGAAGGCCGCCATTCACCTGAATATGATGGTAAAAAGAGAGCGGAATCATCGTGTGATTATCCAAAATGCAATGAACCATATTTTTGATCGTTCGAGCGCTGGACTCCTTGGAGAGAACGCCGCTGACTTTAATTTCGATTAAGCGGCTGTATATATCATTCAATTCGATACCGGTGAAGATCACGACATGAATATCCGGATAAAGATTCTTAATTTGTGCGGCGACTTCAGTACCGGATTGATCCGGCAAGTTATAGTCCAGGAAGACGAGTCTTGGCTGCAGCGCCGCCACCTGATCCATGCATTGTTTACCGTTATGGACAACCCCTACCACTTCAATTTCTTCCATTTCGCTCAGCAGCGCTTTGGTTGCATTAGCAAATAATGGATGATCATCAACAACAAGTGTTTTGACGATCTCTCTCATGCTGAAATAACCTCCTTATGGGGAATAGTAATGATAAGCTTCGTGCCTTTGCCGCTTTCAGCAATCTGTTCAAGCTCTCCGTCCAAGTGTAAAATTCTGCTTCTGATCTGCTCTATCCCCATGCCCGACTCGCCAATCTCCTTCATCCTGATTTCGTTCACATCAAATCCGATGCCGTCGTCTTCATAGATCAGGCAAAAACTGTGCAAGGTTTCGACAATTTTAAATGAGACCTTAGACGCTTGCGAATGCTTCTTCGCATTATTAAGCAGCTCCTGCACGATGCGGAAGATATGGCGCTGCGTCGGCAAGTCCATCATCACTTGGGGCTGAGCATGTTCGGCCGAAAACGCCAAGTTGAATGGCGTCGCATAAGCCTCTTTCTCCAAAAACATGTTCACCGTCTGCGTAAGACCGATTTCTTTCAGCAGATGGGGATTTAACTCGAAGCAGCTTTGGCGCAAGCTGGCATTAATCAACTCGACGAAATTGATCATTTGATCTAGTTGATCGCGATTATCTTTATTTTTTTCGCCCAATGCGGCCAATTTTCGTTTGAGGAAGAACAAGTCCTGCATCGTCGTATCATGCAGATCGGAAGCAATGCGGATCCGCTCCTCTTCCTGCAGTTCAAACATGATTTTGCGGAACCACTGCACGTCCTGCGCTGTCGTTTCCGTCGGCAGTTGGGAAGCTAGTTGTTGAAGCCTTACCTTCAGCTTGCGAATGAGATAGACGTTCTCCATACTGACTTCCAAGTAGGAGGTAATTAAGCTTAGCCACTGCAGCTCTTCTTTGCCAAGCAGCGTATGCGTTCTTTTGCGGGTCATCACCAAATAGCTAGTGTACTCCTCGTTCCGATTCATCTCCATACATGAATAGAGCGGGTGACCAATTAGCGCTGCGGAATGGAGCAGCTGCTCAATCTCATCTTCATCAATATCCCCTTCGCAGATGATTTCTGCGCCATCTTTGTACTGAAACACAATCGCGCCCCCCATAACCTGCAAGGTATTCACGATATCGACAAGAATAATTTCCTTCAATTCACGGAAGCTGGAGATGGTCCCCAGATTTTTGGAAATCTTTTTTAACGCCGACTGCAAAATATATTTTCTGGGAAATAAAAAGGGCTCCAACCGCGTTGTTAAGTATTCCATGGCGTACAGCACAATCGAGACAAGGCTCAGCGATCCGATAAAAATAAACAGAACTTCCTTCTCCGTCGTATTATCCCGGAAACTGAACACGAAAATGCCTGTAAATACGCTGACAGGGGCAATCGCCAGGAGCGCAGCGAACAATAATCGCCTGAAGATCAGCTGGATGTCGAACAACTGGTTAGAAGCAATTAAATAAGCAAATGAAATAGGAAAGATGAGAATTAATCCGCTTGTAAATACGGCGTTAATAATTCGTTGCCCGATTACTATTTGCGGTAAAATGGAAAAGCAGATCAATGGCAAAAAGGAAATAGCCAGCGATAACCATACGCTCTTGATAATACTGGACATGTAGGACTGTTCTTTGCGGATCTTAAAATAAAGAATCGACAGCATCGACATATTCAGTAGAAAACCGATAATAAAGAAGCTTAATGTAAATACCCCGTCATAATGGTAAAGCATGTAAGTTAAAGGTGGATATAAGTATAGAATCCTTATTGCTGCAGCCATGAAGACGATTGTATACAAATATTTTAATATTCGCGACGACCACTCGATTTTCCCTTTTTCTTTGAAAAAGACAATTAAAAAATGAAAAAAAATGACCGGCATCAGCATGAGGAAATCGACAATCATGATTTTCCCTACCATATCTCCTCTGACAGACGCCCCTCGGCTCATATAGATCAGCGCCATGTTCAAAAAGACCATGGCCAGCAGCCGGGCCGCCCCGGAACTCCGCATATTCTTCAACAGGTAGCCTGCCATGAATAGACACACCAGTTCCTCGACAAGCGGAACTACATCATAGGTGATATCGCTTTTTTTATCGATCCGGACGTCATGCAAAACGCCGTTTCTTTCAATCTCTATGGAGTGCGCCTTTTCAACGACCCGCCATTTCATCACACTAGGGACAAGCTCCGGGGGCTGTCCATCAACCAGCCGCACCTGATCTCCTGTCTGAATGCTCAGCTTGCTGGCGGCACCGTCCTGATCCAGTTCGCTGATCACCCACATCTGCTGGTCATTTAGACTCAAATAAATCCCGTTATAGGGATATTTGAGAGTCGTAGACGAGCACCATATTTGAAGAACTAAAAAAATCGCCACGAATAGACCAATTATGAATTTTTTTCTCATCCACATCCTCCTATTTTCTTCTATAATTTGCTATACTAGTGCTGCAGTAATATTATTCATGAAGGGAGTGACCCCTATGACAATCCAATTGAACCCACAGCTGCAACAAGCTGTACATGCTATGAAACGCAATCACGACGCTTCCCAATTGAATGCGTTTTCCTTGTCGAAAGCTGAGCTTTCCGCAGTAAGCAAAGCGGTACAAGCGAAGAGACCGCAAGAGCCTCGCACAGAATGGTTCTAATCTAGTATTATTTTACCAGAGAAAAAAAGGATTGTATAATTAGCTTTTAGCTAAGGATGCAATCCTTTTTTCATCATTATGCAAATAAGTTTGCGCTCAGTTGCACGTTTTATGTGATGAACTCTATCGAGACAAACTTTATCATAATAAGTATATAACTGGAAAAATCAAATAACTGTATTTCACATGTTTGTGAAATATCGGGATTTTGTCATCCCTCACCTAACAGGAATAGGCATTTCTGGATGTTACTGCGAAATCAAGAGGAGTGTTGGCCATGAACAAGACACAGTTTGACCAATTGTTTAATAAAGCATTTAAAGATTCCTGGACGCAAGCCTACGAATGCGTTCCCCTGCCATCGCAAAAGCTTTTACAAGAATCAACTAAAAAAATGATGGCTATTTTGGATAGGACCAGCTGTCTGCCTAACAACCGCTCCTTGATTGAGAATCCTAGCTAGAGACCGGTTTGAGCGCGATTTCACGGACCGCCATACAATGCAAGTGCTGACGCCATTCAAGAGCGCGCTGAGATAAAAAGCGCATGGATCATCAGCCAATCGATGATATATCCCCGATCAGAACCGCAAATCCAGAAGCGACCGAGGTCCAGAAATGATAGGAGCGATCAGCCCCTCTCCTTCCATGCTCCGCGAAGTCGGCAAATGAGCGCGCGCTCACTCTTTTTTTGCATAGCATTGCAAATACCCTTCATCAGTTGCAGCGCCAACACCCACATCTATGACATTACCCAAGGAAAAGCCGTCATCTCCAGGAATAAAAGCTAATACGGATTCATCCTTCTGCCGCCAATGCAGCTCTACGCTGCGATCGTATCAGCCAATTGACTTCCATCAGGCTGCTCCCCTTAATAATCCACATAAAAATGTTTCAGCCTAAATCCAATTCCAAGTCATGAATAACATAAAATCCCTCTTCATCGACCGACGAAAAGGGATTTTATGTAATAAAACTTATTCCGTAGGCTGCAGCAGTCTTTCACCTGCGATGCCCGGTGTTGTCATTTGAATCGGGTTGAGAATCTCTTCAATCTCCTCCGGCGTCAGAAGGCCCTTCTCCAGGATCAGCTCTTTGAGCGACAACCCGGTGCGGATCGCTTCTTTCACCAAGCCTGCCGCAACTTCGTAGCCGAGATGCGGATTCAGCGCTGTCACGATGCCGAAGCTTTGCTCTACATACGTGCTGCAGCGCTCGCGGTCCGCTTCCATGCCTTCCACGGCGAAACGCTCAAACACTTCCGCTGCGTTGCGCATAATTTTGAGCGACTGCAGCAGATTGAACGCGATAACAGGGCCCATCACGTTAAGCTCGAATTGCCCGGCTTCGCAAGCCAAGCAAATTGTATGATCGTTGCCGATCACCTGGAACGCCACTTGGTTCACGACTTCGGCCATCACCGGATTGACTTTGCCCGGCATAATGGAAGAGCCCGGCTGTCTTGGCGGCAGCTTAAGTTCGCCCAGACCGACGCGGGGGCCGGATGCCATCAAACGGATGTCGTTGCAAATCTTGGACAAGTTGACCGCACACACTTTCAGCGCTGCAGACAGCTCGGTATAGGCATCCATATTTTGCGTCGCATCGACCAGATGCTCGGCGAGCTCGATTGGCAGCTCCGTTTGGCTTTTCAGATGGCGAATGACGCTGTCCACGTATTCCGGCTTGGCGTTCAGGCCTGTTCCCACGGCGGTTGCGCCCATGTTAACCGTAAGCAGCCCCTGCGAAGCAAGGTCGATTCGTTTGATGTCGCGCGCCAAGACACGGGCGTAAGCGCCGAACTCTTGGCCCATGCGGATCGGTACCGCATCCTGCAAATGCGTTCTTCCCATTTTGATCACATCGTCAAACTCCGATTCCTTACGCACGAACGCAGAATGAAGCGTTTTCATAGCAGTAAGTAACTGCCCGGTCAAACGGAACGCGGCGATCTTAATCGCAGTCGGTATCACGTCATTCGTCGATTGCGACATATTTACGTGGTTATTCGGGTTGCAATGGAAGTAATTGCCTTTCAACTCGCCCATCAGCTCCAGCGTACGGTTGGCAAGAACTTCGTTCATATTCATATTGATCGAGGTGCCGGCTCCGCCCTGAATAGAGTCCACGATGAATTGGTCGAGCAGCGCGCCTTGACGAATCTCTTCAGCAGCGGCAACCATAGGCTCGCCGATTCTTTTAGGCAGCATATGTGTATCCATGTTGGCTTGTGCGCATGCTTGTTTCACTTCCGCCAGTGCTGTAATCAGTTCTTCATGTATCTTCACGCCTGTAATCGGGAAATTCTCGATTGCACGCATCGTCTGGATGCCATAATACGCTTCCGCAGGCACTTGCTTTTCACCTAAAAAGTCCTTCTCGATCCGATAGCTCATCGAATTGCACCATCCTTGTTCGTTATCTGCGCATCACGGCGCAAGAGATGCAGCATCCGGCAAGATGCTGTTCATAGTAACAGTTTCGCTGCCATGTGTCACGTCTCCTGCTGCCTCCGAGAATTAATTATACACAGGTCAATTAATAGTTTCAAAGCCTGCGCTGCAGAGCGGGAACGCAAGCAAAAAACTCCCCGCAAGCGAGGAGTTCAGCCCTTATACCGCAGATTGATGTCATGCCTTTCTTTCATGTAACTGGAAAGCTGGTCCCGCATTTCCTGGCTCATATGGAAAGACCATGAATATTCGAGCCGATCGATCGTTTCCTCGCGCAGTGTATCATATTTCTTCTTCGCTTTCTCGACCCGGTACAATACGTTTTTGGTGAAAAGCATAGCAGCCACACTTAGCGCCAGCGTGTACAGCATCTTTTTGTCGGAGAAAAGTGCATCGAGCATCGCCATCGTATTCCCGCCGGAACCGACCATGACAGTGCGATAAAAACTATAAGCAAAGAACAGCGCCAGACAGCCCGTGAACACTAAGTAGATGACACGGAATCTTTTGCTGCTCTCCAACTTCTCCTTGCGTTCGATCAGCTCCTGGAACACTTTGACGCTATCTTCCGACATATTCAGCTCGGACCAATTCATGGACATTCCCCCTCTCCACCATGTTATGCGTCCAATTCCCATTGCAGAATCGCCAATCGGAAGTACAAAAAACCCGCCCTCTCCGCTTGGCAAGCGGGGTGTGGCGGGTTAACTTATGGCAACAACCATATTGTATTCGCTATGGACTTATCATCCATCTTCGTCCGTTCTACTAGAATCTTCTTTTGCCCATCAGAAACTTCTTGTTTCCTTTTTTCGTCGCTACCGGTACGTGCTTGTAACTGCGAATCATCGGATTTTTGCACAGCGGGCAGCTTGGTTGAGCTTCCGTAACGAATTCTTTGCGAACCCATGCTTTACAGTCTGCCTCTTTACATTTCCAAATCTCAATCTGTTCTAGCTCTTGTTTCTTTTCTTCTGTAATCGTTGATGTAGATGTAGACATTGCAAACTGTTCTCCCTCGTTCGTTGATTAGACTACTAATTATTATACAGATCACAATGAATATCAAGTCTTTAGGATGGCAGTTTTTATTTACCAGTGGTAGAATGGAGGAATGGTTTACAATTTAGACACATACTTCTACGAGACATAAAGGCAGGAGCTCCGGTGGCAAATTTACTTTATGAATGGAAAGAGCAATTTCAAGGGTACAGTCGGAATATTCTATTATTTTTCGGATTCAATTTTGTATGGAACTTGGGCCTGGGCATGTTCGGACTTGTGTACAATTTGTATGTAAAAAGCCTCGGTTATGACCAGACGATGGTCGGAAGCATCGTAGGCATGAGCTCGCTGGCCGCTGCGATTATATTAATCCCCGCCGGGATGATGAATGATAGATTCGGACCCAAGCGCGTGATCTCATTCGGTCTATTCTGCGTTATCGCTGCTCTCGTTGCGCGATCGCTGATTGCCGACCAGCACGGCATGCTCATCTCCTCCTTCCTCGGAGGAGCGGCGCTCGCGGTCGTGTCCGCCACCATTTTACCCTTCATGGCCAACAACTCTTCGCCTCAGCAGCGCGTGCACTTATTCAGCTTCAACATGGCGCTGGTGATGGTGGCGAACGTCGTCGGGATTGCCCTCGGCGGGGCGCTGTGCGACTTTTTCCACTTCAGCTTCGGCTTGGAAGAGATTCTGAGCTTGCGCGTTACGCTGCTGATCGGTGCCGGCTTCGCCGCCTTGGGTGTCATCCCGATGTTCATGTTCGAGAAATCGGAGCAGGAAGTGCGCTCCCAGCGCGAACGCCTGCAATGGAAGCAAATGTGGACGGTACATAGGACCTCCCTGCAGGTCATTGGCATCTTCGTTCTGCTCGGCTTGCTGTCCTCAACAGCCGGTGGGATGATCGTGCCTTACTTGAATGTTTACTTCGAAGACCGATTCGAAGCCTCCAAAACAGCGATCGGCATCATCGTCGCGCTTGGCCAGGGGGCAACGGCTGTTGCTTTCTTGATCGGGCCCATGATCGTCAAGCGCTTCGGCGAAGTGAAATCCGTCGTCTATCTGCAGCTGAGCTCGATTCCGTTTCTGCTGATCACGGCCTTCTCTGCCAATTTTCACCTGTCGTCCGTCGGCTATTTGTTCCGGCAGGCGCTAATGAATGCAGCCAATCCCTTCTATAACTCGATCAAAATGAGCTATGTGCACCGCTCTATGCGCGGACTCGCCTCCAGCTCCGGGGAAGCCGTTTTTAATTTGGGGTGGTTTCTCGCCTCCCCTGTCAGCACGGGTCTTGTCTATCACTATGGCCCTTATTACGGCTATGCTTACGCCTTTTGCATCACAGCCGTTGTCTACACGCTGATCTCGTGCCTATTCCTTGTATTTTTCGGAAAAAACCGCTTTAAGCCCATCGAAGAAGCAGAGTCTTAGCCTCGTCATAGCCTAATCCTGGCAGCATGCTAGCAGCATCCAAAATGCTGCTTTTTGCCGTTGACGGAGCCGCCATGAACCACATAAAATAATAGGTAACGAATGGATAACACAGACACCGTAGCTGTTCATAGACTCTATCTTTATGGAGAAGGAGTTTTCTATTGCGAAAAATTGTGGTGTTTAATAGACAAAGTATTATTTTAACATGGCTGCTCTCTTACATTTTTGTTCTTTTGCTGCCAATCGTCATCGGTCTTCTCTTATACTTTGAGTCCAGCAAATCGTTAAGGGAAGAGATTCATCAGGCCAACGATTCCTTATTGCGGCAAATCCGTGAAGTGATGGATAATCAGCTGCATGCCATGGAACAGCTCAATGTCGAAATGACTTGGAATGTCGGCGTGCAGGAACTGCTGTATTCCAATAAATACCAAACTTTTTCCAAGGAATATACTTATGATGTTTACCAGCTTGCCCAGGATTTTAAACTCTACAAAGCCTCCTATCCGCTTGTCGACCTCTTTTATGTATATTTGAATGCGGACAGCTCGGTCATTCTGCCAGGTACGGTCAGAACGACGGCATTTGCTTATCAAACTTTGCATAAAAGCGATACCTTTTCATTCTCCGATTGGAATTCTATCATCACCAGCACCAATTTTAAAGGCTACATCCCGATGGTTCGCATTAATGAAGACAACAAAGTGGAGAAGACAATCGCCTACATCAGCACCTACCCGCAAGAAGCAGACAAGCCGGTCGCAACCAATGTGATCATGATCGATCAAGCCCGCCTCCTCGGCGCCATTCAGAATGTGGAAATTTTCAACAAGGGTCATGTGTTTATTTTAAATGAGGAAAATCAACTGCTTGTTTCGAGCTCGGACCTGTCCATCCCAAGCGACTTTCCTTTCGAGCAATTGAACACGTCGTCCAATTTCTATTATTCCGGGCAGCATGGTGAACAATACGAAGTGTTCAACATTCAATCTCCCGGTTCCAAGCTGAGATATGTTTCTATGATTCCCAGCAGCTTATATTGGAGCAAAGCCGAGCATCTGCGCAACTTGACCTATATGTCCATGCTGATCAGCCTTCTCGGTGGCAGCTTGCTGACCGTTTTCTTCTTGCGCCGCAATTACCACCCTGTACGGCAACTTGTGGAAGCCTTTTCAAACAAGCAGGCCGATACGAGCCGCAAGCGATTCAATGAATTCCGCTTTATTCAGGAAGCGCTGGACAGCACCTTCCTGGAGATGGACAAGCTGAAACTGATGATGGAGCAGCAGCGCCACATTGTCCGCTCGAACTTCATTGTGAAGCTGCTGCGGGGCAAGCTCGACAGCCAGGTGCCGATTGATGAAGCGCTGACTACGTTCAATATGCAGCTAGTTACGAACGATTTTGCCGTTATGCTGCTTGTCGTGGAAGAGAGCCAAACTTTTTTCGACCGCATCACAGGCATGCAAGATGGAGATAAATGGAAGCTGCTGCATTTTATTATGATGAATGTGATCGAGGAATTGCTGGCCCGGGATCATCGCGGGTATGCCGCCGAAATTGATGATTCCATCGCCTGCTTGATCAATGTGCGAGCGAGCGCCGAAGGCGGTGCCAAGCAAGAGCTGATCCGCATCGCCCAGCAAGCGCAATCGTTTCTGCTTGAAACCTACGCGATCCGGCTCACCATCTCCATCAGCCGCATTCATGAGCACATCTCTCATGCTTCCCGTGCTTTTATCGAGGCGCTGGATGCGATGGAGTACAAGCTCGTTATGGGCCGCCACGATGTTCTATCCTATGACGACCTGCAGCAGGAGCAGGGGCAGGATGCCGAGAACGATTACTACTACCCGGATCAGGCCGAGCAGCAGCTCATCGGCGCTGTGAAGCTGGGCGAGTTAGAGAAGGCGCAGGGCATCGTCTCTGACATTCTGGACAGGAACCTATCTCGTCCGGGCATTTCTCTGTCGATGGCCAAATATTTGATGCTCAACCTCGTCTCTACGCTGATGAAGACGCTGAGCGAGAGCGGGGACATGCAGGAGAGCTTCTTCATCCGCAACCCGAAGCAGTTGGACCGGCTGTTCGCCTGCAAATCCATTCCGGAGATGCGCCAGCACGTGTTTGAGATCTTGCAGCAAGTGTGCGGCTTCACCGCTGCCAAGCGCCAGCACAACATGGCGCAGAGCCGCCAGCGCGCGCTTCAGAAGCTGGTCGATGAAGTGACGGCTTTCATCGAAGCCAACTACGCCGACGCCAATCTGAACGTCACGATGATCGGCAACCATTTTGACCGCAAAGCAACTTATCTGTCCAAGCTGTTCAAAGATTACGCTGGCGAGGGCCTGCTCGACACGATCAATAAAGTGCGCATCGAGAAATCCAAGCAGCTGATGCGCGAGCAGAATCAATCCGTGCGCGAGGCTGCTTGTTGCGTGGGCTACAATGATATCAACGCGTTCATCCGCATATTCAAAAAAGTCGAGGGCATCACCCCGGGCAAATATAAAGAGACCGTGATCGGAGAAAGCGGCTAATGCGCACCGGCGGGCTATATGTTTCGTTAAATCAAGCTGCATTCTCGCTTCAATGAAGCTGCCGAATGCAGCTTTTTATATGGAAATTGGCGATATTGAAGATGCAATTGGACATATTGAAGAGCATGATACACTTTTTGGAGAGGCTATTGTACAAATTCAAGATCGCTTTTTTGTAAGCGCTATCATATAGTGGAGTCATGGCAGCTGGACATTGCCAGCGCCCCTCTCCCGCACGATTCATCTTATCATCTGCGGCATTTCGAGCGAACTCTTACACCTGTAAGATTGCTAGAGCACAATTTCTGAGGAGGTCCATGTATGAAGAAAAACAGAAAAAAACTTTTCTCAATGCTGGTGTTTACTTCGCTGATGGGAATCATGACAGTTGCCTGCTCGTCGAACACGACGAACACAGCCTCAAGCGGCAGCGCCAGCCCGGCTGCAGGCGGTTCTACAGCGCCAAGTGCCAATGCCACCAACGCGGCCACGACCTATCCAATGAAAACTGACAAAACGCTCACGTACTGGGGAGAGCTGCCAGGCAACCTGACCGGTGTCAAAGCCGCTCATGCTGACATTCCTTTCTTCCAGGATTGGCAGAAGAAAACAGGCGTACCGCTGAAATTCACAGCGCCGCCGACGAATCAAACGACACAAACGTTGAACGTCATGCTCGCATCCGGCGAACTGCCGGATATGATTGAATATAACTGGCTGGGGGACTTCCCAGGCGGTCCGGAGAAAGCGATTAAAGACGGCTATATTTTAAAACTCAATGATGCCATCGATAAGTACGCGCCGAACTTGAAGAAATATTTGAAAGAACATCCGGAAATTGATAAGCAGGTCAAAACGGACAACGGCAGCTACTATGCATTCCCATTCATCCGCGGCGATGACTACCTGCGTGTGTTCCAAGGCCCGATTATCCGTAAAGACTGGCTGGACGATCTCGGCCTGCCTGTACCGGAAACGATCGACGACTGGTATACAACGCTGAAGGCGTTCAAGGAGAAAAAAGGCGCCACCGCCGCCCTCTCCGTTGTCAGTGTTCCGCGTCCGTTTAACGAACTGGCCAACGGCGCTTTCGCCAGCGCATTCGGTGTCACCCGCGACTTCTATATCGACAACGGCACGATCAAGTTCGGACCGGCGGAGAAAGGCTACAAGGATTTCCTCGCTACGTTCCATAAGTGGTACGAGGAAGGCTTGATTGATAAGAACTTTGCCACGGCTGACGGCAAAGCCTTGGATGCCAACATCGCGTCCGGCGCAACCGGCGTCACGGTGCAAAATGCTGGCGGCGGTATAGGCAAATGGCAGCCGCTGATCTCGGCCAAAGACCCGAAAGCGACCCTTATCGGCGCTCCGTATCCGGTATTGAAGAAAGGCGACATCGCCATGTACAGCCAAAAAGACCCGGCCAATGCGCCAGGCGGATCTGTCGCCATCACAGGAAAGACCAAAAACATAGAAGTCGCTGCGAAGATGCTCGATTACGGCTATTCCGATGATGGCCACATGTTCTTCAACTTCGGTACAGAAGGCGTTTCGTACAAAAACGAAAACGGCTATCCGAAGTATACCGATCTGGTCATGAAAAACCCGGATAAGCTGGCTCCAGCGCAAGCGTTATCGCTCTACATCCGCGGTAACTACAACGGACCTTTCGTTCAGGATAAGCGTTATGTCGAGCAATACCTGGCAATGCAAACACAGCGCGACGCGGTATCCACCTGGTCGAAGACAGACGTCGACAAACACAAGCTGCCGCCGATCACTGCAACGCCAGAAGAGAGTACAGAGCTGGCCAAAATCATGACCGACCTGAACACTCTGGTCGATGAAATGACTTTGAAAATCATCCTCGGTACCGAGCCGGTTGACAGCTTTGACAAATATGTCGAGAAGTTTAAATCGGTGAAACTGGACCGTGCGATCGAAATCAAGAAAGCTTCGCTGGACCGTTACAACAAACGCTAAGCAGTATGAATCAGGGAGGGCAACGGCTGCCCTCCCTACTTGACTATTCAGGCCTTCGGAAGGAGAGATTGTGATGCGCAAAGGAACGGATGCGACCTTTACTGCCCGCTTCAAGCGAGATTTCGTGCTGAACAAATATTTGTATCTCATGATGGTGCCCGTTCTGGCTTATTACGTGACCTTTCATTACGCGCCTATGTATGGGGCGATTATCGCATTCAAAGAATATGCCCCGATGAAAGGCATTCTCGGCAGCGATTGGGTCGGCCTGGACAATTTCAAAGCTTTTTTCGGCAGCTATTATTTTTGGCGCATTTTGAAAAACACCGTTCTCATTTCCTTATATTCCCTGTGCTTTGAATTCCCGGCACCGATTATTTTGGCGATTCTCATTAATGAGCTGACGAATAAGCGGTTTCAGCGATTTGTGCAGACCGTTACGTACATGCCTTATTTTATTTCCCTGGTCGTCATCTGCGGCATGATTAAAGACTTCACGAACAGCGGCGGCGTCATCAACACGCTATTCACGTATTTCGGGGCCAACGACACGGCGATGCTGCAGAAGCCCGAGCTGTTCAGATCGATTTATATTTTATCGGAAATTTGGCAAAAAATCGGTTGGGAATCGATCATCTATTTGGCGGCCCTGATGAGCATCGATCAAGAGCAGTATGAAGCGGCCCGCATCGACGGCGCCAGCCGCTGGAAGCAGATCTGGCATATTACCCTCCCGGGTATTCTGCCTACGATCTCCATCATGTTCATTTTGCGTGTCGGCAACCTCTTGAACGTCGGATGGGAAAAAATCATCCTGCTGTACAACCCCAGCACGTACGACACGGCGGATGTCATCTCTTCCTTCGTGTACCGCAAAGGCTTGCTGGAATTCGGCTGGAGCTACAGCTCCGCAGTCGGCTTGTTCAATTCGGTCATCAATCTCCTGCTGCTAATCGCCGCCAACCGGTTAAGCCGCAAAATGAGCGAAAACAGCCTATGGTAAGAAGGAGGTCATTGTCATGAAAACCAGCTACTCCGATAAAGTGTTTGTCGGCATCATCCATGCCGTTTTGCTCGCGCTCGTCATTATTACGCTGTACCCGATGATTTATGTGACCTTCGCCTCCATCAGCGATGCCGCACAGCTAATTACGTACAAAGGCTTCTTGTATAAGCCGCTTGGCTTCAGCGTCGAAGCGTATAAAAGCGTTTTCCACAATCCTGCCATTCTCAAAGGATACCGCAATACGCTGTTCATTCTCGTGTTCGGCGTGGCGACCAACCTGATTGTGACCGCCTTGGGCGCCTACGTGTTATCCCGGAGAAATGTGATGTGGAACAAAGTGTTCATTTTCATGGTCGTGCTGACGATGTTCTTTAGCGGCGGTCTCGTTCCCCTCTACCTGGTTGTCAAGCAGGTCGGGCTGATCGATTCGCTCTGGGCAACGATTCTCCCGTTTACTGTGAATACTTTCAATTTGATAATTATGCGCACCGCCTTTATGACCGTCCCCGAAAGTCTCGAGGAATCGGCCAAGATCGACGGCGCCAACCATTTCACCATCTTGTTCCGCATTATTATCCCGCTGTCGATGCCGGTTATCGCCGTGATGATTCTGTATTATGCAGTGGAGAAGTGGAATGGCTGGTTCTATGCCTCGATCTTCATCAAGGACCGCGAGCTCTATCCCTTGCAGCTGACACTACGGGAAATTCTGATCGCCAACAATACGGATGCGATGTCCTCCGGCGCGAATGCCGCCGATCAGTTCCAGATCGGGGAAACAATCAAATATGCCACAATTATGGTGGCCTCGGTGCCGATTCTGGTGCTGTATCCGTTCGTGCAAAAGTATTTCGTCAAAGGCGTCATGATCGGCGCCGTCAAAGGATAACAAAAGCCGTACGCTCCCGGCTAGGGCGTACGGCTTTTAGTTTTATGCATGCGGCTCCGCAGCCGGACCGGCCGCTGGGGGAGCCGGTTCCAGCTCCGGCCGGAACCATATATTTTTGAAGTCGAACCAGCCCAGCGTGTTGACGGCAATGCCTTTCAGATGCGGGCTGTATACAGTCCGCTGTCTCGTATGCACGAGAAACAGCGCGTAGTGCTCCTCCGTGAGCAGACGCTCCATGGCGCGGATTCTTGCTATCCGCACTTGCGCGTCCGGTTCCGCTACGATCCGCGCGATCGTTTCGTCGAACACTTGACGCTGCGCGTCCGTTGCGGCGGCACGAGTGAGCATGTTGCCCATTTTGTACATTTCGATGAGGCAGCGCGCCTCATCATCGTCGGCTACGACGCCGCCCAGGATCACATCGGCTTCCTGCAGCAGCTGCGTACAAGCCATCTCCGGATAGGAGTATTCCTGGATCAGCACCTGCACCCCGATACCGGCGCAGCGATCCCGGATCCATTCCACCTCACATCCATACGAGGGGGGGAACACGAGCCGCAGCGGTTCGCCCCGGTAGCCACACTGTGCAAGCAGCTCACGCGCCCTCTGCGGCTCGTTGTCCTGCGGGCCTTCGCGCCGCTCCGCCGAAGGCAGGAAGCCCTCGGCCGGATAGGCACCGACGAGTCCCAGCGCCTCGATCAAGCCGCTGCGATGCAGCACAAGGTGAATGGCCTCGCGAACACTCGCCTCCTGCTGCGGTCCCGACCGGCGCATATTGAACACGAGCAAGTTCGAGCCGAGTGTCAGCACGCCTTTTTCCCGCCAATGGGCGGGCGCAGAATGGTGATCGCGGTTCAACCTGCCGACATGAAAATTCCACTTCTGCCATCTCCGTTCGCTGATCGATGCTGGCACATAGAGCAGCTCGATCCGGTCCAACAGGGCGCGCTCACGATAATAATCCTCGAACAACTCCAGCGTAATCCCGTCCTCGTCATGGCGCACAATTCGGAACGGCCCTGTGCCTACCGGATGCATCCGCAACTGGCTGCCACCCGCTGCGTACACATCTTCAGGAACAATCGCCGTCGGGTACGAGCTCACATAATGACCGAACATGTAGTTAGGCGCCTCCAGCTCAATTTGCACGGTCATACGGTTCATCGTACGTATTGCACGAATGCCTTCGCCGAGCCAACGGTTGGGTGAATCCGTGTTGCCGAGCGTTCTCAACCGGTTGAGCGAATAGATGACATCGGCAGCCGTCATCTCCCGTCCATGGTGAAACTTCACCCGCTTGCGCAAGTAAAATATCCATACCCGCCCGTTCTCCTTGCATGACCATTCATGCGCCAGCCCCGGCTCTAACACTCCGCGCACAGGATCAAAGCGCAGCAGCGTATCGAACACTTGTTTGACAAAATGCAAATCCCTGGAAAATAAAATTTCCGTCGGATCCAGTGTAAGCAGCTTGTTATGCATCGGCAGCCGCAGCGTATCCTGCTCTCCTGCCTCCTGGTTCGGCCGATATCCGAAATAATCGCCAAGCCAGGCAAGGAAGCGGTCCGTCAGCCCGGGATCCAGACCCTCCATTTGAAACAAGCTCATCGCACTGTTCAAATTTCCTTGCTCCACATAAACCTTGGCCTCGGCGAGAAGCAGCTCTTCCACCGACGCCAAGAAGCGAATGGATGAGCGGTTTCCGCGTCCACGGCCTGGTGTCCATACAATCCAGCCGTTGTCGCTCATCTTGTGTATCAAAATTTTCACATTGCGTTCCGTACAAAACAAATAACCGGCAATTTCTTCAACGGTGACGGGCACATCTTCATTCGCCTGATGCCCCTGCCGCAGGATGGAAGCTTTCAATTGTGCATATTGCAAGGCAAGCTGCATATCGTGACCTCCCCATTTTTACCTAATCTGTATGACAAAGTATAGGTGTCCTCTTCATTTTCGTCAATGAAAAAGGGGAAAGCGATCTGCAGCCATATTACACTTTTTAACAAATGGCTATCTGATATGCTAAGTCTACCAACACATTCGATCTTAATTACACAAAAGCAGGTGGATTGTATGACTTTTTTTCAGTTTCATCCTAACGTTCGGCTGCGTATTCTTATCAGCTTTATTACGAATACGCTCGGCAACATGGTCACACCGTTTATGGCCGTTTACTTTGCAAGGACGATGGGGACAACCGTCGCCGGAGCCGCTGCAGCAATCAGCATCGCCGTCGGGCTCGTATGCGCCACGATTGGAGGGCATTACGCCGACCGCATCGGCCGCAAGAAAATGATGGTGCTCGCCGAAGCCCTCAGCACACTCGCATACGGGGTCATGGCGCTCGCCAACTCGCCTTGGCTGCATAGCCCAACTTTGACGCTGTTGATGACAATGCTGATCAGTGCCGCCTGGGGACTCAGTAAGCCGGCCGTTGAGGCCATGCTCATCGATGTATCTGCGCCAGACACGCGCAAGGCGATCTACCGAATCAATTATTGGTGCAACAATTTGGCCATTTCTGTGGCGGGGATGATCGGCGGCTATTTTTTCAGCGATTACTTGCTGGAGCTGCTGATTGTCGTGGGCGTGATGTCGGTCGTCGCTTTGGCGGTAACGGCTATTTATATTCAAGAAACGATGCCTGAACGGCAGATAGCGCCGCATACACAGCATCCTGCCGACGCTCCTGCCGCTGCGGAGATGTCCATCGTCAAACGTTATATTGAAGTTCTGCGCGACCGCAGATTTATGATTTATATACTTGCCGGAGTTCTATCCGTGTCCGTCGAAATGAATTTGACGGGATACATCGGGATCCGCTTAGCAAATGAAGTGCATCAAACCGCCTGGCTGCCTGGCTGGTCCGCGGCCGTGGACGGCCTGCCTCTGGTCGGCTACCTGCGCACAGAGAATACGATCGCTGTCGTGCTGCTGTCTCTATTCGTCGGCCGCATGTTGAAAGGCCGCTCCGATCATCGGGTGATGCTGGCAGCGCTGCTGTGCAACATCCTCGGGTACACATATCTCGTGTTCGGCAATCAACCGTCGCTCCTCGTGCTGCTGATGCTGCTTGCGACTGCCGGCGAGCTGACCTATGTGCCAATCAAGCAGGCGCTGCTCGTTCAGCTTGTGCCGGACCACGCGCGAAGCACGTACATGGCCGTCAACAGCATGACGAACCGGGCTGCGCAAATCATCAGCGGCCTCAACGTCATCATCGGCGGCTTCGTTTCCCCGGGGGGGATGGCGCTGCTGATATTGCTGACCGGCCTGGCCGGGATTGCCCTGCTCGCTTCCATCCTGCCGAGCTTGCAGGAGAAGCAGGCCAAGACGTCCAGCTTGGCTGTGTAACAAGCGCGCTTTGCGGGGGGAGGACGTGGATCGCAGGCTCCCATAGCAGAGTCTTCCTTCCGCTATCCCCTCGCTCGCGCGCCCGCCTTCGCCGCCAACAAAAACTTTCACGACCCTCGACCGGATGACAGGCTCTAATTGGGCAAAGTCGTCTACAGGGAAATTGAAAGGGGGTCCGGCTGCAATAAGTCAGCAAAATAGGATTAGAGCACATCAAAAAACTCCCCTCCAAGCAGCGGTTTCTTATCGAACCGGTTTACCTCGAGGGGAGCCTTTCACTTTCCGCGCTTTCGCTGATTAATTAGGCGCCACAAGACCATTATTCGTATCAGATATTAAATTGATCAGCTGATCTTCAGCAACTGGCTTGCTGAAGAAATAGCCTTGCACAAAATCGCAATTCCATGTTTTGAGCAGCGCCAGCTGCTCCTCGGTTTCTACGCCTTCGGCCACGACCCCATGCCCCAATTTGTGCACGAGATCAATAATCGACTCCGTGATCGCTTTTTCGGCGGAAGCCGATGTCATACCTTGCACGAACGATTTGTCAATTTTGAGCGTATGGATCGGCAGCACCTTCAAATAGCTCAGCGAAGAGTAGCCAGTCCCAAAATCGTCCAACGCGATTTTCACGCCGAGGCTTTCCAATTTCCATAGAGCCGCCACCGAGCTTTCCAGCGATTCAATGAGGACACTCTCCGTAATCTCAATCTCCAAATGCTCCGGCTTCATTTGCGTTTCTTTCAAAATCGCTTCCACATTTTCCGCAAAATACCGCTGCTTCAGCTGCAGAGCTGAAATATTGACCGACATCAAATACGGGCGCCCAAACCGCTTCTGGAATTCCACGTTTTTCCTACATGCTTGCAGCATCACCCATTGGTCGATGTAGGCGATCAATCCCATTTCCTCCGCAATCGGAATAAACTCAACAGGTGAAATCGGGCCCCGCTCCGGACTGTCCCAGCGCACCAGGGCTTCAAATCCCCGAATGTCGCCAGTGGCTGCAGCCATCTGCGGCTGGTAATGGACGGCGAATTCATTTTTATCCAAAGCCGTACGCAGCAGCTGCTCGATGAGCGATTTTCTAGTTACGACCTCAATCATATCGCAGTCAAAAAACTGGTAGTTATTTTTCCCCAGCTCCTTCGCCTTGTACATCGCCATGTCCGCGTGCTTGAGAAGTTCCTCCCCATTCTTGCCATGGTCCGGATAGACGGCAATCCCCATGCTCATGTTCACATGGATCGATTGGTGCTGCAGCTCAAGCGGCCTGACGCAGCTGTCACGGAGCAGGCTGGCGATCAGCTCCACATATTCCGTTTGCGCCTGCTGCTGCTGCAGCAGCACGACGAACTCGTCGCCTCCAAGTCTGGCCGCAACGCCATGGGAGCCGATGACATATTGGAGCCGATACGCAAATTTTTGCAGCAGCATATCGCCGACGGAGTGGCCGAGCGTATCATTGATGCGTTTAAAGTTATCCACATCAATGAAGATAATCGCCATTTTGCCCTTATGGGCAGCAGCCTTTCCGACTGCCTGTTCCAGAGATGCGGTAAACTGTCTCCGGTTGGGCAGCATCGTCAATGGATCATAAAAAGCAAATTGGCTCAACGAGTCCATCATGTGATTGTAAGCTTCACCCAATTTTTGAAATTCATCATTGCTTGTTATGGTGACATGCTCGTTGAAATTGCCGCCGCTTACACGCTCTGAAGCCACAGCCAGCTCCTTAAGCGGGAGCGTAATCGTACGAATGATCAGGGAGATCAGGCAGGCGGTCAAAAAAATCGCGATCAGCAGCACGACCAAAGTCGTATTAAAAATCGGTCTAACACTGGCTATCAGTTCCTGGCGGTCGACTTCGCCGACGATTTTCCAGCCGGTCAGCTCATTCGTCTGAAATACGGCTTCCTTATTCGTACCGTCTCGCTGAAAGCTGATCGTTCCCTCATTTTGTTGTAAAATACGCTGAATGTGCTCGCCCTTGGCACGCTCGGCGATCGGCTCAATGGTCGACGCCACGACGATGCCGTCACGATCCACGATGTACACAAATCCGCCGCGCGCGATATTAATCTGGTTCACGCTCCGCGTCAGCTCGTCCAGCAGCAGTCCGACCCCGACCACACCTTGGCGGTCGCTAGTTGCTGCGGCAATCTGCACGACGAGGCGGTTCAGCGCCTTAGACACCCTAGGCGGGGTAATCGTCGTCCTCCCGGGATTCGCCATCGCGGCTTGGTACCAAAGCTGCTGCCGCGGATCGTATCCGGGCTCCAAGCTCATATCTTTCGGCGCCGTCATGAGCATCCCGTCTTCCGTCGCTACCGTCGTCGTATTGAGCTCAGGGTGCAGCGCTTGATGCCGATCGATCAACTCCCGGATAATCGGATCTTCCGCTGTCATGGTTTTTCCAACCTTCTCCAGATGAATCGTCTGGGCCAAAAAAGCAACGTCTCTTTCCCACAGCTCTACGTTCCGCTCGACGTTGGCATTCAACAGCTGCACATCTCTTTGGATACTTTCCATCGTATGTTCGTTGAGCTGTTTGTAGGAAGTCTGGTAAGAAATCCATCCGATCAAGATGCATGGAATACAAAGAATGAACGAGACAGAAACAATTAATTTATTGCGTACACTAAGGGAACGCACGATCATTCCACCTTCCACACAGGTTCGTTCCAAATCACTCGTAACATCTTAAGCGAAATTTGTTAGCAGACTTCCACAATTTCTATTAGATTTCTTAACACTTTTCCTAAAAATCATAGCAAAAGCCCTTCACGACCCCATTGGGTTCCATGAAAGGCTCTTCATTAACGTTAAATGAATCCCTCTGTTAGGGAATCAGCAATATTTTCCCGGTACTGTTCCGGCTCTCCAGCAGCTTGTGCGCCTCCGCACCGTCTTGAAGGGCGAAGCGCTTGAATCTTTCAGTCTTCAGCTGGCCGCTGCGCAGCAAATCGAACAAGGCGCGGGCGCGTTCAATCCGGTTCTCCCGGCTCGTAACATGGTTCCACAGATCGCCGCCGGTTAACGTCTTCGACGTATCCATCAGCATCCGCGGATCGACAGGAGCCGGATCTCCGCCGGCCATGCCGTAGAACACAACCGTCCCTTTCGTCCGTACCGCTGCAAAACTGCTCATCAGTGTCGAGCCAACGGAGTCATATGCCGCCTGAACGCCCTGCTGGTCCGCCGACCACTGCAGCACCCCGGCCGTCCAATCGCTGCCGTACAGCAGCACTTCATCGGCGCCTGCCGCCTGCGCAATGGCCCGCTTCGCATCCGTCGATGTCAGGCCGATGACCCGCGCGCCTTTGATCTTGCACAGCTGGGTCAAGAGCTGGCCGACGCCTCCTGCTGCCGCATGCACGAGAATGTCGTCTCCCGGCTGCACACGGTAGCTGTCATTGACCAAATAATGCGCGGTCATACCCTGCAGCAGCACGCCTGCCGCCTGCTCGTACGCAATGTCAGCAGGCAGCGGGACGGCGCGCTCACGCGGCACGGCAACCAGCTCTGCATTGGCATAAGGCACGTCGGCGAAGGCGATCCGGTCTCCGACCTGGATGTCGCGCACGTCTTCGGCCACTCGCTCCACAATGCCGGCGCCCTCATAGCCGAGAATGTACGGCGGCTGACCGGACAGATGGTAATTACCGCGCCTGCGGTAAATATCGGCAAAGTTCAAGCCGATCGCTTGTGTCCGCACAAGCACTGTGCCTGGCGTAAGCAGCGGATCGGGGATTTCGGCATAGCGCAGCACTTCCGGTCCGCCGAAAGTCTCAAAAATTAATGCTTTCATCACATGTCTCCTGCAGGCAGTGTACGCAGCTTCATACATACAGGCTTGGAAAGCTTAAGCTCGCTTCCCGTTGGCGTCACCTTGCCAGTTTGCGCATCGCGGCTGAAGGACACGATGTTGTTGCCGTCGCGGTTCGCAACCAGTACGAATCGTCCATCCGGTGAGATGGCGAAATTGCGCGGATGTCCGCCTAATGTTGACGCATGCTCCACGAGCGTCAGTCGGCCGCTTTGCGCATCAATGGCGTACACCGCAAGGCTGTCATGCCCGCGGTTGGAGCCATATATAAAGCGCCCGTCCGGCGAGATGTGGATATCTGCGCAAGCGTTATCGCCTTGATAATCCGCAGGCAGCGTTGATACGGTTTGAATCACGTTCAATTGTCCCGCTTCTTCCTCGTAGGCAAGCACAGTGATGGTCGCGTTCAGCTCATTGATGACATATCCGTACGGCAAATTTGGATGAAAAGCAAAGTGACGCGGACCTGACCCTGGCGTAATCGCCGTCTGGCTGTGCGGGATTAGGCGGTGATTCACAGCATCCAGCTTGTACACGACAAGTTGATCCAAGCCGAGATCGCATACAATCGCGAAGCGGTTGGCCCGGTCCAGCGTGACGGAATGCGCCCGCGGGCGGTCCTGCACCGGAAGGACGCTTGCGCCCTGATGCCGCTGAATATCGGACGTTGCGCCAATGCGCCCGTCCGGCAGCAGCGGCGACAAGCCGACCATGCCGCCATGGTAGCTGGCGACCATCAGGCACTGGCGCGCGCGGTCCAGCGTAATGTGGCAGGTCGTAGCCGGCAGTGTCACTTCTTTATTCAACAGCAGCAGCTTGCCTGCGAATGGATCAAAAGCATACGCAGCTGCCGCACCGCAGCGCTGTTGATTCGCATCGACGCCTTCCGTGAGGGCATAGATGATGTTTCTGCTTTCGTCGATATCCAAGAACGTTGGATTCGGCAACCCTGACACTTGATCAAGCAGCGTTAAGCTGCCCGTTTCCTGATCGTAGCTGCATGCATACAATCCCGTTTGGTCCGACTCCGCGTATGAGCCGATGAATGCGTATTGCTGCTTATCCTTCATAAATAGCACCTCAATCCCATTGATTTCCTATGCGCATTATCGCAAATCCGCCATCGATTGGCAAATAATCCGGGATGCACCTGCGCATCCTAATGTTTATCCAATTTTGCAAAGGAGGCGGCTATGAAAGTCGTTGTTACTCTCTGCCTTTGTTTCTTTCTGTTTGCGTCTTCCGGCCATGCGGCACCTAAGAAGGACCGGTTTTATTATGAGAACAGGGGGGATGTCGTTTGGGAAATTGCGACGACGGAGAAGGTGATCGCACTCACGTTCGACGATGGGCCGCACCCGGAACACACGCCGCAAATTCTCGATTTGCTGAAGCAATACAATGCCAAAGCAACCTTCTTTGTCGTCGGCAACAAAGTGGAGCGGTTTCCGGAGATTTTGCAGCGGGAAGTCAACGAGGGCCACGAACTGGCCAATCATACGTACAGTCACGCTTTTCTCTCCAAACGGACGAATATGAAAAAGGAAATCAACAAAACGGAAGAATTGATCGAATCCGTGACCCACACCCGGAGCCATCTGTTCCGTCCGCCCGGCGGCATTTATAACGAAGGACTCGTCAATCTGGCCAAGCAGGAAGGCTACAAAATGATCATGTGGTCCTGGCATCTGGATACCCGTGACTGGAATTCCCCAGGTGTACAGCGCATTGTAGACCGGGTTCTCAAAAATGCAAGCAGCGGTAACATCGTGTTGTTCCATGATTATATTGAAGGACGTACGCAAACCATTGCAGCGTTGAAGCAAATTTTGCCCGAACTCGAAAAGCGGGGCTACCGCTTCGTCACGGTGTCCGAGCTGCTCAGCTACGGTAAAGCTGTGCCGGCCAAGCAGCCTTGAGGCGTTTACGCTTCCGCCAAGCCGAACACCCTCCAAAGCTCATGCGCACGGAGGGTGTTTCTTCATATACAAAACGACAAGCACACCGCTATGCAGCATGCTTGTCGCTTCAGTTAATGCTCAGCTTCATCCTCCAGCTCACCGTTGAGCTGTCTGGCATAGCTTGCGATCAGTTCGAAATCAGAATGACGGAACGGCCCCGATGTCATGTTTGATTCCTCAGCTGGCGCTTGATCATCGGCCGGTTGATTTTCAACGTTTTCCATCCTCTACCGCCTTCCTTTCTGACCGTAGTATTTCCAAGCCCGCTATTATTATGAAGTGGCTCCGGTATATATGCGGATGGCGTCGCGCAGAAATTCCGCCGTCCCTGGCTGCTTGGCGTCATAGTAAGCCCGGAATCGTTCATCGTCCACGTACATCTGGGCAAGACCGGCGTGTGCCTCCTTACTGTATTCGCTCCAATAATAGGTGAGCCATTGCTTATGCAAGTCGGCCGCTTTTTGTGCCTGCGGCCCTGCGGGGTCACCGGTTGTGAATGCGACAGCCAGCGCCTCTTGCACCTGCTCCGCTAAACGAGTGACTTCGTCATACTGGGCTTGCGTCATATTTTTTACTTTCTGGTTGGACGCTTCGACTTGCTCGTCGCCATATTTATCACGAATTTCTTTGCCATATTTCTGTTCGTTCTCCTCGATCTTTTGCTGCTTGAAACCTTCGAATTTCTCTTGATCGCTCATGACTGTTCTCCCTTCCGCCAAGGCTATTGTTTTCTCGACATTCGCTATCAGCTGATCCAGTTGCTTGCGTCTTTCCAGGAGCTGCTCACGGTGCTCTATCAAAGCTTTGGCGCCATCAAATGCCGGATCTGTAAGGATGTCTTTAATCTGATCGAGCGGAACACCAAGTTCTCTATAAAACAAAATTTGCTGCAGCTGGTTAACTTCCGATTGGCCGTAAATCCGGTAACCCGAGGAACTGATTCTCGCTGGCTTCAATAGGCCGATCTCATCATAATAACGAAGCGTTCTGGTGCTGATGCCTGCGAGTTGGCCGAGCTTTTGAACGGTGTATTCCATGGCTTCTCCTCCTGACAAACTAAGCGTACACCTTGACGCAGCGTGAAGGTCAACGCCTTTTTCTTCATAATCTCGTAAGATTTTTCGTAATCCAAATCAAGGTGATCACTGAGTTTGTGAATAGTGGGAAGCTGCGAAGAGGTGAGAATCGGCTGTGGCTTGCTGTTCTTTTCCGCGGAGACCCTCCATATCATGTACAAGATGAATCATAGACACGGAGGTGTCGGGAACTTATGAGCACGAACTCGCCCAAGAGCTGCCGATTAATTCGCCCCTCCAGGCAATATCACGGCAAGCAGGGCTTCGATTATGGCGAAGCGATCTCTGCTGAAAGCGCAGGCGCGGAGAGCATCTGCATGCATATCCTCACCATCCCTCCGGGAGGCAAAGCGAAGGCTCATCTGCACGAAAGCCATGAAACGGCCATCTACATGCTGCGCGGGCAATCCGCCATGTGGTTCGGCGAGCAGTTGGAACAGCACATGCAGATCGAAGAAGGCGACTTTCTGTACATTCCTGCCGGTATGCCGCATTTGCCTTACAACCCCAGCGATGCCGACAGCTGCACCGCCATTATCGCCCGCACCGATCCGAACGAACAGGAAAGTGTGATGCTGCTTCCTCATCTGGATGCGAAGTTCAAACGAATACAGCCGTAAAAAGGGTGTCCCAGCGGGACACCCTTTGCTGTTATGCGCGTGCCTGCGGGGCGACGCAGCGAGTTTATCGCCCTGCAGCGCTCTTCGCGCTTCCATGCAGTCTGCAACGCAACTTTAGTGCCTTGCAGCGCCTTCTCGCCGCCGCGCCACCGCTCACCCGCGTTATTCACACTAAATCCGGATCGCTGCCCTTCGTCTCCTTACCGAGAAAAAGCACCGCCAGTGCGCCGAGCACAACGGCGATGAAAAAAAACATGAAGATGCTGAAGATCTGTTTTCCTTGTGCCACCATCAGCCCGACAAAATACGGCCCGAGCACGCCGCCGATGCGCCCGAAAGCTGCTGCAAGACCTACGCCCGTGGAGCGGACGCCAGTCGGGTACAGCTCCGGCGTGTAGGCGTACATCCCGCCCCAGGCACCAAGATTAAAAAACGACAAGCAAATGCCGGCGGTAATCAAGCTGCTTACCGTCTCCGCGTGGCCGAACCACAGAGCACTAAGCGCGGTGAGCAGCAGGTACAGCACAAGCACAAACTTCCTTCCAAACTTCTCTATGAAATAAGCTGCTGTAAAATAGCCGGGAAGCTGAGCCAGCGTCATGATCAGTACATACTGGAAACTTTTTACAAGACCAAAACCTTTCAACACCATAACAGTCGGCAGCCAAAGAAACATACCGTAATAGGAAAACACAACAGTAAACCACAAGATCCACAGCATAACTGTAGACCGGCGATGCCGCGCCGACCATACGGACGCAAACCGCTCGCCAAAAGTGAGCCGCTCGCCGCTCTGCTGCATGAAGCGCGGTGAGTCCCGGACGGCTCTGCGCAAATATAAGGCGTACACCGCAGGGACAGCGCCGATGACAAAGGCCAGCCGCCAGCTATAATGCGGAATGACAAAATAGGCAATCAGCGCGGCGATGATCCAACCGCAAGCCCAGAAGCTCTCGAGCAGGACGACTACGCGGCCGCGCTCACTGGCAGGGACGGACTCCGACACGAGGGTCGACGCAACCGGCAGCTCTCCGCCCAGGCCGAAGCCCGTAATAAAACGCAGCACGCAGAGGACGGCGAAGCTTGTCGCGAGCGCCGACAGCCCGCTGGCTGCGGAGAAGATCAAGAGCGTCGCGAGCAGCACCGCCCGTCTCCCGTATTTATCTGCCAGCGCCCCGGCGACAGCCGCTCCAATGGCCATGCCGATGGAATTGACGGCGGTCAGCAGGCCGATCTGCTGGGCGCTGAGCTTCCATTCCAGGGCGAGCGCCGCCGCTATGAATGAAATGATGCCGACATCCATCGCATCGAACAGCCAGCTGAGCCCCGTGCTGAAAAGCAGCTTGCGCTGCGCCGGCTGCTTGAGTTCAATCGCTTTATTCATGTAAGTTTTCTCCATATTCTTCATTTTACTGCCATTATTAACTAACCGGCAAATCCTTATGCAAAAGTGTAGTACAGAAATTGCCCTATTGTGGTAAGATAGCGTACAGAGTTAATAAAGAGGAGGTCATTTCAAATTGTCACGCATCATTCAAGTTGATGAACGCCCTTCATGGGGGGAGAGCATTCCGCTAAGTTTGCAGCATTTATTTGCCATGTTTGGTTCCACTGTTTTAGTCCCGATCCTGTTTAAAGTCGATCCGGCCACTATTCTGCTCATGAACGGTATCGGCACCCTGCTTTATATCTGGATCACGAAAGGGAAGATCCCAGCCTTTCTCGGTTCGAGCTTCGCCTTTCTATCTCCGGTTTTTGTAGTTTTATCGAGCAAAGGCTACAGCGCAGCACTTGGCGGCTTCCTCATCGTCGGCCTCATTTTCACCATCGTCGCCTTGCTGATCCGGGCTGTCGGGACCGGATGGATCGATGTCGTCTTCCCGCCGGCGGCCATGGGCGCCATCGTCGCCGTCATTGGCCTCGAGCTGGTGCCGACTGCAGCAGGCATGGCCGGATTGATCGCGCCAAGCGGAGCGCCGGCAAACTGGTCGATCGATTCGCCCACGGCGACAGTGTCCATTTTCACCTTGCTTGTCGGTATCATCGGTACGGTTATGTTCCGTGGTTTTATGAAAGTCATTCCGATCCTGATCGCCATCGTCGCGGGATACGTCCTCGCTGCACTGATGGGGCTCGTGCACTTGGCTGACGCGTGGAACGCAGCTTCATGGTTCCAGCTCCCGACGTTCACGACGCCAACCTTTGATTGGGCGAGCATTTTGGTCATCGCGCCAGCGGCGCTGGTCGTGATCGCCGAACATATCGGCCACTTGATCGTAACCGGCAATATGGTCGGCAAAGATTTGTCCAAAGACCCCGGGCTCAGCCGCTCCTTGCTCGGTAACGGGATCTCGACGATGATTTCATCGCTTGTCGGCTCGACGCCGAACACTACCTATGGTGAAAATATCGGCGTTATGGCGATTAGCCGTATCTACTCCGTGTGGGTAATCGGCGGAGCAGCGATTTTGGCTATCGTCCTCTCCTTTATCGGTAAAATATCCGTGCTCATTCAAACCATCCCGACCCCGGTGATGGGCGGCGTATCCTTGCTGCTGTTCGGCGTGATCGCCGCTTCGGGGATCCGCATGCTGGTTGAGACCAAAGTGGATTACAGCAAGCCGGTGAACCTGATTTTAACGACAGTTGTGCTCGTTATCGGCCTCAGCGGAGTTACCTTCAAGTGGGGTCATTTTGAGATGAAAGGCATGGCGCTCGCGACAGTCGTGACCATCGTGCTGAGCTTATTTTTCAAACTGCTGGACGTACTAAAACTTTCCAATGAAAAATAAACACCACCGATGGTTTAGCCGGTGGCTACCCTCAACCCGATAGCGGCGGATGCTAATCTGCCCTTCCTCAATCCCTTGTCCTTCTTGCATGCTTGTTGCGGTCAACAGACCGGCTTCATTGTATCAAGGAGGTCAAGGGATTTTTGCGATCCGTTCGAGTACGCGCTCTCCATAAATAGAAGCGAACTGCTGCTCCTCCATATGAATGTAGCCGATATAACAATCACATTGTCTCATACGGCACGGCCGTTCCCTGCATATTTCTTCCAGTCCGTCTTTATACAAATTTCCGATTACTTGACGATCCTTATAACATCGCTTTACGCGCCCATCTCCTTGAACATAAAACACAGATTGCCCGGTACTGCACGGCTTGCCCATACTGTCGTAATCTTTAGCGTTAAGGCCAAAATAGGGATCCACACGGCTCAAAAACGCCGTATCCTCTGCAGAGTAATAATCCGGTCTATCTTTGTATGCATTGACCCACATATAAACATCATCGGGCAATGCCTTCCGTATGGAAGCCATGGAATTGAACGCGCTCTTAACCCCGACACAGCCTACACTGAACAGGATTTGTTGCCCATAGAGCTTGAGGCATTGCTGTAAAAATCGCTCTTCCTCCGTCTGCCCGGGGTGGTAGGTGACCCAGAATGCGGCCGTTGCCGGATTCAAATCACCGATCCAATCAAGCTTAGCGGATAAGTTGGTTTGTATCGCAACTTTGTCGACATGCTGCATGTGGGACAATTTAACCAAAGCTTCCCTGTACCAACGATGCGTAAGTCCTTCACCATAAGGGTTAAAAAACACAGATAACCGATGCCCGCTCCCCTCTTGCTCCTCTACCCAATCGACAAATGTCTGTACCTGCAGCCGGTCCTTCAGCAAAGACTCCTGACTATCCGTGTTCTTGCTAAAAGGGCAGTACGGACAGTCGTAATTGCATGAGCTTAAGCTCCCGCGAAAATAAAGTGTCGCTTTCATGCAAGATCACAGCTTTCCATGAGCGCACGAATGTCCGGGGAAATAAACCAATCTCCAATCGCATCGGAGTACATAAGCCCTTCATCCGTCAATCGCAATACATCGTGCTCTATCACAGCAAGATCGGTATGGAGAAGCAGATTCAATTCGGGATAATCGACAAGCGCTGATGCTGCAAATCGCTCCAGATAGCTGCTCAGTGCCAAGCCTTCCATGTGAAGCAGCGCTTTGAGTATAAAACGGCGCTGTTGATCATCCTTGCTAAGCACAAGGCCGTAATCGGCATGAGAGTAATCGGCTGCAGCCACATAGTCGGCAATAATACTTGCTGTAGCAGCACGCCCTACACTGTATCGCGAGGAATAATGGACATTCCTGGTGTAAGACCGTGCGCCACAGCCAAGGCCGATCATGCCTTCTTCCTGACAGCTGTACGGAAGCAATTTCTTACCCGAACCCGCTGCCGCTTTGGCAAATCTGCGCATCGAATACTGTGTATACCCTTGCGCAAGCAGACGTTCCCGCGCTGCGCGATAGAAGCTAACTCTGTGATCTTCGCCGCTTTGCCTGATCTGCTCCGGCTTTACAATGGTGTGCTCACGCGTGTACAGCGGATAAATAAATATCTCCTCCGGCTCATAGGATAGCGCCTTATCCAGCGAATACAACCATGACGCCATCGTTTGCCCAGGAAGGCCATATATCAAGTCCAAGTTAAGAATCGGAAACCGGTACTGCTTGAGTTGTTCCAGCGCTCTTTCAACCTCCTGCGGCTTCTGCGGACGATAGATCGCTTCCGCTTCAGACGAGATGAAGCTTTGAATGCCCATGCTGACGCGATCCACCTGCCGGCTTTGTAAAATAGCCAGGCGTTCGGCGGTTACCGTCTCGGGAGATGTCTCTACCGAGATTGAGACTTGAGCTGGATCCAAGCCAATCACATCTTGGGCAATATGAAACAACCGCGCAAGCTGGACAGGCTCGAGTAACGTCGGCGTGCCGCCTCCGATAGCAAATCGGGCAACCGGCTTTTTCTGAATGAACGGAGCCCATTGTGCAGCTTGTCTTTCCAGAGCATCCACATATTCGGCATGAACATCGGCTCTCTTGTCAGGTAAGGTGAATAAATTGCAGAAGCCGCACCGAGCCCCGCAGAACGGGATATGCATATATAAAAAGTACGTATCTGCCATTTCCTGGCTCCACAGTTCAGAAAGCAGCTTCGACGCCAATGCTCGATAGGCAGTTTTGTGCGGATAAGCATACAAATAAGACCGATAAGGCTCTGCTGTCAGGCCGTCTTTCCAGCTGCGTAGAGCCTGCGGGTTGTGGAGGATGTTCAAGTCATTCGAATCGACTGTATGGCTCATCGTCATCTTCTCCTCTCACCTTACAAAATAAACTCGCGATAAGGCACGTTCCACACGACCTCATGTGCAAGCCTGTGGCCGTGATAGCCATCCTCCCCGAAGGCAGTGCCATGATCTGAGAACGCCATGCAAAATACAGGCCGTTCCCGTTCCCTGAATGCCTGAAACAATCGCCCCAGTTCTCCGTCAACATAACGGAGTGCCGCGCGCTGCGTCGCTATGGAGTCTTTTTTCGCTCCTGGCACAAAATAATGATTAGGCCCATGAATGGCTGAAATATTCATAAACAAAAACAGCCGCTCTGGCAGAGATGAATTTTGCAGAAGCTTGATGGCATGATTCACCTGATGCTCTGTTGAGCGTTGATTCGTAACCCCAAAGGTCATTCTCCAATAGCTTTCCTGGAAATAACTGGGCAGCACTTTGGCCAGCGGAACTTTTTTCGTGAAAAAGATGACGCCGCCAATACAGATCGTCCGATAGCCCTCTGCCTGCAAACCGGATACAATATCCGTTGAATCAAATTGCCATGTATACGGATGTGTATGTAGTCCCGTATTTTTCGAATGAAACAACCGAACATGTTCTGACTTATTTGTCGTAGCCGGAGTCGGCAGAAAGCCGCCAAAAAAAGCATGATGCGCCGCATAAGTGAAGCTTCCCGGCGTGTGCCGCATTTCCCAATGCCCATCGCCGCACAAATTCGGGCAGTTGTCTTCCTCCAGGACAGCGGCGTCATAGCGCAGCGTATCCAGTGTAATCATGAGAATATCATGCGTCCCAACCATTTCATTCATGTTAAACATCGTATGATCCCCTTCCATTTAGATCGTCGAAGGGAGCGAAGCCATTCTCATTTCCCATTCATAGGGGTCATGTCCTTCATATTGACTATGATAGAGTAAATCTCCGAATGGATTGACATCCAGTACGTAAGGCCGCAATGATCCGCTGCTCAATAATACATCGATGCCTGCAATGGTGGAATGTGGAAAGGCCGCTAACGTGTGCTCGGCACATTGCCGCACCGTATGTTGAAGATCGTCAGCCAGGCCAATCTCCATTAAGCCCATGCGCTCGCTATCGAGATGCAGATTCGTGATAGGTGTTCTGCTTACTCTGGCGATGCTGTGACATGACTTACCTGCGACAACAAGCTGTCGGATGTCGAACGTGCGATCGCGATAAGAAGCTTTGGGAATCCATTGCTCGATATGAGCGCCATGTCCCAATAACCAGTTGATGATTTGGCGAATAACATGGCGTTCTTGATAATTCACCAGTTTTTTCACGTTATAAAAGATCGGAGGTCTGGTTTGAAAGTTATCCACAGCTATTGTAGTCACAGCCGATTCTGCCCCTGTAACGGGGTTCACTTGGTACGCAATGACGCCGCATGCGCCGGAGCCCGTTGCCAGCTTAATAAACAGTCGGTGTACCCGCTCACGAACCATCGTATCCCGTAACGCATCGTAATCCGGAATCGCTTCCGGTGACGCTAATCTTCTAGGCACCGGCAAACCGGCCGATGATAAGATTTCGTGCGTATACCGCTTATCGAACATGGCGGCTATATCCTCAGGAGCATTCATCCAGCGTGGTGTATGCCACAGCTGTCTGGCCTCTCTGTCCAGCCTTGACAGCAGGCGGCAATACCCGCGGAACCACTGCGAAGGATGATAGAGCTTGCCCTTGCATTCCTTCATGCCTTGCGCCATCCTAAGCGGAATAGGCTGATGGGCGCTTTTGGAATACCGAAGCCATCGCTCGTCGATCTGGCTGCTTGCCGCATCAGGGGCGCCTATCGCAATAAGTTCGCGTTCCACTTCAAAATGCTCCCCTGGTGCGTCAAGCCGCAGCAAGGGCGGCTCATCCATCGTTCGCTGCAGGCTGTGGGCAATCGAGCTCAATGATGCTTGGCCCTGCAGCACATCGATATATTGTAAAACAAGGGCTGGGGGCAACCCCAGCCGAGCTCTTGCCGCTTGCAGTCCAGTCGTTCTTCTATTCCCGGCATTGCCAATGACAATCATCGCTTTCATCGTTACTCCGTCAAGGAAGGATAGCGATAATCGCCATTATCATCAGCATCCTGCTGATCGCTTATATCTACGTTAAGGCCCGACTGCTCCCAACGCTCCATCATTTCATCCGACATATAATGATAGCTTAAATTAAGCAGCTCTAGCTTCTTGATTTTGTCACTATAAAGAAGTGCCTCAGCCCCCTGATCCGTCAATGTTCCCATGGAAAGATCCAGCGTATGAAGCTGATCAACAATCGGAGCATTCGCTACCGCTATCGCAATTGCATCTTGGATTTCACTGTCTTTGAGCCCCAAATAAGTAAGATGAGGGAATTTGCCTGGCTCAATCAGCGGGAGAATATCGTCGAGGCTTCCGTTGAAGCCATAATCTTCTACGCCCAGATAAAGCTCCAGCTTCCGCAAGTTTTTGAAACTGCCTTCGCTAATGCTAGCAATAACGTCTCTTCCAAGCCCACCGCAAATCACCGTAAGCTCCTCCAGGTTGTCATGGTGAGCAGGATCAAGACTGAGACCCGTGCTTCCTTTGATCGTCAACGAGCGCAACTCGGGATAAGCGGACAGAATCGGCCCCAGATTGGATTGATTAATCCAAGAGACCTCGCATTCTTCATAGGACATATCACCAATAAACAAGCTGCGCAGCTGCGGAAAACGGTCTTTCAAGCGAACGAGCGTTTCAACAATTGCACTGGAATCATTCTCGTAAGCTCCGCCCCAATCACCGATGATCAGACTTTCAAGCTGCAGGCTCTCAGCTTTGTTGGCAAGCTCCTCTAGTAAATCTACGATTTTGACGCCATTCTCGTACTGATCATAATCGACTGATAGTTTACATGCGGACATAAGAATCCCTCCTGGAAATAAATTACCAACCTTTCACTTATTATAAAAGCTTCTCTTGCAGCTTTCAATTTTTTCCAACCCCTCTACCATCCCATCACAAAAAACAAATATCGTAACCGTCATAACATCAAATCCTGCCAGCATAAAATTTGAAAACGTGTGAAAAGGAGCTGAAAAGAGTTCTATGAGCCCTATGTACGGCAATCCATATGTTCATCCTGCTTCGGCCGCCTCTATGAACCAGCAGGCAACAATTGAAGTGCTTGGCGAAGGTACGGTCCAAGCCGCTCCCGACCGGGCTGTCATCGTGCTTGGCGCTGTCACGGAAGGCACGAACCTGACCCAGATTCAAGCCGAGAATGCGAAGATCACTACCGCTGTGATTCAGTCATTGCTTGCGCTTGGGATTCCCCGGGAACACATCCAAACGCAGGAATACCGGATCGACACGCAGTATGATTATCCGGACGGGAAACAGACATTTCGCGGTTATAAAGTCACGCATCTGCTGCAAGTGACGACAGACCGCGTCGAGCAGACCGGAGCCATTGTCGATGCCGCTGTCGCCAGCGGAGCTAATGAGGTGAGCAGCATCCGGTTCACGATGGCGCATCCGGAAGTCTATGAGCAGAAGGCGCTGACGAAGGCTTTGCGCGATGCGCAGCAAAAAGCCGTCACGATCGCCGACACGATTGGCGCCCAGCTGAGCGCCGTCCCTATCCGCGTTCAAGAGCCCGCTCATGCAGCAGAGCCGGTACCTTACAGCGTCAAGTTTGCCGTTAGCGCCGCAGCGTCGCCCACGCCAATCCAGCCCGGGCAATTGACGATCAGCGCAACCGTGCGGGTCTGGTACTTATTTGCCTAAGCTGGATTCCCGCTTCAAAGATTCGGGCGTCAACCCGCTTCCCGCTATAATGGCAATGGAAGACGCTTTGCTTCAGGCAACGGCGCGTTGCACTTCCGGAACCGCGTGCAGCACGTTAGGTTTGCCGCCTGAAGTGAGGGTCCGGTCTATTGGCGGGAACCGGGCAAGCTGACGGAGCGCTTCCTCGACATCGGCGGCTTCGTCAATCGCCCGGTGAAACGTGACCGACAGCCCTTGCGCCTCCTCGAGCAGCATGCTCAGCGCTTCGGTGTCGATCTGCTTGTCCGGCGTAAGCGCCCCCAGCTGCTTCGCGATCCGCATGGCTATAGCAAAAACCGCTGCTATGCGGCCGGATCATGACCTGGACAGGCAGCTTTACCGCGCGCACTGCGGCCTCGATCAAGCTGTAGCTGGGCGTAAGCCCGCCTTCCGTCTGCTCTGCTTCCTTTTTATCACCATTGCAAGCTGTTATAATTAAAAAAGTAAAATTACACGAATCACTTGATCCGCTGCCGGGAGGAATTATGATGCTTGATAAGGTTATGAATGCCTTGGAAACCGCTTTGAATAATTGGAATGCAATGTTCAGCTCTGGCAGTATGGACAGCGATCAGGCGGAGGAAACGGCCAACCGCTTTGAAGCCTCTTTTTATACGTTCATTGATGCGCTTCGCGAATGGGTGTACAGCATGGATAATCCGCCGCAAACTTTGGATGCGTTCATGGAATTAGACGCTGTGAAAGAGATGGCCGATCAGCTTCCGGCGCCGCTTTATTTGAACTTTGAAACCGAAGCGGAGCTTATTGTTGAGCGCATTAGCAGAGCAGACGAAGATAAATATGATTGACTCGCTCGCAGCTACGCCCAAGTTTTCACCAACGCTAAAATGAGATCATCGTCGACGACGACCTGCTGACCATACTTCATATACTCGCCGTTCTGATAAATCCCCCGTCCATCCGGGATGTACCCGCGCTTGACATACATCGCCTGGGCGGGACCATAGTCGCTGAATAGTCCGACCCGAATCCCGGCTTGTGCCGATCGCTGGCGGATGAGTTCCTCCGCCCGGTCCATAAGCAGCGTGCCGATGCCTTGCCTGCGATAGCGGATCAGCACGTTGAAATCTTGGATTTCGGGAATCCCCTGCTCCTTGAACAACGGATAATCCGGTTCCCAAATAATGTTGACATAACCGGCAAAGTCACCCTCTGCCTCGGCAACCAGCGTTACGTGCCGCCCCAGCTTTTGCTCCTCGACATACCTGACATATTGCTCGGCGGGCTTGTTCCAACCTTGCGCGAGAAAAGCTTCGGAGACTTTCGCAGGATCATTCTCCTGCATGAAGCGAATCGTGATCGTACTCAACTTCATCGCCTTCCTTCCCTTTTTACTACTTACTTTCTCGCCAATTCCAAAATATCCCTGCTTTCTAGTATCCTTTTGTCGTACCCCTTATGAACCGAATGAATCATCGCAAGCCCCAGCTCTTGAAGCTTAATGAGATGATTGGGAAACAGGGCGCGCAAGCCTGGATACATCCATGTCAGGGCACGATAATAGCGATGCGTATTCTTGAGACCTTTGGTCGGATGCATGTAACCGGGGCGGAACATGTAGGCTTTTCGAAAAGGCAGCTGCAGCAGGCGGTTTTCCGTTCGGCCCTTGACCCTGGCCCACATGCTCTTCCCTTTCTCGGTGCTGTCCGTGCCGCTGCCAGAGACGTAGCAGAATACCAGCTCCGGGTTCAATCTGGCGAGCGTCTGAGCCATATGCAAAGTCAGATCGTACGTGAGCTTGCTGTACGCCGCTTCGTTCATGCCTACTGACGATACGCCCAGGCAAAAATAACAGGCGTTATACCCGCTAAGCCGGTGCTCAATGGCCGTCAGATCCATAAAATCGGCATGGATGATTTCTTCTAATTTCGGATGCGACACACCGCAGGGCTTGCGGCCAACGACCAATACCTGTGTGACATCTGGATGATTCAGGCATTCGTGCAAAACGCCCTCTCCGACCATACCGGTAGCACCGGTAATAATCGCTTGAATGGTGGGCTTCGCATCCTGATTGTGATTTGCCGTCATAAAGCTGCTTGCTCCCTTCTTAACTAAACGTTCATTTAATAATTCAGTTTATAATAAACGATCATTCAGTTATTTTCAATTTCAGCAAAAAGCCCCTGCAGGCGGCTGGGGCGAAATTACATAACCTCGCGCTTCCGCACAGGGGCTTCTCTTTTTTATCACGTCTTAATGCGATTGCACCGCAGCCTTGGCTGCCTCCGCTGCTTCCTTCTGCGCCAGCACCTCACGCCTCATGAACCAGCAGAAGATAAACGCGACGACAGCGAAGCCGATCCCGATTGCAAACATATGCTGGAACGCTACAGCAAATACGCTCTTGATCTGCAGCAGCAGATCAGCCGACAGCCCCGCGGGGATGCCTCCATTCATAATCGCCTGCTCGGTGCCTGGCGGGAACTCGGCGGACAATTGCCCGATTCCGGTCGTAATATTTTTGGCCAGCAAACTGCCGAAAATGCTGAATCCGAGCGTAGCACCGATGGACTGGAACAATTGAACGGTCGCCACGCCGACCCCCATATGCTCCTGATCAACGGATTCCTGCACGATTAAGTTATCGCCTCCGAACAGCACACCGATCCCGAGCCCCATGATGACAAAGGCCACAACCATATAGAGCACCGTCGTCTCTACCTGTACGCGGGAAAGCAGCACATAGCTAATGATCGGGAAAATAAATGATACGATAAACAAATACTTGTAAGGGATCTTCGTAATCAAATTACCGCAAACCATGCTGGCCGGTATCGCCCCCGCCATGAAGGCTAGTGTCATATAGCCGGAAGCTGTTGGCGTCATGCCCATCACGTTCTGCGCAAAGAACGGCAAGCCGGACATGCCGCCCATAATGCCAAGCATCGTCAGGAACACAATGCAGGATAAGACAACGACCGAGCGGTTCTTGAAGAGCACCAGCGGAATAATCGGCTCGAGCGCTTTGGACTCGACACGCACGAACAGCACAATAAAGAGCAGGGCCGCAGCCAGCAGCCCGATCACCGCCGGTGACGACCACGCATAGCCTCGAACATCGATCAATACGGGAGCCATCAGCAGCGACGTCATCGCAAGAACCAGCATGATCGCCCCTAACCAGTCAATCGGCTTCTTCTCCGTACTAGAGGATTCACGCAAACCTTTGGCAACGATGAAAGCCGAAATCAAACCGATCGGAATATTAATCAGGAAAATCCAGTGCCAACTCACATGACTGACGAAATATCCGCCAACCGTCGGACCGACCAGCTGCGGCAAAATTAATAAAGGACCGATCATGCTCTGCACTTTAGCCCGCTGCTCCAGGGGAAACGTGTCGCCGATAATAATCATGCCCAGCGGCATTAATCCCCCGGCGCCAATCCCTTGAATGCCGCGACCGATGAGCAGCACCGTCATAGATTCAGCAAGCCCGCAGATGATGGAGCCTAGCATGAAGAACGCGACACAGCTGAGATACACTTTTTTCCGCCCGAAAATATCGGCAAGTTTGCCGAAAATCGGCATGAACATCGTAATGGACAGCATGTAAATACCCGCGACCCAGCCATAGAGCGATAAACCGTGAAGATCGCGAATGATGGTCGGCAAAGCCGTTGATACGACGGTTTGATCCAGCTCCGAGAAGATGAGTCCGAGCAGCAGACCGATCAGGATCAGCGATTTTTTGTTTTGATACTTTTCCACAAATACACCTCAATTTCTCAATATCTGTTTCCTCTTGTTACCAGTATAAGACGTCAAGACCTTCCGATCATCAGCCGTGGGTTCGAAAACTGCTCCGTCTCTAGACGTAGATTGCCATGCATATTTACTGCTGCTTAACCTCACAATATACCTTGTCTTTCCAATTAACGAAAAGGAGTGAATCCATATGCGCGAAGGTTTGATACCTGCTGTTCTTGGAACTGTAGTTACGGCTTCAGCTGCTTCACTGCTTAAAAGCAAGTACAAGCTTGCTGCTACGGGTGTTCTCGGTTTCGGGTTGGCCCACGTTATTCTTGGCGCCATCGATCTCGTCGAACATCGCTCGTAGGAATTGGAGAGACGAAGGAAAGAGTGCAGGCCGACTGAGGCGGCTTGCGCTCTTTTTTGTTTGCGACGGAGGGGGAGGATACCTGCACGCAGCCGTACAGCCAAAGAAAAACCCTGTAAAACCCATTGCGGGCTCTACAGGGCGAAGTGAAACAAATCTCGCACTTGGGCAAATCAAGCAAATGCTTTCGGGTTGGCGCCGTATTGATTGTCGTTCGGCTCGCTATCTTGGCACAGGAAGACGATCAGAATGATTGTTCCAATCAACGGTATGAGGCTGATCAGCAGCCACCATCCGCTCCTTCCCGAATCATGCAGCCTGCGGACGCCTATACCGAGAGACGGCAGCAGTACTGCCAGCGAATACAGCCCGGTCAGCACAGAATTCAGACCAATCAGGGATTCCACAATCGACAGCACGATGGAGATAATGAGGTTGAACAAAAAGAACATCCAGTATTCCTTCCGTCTTGCTCTACCTTGAAACACCGCGTAATTCTTCCATGCTTTCACATACCATTCCATAGGCGCTCCCTCCTCATCATGATTGTATGTGCGGGGGAGAGCGACTATTACAGGGTATGTAACTATTCTATAGACTTAAGTGCGCTCGGATGCAGCGAAAGATAAGCCCCTCTCCGCAAGCGAGCGCCGAATGAGCTCCAGCGCTTTGGGCCCCATGCCGTGCAGCTTCAGCACCTCGGCTTCGGTGAGCCGGCTGAACTGCTCCAGCCGCAAATAACCGGCCCCGGCCAGCGCCCGCAGCGCCGGTTTCGCCAAACCAGCCGGCAGATCGCTGATCTGCGGCTCGTGATCGTTCGGAGCATTGGACAAAGCACATGCCTCCCTTCGCTTTTTCACCTAGTATCGCATTCGCGTTATACGGATATGCAACAAGAGCAGGCCGCTGCGGCCTGCTCTTCGCTTATTCTTCTGTTGGCGTCGGCAACAGATCATCGTCGTCATCGTCATCCGGCGTCTGTGCGGATGATTTGTCGGCGGCTGGCGCAGGTGCGGCGCCAACCATGTTCACCAGCTCGACGGGTCGGTTCTGACCGTATAGACGCACGTAAATCTGCTCGATCTCTTCACCCGTCAAGTCGCCTTGGAGCAGCAGCTCTGCGGCAATGGCATGCACGAAGTCCGCATGCTCGCACACGAGCACTTTGACCCGGGCCATCTGCTCTTTCAGCAGCTCGTTAATCTTGGGCCGGAGCGCTTTGAGCGCTTCGGCGCGCGTGCCGAAGGACAGCCAGCTAAACAGCTCATCACCCATTCCGACCATACCCAGGTACGCGCCGGCAATCTCGGTCGCCTGCTGCAAGTCGGAGGTAACGCCATTAAGCTTTTTACCCAAAAACTCTTCCTCCACCGCGCGCGCAGCCAAACAAACCTGAATTTCCGCCAGCATCTCGCTGTCGCTGTGGTTGTAACGCTCTTGCATCGGCTTGGTCGCTGCGAGACCCAACGCGCCTCCACGGCGGATAATCGTTACTTTCCACACGCGATCAAGCGGCTTGAGCAGAAACTGCGCGACAGCATGACCTGCTTCGTGATAAGCGACATTGCGCTTCTCGTCGTCCCGCATCGAACGCAGCGGCTGCTTGAGTCCCCATTCGTAGGTTTCCATCGCTGCCCGGAAATCTTCGTACCCGGCAAGCTGCGCGCCACGCTGATGAGCCATGACGACCGCTTCGTTGACGATGTGCTTGATCTGCGCCGGGCTGTAGCCGATCGTATCGAGGGCCGCCCGTTCCGGGGTCAGCGTCTCGTCGTGCTTCACTTTGCGCAAATAATATTGGAATATATCGATCCGGCCGTCATAATCCGGCGCGTCCACCCATAGCTGGCGGTCGAAGCGTCCTGGACGAAGCAGCGCAGGATCGAGCACATCCGGCAGGTTGGTCGCCGCTACGGTCAGCACCGCAGGGCGCTCGGCCTTTTTGCGGCGCAAGCCCAGACCGCGCAGCATGCGGGCGAACCAGTTGGCGTCGAGGTTCGGCGGGTCCATCTGCAGCAGCAGCTCGTTGAGCAGGCCGGAGCCGCCGCCCATGCCGAACATCATGCCGCCACCGCCGCCTTGCCGCTTCATGCCGATCGCATCGATCTCATCAATGAAGATGATGCAGGCGCCGTAAATTTTGGCAAGCTTGCGCGCTTTCTTATATAAATTCATGACCTTGAGGTTGCCAACGCCAAAAAACATATTTTGGAAACTCGGCGCCGAAGCGTAAGCAAATGGGACCTGCGCTTCATTGGCAATGACTTGAGCCAAATACGATTTCCCCGTACCTGGAGGTCCGCAGAGCAGGAAGCCCCGAATGGCTTCGCCCCCCATTTCTTTAAACTCCTTGACGCCTTTGAGCAGGGTTACGATCCGTTTCGCATTTTCCACGATTTCCGGATTACCTCTGTAATCATCCCATGTGGCGCCGGTCTCGCCGGGTAAAATCCAGTACGTTCGGCCTCGGGCAAGAAACCAGAACAAGGCAACGAATTGAATAATCATAAATAAGACCGCAAAGAGCAACTGGAACAAAAGGCTGAGAATACTTAACGCAACATTCCATGATGACGGCCCTCCAACCCATAACAGCACGCCGATGATGACGAGGGCTACGAGCCACAGAAGAAACTTACGCCACTTAATCCACCGATATCTTCTCATGGCTACACTTCCTTTTAGACGGTTTGAAATATTCTATTATGACCAAATAAACTCGTCAATAAATTTTTATCTGTATTTTCAAAAAACTATTCGTACTTGTGAGCGAAAAAATTTAAACGGCTTGTCTTGCTAAAAGGGGGATGTGAAGGAATCGCTTGCACCGCTATATTTTTATTCATCAATATGTATATTAATTCCTGCTAATGCTTTCAATTTCTTGATAAGGGGTCCGCAGCCAGTTGCCGATGCTCGTTTTTCGGTTCGCTCATCCTATTCACCCCTTTTACATTTTTTCCCTACCTATGTCCAGTATAGCACTGAATCTGCCTCGGCAGCATGTTTCTCTTCAAATGGGAAATAGTATAAATGATGAGTATGTAAGCACTTGCAGTGCTTGCATGAAGTGATGATGAAAGGAGCGGCTGAATGCGTGCACATATATTTCACAAACGTTTCTTTTGTTTGCTTATCATAAGTTTGCTGCTAGGTGCTGACGCCGAACCGCTTCAGGCGGCTAAGCCGGAGAGCCTGCTGAAAGCAGCTTTTGTGCGGAATGGAGATTTATGGAGCAAATCCGAAAGCAACGAGAAGCAGCTCACCCGAGTGGGCTCAGTCCGGTATCCGAAGTGGTCGTACGACGGCAGATGGATCGCCTATTGGAAGGGTGAGAGCAAGCCAGAGCTGTGGGCGTGGGACACACAGAGCGGACAGGCTCACCTCATGAGCTCGGAGGCGGATCCTAACTTTTATTGGGCTCCGAACCGTAATTGCCTTGCTTTTGTCAAGTCGCAGCAGCTCTTCGTCGTCCAGCCCGATCAGCCGGCGTCGGTGCGCCGCATCGCGGAGAACATCAGCAATTATGCCTGGCAGCCGGATGGCCGAGGATTCCTGGCCTCGGAAGCGGCACAGTCAACTGCAGACGGCTGGACGCCGGTGCGGCTGTTGTATATTTCGCCAGAAGCGAATGCTGAGCCGCAGCTGCTATACGTGCTGCCCAAGCCTTCGGACAGCTTTTTTGCCGTGGGCACGAGCACGTTCAAATGGTCGGCCACCGGGCGGTGGATTGCCTTCCTGGCGACCCCCACAGCCTCCTTATCGGCCGATGGCAATACGCTCTGCCTTCTGTCCAGCGACGGGCTTGTGTTCAAACCGATTGATCAGATGGTTAACAATGATCGATATTTGGAGTGGGCACCTGAAGGCGACAGCCTGGCCTATATCGAAGGGGTTGGTCGGGAGGGAACGACGAATAAGCATTTGAAGGTGCTGGACAATCCGCAAGCAGCGGCCAAAACGTATACGCCGTCAGGCTATGTGGAGCTGGGCTTCACTTGGCACCGGATGCGGAACATCGTCGCGAGCCGGGCGCAGGAAGCCGAGTGGACCAGCGATATCACAGCGCGACCGCTGCCGAGCCTGGTCAATGTGAAGCTGAGCGCATGGCTGCCGCTGCGGCGGATCATACCGCCGCCTGCGGGCTACGGCCAGTTCGCACCGGTTTCGCTGCCCTTCCAGCAGCTCGCTTGGGTGCAGTCGGATCGCCGCACGGCGAGCGTAGTCGTCGCGAACGCGCAGGGGCTTGAGCCTGCTGTTTGGATCGAGCGGCTCGATCTGGGCGACAGCTACTACGAACAGTGGAACTGGAGCAGTGTGCTGCAGTTTTATAAGTGAGGGGGCAAAGGCGCGGCTTTTGTCCCGCGGTGCAATGGTGGCGGATGATAGCGGAACTGTTGTTCCCGCCATTCGCTCTGCGCCGCCCCCCAACAGCTAATCCAAGCGGATTAGCTTTTTTATATACAAATAGACAAGGTTCCACTTGTATCATCAATAAAGCATAAATATTTTCTACGCCACTTCGACAGATTTTATAGCCCAGAAGTTTTACACTAAGATTACATACATTGGGAGGAGAGAGTGTATTGATTGAAAAAAATATTAAAGCTCATGCGATCTGGTTCATCAGCCAGGAAACTGAAAGAATTTTGAGGGATTTGGAAAGCGGACTTATCACACGAGATCAAGCCATCGGCAGCTATAACACAGTCTATAGCATCGCGTCTGGAATTGAAGATGCGAAACATATGAAAGTCATTTGCAGAATCATGAGCCATATTCGCAGTACGAATGTCTACTTCAACTTGCGCAAAATGTACTTAAGCAATTATTTTTCCGAAGAATCGCAAGTGCTTGAAATGAAGGAAATGAAGGAGATCAAGGAAGCGAAGGAGCCGCATGACAGCAAAGAATTAAAAGAGATCATCAATCAATGAAACGACGAGCTAACTCGGATGTTCGCTGCAACGGCCCGGCGGTTTGAGACCGTGTCAGCTGCCAGCATGCTGCAGCTTCTGCATGTGTGACACATGTCAGATGTCAGCAATTCCAATCCAAGTTAGCTTGTCGCTTTTTATTTACCGTATTTTTTTCAAAAATTGCAGCGTCCGCTCATTTTGTGAAGCCTCGAATACTTCCCCAGGCGTACCCTTCTCCACAATGACCCCTTGATCCATAAAAATCACTTGATCCGCCACCTCGCGGGCAAACGCCATCTCATGCGTCACCACGACCATCGTCATGCCCTCGTGTGCCAAGTCTTTCATCACCCGCAGCACATCGCCGACCAATTCCGGGTCCAGCGCAGAGGTCGGTTCGTCGAAAAGCAGCACCTCCGGGTCCATTGCCATCGCACGAGCGATGCCGACGCGCTGCTGCTGGCCGCCGGAGAGCTGATGCGGGTACATATCGGCGCGCTCCCGCAAACCGACCCTCTCCAATAGCGATAGCGACTTCCGCCTCGCTTCCTCCTTGGAGCGCTTCAACACGACAATCTGACCTTCAAGCAGGTTCTCCAGTGCGGTCAGGTGCGGGAACAGGTTGTAGTTCTGGAACACCATGCCGGTTTGCCGGCGGATGGCGCGGACGACCGCTGGGTCTGTTTTACGGTCGCTATGGAAATCAATCGACGTATCGGCAATCGACAAAGTGCCCGCATCGGGAACTTCCAGCACGTTCAGGCAGCGCAGCAAGGTCGTTTTGCCGGAGCCCGAGGGACCGATGACGACTGCGCAGCTCCCTTTTTCAACAAACAGATCGATGCCGTTAAGGACTTGCAGTCCGCCAAAACTTTTGCGCAGTCCCGTAAGCCGTATCATCTACAATGTCCCCCTCGCTTACTTGGCTACAAAACGGTCATAGCGTCCTTCCAGCCTATTTTGGAAATAAGACAGTACGGTGCTGAACATCAAATAAATAAACGCCACTTCCATATAAAGCCAAAGCGGCTCATACGTTACGGCGGCAATTTGCTGGCCTTTCTGAAACATTTCGGTGACCGTGATGGTCGCAGCCAACGAAGTATCTTTGATCAGGCTGATAAAAGAATTGCCGAGCGGGGGAATCGACACCCGCACAGCCTGCGGAAGGATGATGCGCCGCATCGTCTGCCAGGGCGTCATGCCGATGGCATATGCGGCTTCCCGCTGCCCTTTCGGGATCGATAAAATCGCGGCACGGATAATCTCTGAGCTGTAGGCGCCTTTATTTAAGGTAAATCCGATTATGGCAGTGGGAAAAGGCTCCAATGTAATCCCGATGCTCGGGAATCCATAAAACAAAATGAACAGCTGCACCAACAGCGGGGTCCCACGGAATATCCACACATAAAACCTCGCGATGGCGTTCAGCAGCCGAAAATCCGAGAGCCGGGCAAGCGCAGTCAGAAAAGCCAGCAGCAGCCCCAGCACGAAAGTGATAAGGGTGAGCGGCACCGAGAACAGCAAGCCGGCCTTCAATATAGGAAAAAAGGAATCGCTAAGGATTCCTATAATGCGCGCTGTGCGATCGGTTGTCATCAAGTCTCGCGTCCTTTACTTGGAAACGTCGGCGTTAAACCATTTTTGCGATATTTTCAGCGAAGTGCCGTCGCTCTTCATATCCGCTAAAGCCTTATTAATCTGCTGCACCAGGTCCGTGCTGCCTTTGCGCAGCAAAAACGCGTTGCTCGTCGCATTCGGCTCTTCATACACCGTCTTGATCTGCAATTCCGGACGCTGCTTTTTCAGATCCAGATAAGATAAGCTGTCGTTGAGCGTAGCATCGATGCGGCCTGAGGTGAGCAGGTCGATAGCTTGGTTGAAGCCTTCGACGACCGTGTTCGTGGCGCCGTGATCTTCGGCGATTTTACGGTAATTGCTGTCCAAAGACTGCCCAACCTTTTTGCCTTTCAAGTCGTCCAGCGACTTGATGTTCGTATTGTTCCCCGCAACGATGAGCACTGCCCGCGAAACGATGTACGGGTCGGACATATCGTATTTCTCCAGCCGGTCTGGACGTACCGCGACTTCGTTGGCCACCATATCGTACCGTTTGGCATCGAGGCCGGCGATCATGCCGTCCCACTTCGTTTCAATAAATCGCGGCGTTCGATTGATGCGTTTGCAAACTTCCTCGGCCATTTCGACATCGAAGCCGGTCAAGGCTCCCCCTTTATCATGAAACGTAAATGGCGAATAGGTCCCTTCTGTGCCGATCGTGATCTCCGCAGCTTTGGCTGGTGCGGCGCTGCCAGTGGCGGCAGGCTGCTGCGCCTTGTTCGTGCCGCAGCCGGCAGCAGCCACAAGCGCACAAGTGATCAGGGATGCGGTGAGCAGTTTCTTCATGCGGTTAGCCCCCATCAAAGGTTGGTCTCATTACTTACCTAACTATTTTTAGTAATCCAGGTAAGTCCTATTCGCCGATAGCCGCATAAAATAAAACAAGGCTGCCGATCACGGCAGCCTTGCGCTTGTACAGCCTATTCAACAACGATAAATTGATTCACCGAGCGCAGCAGCGGCTTCTCGTTAATCGTAATCGAGTTGGTGCTGTAAGCGACGATTTTTCCAGGTCCGAACACGCGTTGATTCATTTGTCTTGCTTCGATATTGCATCCTTGATTGCGGGCTTTTTCAAAGTCGATATCTTCGGTCAAAATCGTTCCAGGCGTTAACATGACATAACCTCCAAATTAATTTAGCAACTCTATATTAACAAAAGCTGCTCTATAAATACAATCGGAGGCCGCCAAGAACTAAAACCGGCTCGGAAATTGCTTGATAATGCCCGCCGAGAGGGCGTCAGCCAGCTTAATAATATGATCCAGGCCATGATCAAAAGCGGTGATATTCCCGTCCCAATCCTTTTTAATACGGGTCGTCGCTTCATCGGTCATCATTTGCAAATGGGTATACATCAGTTCCTTTACAGTAGCTTCCGGCAAGTTCGGATTGGCGCTGCTCAGAAACTTCGCAATGTCATCGGCATTGCGATGCCATTCATCATTCAGCTTCTTCAGCTCCGCCTTCTTGTTTCTTTTGGCGGCATCCACGATTTTTCCAGCCAGCACAATGTGCTCTTTCAATAATTCCGTCAATTTATTGCCCGCCGCATCCCCATAGAACGGTTTGATCGCGTTCCCGAGATCCTCCTGATTTCTCAACAGGCGTGCCAGCACCTTATCTTTATCTTTCAGTCCAGCTGCCGCGCTCACGATATATTTGCTGGTCCAAATCGTGTGCTCCATCCATAGCTTCCGCATATCCTCTTTCAGCTTCATAGCGCCGGCGCTGATGCACGGATTAGCAGCCTGCTCGGCTTGAGCAGCTTGTTCGCTGCTTGTTACCTCCGCGCCAGCTTGCACCGCAGGAAGCGCCAGTAATAGTGACATCATAACAAGCACAGAACTTACAACCTTTTTCAGCATGCTTCTTCTCCTTTTTCATTTACATTAATGGGCCCGTTGATATTTTCTACCGCTTGTCCCTTTTCATGCATGATTTCGCATCGGAGTCAGATATAGTGTACAATGCAAAGAAGAACATGTAAGCAGCACCCCCGAGGATACGTAAAAGGAGATGTATATATGTCAAACGACGAAATTATTTTGACTCCCGAAGGACTGGCGAGCCTGGAGCAGGAACTGGAAGAGCTAAAGGGCCCAAGGCGCAGAGAACTTGCAGAGCGCATCAAGGTAGCGATCAGCTACGGCGATTTGAAAGAGAACAGCGAGTACCATTCGGCCAAAGAAGAGCAGGCATTCATGGAATCTCGCATTTTGCAGATTGATCGCATGTTGAAAAAAGTTAGGGTCGTGGAAAATGCCGACCATTCCAAAGTGTCTGTCGGTGCGGTTGTCGTCCTGAATGACGTCGAGTTCGCGGAAAAAATCGAGTACAGGATTGTCGGCCCTTCCGAGGCTGATGCCAATAATAATAAAATTTCCTACGAAAGCCCGCTGGGCAGCGCCTTGATGGGCAAATCCGTAGGTGAAACCATCAGCGTCAATGCGCCGATCGGCGTAATTACATACGAGCTGCTTGAAATTAAATAAAACGACAAAGCCCACCTGTTCGCAGTAACGGGTTCTCTTTTGAAGTGAAATACAATACACTTCATTGACGATAAAATTGGCGTTCAAACTGACAACGGTTTGAGCGCCATTTTTTTATTGGAAGATATTGCACTAAATAAATTTTTACAGTAGAATGACGCAAATTAAGGAGGCTGATACATGTGATTAGATATCCGGCTTTAAACGAAGGAACAACAATTGGTGTCACAGCACCCTCGTCAGGAGTAAGCGTCGAATTACATGATTTGCTTAGACTTGCTTTCAAACGTATGGAGGTGCAAGGATTTAAAGTGGTTTGTGGGGAAACGATTTGGACGCAAAATAAGGCTAAATCTTCTCCAGCCAAAGTCCGTGCGATTGAATTGAATGCAATGATGAGCGATGATCAGATCGGTCTCATCATCCCGCCTTGGGGTGGCGAACTTTTAATCGAAATCCTTGAATACCTTGAATTTGATCATTTTAAAAATAAATGGATTTTAGGTTATTCGGACACAAGTGTTTTATTGTTAGCCGTAACCTTAAAAACAGGCACTGCAACTGCTCATGGAACAAATCTTGTTGATTTACGAGGAGATTATTCAGATCACACAACGGCCATGTGGCCATCTGTTTTATCCACTAAAACGGGCGAATCAATCCTACAATTTTCATCGGAAAAATATCAAAAGGAATGGAATCACGCTAACCCTTCGCCATGTGTCTTTCATTTAACCGAGCAAACATATTGGAAGTCTATTGCAAATCATCATGTTAACATGCAAGGTCGCTTACTTGGTGGATGTATCGATGTGATCAGACATTTAATTGGCACACCCTTCGGTGATGTCTTACATTTTCAAAAGAATCATTGCAATAATGAACCCATCCTATGGTATTTAGAGAATTGCGAACTATCGACTGCTGATTTACGCAGATCTTTGGTTCAGATGAAACTAGCAGGTTGGTTTGATCATTGTTCGGGTCTTCTTTTTGGAAGAAGCGATGCCAATCGACCTATTGATAATTATACAGCGGAAGATATTTATAAAGAGCTCTATGAGGAGTTACAAGTACCCATCATTTACGATATCGATTGTGGTCATGTTCCACCGCAAATGACCTTCATTAACGGGGCCTATGCTGAAATTGAAGTAAAAGATGGCAAAGGCTCTGTAAAACAAACTTTTAAACAGTAATTGCAGTTACACCCTGCGCAAACGATAAAAGACAGCCAAAACTGTCTTTTTATCGTTTATTAGAGGGCAAAAATAATGCCGGTTTGCTCGGGGAAGCCTGTTATCGATCGCAGCATGGGCTTTTTATTTCTCCGTAATTTTTACGATTACACTCCAAGGAAGTTAATCGTTCAAAGCTTGCTCCACCCCCTCGAGGTTCTTTGTCATGATTGCGATATAGTCCAGCCCCTGGGCCTTCTCCTCCTCCGTCAAGCCCTCCAGCGGGTTCAGCACAGCCGTCTTGGCCCCGATCTCTTTGGCTATCGTTGCTGCGATCTTAGGATCGGCCAGCGTTTCGAAGAAGATTGTACGGACGTTATGCGCCTGGGCAAACTTGACGACATCGGCCATCTTCTCCGGAGACGGCTCTTCTTCCGGCGACAGTCCGGCGATCGGCACTTGCGTCAGCCCATACGCCTGAGCCATATACGCAAAGGCCGCGTGCTGCGTAATAAAATCTTTCCTTTTGACAGCTTTCAGCCTCGTCTGAAAGTTTTCATCCAATTGCTGCAGCTTCTTAATATAAGCGTCGGCATTGCGTTGATACGCTTCTTTGTGAGCGGGATCGGCTTGTTCGAACGCCTTTTGGATCGCGGCAACTTCTTTTTGCGCCAACGCGGGAGCCAGCCATACATGCGGATCGAGCATTGACGATTCATGATCGTGCCCGGCTTCGCTTCCGCCTTCGTCTTCAGGCGCGCCTTCCATTAAGGAAACCGCCTGGCTTGCTTCCACGACGATGCGCTTGCTGTTCGCCGCACTCTCCAGCACCTTCGGCGCCCAGCCTTCGACGATGCCATTGTAAACAAACAAGTCCGCGTCCTTCACTGACGCAATATCTTTCGCAGTCGGTTCCCAATCGTGCGGCTCGACGCCAGGCGGGATCAACGCCGTCACTTCGGCGAGGTCCCCCGCCACTTGCTTGCTGAATTCATACATCGGATAAAACGTCGTCACCACTTTGAGCTTGCTGCTGCCCGTGTCAGGGTTCAATGATGCTTCCTTAGATGTGCAGCCCGCAAGCAAAAGCCCCGTTGTCGCAGAGAGAAGCAGTGATGTCTGCAGCCATGTTTTTTTCATTTTTTATAACCTCCATTGCTTGGTATAAAAATAATAGAGCTTCTTGATCCCCATGCTTGCCATCAAAATGGCTAGAAGCACCAGGGCAATCGTCCCGCCAGGCGGTACGCTAAGATGATAAGAAACCGTCAGGCCGGTCCCTACGCCGGTCAACCCTGTCACCATGGCGATGATGATCGCCCCGTAAAAGCTATGCGCAACCCGTGTCGCCAGCGCCGCCGGCAAAACAATCAGGCTGCTAACCAGCAGCACGCCGACGATGGGCATCGCCGCTGCGACGATCATGCCGGTGAGGATGCTGAAGCCCAGCGAGATCCATTTCACCGGCAAGCCGCTCACCCGCGCGGTCTCCTCGTCGAACGTCATCTGATAGAGCGGCCTGCGCAGCAGGATGAAGAACAGTCCGCCAAGCAGCGCTACAGCCGCCATCAGGGTGAGCTCCGTCCCGTTCACGGCGACCACAGAGCCGAACAGGTACGACGAGAAGCTCTGGCTCACGCCCCTGTTCAGACTCATCAGCACAACGCTGCTCGCCAGCCCGCCTGTCATCAGGATGGCGACCGACATTTCGCTGTATGTCCGATAGGAGCGCCGGATCATCTCCAGCGCTGCTGCCCCGGCGGCAGCGATCAGGAATCCGCTGAGCGTCGGATTCCACTTCAGATATGCGCCGCCGGCGACCCCGGCCAGCGAGACGTGCGAGAGCATGTCGGCCATCAGCGCCTGCCGCCGCAGCATCAGGAATACGCCTAGCACGGAGGCGATCAGAGCGATCAGAGCGCCGGCACAAAATGCCCGCTGCATGAAGTCGTAGTGCAGCATTTCCAGCCCTCCCCCTCTTTGCGTTCCAGTTCAATCTTGCGGTCCAGATATGGACCCGCTTCCGCGAGCTCGTGCGTCACCATCACAATGGTTCGCCCGTACTCTTGTACTTGCGCTTTCGTCCAAGCGTAAAAAGCTTCCCGGCTCTCCCGGTCCATCCCTGTCGTCGGCTCATCCAGTACGAGCAGATCCGGCTCCTGAGCTAGCGCCCTCGCCAGACAGATTCGCTGCTTCTGGCCGCCTGACAAATCGCCGATCCTGCGGCTGCGCATCTCCCACATGCCCACCTCGCGGAGCGCCTGCTCTGTCTTGGCATGATCCTCCCCCGTCAGCCTGCGCAGCCAGGAGCCGTGGACGAGCCTGCCCGAGCGCACGAATTCGAGAATCGTGCTTGGGAAGCCGCTGTTGAAGGCGGAGATCTGCTGCGGGACGTAGCCGATGCGCAGCTTTTGGCCCGCTTCATTGCTGGCCGCGATGTACCTCTTGCCTGCCCATGGCTTCAGCAAGCCGATGGCCAGCTTCAGCAGCGTTGTTTTGGCTGCGCCGTTCGGCCCTGTAACGCCGATGAATTCGCCGGTGTGCACCTCCATGCTCACCTGCTCCAGGCAGGGGACATGGGTGTACCCGAACGAGACGTCTTGCATGGCTAATAAAAGCATGTATGTAAGCCTCCTTTGTATGTAAAAATTACGATTAGCAAAGATGAGAAGTACTGCTCGCTGAAACTACTCATTACCGCTGGCATCGCGATATTATTCGTAAATATTACATTTAAAAGTGTAGCAGGGATAGGCGATTGCGTCAATCGGTTTATTTGAGTCCATAAAATGTCCCAAAACTAGCGTCCTAAACATGCAGCGGAAGTGTACTTCCGCTATTTGCCCATTTCCGCATGCCAAAAAGGCATCCACGAAACTCTCCGTTCCGTAAATGCCTATCCATCCTACCCTTGGCGTGCACACCCGCTCCGAACGCGCCTCCAAACGAGCGCCCCGCGTCCGCACTTCCCCACTAGGAGTTGGCCGCAGCCGTCTCCTGGCATTCATCGCACACCCCGTACACTTCAAAACGGTGATTGACGATTTTGAAATTGCCCGGCAATTGCAGCGCATGATCCATCGGACAATATTCGAAGGTCAGCGTTTTCTCACAGTTCATGCAAATGAGATGGTGATGATGATGATCAACGCAGCTCATCCGGAACTTCAATCCGCCTTCCATAAAATAAAACTGCTCCAGCGCGCCCATTTCACTTAGCAACCGCAGATTCCGGTATACCGTGTCGAAGCTTACGCTCGGATAGTGGACAGCCATTTGATCATATACAAATTTGGGCGATAAATACCCTTCCGTTTTGGCGAAAATCTCAGCAAGCAGCCGTCGCTGATCCGTAATCCGCCACCCGTGTCTCGACATCACGGCAATCATTTGTTCGACGCTATTTGTTTCCGACATGATTCGTTTCCTTTCAACGTTTATCTTTACTTATCATAGTGCAGCAATGGCGCAGCATAGTCAAGCCGGATTCCAGCTTTGGAAGATGGCATCTGTCCTATACAATAAATAATCAGAACACTCTAAAAAATTGAGCATGCTGTCCTGGAACAGCTTGAACACCTCTACCATATGATATAGTACGCAGCAGATCCTCCTAAGGAGGTGATATAATATGACATTCGCGCTTACTGGTATGATGCTTTATGCTATGTGGGTGGTACTTGCCTTGATGGGCCTTAACTTCCTCATGGGCTTGTACAACTCTTTCAAAGCTAGTGATTTCTCCGGCTCGACGATTGTTGGCTTCCTCCAAGACCTGCTCTTCTATGTCCTCCCATTATTCATGCTTGCCAACATGATGTCCCTGGATCCGACAGGCTGGATTATCAAGATCGCCTACTACGTCGGAGCGATTGGCGTCGCTCTCAAGTATATGGCAGGCTTTAAAAAATGATTTGTAATCGCCTACAATGAGTACGGCTGCCCCTAAGGCAGCCGTTTTTTATATGCTTATTCAATACCCCCGAGGCCTTGAATCGTAATTTGCGGCGTCACGGTAACTTGTGCATCCGCAAACGCTTTTCCCCATTCGTCCTGTACGGGCTTCCATGCCTGGTACTGATAGGCTCTGGCCAGCAGCCCATAGCCGAAAGGATCCAATTCATGCTCCTGGCAATTTTTAATGAGAGCAGCCAAGGATAACTGCAGCTCCTTGGTCAGCTCGTCCTGCAGCCATTTCGCCTCCGACTTACTGTTAAACGGGAAGTCGACGGAGACAACGTTCACTTTCATCCGTAAATGAATCTGAAACTGAAATTTATTTTCGGCATAGCCGACTTTCACTTTTCGCTTGTAAGCGCTGAGCGCAATATTGACCGCGGAATGATCCGGCTTGCTCTCCTGCTCTGCACGATGAACAGGGACCGTTAGCGACATATCGCCCTTAAATTTATCTTGCAGCAGCAGTAGCAGCGCAGTTTCTCGGAGCGACAGTGAAGTCACATACTTGCCCTTCTCGCTGAGCAGACTCGTTCCGGTGACCTTGACACGATTATCGGTTTTTCGGAGTTCGATGATCGAAGGGGTAATACCTTTATCCGCCATCTGCCTGCGGAATTCCGATACATTCGTATTAACGCCATGGTTTCTTTCCCGCACAGTATCCACCAGTTTCCTCACATGCAAAGCAAGCCTCGGCTTATCTGGCGGCTGCATCGAAAATAAATCTTCCATCTTTCCGTCCACCATGACCAGACGGCTCGTCCCCTGTTGTTTGGGGTCCCGATAGAGCAAATCCAAAGATTTGATCCACCCTGCATCCTGTTCAAGCAGCCGCTTGCTGACCAGAACGGTCTGTACTTTACTTCCGATGGTTAATCCCGTGAGTTCGGCATCGAATTTGATTCTGGACTCCCGCAGGGAAGATGCGGTCACTTTTGAATTTTCCGTATTTTTTTTCGCTTCTTTGTAGAACACCGGGCTTTGCGAATAAAAAACCATGTGCTTATCCGGATCCAGATCGATGCCCAGCATCAAGGTAATGGAAGCATCCTCCAAATACATTTGATCGTAACATCCAGAAGTCAGCAGCAGGCTTAAGCCTATTAACATTCCTTTGTTGATGCGTTTCATTTTCATTGGACCGCCCCTTTGGAGAATCGACGGCGTAGGCTGACGACAATCCACAATAAAACAGGAAATAAGTACGCTGTGAAAAACCCGAACCGCGATAAACCTTTATCTAACAGGGTGATTTGACGACTGGTTGGCGAATAGAAGAAGGATAACACAACTAATACAAGCACGACGATTCTCAGATGGGAACGATGGTCTTGTTTGCCGAGCAGCTGGGAAGAGCCGAAAACGCTGTAATACACGTAAATAATCCAAATTCTGGATAGCATGATGATATAGCCTAATAAAATAATCACGTCGAATCGCTCGAAAAAGCGGAATTCAATAACTTTTAACACTTTGATCGTCGGATATTTAATATTGGCGATATCATCAGGCGAGAAAAACAGGAAGCAAACGAGGACAATAATCAAATAAATGATTAAGGTCATGCTGTTGGCGATTACAATCCCTTTCACGGCCATCTCTTTATGTTTGAGGAACGGGTATAAAATAAAAGCCGTTTCAAAGCCGAGAAACGAAAACACAGTCATCTTCAGACCTTGAAGAACCGGCACCCATCCCTCTCTCAGTACGGGCAGCAGATTCACCCAGACGGCATCCCGGATCGGATACATGTACAAAAGGAGCAGCCAAATAAATAGCCAGTATGTCAGCTCGGCATACCTGCCAATAACCCGAATATGGCTTCGCGCCACCGTATACAGGGGCAAGGCGAACAAGAGCACAATCAGATAATTGGGCGTCTTGGGCAGCTGCTGCAAGTTAATGATAAAAACCGATGTCGTAAAGGTGATGTAAAAGGCATACAGGAAATAAAGGATAAAAATAACGTTCAGGCCGGTCCCCGCCACTTTTCCAAAATAGCGCGGCAGTAAATCGTAGATCGTGTCCTCCGGGTGTTTTTTCATAGTCGAAATGATGAGCAAACTGACGCCCAAGGAAATCGCCCAGCTGATGATCAGGGTGATCCAACCGTCCATCCCGGCAATTTCACCGAGCATACTAGGCAGCGATATAAGGCCGACTCCAATTTGTGCCCCATGCAGCAGGAAAACGTATTGCATAAATGTGATGTCATTTAAAGCATACTTTTTCAATTAGTGCTCATCCTTCGAATGATGATTTTGACCGTATCGGTTCTCTTGCACCGGCTTGACGCTTAAAGGCCTTTTTTTCATTTTCCATAAGGGGAGCCGGACGAAAGTATCCTTCCAATCCGCTAGCCTTAACGGGCTTATCGGGCTTAAATAAGGCGTGCCGAGAGATTCGAGTGAGATCAAATGCCCGACCATAACGATGAAACCGACGCCAACGCCGAGAAGTCCGTAAATGGAAGCGATAATCATCATTGGGAAGCGGATCAGACGAATCGTAGCCGACATGTCGTGATTCGGAATGATGAATGAAGCGAGACCTGTCAGCGCGACGACAATCACCATAATATTACTGACGACGCCGGCTTGCACCGTAGCCTGTCCAATGACGATCGCGCCGACAATCCCGACGGTTTGGCCGATCGGCGCCGGTAGCCTAACCCCCGCTTCTTTGAGCATCTCAAGCGTAACTTCCATAATCAAGGCTTCCAGAATAGGCGGCAGCGGAACGTTTCCCCGCGATTCGCCTACGGAAAGCAGCAGCCGCAAAGGGATCACTTCAAAGTTGAAAGAGATGACGGCAATGTAAATAGACGGTAAAAAAATGGTGACGATGAAGGCTCCGAATCGCATAAGCCTTAAGAAGCTTGAAACCTGCCAGCGGATGCTGTAATCGTCGACGCTTTGGAAGAACGTGGAAAATGTCGTTGGCGCGATCAATACCCCTGGGGATCTGTCCACCACGATGGCCATTCGGCCCTGAAGAATCTGCGAAGCAACGGAATCCGGCCGCTCCGTCATCGCGAATTGCGGGAACGGGGAGTAAGGGTTGTCCTCCAACAGTTCTTCCAATTCTCCCGAATTGATGATGGCGTCAACGTCAATCTGCTGGATCCTGTCCTCCATCTCCTGCAAAATTTGCGGATTCATCACGTCTGCCAAATACATCAGACTGAGCTTCGTTTGCCCTCTTCGCCCGACGATGAACGTTTTGATTTTTAACTCCCGATTTGGAATAAATCTGCGGATCAGCGCGACATTCTGGCTGCCTGTTTCGACGAAGCCCTGATGCGAGCCCTTGAGCGACGCTTCAAGCGCAGGGTCTTCAATCGCCCGCTGCGGCCAGCCCTGCGTGTTTAAAATTTCTGCAGACCGCACCCCTTCTACGAATATCGCGCTTCTCCCTTGCAGAATGGCAGCTTCTACCTGCAGTAAATCGCTGCACGACCATAGATAGCCAACCGTGATCATGTGCTCCACGCTCATGTTGGCAGGGTTGGATTCATGCATCAGCGGATACAGCACATTATCATTAATGGATTTGTGGTCCGAAAGCTCGTTCATATAGACTAGAGCCGCTTCTTGTCCTGTTGCCTTAATTTGAAAGAAGCGGACCACGAAACCCGGCGCCATGGAGAATATATGTTGCAGGTCGGTTATGTTTTGCTGTAAATGAGGACTGATCGGCATGGGCATATATCCTTCCGCCACTTGCTCTGCCAGTTGCTGGTGCTGCCTGCCTCGAAGTATTTGACGTAGAAATCCCATGGTTCCACCTGCCCCTACGATACCTTTCCGTTAGATTGCACAGCCCTTGGAAAAATATGCATGCTAGACCAACTGGATATGGAATGTACCGGAGGATGTCCCCGTCATTTCAATCACTTGAGCCCCGTTGAGAGCGGTAAGACGAAGCCCACTGACATGCCGTTCGACAACGATATCGAAGATCCGGCCAAACGCCCGGATCGACCGCAGCTCCATCCGCTCCCAATCGGCCGGCAGCCTCGGGGAGCAAGTGAACTGCCGCAGACCCGTCGGCATGATGCCGAATAAGCCTTCAATGACAACCCGGCACCAGAGGGCGCTCTCGGCAGACAGATGGCGCTGGTTGCCTTCCGGATAGGCCTCCACGGCATATGGAACATGATCGCCCAGAAGCCGCCTGCGGGCATACGTTTGCAAGTAAGGCAGCACTTGATTCACTTCGCCAGCCGCTAGCATCCCGCGAAAACTGTAAAGTGTAGAACGGTCCCAATACGTCGTATCGCCAGCTTGGGTCAGCACGCCCTCCTCCGACCAGAGCCGGGGCGACAACAGCGCTTGGATAGTTCCCTCCCGGCGCTCCATCATGCCTACGGTTAACGGCAGGCAAATCCAGGAGCGCAGAATCGTATTACCCTCATAATAGCGATACGTTTCATACCCTTCCACCTTCGCGCCAAAATAAGAATCGATGGCCGCTTTCAGCTCCTCAGCCTTTAGCGAATACAGCTGGCTATCCGCCGGCTTTGCCAGCGAAGCGGCCAGTTTTGCCGCCAACGCATAGCCGCTATAAGCCAGGCAAGACGTCGCCAAATTGGCGTCTCCGCTAGGGAACCGACCTTCCAGTTCATCGGAATCCGAGGCGATGACCCCATCGCTGGTCCGCTTCCTGTCGCAGTAGGCCAAGCACCAGACAATCGCCGGCCACAGCTCTTCCGCGGCGTCGCGGTCTCCAAGCGTCAAGGCGTAGAGGGAAGCGCCGTACGCATACATCGCCGCATCCCCGCGATCCCCCGCCCCTTCCCAGATATCGACACCTTCGGCAATGATCGAGGATGGAATCGGCTGGAAGTCCGGCCCCATGAAAGGCATATATAACCGCATGGCGTTCATCGTCGCTTCGTGCGCGACAGGGTATCCCAAATAAGCGAAAAATGGCGCCGCATACTCGATCTGATCGTTCGTCCACACGGCGGCATAGTAGCTCCCCCCGCCTGGGCCATGCATGAGGCCGCCTTTTGTCTGGAAAATGCTCTCTGCAGCCCGCAGCTTGGCGAAGGCAAACATCCGGTTCAGCACAGGTTCCGGCGTCTCCAGCTGCAGATCTTGATGCATCAGCTGAACCACAAGAGCCCGCCGCTTTTCCTCCTCCTGCCGGTAATCCTTCAACTGCTCCTGCTTGCGCAGCGGATAAGCACTAATGCTTACGTAATACGTGTACGAGCTGTGCGGCTGCAGAACGAGTGGCTCCTGGAAGCTGTGCGCAAAGGCAAATACATAAATCCCTGCGGTTCCCTTCACGGTCGGCGGAGCCTCTGGCACGACGATTCGCACGAGGACAGGCTGTGAGGATGGGTTGATGACCGTTATTTTTTCGATACAAGACGGGGCATCCGTGGAAGGAAAAAGCGTCCGACTAACTTGAAGCGCGCGATCCGTTGTACTGCAAATATGGAGGAAGCCGTCAAACGATATCTGCACCGGCCTCTCACTGGTCACCGCCTTGCCGCTTACGTAAAGCTGCGGCATCTGCTGCAGCCCAAAATCGCGGATCAGACTTGCGTGCGTATCATTAGGGATCGTCCGCAGGCCGGGCCACACGAGTTTGCGGGATAAAATCAACTCCCCTTTGGCGTCCACCCCGTAACGGACGATGACGGAAACCTTCTTGCCGCTCATCTCCAGATGGTCCGTGTGCGGTAACCGACTGTCGGTCTGAAGCTCCCATACGATACCTCCATCAGCAGAAAGGGACCATCGGTCTTGTGATTGCTGCATGCCAGCACCTCCTTTTATTACAAAGAGAATACGCATCCATCGAAACGGTTATGTTAGCCGCGGCACAAAATGAAAAAGTCTTGGCCAGCGCATCTGCCAGTTCCAGCGAACTGACACATGCGAGGCCAAGACGTAGATTAACCATTCAGCCTAACGTAATAGCGGCTGCCTGCTGCAACCGTGAACAGGTATAGGCCGTCCCCTTCGGCTTCCACCTCGATCGCTTCACCGCCCGCGTCCCGGACGCTCAGCGGCTGCTCGCTACGAATCGCACACATACCATCGTGCTTCGCATGCAGCAAAGCCAGGGCGAGGCGTCCGTCGCGCCAAGCGATATCGACTTCGCAGCCGCCGCGGGCGCGCAGTCCGGTCACTCGTCCGCTGCCCCATGCCTGGGGTAGCGCCGGCAGCAGCTGAATTTCACCCATGTGCGATTGCAGCAGCATTTCCGCTACGGCTGCCGTGCCGCCGAAATTCGCGTCAATCTGGAACGGCGGGTGGTCGCCGAACAGGTTGGGATGGACCGCGTGACTGATCATCGCGAGCAAATTGTCATAAGCGAAGTCCCCTGCCTGCAGCCGCGCCCAGAAGTTAATGATCCACGCCCGACTCCAGCCGGTATGGCCGCCGCCGTTCGCCAGACGCCGCTCCAGTGTCGTCCTGGCCGCCTGTGCCAGCTGCGGCGTATGCTGCGGCGTGATCTGTTCGCCCGGATGCAAGGCAAACAGGTGCGAGATATGCCGATGCCCCGGCTCCACTTCTTCATAATCGTCCGCCCATTCCATCAACTGTCCATGCTTCCCGATCTTCGGGGCAGGCAATCTCTCCAGTGTTTGCGCTAGGCGGGCGGAGAAGTCCTCATCGATGCCGAGAATCCGGCTCGCCTCCATACAAGCCGTAAACAACGCATGGATGATTTGCGAATCCATCGACGGACCGATCGCCAAACAGCCTACATTGCCATTCTCCAGCCGGTAGCTGTTCTCAGGCGACAGCGAAGGGACCGTGACCAAGCGGCCCGCCGCGTCTTCCACGAGGAAGTCGAGGAAAAAGTGCGCCGCCTCCTTCAAGGTCGGGTACGCGCGCTCAGCGAGAAAGCTGTAATTGAGTCCATAACGGTAATGTTCCCAGAGATGCAGCGACAGCCACGCGCCGCCCATCGGCCAAAACACCGCCGGAACGTATAGACCCACGATATCGGTTTCGGCCCACAAGTTCGTGGCATGATGCGCGACGAAACCGGATGCGCCATAAACGCTGCGGGCCGTCCTGCTGCCGTTCTCGCGCAGTCGATCCAGCAGATCGAACACCGGCTCGTGGCATTCAGCGAGATTGCATACTTCCGCCGGCCAATAGTTCATCTGCAGATTGATATTCAGATGATAATCACTTTCCCACGGCGGCGTGTGACTCTCGTTCCAGATGCCCTGCAAGTTCGCCGGCAGCGTCCCGGGGCGCGAGCTGGCCATCAACAAATAGCGCCCATACTGGAAAAACAGCGCGATCAAGCCCTGATCCTCCTGCCCGGCCTGCAGTCGGCGCAGGCGTTCGTCCGTCGGAAGCAGCGCCTGCTCAGCCGACGGATCGCCCAATTCGAGCGAGACACGCTCGAATATCGCCCTGTGCGCGGCCGTGTGCGCGGCCCGCACTGCGGCAAAGCCGTGAGCCGCAGCCGCTTCGACGCGAGCGCGGCCCACGGCCACGGGATCGGCGTGGCGGAACGAAGTCGCCGCCGCCACGTAGAACGTGACGCTTTCGGCGCCTTCGACCGCAAGGAAATCGCCGATCACCCGCACGCTGCCGCCTTCGGTGACCGCTTTCAACACCGTGCCGAACGTCACCCCGTCCGGCCCGCACTGCCCGTTCATGACGACGCCAGCCTCTCCCCAAGCCGCCGTGTTCCCTTCGAACGGACGGCGGGTCACGTTGGCGCTGAGCGTCAAGCGCTCCGAGCCTTCCGCTTCGAGCCGGACAACGAGTACTTGGTGCACGGTGCTGGCGAACACTTCACGGCGGAACTTGGCCCCGTTCATGCGGTAGGATACCGATGCAATGCCTGTCGCCAGATCCAGCTCGCGAACGTAACCGCTAACCTCGCCGCTAGCCACAGCATTGTACAGATTCAAATCTCCCAGCGTCTGGTAGGGAGCGATATGTTTCGGAGTGGCCGTCATTGCCATCCGCGCCAAATATTCGGCCTCCGCCGGTCGTCCCTCAAACATAAGGCGGCGAATTTCGCCCATATAGCGGCTCGCATCCGGGTTCTCCCTGTCCGCAGGACCGCCATACCATACGCTGTCTTCATTGAGCTGGATGCGCTCCTGCTGCACCTTGCCGAAAACCATGGCACCCAGACTGCCATTGCCCACAGGCAGCGCTTCCACCCATTTGCCTGCCGGTTGCTTGTACCAAAGTTTCAGATCACACTGCTCCTGCCTCGTAACGTTATCCACTTAATGACTCCCCCATCGTAAAAACTGCAATAAACAAACGAATAGTGCCCTCCCCTTAAGTTTAAAGACGAACGGCAGGACAAGACAGGTAAAAAACTAACCTCGTTAGGGATAAAACAAACTTCATCCTAAAGCCGCCCTCGCGCTGTGCCAGGCAATATGAAAGCAGGCTCCTCCTATTAGAAGAAGAAGCCTGCCCTGCGAGTTTCGCCTACAGAGGTCAAATCACAAACAAATCTAGGAACTCATGAACAGGTGCCGCTTCTAAGCGGGCTTGGTCTTGGCACAGCTCATAGATTGTTTGCGCCTGTTTGGCCGGAAAACGGGTTGCCAGATTGGCGGCGAATTTCCGCTCCAGGACAGGGATACCTTCCGCCCGTCTGCGGCGGTGCCCGATGGGATATTCAACTTCGGCTTTTTCCGTCGCGGTGCCGTCCTTAAAAAACACCTGGACGCTGTTCGCAATCGAGCGTTTGTCAGCATCAAGATACTCCCGGGAGTATCTTTCCTCTTCAATGGTCACCATTTTGTCGCGCAGCGCATCGATACTTGGATTAGAGGCCACTGCGTCTTCATAGTGGTCAGCCGTCAAATCGCCATAAATCAGCCCGACCGCCGTCATATACTGCAAGCAGTGATCGCGGTCTGCAGGATTATGCAGCGGCCCTTTTTTATCAATAATCCGCAACGCCGATTCATGGGTCGTCAGGACGATCCGATCGATGTCATCGAGCCGGTCCTTCACTTGAGAGTGGAGCAGCAGCGCACATTCGACTGCGGTTTGGGCATGGAACTCCGCCGGGAAGGAGATTTTGAACAGCACATTTTCCATTACGTAGGACCCGTACGGTTGCTGGAATTTGAGCTCATAGCCTTTGAATAGCACGTCGTAGAACCCCCATGTCTTCGCCGTCAATGCGGACGGGTAACCCATTTCCCCTTTTTGCGCCATGAGCGCCAAGCGGACCGCCCGGCTTGTGGCGTCGCCTGCCGCCCACGATTTGCGTGAGCCGGTATTCGGCGCGTGACGATAAGTTCGCAGCGCCTGCCCGTCAATCCAGGCGTTCGACACGGCGTTCACGATTTCATCCTGGGAAAGCCCCAGCAGCGCGGACACGACGGCAGTCGAAGCGACTTTGACCAAAATGACGTGATCGAGCCCAACGCGGTTAAAACTGTTTTGCAGGGCGATCACGCCTTGAATTTCATGCGCCTTGATCATGCCTTCCAGGACGCTGCGCATCGTCAGCGGTGCTTTGCCTTCGGCAGCCCGGCTGCGGCTAAGGTAATCGGCGATCGCTAGAATGCCGCCCAGATTATCCGATGGGTGTCCCCATTCTGCGGCCAGCCAGGTGTCATTATAGTCCAACCAGCGGATCATGCAGCCGATATTGAAGGCAGCCGTCACCGGGTCCAGCTGATAGGAGGTACCGGGCACCTTGGCGCCGTGCGGGACGACGGTACCTGGAACGATCGGCCCCAAATGCTTGGTGCACTCCGGATAGCGCAGCGCCAGTAAGCCGCAGCCCAACGTATCGATGAGGCATAGCCGTGCGGCTTGCCAAGCCTCTTGGCTGTCAATGGAATAGGAGGAGACGTAATCGGCGATGTCTACGAGCACTTGATCCGGTGCCGGTCTGACGTTATTGATAGGCGACGACATGTGATTTTTCCCCCAATGCGTATAGGAATGATGAATTAAGCCCGCTTCTCTAGCGGCAGCCATTCCGTCGGCTCAGGTCCGATGTAGTCTGCGCTAGGACGGATCAGCTTGTTATTCGCGCGCTGTTCCATAATATGGGCTGCCCAACCGGCCGTGCGGGAGATGACGAAGATTGGCGTAAACATTGCTGTTGGAATGCCAAGCAGATGATATGCGGATGCCGAATAAAAGTCGAGGTTCGGGAACAGCTTCTTCTCACTCCACATGAGGTGCTCGATGCGCTCCGAAACGTTAAACAGCTTCAAGGTGCCGGCTTCTTCGGAAAGCCGCTTGGACCAGACTTTGATCACATCGGAGCGCGGATCGGAAGTGGAGTAGACCCGATGGCCGAAGCCCATGATCAGCTTCTTTTGCGCGAGCATGGCCCGCAGTCCGGTCTCGGCTTCCTCCGGCGAGTCGAACTGCTCGATCAGCTCCATCGCCGCTTCGTTCGCTCCGCCATGCAGCGGTCCGCGCAGCGTGCCGATCCCGGAAGTGATGGCGGAATAAAAGTCCGACAGCGTCGCTGCCGTGACTCGGGACGCGAAGGTCGAAGCATTGAACTCATGCTCGGCGTACAAAATGAGCGATACGTCCATGCAGCGTTCATGCAATTCACTCGGCTTCTTGCCGTGCAGCAAATGCAAGAAATGACCAGCGATGCTGGCATCATCGGTTTCTGTCTCGATGCGGGAGCCGTCCTGGTGGTAGTGATACCAGTACAGCAGCATCGACCCGAAAGATGCCATCAGGCGGTCGGCGATATCCGACTGCTTTGTCGCTTCTTCCGGCTCCAGCGTGCCGAGCATCGAGCAGCCGGTGCGCAGCACATCCATCGGATGGGCGCTGCCCGGCACCAGCTCCAGCACTTGCTGTACGGCTTGCGGTAATCCGCGGAGTTTGGCGAGCTTGGACCGGTAAGCGCTCAGTTCGGTCGGATTCGGAAGCTTCCCGTAAAGCAGCAAGTACGCCGTCTCTTCAAAGGTCGCATACTCGGCTAAATCACTGATGGCGTACCCTCGGTAATTGAGCCCTTTGCCCTCTTTGCCTACTGTGGCGATGGCGGTCTGCCCTGCGCTTACTCCTGCTAAGCCACCTGTCTTCTTCACCGTTGTCATTTGCCTTCCTCCTTCTCCATGTCGAAAAGTTCGTCCAGTTTCTTCTCGTAATCGAAGTACTGTAAGAAGTCGTAAAGCTCCATTCGGGTTTGCATGGCAGCGACCGCATTCGCCTGTGTCCCTTCGTTTCTGATCGTCCGGTACACCTGCAAAGCTGCCGCATTCATGGCTCGGAACGCTGAAAGCGGGTAAAGCACCATGCTGACCCCGGCTTCGCCGAGCTCTTCCTTCGTGAACAGCGGTGTTTTGCCGAATTCCGTTATATTCGCCAATACCGGCACCTTGACCGCATCCGCAAACTTGCGGTACTGCTCCAACTCAAGGACTGCCTCCGCAAAAATCATATCCGCCCCCGCTTCCACGCAAGCACATGCCCGTTCAATTGCCGATGCCTCTCCTTCAACAGCCAAAGCGTCGGTGCGCGCCATCACGATGAAGTTCGGGTCCGTCTTGGCGTCGACGGCCGCCTTGATCCGAAAGACCATCTCCGCCTGGCTCACGATCGCCTTATTCGGGCGATGTCCGCAGCGCTTGGCCGTCACCTGATCCTCGATGTGTACTCCGGCTGCGCCGGCGGCCGTCATGCTGCGAATCGTGCGGGCGATATTGAACGCGCTGCCGAAGCCGGTGTCCGCATCGACAAGTACTGGCAGCTCCGTCGCCGAAGTGATCCGGCGCACATCCTCCAGCACGTCGTTCAGCGTCGTGATGCCGAGATCGGGCAAGCCAAATGACGCATTGGCTACGCCCGCTCCCGATATATAAAGCGCCCGATACCCTGTGCGCTCGGCCATCACGGCCGTATAGGCGTTGATCGCGCCGACGATTTGCAGCGGTTTCTCCGCTTGCAGCGCCTCCTTCAGACGCAACCCTGGTGATTGCAGCTTGCTCATGTATATCCCTCATTCCTTTGTGATATGACACGGTTCGTTTACAGACCAGCCTTCTTTAAAATTTATGTGTACCAAAGCCTGGCTAGACTGATAATTGTGCATGAAGCGTAAATGAGCTCGATGCTCCATAGGCCGTGCTGCCAAGTCATTTTTCAGTATTCAGCGTACGTATACTGATAGGAGACGCAAAGACATCCATGGTCCTTCACGTGTGAACATTTGATTGGTCATTGAGGGTTTGTAGGGAGTTAGCTTGGTTGGATGGGATAGCGAGGGTATGCAAGGAGCTAGCTTGGTTGGATGAAAACCTGAGGGGGATTTGGAGTTAGCTTAATTGGGTTGAAAACAGAGGGTTTGTGGCGAGCTAGCCTTAATTGGATTGGAAACAGAGTCAGCTTGTCTTCTCGGAGAGGCGGAAATTAGTAAAGTGGTGCTTGAAAAGGGGTTCGTCGTAATTAAAGATATCTGGTAATCTTATCCATGTTATAATTCTAGTTAGCTAGAGAGCCCCGCAGCGGCGGAACTTCACCGGCTCTAATGCGCTCCTCTAAAGCGAGGATTCCGCTTCAGAACACCCCAGATGCGCCCTCTTTGCTCTTCCACAACGCGGCTCCGCTCCCCGTGCCAGATGCACTGTGCGCCAAGCAGCCACAAGCCGCAAATTGCAACTTACTCATATTGAAGGAGGCTTCCATCATGATTGTGTCCGAGCAAATTTATCAAAAGTACGGTATGAACCTTGAGTCGTTCATTACCTTTATGAAAGAACGCGTGCAGAACACCGCCATCGCCGCGCTGGGCATCGAGATCGCGGAGCTGGAGCTGGACCGCGTGGTCATGACAATGCCAGTTGGACCAAAGACGCATCAGCCTGCAGGTATTTTGCACGGGGGCGCCTCCGTCCTGTTGGCTGAAACCGCTGCCTCCATCGCTTCGGAAATCAATATCGATTACCGCAACTATGCTGCCGTGGGGCTGGAGATCAACGCCAACCACATCAAAAGCAAAATAGACGGCATCGTGACCGCTGTCGCCACACCGCTGCACAAAGGGCGGAAAACGATGGTCTGGGAAATAAAAATTTCCGACGAGGCGCAAAAGCTAATCTGCATATCCCGCTGCACCGTCGCCATTCTTGACCTCCAACCAGGCAGCGCTCAAACTTGACGCCATTCAGCGTCCCCCCAGCTCAACACGTATACCATGCATGCACCACAGTACAAACAAGGCTGTCACCGAGCAGCAAGCATACGCTACATCAACATCAGCTTTTCTGCTTTACCGTGCTCTTGGTTACATCGGCATCAGAATTTCTGCTTTTATCGTGCTCTTCCGCTACATCAACATCAGCCTTTCTGCTTTACCGTGCTCTTCCGCTACATCGGCATCAGCCTTTCTGTTTTACCGTGCTCTTCCGCTACATCGGCATCAGCCTTTCTGTTTTACCGTGCTCTTCCGCTACATCGGCATCAGCCTTTCTGTTTCCGCCATAATCCCGGCGTTGTGCCGGTGTTCTTCTTGAACGCCTTGGAGAAGTGGTGGATGTCGGCAAACCCGCAATACTCCGCCACGACCTCCTGCGCGTAGTCCGTCGTCTCCAGCAGCTCCTTGGCATGGCGTATTCGCATCGCGAGCAGATACTGGTGCGGGCTCACCCCGTATTGGCGCTTAAACAAAGCGCTGAACCGGGAAGGGGACAAGCTGGCGCGCTCCGCCATATCCTGGACCGAAAGAGGCTCGCTCAAGTGAAGCGAAAAATACGAAGTGATCCAATTCAGCGCCGGAGACGCGCTGTTGGCGGCACGCTCGTGGGGCAGATGCTCCTCCAGGAGAGCCAGAATGATCTCCGTCGCCAAATGCTGGACTTTTAACTTGGCTATTGTCGTGCCTTCCTGCCAGCGCTCGATCAGCTGGATCAGATGGTCTCTCGCCTTTTCCGGATTGCGCAGCTTCAAGCGCACAGGGACTTGAATCGCGTAAGTATCGTCCAGCCGCGGCTGTAGCAGAGAACGGTAGGCGGCCAGATCAATTTGCCCGGGCCTTGTCGGAAAGCTCAGCTCCCGCTCCTCGTTATAGAACACATCAAAGTGTGCATAGGGGGTTATCGTGTCGGTCACCCCTTCCAAATCAACCAAGCTGCCCGGTTGAATTAGACAAAATTCGCCGCGCTGCAAACGATAGACAGCACCATCGACTATAAAACGGCACTCCCCTTCCTGCACGTAAACGAGGAGATAGTCGAGCAGCCTCCGCTCCGGAGATCGCCACGGGTGCCGAACCGCATAATCACAATCCCGGACGAAGGGCACGATCGGGGGATGAACCTCTTTTTCCGTTAAACGCTGCTGCATCATCATCGGCTCCTGCACATCATTTTCCTCGAACATATCATGAACGTGAAGCCAAAGTACAGTCGTTTTTGACAAACAACGAAGTGAGCGTGACAAAGCGCCGCGGCGCCTCCTTTTTTTATAATGAAAGAAGAGAACCGAGAGGAGAGCTTGTCATGAACGATCCAATAAAATTAAGCCAACTGCCAGCTATGCATGAAGATTATGCCTTAACCGGGCAGGAAATCCAATCCTATCAAGAGAATGGCCACATTGTGCTGCGCGGCGTAGCCTCCGCCGAAGAAATTGGCATTTACGAACCGATCATGAGCCAATGGGTCCAAAAGCTCAATAAACAAGACAAGCCGCTCCATGAAAGGGATACGTATGGGAAAGCTTTTATCCAGATTACGAATCTGTGGAAAAAAAGCGAGGAAGTCGCCCGCTTCGTGCTTGCCCGCCGCTTTGCCAAAATCGCCGCCGAGTTGATGGGCGTGGAAGCTGTGCGCATTTATCATGACCAAGCGCTTTATAAAGAACCGGGCGGCGGCCACACTCCATGGCACCAGGATCAAATCTACTGGCCGCTCGATACCGCCAATACGATCACGATGTGGATGCCGCTCGTGCCTATTTCTGTGGAAGTCGGCTCGATGACCTTCGCCTCCAAATCGCAAGAGGCCGGCTACATCAGCAAGACGGTGATCTCCGATGAGTCGCACCGCACGCTGCAGCAATTCATCGATGCCAAAGGCTACGAGAAAGTGAACCACGGCGCCATGGCAGCCGGTGACGCCACATTCCATGCCGGTTGGACACTGCACAGCGCGCCAGGCAATCCGACGGAAACGATGCGCAAAGTGATAACAATCATTTATTATGCAGACGGTACCCAAGTAGCGGAACCCGACAGCAATGCGCGCAAAAGCGATCTGGACGCTTGGCTGCCCGGCTGCCTGCCAGGCCAGCCCGCTGCCAGCCATTTAAATCCCGTTGCTTATTCAGCAACGCACAAATAAGGAGGCGCCATGCAGCTTAAGCTAATCAAATCTTTATGGGGGATGAACGGTTCGCTCGAATCGCAAATCCAGCAAATCGCGGAAGCCGGCTACACCGGTGTTGAAGCCGCCATCGGCTATATGGATAATCGGGAGGAGCTGTCCCGCCTGTTAGCGCAATATAAACTGGAGTTGATTGCGCAAGTCATCACAAAGGGAAACAGCGCAGAAGATCATATCCATAGCTTTAAGGAGCAAGTGGCGTACGCCACCCATTATGGCGCCATTCTGGTAGATGCGCACGGGGGCAAAGACAGCTTCGACCGCGACCAGCTCAGGCAGTTTTACGATGCCGCCCTGAATGTTGAAGCCTCGCTTGGCGTCCCGATCGGGCACGAGACCCATCGCGGCCGTCCGCTTTTTACGCCGTGGACAACGGCCGCGCTGCTGCGGGAATTCCCCGAGCTGAAGCTGACGGCGGATATTAGCCACTGGCTGTGCGTCTGCGAATCGTACCTGGATGACCACGCCGAAGCGCTGCAGCTGGCCGCTCAGCGTACGCTGCATATTCACGCGCGCGTCGGATATCCGCAAGGCCCGCAAGTGCCGCATCCAGCCGCGCCGGAATTTGAGCGGGAGCTTTATGTGCACGAAGCGTTCTGGGAGGCGGTGCTCGTGCAAAGTCAGGCGGAGCATCGGCCATTTGTAACGATGACCCCGGAATACGGACCACCCGGATATTTGCACACCCTGCCATTTACCAAGCAGCCTGTCAGCGATCTATGGGAGGTTTGCAGCTGGATGGCAAAACGCTTCTCCAGCCGCTTTGCCAGCTATTTCGCGCCAACTGAATAGAAGCGTCGGCCCTCTGCCAAGAGGGCTTTTTTCAACATTAGCGCACATATACGACTCTAAATAGGGTGACACTAACATTCAGAGAAAAAGTTAGTAACTTTCAGACCTATTTAGGGAGGATCCGCGTTGGCTATCGCAATCGTACTATCTGTTAGCTTGATCCTTCTTCTGTTTTTTGTCCTGCAACCAAAAAACATGCATCTGTTCGAAATCCTGTTCAATTGGATGGTATTTATCCTCATCTACGGAGATTTCCTCGGAGTTATCTCAGCGCGAGCCGAACGGCTGACCAATGATCCCAATACGGTTCATATTTGGTCCTATTTTTGCATCCGCTTTATTATTTTTCCTATATTTTCCATATGGATTATGGACCGCCTTTCCATTCCCCGCACTTGGGGCTACAGGCTGGCAACATGCGTCCTAGGGATTACTTGCCTGGTGATAACGGACTATCTGTTTGATCGTTTAATCGACCTTCCACGGGGATCGTGGCATATCCTCTTTTTATATGTAGAATGGTGTGCAATCCTCCTTGTTCTCTATATCTTAAACTGCTTCTTCCGCAGTCTGAGCCTGAAGGATGTGAGAAAGTATTGATTTTGCTTCCTGTCAAATTTGATCTCAATGAGTGGTTCATCCTCATCACGCTTGCTCTCGGCTATGGCATCATGTTCAGGCTGCCGCCAAGATTTCCGAAATCGGTCGTCATCCTCGTTCTCCTGCTCAGCATCAGCATCGTGAAAATCGTCGATGTCGTTTGGATGCAGCCGCCTTATGATCTATACGATGTAAACGATACCCCTTACTATGAGCTGTTTGACTTCTTTACCTGGTTCTTGTATCCCCCGTTTGCGTATTTTTGCGTCTACGTCTATGACAGGCAGCAGCTGAGGGGGTTGAGCATCGTTCTGTATGTTGTAGCATCTGCGATATTTTCCACGGCATTTGAAGGGCTCGCCGTACTATGCCATGTATACACCTACAAAGGATGGAGATTTTTCTACTCCTTTCCTGTCTATATCACAGTCATTACCTTGACACTGGCATTTTTCCAGTATCTCAAAATCTATTTCAAGAAGCCCAGAACTTAAATCGCATACAAACAAAGCCCTGCGCTCATTATTCGCACAGGGCTTTGTTTTATTACAATACAGTGCGCAAGCTCCACAACTCCGGGAAATAACGCTGCGCCACGACGCGTTTCAAATAGTCCACGCCGGAAGAGCCGCCGGTTCCGGTTTTGAAACCGATCACCCGCTCTACGGTCGTCATATGGTTGAATCGCCACTGTTGTTGACGGCTGTCGATGTCCACCAGCTTTTCCGCCAGCTCGTACAGATCCCAATAGCGCTCCACATCTTGATACACCGTCAGCCACGCCGCTCTCACGCTGTCGTTTTCCTGATACTCCTGCGACCAGTCGCGCTGCAGGCACGCCGGATCAACTTCGATGCCGCGCATGGACAAGGCCTGGATCGAAGCATCATAAAGACTTGGCGCATGCAGCGCCTCGTTCAGCTGCGCAAACAGCTCTGGCTCGTGCTCATAGACGGCCAGCACTTTAGTCTGCTTATTGCCAAGCATGAACTCGATCAGCCGGTTCTGATACGACTGGAAGCCCGAGGAGCGCCCCAAACTGCTGCGGAACTCCATGTATTCCGCGGGTGTCAGCGTCGACAGCACATCCCAGGACTGGATCAGCTGCTGTTGGATTTTGGAGACGCGGGCCAGCATCTTGAACGCCGCATCGAGCTGATTCTGCAGAATAACGCTGCGCGCCGCCTCCAGCTCATGCAGAATCAGCTTCATCCACAGCTCGCTCGCTTGATGGATAATGATAAACAGCATTTCATCGTGATGACCGGATAGCCGGGTCTGGCTGTTCAAAATTTTATCCAATTGCAAGTAATCACCATAGGACATCTCTTTGGAAAAATCTTGATGGATCGAAGAATCCCCTGCTTGCGGCCGGGATGATTCGTGCTTCTCTGAATGGGTCATGAGGTTATCTCCTTGTTTACATAATCAGTCCGTTGCGGACAAAGGCCGGAGTACGGCGCGGACAGGGCTCCCGTCGCTGTCGACGAGCGGTAGCGGCAGCGCCATTAATTCATAATCGCCAGGTGCGACGCGCTCGAGGTCAATCCCTTCCAGTATATGAATGTCATGCGCATGCAGACTGTGATGGGCTGACAGCACTTTGCTGTCCAGTGGATCGACCGAAGGCACGTCGACGCCGATCAAGCGAATCCCTTTTTCTGCCAAAAAAGGGCCCAGATCCTCCTCCAGATATGTAATTTCCGCCGGAAATTCATCCGGATTCGTCCACGAAGCCGTGCGCAGCAGCAGACGAGTGACACCTGCAAGCGGAAGCGCCGCCAAGTCTTTGGCTCCGATGCTGGCCTTCCCCGATACATCGATGACGCGCGCCAGTCCCACGTACAGCTCAGGGCTTAAATCGATCATTTTACGGCCCTCATTGTCAAAATGAAACGGAGCATCCACATGGGTCCCCGTATGAATGCTCATCGTCAGCTTGCCTACATTGACAGACCCGCTCTGCTCCTTGCTCCAGACGACCTCGTAGTGAAAAGGCGTATCCCCAGGCCATGTAGGAACCCCACTGCGCAGCGGGCGGGAAATATCGATCAACGTCATGCTTTAACACCCTCACTTAAGCGACAACATCGCGCGTATTTTCAAACTTCTCGTAAAGCTTATCGGTCATAATCGTCTTCAAGCGCTGCACCGTATCCCATACATCCCCGTAGGTGGAGTAAAGTGCAATCGGCGCAAGGCGAATAATGTTCGGCGCGCGAAAATCCGGAACGACGCCGTTCTCTTTGAGCGCTTTGCAGATGCGGGCTGCTTCAGCATGCTCTAAGCTGACATGTCCGCCTCGGCGCTGATCGTCTCGCGGATTTCCGATCGTGAAGCCCATACCGCTTAATTCTTGCTCGATGAGGCCCATCATATAAGAGGTAATCTTCAGCGACTTTTGGCGCAGCCTTGTAAGATCCGCCTCGGCGAACATTTCCAGCGAGCCAATGAGCGGCGCCATGCTGATGATATGCGGCGTGCCGATCTGATAAGCACCCGCGTCCGCCGCCGGAACAAATCGATGCTCCATATCGAATTGCTTATCTTTGCTCGAGCCAAACCATCCCGCGAGGCCAGGCATACGGCCAAAATGCTTACGATTGACATAAAGCCCGCCAACGCCGCCCGGACCGCTGTTCAAATATTTATAATTGCACCAATACGCGAAGTCTACGCCCCACTGACTAAAATGGTGCTGAACCGCGCCAACCGAGTGGCAGCCGTCGAAGCCTATGAGAATACCTCTGGCGTGAGCCTCAGCCGTTAACCGTTCCATATCGAGCAGCTGCCCGCTGCGGTACAGCACGGTCGGCAAGATCACTAACGCCACTTCCTCCGTCATGGCCGCAATGATATCCGCTTCCTCAATCAGGCGCCCGTCACGGCTCTGCACCTGGATTAGATGCTCCGCCGGATCGAGTCCATGCAGACGCAGCTGGCTTTGCAGCGCATAGATATCGGAAGGGAAGTTCAAAGCATCCGCAACAATTTTGGTGCGCGACCCTTCCGGCTTATAAAACGTAGCGACCAGCTGATGCAGGTTCGTCGTCGTGGAACCCGTCACAATCACTTCGTCAGCGGCAGCTCCAACGAGCGGCGCGCTTAGGGCTGCCAATTGTTCGGCCATATAGAACCAAGGATGCTCGCCTTGCGTCCACCCGTCAATGCCTCTCGTTTTCCAAGCATCAACGACGCGCAGCAGCGATTGCTCCGCACGTTTGGACAACAGCCCCAGCGAGTTGCCATCCATATAAATCGAGTCTGGATTCAAATAAAATTCATCCCGAAAACGGGCTAATTCGTCCTGCCCATCCAATTGTTCCGCAAACGCCCGGGTATAGTGATACGGTTCAGTGAACATAGGTGCCTCCTTGTAATTGACATGATGTCATATAGGAATCGAGCTAATCTTACTTAAAATAGCGTTTCTCGTCAATGCCGCAATTATAAAAAAATCCTCTCCCACCGATGCCCATCATCGGAAGAAGAGGATTTTGTATTCGTCGATTATTAGTCGAAATAAACCGCTTTGCCTGTTTTCGCCGATTCATAAATCGCTTCAAGAATCTCGGAAACGACGCAAGCTTGCTCAGGTGTAACTACTGGATCCGTGTCATTCTCGATCGCTTGGATCCACATGCGCATTTCCAGATCAGGCGCGCTTTCCGTATCGCCGGAATAGAACGCTACGCCGCCGGCTTTCAGATCCACATCCGTTTGGAACAAACGGCTATGTTTCTCACCGTTAATGCGCAGTCCGCCTTTCATGTCAGCTCCGCCTTCTGTACCGCAAAGCGTACATTTCGCTTCGTCCACTTCAAGGGAGTTCAGCGCCCAGCTGGATTCGAGAATAATAGTTGCGCCATTCTTCATCGTAATCATACCAAATGCGGAATCTTCCACTGTGAACTTGGACGGATCCCAAGGGCCCCAAGCATTTGCTGCGTTTTCGCGTTGGGACAGCTTGTGGTAGGATGTACCCAGAACGACTTTTGGCTCGTAGTTGTTCATCATCCACAGCGTCAAGTCAAGCGCATGCGTACCGATATCGATCAGCGGGCCACCGCCTTGCTTCTCTTCATCGAGGAATACGCCCCAAGTCGGAACCGCACGGCGACGAATCGCATGCGCTTTAGCAAAGTAAACTTCACCCAGTTCGCCGTCTTCGCACAGGTTATGCAGATGTTGGCTGTCTGGACGGAAACGGTTGTTGTAGCCGATCGTCAATTTCTTGCCTGTACGCTTCGCAGCTTCCACCATGCGGCGAGCGTCAGCAGCTGTCTTCGCCATCGGCTTCTCACACATTACGTGCTTGTCCGCTTCCAGCGCAGCAATTGCAATCTCGGCGTGGGAATCATTCGGCGTACATACATGTACGATATCAATCGTGCTATCTTTCAAAACCTCGCGATAGTCTTCGTATACTTTAGCTTCGCTTGTTCCATATTTAGCCGCCGCTTCATGCGCTTTTTCGGAAATGATATCACAGAAAGCGACCATTTCAACATTCTTTAATTTCTTCAAGCTCGGCATGTGTTTGCCGTTCGCGATTCCACCGCAACCGATGATCGCAATGCGATACGTTTTGGACATCATCATTCCTCCTAAGATTTAGGGCTTGTCGATAACTTATCCTTTTCACCTGTCCATACTACTATTACAATTAAAGTATAGCAAAATACAGCAAAAAGAACATTTCTGATATGGCGAAAAATGTATGCGATTTTGCCATTCTGGAGGAATTACTTTGCTCATCCATGAGATTTCACGCAAGCTTGGCATTACCGAGCGGGCCATCCGCTTCTATGAACAGAAGGGGCTGTTGTCCCCGGCCAAAATGAAGGACAACGGCTACCGGCGCTATACCGAGCAGGACGCCTGGCGCCTGCAGACGATCGTATCGCTGCGCGAAGTCGGCATGACGCTAGCGGATATCGGCCGGACCCTGGCCGAAGCGGACGGCGACAGCCAGGATGCCTTCATCGACGCGCTGCAGCTGCAGCGGGCGATGCTGTTCCAGCAACTCAGCGAGATGAAGATGATGATCGGGACGATGGACCGCATGATTCAAGCCGCCGGGCTGAATCAGCAGGTCCCTACTGAGCAGCTGTACGAGCTGGCGCAGCAGAACAAAGCGATGCGCGACCTGCGCGGGAGCTGGCGCGATCATTGGAACTTCGATGCCAGAGCATCGAAGTTCGATAAGCAGCTGGCGGCGGACGCTTCCCCGCAAGCGACTTACGAGGCCGCGCTGCAGCGCATAGCGGAACTCGCCACGCCTGCACCCGGCTGCCGAGGCCTCGATGTCGGCACGGGCACGGGCAATCTGGCAGGCATGCTGCAGCGCTTGGGCGCATCGATGGCGGCCATCGATCAGTCCAGGCAGATGCTGAAAGCGTGCGCCGGCAAGCATCCCGAAGTCGAGCTGAAGCTGGGCAACGTCCTGGCTATCCCCTACATGGACGGCCAGTTTGACCTCGTCGTCAGCTCGTTCGCTCTGCATCATCTGACAGCGGCCCAGCGCGAGCTGGCCTGGAGCGAGATGCTGCGCGTCCTAAAGCCGGACGGCACCTTGTGCCTAGCCGATTACATGCTGCGCACCCCTGACGAAGCGCATACGTTCATCGCTTCGCTGACCCGCTCCGGCGCGCAAGAGCTGCCGATGATGCACGATCAAGTCGAGCTGTACCCGGTGCACAGCGACTTGATGGCATGGCTGACGGCGCATGCTTCCGTGGTCCGCTCCCAGCCGCTCCACGAGCTGGTGTATGTCGTCTGCGCGCAAAAATGAGCCTGGGTCACTGTCTGCGCAGCAAACCCAAGGCTCATTATTTTTTCACGATATTTGCCACCAGCTTGTAACCGACGCCGCGAATGGAATCGATCTTCACGGACTGTTGGTTCATCTCCAGCTTCTTGCGCAGCGAGCTGACGTGCACGTCAACCGTCCGCTGTCCACCGATATAGTCAAAGCCCCAGACGATATTCATCAGATCGTCCCGCGTGACGACAACACCCGGACGCTGAACCAAGTACAGCAGCACTTCAAATTCCTTCGGTCTGAGCGGAATCGACTCCCCGTTCAGCACCACTTCATATTTCTCCGGATAAATCATCAATTCTCCGGCTTGAATCAGCTTTTCATTCGATTTATGTTTATCCGCTGAAGTATCTTCCGACTGCGTTCTGCGCAGAACGGCAGACACCCTCGCGAGCAGCTCGGCTACGCCAAATGGCTTCGTAATATAATCGTCAGCACCGTGCTTCAAACCTTGAACCACTTCATCCTCAGCATTGCGTGCCGTCAAAATGATCACCGGCGTGCTGTTCCCCTTTTGCCTTAGCTTGGCTAATACCTCAAAGCCGTTCAGTCCAGGCAGCATAATATCCAGGATGATTAAATCGTAAGTCTGCTGCAAAGCCTCTTGAAGTCCATCACCGCCATGATCAACCACCTTCGTATCATAACCTTCTTGTGACAGGTTATAAGAAAGCAGCCGCGCTAGTGTCGGTTCATCTTCAATGACGAGTATTTTTTGTGCCATGGTATCCCTCGATTTACAGTTTATTAACTTTGCATATTTTCATTGTACCACAGCATTGTAAAGAGAATGTAAAAATCTCTGAAAATGTGGTGTCAATTAGTGGATGACCGGCAGTTCAATCGTAAATTTAGTGCCTACGCCGACTTCACTGTCGACACGAATGGTGCCTTTGTGCAGCTCCACCAAATGTTTCACGATCGACAAGCCCAAGCCCGTGCCGCCTGAACTGCGGGAGCGCGCTTTGTCCACGCGATAGAACCGTTCGAAAATACGCGGCAGGTCTTTCTTCGGAATGCCGATGCCCGTATCTGACACGATAATCCGCAGACGCTCGTAGTCGCCGTCCCCATTCATTTCCAGCGGCTCTACGCGAACTTTCACCTTGCCGCCGTCTTGGGTGTAATTGATCCCGTTGGACAGCAGGTTAATCAGGATTTGGCGCAGCCTGTCTTCATCCGCTTCAATATAAATATCTTCATCCACATACAAGCTCAGCTCGATATGTTTCTTCTCCGCCTCTTTGCGGAGGACGCTTACGGTCTTCTCCAAAAACTCCGGCATATAGATCGGTGAAAAATGCATCGGAATCCGCTTCGACTCAATTTTGGACAGCTCCAGAATGTCGCCGATCAACCGGTTCAAACGCTCGCTCTCATCAAAAATGATTTGCAGGAACGATACCGCTGTATCCTTGTCATTCAAAGCCCCAGCGAGCAACGTCTCGGCAAATCCCTTGACCGCGGCAATCGGCGTTTTCAGCTCATGCGACACATTAGCTACAAACTCGCTGCGCATGCGCTCGAGCCTGCGAACTGCCGTCGTATCGTGAAGAACCACGAGAACCCCGGACCATTCTTCATCTTCATGGGCAATCGGAATCAGGTTGATCTCCAGGATCATTTCCGCCGGATAATAGAAAATCATCTCGTCGCTGATCGGCTCCCGCGTTTCGATACATTCCTGAATGAGCTTTGTGAATTCATACTGCTGTTTGGCTTCATTATATTTCTTCCCGAGCAGCTCCTGCGCCGAAAAGCCGAGAATATCTTCCCCTGCCGGATTCAGCAGCACAATCCGCTCCTCGCGGTCGATCATCATAATTCCGCTGATCATGTTCTCCATAACGCCTTGCAAGCGGCGTTCGTTCTCTTGAATGCGCGCCATCTGCTGCTGCAAGCTTTCCGACATCCGGTTGATCGCTTGGCCCAGCTGCCCAACCTCGTCATTGGAGTAAGCGGGCACGCGTGATTCATAGTTCATATTCGTGATTTGCTTGGCAACCCGGGTCATCTTCTCAATAGGCCGTGTAATGCCCTTGGCGATCCTGTAGCTGACAATACCGGCAATCACGAACAAAATCGCGAGCCCCGAAATCAGAAAATACCACAAGTGGAGAATCGATCGGTCCACTTGCTCTAAACTCATCGCCAGGCGGATATAGCCTGTGATTTGCTCGCCTTTCTTCACCGGTATGGCGGCATAGAGCATGTTCTCCTTCAGCGTGTCGCTATAACGGGTTGTATAGCCAACCCCATTGGCTGCAGCGGTTACAATCTCCGGACGGGTCAAGTGATTATCCATCTGCTCCGGGCTTTGATCGGAATCCCCGAGTACGCGTCCATCCGCGCGCACATAAGTCAATCTTGAATCCGTCGATGCTTTGATGCGTTTGGCTTGCTCGGTGTAATAAGACATCAGTTCGCTATCCGAGCCATTGCGCGTCCAATCGCCTGTCGCCAGGATCACTTTGAGCTCACGTTCCATATTGTCTTCTAAAGCTTGAATGTGGGAGTCCTCCAGCACCTTTGCCATAAATAAACCGACAATCAGCATGGAGCAACCGATTAACAAAATCAAAATCAGTGTTAATTTCGCGCGGAACTTCGTCATGCGTCTATCCTCCGATGATAGGCAATCATTGCCAAGGATGAAAAAAGAAAAAGGGCTACATTACATAGTAACCCTTTCTTTTACGCACAATCCAGTATTTTTTTTGTAAAGAACGCTTATTTAAACACTGGCTCTTTCAAAGCTGTCAATTTCTCCATCGAATTCTTCTCTACATCGGCATGCAAGCTGTTGCCGTGGGAATCCATAGTGACAATTGCAGCGAAACCTTCCGTCTCCAAATGCCACATCGCTTCCGGAATACCGAACTCCATGTAGTCCACGCCTTCGACTTTTTTGAAGCATTGCGCGTAGTACTGTGCAGCACCACCGATCGCGTTCAGGTAAACGCCACCGTGCTCTTTCAGCGCAGCGAGCGTTTTCGGACCCATGCCGCCTTTGCCGATGACTGCGCGGATGCCGAACTTTTTAATGATATCGCCTTGATAAGGCTCCTCGCGAATACTTGTCGTCGGCCCTGCCGCCTTCACATGCCATTCGCCGGCTTCGTCTTTGCTCATGACCGGACCGCAGTGGTAAATCGCTGCGCCGTTCAAATCGACCGGAGCGTCATGATCCATCAAATATTTGTGCAGCGCGTCACGTCCTGTATGCATCGTACCATTGATGACGACCACATCACCGACTTTCAACTGGCGGATTTGCTCTTCCGAGATTGGTGTCGTCAACACGATCTCACGACGCTCTTCACTGACGTTCTTCGCCGCTTGCTGGCCCGCTTCATAAGCGGCTTCGAAGGAAACTTCAGTACCGCGCGGGTACGACCAGCCGTTGATTTCACCAGTTTCGGCGTTCAACAGAACGCCTTGGCGGCGGAATGCCCAGCAGTTGTAAGCAACGGAAACAAAGAAGCTAGCCGGCAAACGGTTCATCACGCCAACTTTACAGCCGAGCAGCGAAACTTGACCGCCGAAGCCCATGGTACCGATGCCGAGTGTATTCGCATATTCCATAACATATTCTTCCAATTGGCGCAATTCAGGATGCGGGTTCACATCGTCAACGTGGCGGAATAATTGATGCTTCGCCAGCTCATAACCGCTCGTCCGGTCGCCGCCGATGCCCACGCCGATGAAGCCGGCGCTGCAGCCTTGGCCTTGCGCTTGATACACCGCATGCATGATGCATTTGCGGATGCCGTCCAGATCGCGGCCTGCTTTGCCCAAACCTTCTATTTCCATCGGCAAGCTGTATTGAATGTTCTTATTCTCACAGCCGCCGCCTTTGAGGATCAGCTTCACTTCGATCTCTTCACGTTCCCACTGCTCGAAGTGAATGACCGGCGTCCCTGGTCCAAGGTTGTCACCGCTGTTCGCGCCCGTAAGCGAATCCACAGAGTTCGTGCGAAGCTTACTTGCTTTGGTTGCATTCGCGACCGCTTCAAGAATTTGCTTCTTCATGATGATTTGGTTTGCTCCAACCGGACAGTGTATAATAAACGTTGGCATGCCGGTATCCTGGCAAATCGGGGATACATTGCACTCCGCCATATGAATGTTATCGGCAATGCGGGATAGGGACAACGCGGAACGCGTACCTGCATCCTCACGCTCTTGAGCCGCTTGTACCGCACGGCGCACGTCGCCAGGGAGGTTCGTGGACGTTTCAACGATTAAATCATACACGCTTTGATAAAAATGTTGCATAATGATGTCTGGCTCCTCTCTCATTTGAAGGAAAATGTAGGAAAATTATTAATAATCATTTTAAACAACCGTCATCTATTATATCATACCTTACATAGTCTGTTCGATAGAGTTGTGAGGAAAACAAGGAGATTCCCTGACATGTATAAAAGAATCGCCATCACCGTGCTGCTCGGCATCATCGGCATGAGTGTGCTGCTGACGCCGCTGCAGGCGGGAAGGTCCAGCAGTCAAGTTTATTATCAGGATCAGGTGGCCGTGCTCATGTACCATCATATCCATGACACCGACACGAGTTCCAGCACGATCACGAGCGAGCTTTTCCAGAATCAATTGCAGTCTTTGCTGGACAAAGGCTATCATTTTATTTCATTAAATGAGTTCAAACAATTCATGGACGGAGCTACGGTTCCTTCCAATGCGGTTCTCGTCACGTTCGATGACGGATATCAAAGCTTCTTTACATCCGCCTACCCGATCTTAAAAAGCTTGCGCATCCCCGCCGTTAACTTCGTCATTACGACGGACTTGGCCGATCCGCTGGCCTCTTACATTCCTTCCATGTCGAAGGAGCAGATCAGCGAGATGACGCATGATACCAATTTCATCGATGTCGGCTGTCACACCGATAATCTGCACCACAAGCTGCCGAACGGCGAGGCTGCGCTTGTCGGCAAATTCGATGACAGCGGCCAACCGTTAACTGACGTCGCCTATCAGCAGCGCATATCCAGCGATGCGAATGCGTGTGTCGGCAAGCTGAAGGGCCTCACCGACAGGCCGCTGGATACGATGGCGTATCCTTACGGCATCTCCTCGCCGGAGGCTGTCCAGCTCGTTCAGCAGGCTGGCATCCGCTACGCCTTCACGATCCAGCCCGACATGGCGACGCGCAGCCGCGATCGCCTGCTCATCCCGCGGATCAACGCGGGCAGCCCCGGCATTACGCCGGAGCTGCTGCACCGCTCGATCCAGCGCCGCATCGTCGCGCAGCCGGGCAACGCCGCGCTGCGCGTAGATGCCGCTGCCGCCGCCGAGCAGCTTGGCGGCAGCGCAGTGCAAACAGGCGGGGCGCTGCAGCTCCGCCTGCGGGGACAGGCATTCACCCTGGAGGTGAATGCCGGGAGTGCCACGCGCTTAGATGGGACGCGCGTGGCTTTGCGCGAGCCCGTGCTGCGCGAGCACGGGCGGATCACGATTGCGCTTGACGACCTGCAAGCGCTGATTGGGCTGCCGCTCGTCTACAGCCCCGCCACCAGCAAGGTGGCCGAGCGGGAGACGCCGAGCGTAAAATCATAAAAGGAGTCTGAGTGCTACGATGAATCATCACTTTTTTGCTTATTTATACCGATTGAAATATATCGATCGTTGGAGTCTTATGTGGAACATGCGCCGGGATACGGTGGCTGAGCATTCCTTTTATGTCTCTGCGATTGCCCACATGCTGTGCACCATAGCCAATGAAGTGTACGGCCGCAATGTGCCGACAGACCGCGTGGTTTCGATGGCTTTGTTCCACGATGCTTCCGAAGTGCTGACGGGAGATATCCCGCAGCCGGTAAAGCATAATAACGAATCCATTTTGCGCAATTTTCGCGAAATTGAAGATGTTGCCGTGGAGAAGCTGCTCGACACGATTCCGGCAGCCATCAGCCACGTGTACCGGGATCTCATTAAACATCACGATCCGGAGCTTTACCGCTGGGTGAAAGCAGCCGACTTGCTTGAAGCGTACATCAAGTGCTTGACCGAGTTGTCCACCGGCAACCGCGAATTTATCGTTGCCAAGCAGCAAATTCTGGAGAGCCTGCAAAAGATGAATATGCCGGAAGTCGACTACTTCCTTGAGCATATGAGCGCATCCTTTGAAAAAACGTTGGATGAAATCACGTTGAATTGATCTGGCGTTGGCGGCGTTTGCGGCCTGGATGCTCAATCATGGTAAAAGGGCTGAGCCTGAAGGATCCAATGTCCTTCAAGCCCAGCCCTTATTCATTACGCCAACAACTGCGGATTTGTCATAATCAGCACGGCTACGATCGTCGCAATCGCTGCAATCCAGCTGAACGTTTTGACCTTCGCTGCGTCTGCCGCTGTGCTGCCGCCCGCTTTACCAGCCTCGATCAGCTTCTTCATTCTAGCGCCCATCATGCCTGTCATCGCACCGATGATCAGCAGCAGAACAATCGCCAGCACCATCCAAGCCACCGACGGACGAGGCTCGATTTGGCTGATCATTGCGCCGCCTGTCAGGAAAGCGACGATCAAAGCGAATTGACCAACCCGGTTAAAGGAGCGGAGCAAACCGACAAAGCTCTCTAGAGCAGCACCGGAAAGCGTGGAAGCACGACTAGCGAGAAATGGAAATACGACATAGGCGCCTAACAATAAGGCACTTACCACATGTAAGAAAATCATTACGCTGTACATGGAACCCCTCCGACATAGTAAATAAAATCACTTCCTCCAGTATACCGAATTCACCATCGCGGGACAAGAAAGCGATCCCACTAACGTCACCTGTTCGCAATATCTTCACATGATTTGTGAACAAAACAAAAACTAGCCCCCGCCTGACAGGCGAGCGCTAGGAAATGCGGATTACGGCAGCGGCTGCGCCAGCACATCGGCAATCGTGACGACTTCCGTTAATTTAGCTGTTGTGCTCTGTCTGAGGCGCATATTCGCGGCGCCGGAGATGCTTGAATTGATTTGCATATTCAAGACTTTCTTTGCATGGCCGCTGGCATTTGCCGTCAAGGAGAAGTTGGCGCTGTAGCCGTAAGCGGATGGCCATGTGCCATCACTATTTTGCACCTTGGCCACTTGCGTGCCTAAACCGTTATAAATACCGAGGTTATAATTGCTAACTGTAGAATTCGGCGTCAATCCGTTAAGGACAACTTTCACCTGGAACACGGTTTGATTCGGCAATTGTGCTTGATGTACAAAGGCGACAGGGTCGGTCGTATTGCTTGTGGATGATGAGTATCCAAAGGAACCCGCCTTGTACGTCGAGCGATCCCACCACTTATAACCTGCAGCAGGCGTAGCCCATGGTTCGGCTTGCGGTTCTGTCGAGTTCGCCGGCTGCTCCCACGAATACAGCGTTGTCGCTTTATCCAAAGTAAGGCCTGCGACTTGGGTAAGGCTGGTGTAGTTTCTTTTGTTGCCAACCAGTTAACCGTATTCACCAGCAGCTTGGCATCATTCTGCTCCTGGTAGCCGGCATACGTCGTTTTGGTGCCGCCGTCCTCTTCTTTCTTATACTTCGGTGTCGCATCTTCAACGGCGGAAGAATCGCCGATAAAAGCCGCTTTACCTGCGCTTACTTTGGCTACGGCCACATATGCACCCTCGGCAACGCCGCCTCCATTGTAGACGCCTTGATCCACCGCGCTGGACCACTTCGTGCTCGTTGTCGGCAGGTACACGATGCCCAAGGTGGAATAGCATCTGGAAGAAAATTTACAAAAGAAACAAATCACACATCGCTGCGGCCTCTAACAAAAAAAGCGCCCCTGTTTATTAACAGGAGCGCTTGGCTTTATTTAACCTGTGACAACTTTAATCACGTTGCGCACAGAGTTCGCTGTTTTGTCCAAAGCAGCTTTCTCTTCAGCGGTCAGCTCGATATCCATAATTTTCTCAATGCCGTTCCCACCAAGGACAGTCAGAACGCCCATGAACAGGTTATCGTAACCGTACTCGCCTTGAAGCAATGCAATAGTTGGGATAATCCGCTTTTTATCTTTCAGAATCGCTTCTGTCATCTGCACAAGGGATGCAGCAGGCGCGTAATACGCACTGCCATTACCCAGCAAATTCACAATCTCTCCGCCTCCGGTACGGGTACGCTGCACAATTGCTTCGATGCGGTCAGCCGAAATCAGCTTCTCGATAGGCACGCCGCCTGCGTAAGTGTAACGCACAAGCGGAACCATGTCGTCGCCGTGACCGCCGATCACTACACCTTGCACATCCTCTACGGAAACTTTCAATTCTTGCGAGATGAAGGTTAGGTAGCGGGCTGTATCCAGTACACCGGATTGACCAATTACACGGTTTTTAGGAAAACCGAGCGCTTGGTAAGCCACATACGTCATTGCGTCCACCGGGTTGCTCAAAATGATGACGATGGAGTCGGGTGCGACTTGTTTGACATTCTCACAAACAGATTTCACGATCCCTGCATTCGTATTCACGAGATCATCGCGGCTCATACCCGGCTTGCGGGCAATCCCTGCGGTGATGATGACGATGTCGGAATCTTTGGCATCTTCATAGCTGGAAGTGCCTGTGATCTGGGCGTCAAAGCCCTGTACAGGACCTGCTTCGAGCATGTCGAGCGCCTTCCCTTTGGTCGGGTTCTCCAATTGCGGAATATCAAGCAAAACAATATCGCCCAGCTCTTTCTGTGCAAGCATCAAAGCCGTAGTTGCGCCAGTGAAGCCTGCGCCTACAACCGTAATTTTGTTGCGACGGATTGCCATGTGAATGTGCCTCCCTAAATTGGATTTATGCGGATAACACGTCTTCTGTTGAAAGGATTAGCCCATGTTTTTGATGATTTCGTTAGCAAACTCGGAGCACTTGATTTCTTTCGCGCCTTCCATCAAACGAGCAAAGTCGTAAGTCACAGTTTTGTTGTTGATGGATGCTTCCATACCTTTGTAGATCAGTTCAGCAGCTTCCAACCAGCCCAGGTGCTCAAGAAGCATAACGCCGGACAGGATAACGGAACCTGGGTTTACAACGTCAAGACCTGCGTATTTAGGCGCTGTTCCGTGAGTTGCTTCGAAGATCGCGTGGCCTGTCAAGTAGTTGATGTTTGCGCCTGGAGCGATACCGATACCGCCAACTTGTGCAGCCAAAGCATCGGACAGGTAGTCACCGTTCAGGTTCAATGTTGCGATAACGTCAAAGTCAGTAGGACGTGTCAATACTTGTTGCAAAGCGATATCCGCGATTGCGTCTTTAACGATGATTTTGCCAGCAGCTTCAGCGTCTTTTTGTGCTTGGTTCGCAGCTTCAACACCTTGCTCAGCTTTGATGCGATCATATTGTGCCCATGTGAATGTTTTGTCGCCGAATTCGCGCTCAGCCAGTTCGTAACCCCAGTTCTTGAACGCGCCCTCTGTGAACTTCATGATGTTGCCTTTATGTACCAGTGTTACGCTCTTACGGCCGTGTTTGATCGCATACTCGATAGCTGCGCGGATCAAACGCTCGGAACCTTCGGAGGATACTGGCTTCACGCCGATACCGGAAGTTTCAGGGAAACGGATTTTCTTAACGCCCATTTCATCTTGAAGGAATTGGATTACTTTTTTAACAGCTTCGGAACCAGCTTCCCACTCGATACCTGCATAGATATCTTCTGTATTTTCACGGAAAATAACCATGTCAACAAGCTCAGGGCGCTTAACTGGAGATGGAACGCCGTTGAAGTAGCGAACTGGACGGGAGCAAACATACAGATCAAGCTCTTGACGCAGCGCAACGTTCAAAGAACGGATACCGCCGCCGATAGGCGTAGTCAGAGGTCCTTTGATGGACACGATGTACTCGCGCATAGCTGTCAACGTATCGTTAGGCAACCAGTTGTTGAATTTGTTGAACGCTTTTTCACCGGCAAATACTTCGTACCAAGCGATTTTTTTCTCGCCTTTGTAAGCTTTCTCTACTGCCGCATCCAATACGCGTTGGGAAGCTGCCCAGATGTCTGGACCTGTACCGTCACCTTCGATGTAAGGGATGATTGGGTTGTTAGGAACTTGCAGAACACCATTTTCAATGGTAATTTTTTGACCTTCAGTTGGAAGTTCGTAAGTTTCGAATTGTGGCACGTGGATGTCCTCCTTAATATTTATATAAAAGTTAGTCGTAAAAATGATTGTGATCAATCACGCACACAAAAAGTGACGGGAGTTGCGGCACTCCCCCTATCTGGGGAGGCACCGAACTGCCCGCATCGGCGATTGCGCAATTGCTTGTCAATTAGCGCTCGCTAACTGGAATATATTTCTGGTTCACTGGACCTGTGTATTCAGCACGAGGGCGAATCAGGCGGTTGTTCTCGTATTGCTCCAGCATGTGAGCTGTCCAACCGGATGTACGGCTAATTGCGAAGATTGGCGTGAACAGGTCGCGAGGAATTTCCAAGGACGTGTATACGGAAGCCGAATAGAAGTCTACGTTCGGTTTCAACCCTTTCAGGTTTGTTACCAATTCGTCAGCTTTAATGGACATATCGTACCATTTCATGTTGCCGGTAATTTTACCAAGCTCCAAGGACATTTTTTGCAGGTGCTTCGCGCGTGGGTCGCCGTTTTTGTAAACACGGTGGCCGAAGCCCATGATTTTGTCTTTGCGCTCTAATTTGCCATTGATGTAAGGAACAACGTTCTCTACAGTGCCGATTTCTTCCAGCATCGCCATAACCGCTTCGTTCGCGCCGCCGTGCAGAGGCCCTTTAAGCGTTCCGATCGCGGAAGTGATACCGGAGTAAATGTCAGTCAACGTAGCAACAGTTACGCGAGCTGCGAATGTAGAAGCGTTCAACTCGTGGTCAGCGTGCAGAACAAGTGCCTTGTCCAAGGCTTCAATTGCTACTTTGTCCGGCTCTTTGCCAGTCATTTGGTACAAGAAGTTAGCCGCTACGGAAGAATAACCTTTGGACTCCAAAGGCTCTTTACCTTCACGAATGCGCGAGAAAGCAGCGATGATCGCAGGCACTTGCGCTTGCAATTTGATCGCTTTGCGAACGTTAGCTTCAGGGCTCATATCGTTAGCTTCTTCATCGTACAAAGCCAAGGAAGAAACAGCCGTACGAAGAGCAGCCATCGAATTTACATTTTTAGGATACAGCTTCATTTGGTCGATAACCGCAGAAGGCACCTTGCTGTTCGCATTAAGGTCGTTTTGCAGTTTCTCCAATTGAGCTTTAGTAGGCAGTTTACCGAACCAAAGCAGGTAGATTACTTCTTCAAATGTCGCATTCTCTGCGAGGTCATCAATATCAATCCCGCGGTATGTCAGCACGCCATCTACAATGGAGCTGATCGACGAGGTTGTGGCTACAATACCTTCCAAACCTTTGGTTGCAGTCATGAGAATCTCTCCTTAGCTACTTTATTTGCAAAATATTGCTTTTTCCCTAACCTTAATAATAAAGTATTTCATCTATGAAGTGAACAAAAGAAGACATAAAACTTCATTATCACTACCATAAAGATATGCTATCTCCCCTTGGAATCATAATTTGTCGTAATGACTCGAACTTCATATATATTAAGGATTTCCTGTTTCTTAAAAATTCATTAGAGCACCATCTGATTTACCGACAAGGAAATGTTTGTCGAATGCTTAGGAGATTGGTACAATGTAGCAAAGACGCCAGTTTCTTAGGAAATATCAAAGGAGAGCACCAATGAGCACTCAATTCAGCATCGGCATCATTGATATCGGATCGAACTCAATCCGTCTTGTGATTTATGAAATCAATAGTCATGGCGCCTATCGCGTCGTCAGTGAGCATAAAGAATCCGCCAGACTGAGCGAACGTATCGGGCCGGACGGATGTTTACATAACAAAGACATCCAGCTGGTCGTCCCGATCCTCACTCATTATTCCATGCTTTGCAAGGCGCATGAAGTGAAGACCGTGCGGGCCGTTGCTACGGCCGCCATCCGCAACGCCGCTAATTCCGCCGAGATTGTACGCACCTTGGAAGAGCAGACCGGTCTCCGCATCGAGGTGCTTAGCGGCAAGGAAGAAGCGCGCTACGGCTTCCTCGGCGTTATGAATGCGATCGATATCCAGGACGGATTCATCATCGATATCGGCGGCGGCAGTACGGAAGTGACGCTGTTTCGCGGGCGGTCCGTCGCCGAGAGCTTTTCCTTCCCTTTCGGCGCTGTTAATACGACCCGGCAATTTATGCGCAGCGGCACGCTGGCGGAGCTGGAGGTCGCAGGTATCCGCCGCATGGTGGAAGAGGCCGTGGCCAGCCAGCCATGGATTCGCAAATCGCCGAATTTGCCGATGATCGGGCTTGGCGGCGGCATTCGGACGTTAGGTAAGATGAGCCAAAAGAAGCATAAATATTCGCTCCCACTGGCTCATAATTATGTACTGAAAGCCGGGGATCTTGATTATTTCGTAAACCTGCTGCCCGCCATGGCACTGGAGAAACGCAAAAAAATAGACGGCCTCTCCAAAGACCGCGCCGATATCATTATTCCCGGCCTGATTATTCTAGACACGATCATGAAGGCCGCAAACAGCTCCAGCTTCATTACCAGCGGTGCTGGACTGCGGGACGGACTGCTGCACGAGACGCTGAATCCGAAGCAGCCGCTGAAAGCCGATGTGCTCGAAGCGAGCATCGAGAACTTGCTGATGCTGCATCCTAACGGTGCAGTGGCGCATGTCCGTCATGTCGATAATCTCGCCATGAAGCTCTATGACGCGCTGATCATCGACCCGGCGCAGCAGCCGCGCAGCAAGCGGTATTTGCACGCCGCCGCTAAGCTATACCGGATTGGAGCCAGTGTGCATTACTACCAGTATGCCAAGCATACGCAGTACATGATCACGCAAGCCCATATCGACGGCTTCAGCCACAGGGAGATCATCGTCTGCTCGTTGATCGCTTCCTTCAAAACAAAAAGCCGGACCCACGCGCAGGCCCTTGTCTTCAAGGACATCCTCGCGGAATCCGACGAAAATATGATTATGAAGCTCGGTCTGCTGCTGCAATTGGCGATAGCGCTCGACAGCAGCGAGACGCAGCCTGTTCAGGATGTCGAGGTCAGCATCAGCGGTAAGACGCTCACGCTGAAGCTGCACTGCATCCACAATCCGGCTCATGAGCTGAAAGCGATTGACTCCATTGCCAAAGATTTTGAAAAAGGGTCCGGTCTGAAGCTTAAGGTTCAAGCTGTAGCTTTTTCCAGGACATAATCTTCATCGACTCGAACTGGCTCCGATAAGGGGTCAGTTCATTTTTTACCCTTACATACGTGCCGTTCGGCATAAGTTCTCTAGCTTTGACGTTATCATTCAGCTGCACGCTCAAAATTTGAATCATCATCTGCTTCAGCTTGCTATCGAACACAGGACACATCAACTCGATGCGGCGCGTCAAATTCCGTGTCATCCAGTCGGCTGAAGACAGGTATACATCCACTTCCCCGCCGTTCTCGAAAAAGTACATGCGGGAATGCTCCAGAAAGCGGTCGACGATACTGCGCACGGTAATGTTTTCACTTAGGCCGGCAACACCTGGCCGCAGACAGCATACGCCACGCACGATCAAATCAATTTTCACCCCGGCTTGCGATGCCGCGTACAACGCGTCCACCACTTCCTGATTGGACAGCGAGTTCATCTTCGCCACGATACGTGCCGGGCGGCCTGCCTTGGCGTGCTCTGCTTCACGCTGAATCAGCTCGAAGAGCTTATCCTTCAAGTCCGTCGGCGCCACGGCAACAGCCTGCCAGTCATGCGGCGCCGAATAGCCTGTAATTTCGTTGAACAACGCCGAAGCGTCTTCGCCGATGATGCTGTTCGACGTAAACAAACCGACGTCGGTATATAATCGTGCTGTGCTGTCGTTGTAATTCCCTGTCCCTACATGCACATAACGGCGCAGTGTATTCTCTTCCTGACGGACTACAAGCGTTATTTTGGCATGCGTTTTTAAACCGACCAGTCCATAGACAACGTGACAGCCGGACTTCTCCAGCTTGCGCGCCCATGCGATGTTGCGCTCCTCATCGAACCGCGCTTTCAGCTCGACGACGACGGTCACCTGTTTGCCGGACTCCGCCGCTCTGGCGAGCGCTTGAATGATCGGGGAATTGCCGCTGACCCGGTACAGCGTCATCTTGATCGCCAGTACATGCGGATCGTACGCAGCATGGACGATAAAGTCCGTCACCGCATCAAAGGATTCATACGGATGATGGACGAGGACATCTTTTTGCTTCAGGAGCGTAAAGAAATCGTGATTCTCTTCAAACTCCTGCGGATATTTCGCCTGCAGCCGCGGGTAGCGCAGATGATCGAAGCCGTTCAGATTAACGGCAAGCTTCATGAGGTACGTCAGATCGATCGGCCCGTCGATTTCAAAAATATGCTCCGCAATTTCAAATTCTTCCTGAAGCTGCGCCAGCGCGTAGGGATGCATCCCCTCTTGCACTTCAAGCCGGACAGGCGAGCCCCAACGTCGACGTCTTAGCTCTTTTTCAATTTCCTCGAGCAAATCTTCAGCGCCCTCTTCATTGAGCGTCAAATCCGCATTCCGCGTAATCCGAAACCCATGTACAGAGATTGGCGTATAACCACTGAACAACGATTGAATATGATGCTCAATCAACTCTTCCAGCAAAATAAACTCCTGTTTCTTGCTGTTGGTCCGCGTCGGAACCGGTATGTAGCGCGATAAATTGCTTGGCACTTGAACGATGGCAAAGTACGGCTCATCATCCGGATCGTCCCCGTCACGCACTAGAACTACCGCGAGATAAAGAGAGTGGTTATGCACAAGCGGAAACGGGCGGCTTTGATCGACAGCCATCGGCGTCAATACAGGAAACACAATGTCATGGTAATACGCGTCCATCGCTTTCTTCTGGCTGGCATTGAGCTCTTCGTATTCGGTGAATACGATTCCCTCTTTGGTCAGAAAGCGGTTAATTTCCCGATAAGATCGGTACTGCTCGGACACCATCTTGGCCGTGCGTTTCATAATCCGTTTCAGCAGTCCGGCAGGCGTATAGCCTGTAAAATCCTTTTTATTGTAGCCTGCCTTCATCTGGTCGAGCAGTCCGGCCACGCGGACACTCATAAACTCGTCCAAGTTGCTTGATACGATAGCCAGAAACTTGACACGTTCGAGCAGCGGTGTGCTCGGATCTTGCGCTTCTTCCAACACACGTCTATTAAATTCAATCCAGCTTAAATCCCGGTTCAAATACATCAAAGACACTTCATTGATTTCTTTCAGTTCTTTAACATCCTTAGCTGCCGGTTCATTCGCTATACTCATAGAACCTCCATGATTTACCTGCTTTTTCGACATTTATTTCTTATTGTACTATGCCTATTCCCGACCGACAATGAAAAAGCCCATCATTCCATATGTTAAGAATTTGTAAAGGGGAATAATTTCCCTCAATGTTCAGAGAACGTGTTACAATAAAAATATGTGAATGCAAGGAGAGAAAATACCATGAATATCCTTAATCCTCGCCTGGTGCATCAAATTTTTCGAGGCATATGGGTTGCTATGATTTTCCTTCTCATAGTGCTAGCCCTCTACTATATTACCCCTTTAGTTTATCCCTTTATTTTCGGCTGGCTTATTGCTTTCATCATGAATCCACTTGTAAATTTATTACATTTTAAATTGAAGCTACCGCGCTGGTTGGCCGTCACTGTGTCCATGCTGCTGTTTTTGAGCGCAATGATTACGGCTGTTACAATACTCGTCGCCAACATCGTCGTTGAGCTGGGATCGCTGGCTGATACACTGCAGAATCAAATCAACCGCTGGGTGGATCAGTTCAATGTATTTATTAACTCAACCGCCTTTCAGGAATGGATTGAACGGATCAACGATTTTTTTGAAAACAACCCCAAATATCAGGAGACGGTCAACAATAACTTATCCTCGACCGCGGGTTCCATCGCTGATGTCAGTAAGTTCGTGATCAGTTATGTTTTCGATGCGCTGAAACGCTTTCTCACTTCCTTGCCGAATATCGCTACGCTTACGATCATCGTCCTGTTGGCTACTTTTTTCATCAGCAAAGACTGGTACCAACTGATCCGCAAGTATAAAGACCTCTTTTCCGAGACGATTGTCAAAGCTACCCGCATCATCCGCGATGATCTGCAAAAGGCTTTATTCGGCTACTTGCGCGCCCAATTGATTCTTGTCTCACTGACCGCGCTTGTCGTCATCATCGGGCTGCTCGTGCTGCGCGTAGACTATGCGATTACAATCGGCCTCTTGACCGGCCTGGCTGATCTGATGCCTTATCTCGGGACCGGAGCCGTTATGGTGCCATGGATCCTTTACGTGTTCTTCGCTCAAGGAAACATCTACCTGGGCATCGGATTAAGCGTCCTTTACGGCGTCATTGTCGTGGCCAGGCAGATTATGGAGCCGAAAGTACTGGCTTCTTCCGTCGGACTCGACCCGCTAGCGACCTTGATTGCCATGTTCGTCGGACTCAAGCTGTTTGGACTGCTCGGACTGATCGTCGGACCTGTGTCTTTGGTCGTCATCTCCGCCTTTTATCGCGCCCGAATCTTCCATGACATCGCTGCTTACATACAAAAAGGCTCAGCCTCCTCGGATTAGGAGACTGAGCTTTTTTATTACTTGCGGAAAAAGCCGATACGGCCGCTGCGGATTTGCTTTTGAATGAGGGTGAATAGCAGCGCTTTGAAGATCGGGCGCGTGAACGGGAATACCAGCAAAAAGCCGAATATGTCGGTGACAAAACCCGGGGTAATCAACAAGATTCCGCCTAGAAATATGCAAATTCCATCCAGCAAATGCTGTGCCGGCAGCTGCCCCTGCGACCATTCATAACGGGCATATGCCCACACCTTCTGACCTTCGCGCTTCGCAAAGTATACACCGAGAAAGCCGCTCAGCAGAATGAGCGCGAACGTCGTCCACCCACCGATTAAATGGCCTAATGTGATCATGAAGGTGATCTCTATCGCAGGCACGATGATAAATAAAGCGAGAAGCAGTCGCAGCATAGCTTCATCTCCTCAAATATACTTCGTTAACAAGTGCCATAAATCCGGCGCTTCCTTTTCTATACGTACGGGCTTCCAAGAAGGATTCACCCATACATGGCGTGTCGTGCCGGTAACGAGCAATTCGCCTTGCGGTTTGACTGCAGCCTGCGTTTGCAGTTGCTGTGATGGCAGTGGTTGCGATGGCAGTGGTTGCGATGGCAGTGGTTGCGATTGCAGGCCTTCTGGCAGCAGGCGAATTTCGTATTGAAAATCGATGCGAATACTGCTCGCTTCGCCTACGCGTGTATAAATGCCGATCAGATCATCGTAACGGGCAGGTTTCTTAAATTTTGCTTCAGCCTCGATGACAGGCAGCAGGAGCCCTTTTTCCTCAATCTTCCGATAGGGGTAACCCAGCTCACGAATAAGCTCCGTGCGTCCGATCTCGAACCAGGTCAAATAGTTGGCATGATAGACAACGCCCATCTGATCCGTCTCCTCATAGCGCACGCGCAGCGGGTGATGATGCCAAATCTTCTCTTGTTCCATCACAATTTCCTCCTCGTACAAAAAAGAGTGAAGCCGAGAATCTCTCGCTTCACTCTTGCTGATTGATTGTCTTAAAGAACTTGAGCCAGTCCGGAATAGATCACGCCAACTTCCGGATAGATCGAAACTTCCGTACCATCTTGGATCAAGTTAACCGCGTTCTCCACACCGACGATAACCGGAATTCCCAGGCTTAACGCGACAACTGCCGCGTGGGACGTGATCCCGCCAACCTCCGTGATAAGAGCGGACGCTTTTTGAACAGCAGGCATGTACTCTTTGTCTGTCGTTACAGTAACCAGAACAGCACCTTCAACCATTTTGGCATTCGCCTCTTCCGGTGTGCGGGCTGTTACAACTTTACCCGTTGCTGTCTGTGTACCGATTCCTGTACCTTTGGCAATCATTTCACCAACATGGTGAACTTTGATCAAGTTCGTCGTTCCGGAGCGGCCGACAGGCACGCCAGCGGTGATAACAACGATATCGCCAAGGCTAACTAGACCGGACTTGATGCTGGCATCTACAGAAAGATTGAACAGCTCGTCCGTTGTTTTCGCTTCTGTTCCCAATACTGGAATAACGCCCCATACCAGGGATAGACGGCGAATCACTTGTTCGTTCGGAGTAACCGCGATGATCGGCGCCTTCGGACGGTATTTGGAGACCATTCTCGCTGTATAACCGCTCTCTGTCGCCGTCAGGATCGCTTTGGCACCCAGCTCCAAGGCAGAGTTAGCAACCGCTTGGGAAATAGCTTCCGTTACAGTAACTTGCTGTGCTTGTGCTTGACGAATGAAAATCTCTTTATATTCCAATGCCGCTTCTGCGCGCTCAGCGATGCGTGCCATCGTTTGCACGGATTCAACCGGATATTTACCGGCAGCCGTTTCGCCCGACAACATGACAGCATCTGTACCGTCGAATACCGCATTCGCCACGTCACTTGCTTCCGCGCGGGTAGGGCGCGGGTTACGCTGCATGGAATCCAACATCATCGTTGCGGTAATAACCGGTTTGCCGGCGATGTTACATTTTTTGATCATTTGCTTTTGCACAACTGGCACATCTTCTGCCGGGATCTCAACGCCGAGGTCACCACGGGCAACCATCAGACCATCGGAAACTTCAAGAATTTCGTCCAAGTTCTCGACGCCTTCCTGATTCTCGATTTTACTGATGATTTGGATGTGTGTCGCGTTATGTCTTTCGAGCAGCTCGCGAATTTCCATAACGTCGCTTGCTTTACGGACGAAGGAAGCCGCGATAAAGTCAACGCCTTGCTCGATACCGAAAATGATATCGTTCGCATCCTTCTCTGTAATACCTGGAAGGCTGATTTTCACACCAGGGACGTTGACACCTTTTTTACTTTTAATCGTTCCGCCATTGACGATTCGGCATTCAATTTCTGTGCCGCGAATATCAACAACTGTCAAACCGATCAAGCCATCGTCGATCAGAATCGTAGATCCGATTTCCACATCGCGCGGCAGTTCCTCATAAGTAACGGAGATGCGATTTGCGTCGCCGAGAATCTCCTCTGTTGTCAAGATGATGTGCTTGTCCTGAACAAGCTCAATCGGCTCTTCTTTTAATTTGCCGGTACGAATCTCCGGTCCTTTGGTGTCTAGCAAAATCGCTGCGGTTTTGCCTGTTTCTTGGCATGCTGCGCGAAGATTGCGGATACGAGCGCCGTGCTCCTCAAAATCCCCGTGGGAGAAGTTGAGACGGGCAACGTTCATTCCCGCTTCCAGAAGTTTTTTCAGGTTTTCTTTGGATTCGCTTGCAGGTCCAATGGTACAGACAATCTTGGTTTTACGCATGGTTTCCCTCCTGGATAAATGTGAACCTACCGATGTCTCTAAATCTACGGTATCGGTCCTCGAGCAGCTCCTGTTCGGACATGCTCAGTAATGGCTGCAGTTGTCCCCATACTGCCTCTTTAATGAAATCCGCTTGCATCAGCGGGTCGCGGTGCGCTCCACCTTTCGGTTCAGGAACGATACCGTCGATCACGCCGAGCTCCATGATGTGGTTCGCGGTAATTTTCATCGCTTCTGCCGCATGTAACGCTTTGGAAGCATCTTTATATAAGATGGAAGCAGCCCCCTCCGGACTAATAACCGAATAGATGGCATTTTCCAACATTAACACTTTATTGCCCACACCTAGCGCAAGGGCGCCACCGCTGCCGCCTTCACCGATAACTACGCAGATGATCGGCACGCGAAAAGAGGCCATTTCCAGCAAGTTTCTGGCAATCGCTTCCCCTTGCCCACGCTCTTCAGCGGCATTACCTGGGAAAGCACCTTTCGTATCGATGAAAGTAACGATCGGTCGTCTGAACTTATCAGCTTGACGCATAAGGCGCAGCGCTTTGCGGAACCCTTCCGGATGCGGACATCCGAAATTGCGGGCAATGTTGTCCTTGGTATCTTTCCCTTTTTGATGACCGACAACCGTAACCGGAACGCCATTCAATTTGGCGATACCACCGACAATCGCAAGATCGTCGCCGTAAAGCCGGTCACCATGAAACTCTATAAAATCAGTAAAAATAGACTGAATATAATCCAGCGTCGTCGGCCTTTGCGGATGGCGCGCCAGCTGCATCTTCTCTGCCGAAGACATATTGGCGTAAAGCTCTTCCTCCAGCTCAGCGTAACGTTCCTCCAACCGGCGAATTTCATCCGAAAAGTCGATATGCTTCTCTGCGCTGAATTTACGCAGCTCCACAATCTTGCTTTTCAACTCTGCCAATGGCTGTTCAAATGGCATTTCACCCGCCATAGGTCGCATCTCCCTTCACTCCGTGCATGTCTAACAGCTTGATTAACGTAGGCCTCATATCTTTACGGCTCACGACTTTATCGAGCTGACCATGCTCCAGGTTGAATTCAGACGTCTGGAAATTGTCTGGGAGCTTCTGCTTGATCGTCTGCTCAATAACACGGCGTCCAGTAAAGCCGAATGGCGCCGCTGGCTCTGCAATAATAATATCTCCGAGCATAGCAAAGCTGGCTGAAACGCCGCCGAATGTCGGATCCGTAATAACCGAAATAAATAAACCGCCGGCATCGCTAAGCTTGGATAATGCGGCGCTGGTTTTTGCCATTTGCATCAAACTTAAAATGCTTTCCTGCATACGGGCTCCACCTGAAGTGGAATAAATAATAATCGGATACTTCTTCTGAATCGCCGTTTCCACAGCTCTTGTAATTCTTTCGCCTACAACGGATCCGAGCGATCCACCCATGAAATCAAAGCTCATCGCCGCAATCACCACAGGATACCCACCGATCGTACCTTCACCGGTAACGATGGCATCCCTTAGCGATGTCGAGCTCTTCGCTTTTTCCAACTTCTCTATATAATCAGGAAACTGTAAAGGATCCTCTGAGATCATATCGGTGTCGTATTCGAAAATGCGACCCTCGTCGAGTGTCATCTGGATGCGTTCCATCGCGTTTAATCGATAATGGTAGCCGCAGGCTGTACAAACTTTCAAGTTTTTCTCAAGCTCTTTGCTTGTTTGAATCGTACCGCATTTCGGACACTTATTCATTAAACCTTCGGGAATTTCTCTTTTTGTGCGCTCGGATGGTATTGTCGCATATTTTCGTTTTTGAAATAGATCCTTTAACACATTTCCACCTCTACTTGGCTTTTATCGTGTAGCTGACAAGCCGCGTTACTACTTCAATATCCACTATCTATGTAAAATAGTATTTAGCACTTCCTGCACTTCTTCAACTTCCCCAGCAGGGACGAGAATTTCAAACTGGTTTTTGGACAGGCTGATTCCACGGACTTGCACAAGAAATCCTTCCTCCGTCAGCCTCTGTTTAATACGATCAGCAATCTTCGCGGTAGGGGCAATATAGATCACCGTCCACATGTAAAAAAACCTCCTAAAGAAGTGCAACTACTTGAATGAGTGCGAGTTAGCAACGTTGACTGCATAAATCCCTCTATAGGCATAGGCACACACAATGGAATAATGATATCATAATTTGTATTTTTCCCGCAACAGAGCTCTCTCCAATACAAACATTCGGCTAGTCCAGCGGGGAATTATCGCTGTAATCCGGCGCGTTCTCATTCTGATGCGCAATTCTCGCGGAAGCCGCGGCCGCCAAGCCACAGACCAGATCGTCCAAAAACACATGCACCGCTGCCTTGTTGTCATTCAAGGTGCGGATAATTCCAGTTTTTTCCTTATCCAAAAAGCCGAAACTGGTCAATCCAATCATCCCGTAAACGTGAACGATCCCGAGTGCCAACGTTTCATCGACACCGTAAAGCGGTTCATCCGCTTCAAGAATCGTTTGCAACGGTTGCGGCAGCAGCTTCTTCTCAGCAAGTTCATCTAAGGCAATCCCCGTATATAACGTATATTGAACCTCACGCTTGGCTAAGACCGCCCGGACGCTATCCTCGCATTCCTCCATCGTAAGCTTATCATTATAAGGCCGCTGAAGCTTGAAGACGATTTCCGCAATAGCTCCAATCGTGACACCGCGCCTTTGCAGCAATTGCACCATGTGTTGTTCAGTCATCATACTACCTCCTCTTCATAGGTACCCGAAGCTGAAAGATGGTCCGGAGCCTGTTCCCAACTCAAGGAGAGGCCCGAACCATCGGAATCACCGGGTTCCTATTTATATGCGGAGGCATTGCCGTTTATTTCATTCGCACGGAGTCCTTGCCCATAATCGTCTCGATCATGCGGAACAGCTCCTTGGAAGGATCGACCCTGTATTGATCACTGAGGGCCAGCAGCTTGTTGCTGCTTTCGTAGAAAAGCGCAACCGCAAGCGGCCCCGTGTACAGCTTAAGCAGCGCTTTAAGCTGGTTGAGCTTATCCGGCTGCTCGCAGTCAGCCGTAATCTTCACAAACACCCGCTGTGCCTTCGGCTCTGCAGCGGCTGTTTGTGGGCTGCCTGCCGCTGGCGGCCGGGCAGCAGCTGCCGGCGCGAGCCCGTTGTTGACGGAGTCAACAACGGCGCGCCGTGGCGCAGGCTGGCCGGCGGCGGAGCCGGCCGCGCGCTTATGCGCAGCAGCAGAGGGCTGAGCTGCTGCTGCGCGTGGGGCTGGGGCAGCCGCGCGAGCGGGCTGCCGGCGCAGACGCTGGACGGCCGCTGGGTCGTCCAGCGCGACAAGCTGCTCCGCGAGCAGCTTGGGCGGGTCTTCGTCCTGCAGCTGCAGCTTCGCCCGCACGAGGACGAGCCTCCCTTTTTGCACGAGCGGAGCTGCTTGCTTCCAGGTCTCGGGGAATAAGACGACCTCAACTTTATCGATGCGATCCTCCAGCTCCATAAACGCCATCGGCTGCCCTTTTTTCGTGACGATCGTCTTGCTCGATACAACCATGCCGCCGACGATCACTTCGCTGTTGTCCGGGAGCTCGTACAGCTCATGCAGCTTGTCAGCCTCCAGCTCAGCGAATACATCCGCATAAGCGTCCAGCGGATGACCGGAGATATACATACCAAGCAGCTCTTTCTCGCATTCCAGCTGTCTGCTTGCCGGCAGCTGCGGAATCTCCGGCATCTCCACGTCCCAGTTCGGCTCCTCGACGAAGCCGAACAAATGAAGCTGCAGATCGTCGCGTTCTTTGCGCCACTTCGTAGCGGATGTGATCGTCTCATCAAGGACGCTGATCAGCTGCGCACGATGCCCCCCGAGACGATCGAAGGCGCCGCCTTGAATGAGCGATTCGATCACCCGCTTGTTGCAGACGCGCAGATCTACCCGTCTGCAGAAATCCAGCAAGCTTTCGAAAGGGCCTTGCTTCCGTTCGCTAAGGATGGCGTCAATCGCATGTGTACCCACATTTTTGATCGCAGCAAGGCCAAAGCGAATCGTGCCCTCGCGATCCGGCGTAAATACCGTTCCGCTACCGTTCACGTCCGGCGGCAGCACAGCAATGTGCATCCGGCGGCATTCATCAACGTATTCAGCCACCTTACGGTGATTGCCCATGACGGCTGTCAGCATCGAAGCCATGAAATACACGGGGAAATGTGCTTTTAAGTAGGCGGTTTGGAAAGCAAGCACACCATATGCAGTCGCATGGGCACGCGGAAATCCGTAGTCAGCGAAGCGCACGATCATATCGTACACATGGTTGGCGTCGCTTTCCTCATAGCCCATTTTCAAGCTGCCCTTCACAAAATGCGCGCGCTCTTCATCCAGCACTTCCCTCTTCTTCTTCGAGACCGCTCGCCTCAGCAAATCTGCTTCACCTAAACTAAACCCGGCCATCGAGGAGGCGATTTGCATAATTTGCTCTTGGTACACGATGATTCCGTATGTGTCGCGTAGAATCGGCTCCAGCGACGGATGCGGATACACCACATCCATGGTGCCGTGCTTGCCCGCAATATATTTGGGAATAAATTCCATAGGACCCGGACGATAAAGTGCCAAGACGGAAATAATATCTTCAAAAACCGAAGGCTTCAAATCTTTCAACACTTTGCGGACGCCGTTGCCCTCCAATTGGAATACACCGGCTGCATCACCTTTGCTTAGCATGTCGTACGTGACAGCGTCCGCGTTCATATCCAGCTTGTTCAGGTCGAGACTTAAGCCTTCCATCTCCTGAATCCAATTCAGCGTTCGCTCAATGATCGAAAGTGTTCGAAGTCCGAGAAAGTCCATCTTCAATAGACCGATCGCTTCCAAATGCTCCATGGTATACTGGGTTAACGCTGTTTGCGCAGTCCCTTCCTGCAGGGGTACATACCGGGTTAACGGTTCCCGCGAGATGACGACGCCGGCTGCGTGAGTCGAAGCATGACGCGGCATGCCCTCCACGCGCATGGCCATGTTCAGCAGCTCTGCCGTTTTCGGCTGTTTCTCAACCAGCGACTTGAGCTCGGAGCTCGTCTTCAGCGCTTCCGACAGGGTCATACCAAGCTGGTTCGGAATCATTTTAGCTGCACGGTCGACTTCGCCGTAAGGCATATTGAGGACTCGGCCTACGTCTCTTACTGCCGCTTTGGCTGCCATCGTCCCGAAGGTAATGATTTGCGCCACATGTTCCCCGCCATACTTGGCGACGACATAATCGATAACTTCATCGCGCCGTTCGTCGCTAAAGTCAATATCGATATCCGGCATCGTGATCCGTTCCGGGTTAAGGAAACGTTCGAACAACAGCTTATACTGCAAAGGATCCACGTTCGTAATCCCCAGCGCATAAGCGACGAGACTGCCTGCGGAAGACCCCCGTCCCGGACCGGTCATAATCGCTTGCTCATGAGCAAACCGGATGAAATCCCACACAATTAAAAAATAATCCGAGAAACCCATGCTCTCGATGACGCCGAGTTCATAAGTCAAGCGCGCCTGCGCTTGCTGTTTCAGTGGAGCTTCCGGCGATAACCAATCAGACTCATGCCCGTATCTGCGCTCCAAACCTTGGTGGCAAAGCTCCTGTAAATATTGCCCTGCAGTCAAGCCCTCAGGAATCGGACGAAATTTTGGTAAAATCGATTTCCCGAATTCCAGCTCCAACTCGCAGCGCTGCGCGACTTCAAGCGTATTTGCCAAAGCTTCAGGCACATGGGCAAATAAGCGTTTCATCTCTTCATCGTTTTTGAGATACATTTGACTCGTTCCCATGCGCAAACGGTCTTTGTCCTCTACCGTCTTGCCAGTGCCGATGCAGATCAATATATCCTGCACAACATGGTCAGGCTCGCGCACATAGTGAACATCATTCGTCGCTATAAGCGGAATGCCGGTCTCCTTGCTGAGAACGATCATCGCTTGCATCACTTTTTTCTGCTCGATCATGCCATGGTCTTGAATTTCCAGGAAAAAATCATCGCCGAAAATTTCGCGATACCTTAAAGCAGCCGCTTTCGCTTCTTCGTTCCGATCATGCAGCAAATGCTGGGAAATCTCGCTTCCTAAACAGGAACTAAGACAAATCAAGCCTTCCGAATGCTTGGCCAAATGCTCGATGTCAATCCGCGGTCTATAATGAAAACCTTCCAAATGCCCGATAGAGCAAAGCTTCATCAGGTTTTGATAGCCTTGATGATTTTTGGCAAGGAGAATAAGATGATAAATCGGTTGTTCCTGTCTCGACCCTTTGGTCCGAATCGAGCCTGACGTGATATAGACCTCACATCCGATAATCGGCTTGATCCCCCGTTGTTTACATGCTTTATAAAAAGCAATTGCGCCATACATGACGCCATGATCCGTTAGAGCCAGGGAGGTCATGCCGAGATCAGCAGCCTGCGACACCAGCTCCTCTATACGCGCAGCTCCGTCCAATAAGCTGTATTCACTATGCACATGCAGATGTACGAAAGCACTCATCAACATTTCCTCCTGTCTCACATTTTTTTGGATCTATTTTATCATATTGAGACCAGCCAGTCCCATACACTTGAAAGTAAGAGTTGTCCTTATGAACTTAGTTGGGAAGGGAAGCGAATCATAATGGTCTTTTGGGCGAATATCATCATTCATTTTTGCATCGCATTTGGAGTCGTTTTTGGAGGGAGTATGCTAAGCGGTGTCGCCGCTGTGCTCACCCTCCAGTCCCCCACGGAAAAAATGTTGACCATTGCAGAGAACATTAAAATCTGGGCTATGGTGGCCGCTGTCGGCGGCACAATCGATCCCATCCGCTATATTGAGAGCCATGTGGCGGAAGGCCATTTGAATCCGGCGCTCAAGCAGATCGTGCTGATCGTATTTGCCTTCGTCGGGGCGCAGATGGGCACCTCGCTCATTCAAATGATCTGCAAGGGAGGCAACCAACCGTGAGAGTCCCTCCATTTGACCGGTACCAACGCTTTTTGGCGGGCTTCGGTCTATTTCTCTCGGGGGCCATCATCGGCAGCGCCGTGTACATGAGCATTCACCAGCACACCTATAACCAGCTCTATGTGCAAATGCATAAATATTTGGAAGAAAATCGCGATCTTCGCGAAGATATTGATAATTTGAATAAAACGCGTAATAAACAAGCCTTAATTAATGTCGTGAATGTTTATTTGGTTCCAAAGAATCAAGAAGACGTGATCAGCGAGGATATACAAAAAGAAATCGAAGGCGACGTCAAAAGCGAGCTGAAGCTGGTCATTGGCCAGAAAGCCGCTTATGTCCGTGATGCCCATCCTCTCTATGAACGGCTTATTACGCAGCGCACCTACACACTGCACGATAAAAAATATATTGTGGAAGTAAAATCCATCGTCTTGATTCAGACAGAGCTCTCCATTTGGATTACCGCTGAAGAAAAGCGCACATAACCCGTGGACGAAGGAAGATGTGCTTTTTTTTATTAGGTGCAAGACATGCTGGATTGCAATCTACCGTTAAAATAGCTAAAGTAGAGAGAAATATAGTTAAAGGACGGTTTCACGTATGCTAGGCATTCAAATCACTCTATTTACGCTTATTTGTATAGCTCTAGGCTTCTCTCTCTTCTACAGCTTCCGCTCCCGCAGGGAAGCAGATCCGGCCAAGCGCGGCCTCTTTGCGGCTCGTATGAACATTTGTATGGGCCTTATGCTTGTGCTTATCGCCGTTACGCAAATTTTCTTCTTCAGCGAGTCCAGCTTCCGCCGAATATTCGGCACGGTCTGTGTACTGCTCGGCCTGTTCAATCTGTTCGCCGGCATCCGCAATCACGGCCACTTCGACCGTATGATGCGTTAAATGACCTGCGCGGTCAGCATAGCTTTGGAAACTAGAGCGCCGGCATGAAAAATTTCGATGTCGATTTTGCCAAATTTACGGCTCACCTCAATGATGGTGGGCCGTATTTCTATTTTCGAATCAATCTGCAACGGTTTCACAAAGTATGTCGACATGTTATCCATTACAAGGTCGCCACCCTTTCTGTGCTCCTGTACGACCCGATAGGCCGCCTTAGTCATCAGTGTGGTCAGCACACCTTCAGACACCGTGCCCAAATGGTTAGTCATCTGCGGGGTAATAACGCCTTGAAAATAAAGCGCCCCATTCTCGTCCCGCGCTTCCTCAAGCACTGACCAGATCAGATCCTCGAACGTTTCACCATTCTGCGGCTGCTTCTGAATATACTGCATCGCTTTCAAGACGTCGCTGCGGTTGAGCACCCCTAGCATCTTGCGGTTCGCGTCAACAACCGGCAGCAGCTCAATGCCCTCCCAGACCATCATATGCGCCGCTGAAGCGACCGAGGTTTGCGGTGTTACGGTCAGCGGGTTGCGCGTCATAAGCTTATCAACGGTTTGCAATGAATGTGCGCCGACCATATCTTTGGAAGTGACGACACCAATAATCCGGTTCCACTCGTCAACGACAGGGAAGCGGTTGTGCCCGGTATCCTCCGACAGCCTCTGCCAGTCTCTCAGCGTACTGTTGGATTTAAGTGCGAAAAGCGAGGCGCCCGAAGCCAAAATATCCTCAACCAGCATGATTTTCTTCTTGATCAACCGATCGTAAATCGCTCTATTAATCATGGATGCAACGGTAAAAGTATCATAGCTACTGGAAATAATAGGGAGATCTAACTGATCTGCCAAAGCCTTAACTTCCGCGCTCGTATCAAATCCCCCTGTAATAAGCACGCCTGCTCCTTGTTCCAAAGCAAGGAAATGGGCACCGTTGCGGTTCCCCACAATCAGAAGGCTGCCCGCTTCAACATAGCGCATCATCGCGTCCTGCTCCATCGCCCCAATGACGAATTTGTGCAGCGTCTTATGGAGCCCTTTCGAACCGCCAAGCACCTGGCCGTCAACCATGTTGACAACTTCAGCAAACGTCAGCTTGTCGATATTTTGCCGCAGCTTCTTCTCGACGCGCACCGTCCCGATTCGTTCCTTAGTGCTGACTAGGCCTTGATTTTCCGCTTCTTTAATTGCCCGATATGCCGTCCCTTCGCTGACTTCCATGTTTTTGGCAATCTTACGTACCGAAATACGGCTGCCCAACTTCAAACTCTCAATGTATCTTAAAATTTGCTCATGCTTTGTCAGTGCATCCAAGGCTTGTGAGTCCAACTGTTACACCCCATTTGGTAATCCTGTACTAGTCTGTACTATAAGTATAATCATTTCTCGGACGCACGACAACGTGAAAGCTATAGATAAAGAAGGATCCAATCCAAAGGGATTGGAATCCTTTTATTTAACGTTCAAGTTCAACTTCCAGATGAAAAACCCGCTTATTTAATACGGCTATTTCAGAATCTTTGTAGACGAGCTTGCCGTGTATATTTTCCAACATTGCATGAATATCTTTAGGCTGTCCTTCTTCCAGGCGGATGACAGATGCATAAATATCGTCTGCTTTCTTTGCCAAAACGATCACATCCTGTGTTAAATCAGAAACGTCTTCCCTCAGCACCGATACATCCTGCTTCAAGCCTGATACATCTTCTTTCAGCACCGACACATCCTGCTTCAAGCCTGATACATCTTCTTTCAGCACCGATACATCCTGCTTCAAGCCTGATACATCTTCTTTCAGCACCGACACATCCTGCTTCAAGCCTGATACATCTTCTTTCAGCACCGACACATCCTGCTTCAAGCCTGATACATCTTCTTTCAGCACTGACACATCCTGCTTTAAGCTGGATACATCCCCTTTCAGCTCCGACACATCCCGCTTCAAGCCGGATACATCCTCTTTCAGCTCCGACACATCCTGCTTCAAGCCGGATACATCCTCTTTCAGCTCCGACACGTCCTGCTTCAAGTCGGATACATCCTCTTTCAGAACCGTTACATCCTGCTTCAAGCCGGATACATCCTCTTTCAGCTCCGACACGTCCTGCTTCAAGTCGGATACATCCTCTTTCAGCTCCGACACATCCTGCTTCAAGACGAATACATCTTCTTTCACCACCGACACATCCTGCTTCAACCCGGATACATCTTGCTTCAAATCAAAAATATCAATCTTCATTTCTGACGTGTCTTGTTTAATGGCTAACACTTCGGTAAGGACTCGATTCAATAATAGCTCCATCATCTTCACCTCACATCTAGATTGTAACACTTAGCAGAAAAAAGGCAGAAGTGGAATTACTCAAATCACCGACAGCAAACATTTGTTCTCTTTTTATAAATGTTATCACAGATGAAGGGGAGTAGCAAGGCTGACAACCCCGCCAAAAACAGGACAAAATAAAGCCCCGCACCGTAGTAATAACTACGTGTGCAGGGCTTTCGTCTACTATTTCTACTTGCGGAAATAGAGCATTTTGCGACGGCCTTGGAGTGTTTGCTCCATTTGCCACTTTTTCATCCGATTGATTCTGTTCAGCTCTTTGCGTTTCTCTTCATCCACGCCGAGAATATGATGCAGATGCGCAGCAACTACCAACAGCGCCATCCCGATCCAGACGATGCTGAAGATCATCTCCAGTGACCAACCTTCACGGAATTCCAGCTGTGGTACGGAATAAAATAACATGCCCAACGCCATGCTCATGAACACTACATTTCGAAAACCTTTCAACGTAGCCGCACTCCTTTCGCTTCAACAAGTTCATAACCCGCTTCTTGCTCATTCCATTGTATGAGACAAGTTCCCGATTTATGTGCACTGCTGATCTACCGGTGCGGCTAAAAAATAATTATTCAATCTCAAAGCCCTGCCCGCGCAGGAAAGCTTTCATGTGCTGGCGGGGACGCGTGGCCTTCGCGGCCATCTCCTTGGTCCAAGTCGTATCGACTTTGCTGCCGGTACGCTCTTTCATGTAATCGCGAACGGTTTCGTCATAGCTTTCGATCGCGTCACGGGCTTCCGTATACCGGTTCTCATGGTATACGGCTTTACGCGGGAGCCGCGGGCGGTGCAGCGGCTCCTGATCCGGCATGCCGATGCACATGCCGAATACCGGGTACACCAGCTGCGGCAAGCCCAGCAGCTGGGAAACCTCGGCGGGATTGTTGCGAATCCCGCCGATATAGACGACGCCGAGGCCTAGCGACTCGGCGGCAACGGCTGCATTCTGCGCAGCTAATGCAGCGTCGACCGTGGCAACGAGGAAATTTTCCGCGTTGCCCGTGACAGGCGTGTCCGCATGCTGGCGGACCGCTTGCGCGAAGCGGTGCAGATCGGCGCACCAGACGAGGAACAGCGGACACTCGCTGACATACGCCTGGTTGCCGGCAAGCACCGCCAGTTGTTGCCTCAGCGTCGTATCCGTAACGCTGATGACGCTGTACGCCTGCATGTTGCTCGAAGTCGAGGCCATTTGCGCCGAGCCCAAAATAGCATCCAGCTGCTCAGGCGTTACAGGAGTGCTATTAAATTTGCGAATGGAGCGGTGGCTTTGTAAAAGCTCAATCATATCATTCATTGTACGAAATCCTCTCATCCATTGTTTTCACAGAACCAAATGGTCCAGCGATCTTTTTCAATAATTGGCGCTTGTAGGTTAAGCTTGCTCTGAATATAGTCGACTAATTCCTGAAGTTCATGATCCTGCAGCTGATGCAAAATCGAGCGGCCCGTGCGCTTGAGCAGATCCTGGGATAACGCTTCGGTATTCGGGTATATTTCTCGCGTTTCCCAGAGCTTCACCTCGCCTAAGATCTTAAAATCATTAGCTTCTAGCGCTGCGCGCACCTTTCCGGCTTCGTGCCTGCGGCCCGTTTCTACTTTGGCCAAGTCAGGATACTTTTCAAACAGATAACCGCGAATGTGAGATGCATCCCCTGGCAGCAAACAGTCCTCTGGCGTGCGGTCTTGAATAATAAAGATGCCTTTGGATGTCAGGATTCGGCTAGCCTCTTGAAAGGCTTCCTCCAACCTGTCCAAATGATGAATCAAGGCCCGTTCCAACAAAACATCGAACTGCCCTGACGGTAGCCCTGTTGCGTAAGCATTTCCGTGAACAAAATTGATTGCGCTGATTCCCTGACAATTCCGTGCTGCACCTTGCAACATCTCTTCCGAAAAATCGACGGCTGTCACATGCGCAGCCCCCGCCTCAATCAGTCCCTTCGCATAGATCCCGCCTCCGCAGCCAACATCTGCAGCATGCTTGCCGGTCAGGTGTACATGCTTCTGAATGCAAGTTAACCAGCTTTCATCTACACACCTGGTCGTATAGGACATGCGATTCCGAGCATCGTGAAAATTCATTGCCATACCCGAACACCTCTTTTGATTGGTTTCGTTGTATGAAACTAAGTTTCATTTTATTTATAGTATACTACAACAGACCAACAATTTCCATATGATAAGAGAACCACTTGTATGTCAGCGTATCAGAGACTTTAGAGTAACCGATGGTGCCGCTTATGCTCACGATTCGCCCGCCCCTCCGCGCTGCTATGCAATGGCGGAAGCTGACTTCCATATCGTCTCCTGGTTGCGTTAAGTGGTTGCGAGGATTTATCCGATTAAGCCTAACTAATTGCGGTCAGTACCGATGTATAGCTGCAGTAGTCAGGTCTTGCCCAGTTACAGCGGCTTTTTTCCTGCGAATGGCAATTTCATGTCAGTAAGTGGGAAAAGGCGGACTACTGGAGCATCAAGAGGGGGCCGGCCAATAAGTCGGAAAATCGGGCGGAGCGCGTGTGTGTAATCAAGTCATTCATCTGCTCAAGTTAGCTTAATCGCTCGGTTAGGCAATAAATGCGGACAGATGAAGTGGTAAGCGGCAGTAGTCAAGATTTTCCGTTTTCCAAGCTGCAGCTTGCTTCGCTAAAGACCTTTTTTCATAGAAAAAAAGCGCCGCAACTGTCCCCAGTCCGCAGCACTCTCGTATCAGATCAGTTTCCTCGCTTGCCGATAAAGCAGCGTCAGCACCCAAGGAATCGCGATGATCAGTACAAATATAATCAAGTTATATAAATTGAACATCAATATGGAGCCCGGCATGTGCACGTAGTACTTCCACAAGGACAGCAGCGCTGGATGCATCAGGTACACACCAAAGGACACAGAGCCCAGCGATGTGAAAAATCTGCCTAGTGGCGCCGCGTGCTTTTGCATCAACTGTGCCAGCCAAATGAAACTGCAGCCGATGCCAATGCTGTAAAGCAGCCATAGCACCTCAAACCATGTATTTTCGATGTGGACACCTTTTTGCGCGCCGATAAATAACAGCGCATAAGCGAAACCAGACACAATCGCGGCAGGAACGACCCAGCCCTTATGACGCGCCAGCCATGCCCGGAATCCGGTATAGTGGATGCCGATCCAACCGCCGATAAGAAAATACCCGAAGTATGTGATGCACAGCTCTGGCTTATGCTCGATAGTACCGTACCAATGTGTATATACATAGACGCCAGCTTGAATCAGCAGCCCCCAGAACACCATCGTCTTTTCAAACCACGGCATCTTCCGGGCAGCCCAGACCAGCAAAGGAAAGAGCAAGTAAAACTGGACGATAATAATCATAAAATAGAGATGATACCCTGAATCCGCCCATTTGAGCTGCTCCAGAAAGACACTAAAGTCGATCTTCAGCGGATGCCCGGGCGTCCAGAGCCACGGCGTATAGACATAATAGAAGAACGACCAGAGGATATAAGGAACAAGCACCTGCCGCACGCGCTTTAAATAGAAGGTTCCAGCCTGCTTGGCGTTCCATTTATCAAAGTACACATAAAACAGGACGATACCGCTGATAAAAATGAATAATGGCACTGCGAAGTAACTGATTTTGTTCAAAAATAAACTAATCAGCTGCGTACTGCTGCCGAGCAGCGCCGGGTCGACCGTGCTGTCGCTTGTCACATGAATCATGACGACGGCCATGATGGCCAGCGCCCTCACGATATCCAGCTCTGTAATTTTTGCTTTTGCCATGTCGGGTCATGTCCTCTTTTCGTTATCACTATCTCCCAATATAGACAGTTTCGACAGGAATCGCAATACTAACCCTGTTTCATCTTTGCCATTTTGCCACTCGACTTTTGTGCTGGCCTTATCCCTGCGCGTAAAGCCGTAAGCAGAATAAGCACCGCGGCGGTTGCGGCATACATCATTTTAATCATCTGCTGTGCGCTGTCGGACCCTAAGAGCAGGCCGTGAACCAGTGCAAGGGCAAAAATCGGGTACGCTAAAAAGTGAAACGCCAGCCACAATTTCCTTTTCAGCTTATGTCTGATATCCGTCGTGAACACCAGCAGCAGCAGTCCGTACATGGCGATCGTACCGATTGCATTTAATCCCGGAGAATGCCCGGCCGTAAAAGGGATGAGCAGCTCATGCCAGTCAAACGGCATATAGGCATCAATGACCAAAAGCAGCGCATGAAGAAGCGCTAAGCCTGTGCCCAAATGATTGGCCAACGTGTGAATTTGCATCGTTCTTAACTTCGCAGTGCCTTTCAACTGCGGAAAGCTATATAAGATGCCGAGCGCCATCCCTATAAACAAGCTTATATAAGCCGCTAAGCCGAACCAGCGAATTAAAGTCCAGCTCGGCAGGCTAATTAGGAAATGAACCATCGCTTCAACTCCATTTCGACAGAAAACTACCCAAACACTCAAACCAAATGCTGAACGTCAGCATGCAGGCCTATCCATTGTTTTTGAATATAACGAAAACCCGGCTTGACATGATGAACGCCGCCATCCGCCGTGAAGAGCACGGCCTCCAAGCCTTCCGCATGCTGCCCTAGCCGGGTGATGCCTGCTTCCAAGCCCAGGATGCACAGCACCTTCGCCCAAACTTCACAAGCGGTCAAATCGCTGCCGATTACGGAACATTGCACGACCGAGCTTTGGCTCGGCAGCATCGTCGCCGGATCCATCAAATGATGCATGATGCCCTCGCTAGTCTGCCAGCTTCTGCGAAGCGTACTGGAAGTCGCTACTGCTCCCGAGGACAGCTCCAGCAAAAGATCATCCGCATCCGCTGCATGCGGGTTATCGATCGCAACGATCCACGGATCGTTGACGCCGGCTCCGCCCCATACTTTGACATCGCCGCCAGCGCTGATCACGCCTCGCTCCTGTCCCCACTCGCGCTGCAAACTAAGCGCCAGCTGCTCGACGGCCCAGCTTTTGACAATACCTCCCAAATCCATGTGATGCTGAGACGGGAGCTGAACAGACCTCATCGCCGCATCGATGTCGAGCTTGGAGCGGAGCGCGCATGGAGGCAGCTCACGAGGAGGCAGCGTTTGAGCTTTGCCGCGAATCTTTTCAAAGGACTCGGCATAGCCCGCTCTCTGCAGTGCATCGAGCATAAATATATTAAATACGCCCTCCGTTTGCTCCATATAGTATCGTGACTGTTCCAGCACTTGCAGCATTGGCAAAGAGATCAGGCAGCGTTCGCCGGCCAACTGGTTTAATTGCGATAGCTCGCTCGCCGGTCGAAAACGGCTAAACCGCTGTTCCGTCTCTTGAAAACATGTTTCGATATATGCATCAATCTCTGGGGTATAACCTGACTCCTCCAGCAAGATATGAATTTGTGTGTTCATCGAGCGAAAAACTTTTTCATGCAGCATCGTAATCCTCTCCCCATCTGCGCTGATACACTGTTCTAGGATGCTTGTGATCTGGTATGAGGCTGTACCTGAGCGTTCGTCGAGCTGCGCCCCTGATTCAGGTTGTCGGAGCCATTCCCTGCCCGGTTTCCACCATTCCCCTGAGCTACGCCTCCACGCCTTCCTTCCCGGCGGGACTTGGATCTTGTCTCATTCCCGGGAGCCGAGCCGTTCCCGAAAGCTGGCTCCGGCTTTTGCTGCTCAACAACAGGAGCTTTTTGCTTCGTGGCCGCCGCTGCTGCAGCTAAAAATTCAGGGCTTGCTTTCACTTCTTGAAATAAATAGAACACTATCGCGATGACCACCGCACCAATTTGCCATTTCAACCATTTCGACCTTTTCACCGTTTGGCCCCCTTTCAATAACCGCTCGGTCCACTCAAGCTTTGATTCTCTCATTATACGCGGAACACTTCCCGAAATTATGAGTTTCTCCTTAATAAAACCTGAAAGTCTGCTGAAACCTTGCACGCCATAAAAAAAGAGGGCTTCCCGCGATCGATTTAAACGATCTCAGAAAGTCCTCTAATCGCTATTTCAGCATGCTCTCAATCGGCTCAGCGATGATGCGCTGCACATCTTCCAGCACAATCGACAGCCGGCGCTCCGCATCAAACAGCTTCTTGATGCTCGGATTTTGCGCCATGGCCTCGTACATGCTCTGCATCCGATCCATATCTACTTGTGGCGGCATTTCACCTGCTGCCATCTTTTGCTGGAACGCTGCCTGGTGGGTGTTGAAATCGTCCATCATGCTTTTCGCGGCCGGCTCCTTGTCGATCTGCATCCGAAGCTGCTGCATCTCTTGGTACTCGCTGCTTTCCTTAATTGCTCTAGCCAGATCATACGCTTTATCATGTACGTTCATGTCTTATCCCTCCGTTAAGTTGTTGGATTGGCTTCAGTTGACGCGTTGGGCTTTTCCCATGGTGCTTTCAGCCAGTTTCCTAAGCACCACTAGATATATGTCCTCATATGATGGAGTAGTTTACTTTGCTTAAACGGCAATGCCATTTTTGATGCTGGAAGGAGTGTTCGCTATTGACCAGGACGAAAATCGGGATATCCATTCAAGGCACCAGCATCTATTTGGATGAACGGACCGTTGTTCTAAGTGAAGCCATTGTTAAAAAGTGGAAAGTCCCAGTCAATCATACTATTACTCTGCGGTTTGGTTCTGCCAAACAGGAAGTCAGAGTTGTTCCCGCTTCCATTAAGAACAGTTTGCGCCTAAACGCTACACTTGCATCCAAACTCGGCCTCCATCAAGGAGCTCAGCTTTGTATCCATTATAAGTCGGGAACAGGCACGCTGTCGATCGGCCCGCTGATTGGCGTCATGATCAGTCGCGTATACGCCGGCTCTTCGGATCGGCCATTTGGCGCCATTACCGCCTTCGCCAAGGAATTGAGCGATGCCTGCGCCATGTTTGGCGCAATGGTCTGTTTTTTCCCGCCTGGTGAAATGCATGGTTCTGCACAATCTGTATCCGCCTATTCCTATTCCAATGGTTCTTGGAGCAAAAAAACGTTCCCGATTCCCAACGTCATCTACAACCGGCTGACTTCCCGCAAATACGAAAACATGACGAATGTTCAACAATTCATGAAAGATGCGAAGAGCAAATACGGGGCTGAAGTTTTCAATGAAAAATATTTGAACAAAACGGAAGTATTCGAAGCTTTGCGTAAAGACAGTAGTCTACACAGTTACTTGCCTGAGTCCTATCTGTTAAAAAATTACCAAATGTTAAAATCGATGTCCAGCCGCCACTCCGTACTTTTCCTTAAACCGATTACCGGAAGCCTTGGCAAAGGCATCATTCGGATCCGCAAGGAACCTGATAACACGTTTACTTGTCATTTTGCGAATCTCAGCGGCGCCCGCAGGCAGGTCTTCCCTTCACTTACAGCCGTTTTTCAGGCGTTATCCGGCAAGCTGAAGTCCCAGCGCTACCAGATCCAGCAAGGGCTCGACCTGATCACAACCGGGGGTCGTCCGATTGATTTCCGGGCGCTTGTGCAGAAAGGGGCGCAAGGCCAGTGGGATATCACTTCGATAGTGGGTCGTATCGCGGGATCGCAGCATTTTGTCTCGAATCTGGCCCGCGGCGGGACGCTTGCTCCTGTCAAAGAGGCTCTTGGCAAATCGACGCTAGGGGCACAGTCACGCGCCTCAACCTTAGCACGGCTGCGCAAGTCAGCACTGGATATCGCCAAAGGCATTGAAACGCAAATCGACAATCATTTCGGCGAGCTGGGAATCGACCTGGCCGTAGACAATACTGGGAAGGTTTGGCTTCTGGAAGTCAATTCCAAACCTTCCAAAGATGACAATACACCGCTGAACAATGAGCGTAAAATAAGACCTTCCGTGAAACAAATCGTCCAGTATGCCAGATATTTAGCGAAGTTTTGAGGTGAGCTTATGCAGCGGAACAGGGCATGGCCGTTACTTGGCATCATGGTGACAGAATTGCATGGCAAGCTTCCGTTTGCGAATGCATCGTTTTATGAACGCCTAATTATTCTGGGTCAGCAAGAGAATCTCGATGTGTTCGTGTTCTCGCCCAATCGAATTGATTGGCAGCAACATACGGTAACAGGGCATACGTATATTCCCAAGCGCCAAGAATGGGTCACACGCATCTATCCGCTGCCGCAGCTTATTTATGACCGCTCTTTTTTCAGCAGCAAGGTGAGTTACCGCATGTATCGTGAGCATGTCAGCAGACTGCGGGAGCGGCCTGACATTCGTTTTCTCGGCTACGGACTGGGCAGCAAGCTGGAAGTGCATCGGATGCTGCAGCGGGATGGCGCCTTAAGCCCCTATTTGCCGGAAACCAGGATGCTAAACAGCGAGCACGACTTACGGAGCTGGCTGAACCAGCACCAGGACGTCTTTCTCAAGCCGCAAGGCGGCAGTCAAGGCAAAGGCGCTCTGCATCTGCACAGAGAGGTCTCCCCGGATCAAGGGGAGCTGTTCACAGTGCACGGCCGCAGCGCCCGAAACTTGCCGGTCCACTGCCAGTTCAAGCAATTCGAAGCCTGCTGGCAATGGCTTCGCAGCTTCATCGGCAGCAGACCTTATTTAATGCAGCAGTACCTATCTCTGCTGTCCCGGGAAGGGACGGTGTACGATGTTCGCTCCCTCGTGCAAAAGAACGAACGCGGACTATGGGCAACGACTGGCATGGCTGTCCGCACCGGCATGCCTGGCAGTGTCACCTCCAATTTGCATGGCGGCGGCAGTGCGGAAGAAGTCTCCTCCTTCCTGGAGCGGCAGTTTGGCGCGGCGAAAGCTGCAGAACTGATCGCTGCTCTCACTGAGCTCTCAAGCCGGATCCCGCCGCTGCTGGAGAAGTACCACGGACGGTTGGCGGAGCTGGGCATCGATATCGGGATTGATATCCAAGGCTCCATATGGATTCTGGAAGTAAATTCCAAACCGGGGCGAACGATATTTGCACGCATGCGCAATGAAGAGGCGCGTCAGCAAGCCATCGCCAATCCGATCCGTTATGCCGGATTTTTATTACACAAAAAACTGGGCTCATAGCTGCCCGAACCAGGCAGATTCAAGTCTGCCTGCTTTGGCGCGGGCTTCCCATAGGGTAACAAGTTTAGGAGGGTAACCTAATGAGTTTGACAACGTGCATGCTCCACGCCGTACAAAGAACAGATAAATCGGTCTACTTAACAAGTGAACTCGTCAAAGCTTTGCGGTTAACCGGAACCAAATCGATTACCGTAAAGGTCGGCAGCAAATCAGCCACTCTTCCGCTACGTCTGATCAAAAAGAGCGGCCAGCATCTGTACATTCCGCTTTCGCTCCTGAGCACGCTGCGCATTCCAAGAGTCGGCAATGTTCTGGCAGCGAGCAACAGCAGCAAGGAGCTCCGACTAGGCCCGTTGATCGGCGTATTAACGAATATCACGGCCAGCAGCACCTCACCATTCGGCTCTAAAACGGGATTTATCCGGCAGATTTTGACGACTGGCTCCGGCAAATCGTTTCAATTTGCCTTTAGCCCTAGAGATGTGAACTGGGCGCAAGAAACCGTCAACGGCATCGTTCCCAAAAGCGGCGGCGGCTGGGCCCGCAAGACGTTCCCTCTGCCGGATGTCGTCTACAACCGACTATCCAGCCGCAAAGCGGAGAAAACAGCCGGAATTGAAGGCTTTAAAGAGCGTTTTGTGCGCCGCGGCGTCCCGCTGTTTAACTGGAGCTTTTTTGATAAATGGGATGTGTACAAAATGCTTGACGGTGACGATGCGTTCCGCTTTGTTCCGGAATCGCGCATCAACCCGTCTGCTGAACAGATCAAGGAAATGCTCGATAAGCACAAGTTCATTTACTTAAAACCGACAGCCGGCAGCTTGGGTATCGGCATTTACCGTGTCACGTACAACCCGAAGAAAGGATATTTCGTCCGCTACCGCAAATCCGGCAAAAACGTGCTCATCCGCTATGCCAAGTTCGAAGGGCTGATGCGCATGCTCGGCACAGGCCGCGGCAGATTATCGAACTACGTCGCTCAGCAGGGGATCCGCTTAATTGAGATTGACAGCTGTCCGATCGATTTCCGCTTCCATATGACCAAGAACGGAAATAACAACTGGGTGGTTGCTGCCATCGGCGCCAAAAAAGCCGGCAAAGGCAGTGTAACCACGCATATTCGAACCGGCGGCCAGCTGATGACACCGGAGCAGGTGCTGCGCCAAATTTATGGCAGCCGCGCCGATCAAGTGCTCACCAGCGCCAAAGAAACCGCCGTCAAGCTGGCGGAAGGCATCGAGAACAACTACAACCATCTGCTCGGTGAACTTGGTTTCGATATCGGAATCGACCAGAACGAAAAAATATGGATGTTCGAGGCGAACGCGAAGCCGGGCCGCTCGATTTTCAAGCATCCTTCCCTGAAAGACGGGGATATCGCTTCGCTCACCAACATCTACGAGCATTGCCTGTATTTGAGCCGTTTCCGCTCTAGGAGGGATAACTGATGGGCTTCACCCTTCACGAGAGAGGATATAACCCTGCCCTTGCCATATTAACAGTCAAAGACAGTAAACGTGTATTCCGCGGCAATTTAAACAACTTCCTCGACTTGATTAAGACGGGAAACCGCTTAGGGGTCGATGTTTACGTCGTTACGACCAATGATTTCAGCCTTTCCAGCGCACATGTGCAAGGATATCGCTATGATTTTGACAAAAAAAAGTGGAGCAGGGAACTCGTTCCCTCTCCTCAGGTTATTTATAACCGCATCCCCTACCGCAAGATGGAGATGAGGCCGGAAATCCAGCAAACACTTCAGGCTTGCAATCGCAGCGGCGCAGTCCAGCTCTTCAATCCGTCGTTTTTCAATAAATGGACGCTCTTCGAATGGCTGAACAATTCCAAAGAAAGCAAGCCTTACATTCCGGAAACGCGGCAGCTGAAATCTGCCCAGGATTTGACCCAAATGCTGAAAAAGCATTCCTTTTTATATCTGAAGCCTGTCAGAGGCAAAGCAGGCAAAGGGATCATGCGCATCGAGCGCTTGACTTCGAACGTCAAATCTACGGATTACAAGTTGAGCCGGCAAGCGAATAAACAAATGATTTTGACACATCACCCCACCATCGACGGGCTCTGGAATGAATTCGTTCTTCATCGCGGCAAGAACGAGTACATCGCCCAGCAAGGCATCGAGCTCGCCCGCTTCGACCATCGGGCCTTTGATCTGCGCGCGCTGATTCAGAAGACGAGCAAGGGCACATGGAGCGTATCGGGCATCGGAGCCAGGCTGGCCGGCAAATCCAGCATTACGACCCACGTGCCGCGCGGCGGCTCAATTGGGGAACCGCGTAAGCTGCTCACTCATTCCTTTGGCAATAAGAGGGCCAAAAATATTATCAGCAAGGCGAGAAAGGCCGCCATCACCCTGGCTAGCCAGATCGAACAACAATCCGGTCACCAGCTCGGAGAAATGTCGATGGACCTTGGCGTCGATACGACAGGCAACATTTGGTTCTTCGAAGCCAACTCCAAGCCGATGAAGTTCGATGAGCCGAAGATTCGCAAGAAATCGTTGGAACGCATTATCGGATACAGCCAATATTTAATCCATCACGGGAGAAGAAGGTGACGAAGCTTGGCTCCACAACGACTAGGCGTGCTTGCGATTTATCTAAGCAAGTCTCGGCTGGAGGAGCTTGCTTTTTTCCGAAAGCTGAGTCTTGAAGGCAACAAACTTGGCGTTCAGGTCGAAGTCTTCACACCGCAGGATATAACCAGCGATACGACCGTTCGAACATTAACGTATGATCCGCAAATAAAAAAATGGACCCGCAGGCAAACCACGCTCCCGCCGGTCATTTATGATCGCTGCCGCTATAAGGCAGTCGAGAACTACCGCATCCTGCAAGCATTTCGCAAAAAGCACGATAACCTGATTTTCCTAAGCAGGCCGCTTGCAAATAAATGGAATATGCATCAAATCCTATCGGAAAATGAAACGATACGCCCCTATATTCCCTATACCGTCCGCTATAGTTCAACGCAAGAGCTTTTGAAGGTGCTCAAAAAGTATAAGCTCATCTATGTAAAACCGAAGAACGGCACCGGAGGCCGGGGGATTCTGCGGATTGAGCAGATCGGCAGCGAACTGTTTCTGTTGCAAGGCCGAAACCTGCAGCGCACGATTATCGCACCTTACCGCGCAACGGAAAAGCAGCTGATCGTGAAACTGCATACGATGAAACTCTCCCCTGACTATGTGGTGCAGCAAGGCATTGATTTGACGCTCAAGGACGGACGCGTGCACGATTACCGCCTGCTGATCCAGAAAAACGGCAGCGGTCAATGGGAAGTGACAGGCTGCGCAGGCCGGATCGGACCTCACCGCAGCATCACCTCCAACCTGCATGGTGGCGGATCGGCTGTCTCGCTGGACACAATGCTGTCGCACCGCTTCTCCTCGGCGGAGAAGATCGAGACGATCAAGAAAGAAATGAACAGCTTCGCTTTCAAGCTTGCCAATTTCTTGGAAACGAGGTTCGGCAAACTGGTTGAGCTGGGCATGGACATTGCCGTAGACCCCAAAGGCAGGATCTGGCTGCTGGAGGTCAACCCGAAGCCATCCCGCGAAGTGTTCCAGCGCATCGGCCAAAAAGCGACTTACCGGAAGGCGGTTACACGGCCACTGGAATATGCGCTGTGGATGCTGAAGCAGCGCAAAGAAGACGCACCGAAAGCAGATCAAGACAACAGCGGGGTTGAAGATACGACCAGCTGAGCTCTTTCAAATAGATGAACGGAACCATGCCATGGGCATGCCGTTCCGTGTTACATATGCTGAAGATGCTGCAACGTTTGCACGAAAATTTGTTCAATGTGGCTGTCATCCAGCGAGTAAAAGACTGTTTTCCCCGCTTTGCGCCGCTTCACAATATGTAAATTGCGCAAATAGCGCAATTGATGAGAGACCGCTGACTGTCCCATATCCAGTACAGCAGACAAATCGTGAACGCAGAGCTCTTGCTGCAGCAGTGTATGAATGATTTTCACCCGGGTCGGATCACCGAGTGCCTTGAAGACATCGGCCATCGCCGATGCTTGTTCATCATCGATCTGCCGGCTTTGCAGCGGCTCCATTAGCGCAGTGCCTACGCACGAATCCTCGCACGTATCAAGTATCGTCTTATCCAAAGCCAACCCCTCCTATACTTTCAATTCCGGATGGCGGATCATCGAATTTTCAATTTGTATGGTCGCATGCGTAATCTGGAATTTTTGTTCCAACTCGTGAATCGCCTGCTGCAAAATGTGCTGGCTGTTCCGGTCATCCTCGATCAGCAAATGGCAGCTTAAGGAATGGATGCCCGAAGTAATCGTCCAAATGTGCAGATCATGCACATTCACAACCCCTTCAATATGCTCCAGCGAAATTAACACATCGCGGTGCGGGATTGAATGAGGCGTGCCTTCCATAAGGATATGAACAGTTTGCTTGAGAACCGCCCAAGCCCCTTTCACAATCAGAAGCGCTACAATGACGCTAATAATTGGATCCGCCTTATACCAGCCGAACAAGAGCATAACGCCCCCAGCCACAATAGCCCCGACTGACCCCAGCGCGTCCCCTAAAATATGCAAATAGGCGCTGCGCAAGTTCAAGTTGCCGTGCACATCCCCTTTGCGCATTAACGACCAGGCGCTTAATAAATTCGCAATCAGCCCGATGCACGCTATCAGCATCATGGAACCGCTGGCAACGGGCTGTGGCGCAAAAAAACGCCCGATCGCCTCCCAAATGATCAGCCCTGAGATCACAAACAGCGTGACTGCATTAAATAGAGCAGCGAGAATTTCGAAGCGGTGGTAGCCGTAAGATTTGTTGGGTGAAGTCGGCTTGGCGGCAAACCACATGGCAAATAAGCTTAAACCAAGCGACGCGGTATCACTCAGCATGTGCCCGGAGTCGGATAGCAAAGCAAGACTGTTCGTCAGCAGCCCGCCGACAAATTCTAACCCCATAATCGATGCCGTGATCAGCAGCGCGATCGTAAGACCTTTCTTGCTTCCGTCATGACCATGGTGATGATGATGATGGCCATGATCGTGATGATGATGATCCCCATGGCATTGGGAATGATCATGTGAATGTTGATGCATGCTTTTTCCTCCTTACGCTTCCCCTGACACTTAGCATGGAAATTTGTTAAACGGTTTATCCCTATCCAAATCAACATATGAACAAGTGCTCATATGTTTATGATAAAGAAAGAACACACTCTCCGTCAATAGTGGCCAACCCAAAAAAAGACCGGTTCCCAGCTCTCTGGAGAGCTTGAACCGATCTCATCTTTTGCTGCTTTATTTTTAAGTTCCTGTTGCCACCTTGTTCGCTCCCGCATCAACTCCGTCTGGGTCAAAGGTGACCGTAGCGCTGAAGAACGTTGTCGATATGACAAAATCTCCAGTGATCCCGCCGCCTCCGCCCGAATATGTCTTGGCTGCGGAGTTCGGAGCGATGACGGCTGTGTCACCGTTGATCAGGCTTCCCTCGTTCCTGTTAATGTTGAAAACTCCTACAAATGAAGGCATCCTTTATCAGCTTCCTTATCGCTCAATGTGCTATAGTGTATGCCCAGAAGCGGAACGTTGCGACAGATGTGCGGAATTTACAAATGGTCGAGCAGATCGGCAAAATGCCTGATCCGTATATGTGCACCTTCCAGCTCCCCTTGCTCACGGAATCCGGCATAATCACAAGCGGCCACGGTCAGCCCGTTCGCAAGCCCCGCCTCCACATCCGAAGAGCGGTCGCCGACCATCCACGCCGAACGGACGTGATGCGTATCCAGCAGCAGCCTTACCAAATCGACTTTCGATCTTGTGCGATACTGGCCTGCGCTGTACAATCCTTCAAATAATTCGCCAAGCCCCTTAGCCTGCACGACATGTTTTACATAATCTTCTAAGCCGTTACTGGCAACAAACAAGCGAATCCCCTTCGCATGAAGCGCCTGCAAGGTTTCAGCAACGCCTTCATACAAGACACCTTGTCCTTGCTGAAGCCCCACCATCTGATATTGCAGAAGCAATAGGTCCGCTTGACGTCTCGCTTCCAGCGTGGCTTCCGGCATCACCCGTTCCCAAATATGCTCCAGCAGCATGCCCAGCGCGCCTAAAATACGCTCCTCCGGCGGTGTTTCCCCTGTATAGAGCCCCATTTCCCGCAGCTTGTCAAACGTGGCATGATAAGCAGGCAGCAGCAAGGTCTCGGTCTTGAACAAAGTCCCGTCCAAATCAAAAAGCATTGCTTCAGGTTGCGGCATTTTCATCGACATATCCAGCTCCCTCATTATGTATGGATCTTAAACTAGAATGGCAAACATACCCATGTAAGTCAATATCCTTATTTGGCAAAATGCCAGTTGATGAAGAGAACCAATTACGTTATGATTGAAATGAAAATATTTTTATGAAAAAATGAACTTTTTGTTCAAAATAAAGCGTGGTTAACTCAAAAAAAGGAACCTTTCTTAATTTATCCCTTCATTTAAGGAGATGGACTGATGAACATTCATATTTTTCAAAACCAGCAAGAGTTGAATGAAGCCGGTGCCGGCATCATTACCTCTTTAGTGCAAATGCAGCCCAAGGCCGTGTTGGGTCTTGCCACAGGCGGAACGCCGGTCGGTATTTATGAAGAGCTGGTGAAAGCTTATGAAAAAGGGCGCGTCAGCTTCAAAGCGGTGACGACCTTCAATCTGGATGAATATGTCGGTTTGCCTGCAGACCATCCCGAAAGCTATCACACCTATATGAAGCAGCATTTGTTCGATCATATCGATTTGCCCGCCTCGCAAGCGCATATTCCGAACGGCTACGCCGCCGATCCGGATGCCGAATGTCAGCGTTACGACCAGGAGCTGGAAGCGGCCAAACAGATCGATTTGCAAATTCTCGGGCTCGGCCACAATGGGCACATCGGCTTTAATGAACCTGACGATTCGTTGATCAGCAGCACGCATCCCGTGGAGTTGAAACCGGAAACCCGGGAAGCTAACGCCCGCTTCTTCTCTTCCATCGACGAAGTGCCGACACATGCTTTGACCATGGGGGTTGGCACGATTTTGAAAGCCAAAACGATTCTGCTCATCGTGCGCGGCGCCGACAAAGCCGAGATCGTACACCGCGCCCTAACCGGTCCGATTACAACAGAAATCCCGGCCACTTTGCTGCAAACGCATCCTCATCTCGTTGTCTTGCTGGACGCAGAAGCAGGGAGGTTATTTGAATGAGCTCCTTCCTGATCAAGAACGCAAGAATCGTCACTGAAGACAGCGTCATTGAACAAGGCGCCATTCGCATCACCGACGGCATCATTGAATTCGTCGGTGAAGCTGACACTAAGGAAGCAGCAGGCGTGGAAGTGATCGATGCCGGCGGCAACTGGCTGCTGCCGGGCTTCATCGATGTGCATGTCCATGGCGGCTACGGCGCTGATTTCATGGAGTCGAATTCGCAGACGCTGGATACGATTACGCGGTTTCACGCCAAGCATGGGACAACCGCCATGCTCGCCACCACGATGACCGCCAGACGGGAGGACATCGACCGTGTGCTAGGTGAGGTGCAGCGCTACATGGCGGGGGACATGCCCTATGCGCAGCTTCTCGGCGTGCACCTCGAAGGCCCTTTCATCTCGCCCAAGTGGGCGGGCGCGCAAGACCCTAATCTCATGCTGGCGCCGCAGCTTGCATGGCTAGAGGAGTGGCATGAGCGCTATCCGCAGCTCATGCGTCAAGTCACCCTCGCACCGGAACGCGAGGGTGGGCATGCCATGATCGCCTGGCTGCGCGATCATGGCATTGTCGCCGCATGCGGGCACACCGACGCGACGTACGCCGACATTCAGTCGGCGGTGGGTGCCGGTCTCTCGCATGCGGTGCACACCTTCAACGCGATGAAGGGGCTCCATCATCGCGAACCGGGAACCGTCGGTGCCGTGCTCACCGACGCGCGCATCAGCGGCGAAGTGATCGCCGATGGGCACCATGTGCACCCGGCAGCGATTCGCCTGCTGACGATGGTGAAGCAGCCGCACGGCCTGCTGCTTATCACGGACGCGATGTCGGCGGCAGGGCTCGGCGACGGCCAGTACGAGCTCGGCGGGCAAGCCGTTACCGTCAAGGCCGGCGTTGCCCGGCTGACGGAGGGCGGCGCCCTCGCGGGCAGCACGCTGACCATGATTGAGGCGCTCCGGTTTATGGTGCGCGAGGTCGGGGTCAGCGTTCAAGAAGCGAGCCGCTATGCGAGCGGTAACCCGGCGCGGCTGCTGCGCCTGGATGCGACGCACGGCTCGATCGCGCAGGGCAAGCGCGCTGACCTGCTGCTCGTCAGCTCCGAAACGCTGGAGCTGGAGCGCGTGTGGGTGCACGGCCGCGATATTATCGCGTAGGCTTTCTGTGTTATATACAGCAAATTTCGATCGGAGGATTGGAGTTTGCTGTATTTTTTTGGAAGGATGCGTGTGAGCGCGTTCCCTTCAGCCTTTGTTGGCCAGACGGATATGAAGTGCTCAATTAGCCCTGTGCTCAGAGCTCAACATCTCACTGCCGCCTACTGTTCTCCCACCACTCGTACTAGCCCTCACTAATTCTCCAGAACCCAGCCACTCTTTGCAGATACCACAGAACCCGCTTCTCACTATTACCCCAGCCGCCCCGTCACCTCCCCTACCGTGTCTATAATGCCAGCTCCTCCCTCACCTCCAACACTCTTTGCAGATACCACAGAATTCACTTCCCACAGTTACTCCGCCGCCCGCCACCTGCCCTTCTATGCCTATAATGCCAGCTCCTCCCTCACCTCCAACACTCTTTGCAGATACCACAGAATTCACTTCCTACAGTTACCCCAACCGCCCGCCACCTTGCCCTTCCATGCCTATAATGCCAACTCCTCCCTCATCTCCAACACTCTTTGCAGATACCACAGAACCCGCTTCTCACTATTACCCCAGCCGCCCCGTCACCTCCCCTTCCATGTCTATAATGCCAGCTCCTCCCTCACCTCCAAAACACTCTTTGCAGATACCACAGAACCCGCTTCGCACTATTACCCTGCCCGCCGCCCGCCACGTGCCCCACCATACCTGTATAGCCAGCCCTTCC
>NZ_JAQFVF010000026.1 GCF_027789125.1 Paenibacillus aestuarii | reverse complement strand
TCCGGTTTTGCCCAACTACAGACGCTACTCCCACCGCTAACACCGCTCCAGTCCGGTTTTGCCCAACTACAGACGCTACTCCCACCGCTAACACCACTCCAGTCCGGTTTTGCCCAACTACCGACGCTACTCCCACCACTAACACCGCTCCAGTCCGGTTTTGCCCAACTACAGACGCTACTCCCACCGCTAACACCGCTCCAGTCCGGTTTTGCCCAACTACAGACGCTACTCCACCGCTAACACCGCTCCAGTCCGGTTTTGCCCAACTACCGACGCTACTCCCACCGCTAACACCGCTCCAGTCCGGTTTTGCCCAACTACAGACGCTACTCCCACCGCTAACACCGCTCCAGTCCGGTTTTGCCCAACTACAGACGCCAAAAAGTAGCCAAACGAGCAAATCCGCCTCTGTAAGCAGGCAAATCCGGACTAGAGATACATTTACCACCTTCAGCCGCTCTGTAGTTTGGCAAATCCTGACTACAGCTTCTCCGCCGCCACATCACACTAATAAAAAATCCCTGCAGCGCCCCAAATGTCGCTGCAAGGATTTTTTACGCCATCACAGTTCCTAGGCAGACCTTGAATGGCCACTCGCACCTCCTCACTTCTCCTTCAACAGAATCATCACGCCATATGGTGGGAGTTGCACCGTGTGGTTCAACATTTCACCGCTCAAAACGTCCAATGTCATCTGTTTGAGTTGAATTTCCGCCGGGGTATTTCCATAATTCAACAAAAACACATGTTCTGTACGATCCGCAGCACGGATGCCAAGTTCGACCTGTGGCGGGAGCACCAACCACTTCTCGACAGGCGACTTCAAACCCAACCTGCGGACTAGCTCCCCGACGACCGGTTCACTGAAAGCCGCACCATAATACCAGGCTTCCCCTAAACCGATTTTGCGCCTTGTCAATGCAGGCTTGCCTTCATAATATTCGGAAGCGTAGACCGCAACCGTTTCGACATCCGGATTTTCCACTTGCAAAATATCGTTGAACGCCTCCGCCCAACATACCGTCTCCTCAACTGAGACCGGGCGCGAGGCCGAGGCCAAGATCGCCGCCTCAGCCGAAACCGGCGCAGACGCCGCCATCGGCTCCGCATCCGTCCACTTCAAACGCGCCGCCGGAACAGTCCCTTTAACCAGGGTAAAGTCTTCGACCGTTACCCCGCATAAGCTGGCCACAGGACCTGGCATCGGCTCCATCAGGCAGTGTCCTTGCTTATTTTTATAACCTGTGCGTGCGCCAAAAACAATCCTTCCGCCCTGCTCGACAAACTTGGCCAGCAGTTCTGCCGTATCCGCCGTCATCATCGCAGCGTGGGGATAAATTAATGTCCGGTAACGGAGCAAATCCTCCACTGTCGTTTGGCTCCGCATATAAATCACATCCACAGGAATGTGCTGCGCCTGCAGCTGCTTAAACCATGCCCGCTCACTCATCCCCGTCAAAGGTCCGTGCCACTTATCCAGCTCGCCGTCCCATTGATTATCGTAATCGCGCACGATGGCGACATCCGCCTGGAACTTTGTTCCAGCCAACGCTCCGCCCACGGCGGCAAGCTCCCTGCCGACTTGCGCCGCTTCTTGGATGCGGCGATTCGGCCGATTATGGTAATCATTGAGGCCATGCCAATAGATTTCCGTGCCTACCGTAGCCGTGCGCCAGCGAAAATAAAGCAGCATATCCGCACCGTGCAGAATCGACTGGTACGTCCATAAGCGCATCTGCCCCGGACGCGGGGACGCCATCTCGATGCGGTTGACCCAACCGCCCGGACCTGACTGCTGTTCCATCACACAGAAGTTCGGCGATATGGAACGGGTACCGCTCAGATGCAGGCTCCAGGCCCGATCCAGCAGCGGATTGTCCTCACTGCCCGGAAAAATCGTTGAAAATTGCGGATACGAATCGAATGAGAAAAAATCCAGCAATTGCTCAGTCAGCTCATGGCTGTCCAGATGCCCGAACATGCCATTCGTTGTGATCCACTGATTCGGCGCTGTCTCGCGAATAATATCCGTCTGGATTTTGGCGAAGGAAATCGCATTGTCTGAAATGAATCTTTTTTCATCCAACGCTTGATGCGGGTTAGGACTATCCGATACCGTCGGGCGGGTCAAATGCACTTGTTCCCACGCTGTATAGGTCTGATTCCAGAACACGGTGCCCCAAGCCTGATTCAATTCGTCCAAGCTGCCATATCTAGCCTGCAGCCACTCACGAAACGCCTGATGATCCGCCTCCGCATAAAACACATTGATCTCACAATTCAACTCATTATCAATCTGCCAGCCGATGATGGCCGGGTGATCCTTGTAATGCTCCGTCAATTCACGCGTAATTCTGGCGCAAAGCTCCCGATACTTCGGGCTGCTGTAATTATAATGACGCCGAGCGCCATGCTGGTACGTAACCCCGTCTTGCGAGACGTTCAGCACCTCCGGATAGCGCTGCGTCAGCCAAGCCGGCGGTGTAGCCGTCGGGGTACCCATAATGACCTGCAAACCGTACTTGTGTGCCAAATCCAGTGCCCGATCAAACAAGTCAAAACAGAAGACTCCTTCCTCCGGCTCAAAAATAGACCACGCAAACTCCCCGACGCGTATAACAGACATATGCAGTTCACGCATTCTGCGAAAATCATCTTCCCACAGCGACTCCGGCCAGTGCTCCGGATAATAACAAACACCGAGCTGCAAGGCTTGAAGCTTAATTGATTTGCTCATCACATTATGCTCCTAACGATTGTATATTTAACCTTTCACTGAACCGGCGGTTAGGCCACGGATAAAGCTTTTGGAACCGATGGCAAACAGGATCAGCACTGGGAGCGTGCCGAGGGTCAGACCAAGAATTTGCGCCGCCAAGTCAGTGCGGTAAGCCGTTCCAAGCGAATTAATGCCGAGAGGGATCGTGAACAGTTCCGGCTTGTTGATCATAATAAGCGGGAGCAAGTAGTTGTTCCACGACCATAGAAACACAAGCAGAGATAGAGTGGTAATTGCTGGGAAAATAAAGGCGAGGACAATCCGGAAAAACACCCCGATATCCGAACATCCGTCCATTCTGGCGCTTTCCAGCACTTCAGTCGGAACGGCGCCCCGTATAAACTGGGTCATCCAAAAAACACCGAAAGCATTGGCCATCCATGGCAAAATAAGCGGTACCAGTGTGCCCGAAAGGCCGAGACTGCGCATTTCGATGACGTACGCGACAAGGCCTAGCTGTCCAGGGATCATCATCGTCAGCAGAACGCCGGCGAAGATGTTCTTCTTGTATTTAAATTCATGCTTAGCAAAGGCAAAACCGGCGAAGGCACTGACAAAGACCGAAAGCACAGTGCTGGCGATCGAGACGATCAAGCTGTTTAAATAAACGAGATCAAAGCGGCTGTCGGCTACGGTTTTGAAATTTTCGAGCAAATAATTGCCAGGGATGAGCACGATTTTTTGAAACAGATCTTCGTTTTGATATGTCCCCATGATCATCATGATATAAAACGGCAGGAGAGCGAAGATCGAAATCATGGCGATTCCGACTGTGGCCGCCGTTGTCCGCACGTAGCTGCTCATCCTTGCTCCCCCCTTTGAAATCTGGCTCCGAGAAATGAAAACACAGCAATGATCAGACAAAGTCCATAGGCGATGGCTGCGCCAAGTCCGTATCGCGTCGTACTGCCGTAAGCGGTATCGTACATGTTCCAAACGGTCGTCAGACAGCAGCGGTCAGGACCTCCGATGACAGCAGTACTCGAGCCCATGCCTGCACCACCGAGCAGGAGCATCGGTTCCTCCAACAGCTGCAAACCGCCGATAATACCCGTGATCACAATAAATAGCGTAACTGGCTTCAAAAGTGGCAGTGTGATCGACCAGAACGTTTGCAGAAAGGTAGCGCCATCCACTTCAGCTGCTTCATTCAGATCCTTCGGAATATTCGCAAGCCCAGCCAGGTAGAAAATCATCGTGTAACCGAACCCTTTCCAAGATAGCATCAGCACGATGACCATGCGGGCGTAGAACGGGTCGCCAAGCCAGTATATGCCTTCGTCGATCAACCCCAATTGCAAGAGCAGCTTATTCACGAATCCCGCCTGCCAGTCGAACAGCAGATTGAACATCAAACCGACCGCCACTGGCGTCACGATGTAGGGCAAGAAATTAATCAACTGAAAAAAAGCTTTCCACTTGACCCACTTGCTATACAGCAAGGTGGCGATGCCTAAGCCGATAATAATTTGCAACGGCAGTGTCAAAGCCACGAACAGCATCGTATTGCCGACCGATTTAAAAAAGTAGGAATCCGGGTTAAACAGAAACTTGTAATTGTCAAAACCGACGAATGTTTTGCCACTGATTCCGTCCCAGTTCGTCAAGCTGATATACAGCGAGAACAGAATCGGAATGAACCCGAATGCAAAATAAAAAATCAGGTAAGGCGATAGAAAAAAATAGGGCACCCACCTTCTTTTTACGGTATTCATGACGCACACCCCTCAATTGTCGATTGATCGAAGAACGGCTCTTGCAGCCAGCCGCCCCTCGACCTTTACTCATAAAATTTACATTGTAATATTTGGCGCTTTCGCCTTCAGCTCTTTTTTGATTCTGTCCATCGCCTGATCGACACCAAACGAATTATCTTTGGCCAGTGTCTGCAAAATAATGTTCATCACATCGTTAAGCACTAAGTCGTTCACGTTCTCGGATACGTCTTTGGTTTTCGCAGAGATGTCGACGAAGAATTTTTTGCCGATATCCTGATTCCCGAAGCTTGGCCAAGTCCAGTTCGTAAACGATGAATCGTCATACGCCTTTTTATAGTGCGTAAACACGCCATCCTTATGCTGGGATAAAGCGCCCTCTTGTGTCATGGAAGTGAATTCAATCCATTTCCAGGCAAGCTGCGCATTTTTCGCTCCTTTTGGAATGCCGTGTGAAGAGCCGCCGGCGATATAACCGCCTCCAGGGGCAACCATGAGTCCCCAGCGCCCTTCCTTTTTATCATTCGGCGAAATCACATACTGCGGTCCCCATACAGGTGCCATGGCAAAAATGTATTTCTCCTGGCCAAATGTAGCGTTCCAAGCCGGTGTCCATTGATCCAGCTTATCCACGGTGCCGGAATCACGGAATTGAACGAGGCTGGTCACGACTTGCTGCAGCACGCTAGTGTTCAGTTTATCGCCGTCAAAGTAAGAGCCGGACCGCTGACCTTTGATGAAGGTATAGACGTCTCCCAGACCTGGGAACATTTTAACCTTCCCACCGCTTTTCTGGACGATTTCCTTGCCCTTCTCGATGAATGTATTCCAGTCAGGAAGCATCTTCTCCAGCTGTTCCGGATCGTCGGTTCCCAGATATTCCTTAGCAAGCGGCTTCAAATAAGCCATCCCGGCTACGCTCATATCGTCAGGGATTGAAATCAGATGGCCATCTTTCGAAAAGGTAGGGATGTCATAATCGAAGAGCAGCGACTTATCCGCGCTATACGGCGCAGCTTCCAGGTTTTCGAGCACGTTCATGTCAAAAATCTTCGCTTTCTGTCCGCGTTCGATCCGGATCACGTCCGGCAGCTCGCCGCCCGAGGCGATCGTCGTCTGCAGCTTCTTCGTCACATCCGCAGCTGCGACATTGACGCGCTTCATCTTAATATTCGGATATTTCTTGTTGAATTCCGCCAATGCGGTCGGGTGCTCAGGCTCCCATGTCCATAGAACGAATTCACCCTTCAGATCCTCATTGCCCTTGGCGCCTGCAGCTGCGCCGCCGGCTTCCTTGGTTGCACCGCTGGTTGTTGCCTGCGCTGCTGCAGCGGACGTCTCTTTCGCCGCAGGTTTGGCCTCACCGCCGCCAGCGCCACTGCTGCAAGCCGCTAATGAACCCGCCAGCACGATCGTCGACATGGTTGCGCCAAATTGCTTGATCCAATTGTTCCTCATTATTGAATACCTCCCTTTAGCGTGCAACTTACTGTATACGCTTCCAATCATACATGGAACCAAATGTAAGCGTAAACAATACAATCCTACTATTTTGGTCGCAATCCTACATTCGCCTATCGGACTCTTCACTGGATACGCTATACTGTTAATAATCTGGTAATAGGGGTGAGACGTATGAAAGTCATGTTGGTCGACGATGAACCCATTGTGATCGAACATATCAAAGGTCTTATTCCGTGGGAAGCGTGCGGTTACGAAATGATCGCCACCGCCACGAACGGGAAGAGCGCCCTGCGCATCTGTGAAGAGAAACGCCCGGAGATCGTCATTGTTGACATCCGAATGCCGGTCATGGACGGTGTTCAGCTAATCCGAGCCGTTTCCGAAAAACAATTAGGCATCCTATTCATCGTCCTTAGCGCTTATGAAGATTTCAGCGTTGCAAGGCAGGTGATCTCGCTTGGCGGGGTTTCCAGCTATTTGATTAAACATGAAATTGACAGCCACAAGCTGTTGCAAGAATTGAATAAAGCGAAAGCGACCTGGGAATTAGAGAAGAAGCAGCAGCGGATGATGCAAAACGATATGATCAAGGACCTCGTAACCGGAATAGAGCTGAAGCCATCTTCCAACATCGATGGTATGAAGCCCCCTTTCGGCCTGGCGTTGATCCAGAAGGATGCCCCATTCTCGACCGATCACTTGACCAACGTGCACACTGAGCCTGCGCATGCAGCCAAGTGGATCATGGAGATCACGAAGCATTGCGCAGCCAACGAGCATTGGAAGCTGTTGGGCGAATTCCAGACCCACGGGGCACAAATCGTGCTGTTATTTGCCCAGAGAAACAAGGCGGCCTGCGTGCTTCACAGCGAGCTGCAAACGCTTTTACAGTCGGCACAGCAGCACCTCTTCGGTGAATTTAATCGGACCTTTTCCGTCTTCTATACATATGGAGGCCATGATCCGACCTCACTCCCTGCATCGTTTCAACAAGTTGTTGAAGCGGCACGGCATACGATCTTTTGCGGGCGGGAAGCATTGCTCTGTGTGAACGGGCTTCCTCTATCTGTGGAGTCCACTCCCCCGGCTGCCCGCCACATCCGCTTCGATGCGCTCCATGAGAGCTTGGAACAGCAAGACGTCGCGATGATGGAGAAGGCGGTAAAAGAGCTTTTTTCTCGCATTCGCAAGCCCAAATGGGACTTGCGTGGATTATACGATACGATTGGCGGCCTGACCAACGTTATTCAAGAACCTGCAGCCCAATTTGGCAGGATGGATACTGATATTTTCGACGTGAAGCTCTATGACCCTGTCTATCAGATGGACGAACTCATCGAACGGTTTATTCAGCACCTGCGAGAGCGCCTCACTTCAATGAACGAGATTGGCCCGTTATCTGGCAAAATGCAGCGAGCGCTTCGTTATATTCATGAGCACTATCATGAAGAAATCAGTATCGACGACGTCTCGTATGCCATCGGGATTAGCCCCTCCTACCTGCATCAATTGTTCAAAAAAGAAATGGATCGAACATTTCTGGACTATGTAACCGAGCACAGAATTCAGCAGGCCAAACGGATTTTGCGGCAAGAAGATGCAAAAATTACAGATGTCGCCGCAAGAATCGGCTATCGATCGCCTCAGCATTTTACCCAAGTATTCAAAAAAGTGACCGGACTCCTTCCCCATCAATATCGAGAGGCGGGAAGCCGGCTATGAGAAGTTTGCGCTCTGTCATTCTGATTCGGTTAGTCATCGTAGCTGCTGTGAGTTTCCTGCTAGCCGCAGGCTTTACCTATTATTTTTATCAAAAAATTCTCCTCAAACAAATGATCCATGACGATGACACTAAACTTGGCCAGACGGCCAGGCAGCTGCAGTATATGTCGGATGATATCGTTAAGTTCGCTTCTTCCTTAATCATTTCCAATCAATTGCAGTTGTTTTTTAACCAATATGGACAAATGGATACTTTCGACAAGCTCTCGCTCCTCCAGGATACGTTCAGCTATTTGGACGAGAATAAAGGACTGCGCAAGGAAGTGATGAGCTTCGCGCTTGTGATGCCTAGTGGCGAATCGTTTTACAGCGAGGCTAGATATGACAACTACATGAATGATCGGATGAAAGAAGCGTGGTATCAAAATTTTGTGGCTTCGGGGCAATTAGGCGGCTTTACGGAGCCTCATCAAATTTTTTTTAATGCGGTGACGCAGAGCAATACCATCAGCTACATCGTCAACGTGAAGGATGTCCAGCAATCGGGGCGCACGATCGGGCAATTGATTCTGAATTTGGACTACAGCAGTTTCGAGTCCTTACTTACGTATGGGAGCACGGATTTTGACGGGTTCTTATGGGCGAATGACAGCAATCATATTATCTATGAGAAAAAACTGCGGCAACCCGACTCCACAGACGAGGAGCTGTTTAAACGCGAGGCTTTATTGCACAAAGAGGAAGGGATACAAGCAATAAATGGCGGTTACTTGCTGGTCAATCGCTTCTCTGGGAATAACTGGAGATTGATCTCGTATACATCCCATCAAACATTAATAGAGCGTGGGAGAATCGTGATCTATTTGCTTGCCATTTTCTCGCTTGCCAGTACGATTCTCATTCTCGTCCTGATCATGCCCGCTATTTTCCGCATCACGAGACCTATTATGCGTCTTTACCATGCTATGAATGCTGTCTCCAGCGGGAACTTGCAGACGTCCGTTACGATCCAAACAGGCGATGAGCTGGAGAAGTTGGGGCAAGGCTTTAATCGCATGATCGAACAGCTCCGCATGGACATGGAAGAATCGATCCGCTACGAGCAAGAGAAACGGGAGCTGGAGCTGGAACTTCTCCTCTCCCAGTTGAATCCGCACTTCGTCTACAACACGTTGAACGCTGTCATTTACATGGCCCAAAAGCAAGGCAACGAAGATGTCGTCCGCATGGTCGCTTCCTTTATCCGCATCCTGCAGGATGCTGTGCGAATGGGCGACGGACATGCCCTCATCCCGCTGCGAGAGGAAATTAGCATTTTGCGGGATTACGTGGCCATTCAATCTTATCGTTACCTTGACATTTTTGAAGTGGTGTGGGACATTGACGATCAATGGCTGGATTGTTTAATTCCCCGCAACCTTCTTCAGCCCTTTGTCGAAAATGCGATCTTCCACGGCATCTGCCCGAAGGATGCTAAAGGCACGATTCGCATATCCGCAACCGCCAATAGCGGCATCTTAACGCTTATCGTGGAAGACAATGGCATCGGCATCGAAGCGGAGCAGCTCACCGCAATCTGGGACAAGGGCGTCAACAAAGACGGCCCCGGGATCCGGCATATCGGCTTATCCAATACGAAAAAACGATTGGAACACTTGTTCGGCAGGCAAGCCGTCCTGCAGATCGACAGTCTGCCTGACGCAGGGACGACGGTGCAGGTGAGCATTCCTGAGCGGTATGGGTGAGGCGGGGAGTGCCTGGTGGGTCCCCTCCCAGCTTTTTGCCGATTTCGTTAGATTCGCCCGACAGGGTGAATTTGACCCAACCGAAGGACTTTTTATTTAAAAATGATATAGATTAAGCATTTCCGAATCCAAATAGGGTGTGGTTTTCATGGAAAGAGTCAAATATTCGAGAATGAGGATGCCTATAAATATAAAAAGCATTCAGAACTTCCTACAAAGTTCCATAATGAATATAGCGTCTTTTAATAGGGGGGCATTTTTACTTTCTGGGAATTTGTTAAATAAATGTGAAAATAATGGGGGTAAATCTTTAATTTGTTAAGTGTAATGTATGCGCTTACCTTATATAATTTGTTTAGACAAGATCAGTTTTCTTGTGGTTATTAAAGAAATGTTAGAGAAGGTTTTTGAAAAAGAAAATCCTTTCTCAGGAGGAGGTTGCAGGCAGAAGTTCGCGGAATATGACACGGGATAAGTTATCTGCATCAAAGAAAAACAACCGTTGTGACAAATAAAAATATTTTGGGAGGTAGGATTATGTTTAAATTTAACAAGAAAATGTTGACGTTAGTTATGGCAGCTACAGTGGGCTGCACCAGCTTATTTACAGCATCTGCTAGTGCAGCGACAGACTACTGGCAAAATTGGACCGATGGTGGCGGGACAGTTAATGCTACGAATGGATCTGGTGGCAATTACAGCGTTTCATGGACAAATTCCGGGAACTTTGTTGTTGGTAAAGGCTGGGGTACCGGATCGGCATCTAGGACAATTAACTACAATGCCGGCGTCTGGTCGCCGTCTGGCAATGGGTATTTGTCTCTCTATGGATGGACGAGAAACTCACTCATAGAATATTATGTCGTTGATAGCTGGGGCACCTATAGACCTACTGGGACGTATAAAGGCACTGTGACCAGTGATGGGGGCACATATGACGTATATACGGCTACGCGAACCAACGCACCTTCTATTGACGGTACTGCAACTTTCACCCAGTACTGGAGTGTCCGTCAGTCGAAGAGAGCGACGGGAAGCAACGTTGCTATCACTTTTAGCAACCACGTTAACGCATGGAAGAATTACGGAATGAACTTGGGAAGCAGTTGGTCTTACCAGATATTGGCGACAGAAGGGTATCAAAGTAGTGGTAGCTCTAACGTAACGGTGTGGTAACAGGTCACCTGCAAGCAAGGCAACTGACGGCCGCCTGACCGTCTCCAGAAGTTTTTCCGTATAAGGCCTGCCGCTTCACAGCCGGCGGCCTTATATATTTCAAGAAACGAGCCTATATATGACTTGAGTAAGAATTGGGGGCAGGCCGCTGGTCGTTATGCGCTAGCTTGAGCCTGACCCGTCAGCCCGTATGCATTGCGGGATTGTATCCCCGCAAGACGAACGTGCCGGTGGCGCGTGTTGTAGGCCGTCACGGCCTATAACTTTTCCTATCCGTTTAAAGGAGATATATCAATGAGAAAACTACTATTTTTCCTTTTAGTAGCAATCGTGGTTGTTGTCAGCGCTTGTTCGCAAGAAGTAAAGTCTGATAACTTTGTATTAGTTAAAGGCGGGACTTTTATGAACACAAAGTCCAACTACTATGGAAAAAGTGTAACAATGCCGAACTTTTATATCGGCAAGTATGAGGTCACTCAAAAAGAGTGGTTGGAGGTAATGGGAAGTGATCCTTCCAAATTCAAAGGCGACAATTTGCCGGTGGAAATGGTAAGCTGGTATGACGTTGTGGAGTACTGTAATAAAAGGAGTACGAAAGAGGGTTTAAAACCGTATTACAATATAGATAAGAATAAAAAAGACCCGAATAATAAGAGTGATAACGACAATATAAAATGGACAGTAACGATCAATGAGGGGGCTAATGGTTATCGATTGCCGACAGAAGCCGAGTGGGAATATGCTGCTGGCGGAGGTCAGATGAGCAAGAGTTATACTTACAGCGGAAGCAATAATGCAGATGAAGTAGCATGGTATTGGAAAAATGCTGGAGATAAGTACTTATCAGGAGATTGGAACTGGCCTATCATAGAAAACAACAACAATCAAACAAAATTTATCGGTGTCAAGAAACCCAACGAGTTAGGACTTTACGATATGTCAGGAAATGTTAGGGAATGGTGCTGGAACTGGTTCGGAGACTCGGACAGCAATAGCGGTTCTTACCGGGTTGCGAAGGGCGGCGGTTGGATCGGCGACGTCAGCAACGACGAGTCATCTTTTCGAGGCAAGTTCGAAGCGAATGGCATTGGACCCGATCAAGGTTTTCGTGTGAGTCGCAGCGAGTAGCAAGCTGCGACTCAAGCGCTTCACGGTGCCGATCAAGCAATAAGCCAAGCTAAACCCTTTACGGTCTGTTCAACGATGTAAAGGTTTTTTTGCTTTCCATCCAAATCATAGAATTTCACCCGTTCATTAGAGAAATTATCCCCTATGATGACTTCTGTACGGTCTCTTGCTTTTGATGCAGGCTGCTGTCAATCCCCCACAGTTCCCCATCCCACCGTTCAACGTTTAACACCGATTGCGGTGAATCACGAGGTGGGGCAAGCGCTAATCTCCGAGATGCGGTGGTATGACCACTATTTGCTGAGTGGTCAAGCGGATCGGAGTGCCTATCCATTTAAGATTCTCACAACAATAAAGCACGCAAGATCATCATCTCGCGTGCCTCGATACTTACTTCCAATAGCGCCTCGATACGCAATGCTCCTTGGCTAACTTCATCGTACTCATATCGATAAGTTCGATACTTTTAATCGTTTCGGGCGAATGAAGCATCTGATTGTTGCCGGCGTAGATCCCAACATGGTGAATCGCTCCCTTGCCCTCATCATAAGCAAAGAAGAGCAAATCGCCCGGCTCCAGCGCTTCCTTCTCAACAAGAGTCCCCTGTTTGGCTTGATCCGAAGCATCCCGCGGAATGATAATCCCAAAATATTTGTGCATGGAATATGCAAATCCCGAGCAGTCGAAGCCATAAGAGGACATGCCTCCCCATAGATAAGGCAGACCAAGAAACCTCTGCCCTTGTTCTACGATCGCCTGCCCAATGTGTTTCACTCCAGCTTGGGGAGCTTGGAAGACATTGCCATTGCCGTTGCCACTACCATCGCCGACATCATCGCGCAACCGTACATCATCCGCTTTTACATACCCCATCCCCGTCGGCGTCTGTACACTCACCACATCTCCCGATTGCTTTAGCCAAGGAAGAGAGGTCAGGTAGCTCAGCTCGATCAACGGTTCAGATAGGGTGCTATCCTTAAACAACCATGTTTTATCCGCGATCACTACTGCTCGCTGCGAGTCAACTGGGGCCTCAACAGCCTCCACTAATTGGCAGCTGGGTACCCAACCGGGATAGCCCAACGGATCCTTCCGCGTTCCCTGTAGGGAAACGAGCACCTTGCTCCAACCGTCACTTTCTTCCGTAACAAGCACACTTGCACCATAAAGCACTTGGGTTTGCACCCGGTTCGCCAGACACAAATCCAGCTTATCGTCAAGCGTCATGCACCCCAGCCAAGCTCTGATGTCCGCCGGGTTCTTCAATACAGGCCCATCCATAGGGCGTGGAGAATCAGGGTTCGTCCAAACCATTGCGACAGGAACAGCGACCGTCATCTTTTTCAGCATATCGTCATGACCCCACTACGCTCTGGCTGCCGACGACGTCAAGAATGCCAAGTCCCGCGACTTTGGGGAAGGTCATCACCCGTCCGTCATACTGCACACCGCCAACGACAATATCATGCTGCATCATTAATGGCGCATCGAAATCGCAACGGGTAATATTTTTCTTACTCGCAGCAAGATGGGCTGCCGCTGTTACAGCCACGCGGGATTCGATCATGCTGCCGACCATACACTCGACGCCGAACTCTTCAGCGATATGGTTAATGAGCTGCGCTTTATAGATTCCGCCGGATTTCATCAGCTTGATATTAATCAGGTCGGCCGCGCGCGTTTTCAGCACCTCGAAGGCTTGAAGCGGAGAAAATACACTCTCATCGGCCATAATCGGCGTCTCCACATGGTCGGTTACCATTTTCAAACCTTCAATGTCCCCAGCCTTCACCGGCTGCTCGATCAGCTCAATATCAAGCCCTAAGTCCTCCATCCGGCGAATCGTGCGGATGGCGTCCTTCACCTGCCAGCCCTGGTTCGCATCGACGCGAATTTTCACACCGCTGCCTACGCAGCTGCGGATTTCTTGCATTCTTTCAATATCCGCTTGCAAGTTATCCTTGCCAACTTTAATCTTCAGCACATTGAAGCCTTCTTGCACGTAACGCATGGCGTCTTCGCCCATTTCCTTCGGCGAATTGACGCTGACCGTGAAGTCCGTTTCTATCTGATCCTTGTAACCGCCGAGGAATTGATATAAAGGCAGCCCGCAGTTCTGTGCGACCAGATCATAGATGGCCATATCTACGGCGGCTTTCGCACTGCTGCTGCCAATCATCGATTGATGCATCTCTTGCAAAATGCGCTCGTAAGCTAGCAAACTTTTTCCCACTAGTAAAGGTTTGAACGTATGTACGATAGCCGCTTGGATACTATCCAAGCTGTCCCCTGTAATAACAATCGTCGCAGGCGCCTCCCCCCAACCGACTCGGCCGTCGTCGGTCTGGATGCGCACGATGATCGACTCTGTATGATAGACGGTGCGCAGCGCTGTTTTAAACGGCTTTTTGAGCGGAGTCGACTGCCGCATGACTTCAACACTTTGAATAATGTTCATAGTGGTTGCCTCCTGAAAGTTTGTGCTGCTCGGATAGCGTTAGGGACCCAAGTTTATGCTTCTACTCCGGATTCCGCGCAAACCAACAGCTTCTCGTAGGTGCTCATTCTTGCTTCGATACCGATAGGGACGGCAATATTCGGCGAGCAGTGGCCGATTTTAAATCCGGACAGTGTCGGCTTCCCCGCAGAAACGATGTGATCGTGAAAAATTTGCTCTAACGTCAGCGATACCTTACGTTTTTGCGGTACGCAATTATTGAAATCACAAATCAGAATACCAGCTGCATCGGCAAATTTCCCTGCTTGCTTGAGCTGATTCAGCATTCGATCCAGGCGATACGGCTCTTCGTCGATATCTTCCATAAATAGAAGCCTTCCCCTCGTATCCAGCTCATAAGGCGTTCCGAGTGTGCTGACGATTAACGAAATGTTCCCTCCGACAATCGGCCCGACGGCTTCTCCCTCTACCAGCGTTTGCAAGCGGGAAACTTCTTCGGTATAGCGCAGAATGGACGGTCGAAGGAGCGTCTCGTAATTTTGCAGCGTCAGCGGATTCACATCTTTTTCCAAATCGATTAACATCGGTCCGTGAAAAGTAACCAAACCCGCATATCGGCTAATCGCCGCGTGCAAAAACGTAATATCGCTATAGCCCCAAAATACTTTGGGATTCGCTCGAATGAGCTGATAATCCAGCAAATTCGCGATTCTTCCGGAACCGTATCCGCCGCGTGCACAGATAATCGCTTTGATTTCAGGATTGGCGAACATCGCGTTCAACTCCGCCGCGCGCGCCTCATCCGTTCCGGCCAAATAGCCGTGCTGCATCGATAACGTATCGCCCAGGCGAACCTGCAATCCCATGTTCTCCAGCATGGCTGAAGCGGCTTTCACCTGCTCGATGTCGACCCAGCTTGAAGGGGCTGTAATGCCCACCGTATCGCCTAGACATATTCGCCGAGGCTTGATAAGTTCAACCATCACCTACACCCTCCCATGATGCGATGAAAAAAAGGGAGGAGCACCTCTTACAGGTGCATCCCTCCATCTTCTTGTTCTATTTCAAATCTGCCCACTTAAAGTCAATGAAACCGAAGGCGTGTCTAACGACGCCGTCCAATTTGTCGCTTTGCATATACGTGGAATTATAGAAGTAAAGCGGCATAATCGGAGCTTCGTCCATAAGAATTTTCTCTGCATCATGCATCATTTTGTAGCGTTTAGCTTCATCCGATTCCGCATAGGCATCTTTGATCAATTTGTCATAAGTAGCATTAACCCACCCTGTACGGCTGAACGGATTCGTCGATTGGAAGCCATCAAGGAAGTTGATCGGATCAGCAAAGTCCGGCAGGAAGGAAGAACGGGACAATTGCAGCTGCAAACCTTTTTGCTCGGTTGTCAGCACTTTGCCTTCTTTGTTGGCCAGCTTCACATCGACGCCTAAGTTATCCTTGAACATCGCTTGCAGCGTTTGGGCAATGCGCTGGCTTTCATCATTCGTGTTATAAGTCAAAGTAACTTCAGGCAGCGTCGTATATCCGGCCTCCTGCATCCCTTTGGCAAGCAGCGCCTTCGCTTCAGCAGCATCGAACTTGATCAGGCTGCCGCCAACTTTGCGGAAATCTCCGCCCGCTGCGTCCTGTAACCCTGGTGATACGTATCCGTCTGCCGGTTTCTGTTTTTGCTTCAGCACCAAATCGACAAGCTTCTGTCTGTCTACAGCTTCAACAAAAGCTTTGCGGATATTGGCGTTATTGAATGGCGCCATTTTCACATTAAAGCGATAGAACGCAGTTCCCGCACCATCTTCAACCTTCACTTTGTTATCAGCAAACAATTTCTCGCTCATATCCGCCGGAATGGATCCGGTTGTATGAAGCTCACCGGTCGTGAAAAGCTGGTACGCGGTGTTGGTGTCATTGATCATTTTGAATGTGACACCTGCCAGTTTTACGTTGGCGGCATCCCAGTATTGATCGTTTTTGACCATTTTCAACTCGCTGTCGTGTTTCCAATCCGAAATTTTGAACGGCCCATTGCTGATAATTGTAGCTGCTTCACCCGCCCACTTGGCATTCCCCTCTACAGTGGCCTTATGTACCGGGAAGAAAGCCGGGCTGGAAACCATGCCAATGAGCCAAGGAGCCGGCTGAGTCAAAGACACCTCAAGGGTCTTGTCATCGACAGCCTTAATTTTCACACCATCGGCTGTTCCTTTGCCCGAGTTAAAAGCTTCTGCACCTTCAATAGGATATGCGAGAAAAGCCGCATCAGAAGCTGTTTTTGGATCTAGCAGGCGTTTCCAGGCATATTCAAAGTCAGAGGCTTTGACAGGGTCGCCGTTAGACCACTTAATGCCGTCACGGAGTGTAAACGTATATTTTTTGCCATCTGCAGACACTTTCCACTCTTTGGCCATAGCTGGCTCAGGCGTCTGGTTCTTGCCAAGCCGCGTCAGCCCCTCGAAGGCGTTGTTAAGGACATCGTAGGACACTTGGTCGAATCCTTTCGGAGGATCGAGCGAGGTTGGCTCTTTTAAATTGTTGTAAAGGAGGACTTTGGATGACGTTGCTTTGCCCGCTTCCGACTGCTTGGAGCCAGACTCTGGCGTGCCTGCACCTGGATCTTTGCTGCATCCGGCTAGTAACGTACCGATGACCAATACGGAGCTGATTAGCAATGCTGAAACTTTTTTCATGAGCACATCTCCCCTTTGATTTTTGTCTTATTTATCCTTGAGCCGTCATGATGTTGCTCTTGCTTGGCGGCCGGAATACAAGTTTAGCGCGCGGATCCTGCAGCCAGCAGGCGACCGAGTGGCTGGCCGATACCGCAGTCTGCTCCGGCTGGAAGGCCCCACATACTTCCATCGCATAACTGCAACGCGCTGCAAACGCGCAGCCTTGGGGCGGAGCAAACAGATCCGGCGGTGTTCCCGCGATCGGCGTTAACGGCAGCGACTTGTCCGTATCCAATCGCGGCATCGAAGCCAGCAGCCCTTTGGTGTACGGATGCTGCGGATGGCGGAACAGTTCATCCACAGTCCCGGATTCAACGACTTTGCCGGCATACATCACATTGACCCGATCAGCCATATTGGCAACGACGCCAAGGTCATGCGTGATAAGGATGATCGAGACGCCGGTCTTCTTTTGCAGCATTTTGAACAGTTCAAGGATCTGCGCTTGAATGGTCACATCGAGCGCTGTCGTCGGCTCATCAGCGATGAGTACCGACGGCTTGCAAACCGCTGCGATGGCGATCATCATCCGCTGCCTCATACCGCCGCTAAATTCGTGCAAATACTGCTTCAAGCGCATCTCCGGATTGGAAATCCCCACCAAACCCAACATTTCGATGGCTTGCTTGCGCGCTTCTACACGCGATATTCGCTGATGGCGAATGATCCCTTCCATGATCTGCTCACCGATCGAAATGGTGGGGTTCAGCGCTGTCATGGCATCCTGGAAAATCATCGAAATTTCCGACCCTCGCAGCTCCCGCAGCTGCTTCTCGCTCAGCTTCGTCAGCTCTCTGCCCTTAAAGCGAATGCTGCCTTGGCTGATCTTCGATGTGTGCTCGGGAAGAAGTCGCGTCATACTGCGGGCCGTAACACTCTTGCCGCAGCCGGATTCGCCGACGATAGCCAAAGTCTCTCCTTTGCCCAGCGTAAAGCTGACACCGCGAACCGCCTTTACTTCTCCGCCATGCGTAGTGAACGTGACATGCAGATTGTTCACTTCCAAAATAACGTCGGACGAGTTCTTTGTTGTTGGCATAGTTGCTACCTCCTCCGCTTCGGATTAAAAGCGTCCTGCAAGCCATCACCGACGAGGTTAAAGGCAAGCATAGTCATCGAAATAAAAAATGCCGGATAAAACAACCGCCACCATTGCCCTGACAAAATCGTCGACAGACCGTCATTGGCCATGACGCCCCAGCTGGCAAGAGGCGGCTGGATGCCTAAGCCCAGAAAGCTTAAGAAGGCTTCGGCAAAAATCGCAGATGGCACCGAGAACGTCACCTGCACGATGATGACCCCGATCGCATTGGGCAGCAAATGCTTGCGGATGATGTAACCCGCGCCTCCGCCCAGCGTCCTTGCCGCCAGCACATACTCCGCTGATTTCAAGCTCAGCACTTGCCCGCGCACAATCCGTGCCATGCCGATCCAGCCTGTGGCGCTCAGGGCGACAATGATCGTCAGCAGCCCTGGGCCCATCACGACCATTAACAGGATGACAATGAGCAGATAGGGAATCCCGTACAAAAGATCAACGAACCGCATCATGATGTTATCGATTCTTCCGCCGAAGTAACCGGCAATCCCCCCATAAATGATGCCGATGACCAAATCGATCAAAGCGGCCATTAGGCCGATAAACAGCGAGATGCGCGCTCCATAGAGGATACGGGCATACACGTCGCGCCCCAGATCGTCGGTGCCGAACCAATGGAGGGCTGACGGTTTCTGATTGGCATCCAGCAGTACTTGCTTGGAATAGCTTTGATCCGTAAGAAGAGGGCCAAAGGTGGCGAGTAAGGCCATCACAATAATGACAATCAGCCCAGCCATAGCCAATTTGTTAGCACGCAGTCTGATCCAGGCTTCCTGCCAGAACGACAGCCGTATGCGAACAATCGCTTCCGCCGTCCCTTTGTTCTTGGACATCGGGACGAATAAAGTATCCGGTACGTTCATCCCTTACCCCTCCTTCCTGTGCAGCTTGATGCGGGGGTCAATAAGCCCGTAGGCGATGTCCACCAGGAACATCATAATGACCAATAAGGTGCTATAAAATACGGTCGTTCCCATAATGAGCGAGTAATCCCGATTATTGATGCCATCGACGAAATATTTACCCATGCCTGGAATGGCGAAAATCTTTTCAATAACAAAGCTCCCCGTCAGCACGTTGGACACCAAAGCGCCTAGCAATGTAACGACCGGAAGCACGGCATTGCGGAGCGCATGCTTGATGACAATCGTAACCGGTGACAGGCCTTTGGCCCTTGCCGTTTCAATGTAATCGGCGGTGAGCACTTCCACCATGCTGGCCCTTGTCAATCGCGCAATAATGGCGAGAGGTCCTGTGGATAGGGCAAGCGCAGGCAAAATCACGTGCTTCCAGGTGCCCCATGTCGCTACTGGGAGAAGCTTCCACTCAACCGCCACGTATTTGATTAGCAAGGTTGCGACGATGAAGTTAGGCACCGCTATGCCAATTACGGCGAAGATCATAGCCGTGTAATCGATGATTCGGTTCTGCCGCAAAGCGGCAACCGTACCGAGCGCGATCCCGGCAACGATAGAGATGAGAATGGATACGATACCCAACTGAAAGGAAACTGGAAATCCTCGGCTAATCATGGAATTGACGGTATCGGGAAAGTGGCCGATGGAAGGCCCAAGGTCCAGGGCAAGCAGTGATTTTAAATAAATCAGGTACTGTTTCGCAACAGGTTGGTCCAAATGGTAAAATTCCATCAAGTTCTGAACCGCTGTCGGGTTCGCATTTTTGCCGTCTTTTTCGAACGGCGATCCCGGAACAGCATGCATCAGCACAAAAGTAACCGTAATTATTAGCCACAGTGTGACAATCATGGAGATAAATCTGCGAAGAATATATTGTGTCACGCTATCACCCGCTCCCGCTTATTAACAAAATGCCGTTCTCATCGCAAGCTCCGTCATGACCAGCATCGCTTGGTAAGCCTCAAGAATGTTGCGTGCCTGGAAAGTTACGATCGGGCTGTTATCGTCGATCGTCGTGCCCGGCATCAGGTGCGCCCACTCCGCTTGGCCGTAGTTGGCAAATTCAATCTTTAATACTGGCTGATCCGGCGGCACAAGAGGCTTCACTTTACTGCGGTTTGCCAGCGCTTCCTTCGTTTTATCGCGAAGAAGCTGCCCGCTTTTTTCCGGTGTTAGGCACAACGCCGCTGTGCGAGAGATCCGCTTCTTCACAACCGCCGTCGTCACACCCGGGATGAGCTCTTCCGCTTCAATCGCGGTTTCATCATCGCCCGCCACAAGTAGAACGGGAACTCCGTAATATCCGGCTACATAGGCATTGAATCCAAGCTCGCCAATCGCTCGATCATTGATGTACATATTCCGTACTCCGAAAATCATCGTGTGGCTTAACACGCCCTTGGTGGCCGCTCTTGTGTGATAACCGAGAAAAGCTGCGCCGGCAAAAGAAGCGTCTAACCCCTGTACCATGGAAAAAGGCTTCACATCCCCTGAAATCAGCTGTGTATCGGGATGCAGCCGCTCAATGAGCAAATTGTTCATTTTGGAATGACTGTCATTCACAATGACTTCCTTACAGCCTTCATCAAAAGCTGTGCCAATAACATGATTGGCTTCATCTGTCATGATGTGCTGTCCGCGTGTGTAGTTATACTGTCTGGAATCGACGAACGTGTTATCGACAAGCCCAGTGATCCCTTCCATATCTATGGAAATATACAATTTCATAGGTAGCCCTCCCTAGTTTTATAAAATAACAAAAACCCAGCAAACAGCCTCGGACAGTACCTGCCCAAGTTACCATTTGCTGGGTTTTATTTACGGGTATGTTGCCATACGGATAAATAAAGCAGCTTACACTGTGCCGGTAGATTGGAGACCAAGTTCTTCCCGGCCGCTAAGTGCTAATTTATATTTTTTTTGTGCGTCTTTGTAGGCGACGATTAATGCCTTTTGGGATGATCCATGATATCTTCGGCGGACTTCCTCCGCCACGTCATCAAGGATGAGCATGTTGTGCCCGATAAAAATCGAGCGGACAAAGTCCGATGTGAGCGGAATCGTCGTTGAACAGCCGGCATCAACAATTTTATGGTTTGTCGGATCTACAACAAGCCCAATAAAAAAAGCATTGTACTGCTGCGTTATCGGATTGTTCACGGAAGCTTGCGCATCGCCGATGATGTAGATCGTATCTTTGTCGTATAACAAACAACCACTCTCCTTGTTAGCATTCTGTTCGATTTCTGAACGGGATGTGTGAAGAGATAGTGTCTTCATACGACCATCAGAAGCCAGAACACTAATTATGTGATATATTCTAACATCGTAATAACATGTTGTAAATAAGGAATATCTTCACGTTCAGGGCTTATTCAAGAAAGTGTTATGCAGCAGCCGGGCAAGCTCCTCTTCCGCTTCAAAATAAACGCCTTGCGCCTTCCTTTGAACAAGGCCGTTCATAAGCAGAACGAATCCCCACCTCTCCTGCCGGTGAAAATACATATCACTAAGCAGCCCATATGCATCGCCGGAATGCCCGATAAGTCTGTGTCCCGGAAGCAGATCGTCCGTCATCATGAACTGCAGCCCACAGTTGCGGAAGAAGCCATCGTGCCGATGCCCCGACCAATGCGGCGCATACATGAGAGCCGCCGTTTCCGGCTTCAGAACTTGCACACCGTTCCAGGTGCCGGCGTTCGTATGCGCTTCCAAAAAGCGGGTCAGATCGTCCACACTGCTCCGCAAACCGCCCTGCGGGCTGAAAAGCGCGCCGTTGGTGCCCGGTACATAATCGCTGTAATCGACGGAATCCGGTTTCTTCCCCCGGAAATCGTCCGTGCCAACGACAAAGCGGTCATCGGCTTCAGCGTATTCATAGAGAACGGCCACATCATCCATATCCATCAGGTCACCCAAATGGAAACTAGTCCGGTTCATTTGCAGCGGTTCGAACAGATGCTTCTTGCAATAGGCGTCAAAGCGCTCATTCGACAGTCGTTCTACCACTGTGGCTAAAATGACGGCTCCAAGATTCGAATATTCAAACCCATTCGGATCTCCTGGCCGACCGTCTCCCCAGAGACTGTCCGTGTTGTAGGCCCCGCCTGGCAGCAGCAAATCAGTTAGGCGCAGCTTCGGCGGATTCTCGTTGCGCGAATCCACGACAAATCGAACATACTCATCTTGCAGGCCGGATGTATGGGTCATGATATGCCTGAGCGTGATCGGGACGTTCGGATACTCATCATGGCGTACTGGAAATCCAAGGATATCGCCTACATCCTGATCAATTCCGCATAAGCCCTTCTCCACAAGCTGCATAACCGCCGTTGCGACGACCGTCTTCGAAATAGAAGCGATGCGGAATACCGTTTGTGGTGTAACGGGTATGCGTCTATCTATATTGGCCAAACCATACCCTGCGCTCCAAACCTGTTGCCCGTCGTGAATCACGGAGGCTGCTAAACCAACGATTCGATGCTTGTCCATCACCTGCTGTATCTGTTCATCCAATTCGTACAAGGCAAGCCTCCTTCTTCATCATGACTTTTCATTATTATATCTGATGAGTTTCACAAAATGTGTTGAAATTTGTCATAAAATATTTCTCAATATCCTTTTGAGATAAATCCGTCATGCCCAAGCATCAGAGCAATAACTTCATACACTAATGATGTAGTCGATTAATTTATAGGAAGGGTGATATGAATGGGTTACGGAGCAGCAGGTGTTGGTTGTGGAATCGGTACTTCGGCAGCAGCAATTTTGGTCCTTTTCATTCTCTTGGTTATCATTACGAGTGCATTTGTTTGGTAATTGAATAAAACGGAGGGGCTACAGCATTTTGCTTGTAGCCCTTTTCTTTTCCTCTACCCAGGACTTTATCTAAATCTTATGTAAAAAGCCTCTAGACCAGTAAACAGATTGTCCGTTATCATAATTTTATAATACTACGATGCTTGCTAAGAAAGCAGTGATACCTTTGTTCAATTACATAGTGGAAAATTTTTTGCTTAATATTTTTTTCATCTCCATCCCCTTACTTTATCAACTCATAGTAAATGGCAAGTATCCTCGCAGCGTTAAACACATCGCGTATTATCTTATTTTTGCTATACCCACAATTCTTTGTATGTCATTTCCGATCCATCAAGAAAACGGGCTGCTCTTTGATTTTCGGCTTATTCCCGTCATCCTGGCTTGCTTGTATGGGAACTCCGTTGTTGCCCTACTTGTAGGCTTCACCTTAATCGGTACGAGGTTTGTGCTGGGGGGAGAAGGATTTCTGCTGGGCACTATTTCTACCACTATGACCTATCTTGTTATATTCTTCATTTGGAAAAAATACCACGCCTCAGGTCTTCTGTTTAAATTGTCAGCTGTATTTGCAATCTCCTTCTTCGCGAAATTATTTGGCAAATTATATTATCTGGTTGGCCATCCGGACTATCCGCATCTGAATAATTCCATGGCCTTTTATGCCATGCAGAGCACCTTCCTGGTGTTAATGGTTTATATGATCGAATCGATTCAGAAAAATATGCATCTTAGAAAAGAAATGATAGAATCCGAAAAACTGCGCGTTGCCAGTGTAATTTCGGCGTCAGTCGCTCATGAGATTAGGAACCCGCTGACAGCGTTAAGAGGGTTTATCCAATTATTAAGTACAACTCCTTTAAGCGATGAGAAGAAAAAGCGATATGGCGAGATTTGTTTAGAGGAACTGGACCGTGCACAGCAAATTATTAGCGATTATCTCTCACTCGCCAGGCCTCATCCGGAGTATGTGGAAATTCTAGAAGTTGGGCAAGAGATTAAATATATTGAATCGATACTCAGTTCATACGCATTGCTCAGAGGCGTTCAACTACAGATTGAGACGAAACACGAAGCGAACATTGAAGGTGACCGGCAAAAACTGAGACAAGCCTTGATCAATATAGTCAAGAATGGCATTGAAGCGATGGAACAAGGAGGCGTGTTGGAACTTAAATCCCAAATACGTGATAATAAGACTATAATTACGGTCACCGATACAGGCGTAGGGATGACGGTTGAGGAAATTAATCGCTTAGGCACTCCTTACTTTTCTAATAAAGATAAAGGGACAGGCCTTGGCACGATGGTCTCGTTCAGCATTATCAAGAACATGTCTGGAAGCATTGCTGTTGATAGCCAGAAAGGAAAAGGAACCGTCTTTACGATCGCCTTCCCCTTTGTGAAGCTGGTTGAAAAAATGTCTTAAGCCTATCTCTGCAAAGAAAAGAGCTTGCGCACTTGTTCATTTCGCAGCCAAAGGCTTCCCCAAATCAATATGGCCAAATAAACAGGAAATAAGATATTGGAAAAAAGAGGGGCATCCAGACGAATGTGTGTCGCCATCACTCCGCCAAAATAACCGGTCAACATCACTGCACCTATGAACGAGGTGCGTGGCAAAGCGAATAGAAGAGTTGAGATTAGTCCCAGTACGCCGATCAACACAATATGATGCTCCTGATATCCGAGCGAAACCGTAGACTCTACAACGAACGAAGGTTTAAATAATTTCATAATGCTGTCCATCAGCATAAACAAGATGGATATACCGCTGAAGACCCTGGCCGTCCACAGCCGTCCTTTAGAAATTGTGCCTTTCATCGTAAATCTCCCCCTTAAGAGAATATAGGATAATAAAAGTAGATGGCTCGAGCTCATGGAAAATTAATCCATACTCATAATACCGAATATATGTTCGTTTGTAAAGCGAATAGCCAAAAATATGGATTTTATTTCAAGCGCTTTTTAATGGTACAATTATCCATGAGTGTCAAAAAACATAGTGAGGCGGTATCCATAATGGAAACAGGCGAAAAAGCGACAATTACGGTTGAAATTACAGTTCATGCCCCAGTTGAACAAGTATGGAAGTTTTGGACCGAACCCGAGCATATTACGAAGTGGTCGTTTGCATCTGACGATTGGCATGCACCAACTGCCGAAAATGATTTAACGGTCGGCGGCAAGTTTTTAACAAGAATGGAAGCTAAGGACGGAAGCTTCGGCTTCGATTTTGGCGGCGTGTATGATGAAATTCGAACAAACGAATTTATCGCCTACACCCTTGGCGATGGAAGACGAGTGGCGATCACTTTTATTAGCCAAGACAGCGATACGAAGATCATTGAAGTATTTGAAGCGGAAACGACTTTCCCTCTGGAGCAGCAGCAAGCTGGCTGGCAGTCGTTTCTGAATAATTTTAAAGCGTATAGCGAGCGCTCTTTGTAAAATAGCAAATAGCGGAAGCCCCCCCCTTCCGCTATTCCCCATAAAATGCGAAATCTCATGCGTCGTTGGATGCCGCTCCCCGTCTCCCCTCACCAACACCCGTCACTCTATCCATAGTATTCGAAAGCCTATGCCCCATCAAAGCTCGTTCGCATATAATACCTCGACATGAACATGCAGGAGGTAGATGAAATGAAAAAGGTACGATACAAGATGGGGAAATTAGGCAAACATCTTTTCATGAAAAAATATAGCCGCATAAGCGATCTACTCCCTGACACAATGGCAGCAACAAGATCTAACCTGAACCATATGTTAAGAACATATAACGCCCTTTACTTAAAGCCAGATGAGGGCACGGGGGGCCGGGGCATTTATAAAATCAGTCGTACCGAGAACGGGTTCGTTCTAAGAGGCGGCACGACCTCAAGAAACTACGCTACAGCTGATGCCTTATACGATTCTCTTCAGCAATTAATTAATAGGGACAAATATATTGTTCAACAGGGAATTGAGATGCTCAAACATAATGGTCGCTCCTTCGATATCCGGGTAATGGTGCAAAAGAACAGAAGCGGGCAACTGGTAACGACGGGGATTATCGGACGGTTGGGCAGAGCGAACAAGATCGTGACCAATTATCACAGCGGAGGTACACCTTTACCTATAAGCAAACTTCTTCAATCGCATCTCAGTGGTGCTGACCTGGCAAACTATATTAGGAAGATCGAAACTTTAGGGAGAGAGGCGAGCAGCATTCTTGCAATTAGCTACACAAACAAAAGAGCTTTCGGCGTCGATATTGCCATTGATACCAAGATGAAGCCATGGATTCTAGAAATTAATACAGGGCCTGATATGAGTATTTTTAATGCGCTCAAAGACAAGACAATGTATAAAAGAATTTTGAGATATGCCAAATTCTAAAATTCGCATAAAAAACTCTCCTATACAGGAGAGTTTTCTTTACGTTTATAGGATTCATTGCTTCCTATATATATCCAAAAGCCTGGAAACGCTCACACATCTATAGCCCTGGTTTCGCAGCTTTTTCAGGACTAAACCCACCGCTTTAACCGTTTCTGATTGATCGCCGCCGGAATCGTGAAATAACACAATTTCCCCTCTTTTCGATGAAGTCATCACTGATTTCACAATATCCCTGAATCCAACTGCTTCATAATCGTAGGTATCAATTGAGCACATAATCGGCTTATATCCTAATTCGTTGACAATCTGCATGACTTTTGGATTTTTTTCCAAATAGGGCAGACGAAATAAACGTGTTCTTTTCCCGGTAATACGTCGGATGAGCAGTTCCGTATCTATTAACTCTTTGTAGATTTCGCTAGAAGTCAATTTCGTCAAATACGGATGATAAAATGAGTGATTGCCAATCTCGTGACCTTCATCAACGATTCTTCGCGCCAGTTCAGGATGTCTTTCAAGCTGTTCTCCGACGACAAAGAAGGTAGCCTTAGCGTCATACTGTCGCAATAAATCCAAAATGATAGGCGTATGAACAGGGTCAGGCCCGTCATCAAAAGTTAACGCAATGTGCCTGCTCTGCAAGCTGCAATTATAAATAGGCGGGACAACTCTGCCCTTCTCCTTCTTTTTATTCACAATAAATTCCATGATGGACTTGGCATCACCCAGTATTTTGGATTGCTGGATTAACGCTTGATTGTTAATTTTCCAAGTATGATTGCCCCTCCATCGGCGGAGACAAACATAGTCATTTTCATCCGTTACATAAATATTATAGCCCTGCCAGATGCACCGTTTGATAAATTCAAAGTCCTCCCCAATATTCACATGGAGGAAATTGATCCGTTCCCACGCGTATTTCTTAATGACTAATGTCGATCCTTTTACTCCTCCCGCCCGTTTTACAAACGTATTTTTATCTTCGTTGGCTAAATGCAAGCCAATCTTTTTTTTATTCTCAAAAAACATATACACCGTTCTTTTGCAGACGACATCGGCATTCATTTTATTCATCATCCGCAGTTGATTTGCAAGATAATTAGGGCCGTAGTAATCGTCGTCATCCATCTTGGCGATAATATCATGCTTGCATAACTTAATCCCAAAATTCAGGCACTCACCTAATGTTTTATTCTCGGACAATTGGTATACTGAAATATCTGGATGTGGTGCGGCTTTTTCCCTCCATTTTTTTAGATCCATTGAGCTTTGATTGAGTATAATCATCAATTCTTTTTCCCGCAGTCTTTGCTTCAAGTAATTTTCAAACACATTGTCAATAAATTCATCCCGCATCGTACAGCATATGACGGAAATCATGGATCTACCCCCTGACTGTTGCTACTTATTAATAAGTTATTAACGAGAGGAATTCGGTGCTTGGACACTAGTAAAAAATTGCCATGGACACAGTGCCAAAAAAAAAGAAGCACAGGCCGACTAAACGGCATATGCTTCTTGTACTATATGCTGGAGTGAACCGTGTTCGGCCCCTCATGATGGTGACCTATATCCGCCGAACTTCGCTTCATTTTCCACGTGATCAAAATTTTGTATAAGGATGGCACGACAACTAAGGTCAATACCGTCGAATAGATCAGCCCACTAATAATCGAAACCGCCATGGGCCGCCAGAGACTTCCCCCGGAAATAGCCATCGGCATAAGACCGCTAACCGCTGTTGCGGCAGTCAGCAGGATCGGACGAAGGCGCGCTTTCCCCGCTTCGACAATCGCATCGTTCAAGGCTAATCCCCGCTCTTCTCTCGCCTGCTCAACAAATTCGATCATTACGATCCCGTTTCGTACGACCATCCCTGAAAGACTCACCACGCCCATAAGTGCCATAAATCCGATAGGAGCACCTGTAATAAACAGTCCGATTAAAGATCCGCCCAAAGCCAGATAAACGGTCGATAAAATGAGGACGGGCGTGGTCAAGGAGTAAAATTGCATAGCGATAATGATATAAATCAGCATAAGCACCACCAAGGAAAGCTGCCCGATCGCTGCGAAGGACTTATCCCGCTCTTCATTTTCCCCGCCTACACTTAAGGAATAACCATCCGGCAGCTGCATCGCATCGAGCTTAGGCTGCAGCTCCTTCATCACATTGGCAGCCAGAGCACCATCCGTATAGGCCCGAACCGTTACGGTGCGCATCATATTATAACGCTGGATTTTGGAGAGCGATGTCGTGTTCTCAAAAGAAACAAACTCCTTCAGCGCATACAGCTGGCCGGTCTGCGAAGGAACCAACAAATTCTCAACCGTTTGATTCGCAGCCTGGGAGGTTACACCACGATCACTGTATAAACTGACATCCAGCAGCCGATTAGCCATCTGCATATCGGATACTTTCATGCCGTCCGTCGCCAGCCGAACTGTCGCAGATAAATCTTTATCCGTCACACCGAAAAAGTTCGCTTTATCCTTATCCAGCACCATATTTACGGTTGGAATGGGATCTCCGATATCATCCGACACATCCACGGCGCCTGGGACATCCCGAAGCAGCTGTTGGACTTGATTCGATATCGTTTTCAATTCGCCCAGCTCAGTCCCGCTGATCCGAATGGCGATAGGCGCTCCGACTGGAGGTCCGTTCTCCAATTCACGCGGAGTAATCTGCACACCGGGATAGAGCGCGGAAAGTCCCGCCCGCCACGCGGTGACCAGCTCGCCCGTTTTCACCTTGTGCTGATCGACGATCGCCAGCACTTGCCCGACCCGGCTGTCAAACTTATCAGCCTCGGTATAATAAAACTTAGGCGCCGACCGCCCGGCATATGCAGACACCTCTTTAACGCCAGGCTGCTTTTGAATCCAAGCACCAATCGCTTCCGTCGTGTCCGTCGTATCGGCAAACGTACTGCCCGTCGGCAGTTCAATATCAACCAGCAGCTGCTCTCGCTCGGCTGGCGGGAAATATTGAACGCCAAGCAATGGCAGCAGCCCAAAGCTGGACGTTCCTATCGCCATCGCGATAAGCCCGGCTAGCAGAGGACGCTTCATGATGCGTTTGAGCTGTTGTTCATAAAAAGCGCTCAGACGATAAAATTGACGCCCCAGCAACCCTGGATAGCGCTCCCTGGAATTCACGACAATCCTTCCCCGCCTCAGCACCCTCTCCTGCTGCCACTGACGCACGATCGGAACGACGGTGAGGGACATCACCATGGACACAATCAGCGTTGAGGTGATCACCAGCGGAATTGGGCGAATGAATTCGCCGATATTGCCTTTCAGGAAATACAGTGGAAAGAAAGCGGATGCCGTAGCCACTGTAGCCGTCAAAATCGATACGCCAACCTCACGGCTTCCCCTAAAAGCCGCCTGTCCCGGGGAGTCGCCGAGCTGCAGCCGCCGTTCGATATTATCGTTCACGACGATCGCATCGTCGACCAAAATACCGAGTACGATGACGAGCGCAACAATCGATATTTGGTTCAAATCGACGCCGAACAACTTCATCGGGATGAGCCCGATTAGAATGGACAGCGGAATCGCTGTGGAAACCAGCAGCGAGGTGCTGAACGATAGCCCTAAGGAACATACGATAATGACCGCAATAATTCCGATCAGCAGCTCTCTGCCCAGATCCGAGAACAGTTTGTTTACATTCTCTTTTTGGTTAAACGCAGAGACAAGCTGAACTTGCAAGGGGAGCTGCTTCTTCAGCGATTCCATCTTGGTATCGATTCGATCCTGCAGCGCAGGCACATCAACACCTTTTTGCGCTTTAATGGCGATGTCGATGGCCGGCTTCCCGTTATAGAAGATGCGCTGTTCCAACTTCTTGGGAGCCAGCGTCACGTCGGCAACATCTTTCAATTTCAAGGGTGAGCCCGCATTCGCAGTGCGATAAATAACCGTTTCCGCCACATCCTCGGGCGAGGCCCACTCCCCGGTCAATTGATGATATTTGCGCTGATTGTCTTGATCTATGGTTCCAATCGGAACCCGCTCGCGCGAATCTTGCAGCGCTTGTGCAATCAGTCCCCAGTGAAGATGGTATGCTTCCAGCTTGGCATCATTCAGTACCACTTTCACCTGTTGATCGGGAAGCCCAACAACCTCCACACTGCTGACCCCTGAGACGGTACGCAGCTGCTCCTTCCAATTTTCCGTCAAAGACCGCAGGCTTTCGAAATCTTCCGGACGCTCCACCACCAGGTGAAAAATTTGCTCCGATATTTCCGTTAAATTCGTATTAATAACCGGTTTATCCGCATCCGCCGGCAGATCTGCTTCTGCAGATTGCAATTTTTGCCGGAGCGTATCCCAGGATTGCTTGGTATCCGTACCAGGCACGAGCTCCACGACAATCGATGACACGCTTTCCTGAGACGTCGACGTCACCTTCAAAATATTTTCCATCTCATTGATCTTGTCTTCCAGCTTCTTGGTCACCAGTTGCTCGACCTTATCAGGAGAGGCACCGGCATAAATCGTGCGAATACTAGCCATCGTCGCGGTGATTTCCGGATTTTCCCGCTGCTGAAGCCCGATAAAATTGGTGATCCCAACGATCATCGCAATCAACATAAACAATAACGTAACCTTGCGATATTTCAGCGCCTTGGCGATCATTCATCCTCTTCCTTCCATTGACCATTGACTTGCAAAGGGGCTATTCGCATCCCAGGGTCATGTTGTAGATCATTTGCGTCACGACGCCGACGATCTTCGATAATTCCTCTTCGGTCAATTCCTGGACAATCACGTACTGCATGCACGTCTCATTTAACAAGCCATGGATCGCGCGCGCAGCCACTTCATATTGAAATTGGTCATACTCAGGGAATAATTGGAATTTCCGAAACAGCTTCATAATAATGCCAAGCAGGTTCTCGTCACAGGCTTTCGCGACGCTTTCCGCCTCGGCGAATTGCGAAGCTCCGTGAATCCGCATCATGTAGACAATGGATCGGTGATCACGATACAACGCCATACAGTTATAAATCGTTTCATATAAGCGCCTTGTCAGTTCTTCTTTCGGCATCTGCGGGGATACTTGTTCAGCGAAAATCTGATCGATTTGCTCGATCATCTGATCATTGGTGCTTTGGATAATCGATGTAAAAATACTCTCTTTGGTTTGAAAATACAGATAAAAGGTACCCTGAGCGACGCCCGCTCTTTTCACAATGTCGGAAACCTTCGTCTCATAGTAGCCTTTCTCTGAAAAAATCTCTAAAGCAGCTTTCAGCAGCTTTTGCTTTGTAAGTTCATTATCTTTTACCACGGTTTACCCCCGTTGCTTCTATTTCTGTTCTATCGTGACGTGCTCACCGTCTTGCAGTCGCAGCTGACCACGAGTAACGATTTTCTCACTGCCATCCAGGCCTGAAGTAATTTCCTGCTGGCTATCCTTGGTTTTCCCCGTTTGCACCTGACGCTTTTCCACTTGGTCCCCTTTGACCACAAACACATAGGCCTGCCCGTTCTCCCGCAGCACGGCGTCTGCCGGCACGGTTATCGACTCGCTAGCTTGGGGAGCGTTCAACTGGAGCTGCACCCTCGTACCCGGCTTTAACTTGCCAGCGGTGTTGCTTGCTTGCAGCTGCAGCTCAAATGTCTTCGTTTGCAAATCCGCCGTAGAGGCGAGATAGATCACTTTGCCGTTGAAAGTCTCGCCCGTTTCCGGATTGACAAAGCTCAATTCCGCTTGATCCTGCACCATCCGCCGATACGCGTCCGTGAGGTTCGCTTTGATTTTGACGACATTCTGCTGCTGCACTTTCGCGATCGCCATCCCGCTTGGCAGCGTCATGCCCACCTCAGCCGGCATATAGATCAGCACACCGCTGATTGGCGATTTAACGTCATAGTAAGACATGGAACGCTGCCATTCTTCCTGGGCGATTTGCGCACTTTTCAGTTGGTACTCCGCTGGACTGAGCGGGTTGCTCGTTTCCAGTGTCTTCTGTTTATCATTCAAAAGCTCAAGGTCCATGCGCGCCTGCTCCAGCTTCGTCTCCATCGACGTCAGCGCACTTTTCTCGCCGATGCCTTCGTCAAAATTATTCCGCATCTTGGCGTAGTCGCGCTCCAAATCAGAGATCGACAGCTTCGTCTTAGCAATGGACAGTTCGATTTCCTTCTTGTTGTCCGCCAAGTCTTTTTTCGCTTTATCCACCTGCTCCATCGCCGTTTGCAGGGCGGCATCGACCTTTTCTTTTTCCCGGTTCATATCCTTCTTATCGATTTCAAGAATCGTCTCGTCTTTCGATACCGTATCTCCACGGCTCTTATGTACTTGCGTGACATCACCGCTTACCTTCACGACGACATCCAACTCCATGAACGGAATGACATCCGCCGCCAGCTCCGCTTCCGTGCCCCACTTCGCCTTCTGCACATTTTGCACACCAACAACCTTTGCAGCCGTATCGCCGGCGCCAGCTGTCACCGGCACATCCTTCGCTTGACGCGCTCCGCATCCGGCTGCAATCAGCAGCAGGGACATCGCCGCAATAGCAAGGGCTCTTGTATGCTTCATCTCCATCTCCACGCTCCCGGAAATCATTATAGATCAGCCGACTGACTGATCAGTCAGTCACATCATATCAAAGTGAGATGTATATTACAAGCGACTAGAAGGCGACAGGGTTGAAATAGTTGGAGGTGCACGCTGTACAGCAAGTGAATTGAAAACACGCCGCTGCTCACAGCAGTCGGCGTGTGACTTGCTTTACAACATTCTCTCTTCCTGCTCATCCCACATCGCGAACAATGACGGCAGCGCAGCCCCTGTATAAGCCCCTACGACTCTGACATTTCGATGGACCAACTGCACGCCGACGATAACGGAGACAAATTCATCCTCCACACGCAGCTGCGCCACAGCCTCTTTATCCCCTGTGATCAGGACGAAGCCGTTCAGATCACTGCCATGAGGCTCAAGAACGACGACTTCAAAGCGGTCGATTCTTCCTTCCCTTTGCAATCGAATGCAGTACTGCATCGCATTGTCGAGCGTAGCTTTAGCCGACTTCTCGCGCCCCGCGATGATTTCTCCCCAACCGACGATCAGTGAACCTTTTGCCATATCGATCTCTCCCTTAACGTATATAGGTTAAATTTAACTTATTACAAAATTAACACACAGAATAAAACTATGTCAATATGGATATAGGTTAAATCTAACATAAATTTTCACAAAAAGAATAAGCAGTTGCCTCAACAACTGCCTACTCCCGCTTGCTTATACGTTATGCCATCCACCGCTCCGACTGAAATTATCCCAGAATTTCCAATGGCATATTGCGCCATCCCCCATAGACCGAAATATCTATAGCATCCAGAGCGGCATAGGCCTCGCACACAAATCCCTGGACGTGTCTACCATCCGCAAGTTCAATCTGCCCTATGCCCAGAGGAGCCGGAATCGAAGACACAAAAGATCCGAATGAAGATAGCGGCATTCTCCATAGCTCCAATGCGATCGACGTGCCTTCTGTTGTTCTTTTGATTAAGCCAGGCTTAGGCGGGCTTGTATTCAGCTTCACGAGCTGGTATTTCGCTGCAGTAGCTGCCTCGCTGACAAACTGCGCCCCACACCGAATCATCTGCGGCTCCAGGGCGTAACCACGCATGTGCAGGCCGCATACCGCTACTAGGATGCTATCCTCGCACAAATGGGCTGCGGTCAATGAACCACCGACCACGGTGGAAGCCGCCTTCCGCTCACCACCCCATACGCAGTCCCGCCATTGCTCAGCAGCTCCCAATAGCAAATCCTCCCGATCATTCCCAGCGAACAAGGTCACACCAAATGGCACCCCGTCTCCCGCTTCACCCGCTGGAAGCGCAACGGCGCAAAGATGCAGCAAATTGCAATGGTTCGTGTATTTGCCCATGTCTCGATTCGTGGCGACAGGGTCGTTCAAGACTTGCTCACGCGTCCAGGTTCCTCCGGCTGTCGGCATGACTAGTACAGCTCCCTGCAGCATCTGCGTCGTTTCGGCACGGTATGCCTGCAGTTGATGCATCGCCTTGAAGACAGAAGCCGCATCATAAGCTGGACTAGCCCCAGTCTTCAATATTTGTTCTGTTACCGGGTGTACAGTACCCGGATGGGAGTTGACGAAGTCTCCGAGAGACGCCCAGCGTTCAGCGACCCAAGGGCCTTCATATAATACGGCTGCTGCTTGGGCGAAGAGGTCCGTATTGACGTAGCTTACCGGTACACCGCTTGCCTCCATGCGGTCTACGGCATGCAGCCAAGCTGCACGATAAGCATCCTCATAGGGACCGAAAAATTCGGGTGCTTCCTTGGGCAAAAGCCACCTTAGCGGGGCCTGCGGCACTGGCTGCGAGGTATTTCGCGACCACGGGTCTCCCTCATGGGACCCCCGGACAACCGCATCCACGCCGGCCGCATCCTCCAAACTGTGAGCGAATACCGTGATGCAATCCAGACTCGCACATGCGGGCACCAAGCCTTTGGTCGGCCAAGCCCCTATGCTCGGCTTCAAGCCAACCAAGTTGTTCAGTGCGGCCGGAACGCGCCCCGATCCGGCGGTATCCGTACCTAGGGCAAACGCCGCCTGCCCTCTGGCGACCGCAACGGCCGAGCCTGAGCTCGAACCACCGCTGATCAGCTCCTGGCGCAAAGCATTGTGCGTATCCCCATAAGGGCTTCTTGTGCCGACGAGACCTGTGGCGAATTGATCAAGGTTCGCTTTGCCGATCGGAATCGCTCCCGCTTCAATAAGACGTTGCACGACCACAGCGTGCTCCGCTGGCATATAGGTGAAACCGGGGCAGCCTGCCGTTGTCGGCAATCCTTGCAGATCAATATTGTCCTTTATGGCAAATGGGATACCCCACAATGGGGAATCCGCTGACTTTTTCGACTCCAGCAAGTCCAAATAGGGCTGTATATGCGCCAAGGCGGGCGGGATGATCCATATATTCATCTCTTTGTCTCGCTCCGCTCTTGCCACGATCTCCAAGACGACTTGCTTCGGCGTAAGCGCACCTCTCTGGTACTGTTCCCGAAGCCAAGTAAAAGTTAGCTTTTGCGGTATTGGCATCATCGCGTTCCTCCCCCTAATTTGCTTTTTTCAAACCGATCATCAATTGCCCGGCATGCACACTATCACCCGGTTTTGCGTGGATCGAGGTGACAATACCGTCACACGTCGCTTTTTGTGAAAATTCCATCTTCATACTCTCCACAATGAATATTTCCTCTCCCGCTTTTACTCGCTGACCGGGCTCTACAAAAACCTTCCAGATCCTTCCGTGAATCGTGCTGCGCATCGGCACCGTGCCAGGCTGGAGCACCTCTTCCTCCGGAGCCTCTGCCGCATCCTGCTCAGATACATATTCCGCAAGCCCCTGCTCTTTCCAGCGGTCGCGCTCCGCACGGAAGGCGCGCTGCTGCTTGAACCGAAAGGCATCCGCACTTTCTTCGATAGAATCCAGAAACTGGAGATATTCTCCGAGACTAAAAGTCGTCTCCGTAATATCCGCTTCAAAACGTCCTCGCAGGAAGCTTTCCCGAAGCTCAAGCAGCTCGTCGGCCTCCACCGGATAAAACTGAATTTGGTCGAAGAAACGCAGCAACCATGGATTTTCAAAGCTCCGGGTCGTTCTCAGGCGGTTCCACATCTGAATCGTGCGGCCGACGAATTGATATCCGCCAGGTCCCTCCATCCCGTAAACACACATGTACGCACCGCCGATGCCTACTGCGTTTTCCGGCGTCCAGGTGCGGGCCGGGTTGTATTTGGTCGTGACCAGCCGGTGTCTCGGGTCGATTGGCGTAGCGACTGGAGCGCCCAGGTACACATCGCCAAGTCCCAGCACCAGATAGTTGGCATCGAACACGATGCTTTTGACCTCGTCCTCACTATCCAGCCCGTTAATCCGCCTTATAAATTCAAGATTGCTCGGACACCAGGGAGCATCAGGACGTACGTTTTGTTGATACCGCTCTGTGGCGAGCTTCGTTGCCGGATCGTCCCAGGACAGAGGAAGCCGGACAATGCGCGAAGGGACTGTGACGGATTCCAGTGGAGGTAAATGTTCATCCAGCTCCAGAATGATGCGACACGTCTCTTGCACCGAAATGCGGCTGCGGTCGATATGCACTTGCAGAGAACGGATGCCCGGCGTTAGATCGAGAACCGGGATGCGGCCTGATTCACGGATCGCCTGCATCAAGGCGTGGACTTGGAAGCGGAGCATGAGATCAAGCTCCATCGGTCCATACTCCACCAGCAGATTCTCATCTCCGCTGCAGCGAATAGCTATCGGAAACCTGCGCCCCGCTTGCTCGCTTATCAACAGCGGATAATCCGGCTTCAGGGAAAGCGCAGCCGATGAATCCACCTCATCCAGCAGAGGCAGCGTTACAGGCGGGATTAAACCCATACTTGCAGTACCCACCTGTTCCAGGTAAAGCTCCTGCTGCCGGCGCAGTTCATCCGCCTGTTCCAGTGTGATTAACTGGAAACGAATTTTGTCGCCGGGATGAAGCTGCCCCAGCTTCCATAATTCAGCCGTCGCCGTCGTCACCGGGCACACAAATCCCCCCAGGCTAGGCCCATCAGGTCCCAGAAGAATCGGCATGTCGCCGGTGAGATCCAGCGTACCGACAGCATACGCATTGTCGTGAATGTTGGAAGGATGCAGCCCTGCTTCCCCGCCGTCTTCGCGAGTCCATAGTGGCGCAGGTCCTATTAGCCGAACCCCCGTACGGGAACTGTTAAAATGTACTTCCCAGCTTGTTTCCGTCAACTGTGTCAAATATTCTTTCCGCAAATATTCCTCGGTCGAATGCGGCCCCGGGATCACACCGATCGTCCATTCCCGGGAGAACACCGGATATTGTTCCACGCCGAGGCCAACGGGTTGCACCGGATCATGCCCTTGGTTTACGCGAAGCACATCGCCAGTCCGAAGCGCTCTTCCACCATGGCCGCCAAATTGCCCCAGCGTAAAGGTAGCGCTGCTGCCGAGAATCCGAGGCATGTCGAATCCGCCGGCTACTAGCAAGTATGAACGCATGCCTTCCTTAGCTTCGCCAAAACTGAGCGTCTGCCCTTGGTTGGCATGAACCGGCTTGTAGAGCGGAACCGGGACACCGTCGAGCTCCGCTTCCATATCGGCGCCCGTGACGCAGAACCATAGATCGCTGCGGAAACGATAGGACCCACCCCGTAGGGTAAACTCCAAACCGCTCGCGTCCACCGGATTGCCGAGCAGCCTATTGCCCGTGCGGAAGGATAACGGATCCATCGGGCCGCACGGAGGAACCCCTACATCCCAGTGGCCGATACGCCCGGGCCAATCCTGCACCGTCGTCTGGACACCTCCATCCAGCACTTCCAGCGCCAGCTCTGTCGGCGCAAATCCGCTCAGCTGCTGTGTATGCACGTCCCCGTCCACGAAAGCGGTCTCCGCAAGCAGCGCCTGCAAATACTGCAGATTGGTCGTGATGCCGTACATCCGCGTTTCCTCCAGCGCACGGCTCAGTTTAAGGATCGCCGCCTCCCGGTCTTCAGCATGCACGATCAGCTTCGCCAGCATCGGATCATACAGCGTCGTTACCGTCACGCCATCCCGTACCCAAGTCTCAACACGCGCATGCTCAGAGAACTTGGCGCAATCCAGCTGTCCAGCACTCGGGCGAAACTGCTGCAAGCAATCCTCAGCATAAATGCGAGCTTGTATGCTGTGGCCTTGCGGTTTCTGCACAAGGGAATCCAACTGAACCAGTTCGTCAGCCGCCTCCCGTACCATCCATTCCACCAGATCAATCCCCAGCACTTCTTCAGTCACACCGTGTTCCACTTGCAGACGGGTATTGACCTCCAAAAAGTAAAATTCATATGTGCCAGGATCATATAAAAATTCGACCGTCCCCGCACTCCGGTAACCGACTTTAGCAGCCAGCCGCTTGGCAGCTTCCAGCATCGATACTCTTATATTTTCCGGGAAGTTTGGCGCCGGGCTTTCCTCGATCACCTTCTGGTTGCGCCGTTGAATGGAGCAATCCCGTTCCCCTAACGCAACGACCTCACCCCTACCGTTTCCGAAAATTTGCACTTCCACGTGACGGGCTTTGGCAATGTATTTTTCTATAAAGATTCCGGCATTCTTGAAATTGACCTCAGCCAAATGGCTAACCGCCTCATAAGCCGAACGCAATTGCTCTTCGTCTGCACACATCCTCATGCCGATGCCTCCACCGCCGGCCGTGCTCTTCAAGATCACAGGATAGCCGATGCTCGACGCTTTCGCCGCCGCCTCGTCCAGCCCCGTGATCAAATCGCTGCCCGGCAGCATAGGGACGCCCGCTTTTCCCGCAATTTCCCGGGCGGAATGTTTCAAACCGAACATCTCCATTTGCTCCGGTGTCGGTCCGATGAAGACGATACCGCGTTCCCGGCAGGCCCGCGCGAATTCGGCATTCTCACTCAGGAAGCCGTAGCCCGGATGGATCGCCTGAGCCCCCGTATCGATGGCTGCCTGCAAAATGAGGTCAGCATTCAGGTAACTGTCCTTAGCAGGACCTTCGCCGATTAGCACCGCTTCATCAGCCATATCGACGTGCAGGCTGTCCTGATCCGCCTTCGTATATACAGCCACAGAAGCTATGCCCAATCGGCGCAGTGTTCTTTGAATTCGTACCGCAATGGCACCACGATTTGCTATAAGAATTTTCGTAAACATTTAAGCACCTCTCCTCATAAATGGCTTCTAACAGTCCCAGATCAGCAAGCGGATCGGTGTCGGATTGTAAGCGTTGCATGGGTTATTCAACTGCGGACAGTTGCTGATGAGCACGGTTGTACGGGCGACGGCTCGCAGCTCCACATAACAGCCCGGCGCCGAGAGACCGTCAGCAAAGGTCAAACCGCCAGCCTCCGTGACGGGAACATTCATGAAGAAGTTGATGTTAGGCGCCAAATCACGCTTGGTGAACGTTTCGCCTCTTTGGGCCAGTTGCAGCATGAACGTATCCCGGCAATTGTGCATATGCACCTTGTCATGGGCATACCGCACCGTATTGCTTTGAGCGGAGCAAGCGCCGCCCAACGTGTCATGACGGCCGCACGTGTCGGCTACAATCTCGAGCAGCGGATTGCCGGACTCCGCATATAGCACGGAGCCAGTAGTCAAATAAATATTTCCTTGATTGACAATAGTTTGTACGGCGCTGTAATGGTCCGCGGGGTGGTCGGCGTCATAAAACAGCGTATCTGCGGCTTGATTGCCCATCAGATCAACAATGCGCAAAACTTGCCCCGGCTCCAAATCGTAGATCCAGCCGTCGCCGGCCAATACCATTTTGTCGTAGATGGCGTTCTCCGGAAGGCGGGAGCTCTCTGTTTTCTGCAAAAGCTGCATATATGTTAACCTCCTATTATTTGGTTTCCATCGTATACTGGAACAACTAGGTGCCAAGAAGATGATGATAGCTTCGGGTGTTGTCGAAAGACCTTTCGTTCTCAGGCCGGAAGTTGACACATAGATCGTCAGCATTTGGTGGCATGGCTGGCATCACCTCCATCAGGATTGGAACCGAGGGATAACGGCCTGCCGGGTCGAGCGGATTAGGTGTATTGGACAACACCAGCAGCACTTCCATTTCCGTCCGCATAGTGACAAATGCGCCTGCTTGGGCATGATTTGGGTTAAAACGCATCCGACCCTGCTCATCACATTGCACCTTCGCGAACCAATTCACCGGAGGCATCAGATCGCGCGTCCCCAGCCCATTGCGGACAAGCTCGACAATGAAATTGTCCTGCCCGCTGCGGAGCCAATCGTTTCGCTTGGTTTGGTAGTCCGTAATACCGTATTTCACATCCGTATGTTTCCTTGTCGTATATCCGCTGATCGGATCATGCCAGCCAAGACTGTCCTCGACAATACTGGCCATAACATTCCCGTTATCGCTCATCAGCACGTGCCCTTTGGTTAAATGAGCCGTATGCTGCGCTTTCAGTGTATCGGGCATATTGTAGCGCTCTGTCAAATCCCTTGAGTTGTAAAGCAACATAGCCAGATTTGCACCACTCGCTAGCGCCGTATAGCGAATTAGTTTCCCTGCCCCAACTCTACCCGACCATTTACCGCCGGGGTGTATCGTCGTATTCCAATGCTCATTCATATTCTTTCCTCCTGGTTTCAAAGTAAAATGCAAGCTTTAATCGTCCGCCATCATCGCGCGCAGCACCATCTGGCGCCTTTGCTCCCTCGCATCAAGGAGCGACTGTTTCAGCCAGCCCTTTGACAGTTTTGTCCGGTACGCATGGTAGATCACCCCTGCTGCCATCCAGGCGAAGCCCAGCCGGAGCGCATGTGAATCCAGCAAGGACAGGAGCCAGCAAATAAAGACAGCGCCTAACAGCGGGAATATGAAATATAGAAACGTTTGCGGCAAGGAACGCATTTTGCGTTTGAAGTAGCACTCGACAATGACGCAAACGTTAACGAATACGAAGGAGACCAGTGAACCAAAGCTGACAAATTTCACCGCCATATCCAAGCTGATCGAGAGCGCGAATAATGACAATACACTCACGAGCACTATGTTGTTCACTGGCGTCAAAAACTTAGCAGACAAGCGTCCGAAAAATCTTTTCGGCAAGATGGCATCACGTCCAAATACGAACAACAGGCGTGAAACGCTGGTGATCGACGTCAACCCTTGGGTAAAGATGGCAAGAATCATGACCATAATAAACATGAGGCCAAGTGCCGCACCGCCAATTTGCTTGATCAGCTCAAATCCTGCAGCATCCAGGTTAGCAAAACTGAGGCTTGGAAAAACCATTTGAATCAGCATAGAGAGAGAAATATACAAGATGCCTGCGACGATAATGATCAGCATAACAGCACGGGGAATGTTTTTCTTCGCATCCTTCGTTTCCTCCGCCATCGTTGTGACGACATCAAATCCGAGAAAAGAGAAACAAATTATAGAAGCTCCAGCTAATGCAGTCGAATAATGCGAGCTCCAATCGGCAAAAGGCAGGATTGCGGCAGGTTGCCCCATCAACGTACGGACGAGCAGAAAGCAAACCAATACAATAAAACAAATCTGAATCAGTACGAACAATTTGCTGACCAGCGCCGAGACTTTGATGCCCACAATATTGACGAGGGCCACCAACACATTGAGCAGTACAATCCATACAAACGATGGAACCGCCGGAAACTGGGCGTGCAAGAAGATGCCAAACGTCAGGTAAGCGATGAGCGGAGAAAAGAGATAATCCAACATGATCGCCCAACCGACCAGAAAGCCGAGATACGGATGAATCGCTTGCTTGACATAGGTGTATGCCGAACCGGATGTAGGAAATATTCCCGACAAAATACTGTAGCTCACGGCGGTAAAAACGATGGCCACTAAAGCCAAAACATAAGCCTCCGTAATTGAACCTTGTGAAGCGTCATAAGCAATACCGAATACTGAGAAATAAATCATGGGGGTCATCCAGGCCAATCCCAAAAAGGCCGCTTGAAACATCGTTAACGATTTGCGTAATGTCACATTTGATTCCATCCTCTTTCATCCTCTCCGCCTCTTTTTCTTTTGAATAAAAAAAGCCCGGGAAGATGTGAGTAACATCCTCCCGGGCTTTTATCCCTCCGTGAACACAGCCTGCACTTTTGAGCGCTTGCTGTGCGTTTCCTCTCGGACCAGTCCAGTTAACTTCACATAAGAATGAAGTTATAGCTAACTGCGGAACCCTAGAAAACAGTTTTATAATTCAATTATAGAACATAACATTAAATGTTATTATTCCTGCCAACAACTTTTCTTATGTGATAAATAATAACACAACTTTTGTTCCTTGACCATACCTAACAGTGAATAGTTTTCCGAAAAAATGGGTTCCTTGAAAATAAAAAAAGAGTCGAAATGCTCGCCCTTTTTGAAATGATCCTAATTGGGATGCCTCATCCAATGTTGGAAAACCAACGTTCCCGCTCCGATGCTGCAGTTATTGCGGCGATAATCGCTCAACACGATGTCGGCATGAGCCTTTGGAAGAGCTGTCTTGTTGAACATTTCCAAACAGGGGACCATAAACCACGATGACACCACGGTCAACTGTCCGCCAATAATGATCTCCGACGGGTTTAGCAGATTGGCCGAATTTCCGAGCGTTAGCCCCAGCCAGCTGCCGGCCTGCTCCAGAAGCGCTACCGCATCCTCATCTCCTTCAGCAAGCTGTGCAACAATTTCTTCGAAATTCGTCCGCTTCAATTGTTTCGTAATCGCCTCAACCGAAATATGCGCCTCTAAGCAGCCGTTCTGCCCGCAGCGGCATGACGTGCCATTGTCCCGCACTTTGATATGTCCGATCTCACCAGCTAGGTAACTTGACCCCGTGTACAATTTGCCCCGGAGCAGCAGTGCGCTTCCCACCCCCTCATCCAGGTAGACGCATAATGTATCCTGCAGCGAACGATTGCTCCGGATCCAGATCTCTCCGTTGGCAAAAGCCCTTACATTATTTTCCACGCGAATCGAAAGACTATACTTCTGCTCTGCCCATGTAGCCAAATCAAACGAGAACATGCCGGCATAAGGAGAGCGCAGTACAACGCCCGTGTCAGAGTCAACGACTCCCTGCATCCCGAAACCGATGCCCAGCAAGCGGCATGTTTCAGGCACATGCGCAAGCAGGCGGCCGATGATCGTCTCCATCTGCGCAAGCAGATAGTCCATCGCCACAGGTCCGTTTAGCGCAAGCTTCTCCTGATGGAGCAAAGCTGCATTGTAATTGATTAAGGCCCCTGCCAGATAGGTCCCTGTCACTTCAATCCCAATGGCCAGAAGCTTTTCCCGCCTCAGACGAAGCAGGACCGGTCGGCGACCGGCCCCTTTTACGGCTTGTGTCTGTACCTCTTCCACCCATTCCTTCTCCAGGCACTCGTTGATCAAATTCGTAATGGTTTGCTTCGTCAGCTGTGTCCTGCGGGCAATCTCTACCCGGGAGATCGAAGGCTCGTAGTGGAGCAACTCCAGCACCTTGCGCTGGTTGTTGAGCTTCATCCACTGGAAGCTGTTATAATTCATGCTCACACTGCTGCACTCCTTCTTGATCGCTTTCTGTTACACGTGCTGCATAGTTTGTAAACGTTGTGTTAATATATCAGGAAAATTAATCGTAGTCCCATCCACGCCGCACGCGAGGATATGCTCCATCAACTCCACGGAAAATGCGCCCCAGGCGCGAACCTCAAAGCCATGCGACTTGGCCAGCTCCACATCTGCCGCAGTCAACAGCTCTGCGCTAGGACATACTTGCTGTGCGCCAATCTCCTTCAGCCGCTCGAGAGCCGGGAGGTCAATCTGGCGAATCAGATGCCCGATGCGGATATCCGAGTCAAGCTTTCGAACCGCAACCAGATTATCAAAAAGAAACGAAGTAACCGTTACCTTCTCTTGTACACGATATCGCTTCACCAAGTCAAGCATCTTCTCTTCGACGTGGCGATCTTTAAGCTCCAATGCGAAAAACAAGTCCTTCCTGCCAAAAAATCGCAGAAATTCCTCGAATGTGACCAGCCGTTCTCCCGCATATTCAGGAGAGAACCAGGAGCCGGCGTCGAGCTCTGCGAGCTCGCTCCAATTGTAATCGCCAGGCGCCCCACTGCCATTCGTCGTCCGTTTCAGCTCATGATCGTGAAACAGAATGACCGTGCCATCTTTCGATAGGCGCAGGTCAGTTTCTATCCCGTTTGCGCCCATCTCCACACCTTTGTAAAATGCAGCCAGCGTATTCTCCGGCGCGTATTCCGACGCGCCACGATGTGCCAAATTCATAAACATAGGATGGTTCCCCCTTATTTGTAATCCTTGAGATATTTCTCGACGTCCGCCTGCAGCTTATCGAGCAAGACCTGCGGATCCGCCTTCGCGTCACCCTCAACCTTCTCTTGTGCCGACACGAGTCCATTCCAGATGACTGCGTCAGCAGGGCTGATACCGTTAGCTTTCAAATATTGGTTTTGCTCCATGATCGATTTAAACAAGGCGTCTTTCCCCAGCAAATCTTTAAATTGCGGCAGGTCTGCAGCCGTTTTGCGGATTGGCGCGTAACCTGTTGTCATACTGGTTTGCGCAGCATTCTCGGCATTCGTCAAGAACTGTACGAATTTCCAGGAAGCGGCTTCCGTCTCTTTATCGGATTGGAAGATCCCCAGGCTGTTGCCGCCAATCGGCACGTTGCGCGATTGAATGCTCGGCATGTAGGCGACGCCGATCTCGAACTTGTCGCCAACCTGCTTCTGGAAGCTCTTCAGCGAGGAGCCCGACCAGTACATCATCGCCAGCTTGCCGGCTGTGAAGTCTTCACCCGCTGTCTTGTGCTGGTTCGGCGCCATCGCTTTGTCTACGTTGACAAGATCCTGATAGGCTTTCAGCGTATCCACAGCTTCCTTGCTGTTCACCGTCGGTTTGCCGCTGGCGTCCAGAAGCGCGCCGCCACGATCCCAGACCATCGCTTGGAAATACCAAGGCGTATCCGTTGCCGAGCTAAAGCCCCAAACATCCGGCTTACCGTCGCCATTTGTATCCTGCGTAAGCTTTTTGGCGTTAGCCGTCAGCTCGTCCCATGTGCCCGGCGCTTTCAATCCAGCTTTATCCAGCATCGTCTTATTATAATAGAGGACAGGCGTACTGCTGTTGAACGGAATGGTCCACAGCTTGTTTTTATAACGGAAACGATCCCAGAACGCTGGATAGACATCCTGCTTGTCCTGATCGTTCATAAACTGCTCAATTGGAATCAGCTTGCCGCTGTCGGCCACTTGCGGAATCCCGTAGCGCTGGCCGAGTTGAACGACATTCGGGAGCGTGCCTGCAACAACGCCGGCCAACACCTTCTGCTCCATCGCATCGTAATCGCCCATGAAGTCAGCTTTGATTTTGATATGCGGATTTTGCGCTTCAAATTTCTTCGTCAAGTCCGCATACAAATCTTGGCTCGTGGACCAGAACGTCAGAGTGATGTCTTTCTCAGGCGCCGAAGAAGCATTCGTGCTAGCGCTAGCTGCCGTATTCGGCGAGCTTGCCGTCTCCTTTGCCCCGCAGCCGGTTGTTGCCGCCATCAGCAGAGCTAATAAAGCGATGGATGTTTTTTTCATGGTTTCTTTCTCCTCCTAAATAAATGTTTGTATATATGACAGGCTCATTGTCCGCAAGCTAAGCTTTGATTCCGGACTGCATGACCCCGCGAATAAAATATTTTTGCATCAACAAGAAGAAGGTTAGCACCGGGAGGATAATAAAAGTGGATGCTGCCATAAGCAAAGGCCATTGCGTGCCGAGCTCCACGTTGATCATATACCGCAGCCCGATTTGGACCGTACGCATGCTGGCGCTGCTCGTAATCATCAATGGCCATAAGTAGCTGTTCCAGGCATGCAAGAAAGCGAACAAACTCATGGTCGCCAGCACCGTCTTCGACAAGGGCAGCATGATGCGGAACAAAATGCCGAAGTGCGTGCAGCCGTCCATTTTGGCCGCCTCAAACAAATCCTTGGGCACTGTCAGGAAAAATTGTCTCAGCAAAAAAATGCCAAACACACTGGTTAAGCTGGGGGCAATAAGCCCGATATAACTATTCATCCATCCGAGCTGCTTTATTACCAAATATGACGGAATGATCGTCGATTCGAATGGAATCATCGTTGTGGCCACAATGAACAGAAACAAAAACCTGCGGCCCCATAGATTCACCCACGTGAGCGCATAAGCTGCGAACGAGCAGGTGATCAACTGCCCGACCACTACGCCGACCGCAATGATCGAGCTGTTGAGGAAGAAGCGGCCGAACGGCGCTGCATGCCATGCCGCTTTATAATTTCCCCACACCCATCGGCTGGGCAAAGCGAGGAAACTCGACGTAAAAATTTCGTCTCCCGGCTTGAAGGAAGAAGTGATCATCCAAATAAAGGGCAAAATCATCACCACGGAAGCGACCAGCAGCACCGCATGCTTCAAAAGTGCGCCGATCAAACCCGTTAGTGCTTTACGTTTCAAAAGAATGTTTCCTTCAGGCTTCTTATTCGCTGCACCTGAGCGCTCCAGATCAGCCATTCCAGAAACCGCCACTTTCGTATTCAATGTGTTTCCTCCTCCCGCTTCATTGGTAGTGAACGCGACGCCCTATTACAACCATTTGCAGCAAGGTAAGCGCCAAAATGATGATGAATATCGTAATCGCGATGGTGGATGCGTACCCCATTTGGAACGCTTCAAATGCATAATGGTACAGCTGCACGACGAGCAGCTCCGTACTTTGTGCAGGTCCGCCCTGCGTCATGACGTTAACCTGGGTGAAGGTTTGAAATTGCTCGATCGTCTGCAGAATTAGCATCAGCAGCGTCATTGGCGCAATCAGCGGAATTTTTATCTTCAGCACGATGTGCCAGCTGGTTGCTCCGTCAATCCGGGCCGCTTCCTCCAGGTGAGGGTCAATCGATTGCAGGGCAGCCAAGTATAAAATGACGCAATAGCCAGCCGTTTTCCACACTGCCATAATGGCCAAAGAAACCAGTGATGTCTGCTCGTCGTTCAGCCAGCGGTAAGGTCCGATCCCGAGCGGTTTCAACAGCGCGTTCATCAAGCCGTGGTCGGGATGATAAATCCACATCCACACGATGGATACGGCGACGGCCGACGTCACCATCGGCGCAAAGAAAACGGAACGGTAAGCGATGAGCCACGCTTTGCCCCCTTTGTCCAGCAGCAGCGCAAAGATTAGTCCGAGTAGCATAGAGCTAGGAACGGTCATGAACGCATAGAGGAATGTCCGCTTCAGCGTCATGTAGAACTCTTCATCGGTGAATAACCGGCGGTAATTGTCCAGCCCGATGAAGGATGGGTTAGGTCGCAGCATGTCCCACGAATAGAAGCTAAGCCAGAAGCAATAAATAATCGGAATAATAACGAACAGTCCGAGCATGACGAACGCCGGCGTCAAAAGCACGTAACCAGTGAGGTTCTCTTTCAGTCTATTCATAGCACGCTCCTTAATTAGTCAAATTAATTGACTTACTTGAGAGCAGTATAGCAAGCCTTTATCAGCGCATTGTTATCGCCTAATTAAGATTAAGTAAACCGTTATACTAAAAAAAAGGCTATTCCTCGACAGCCGGCCAGCTATCGAAGGAATAACCCTTTTCAACTATAGTTACTCTGAAATTTTGAAATTTTTCACAGAATCATTTAAATTAGCGCCCATCGCCGCAAGCTCTTGCACCGAACCCGCCAAGTTGCTTGCCAAATCAACCTGGCTTTCGATGATCTCTGACACTGCGTTAACGAGTTCACCGGAAGAGTTGGTCAGTGTAACCATCTCTTCCAAGCTGGCCGAGACTTGTTGCGAGCTTGCGGACATTTGCTCTGCTGCTGCGGAAGAATCATGAACTTGCCTCACGATCCCCTCGACGGATTCAAGGATGACGGCGAATGCTTCATTCACATCGTTCATCATTTTAATGCCATGATGAACCTCTTTCTTGTTAACTACCATCGATTGAATCGCCTTCTCGATATCAGTGCTGATCGCATGCGTAATGGTCACGACTTCTTGGGAAGAAATTTTCGACTCATCCGCTAACTTCTTCACTTCATCTGCGACGACGGCAAAACCTTTGCCCGCCTGTCCAGCGCGAGCCGCTTCAATGGCAGCGTTAAGCGCCAAAATATTGGTGCGAGAAGCGATTTCCCCGATTTTCGACGCGATATTGCGGATGCCGGAAGCCAGTTGCTTCAATCCGTCAATGGTCGAGGTAAGCTCTTCCGTAGAACGATTGATAATGCCCATCTGCTCGATCGAGCTATCGACCAATTGCTTGCCCTCTTTGGCCTGAGATTGCGATTGCAGCGAGCTTTCATATGTCATGGTTGCAGCTGCCGCCACTTTATTCACGCCAATCGCTGTTTCATTGACGGCCATCGAGATTTGCGCGATGCTTTCCGACTGCACCATAATGCTTTCGAGCACTGAGTTCATTTTCGTTTTCGAATCATGGGAGAATTCCAAGGATTGGTCTGAAGTGCTAAGAACCGTTTGCACGGAATCATTAATACGGCCGCTTGCGTGTTGCGTAACATCAATCATGCTGCGAATCTGATCGACCATTTGATCGAAGCCCTGGCTCAGTTGTCCAAGCTCGTCCTGCTTGGTCGAGCCGATCTTGTATCTCAGATCTCCGCCAGCGATAACACGGATTGCGTTCTGAAGCTTGCGAATCGGCGTTATGAAAGAACTAAACAGCGCAATAGCAACCGCTACAGTGGCTACTAATACGACAATACCTGTCACAAGCATGATGGTCGATGTATTGTTCAGTACGCTGCCAGTATGATCGCTGGCCACTTGAAAATCATTAGAATATTCGTTATAGAATTGATCGACGGATGCAAAGATCGTATTCATTAATTTTTGGGATTCATCGTACAAATACATCATATTGATATCCAGATCTGCTTTTTTAATACTTGGGTCTGTAATCATCCGGCTCGCTGTATCAAAGTTATTGATGTACTCCGTCGATGCTGTAATAATCTGACTGCGCCATTTATTTTCCTCGGGTGTTTTCGCTGTATCCCCGATCTTTTTAACGAGTTCATCATATACTTTCCTAGTATCCTTGAACTTCGCGATGTATGCTTGGTTCTTGGAAATTTCCAAACCAGAGCCGATAATATTCAGCTCTTGGACTCTATTTTTAAGTTCCATGACGGTTAACTTTAAATCCATTTTTTCATTTTGCAAAGATAAATTATGTTTGATTTGATTGATCTGATACATGTTGAAACCGATCATGGCCATGAAAATAATCAGAATTCCAGCAAAGCTTAACAATAACTTGAGCCTCATCGTGAACTGCAAATTCGGAATGACATTCTTTATTTTGTTAGGTTTAAAAGGCGACCGTAATTTCTTTAGATTCGATAGTAATCGGCTATACCAGACCATGATCATTGATTTCTCCCATCCTAATATACAGTATATCTATAATAACGAGCGGTTGTTTCTCCACAACTCTATGTCTACTTTTTCTTCCCACTCGGTTTCCTGCTTACTTAATCACTTCATTTATGAACCGTTGTTCTCACCTAATCGAATTTGCACAATATTGCTGGTTAGCTCTAGCTTAGCTTGTTTTTTTAGTTTTGCGGCATAGAGGGATATATCGCTAATATTCAGATTATCATTCGAATAAATATGAATAACGGCCAAAGAAAGACAGATCAGCGGGAATCTTGCTGCTTGATTGCTCCGGTCTAATGCGTCGATATAATTTTTGGAAAAGTCTTCCGCCGTATAAAATTTCGCTTTCGTTTCCTCAAAAGATTTAATTACTTCTTGGCAATAGCTGATGGAAGATTCCGCATTTAAACAGGCGACAAAATCGTCTCCGCCTACATGTCCTACGAATGCACAATGCTGCTTGCTTTCTTGAAGCAATAGGTTGCCTACCCATTTGATGACGTCATCGCCATATTTAAAGCCATATACATCGTTATATGCCTTAAAATGATCAATATCGATGTAAACAACTGAAAAGGGTTCATTCTCATTTATTTTCATCGACACATATTCATTAATCTTTTCATTACCCGGTAGTCCAGTCAACGGATTCTGCTGAACAGCTTCTTTGACTCTAACTTCCGTCATCAGCCCAAGCAATTCGTAAATAGGTACAACCCCGAAGAAGTCACCTTGTTCATTGGTCACAATGATATCATCATAGATATCCTCATAGGGACGTTCCATTGCTTTTCTTGAGACCTCATCGACTCTTGTATTCCAATCTAAAGTAATAAAATTCAAATACATCACATCTGTTAACCGCTTTTTATAATTAAGCGCCACACCGAATAACGTTCCTAGTAAACGGAACATATCTACACTTCGAATAATCCCTACAGGCTTTTTACCTCTTAAGACCACGTACGTTCGCGTCGATGACTTCTGCGACTTGATTTTATCTACAAAGGCACCGAGGGATTCATTCTCATCAACAGTATGACCTGGTTGGATATGTATCTCTTTAAGGCGAGGTACAGCTTCCCAATGTTCCATGTTCGACACACCTCATGTTCAGAAACTTAATGGTATCCGACTTTGTAGTTTCTCTGTGAATGATCTCTAGGAAAACATCGACTACCTCTGGATCAAACTGAGTACCCTTATGTTCACGCAACTGATGGATGGCGAAGTCAAGGCTTTGTTCAGAACGATACACCCTGCTCGCTGTCATAGCTTCAAACGAATCGGCAACAGATAAGATCCTTGCTGCTTTAGGAATTTCCTCCCCCTTCAAATTCAAAGGGTAACCGGTACCGTCATACTGCTCATGGTGATGTCTAACCATCTCCAAAATTTGCAATTCTTTAAAGATTTCATATTGCTTTAACTTGTTATAGCCGAATTCCGGATGTTTTTTGATGACTTCATATTCCGCAGGTGTCAATTTGGATGGTTTCAATAAAATATAGTCCGGTATATCCACTTTACCGATGTCATGCAAGAGACCGCCAAGATAATACTTGAAACATTCCTGCTTCAAACAATTGAATTCACAGGCAATCATCATGGCGTAATTCGCAACTCGCTCGGAATGCTTAACAATGGAGTTGTCTTTAGCAGACAAAATATTCATATAAGACTGCGTAAACTTGTACATTTCTTGCGTCATAACCGGAGAATAGAAGTGAAGTAAGTTCATTCTCTCGTTGTTGTCATCTTCGGTGAACACTTAAGCCTCCCAGAAACAAACCGACATTATTCTGCATTGTGATACGGTTCAACACCCTTATCATTTACCAGCCATTCATAATATGGCAGTAAAATAACATTAAAAAACCGAGGATCCCCTCAGTCTGATCTATTTATTAATATGGAAGACCTGCCATCATTTCTCCCTGCAATTCTTGCGAGTACATACATAGTTTAATTGGAGTTTATTTGCGCAATGTTAGGACAAAAGCAGTATTTTGTAAACTTTTCGTAAACATTTGTCGCAAAACAGACTAGAAACTATGATTCCTTGAGCCTCTAACCAGGTCATAAGAAGGGGGTTCTTGGTCCCATCACCATTGTCTCACGATGGCCTCCTAGTCGACCACTGCATAGTCTGAGCCCGCTCCCGGACGAATGTCTATTGATTTCCAGCCAACATTCATGGATGATAGACATGAAATGATTGAAAATATGACATTAGGTAAGGGGTACAAGGTGAACCTTAAGGTCAAACAATTTCTAGCCAAGTTGAAAGCTAAGATTCGAGTCAAATGGAATGAGCTATTGAATGATCCTTCCGGGCCGCATGTTGTCGCTCTAAGCTTTGCAATCGGAGCCCTGGCATTAATGCTCACCTTGCCGACACTCGGTCTTGCATTTTTGTTGATGCTCGCCATCATGAAATGGACCAAACATAGTTTGACAGCGGCATTAATCGGCTATTTTTTTACAAAACTCATCGCCTTTCCTCTAGCCCCTTTGGAACTCATGATTGGCAGAGTCCTGCTCCATGAAAATTTTGACCCTAACAGCCATAAGTGGACTTGGGCAAGAGGCATGCTGCATAAAGGCGCCGAGTTTATATTAGGCGCAAGCATTGTCGGTCTTGGATTAGCCGTTATTTTTTACTTTGTTATTAAACAGATTCTTCTTATGAGACTAAAAGCGAAAGCCAAGAAAACGAATGCTCAAGATTAAAAGAAATACAATAATTTCCACCTAATTCGTCAATACTTTTCGTTTGAAACCGTTTGCAAAATGGGTATGATGATGAGGCACGTAAATCACTTGTAGGAGGGATTTTATGAGCTTGAATTATCGCCCATCGTCTTTTGCCAAACTGCTTCTCGTGTTTGTCCTCACTGTTTCCATGGTGCTCACCGGTACGTGGAGGGCGGAAGCTGCCGTCGACAGCAGCTACAAAGTTTCTGTCATGCTCAACTTGCCTGACATCACGGATTTCAACGCGTTTGATGCCCAACTGGCAACATTGAAAAACAATGGCGTCAAAGTCGTCGAAGTGGATATGTGGTGGAACCATTTTGAACCGACGGCCCGGAATTCTTTTAATTGGAGCTACTATACGAATGTCTTCACCCACATTAAAAATGCCGGCTTGCTCATCGCCCCCATCTTCTCCTTCCATCAATGCGGCGGCAATGTTGGCGATAATTGCAACTTCCCGGTTCCAAGCTGGGTCTGGTCGCTCGGCACACAGGATCAAATGCAGTATAAATCAGAATCCGGCTATTATAATAACGAATATGTAGCCCCATTCTTCGCAACAAGTTACACGCTCTATGATGAAGCGTTCAAGTCCTTCGCCTCCGCGATGTCAGCTTTCAAGGGGTCGTTCTTCAAAATTTATATCGGCATGGGACCGGCGGGCGAACTTCGCTACCCAAGTTACAATGCCAATGACGGCTGGAGCTATCCGGGACGCGGCAAGCTGCAAGCGTACTCAGGCCCGGCGATCGCAAGCTTCCAAAGTGCCATGCAGACGAAGTACGGTACAATCGGCGCTGTTAACACCGCCTGGGGCACAAGCTTGACCGCTTTCTCGCAAGTGATGCCGCCGTCGAATGGCGACAGTTTCTTTAATACAGGCGGGTACAATGCGACATATGGCAAAGACTTTTTGACTTGGTACCAATCCGTCTTGACCACCCATATGAGCAATGTGATGAGCAAAGCCCATGCGGACCTGGATACTTTCGGCGTGCGTCTAGGCGGGAAGATGCCCGGCATTCATTGGCAGTACTCGAATCCGAGCGTGGCGCATGAAGCGGAAGATACGGCGGGCTTGTACAACTATTCGACGATGATTGATCAATTTAAAACGAGTAATGCCGACCTCGCTTTCACAGCGCTTGAATTGCAGGATAACAACGTCTATCCATACTATAGCCAGCCGCAAGCGCTCGTGCAGTACGTAGCGAATCTGTGTATTCAAAAAGGGGTTCCGCACGATGCGGAGAACGCGCTTGCCATCAGCGGGAATCAGACGCTCTACAACAGCGCTGCCTTCAATACATTCAACTACGGTTTCAACGGCTTCGCGCTGCTGCGGCTGGAGAACGTTGTGAATGCGAACGGGACTGCCACGAGCGAGCTGAGTCCGTTTACACAAACGCTCGCCCTGCAGCCGCAGCAAGTGACGGTGACGATCAACGGCGCGAATACGGTAACTGGCCAAAATGTGTACCTGATCGGAGACCGTATGGAATTCGGCGTTTGGAACACAAGCTATGCCATCCCGGCGACTTATGCGGGCAACGGCGTGTGGACGGCGACCTTCTATTTAGGCGCAAACCACACCTACAATTTTAAAGCCATCAAGAAGGACGGATCCGGCAATATCACTTGGGAAAATGGCAGTAATCACAGCTGGAGCGTTCCGTATGTGGCCGGAGGTTCTACACCGTATACGCTGAACTGGCAGAATTAAAGATAAGGCAAAAAGACCGTTATTGCCTGGGAAATGGCTTAACGGTCTTTTTATGTCTCCCCCACTTTGCGCGTTTACCATACTTCCTTACCTCCGTACCGGCCGGCATTCAAACAGTCATTGAGGCTAGTGTGGATAGCGGCCCGACGAGTTAATAGCATATAAGGACCGATGGGTGAATGCCCGTTGGTCCTTTTTATTTGCTTTCATTTAAAACAGGTGAATACCAAGAAATCAAAAAGCTGCCCTAAGGCAGCCTTTTGTTCTATAGCCTTCCTCGCACTTCACCCAAGCTCGCCATTACGCCTGCCCGCCTGGGCCATAAGGCCGTCAGGGCCGGTACCTCGCTTCTCTCACTCGGCATCTTGAAGCGTCACTTGCACGAGCCGGCTGATGGCCTCATCCAGCGCTTCCCCGAACGCTGCCGGGTTGGCCGTGACTTGCCAGCGGTTATCACGGATCACGGCCAGCGTGTCGCTTAGAGATTCATCACGGACGCCGGCGTCTTCCAGCAGCTGGACCGCTTTAGTCAGCGTATCGACCAGCCGCATCGGACCGTAAGCCTGCGGCTCCTTGTACAGGGCGCGCGCAGCTGTGAGAACATACCCGACAAAATCGAGGATCCGGTTATGCAGCTCTTCCTCAGATATGCTCCTTGCCATATTGATCATACGAAATAACCTCCCTCGACGGTTTGCTCGTTTTCGGGCGAGGCGGCTGATCCGCATAACCGAGCGTGATCAGCAGCTCCGGCACAACATCTTCCGGCAAGCGCAGCAGCTGCTGCACCGCTTTGGTGTGGAAGGAACGGGCCGGGCAGCTGGACACGCCGAGCGATTGAGCGGTCAGCAGGATATACGCCGCCGCAATCCCGAGATTGACGAAGCGCAGCGTTTCGGCCGTGTCGACGCCGCCTTTTTCCAGCGCTTCCTTTTGATTGGTGCAGAGCACCACCACAGCTGCCGGGTTGCCTGAGACGCCTTGGGCAAAGCGTTTGACCCGGCGAATCTGATGGGGATCCTGAACGATTACAAAATGCGATTCCTGCGCATTGCTGCCCGAGGGGCTGTTCAGCACCGCCTCTTCCAGTGCTGCGAAAATGTCTTCCGGCAGCCTGCGCGCCGTATCATAAGAACGCGTGCTGCGCCTCGTTTTAATCGACTCTAATACATTTAGGCTCATGCCTGCATCCCTCCGCCTCTTTATCGAATGGCAAAGCCCAGTTGTTCCAGTACTTGTTTCAAATTTTCTCGCAGGCTGGCCGAGGCTGCGATCGTTTCAGGACGCGTGCAGCGTCTAGCCGAATGCTCCGTCCACCCGTACTCGACGCCTACCCGCTCGGGCTCGCCGGCCATGGAGACTCTTCGTCCGTCGTAAGTTCTGCGCCCGATCATCGTCTCATCGTACGCAGCGAGCCCCTCATCCATCTGCGCCGTGGAATACTGCTCCTTATGCACGGTCACGCGCTCCGGCAGACGCGGCTTGACGCCTCGCCTTACGCCCTCCCGCTCGATGCCGACGGCTAAGCCAGCGAGCGCAAACACGCCTTCCGGGAAGCCCAGTTCGCTTGCCACGGCCGCCGGGTGATTGCGGATCGAGCCGACCGGCACGGCCGCCATCCCCATCGACTCTGCCGCCACCAAAGCATTCTGCAGCGCCAGAGCTGCATCGACCGACGCGAGCAGAAACATCTCCAGCGTATCCGCGGCAAACCGATACCCCTGCCGCTGGGTGATATATTTCAGGCGGTAAATGTCCGCGCAAAAGACGAGGAATACCGGCGCTTCCAGGATAAACGCCTGATTGCCCGAGAGCTCGGCCAGGCGGGCTTTGCGCTCATCATCTTGCACGACGATGATGCTGTACGCCTGCAAGTTGGAGGAAGTCGGCGCGCTTCTCGCGGACGTGAGGATCGCTTGCAGCGCCTCTTCCGGGATCGGCATGTTCTGAAACCCCCTGACTGATTCATGGGATGTCAGAACGTCCAGTGTCTCATTCATGATATGAGTCGGGAGATCTATCCCTTCCAGCTCGATTCGGCTGCGGATCTTCGCTTGGTTCATGCGAGTAAATTTCCGCGGTCCATAATTTTCAATTGATCGATATGGACGTCTGCTTTCGTCACCACACCGTCAATATGAACGCCTGCCGAAACCGTACCGCCGAACGTGTTGTTGCTGCCGAAGGCGACGTGGATCGTGCCATACACTTTCTCATCTTCGAGAACCACACCGGTAATTCTTGCTTTATCATTCGTTCCGATACCAAATTCACCCAGCTGGCGGCCGTCGCCATCACCCAGCTTGCCTAGCAGCCAATCGGCGGCTTCACCTTCCGCCGTGACGATCCGGCCTTGCTCGATGGTCAACAGCAGCGGTGAGCTCAATTTGCCGTAGTTCGCCAGCGACCCGTCTATCAAAATCTGCCCTGCGGCTGAGCCTTCAACTGGCGCGATGTAGCCCTCCCCGGACGGCAGATTGCCTGACTCTCCCGGATTCAAGTACACGCCGGTGCTGGGCACGCCGTCTCTTCCCTCGATCGAGAACGTGAGCGTATACCCGCCTTTGTCGATGCGTACCTGCTTGCCCCGCGTCAAAATGCCAGTCACTTTCTCGGTCAAGAACTTGACCTGCGAGTAGTCGGCGGCGATCGCTCCTTCCAGGAACATGTCTTCCGTAATCCCCGGCATCGTAGCCAGTCGTGCGCCTGCGGCAGCAGCCGCTTTGCGCGCTTGTGTATGCGTCAACGAATGCTCGGTGATGCATAGCACGACCTGGGAAGCGACCATCGCTGCCGCAAGCGGGGCAGGCGGCTCTTGGCCGGAGCGCTCCCGTTCTTGCATGACGGCCAGCATCGTTTCCGCGCCGAGGCTTTTACCGGCTTCATACACGGCTTCAGCCAGATCTTTCTTCACATCGTCGGTGACGATCAAGAAAGTTTCGCCCGCTTTCAGGCCCAGACAGTTTTGCAGTACATTTCTGCTGATGTCGATAAGTTGTTGGTTCATTTCGATTCCGCCCATTCTATACAATTTGGCATGCCATTCATATAATTAGATCATTTCAGATACTAATTTTGCCATAAGCGCATTCGACAAAACGACCGGCTTGCCGCTGATCTGCTGCACGAGCTCGCGTGCCTTCTCGGTGTAACCCATGCAATCCAGGAGAATCATATCTGACTTCGCCTTCAATTCATTGGCCGCTTTTTGGAAATTATTCTCGTCGTATTGATAAGGCGATGCAATGCCGAACACCGGGTGAAGCCCCAGCGGAGCATATTTCGGCTGCAGATTGTCCGTCTGCTCCGGCAGCGGCACCAACACGCCCAACTGACGGCCGCCTGCCATCGCTTTGATCGCCGGCGGAATAATCAGATCCGGTTCAATGAGATGAGCCGTATTCGTCTTCAGCCCCGGGAACACCCCCGTGCACAGAAGCAAGATTTGCGTGATGCCTGCCTCTTCCAGCTCGTAGATTTTCCGCTGCAGGATCGGCTGGATTTTCTCGCGCGCGAACACGACCGACTCGCCTGTTGTCAACCGGGATGTCAGCACGTAATCTCCTTGCTCGGGAGCCAGATTTTCTTCGATATACGACTTTGAAAATCCGTCCAATACTCCGACTTGCACCAATTCAGCGCGTCCTTCCAAGTACCGCTCTAAGATTGGGGCAACATCCGTGCGTGGCGCCTGACCAATGGTAATCATTCCCAAACGTTGCATAAGCCATTCCTCCCATCGTGTTCCGAAAAGAAAACCCCTGCGCTTAATCGCGCGGGGTGTTTTCTCCGCCGGTCTGCAAAATTTTCATCGAACCGTAAAGCTCTGTGATGCGGTTGAATTCGTCCTTATCGTAAAACTGGGTCGTGCCCCCGGTGAACTCCTTAGCCACTTCAACGGAGAACCGCACAGCCGTTGCAATATCAATCTCGTGACTGGCTCCTGTACCGCAACCCGGTACCGTCGACTGAGCAGTGATTGCTACGCCGACAACAGGCGCATCGGTAGCCACACAAGGCTGCAAAATGGAGTTGATATGATATAAGTCATTGCCGTATGGCGTAATATCCTGCGTAGTGATCGGGAACGTAACCGCCAATTGGCCGGTAGCCATCTCCATAAGGCGCACCAAGTCCTCGCTGATGCGGAGGATGTAGCCTTCTTTCACCGTCGGTGAAATGGCGATCCCTTTATGGTTAATCACGCGGTTGCCCTTGGTCGTATCGATGGACAAAATGGCTTCCATATCCGAGGTAACCTCGTGCTGGTTCATCGTCAAAATATCGACCGGCGAATCCATGAAATCGACCGGCTCATGCGGGCGCGTAGGTGCATCCGGACAAATGTGCGTACTGACGATGACATCACCCTTGAGGACGTCGCCCTTCACTTGCATGTCCGCCAGTTTCAATGCTGCACCAACTGCAGCCACAGCGCCGTCGGCGTCTGATACGAGTCCGATGCGGCTTGGACGCGCGCCGATGCCGCCAAGGCGGCCGATGATGCCGAGTGTCGGCGCTTGACCGCCCTTGCTTTTGCCTTCGCTTCCATGAATGACAATCTTGACAAAGTCCGTAGAACCCTTCTCACCGTCCACTTCATTTACAGTTATAGATACAGTAGGATAATCTGCGAACAGCTCCTTGATCGCTGCTCCGTTGACATTGGCACTATCCATTGCTTCCAGTACGGTCATGGTGTGTTTTAAAGACATTTGTACGTTCCTCCATCCAAGTTCTTATAATCTGTTAGATACACGCTGATAAAACTTTTAAAACTTTTAAACCAAATAAGGAATAATCGATCGCTTGACGATCTCTTCAACCGGTTTTAGCAAATTTTTGTTGTACATCGTGGTGCTCAGCAGCAGCTGCTGCTTCGGAACTGTGATGACAGCGACTTGCTGCCCCTTTTCCACTGCAGCTGTTACGATCGGCTTGGCCGTCTTCGCATCCAGCGTCATAATCAGATCAGGGAACGTGCAGAACCGCTCGCCATCCTTCTCCAAGGTCATATATTCGTTCCAGAACGTCATTTCATATTTGCCATCGATCCAAACCGTGCCCACGTCGAACCCGCCAGTCGTCTCCAGCGCGAAGTCTGTAACGGTTCCCATCGTCACGACTTGGCCGCCTAGCTTGCTGACAACAGCTTCGATCGCCGCCTCGCCGGTTTGCGACAAGAGCGCTTCACCGACTTGAATCGCCTGCGAAATCGCGCCCGGCGCACCGTTCATTCGCGCATAACCCGCAGTCACCGGGTTTCTTGCCACAGCCACGAGGCCGCCCGCTTCTACGGACGCCTTGCGAATCATGGACGCGGAACGCTCAAGTGAACCGGAAATGCTCATCTCGACATAATTGGCGTCCTTGCCGCCTACACCGGCTTGATGGGAAATATACCCATCCAGCTCAGACAAATTCATAGAGCCCATAGCCCCGGTTGGATGGGCCCGCCCGTTACAGGCGAAGTCCACCAACGGGATCCCGGTGATCGCGGATTGGAACCATCCGTTGACTGTCGTTCCAGCGCCATTCTCATTCGTATGGAGACCTTGGATCGGTCTGCCGATTTTTTGCGAGAGCATTTCCAGCGCTTTGGCGTAGTGAATGGGCATAACGAACTGGTCTTTGGCTGCGGGCGCCCCAACCATGGAGACGGTGACGAACAGATCATCCTCCGCAAACTTGTCGATTGGGGTAAGCTCGATCTGCCCGACTTCTAAAGCCAGACGGCCGATCTTGAGTCCTTCCTCGATCCAGCCACCACCGCCGCCACCTAGGACGGCTCCGCCGTAAACCGCGTATTCAACCATTTTTGCATCGATCTTGATGTTCCCCAAAGCGTTCGGCCTCACTTTCTGAATTTAAATATCGAGTTGAAGAAGCTATAGAGCGCGTCACCGGCAATAAAACCTGCGGCCAGAATGCTCATCGGTGTCTCGGCTTCTTTCTTCCAAATGCGAGTCACGATAATCCGGATTACGATACCTGCCAACACCGCCCAACAAGCATTAGGCGTAAGAATTAACAGACCAGTGGCAAACAAAACGCCGATCTGACGGCTCGGCCCGCCAATGAACTGAAGAATAGCGCCTGGGATCGCCCAAAGCAGCAGCTGCTTGGCAATTTCCGGTGAAGCGCCGGCTTTGATCGTGGATACATACACTTTATCAATCGGTGGTACAAGATTTTGCGCAAAATAAGTTTTGTAAGTCACAATTACCGTCAATAAAGCCACACCAAAAGCGATCATACCTGTAATGTACTGCTGTTTTCTGCCGGCAAGCTCATATTCAGGGTCCGCACCGTCACCACGCAAAATATGTCCTGTCTTGAGGTCGTATCCCATGTCCGCGAAAGCCGGACCTGTCGAGGCGCTGAAACCTGCCAATAGTGCCAGGGCTACCGGCGGGAAGCCGATCAGCATACCGAACAATAACGTAATGAAAGCGACGGCAAAAGCTGGGAACCAGCCGGAGTGCATCGCCGCAATCCCGACGATCAACTCATGAACGAACGCTGCAAATGCGGCGAAGAACAAGAACCCGATAAGCATGCCAAGCGACATCTTCGTCAGCAAACCGCCGATAATCGCGATGATTAGTGCAATAATCAGGTACGCCACGAAGCCGAAGCCGAGTGCGCGTTTTGCTTCTTTGATCGGACGCGTCAGGACGGCGCCGTCGGAAGTTGCAGCCGTTTCATGGGCGGCCTTATTGTCAGCAGCTTTGTTCTGTCTGCTGAAGATCAGAATCGAAACCTGGATCAGCGCAACAATGCCGGCGCCAATCATCGTGCCGTGCGCGATATACAGGCTGTTGACATCGACATGGAACCACGGCACCGAATATTGGCGAAGCATAAGACCGAGGCCGAACATCGTCAGCGCCCAAATGTTCCCGATGAACGCCACGCCGAAAGCCGACATCGAAATGTGAAACCACGAGCCGATCAAGCCGATTGCTGTCCCGACCCCTAGCAGGCCGGCACGCTTGCCGCCCTTATCGCCAGCAAGAATCGATTCAGCCGTCGCAACCCCTGGCGCCCAAGTGCCGGAAGCTGGAAACAGCTTGGAATCGAAAATTTTATACAAAATGCCGGCATCCACGAACATCGCCAGAGCGGCCCCTATCAGCATCGGCACGATTAACTCCGGTGTCCCCATAGCAAATGGAATGCCGATCGGAATCAGCAGGCTGTTCGCCGCCCCGAACGTAGACGAGGAGATCGATGTTTGCACAAGGTTTTGCCGGTGAACGGATTTATATTTTTTGAAAATCTTGATTGGAATTCGCGCAATCAGCATGGCCACCAACGCCCCGATAATCGCCGTATTCGGCGTCACGCCAAGCGTTGTAACGATTTGCATACCGATGATAGCGCCAATCACAGCTGTTACGATGTTTAGAATTAAGGCGAATGGTTCAAAAATTCTGGGGTGTTTCTTCTCATTTCCCTCTTGCTCCGTTTGATGATTTTTCACTGACAATCCCCCGTTTCATCTTTTGAAAAGCGATTTCTTTAAAAAAACCTTTTTGCCATGTTCCAAACATCACACCAATGAATACAAGGGCTGCTCCGGCAATTTTGCCCGTAGATATCACATGACGGAAAACGATAAGATCGAGAAGCATCGTCATCAGGGGCTGCAAGTTCAGCAAAATTGCGGCTTTCGACGCTCCGACCGTCTGCATCCCTTTATTCCACCACACGTTGGTTAACCCCTGTGCGATGAGAATCGAGCCCAAGGCAAGCCCCCAAATCCAGAGCGAATGATGCCACTCTATCTTTGAAAATGTGAAAACGAATGGATCGAACAGCAAGCTGCTAAGCGCGAAACAGTACACCGTTACGATGAATGGAGATAAGCCGCTCGACAGGATACGTACGAAGATCAAGTTGCACGAAAAGGTAAACGCCCCGCCCAGCATCAGTAAATCTCCTGTATGCATATGAAAACCGGTAAGTCCCAGCGCCATCGATAACCCTGCGGTTGCCACCAGACAGCCTGCAATCATTCGCCAAGTAATCTTCTCCTTGAGGAAGAGCGCCGCAAGCCCGGCAGTAATTAGCGGAGAAAGCGTAAAGATTAATGAAGCATTGGTTGCCGTCGTCCGCTGCAAGCCTTGGTAGAGGAAAACCTGATTGGCGATAAGTCCGATCGTTGCAGACAACAGCAGGAGCAGGAATTGTTTGCGGTTGATCGGAACAACGATCTTACTGACAAAAGCCCAAATCAGAAAGACGATCCCGATCACCGTCAAGCTGAGCGCTGACAGAAAGTAAGGTGAAAATTCCTGCAATAAAATTTGTCGTGAAATATAGTTCAGCGACCAAAAAAAGACACAAAGAATGAGGAGTACGTAAGACTTAAGCGACGAGTAAACCTTGGTGTCAGCCAACGGTCTGCCCACTGTTCAGCTGCTTGTAGAACGTGGAGGCAAATAAGCCCTGTGCTTCGACCGCATCGATCACAAGCACGTTCAGTTCCTTCCTAAGAACGTCGGCCAGACTAATCGTAGAGAAGCCCGTGCAGGCGAAGACGATCACTTCCGTCCCTTGCTCCATCAAGCTGCGCGCTGCCTCAATCGCCTTGTCGCGTCCCGCCGGGGTCATCAGGTCTGTCGTATTGGTCACGCCTTCCGGCCGGATGGAGGTGACCAGCAGGTCGCCGAGCAGCTGCTTCATCGCGATCGGCACGTCTTCCGTAATGCCCATGACGCCGACCTTCTTGCCGATCGATAGCGCCATGTGCGAGGCGGCGCTTCCGGCGCCGATGACCGGAATGGATACGTTGGCGCGCAGCTGCTTGATTGCCGGGTCTGCCGCACAGCTGATAATAAGCAGCTTGCATCCTTCGGCTTCCAAAGCTTGTCCGAGCGCCACAATTTTGGGAATAGCCAGCTCTTCCGTTTCCTCATTAAAAATGCCAAGCGGTTGATCCGGAATGCACTTGCTGATAACAGGCACCCCATAGAGACTAGTGATCATGCTGCCGTGCTGTTCCAGCACTTCTTCATTGGTCGTTGTCAGAACGCGAATTAGACCGATCATCGTTCTTCATTCCTTCCCTTTAGGGTGGCTTAGTGTTGACTTTGTTACGAATTTATTAATTATTAGTTTAATCTCTATTAAATGTGACAACAATGTGTCGAAACACCAAAATGAACAAAAGCTTATTGTGCTGAGAGCACAATAAGCCTTTTGTTCATTCCGTTTTATTTAAAAGGTAAAATGCCGTGCACAAGTAATAAACAAACCGGTTCAAAGGGTTGTCCAAATCAAGATTCGCAATCTCTTTTATTCGATCTATCCTATATTTGACAGAATTTCTGTGAACATACATGCGATTTGCAGTCTCGATCAGACTGCCGCCGGTCGCAAGGTAATAATAAAGCGTTGTCACAAGATCCGACCCGTTCTCTTTGTCGTAAAGTGACAATCTGCCAATTTTCTTATCAATCAGCGGATGGAAGTTCACGTAATCCGAAGCTTCCAGGAGCAGATGGAACATCTCCACCTCTTCAAAAGTGAACATCTGCCGGTTCTTATCCAGTCGCGATCCAAGGGCTATCGCTTTCTTCGCTTCCTTGTAGCTGCGATTAACTTCCAACAGCGGCTGTTTGCCGCCGAAGCCGCAGCGGATCTTGCCATCTTGCTCGAAAAACGGCCGCAGCATGTCGCTCCAGTCTTTGAGCGCCTCCATGTCGTGGGCCTGCTTTTTCACAGGAGCGTCCGGTGCGGAGGCGAGCAGCAGCAAGAGCCGGTTCGCCTGCTGCTGGAAGTGGGCGCGGACTTTGCGCTTGGCCGATTGCCGGTTGACGAGTTCAATCACTTGCGCAAACAATGGAGCTGTATCGCCGGGCACAGCCGCTTCGCCTTCGATCAGGCACACCTCCCACAGCCATTCCGGCTGTAAGCCAAGCTGCTTGCCTTTGTTCTCTACCTCTTGGTTCGTGAGCGGCAAGCCCATTAACAACTCCTCGAACAAAGTTCCCCTTAGCCTCTGTTCGGTGTCGTAAGCCGTTTTTCTGCGCATAAACTCCAAAGCAAATACCAGGCGTGCCTGTTCGATACAGACAAACTCCAGCTCATCGAGCTCTTGCTTGCCGACAACAAGCCGGCCGACAAACTGATTGTCCACCGTGACGTCCCATTGCCTGCTTATCATGGAGGGCTCGTAAGACGCGGTTGCAGGTGAGGAAACGAGCAGCTCGCCGGTATTGCCGAGCACCCAGATCGGGCATTTGACCAGCTTCGCCACGTTGTCCGCAACGACCTGAATGCCGCTATTGCTAAGCACGAGATTGGTCAGCGTCTTGTATACCTCTTCCGACCTTCGCAGCAGCGCAGCTTGCTTGTCCAAAATTTGTTCCATCACGGTGTACGTAATGTCTATGTACGGTACCCCGTTCGGTATCTGAATAATCGGGAGGTGATGCTTGTTGCTTAAATCGATTGCTGCCTGCGGAATGCCGTTCATGAAACGCTCGGGCTTGATCCCCAGGGCAGCGGCTCCCGTCTGCGCCAGCTGCTCGACCAGATTCAGCAGCAGCTCGGGGTCGTGCCGGATGGAATAGCCCGTCGTCAGGATAAGCTCGCCTTCGCGCAACCACCCCTTCACATCCGGCACTTCCATAATATCTATGTATCGCACAATGCGATGGAGTCCCTGTTCACCGCTGACTAGCTTAGCATTCTTCAGAATGGGCAGCTTCAACAAATCCTCAACAGTAAGCCCTTTGAATTTCATGTCATTCACCTGCTTCGCCAGATTGGTTTCAACTATTGTAACATAGGGGTATTTGTTTTGTTAGAGATGGGGGTGTGGAGCTAATTGTTAAAATAAACCACATTTCTCCGCTACATCGAATCCCAGCCTTTTTATAATGAGTTATCAGAATCATAATTAGAAGGAATTTCCATTATATGCATTGAATAAGTGGATGGAATGGAGGTTGTTATCCTTGAAGGTGGCCATTTATGTAGACTATGATAATTTGTATAAGAGATTAAAAAGTTACAATATCCATCCTGTCAGAGACCTTAATTTCTTTCAAAAACTCACTGAAAAATTTAGAAATTCCGGGCATGATGTAATTAAATTTATTTCATTTGCTAATTTTGAAGACTCCGATTTTGAAGCAGTGGATCAAACTAAAATTCATAATTTTGGAGTAGATGTAAGGCACTGTTCCCTTGATGGCAAGAGCTCAACAGATATTGAGATGACCGTTGAGATGATGAGGGATCTATACAAGGATGCACGAATCGAGGCTTTTGTAATTATTTCAAACGATAGAGATTACATCCCAGTAGTTAAGTCAATAAAAGCAGAAGGAAAGATCACTTATACGTTGACAACCAAAAATGGAGTTAGCTCAATTGTAAATGTTTTCTCAGATTATCATCAGTTCTTAGAAGACTTGTTTGATATATTTATTGACATCTCCGCATTTGACGAAAAAGATATTTTGTCTCAGAAAGCCTTCGATGTCTCAAGTTTCTTTTATAAATCAAAATTCTGGGAACGGTTTAGGGAGTCAGGTTCTCCTGTAACACTTAGAGGGTATGCTATACAACTAAAGAGAACTTTTCGCGATTCGCAATCTAATATCGAACATTACTTTCACCATGCACACATTTTAAAGTATATTGAGATCGTTGAAATTGAAGGTGTAAAGTATTTAAGAGGTGGAAGTCGTATTCATGAATTCATTAGTGAGGATGATAAATCAGTTGCACTCTAAAATTTTCCATGATATAATTACCAATAATTAACTACCTAACTACATAACTACGTTTGATCAAAAAGGTCTCTTACACCACGTACGAGGCCTTTTTTGTTTATGCCTAAAAATACTTTCATTACCCTCGATTGTTCACAAGCTATGATAGTCCGAATTAGAGTTAGGATTTGCTTCATTTCATATAAAAAAAGCCCGCCCCTGGCTTACCAAGTGCGGACTCCCTTTCGCAGCTATGCTAAAACGATAATCAAACGCTCTGCAGCGGCGCCGCCGTGAATCGCTCCCCTTTTTGATAGCACCAAGTGCTTAGTAGTGTGAGCACGCCCATGGCGATAAATAAAGGCAAAATCCCGACATGCGTCAGCATCGGCAGCCCGATGGACGGGCCGAGAAAGCGTCCTAAGTCGCGGAAGTTTTGCGCGCCGAAGTAGGCGCCCTTCAGATGACTGGGGGCGATGCGATCGGTCAGCGTGTTGCCCGCCGGGAAGCAGAGCACCTCACCGATGGAGAACACGACCATGGCGCCGACCATCGTCCACGGCGTGTGCGCTAAGGCAAAGCCGACGCCGCCAAGCGCATACAACCAGTTACCCACTTTGACCGAGGCTAAGGGGGAGCGCTTTTCCATGTACAGACTGATCGGGTACTGGCAGCATACGACTGTGATGGCATTGGTCGTCATCAGCATCGCATAGAGCCAGACGCCATTCTCGAAATGATCCTCCACATATGGCGAAATTGTCGTTAATTGTGTGTATGTAAACTGCATAATGATACCGCCCAGCAAGAAAAGTCCCAAAGCGCGATCGTGCGTGACGACTTTCCAGGCGTCCCCGATTTTGGTGCTTCCGCTTTGCTTTTCAGAGGCTGTGGGGGTTACCCCATATTTTTTTAACAGGATAAAAAGAAAACTGCCGTACACCAAATAAAAAGCTCCGGTAACGATAAAAGCAATCGCCCCGCCGACAAACCCGCCGGCTGCTCCCAGAACCGGACCGATCGCAAAACCGGCATTGTTGGCAATGTACCGGATTGAATACGCACGATAACGCTTCTCAGGCTCCGTTAAGTCACTGATCATCGCTACGGACACCGGTTCGAAGCAGGACCGGCATATGCCATGCAGCAAGTTGAGCGCGACGAACAACCAGGCATAAATATTGACGGCAAAGCCAAAAAAAACGATCGACCATGCAAATAGCGCGAATAACATAACCCGCGTGCGCCCCCACCGGTCGGACAACGCTCCGCCGAAGAAGCCGAATATCATGCTGGACAGCGAAGCTGAACCGACGCTAAGTCCGATTGCGGTCGCGCTCATGGTCGAGTGCTGAGTCAAATAAATGGCCAAAAACGGAACCGTCATCGAAGTCGCAATTCGAGACAATGCCGTTCCGATGAACAATTGAATGACAATGGGATGAAATCCAAAATTCCAAGAGGCTCTGACCGGATCTTGCGTAGTCGGAGCCGAATTGCTTAATTCAACGGGATTGTTGCTCATGATCGTTCTCCTTTGCAGCCATGAGGAAATGAATGATGACGCGGAGCGCGCAATAGTGTAAATTATGCTCCTTCTTTAATGAATTGTAAATGCTATTGTGCGTAAAAATATTTGTTATTGACCAATCAATAACAGCATGATACGATGATTACATGTTAGTGATTGATCAATAACTAAATGGAAAGGGATGATACCATTGGAAAAAGCAATTGTTATTGGAGCAACAGGCGGTACGGGCGCAGCGATCACGGCAGAATTGGTCAAACGAGGGATCCGCACCATTGCATTTGGACGTTCACAGCAGAAATTGGCGCAGCTTGCAGTCAGGCTAGGCTCCCCCAAGCATTTGACACTTGCCGTTGGTGATGCCATGCGTCCTGAAGAAATTGCTGCTGGGGCAGGTGACGCAGACGTGTTGTTCCACTGTGCGAATGTCCCCTACCACGAGATGGTGAGCAAGCTCATTCCGCTTGGCGAATCGGTGATGGAGGCGGCCGAACGGCTTGCGCTGAAAGTGGTGGCGATTGACGGAATTTATCCTTACGGGCGTAGGCGGATGGATCTGGTGACGGAAGACCACCCCAAACAACCGCACACGATAAAAGGCAAAGTGCGCTTGGAGTACGAGCGGATGCTGTTCAGCAAGCGGTGGACGCAAGCCCAGACCATGATTGTTCGCCTGCCCGATTATTATGGACCTACGGCTAATGAAGCCTCGTATTTAGGTTCAACCCTGGAAGCGATAGCGGCTGGCAAAATGGCTTTTTTCATCGGCAATATGCACGTTCCCCGCGAATACGTCTACTTGCCGGATGCAGCTGCGATGGTGGTCGAACTTGCAAACCATGACTCCGCCTTTGGACAGAATTGGAATATTCCTGGAGCCGGGCTTATTTCGGGGCGGGAGATCGTGCGCTTGGCACAAAAAGCTAGCGGCTACGTGAAGCCTGTCATTCCTTTGAAAAAATTAGCGCTGTCGTTGATCGGTATGAGCGAACCCGTGATGAAAGAAATTGTCGAGATGCTTTATTTGACGGAGCAGCCGCTGACGCTAAGCGGAGTCAAATATGAACGGTTCATCGGACCGATCATCGCGACGCCGGGTATTGCCGCGACTGTGACGGCTTTGCAGGAAGAGAAAAAGGCTTCTTTTGTAATTTAGTTATTGATCAATTAATAACTTATCCTGTTGCATTGTTATTATAGCAGCTGTATACTGAGCTTAATTATTGATCAATCACTTTCCTTAGGAGGAGACGAGGTTGGCTAAAACCGAAGCACAGTCTACGAATCGCAAATTGGAAATCATCTCTGCGGCGATCGAAGTTTTCGCGGAAGTCGGATATTACCGGGCTACGACGGCGCAAGTTGCGGAACGCGCGAGCATTTCGCAGCCTTATATTTTTCGTTTTTTCGCGACCAAAGAAAGTCTGCTATTAACTGCGCTGGAAGTATCTTGGTCACGGGTCATCGAGTCCTTCCGCAAAGTACTGGAGACGAGTTCGCCGGAATTGCTGGAGACCAGGTTAATCCTGGAATACGAGCATATACAGGCGCTGCACCTGAATGAAATTTTGCTGCAAATGCAGGCGCAGACGATGCGGGAAACATCGATTCAGGAGACGATGCGCAGCGGATTCAAGGAAGTCCGTGAGATGGTCCTGAATGCCTTCCGGGAGGCCGGTATCGATAAGCCCGAAGAGCGGGCGATGCTGTTCCTCGCCCGTGGCATGCTGTGCAACGTTGCTGTCGCGCTTCATATGCCTGAATTGATGAAAGGCTGAGCGTCTGCAGCTGTTATTTCTGGATGGAACCTCCAAAGTTGGGCATGCTATGAACTAGCTGTTACTCACCCGGTTGTGCGAGCCAGACTCCACGGGATACCGGCTAAACTTTAGGAGGTTTTCTTTCATATGGCTGTCTCTTTACAAGCGGAAGTCCGCAAACAAGCAACGAAAGCAGAAATTAAACAATTGCGCGCCGAGGGAAAAATTCCCGCTGTCGTGTACGGCAAGAAAACGGCGGCTACGATTCTCACGGTTAATTTGAAAGACTTGCAAGCCGTTCTTCGGCAAAATCCTCATGCCATTATTGATTTGGCTATCTCCGGCTCCAAGAACCAGCCGGTCATGATTACAGAAATTCAGCGCAATCCGCTGAACCGCCGGGAGCTGTACCATATCGACTTCCATCAGATTAATATGGATGAGCCGATTAAAACCGTCGTTGCGCTGGAGTTTACCGGCGATGCGATCGGTGCGCGCGAAGGCGGCATTATGCAGATTCTGATGCACGACATCGAGATTCGTTGCATGCCGAGCCAAGTTCCGGCTTCCATTCAAGTCGATGTATCGAACTTGGGGCTCGGGGACAACCTGCACGCCAGTCAAATCACCATACCAGCCGGCATTGAACTGAAATCCGACCCGAATGATATCCTCGTGACGATTCTTGTGCCGCAGAAGGAAACAAAAACAACAGAGACCGAAGAACCTGCTGCTGAAGCGGAGACGGCTGCTGAGGCGGTTACGGCTGGTTAGCCGAAAGAAAGGCCTGAAGTCATGCCAAGAGGCCCTGCGCCAAGCGCAGCGGCTTCTTTGTGTTATCCTATATTTCTTTTTCCATAATAAAATCATCCATGACAAAGCCGTTCCCAATATCCGCAACTTGTTCCCTTACGGTCTTGAAACCTTTTTTCTCATATACGGCGATACTGGATGCGTTATAACGATTAACCGTCAGCCAAATATGGCTTGCGTTTTGTTCTTTGCCCAATTGCTCAAGAAAAGCCATCGCTTGGCTGGCAACCCCCCGTCCCCGGTGCTCCTTGGCTACATAAAATTTGCTTAGGAACATCTTCCCCGCCTCTTGCTTGACCGACATATAGCCGACTGCGGAACCGTCATGCTGGATCAAGTAATAGTGGTAGCCCTGTTGACGGATCTGATCGCTAATCGCCGCAATGGATTGAAACTTATCAACCATGTAATCAATCTGCTCGATGGTTATTAACGATACATAATATTCGCGCCATATTTCGGCCGCCAACCGGGCCACTTCAGAGATTTCCCCCTCTGTGTTCACGTGCAAAAATGAAAGCTGCTGCATGATCTCTATCCGCCTCTCCTGGATCTTTCCTTACAGGATAGCACAATGTTTAGGCGAAAAAAAGAAGATGTCCCCCGCCACATGCAAAGCATAGGGACACCTTCTATCAAAGATTAATGACCGTTAAACGCTCGGAATACGGCCGTGACCGCTTCCGCACGGGTCGTTTGCCCTTGAGGCATAAACGTTCCGTTTGCATAGCCATCCATAATATGGTTGGCGGATAGTGTAGCTACAGCATCTAGCGCCCACTGCGCAATGTCGGCCTGAAGATAGGCGTTGGTTTGTTCAGCAAGGCCATGCTGCAGTCCTTTCGTGAACCAGAATGGCGAACCGTTCTCATGCGGAATCAAAGCCGCGATCTCTGCGGCGCGCGCGGCGTTTAATTCCAGTTGTGTGAGTTTTGTTCAGGAATCTATGTAGATCTCGCTTCGTTAAACGAATGATCGTTTATTTACAGCTTATAAATAATGCCATTAGCTTCTAATGGCATCCCAGCTTAATTGAACGTAAAGCTTAAATTCTTCATCAATATCGGTCAATTGTTGATTATGATACGCTTTGGCGAGTTGCACCAAAGGCTGATAACAGTACGAAAGCAACAGCTCCGCTTTCATAGGCTTCAACTTGCCGTCCTGTATTTGCTTTTCAAAATGACGAAACAAAGGCTCGAACATCGGTGAAGTTGCTTCATCCAAACACAACTTGTTCATTAGTGGCGACGTCGAGAATTGTTCCAAGAAGAGGAACCAATCTTTATTCTCGATCATGAAGGCCAGCGAATTTGTCATAAACATGTGGCAGAGCTCTTTGGCATCCATATCTTCATGGACATTCATGACCATGCTTCTGCTAAGCTTTTCTTTTACACTTAAATAAAGCTTGAGTAATAAATCCTCCTTGCTCTCATAATAAACATAAATCGTTGATGATGAAAGTCCGGCTCGCTTGGCGATCTTGGACATTGAAATATCAACGAAACCAATCTCGTTAATGAGTTGGATGGTAGAATCGAATATCGCTTGATTTTTATTTTCGTCTTTGCGTCTCATGCCACCTACGTTAAACGATCATTCGATTAAAATCAAGACACTTCCAGACAATGTTCAGATCCGATTATTTTTACGGCAAAGACTTATCGATAAGCTTAATCAAGAAACATGGCCTTCGACTTTGTTGGATTCAGCAAGATGCGGTTGACTTGCTCTGCGCTCACCAGCATCAAGATCAGGAATCCCAGCAATACAAAAGAGAACAAAGATATACTCGTCTGCGTAGCGATGAATCCGAATAAGGGCGGAAGAAAGGTGCTGCCCGTATAAGCCGTAGCCATCTGATACCCCATTAGCTTCGCTGAATTTTCCTTCCCAAACCGCGCCGGCGTTTCATGAAGCAGCCCTGGATAAATCGGAGCAAGCCCGAAGCCAATTAATATGAGCCCAACCAGGGAGAACTTGCCAGGCAATGGCAGCAATAGGATGGCTGCGCCGGCAATGGCAATCAGCTGACCGCAGCGGATTAATACACGATTGTGAACTTTCAATGTAATAAAGCCGGTAACGAACCTTCCAAACGTAATGCCTGCATAGTACAAAGAGATCCATAAAGCTGCCGTTTCAGCTGAAATATGTCTTGCACCGACCAGATAACTAGCCCCCCATAACCCTGCCGTACTTTCAACCCCGCAGTATAGCAAAAAGGAAATGAGCGTAAATTTGACACCTGCGATGCCAAGGATATTCGTTCGGGCACTTCCACCTGACGCGTGGAGCATAACGTCACTCTGCTCAGCCAGCCCCCCATCCGGAGCATGTTCCGGCTTACGACGAAGGGCGATTCGATTCCAAAGTGGCAGCGAAACCAATAAAATAATGACAAGTGCAAATTGTATGATGGATACCGCTGTATAGCCGCTCCGCCAAGAGTTATGACCGGCTAGATAAGCTGACATAATAATCGGTCCCAGTGTTGCTCCCACGCCCCAAAAGCAGTGTAACCAGTTCATATGATGCGCCTGATAATTTTCTGCTACAAAATGATTCAGTGCCGCATCCACAGAACCTGCGCCCAGACCTAGAGGAATAGCCAGAATAATGAGCCAGATTAGCGAAGGCGCCATTGAGAAGCCCAGCAGCGCTCCCGCCGTCAGGAAGCAGCTTATGAGCGTAACTTTGCCCGTCCCCAATCGCTGCACGATACTCCCGCTTGCCAAACTGGATACGATTGTGCCTCCCGCTACAACCATGGATAATAGTCCGGCAGCGCCGACAGAAGTACCTAAGTCAGGCCACATGACCGGCCAGGCTGAACCGAGCAATGAATCGGGCAATCCCAAGCTAATGAATGCGAGATAAATAATAATTAGGAACCAAGTTGCCATCGAATATCTCCTTCTCCTTTCAACATCAATCTTTATCTTCGTTTTTCCACCAACTGCAGCGAATAGGACAGGCTCTCCAGCGTCATCGTAATTAATCCGAACATATAGTCCTCATCCGGATTCTGCAGTAACATCAACTGCGGCATATGCATATCCGGAATACAGCTCAGACATGCCTGGCGGATCCGCTCTACATCACCAGGCTGCATCAGGCTTCCCGTCAAAGCGACCGTCGCCGGATTCATGATAGCGATCAACGAAGACACCGCATGAGCCGCTAAAGTATGAAACGTAGTGCGATCATGCAGCTGCCTCAGCTGCTCCTCCCGGGACATGCCGTACGGCAAAAAAGCGATCTCCCCGGCAAATCGGGTACTCCCCCGGTGGATGCGCCCATCCACCATAAGGCCTGCTCCCGGCAAGCTGCCCTCAATAAAGGTCGCAACAGCGACAGGCTGATCTTCTTCATAATCCTGTTTCTGGTAAAAGCCGTAGACCGTCATGTTCATGTCATTTTCCAATATGACCTCTATCCCATATTTGTCGCGTAAGTAAGCTTCCAGCTCCACGTTCACGAGCTCAGGAATATCGCCCAGATTAATGACCCCGTGATTCACGGCTCCTGGAACACCGATCCCGATCGCCCGAATCTGCGGATATTGCGAGATGAGTCTAGCAGTCACCCGATCGATAGCTGCCGTATCCATCAGAGCACTCTCTTCGCATCCTCGTTCCACTGCCTCACCAGCGAGATTGGCTACCAGGTATTCCAAGGAATGAACGTTCACGCCAGCTCTAATCACCATGCATCCAATATAAGAAAAGTTCACGTTATATTGATACACTTTAGCCGGCCGGCCTCCGTTCGATTCCTCGACATTCAATTCCAGCAGCTCTCCGCTGGCCAACAGGTCATTTAGAATGCTGCCGCAAGTAGCTATACTTAAGCCAGTGGCCATCGCCATGGCAGACTTCGTCGCTTGTTTCATCGTTTTGAGCGTCTGCCGGACCAGTTCCTCGTTCATTTTCTTGACGCGAATCGTATTGTTGATTATCGGGTTCATCAAGGAGTCCACACCTTCATCTTACTTTTGATAATACTTTTAATAAGTATTATGATAAATGATTTCGCTTTATGTGTCTAACGCTTTATCTCATAGAACGAGCACTAACCTCTAGTCCTCTCTTTATGTTTCGAATGAATCGTCTATCTATCCAAAGTGTAATCAGCAAGGCAGCTAAAATAAGCAAAACCGGCGTACTGAACGCTTCATAGGAAAAAGGGTTGCCTTTCAGGTTAAGATGGGTCGCACGGTATTCCAACCGTTTGGCGCCGTACTTGGCGGTAAGGACATCCTCTTGTTTGGCTAAATCTTCAAGCGGAGCGTCAAACATGAACCGGCCAGCTGAGCCGCTATGAATAAACTCCGGTGCCACATGGTCACCTTGTTCTATCCACTTTTTAACATCCGCAGCAGCTAAAGTCTCCGCCTCCACACCCGGAACGAACAAGCGATCCAGCTTCGGCGCATTGGTCATTTGATATCTAGTGACAAGATTAAGGTGATACTTCGTCACGATCGGCTGCTGGGAATCGGAGATCGTAGATAACTTCGTCGTTCCGGAAGCGGCATAAGTATCAAAAATCGTCGTAAGTGTTCCGTCATCCATCCCGTTATACAACAATACCCCTGCGCTTTTTTTGTTCCAGTGGAATGCCTGGTTCAACGTAAATACGAGTTCCGTTCGATCCACATGATATGGGTCTACTTGCGGATTCTTCACAAAAGAATAAAACGGGTAATTCAGTTCCTTCGCTATTTTCTCCGCCATCGGTTCGCCTAATTGCTGTGAAATCACATAGAGGATGGCATCGATGCCCGAAGTCAGCGCTGCTGAAGAAACGATGTTCCCGTCAACGACATAACGCACATCTCTTCTCCATTTTGTATCCGGATACTTATCGGTTTCATGGTAATCAAAGCTTTTCCAGTCGGTAATCGCTTCTTTTCCTTTTAATAGGCCTGTATCCGCCAGATTCAGCCCGCCGGCGCAAATGCTTATCAGCTTCGTATCCGCATGTTTTTGGATCCATTCTCGCACAGGTTTATACTTGGCCTCGTCGACCATCGGCATGGCCGGAATGACAATGAGGTCGGGACTTTTGCCTAATAGGCGATCCAGTTCATCAAAGGAATAGTGGGGGAGCAGGTCCAAACCGCCGGAGAGTGTTTTTACATTTTTGTCCGGGGCAACGGCATATACGTTATAAGATTCGGTCATGGCGAACATCTCATAAGGCACCATGAAATCGAACACTTCAGTCGTCGGATCGGATAAAAGAACAGCTACTGTAGGCTTATTCGGATTGTGCTCAGGGATGCTCACATTTGATAAAGCAGGCATCGGTGTTGGCCGAGTGGGGAGCCAATAGCCATGATTGGAGTGAATGTACCCATAGGCACCGCTCCCGCCGAAAAAGATAACGAACAAAATGACAAAAATAATCATACGTAAAAATAGCTTCATCGCTGATTCTCCTCTAACTTAAATTTTCTCGCTAGGCTGCCATCACATCGTTGCATGGAATTTTATGTAATTAAATTACCATACCCCCCTTGGGTATGTCAATGAATGTTTTTTATTCAATTCAATCGCCGGCTTGGTCGATGTTATGTTATAATCAACACGTTTAAATCATCGAAGGAAGTGATCTTCTTGGACGATGCAAATCGTTTCGCGATGAAGCGGTCCTATTTTACGAATTTTTGGATAGCCCGGTTTTTTTCTTCCATTGCTTTCCAAATGGCCTCTGTAGCCATCGGTTGGCAGATGTACAACCTGACGCATGACGCCTTCAGCCTCGGACTTGTGGGATTGGCGGAATTCGTCCCCATGGTCCTGCTGACTCTGATTGTCGGGCAAGTCGCCGACCGTTTCGACCGTCGGAAGATCGTCGTGATCTGCCAGGTCGTCGAATGCGCCTTTCTCGCTTTGATGCTGGTAGGAAATTTGGGCGGGTGGCTCGGAAGCAGCCAAATCCTGCTGGTTGCCGCTATTCTCGGCGCTTGCCGCGCGTTTGAAGGGCCGGCTTCTTCCGCTTTTTTGCCACAGCTTGTCTCCAAGGAGATGCTGCCCAAGGCCATCGCCTGGACCACCTCCACTTGGCAGACATCGTCCATCATTGGCCCGACGATTGGCGGCTTGCTGTTTGCCATTAGCCCCAACTTGGTGTATGGCACCGCGGTTGCGGCTTTATTGGCCTCGGCCGTGCTTATTTCTTTCATTCGCGTAGAACTCCGCGTCCGGAAGGCGGAACCGGTCTCCTTACGTACGATATTTTCGGGCATCGAATTCGTATGGCGTCACCCGATGATTCTCGGCACGATATCGCTTGATCTATTTGCTGTGCTGCTTGGCGGTGCGACGGCGCTGCTGCCGATTTTCGCCCAGGACATTCTCCACACAGGGCCTTGGGGGCTTGGCTTGATGCGGACAGCTCCGGCCATCGGCGCATTATTGATGTCGCTTGTGCTCGCCCGCTACCCGCTGCAAAAGGCGGCAGGTCCCGCTTTATTCGGAGCGCTGGCGGTTTTTGGCTTGGCGACGATCCTTTTCGCGGTTTCCACCGACTTGACGGTATCCTTAGTTGCTTTGTTCCTTACAGGAGCTTCCGATGTGGTCAGCGTTGTGATAAGGTCTTCCTTAGTTCAGCTGCATACCCCCGATGAGATGAGGGGCCGGGTGAACGCGGTCAACTCCCTATTCATCGGAACGTCCAATCAACTTGGCGAATTCGAGTCGGGAACGATGGCAGGGTTCTTCGGAGCGGTGCCGGCGGTCATTATCGGCGGTATCGGCACGCTTGCCGTCGCTGGGCTATGGATGATCCTGTTCCCGCAATTGCGGCGACTGCGCGGGCTGACCGGCAGCTTGGAGAAGAAGTCGGCATGAAAATAAAATGAAAATAAACACCTTTCATTGTGGCGAGTGGGCTTAGGCTCACTTTGTTGGCCAGGTGAAAGGTGTTTTTTTGTTTGTCGGCTGAGAGGAACTCGCCTTTACCTATTCATATAATCTATAACCGCCAAATCCCAAGCCGCCTTAAACTCCAACACTGTGCCATATCGATTCCCTCTATCCGGATCAACGGATTTTAAAGCGATCTCGTAAAGTTCCTCTCCTGCTTCCCAATGTTCAAACGAACGGTCAAGCTCTCCACCAAGCACAGCAAACGCCAATGCGCCCATGTTAAAAACGTTGGTACAACCGTCGATTTCAGCACCTAGCAAGAATTCTTCAGGAGACATAAAGCGTGAAGAGCCCCACATTCTTCCCATTGTATTGACATAAGGTCTTCTTTGATAGAGATCAATATCACATATTTTTGTCTCATTTTTGGAGAAATCGTACAGCAGACTTCCATCATAAAAGTCAATGGCAACAAAACCTTTTTTCTCTACAAATTCATGAAAAGTAAAAATGCGATCCAGCGAAAGTAACCTCTTGGCCACGAACAAATGTTTATACCTATAAAATGGAGATCTCGGGTCTCGGTATTTCGCCGGAGGCGGAAACGACCAATGGGGGTGCAGCGTTTCGCCGTCAAACCATTCAAACACTGCGGCATAACCAGAGCCAACTTCGTAATGATCGACAAGTTGAATTAAAGAGGGGTGGCTTAGTTCACTATAAAGGGGCATAGCGTTTTGCAAATGATGAATGGCTTCTTGAGGATCGCCTGTGAAAGCTGTACCTCTGGCACCTGCATATTTGATGAAAAATTTACCGTTATTGTTCTCAATGCCAAAGCTAATATTGCCGGAATCCTGCTGGGCAAAGACATCAAATACTCGCCCTATTTTCGAAAGCCAGCCAAAATCATGATCTTCTTGGAGCACGAATGTTACATCATCGATTGTAACGATTGGATTGTGCATCTGCTTCCTCCTATTCCCCATACATCATTGCCTGCAGGCTCAGAGGTAATTTAGTCAATACCCACTCTCCACCAACCTATCTAATAACTCCCTCTGAATTCGAAGCAAAGCTTGAATATCGTCATCAGACATTTTTTCTAATGCGTATAGCATGGCTTTGTAAGAGATTGAACGCTTGCTTGAACGCTTCGACACTTCTTCTCCTTTAACCGTTAAACTTACCTGCACTTCTCTTCGATCTTTCTCAGAATAGTTCCTTTCAATTAAACCCATCTTCACCAATTTATCAACACCAACACTTATCGTACTCTTGGATGAGACAAGCCTTTCCGCCAACTCTTGTTGCGTTAATTCAGGAAATGCGAATAACGTATTCAAGATCGATAATTGTTGCAATGTCAGCCCAAAACTCTCCGCATTCTTGCTAGTAAATTTAGCTGTTGTCTTGTTAATCGCCCATAAGGACTGGTACACTTCCTGTACTCGTTTAACTTTGGGATCGTTGAAATTCAGTTCCATTCAGGGCACTCCTCCGCAAAATAGTTCATTTGTAAACTGTTCGTTTATAAACCATTTTACTTCAGATAAAGATAGAAATAAATATTTGATCTTTCGTTTTTCGCCTTTAGCATTTCCATAGTCGCTCTACAGACGCTAATTTCTTATCTACAAATTCAAGTTTATAAATATCAGGTTTGCTTGTTTGCTGCCAAAATTCAAATCCATAGGCAGAGTCAAAATAATTCAATATAATCGTCATGATATTCCCATGCGTACCAATAACGATTCTCTTGTCTTCATAGTCATCCAATAATTTCATAATAATCGGTATAGCTCGCTCTTGAGCTTGCCTTGTTGTCTCACCTTCGGGCATACAAAAATCAATATCTGCAAACGATTTTTCAATAGCCATTCGCAATTGTTCATCCGGTACCGGATGTTTCAAGGTGGCAATTGATCGTTCCACCAGTTCGTCGTATGGGATAATTTCTTTCTGTAATAATTCTGCTAGCGGAGTGACCGTTTCTTTGGCTCGATGATAGGAACTAGAAATGATGACATCAATGGCTTCGCAGCACAATAACTCAGCGACTTTCTTGGCATCAGCTTGGCCTTGATCATTGAGACTTGCGCCACGTGCTGTTGATTCAAGCTCAACTGAAAAAGGGGCAATCCCATGCCGAACAAAATAAATGTAGGTTGACATCCATCATTCCCCTTAAGGTTCGATAATTCCAGCCATCTATAATAATACCGTAAGGAGCTGGAAACAGCCCCCCTTACTTAAATGATGTTTTCAAGCGATAACGCCACCATTGATGTGGTGTTTTTTGTTTTTGCTGTTAGCGCTGGGAACAAAAAAAGACCCTCAGCCACAGGCTGAGCGTCTACGTTTTACAGATAGGCAACCATTGTGACCGATGTGCCCACCACGCCAACCTCTTGAAATCCGAAGCTTCGATACAATCGGGCTGCCGGCAAATTACCCGGATCTACGCTCAATGAGACTCCCTCCACGCCGTTAGCTTTCAGCTCATGGATAAGCGCTATCATCAATGCTTTTCCAATACCTTTTCCACGATAGTCAGCCCTTAATGCCATGCCAAGTTCCGGAATATCATCACGGACATAACCGAAACCTTTATTTTCTTCACTATAGTAACGAGCTGTAATAGAACCGACAGAGTGACCTTCCTTATTCACTGCAACGAAACCTAGATCCCCATTCCTCCCCCAGCCTTCTACATACTTAGATAAAAAAGGTTCTAAAATCATGTTTCTGCTAATCGGGGCCTGGCCATCGGGCACATATAAAGATTCATACAACATTTCCCATAAAAAGGGGACATCCTGCTCGGTTACTGGGCGGATAGTAAACATATTCGTTGACAGCTCCTGGTTATAGACAATTTTAATTTCGGTGCGTTTCGTTTAATCTTATAACTGAATGATATGAATGAACACGGATAAAATTAAATTAACCAAAATTCCCCATTACAAACAGACCGCTACATATGCCCGGCTACGTTTTTATCTAGCTGAAAACCCACTGCAGGTGTTACACTAAATCTTGGAAGTCTGTAAGTCCTACATCCCCTGATAACAATTGCGGCGAGATCACCAACGAAGTGTAAGCGCTTTAAACTTTCACCTTATGCACAGGGACGATCGAGAAAGTTAAAGGAGAGATGGTTTATGAGGATGAGTTTGGATTCGAGCAAGGTGCAGGCGATCTTGGAGGCGGTCGTCGATCGGATGATTCCGGGGGACGCTTGGCCATCGGCAAGCGCGAATGGCGTCTTGACCTACCTGGAACGTCGCGCCGGCGAGGATATCAATACCTGGGTTGAATGGATTGAACCAGGACTTCTTGCGCTGGATGCAGCGGCGAGGGCCCGCTATGATCAACCATTTGCAGCACTGTCCACTGACGAGCAAGATACATTGTTACGCGACGCGGAACATGAACGTCTTAGCGGATTTACCGCCGTTTCACAGCAGTTGTTTTTTTCCACGCTGTTGAGTCTGGTTGTTGAGGGTTATTACGGCAGCCCAGGTGCCGGCGGGAATCCCGAGGGGAAGTCGTGGGACATGGTCGGTTTTCGTCCCGGCCCCGTTCCAGGCTCCGGCCAAGAAGAACCGGTCCTGGAGAGCGATTTGCCGCAGATGAACCTCGATCAGCTCAAGGACCGGTACGATGCGATCGTTATCGGAGCTGGAGCCGGCGGCTCGGTAGCTGCGGCAGTACTGGCCGAATCGGGACAACGCGTACTCGTGGTTGAGCGCGGAAATTGGCTCCGATACCACGAAGTCGGCAGCGATCATGTGCGCAATCATCGTTTTAGCAAGTACGGCCATAACACGGGGCCTGAGCTTACGGGAAATCCTCGTACGGTTCTATTGGCCAACGGAGAAGAGCGGATTACGGCCCCTTTTGAGGGCGATTACCATAATAACGCAATGACAGTCGGCGGCGGCACACGCGTCTACGGTGCGCAAGCATGGCGGTTTCATGCGGACGATTTTCGGATGGCGACTCGCTATGGGATTCCAGATGGCAGTTCACTCCGTGATTGGCCCATCCGTTACGAAGATCTCGAGCCGTATTACGAGCGGGCGGAGTGGGAAGTCGGCGTCTCCGGCGACGGGGATGCCCATCCCGGACGAGGCGCCCGGCGTCGCCCTTATCCAATGCCAGCGATGCCGAGAACGCTGGAAGCCGAGCGTTTGGCTCAGGCTGCAGCCAAATTGGGTTGGAACGCGGGGCCGGTGCCGCTGCTCATCAACTCGGTCGAACGCGACGGCCGCCCGGCCTGCGGACGCTGCGGCCAGTGCGTCGGCTTCGCGTGTCCGACCAACAGCAAGAATGGCGGCCACAATACGATGTTATTGCGGGCGATCAAGACCGGCAATTGCGATCTGATTTGCAATGCCATCGTGGAGCGCATCGATACCGAAGGCGGCAAGACCGCCACAGGCGTTCGGCTTGTGCAGGAGGCGCCCGGCTCGCCCCAACAACGCCGTCAAATCCGTTCCGGACACGTCGTGGTCGCAGCCGGAGCGATCGAAAGTGCACGCTTGCTGCTCAATTCGGCAAGCGACGCCGAGCCGCAAGGGATAGGCAATCGGCACGGGCAGGTCGGCAGGCATCTTCAGGGGCACGTCTATTCGGGCGCCTACGGTCTCTTTGATGAGCCGGTGCAGGACGGCCTTGGACCAGGGGTGAGCATTGCCTCCTTCCAATTTGCCCATGGGAATGGAGGCGGCATTATCGGAGGCGGGATGCTCGCCAACGAATTTACAAGGCTCCCGCTTATTCATTGGAACCGGGCGCTTGCGCCGGATGCCGACAGGTGGGGGAGCGCAGGCAAAGCGATGATGCGCGATAGCTACCTGCGCACCAGTCATATTCAAGGTCCTATCCAGGATATTCCAAATCCCGAATCCAGAGTACGGCTCTCGCCGAAGGTTAAGGACCGCTTCGGCCTCCCTGTGGCGCAGCTCTCGGGCGGCGTCCATCCCGAGTCCTTGCGAGCCGCCGCCATGCTCGCTGAGCAAGGCGAGGCTTGGCTCTGGGCCGCCGGTGCAACCCGGGTATGGCGCACTGTGCCGGGGGGCGGGCTCAGCGCAGGGCAGCATCAGGCCGGGACCCTCCGCATGGGAGACGATCCTGCGACATCCGTCACCGATCCCACGGGCCGCATTCACGGCTACGACAATCTTTGGGTGAGCGACGGCTCTGTGCACGTGACGAATGGCGGGGTGAATCCTGTGCTGACAATTCTAGCCTTGGCTTTCCGCACGGCAGAAAATCTCGTGAAACAAGCGTAGCTGCTAAGCTACAAAAGAAAGCTGACCGGGCAGCCCATGAGCTGGCCGGTCAGCTGCCTTTCTCCTGCTAATCCACATAATAGTGCCAAACGTGGCCCATCTTTTGTTTGCTTACGCGCTGCCTCTATTGAGACAGCAGCTTTTGGGCGACGATATAGCCGGATCCGCCGTTAATTCCATGCCCCGGCCATGTAGCAGCCCCAAGCATGAACAAGTTCGGCACTTCCGTCTGATGGCTCGGCTGCGCCGGCAGCGGGCGGAACAGATAGCTTTGCGCCAAATCATGCGAACCGCCGTACGGATCACCAGGGCCCGAGTTCGGGTTATAGCGCGCAATCGTATCTGGCGTCACAACCGCGTGACCGATAACCGCATTCGGAATGTTAGGGATATGCTTGCCGACGATGTTCAGCACACGCTCGACGAATCGCTCGGTGAGCTCCGGAGTCCAAGTGCCGTCGCCGACGTCGATTTGATTAGCAGCATCGCCTCGTGGACGGCAGGGCACTTCCAGCACTTGAACGCGCATGATCGCCTTGCCCGCCGGCGCACGGGTCGGATCGAGATTCGTCGAGCAATCGACCGTAAAAGTCGGCTTCGCCGGGAGCAAATCCGCCATACCTTGGGCAATCGCCTGCGTGAACCCATCGAGTCCATCCGTCAAATGCGGCTGGCCGACCTTGTTAAACCGCGCATCCGGCCAACGCGGAGGCTCGCTGAGCGCAAGATGGATCTGCACGCAGCCACGCCCGTAGCGGAACTGCTTCGCTTGCGCGCGCAGCGGAGGGCTGACTTCAGCGTCGGCGAGTAACGAGAGGTACAGCTGGTCAGGTCCCGTCGAAGCAACGACCGCCGATGCCGCCTGGTATTCCTCGCCGTCTGATGTCCGCACGCCAACAGCACGGCCGTTCTTGACCATAATGCGCTGCGCTAACACGCCGGTGCGAATGGTACCGCCCTGGTCTTGGATCAGCTGCACAAGAGCTTCCACAAGCTTCTCGCTGCCGCCCTCAGGGATGGGCATGCCGCCGCCCATCAAAGCCATGGCGGTAAGCGGGACCCAGATGCCGCTTCCGACCTCGTCAGGCGTACGACCTAGATGAGTGACCCACGACGCCAGCATCGCGCGAAGCGCAGTGGATTGAAAGGAGCTGACCACATTGCGTGCGGTCGTAAAGATAGAAGCAGCAAAATCCGAGTATCCCGACCGGCCTTTGGTGTGAAGAAGTTGATGAATGATTTCCGAGGCTTGGGGGCTGGAGAGGTCCAAATTAAAGAGGGAAAATACGTCGCCTGCATAAGGAGTGAGTGTTTCAAACATACGCGCCAGGACGGCGCCGTCCCCAGGTGCCAACCGCTCCGCTTCTGCGACTAGATCCTCCATCGAACGGGAAAACACCCCGGTTCGGCCATCCTCCATGGAAACACCGGTCGGAAGCTCTGTATTGATGTAACGGAGCCCGCGCGCTTCAAGCGCTTCCCGAAAATCTGCATAAGCGGGTCCCGTCAGCAGCAGCGGGTGGGCTGCCGCATACACGTCGTGCTTAAAGCCCGGAAGGGTGAGTTCTTCGGTGCGCAGGAAGCCGCCGGGACGATCGTTTTTCTCCAGCACGAGTACGCTGCGGCCGGCTCTAGTCAAATAGGCGGCGGCAATTAACGCATTGTGGCCGCTTCCAATCATAATGACATCATAAGTCTTCAATGTCATAGGCCTCCTTTTTAGGTTCGTTACATCTATTCTAACGAACGCTATGGGAGACGTAAGTCACTTCATGTCGATAGAATCGCTAGGGTACAAATTTACTTAAACGCAATAAAAAAAGCCCCGGCACGCAGCCGTGAGCTTCGACATCCATTCCACTTATTGTAAAATATATTGTTCTCCTTTGGCGTTACGGTTTTCAGGAAACGGCAATCCCAAGTTGCCACGCAGCGTATCCGCTTCATACTCCTCACGAAACAGTCCGCGCTGCTGCAAAATCGGCACCACTTGGTCGACGAATTCCTCCAAGCCCTTTGGCGTGGCGGAGCCTACAATAAAGCCGTCTGCGGCGCCAGCCTCAAACCAGTTCTGCAGCTTGTCAGCGACCGACTCCGGCGTTCCGATGAAGGAAGGCTTCGGTGTAGCGACACGCAAGGCCACCTGCCGCAAGGTCAGTTGTTCAGCTTTTGCCCACGCCTTCATGCGGTCTGTCGCGCTTTGGAAGCTGTTTTTGCCCAAATCTCCAAGATCCGGGAACGGTTCATCAAGCGCATACTGGGAGAAGTCATGATGCTCATAGAACCTACCCAAAAAGTCCAAAGCTTTATCTATCGATACCAGATTGGCGATTTCTTCGTATTTGCGTTCAGCTTCCTCGACCGTCCTACCGATAATCGGGCCAATTCCCGGCATAATCACGATTTCTTCTGGCTTCCTGCCGAACGCTGAAGCACGCTTTTTCACGTTGTCGTAATACTGTTTCGCCTCCTCCACCGTCTCTTGGCCGGTAAAAATGGCATTCGCCCATTTGGCAGCGAAATGCTTACCCGATTCGGAGGCGCCCGCCTGGAAAATAACAGGCTGCCCCTGCTTGGATCTCGCAATGTTCAGCGGCCCTTTTACGGAGAAGTAGTCTCCGGAGAAATTGAGCGTATGCATTTTCTCGCGATCGAAGAAGACGCCGGTCTCTTTGTTGCGGACAAACGCATCATCCTCCCAGGAGTCCCACAGTCCTGTCGCAACCTTCAAATATTCATTGGCGATCTTGTAACGCTCCGAATGCGTCGGATGCTGCTGTTCCGTTTTGCCGTAATTGAGCGCTGAACCTTCAAGCGGGGAAGTCACCACGTTCCAGCCGGCTCTTCCTCCGCTGATCATATCCAGCGATCCGAATTGTCGGGACACCGTAAACGGTTCGCTGTACGATGTCGATAACGTGCCTACCAAACCGATTTTCGAGCTGATGCCTGCAAGCGCGCTGAGAATGGTGATCGGTTCGAAACGATTCAGGAAATGAGGAATCGATTTCTCAGTAATATACAATCCGTCGGCGATGAAGACGAAATCAAACTTGCCTTCCTCCGCTTTTAGTGTCCATTTTTTATAGAGTTCAAAGTTCACGCTCGCATCTGTAATAGCATCGGGATGCCTCCATCCGGATATGTTCCCGCCAACACCGTGAAGAATAGCTCCCAGCTTCAGTTGTCTTTTCGTTCCCATCTCTTTCCCCTGCTTTCTATAACGTCTTCGAATTGAATCTCGATAAAGCGAATGGTTCGATGTCCACGATTGGGCTGCGTCCCTCAACAAGATCGGCCAAAACAGAACCGATGGCACTGGAGAATTTGAAGCCATGGCCGGAAAAACCGCCTGCCAGCCACACGCGATCGTCATTCGGATGCTTGTCGATAATAAAATGCTCGTCGGGAGTCAACTCGTATTTGCATACCGCTGAACGCAGCAGCTTGCCGGCGGCCCTTGGCATATAAGCTTCCAAAGTGCGCCGCAGATCCCCTTCGTCCTGCGCCAAGCTTCCGAAAGGGGCCGGTTCTTCTCCCGGCTGCCAAGACAAGCCGCCATCATGACGCCCCAGCTTAATCCCAGCGCCAGCAATGCTGGGAAAACCATAGTATCCGCCTTCTTCCGTATCCAGTGTGAATCCTGGAAAGGTCTCCGCCTCATAAAGCCCGGCCTCAGCTTGAAACCACGCGACGGTTTTCCTTACCGCGCGAATCGGCATCGACACGAACGGCTGCAGTGCTTGAAACCAAGCACCGGCACTGATAATCAACCGGCTGGCAGTGAACGTACCGACGCGGGTCTTGACGCGCACGCCTTCACCATCCGGTTCGATATGCTGAACCGGCGTATACGGCAGAAGCATGGCTCCATGGGACAGCGCCAACTGTCTATAGGCCGCTATGCAGCGCTCGCTGAATAGATAGCCTGCATGGGGCTCATACAGAGCTTCGTACGTTTCCGGCAGTCGGATTCCAGACCAGCGGCGCTGAACTTCCTCCGCTTCAAGCAGTTCCACCTGAATACCGGCACGGTCCGTATCTTTCAAGCGGCTCAGAAACTTGGACTTAAACCGGTCCGCCATATTGAGCACACCTGAACGGACAAGCAACTGCTCCCCGCTCTCCTCTTCCAACTCCCGCCATAACCGGTCGGCTTCCAAGGCTAAGCGGATATATATAGGCCCGCCACTGTAGGCATGCCGAATCAGTCTAGGCTCACCGTGATGGCTGCCCTCCGTATGAGGGGGATCGAAGGCATCGATGAGCAGCGTGCGGATTCCCCTCTTAGCTAGGTGATATCCTGTGCTCATGCCCATCGAACCGGCTCCGACGACGATGACGTCGAACGATTGGCTCATGCTCCCCCTCCTTCAGGCAGCTGCTGCGCTGCGAACCGGTTCAACTCCGCAATCGCCAGATCGGCGAAGAAGGCGGCGCTGGACGCCAGCGCCCGCTCATCGATATCGAAGGCCGGATGGTGCCATTCCCGCGGTCCGGCTGTGCCGACGAAAGCAAAAAATCCCGGCACCTGCTTCTGGTAAATGGCAAAATCCTCGCCGGCCGGAGAGGGCTTCGGCTCCACAACCTTGAATCCGAGCCGCTCTGCCGCCAGCGCAGCCGCTTCCGCCAGCGCCGCATCGTTGTTAACGGGAGGCGGGCCTTGCACCCAGCGGAGGGACGCTTTGGCCCCGTAGGCGGCCGCTACACCGTTCACCACTTCCCCGAACCGCTTCATCACACGAGCCCTCACTTCCTCGTCAAAAGTCCGTACCGTCCCGTCAAAAACCGCTTTCTCCGGGATCACATTCCAGGCCGTACCGCTATTAAGCCTCGTGACGCTAACCACCGCGCTCTCCAACGGGCTGACGTTGCGGCTGACGATCGCTTGCAGCGCCGTAATCACATGTGCCGCAACCACGATCGGATCGACGCTTGCCTCGGGAACGGCGGCATGAGAGCCGACGCCTTCAAGCTCGACCAGGAAGCCGTCGGCGGCTGCCATCAAAGGCCCGGACTTAATGCCGATCGTCCCTACAGGCAAATCCGGCTTATTGTGCATGCCATATATCGCCCGAACCCCCGAGAGCGCACCGCTTTGCACGACCTTGGCGGCGCCGGCCGCCTTCTCCTCCGCCGGCTGGAAGATGAGCCGCACCGTCCCCGGCAGCTCGCGCTCCCGCTCTTTCAGGAGGAAGGCGGCCCCCAGCATGGCGGCGGTGTGGAAATCGTGCCCGCAGGCGTGCATCACACCCGGGTGCTTGGAGGAGAATGGCAGCCCCGTCTCCTCGGTAATCGGCAGCGCGTCGATATCGGCCCGCAAAGCAATGACTGGCCCGTCTTGCAGCCCTCCTACCTCGGCGATCAGCCCTGTTTGTAAGGGAAATTGTGCAGCTGCATGAATGCCCGCCTCCTCCAGCTGTTTACGGATATAGACAGTTGTCTCATGCTCCTTGTGCGATAGTTCCGGATACTGATGGAGATGTCGCCGAATGTCGATCAGCCTTTGTTCAATGGCTTCGGCGCTCAGGACAGTCCTGCGGCCTTCTGCTCCCATGCTTGCACCTCCTCCGTGGCGAACGCTTCGTGAAGCAAGGTATACGATCGCTTACGCTGCTCGAAGCTTTTCAGGCTGCTGGAAACGACGATAAACTCCTTCACGCCGTAGCGGCGTTGAAGCTCAAGCAGCCTGCTCCGCACCGACGCCTTCGTTCCCTTAACGATTTGGGCTTGCTGCGTATCGATCGTATAAGCCTCGCTCGACTGCCTGCCATATTCCTCCGCTTGCTCAATCGTTCCGACCGTCAACGTTTTGCCGCTGGCCAGCTTGATTTTGAAGAGCTTATATTCTCCCGCCAGCTCCTGAGCCTCCTCCTCGCTATCGGCAACGATAACGGATAAAGCCAGGATCGGATGCGGGGAAAGTCCGTCTTTGGACTGGAAACGCTCGGCGTATACTTTGAACGCTTCAGCCGCTGCTTGCTCGTCGCTGTTGATAAAGAGAGCGAACACATAGGGCAGGCCCGACTCAGCCGCCGTTTCCGCACTCGCTGCGCTGGTACCAAGGACATAAATATCAGCGGGCTGATCCACTAAAGGGCCGGCCACGATGCCTGCAAGCGGATGTTCATCGGGAACCTGGTTGGCGACATAAGCTTGCAGCTCTTTCAATTTCTCAGAAAGTGTCGCCGGTTCCGTAACCCCCTGCTGCAGCGCCCGTGTCGAACGAGGAAGTCCGCCTGGAGCGCGGCCTACGCCGAGATCGACTCGACCGGGAGCAAGCGAGGCGAGAACGTTGAAATTTTCCGCCACCTTATATGGGCTGTAATGCTGCAGCATGACCCCGCCAGAGCCAATTCGGATGTGCTCCGTCTTCGCCAGCAAGTGCGCGATCAGCACTTCCGGCGATGAACCTGCAACCTTGGCGGAATCGTGATGCTCAGACACCCAGAACCGGTTATAGCCGAGGCGTTCCGCCAGCTGCGCCAGCTCGATGGTATGGGCGAACGCCTCCGTAGGCGCCTGCTCCGGCAGTATCGGGGTCTGATCCAAAATACTTAGCTTAAATTGTTGATTTCCCATTGTCACTCATCTCCATTATCATTGAATGATTCAAACATGATTCAAACCAACCGGTTTGAAAGCAAAAATTGTACGATATCCGACTGTTGGCCATTCAGACTAATAATATTGGTCTGCAATGCAACACCGGCCGCTTCTGTCACGTCGATAGGGGTCAGAATTCCATCGCTGACCTCCTTGCGCACACATAGCCCCGGCAGAAAGCAAATTCCAGCGCGATTCAGCACCAGCTTCTTGGCGGTCTCAGCATTGTCAGTATGTATCTCAATAGCCGGAGGCATATTCAAATTTTGAAACACCCAATGGATCCTCATCCAATCGAGCGAGCCGCATTCGAAGAACACGAACGATTCTTCCGCGAGCTGATCTGCGGAAATCGTCGCGCTGCCCGCAAGCGGATGGTCCGAATGGGTATACAACCGGATCGGGTCGACGTAATATTTCACCGACTGCAGGTTCGGATGGCTAACATGCCGGACAAAGCCGATATCCAGCTCGCGGTTCAGCACTTTATTGACGATATCGTCGGTTATGGCGGTCGTCAGCTTAATCTGCAGCCCGGGATATTCATTTTTCAGCTTGGGCAGCAGCTCCGGAATCATATAATTTGCCGCTGATGCGGTGCAGCCGATGCGCAGCTCGCTCTGAATCGTCCGTTCCCGCTGAATATGCTGCTTGCCTTTGCGGAAAATTTGCAGCAGCTGCTGGGCGTATGGGAAGAACTGCCTGCCTTTCTCCGTGAGCTGAACTTGCTTGCCCATCCGGTCAAAGAGTTTGCAATCGAGCTCCCGCTCGAGCGATTGAATCCTCGCCGTTACCGAGGGCTGAGATAGGAACAGCACTTCCGCAGCCTTGTTGAAACTGCCGTAATGAAACACATACACAAAGGCCTCAATGTTCTCAATGTTCATAAGCATTTCTCCTGATCGACGTCTTATAGGAATGATCCCGCAACAGCAAAAAAGACCTGAAAAGCTATTCGCCCGACCGAATGGTACGACCGATGACAAGCTTCGCAGATCTCCGGATGCCCGGTTGACAGCTAACGTTATTTCCTACAATGTACCGATAAATACCAAGTATGTCAATCGGAATTTAATGTTTTGATGCAAATATAGGTTTCCTATGCCTCCAGTGTGAGATGTGAAGCCTCCTCCAGCTTCAGTCGATAGCATTTGACAAGCGTTTCGCCATTCTGGATATCTTTATCGACTGCCCTCTCGAATCCGAGCCGTTCATACAGTTTGACGGCGGACGCCATCATATCGGAAGTATGCAGATGCAAGTAAGGCGCGTTCAAAGCGCGCGCCCTGCGCACGCCTTCCCGCAGCAATGCAGTCGCAACTCCCCTGCCCCGCGCCCAAGGAACGACGGACAGCAGCCGCAGAATCGGACCTTCAATGTGCAGCGCAGGCAATCCATAGGCGCGTTCAGAGCCTACAAACAATAAGGCGCTCCCGACAATCCGGCCACCCAGCTCCGCCACGAGGCGGGCTTCCGGTCCGTCGCCTTCGACAGATCGCGCGATCGATTCCCGATAAGCGTCCCACCGGTCTTTCGGCAAGTCAGAGGCATACTGCTCATAAGCGGCAAGTGCTACGCTGCGGATCGCCTCCTGATCGGCAGCCTGTGCATTGCGGATACGAAGCGTTTCGAAGACTCCCATAGCCAGCTCAACCTCCATGACAGATCTTTATTAAACTAAAATGACTACTACAACGGATCATGGCAGGCTACGAAATGATCGGAGCCGATGGCCCGCAAAGCCGGCGCCTCCACGGCACATCTCGCAGTGGCCGCTGGACAGCGTGTGCGGAAGCGGCAGCCGGAAGGAGGGTTCGCCGGAGACGGAATCTCTCCCTCGACGGAAGCGAATTCGCGCCGGCGATTCGGGTCGGGAATAGGAACAGAAGCGATCAGCCCTCTCGTATAATGGTGCGCCGGACGAAGGAATAGCCGCTCGCTTGGCGCAATCTCTACCAGCTTCCCTAAATACATGACGCCGATCCGATCCGATACGTATCGAACCACGTTGAGTCCGTGCCCGATGAAGAGGAGCGTCATATTCAGCTGCTGGCGCAGGTCCTGAAGTAAATTGACGATCTGGGCCTGCACCGATACGTCGAGGGCGGACACAGCTTCGTCTGCGAGAATGAACTTCGGCCGCAGAGCGATGGCTCTGGCGATGCCGATCCGCTGCCGCTGTCCGCCGGAAAACTCATGCGGATAACGATCATACGCAGAGGGACTCAAACCAACGAGCTGAAGCAGCTCCTCTACCTGCTCCCTTTTTTCACTGGGGCGGACATTACCATGAACGGCAAATGGCTCGCCGATGATGTCGCCGACTTTCCATCGCGGGTCCACTGAACCGTACGGGTCCTGGAAGATCATCTGCATATGCTTTCTCGCTTCACGCAGCCGAGCGCCGGACAACGCTGTCAGCTGCTGATCTTCAAAGCGCACGGAGCCGGAGGTCGGCCGCTCTAATTGCAGCATGACCCGCCCCAGCGTCGACTTGCCGCTCCCCGACTCGCCGACCAGACCGAACGTCTCCCCTTTTCGGATGGAAAACGACACATCATCGACGGCCTGGATCACCTTGTGAGCCCGCGAGAAGAACGACCCGCCTACAGGGTAATGCTTCGTCACATGACTCAGCTCGATCAGCGGCTGCAGCGTCCTATCCGTCTCCCCAACACGCATAGCTCCGATTACCTCCGTCTTGCCCCGCTCAGAACCCTCCAGCAGCTGCCCAACGTTCCAGCAGGCTGACTGCCGGCCATCGCGATCTTGCAGCTCCGGTGCCTCCCTGGCACACCGCTCCGAAGCATAGGGGCAGCGAGGATGAAATCTGCAGCCTTCAGGCAGGTCGGCGAGACCCGGAATCGAGCCCGGTATGGCATAGAGGCGCTGCGATTTGTCGCTGTCCAGCGTCGTGATGGATTGCAGCAAGCCTTGCGTATAAGGATGATGAGGCTGAGTAAAGAGCTCCTCAGCAGTCGCCTGCTCAACGATCTTGCCCGCATACATGACCACAATCCGATCGGCGATCTGGGCGGCAATGCCGAGATCGTGGGTGATCAGCAGGACGGACATCCGGTATTCCGTCTTCAATTCTTGCAGCAGCTGCAGGATCTGTGCCTGGATTGTAACGTCCAGCGCCGTCGTCGGCTCATCGGCGATGAGCAGCTCCGGCTCACAGCTGAGCGCCATGGCGATCATCGCCCGCTGCAGCATGCCGCCTGACAGCTCGCCGGGGTACGCCTTCATCCGCAGCTCCGGCTCGGGAATGCCTACACGGCGAAGCAGCTCGACTCCGCGCTGCCAAGCCTGATTGGCCGTGCTGTTGTGGTCATGCCGGCAAATCGTCTCCACGATTTGACTTCCGATGGTAAACACCGGGTCAAATGCCGCCATCGGCTCCTGGAAGACCATGGCCATTTTTTTACCCCGCAATGATTGCAGGGATAGCTTAGAAAGATCCGATATATCGATACCATCCACTTTAATCGCACCTGACGTTATGGAGCCGTTCTCCTCGTCGATAAGGCGCATGATCGCTTTGGAGGTGACTGACTTCCCGCTGCCCGATTCGCCTACCAGACAGACGATCTCACCTGACTCAATCGAAAAGCTAACGTCATGAATAGCCTGAAGCGTGCCGCGTGCGGTGGCGAAATCGACGCTCAAACGTTCAATGTCCAGTATGTGACTCATCCTGCTTCCCTCCTAAGTGCGGCTTTTTTTCGGGTCCAGCGCGTCCCGCAGCTCATCCCCGATGATATTAACCGCAAGAACGAATAAAGTAATAGCTAAGCCGGGAAACGTACAAATCCACCAGGCGACGGACAGATAGCCCCGTCCTTGCGAGAGCAGCGCGCCCCAATCAGGAATCTCTTTCAATACACCTAGTCCGAGAAAGCTCAGACCCGATCCTGTCAAAATTGAAGTGCCGACGCCGATAGCAGCCATCACGAGCAAAGGTGACAGCGAATTCGGAAGTACATGTTTCAAAAAAATGGAAAATTCACCGGCTCCGATTGAACGCGAAGCCACGACAAAGGAGCGGCTCTTCATGCTTAAAATCTGGCCACGCAGCAATCGCGCATAATTGGGAATCGAGGCCAAGGCTACGGCCAGTACAATGTTCCATAATCCGGGGCCCAAGACAGCCGCAACGGCCAAAGCAAGCAGGACGCCGGGGATGGTCATGACGATGTCGATGATTCGCATCAGCATACTATCTACCCTGCCGCCGAAATAGCCCGATATTGCGCCGATCGTCCCGCCGGCGAGGCTGCCGACGATCACCGAAGCAAAGCCGATGAACAGCGACTCTCTGGCTCCATATACGATAACGCTAAGGACATCCCGGCCGAAATAATCGGTTCCCAGCCAGTGCGACTTGCCCGGCGCCTCAAGGATATGATCCGTCTGCATATCGGTCGGCGAATAAGGGGCGATCCACTGCGGCACAAGCGCACAGGCGACAAGGACGGCAATAACCAGGACGGAGGCGAACAGCAGCCCTTTCGGCACAGACCATTGCGGGAAGGCGCGTGAACGTGCGGCGACACGGCCTCTTACCCGACCTATTATTTTTACAGTTGCAGCAGTCCTCATTTAATTACCTCCTACACGCTGGATACGTCTGACCCGTGGATCGATGTACGCATACGAAATATCGACCAAAGCGTTCACAATGACATACACAATGGCCGTAAACAGAATCACACCTTGGACGACTGGCAAATCTTTGGCCATGATAGCATCGGAAATAATTCTGCCGATCCCTTGGCGGGAGAACACCGTTTCGATCACCACGGTGCCGGCGAGCATCTCCCCAATCAAGATCCCCATCATCGTCACAGCGGGAATGAGCGCGTTGCGCAGGGCGTGCCGGTACATCACAGCCCGCTCCCGCAAGCCTTTGGCCCTCAGCGTAACAATGAACGGCTCGCCTAACACTTCCAGCATCGAATTGCGGACCATCCGGACGATGAAGCCGGCGCCGAGCATACCGAGCGTAAGCGCCGGGAGGACGACCGTCTCGGGTCCGTCCGATCCCATCGCCGGCAGCCAGCCGAGCGAAACGGAGAAGATCAGAATCAGTAGAATCCCCGACCAGAACGTTGGCATTGAGATGCCGAACAGTCCGACGATTCTGGCGACAATATCGATCGTTTTATTGCGGTGAATTGCCGACAAAACGCCAAGTACAACCCCGACGGCAATGGAAACCATCGATGCTGATGCGGTCAACAACAATGTGGCGGGAAAATGCGTCAATATCTTCGGCAGCACCGGATCTGAGTTCACGAGCGACTTGCCGAAGTCCCCCTGGAGGACATGACTGAAATATTGGATAAACTGCTCGTAGAAAGGGCGGTCAACCCCAAGCTGCCTGCGCAGATTGGCGATCGCTTCAGGGCTCATCGCGCTCGGATCTATCATATTCATTACGACGTCACCGGGCAGCACGTACAGAATACAGAACACCAGCATGGAAGAGCCTAAGACGACGCCCAGTGAGCTCAACAAGCGAAAAGCTGCTGCTTTGATCATCTTTCGCGGCCTCCTCTATTTTTTTACGAGTGAAACATCATTAAATAACGGGTAGCCGAGCGCATCAAATTTCAGCCCGTTCAAGCTTTTGGAAGCCGCCACCGTATAAGGGAACACGTAGATAGGCAGGATCACCGCATTATCAATAATAGAGTGCTGCACCTTTTTATAAATCTCTTTTCGCTTCGCCGTGTCCGTCTCCACAACCCCTTGCTCGAGCAACTGATCGACCTCAGCGTCCGACAAATGGGACAAGGAAGGGCGAACATTCGGCGCTGTCGTATGATAAAACGAATTGAGCGCCACCGGGTCTGAGTTCACTTGGCTGTTGCCGTATAGATCATAACCTTGATTCGTATAAACGACCGTTTGTACGTCTTTCGTAATCTCCACTTCCACGGCAATGCCGACTTTTTTGAGCTGCTGCTGGATCATGGCCGCAATGTCATTGCGTTTTTCGCGGTTGGGGGACCCGTCGACATAGTGCAGCGTCAGTTTCTTTCCGTCCTTCTCGCGAACCCCGTCCGCTCCCTTCACCCAACCCAGTTCATCAAGCAGTCGGTTGGCTTTATCCAAGTCCGGCTTGATCGCATTTTCCAGGGAAGCATCGTACCCGAATGCGCTAGGCGCGAGAGGCGACCAAGCCCGCTGATACGTGCCGAGGTACAGCGTCTTCACAATCGCGTCAATATCGACAGCCGATTGAACAGCTTGCCGGGCTTTCACGTCGTTCCACGGCGGGCGGCTCTGATTAAAAAACAGCGTGTACGGAAGTCCGCCTGTATTCACCTGCAGCAGCTGCAGCTTGGCATCGTTTTTGAGCGATACGATGTTTTGCGGTGGGACCGTCTCGGCGGCAGTGACCTGACCGCTTTGAACGCTGCCGATGCGCGTCGCTTCCTCTGGGATGATTTTGAACGTTATGGCGTCCAGGTACGATTTCCCTTTATTGCTGACGAGCTCCGGCGCCCAGTTGTAATCCGGGTTGCGCTCGAACTTAATCTCAGCGTTGTCTTCCCATTTCACGAATTTGAATGGCCCGGTGCCTACTGGATTTTTGCCGAATTGATCGCCGTACTTTTTGGCAGCCGTTGGGGAGACGATGCCCAGCATCGCTTGGCTCAAGTTGCCAAGAAAAGCGACGGACGGCGTTTCCAAATTCAGCTTAATCGTATACTCGTCTATGACTTCGGATGATTTATACGGTTTGAGCAAAGCCGTTGCATTGGCTGCCTTCGTCGCCGGATCGAGAATGCGGTCAAAGCTGTATTTGACGGCTTCGGCGTTAAACGGCGTGCCGTCGTGGAACTTGACGTCTTTTCGCAGCTTGAATGTGTAGCTCTTCCCGTCCGGGGATATCGTCCATTCGGTAGCCAGCCACGGCTTGATCGTGTTGTCGGGCAGCTGGACGACCAAGCTGTCATACATCGTTCTGAATACACGTACAGCTACAGCTAAGCCGGAGCGATGCGGATCGAGCGAGTCCGGCGAAGTGGCAAGTGCGTACGTAATCTCACCGCCCTGTGCGGCCGCCTGTGTCGTAGCTCCTGCGGAAGCTGCTGTTCCCGATTGCGACGCCGGTTTGTCTCCACACGCCGACAACACCAAAACAATAACCATCATCAACGCGAATACTGTGACCCATTTAGACCTTCTCATAGACCTCCATCACCCTCCCGATTCACCCAATTCTAATAATTCCTATTGGTTATCTATGAATTAGTTTTACTCAATTTACCACCGCCCACAGTCAGCGTCAACACATCCCATTCCAGAGATCTTCTATCCGTGGATAGAAGATTTCTATAGGTCCCGCTGCGGATGCGGTGACACAGCAAAACCAGCCTTCTTCTCCTCCAGAAGACTGGTTACCGTGTTCCTATTCGCTTATCTACACGCGAAGAACGCTTTCAGACCCGGCCTTCGACGACGATGGCGATGGAGATGGAGACAGTGATGGCGCCTGAACCACCCCCTGAACCGGAGGCCGGCTCCATACCGTGCTGGGAATCTCCTTACGCAAGATAGGCGCGACCTCCTTGGCGAATCGCTCGATCTGCTCGCGCTGTTCTGTTTCCGTCAATCCGTCGACGCTGATCGACAACACCTGATGACCATAAGCCTCATGGTATTTCAAAATCTTCTCAACGACACTATCGGGACTGCCGACCAGGATCGGACCGTTCGCCAAATTGTCCTCCAAACTCGTGAACGGCGATTGGTTATGCTTCGCCGAATCCGTCGAATGGAAAGCATTGTAATAAGGACGGTACCGCTCAATGGCTTCCTCCCGGGTATCAGCCAAATACAAGCTGCCCGCCCCCGCTCCGACAATTGCTTGGCTCGGATCGTGCCCATAATGCTCCAGCCGTACGCGGTAATGGTCAATCAGCGCTTTATATTTAGCCATCGGGTGAAACGAATTGGACGAAAAGATCGGTTCCCCGTATCGAGCGGCCAGTTCCGTTGACAACGGACTGGAGGCGCTGCCGTGCCATACCGGAATCTGCGGCTGGTAAGGCTTCGGCAGTACAGTGACTTCGTTTAATGGAGGGCGGTATTTGCCCGCCCACGTCACTTGCTCTTCGCTCCACAGCCGCTTGAGCAGCGCATACCGCTCTGCCAGGGAATCCCACTGCTCCTCTTCCGTGATGCCAAAAAGCGGGTAATGGCGCGGATCATTGCCTTTGCCGATAATCATTTCGAATCGACCGCCAGACAAGTGATCCAGCGTTGCGTAATCCTCCGCCACCCGAACCGGGTCGAGTACGCTGAGCACCGTAACCGTCGTCAGCAGCCTGATCGCGTTCGTTCTGGCGGCAATAGCCGTCAGCAGCACTGGCGGAGATGCGGATAGAAATGGAGGGCCATGGCGCTCTCCAATGCCGTAAGCGTCAAAGCCCAACTGCTCGGCAAGCATCGCTTGCTGGACGATATTTTGAAACTTTTGCTGCGTGGTCAGCATTTGTCCGGTTACTGCGTTGGGAATGTTCATCACTAAGCTGAACAAGGCGAATTTCATAGACGCTCACCAGTCTTGCTTTGTTCTGCCACCAGTTCTCCCTGAATATGCTGCGGATGCTTCAAAAGATTGAAAACCGGGCATACCCGCTCGATTTCTTCATGAAGCGCCTGCAGCGTCTCCAGGGACTCCTCCGATTGGATGTAGAGCTTGTAGCGAATATTGTGCGGGTACACCGGAATATGCTCATAACCGGGTCTGCCGGCAAGCGGATGCATCTCCCCCTCGACCTCAACCTCCAGTGATTCGAGCGAAACGCCACGCTCCGCAGCTTGAATGAGCGCAATGTGCGTTAAGCAGCTGCTTAGCACGCCAAGCTGCAGCTCAGGCGAAGATGGGCCCAGGTTGTAACCCGCAAAGTCTAACGGACTGTCGCTGATGACTTGAAAATCACGGATGCGAATTTCTCTTACCCCGCTGCGTCCAAGCGCTCTTGCTCTGGCACTGAATCGATTGGCGGCTGCTTCCGGCTGCTGTTCCGCCTTGGCTCTGCGAGCGAATAAAGCTTCCCGTTTTTGAAGCAAATACTCATTCAAGCGGCTCATCGGGACGCCTCCCCGATAATCTGTTTCAGCACATTCACGATGGCCGTCTTTTCCTGCTCGCGCACTTCACCTCTTTGTTCTTTCAAGTAGGAGAGCAGCGGCTTCTTAACGTCGTCTTCCAGTGCTGATATCGCTTTTCCACGGCCGTCCCACTCCGGGTGCTCGTTCCAAAAAGCTTCTTTCCACTCGCCGAGAAGCTCCGTAATTTCATCCGGCCGCTCGATGAACACTCCAAGCTCCTCGCCGTTTTTATCAAAGAAAATATAGGTCGGAATGTGACTCTTGCCGTCTCGATACGGATAGGCTGCGGCAATGTCCGTATTGTGCGGATCGCGGGGAAGCACATGCACATTCAACTTCCCGGTATCTTGGGCAATCCTCCCGAACAGCGGCAAATTGGCGACGACATCCCCGCACCAGTCATGGGCAAGGACAAGAACGTCAACAGGATCTTGCAAGTTGTCAAAGTAAGACCTCTCTTCAGCGCTAAGCTCAAATGCTGCAAAATTTCGCTGCAATGTGTTCTGATTCACTTGTGCCTGCTCGATAAAAGATGGCACAGAGACCGCGTCGCGAAATGCCTGCTCTCGTCTTTCTTGGGAAATAGCCACTATAAAAATCCTCCTTCAACTAAGTTAATTGTTGAGCTTCCACATGACCCTTTTTCGCCAGAAGATCCGCTTCAAATAATTCAGGATTGACGACCTTTCTCAGCAGGTGCATCGTGCCGTCTCCATTGCCGTGATCGACTGAACGGATGCGCTCATAGCCTTTGCGTTCGTACATGGCCAGAAGCCATGGATGCTTCTCTGCAGTGGCCAATGTCAGTGCCGATGCCCCCAGCTTATCGCAGATGATCGCCTCTTCGACCCAATTCAGCAGCTTGGTGCCGATTCCGCTCCCTTGATATTCGGGGTGCACGGCAAACCATTTCACAAATGGCAGATCGGAGTCCCATCGCACTAAGGGCTCTTTGGACAATGTCAGTGTTGCCGCAATGACGCCGTCCGCTTCAAGGACATAGCACTCATTTTTGGCTATATTGTCTCGAATCTGCTCAAGATCGGCATGAGCAGCCGGCCATTTCAGTTCCAGCTCGCGAATGGTTACATAGGCATCGTAGATCACATCAAGCAGCCTTTCGGCATCATCCGGCGTGGCAAGCCGATACTGTACGTCAGCGGATACTGGATGACTGGGCAAGTCCTTTTGATAAGCCAGCACCTGGTCCCAATTTCCGCTAAATATCGGGATCCGGTAATATCCGACCCTTTCGTAAAGCGCAGCAGCTTCCGGCTGTTTGGGACCGGTTTGCAGCTTCAGGCTGCGATAGCCGAACGCTGCAGCGAGCCGTTCCAATTCTGCAAGGATGGCCTGCGCCACGCCTTGGCGGCGATACCCGCTGCGGGTATACATCCGCTTCACTTCGCCCGAAGCAGCGTCCAAGGGCCGCAGGGCTCCGCAGCCAACCGGAAACCCATCGATGCGGGCAACCACGAACGCCGCCCGGGGCACCTCCACATCCGAAGGTTGAAAGCCGGCGGTTCCGTCCGACTCATATAGCGCTCCTAATTGTTCACTCAGCTCACGGATCAGCAGCTCCGAATCTGCACTCCGTATATCTTCCATATTAACCGTCAACGAAATTCCCACCCTTGTCTCCCTCCTGTGAATGATTATCTAAACGCCGCTTGTCTGGTGGTCCTCGCTTGGCACCCCATCCTTTTGCTCAACATACCTGTTCTTCGGTATGGGAAGGCCCAGGTTTCCCCGCAGCGTGTCGCTTTCATATTCAGTACGGAACAGCCCGCGCTGCTGCAAAATCGGTACGACTTGATCGATGAACTGCTCCAAGGCGTTAGGCACAGCGGAGCCGATCATGAAACCGTCCGCCCCTCCTTGTTCGAACCACTGCTGCAATTTGTCCGCTACCTGCTCGGGAGTACCGATGAAACCGCTGCGTGGCGTAGCGGTCTGTAAGGCTGCTTCCCGCAGCGTCAGACCTTTCTCCTTCGCATTCTGCTTGATGCGGTCCGTCGTGCTCTGGAAGCTGTTCCTGCCGAGATCGCCCAATTCCGGGAACGGCGCGTCCAGCTCATATTGAGAGAAATCATGATGCTCGAAGTACCGTCCCAGATAACGGAGTGCATCCTCCGCCGATACGAGCGAAGCCGTCTCCTGGTATTTGCGCTCCGCCTCTTCCTCCGTGCTGCCGATGATCGGGCTGATGCCAGGGAAGACGAGAACGTTGTCGGGATTACGGCCAAAGGTGGCGGCCCGTTTCTTTACGTCACGATAGAAGCTTACGGCATCTTCCAACGTCTCATGCCCGGTAAAGATCGCGTCCGCATGTTTGGCGGCATAATTTTTTCCCACCTCTGAAGAACCCGCCTGGAAAATAACCGGATGCCCCTGCCTCGACCTGGCGATGTTGAGCGGACCTTTAACGGAGAAGAATTCACCTTGGTGGTTCAGCGTATGCAACTTCGCCGGATCGAAGAAAACCCCCGACGCCTTGTCGCGAACGAATGCATCGTCCTCCCACGAATCCCAAAGACCGCGCGCCACCTCAATGAATTCCGTCGCAATCCGATACCGAAGATCGTGATCGGGGTGCTCCTTCTTGCCATAATTGAGCGCCGAACCTTCGAGTGGCGAGGTGACGATATTCCAGCCTGCACGGCCGCCACTGATCGTATCGAGCGATCCGAACTGCCTGGCGACAGTGAACGGCTCGCTATAGGACGTAGATAACGTACCTACCAGTCCTATATGCTGGCTCACACCGGCAAGCGCACTTAAGATGGTTAACGGTTCAAAGCGATTGAGAAAATGGGGAATCGACTTTTCATTGATATAGAGGCCATCTGCAATAAACACGAGATCCAGCTTGCCCGCCTCTGCTTTGGTTACCCATTTCTTATAGAGTTCAAAATTCACGCTGGCATCCGCGCTGGCATCCGGATGCCGCCAAGCGGACGTACTGCTGCCGACACCATGAAGCATCGCGCCCAGTTTCAATTGTCTTCGCACGGACATGTGCATTTCCTCCTCGTTTACACGGCAGACGCCGCCTGTTTGATGCGCTCGATTTGCCCGATATGATGGTTCACATGTCTAATAAAACCATTGACAATATCGGTAAGGGTCACCGTGTCACCTTTTGCATTAATCCCGCTTTTGCCGTAATCATCGCTGCTTAGGCGGCGAAACAGCAGGCTGTTGTACCGCAGCAGCTGTCCGAACGCTTCCAGCACATCCGCAGCCGCACCTTCATTCGCCCGTTGGCCGCTTACCCAAGCATCCTGGTTAAAAGCGGGAAGCTTTGCGGAAGTGCCTGCCAAAATATCACGGATCCGGAACGACACCACAAGATTATGATCCGCAAGGTGAGAGAGCACTTCCGTAACACTCCATGATTGCGGATTCGCTTTCCACGAAAGCTCCTCTTTCGTTAAGCCTTGGATAGCTTCCGATAATTGGCGGTGCGTATTCAAATACGCATCAAGATCGATTTGACTCATAGTCAGATCCTCCTCAATATGGTTGAATTTGGTGTTGTTTTTGCTAAATAGAATAGGTCAGCTCAGGGCGGATCCTGCCTAAAAACTGTTTCGTCCGTTCCTCTTTCGGCTGATAGAACAGCTCGGCGGGCTTGCCTTCCTCGACGATCACGCCGCCGTCCATGAACACAACATGGCTGGCCACCTCTTGGGCGAACGCCATTTCATGCGTGACGATGATCATCGTGATGCCTTCCTTGGCGATCTTGCGGATGACGGCGAGCACCTCGCCGACCAATTCCGGATCGAGCGCAGAGGTCGGCTCGTCGAACAGAATGACTTCCGGGTTCAAAGCCAGCGCCCGGGCAATGCCGACACGCTGCTGCTGACCGCCTGACAGCTGGGAAGGATATGCATCGAGCTTGCCCCCGAGCCCCACCTTTTCCAACAGCTCGATGCTACGCTGCCTCGCCTCCTCTTTTGGCATCCGCTTGACGATGATCAGCCCTTCCATCACATTTTCCAAAGCTGTCTTATGGCGGAACAAGTTGTACTGCTGGAACACCATCGCCGTTTTTTGCCGCAGCTGATGGATCTCCTTCTTGGCTGCGCGCTTGCAATCGACGCTGAACTCGCCAATCGTAATCGTCCCTTCACTCGGCTTTTCCAAATAGTTCACACAGCGTAGAAGCGTCGTTTTCCCTGAACCGCTCGGGCCGAGAATCGCCACGACTTCGCCTTTGTTCACTTGGAGATCGATGCCTTTGAGCACTTGAATGCGTCCAAACGATTTGGTGATTCCAGATAAGGTGATCATCCTAATCACTTCCTTCATGAGCCTGACCTGCACATTAAACATTTATTTCCCATAGAAATACTATGAATTAAAAGTGTATGTATCCACGATACCATTCAGCTCTGAGATCGTCTAATAGAGTTCCTCTATCGAACGATTCAACTATTCGATCTAAGCTCTACGCCACGCCCCCCCGGTTGTAACGATTCAACCTTTTCTCCAGCAGGGCAGATCCGTATTCAGCTGCTATCGTCAACACCCAGTACATCGCTGCTGCGGCGATGTACGCCTCGAGGTACTTCCAGTTCCTCATCGCGACGATATGCGCTGTCCCGTTCAATTCCTGTAAGGAGATAGTGAAAGCTAGCGACGAGCCGTGCAGTAGGCCGACGAATTTACTCAGTAAGTTCGGCAAACTGGACATGAGGGCTTGTGGCAGCACGATCCGCTTCATCGCTTGTGGCGTCGTCATCCCCACCGAATAGGCGGCCTCCAGCTGCCCGACACTGACAGATAGAATCCCGGAGCGGATCGTCTCCGACATATAAGCGCCGATATTCAGCGTGAATGCGACAAAAATGAACGTAATCAGCGGAATGACACTTGAGCGGACACTCCAGCCAAATTTGACGGCCAAAGCGTCAAAGATCATCGGAAACGCAAAGTAAACCAGCATAATGTGAAGCAGAATCGGTGTGCCACGGAAAAAAGAGACATACAGCTGCGCAAGGCGGTGAATGTATTTGATCTTGTACATGCGGATGAAGGCAACGGCTCCACCGAGGATAAATCCTGTAAATAACGGAACGATAGAGATAACCAGCGTGAGCGGAAGCGCCTTAAACATCGCGAGGAACGCCTCCAGCATAAATGCGAAATCAATCTGAATAGGGGATCCCTCCTATACACCATGAGCGGCTGCTGCCGACCCTTCGAAGCGGTTGATCCGTCGCTCCGCCAGCCGGTACACATACTCAACGATTAAGACAATGGCATAATAAATGATGGAAAGTGCAATCCATATTTCAAGAAAATGGTACGTCGTGCCGAGCATCTCTGCGCGCCCGACGACATCCATGACCCCGAGCGTATAGGCCAGAGACGTATCCTTCAATGTACCGATGATCAAATTGCCGACGTTCGGAAACGCCACCCTCCACGCTTGTGGCAGTACAATCCTCTTCAAGACGTAATAACCGCTCATCCCGATCGAGTAACCGGCTTCCGCCTGTCCCCGGTCTACGGCGTTCACCGCCGAGCGCACGATTTCCGAGAAATAGGCGGCGAAGTGAAGCGCATAGGTGAGGATCACGAACACAAGCGGCTGGACATCGGATACATCAACGCCCACTGCTTTAAGCAGCTCGGGGACGCCGTAGTAGACAAGGAACATTTGGATCAAAATTGGAGTCCCTCTTGTGAACGAGATATAGACGACTACGATTCTGTTCAGAACGGGAACGCCATACAGTCTCGGCAGCGCCACGACGAGCCCGATCAACACCCCTAGGATGACGGAGGCGGCCACGATGAATAATGTAATGTGCAAAAACGCGAGCAGCTTTGGAAAATATACCCAAACCAACGAAAAATCAAACGCCTTCCCCATCGTCTCACCTGTGCTTTCCCGCAGTCGGGCGTATTATTCGTTTACCGTGAAGTCCTCGCCAAGCCACTGTTTGCTCAACTTAGCCAGCGTCCCGTCCTTCTTGATCTCCCGGATGGCCTCGTCGATTTTGCCTTTCAGATCGTTCTCATCTTTGCGCAGCACGTAATAGATTTTCGACGTGTAGAGTACAGGGCCGACCACTTTTTGCTGTGCGTCCGCATCACGGTTTTGATTCGCGACAGCAAATGGCGTGCTGATCGTAGCATCGACGCGCCCTGCTTTCAGTTGGTTAATGACGTCGTTCGTACCGCCGCTTCCCGAAAACACCAACTCGTAAGGATTGCCGTGTGACTTGTTGTAGTCTTGAAGCCAAGCCGCCCCATTGCTGCCCGGCGAGGAAATCACCTTTTTCCCCTTCAGATCTTCGATGGATTGGATCTTGTTATTATCCTTATTGACGACGAGTTTGCTTGGCCAAATATTATACGCTTCGTCGTTGAACAGAAACTTGGATTGCCGTTCCGTATTCACTTCATACTGATTGACGGCCAGATCAATCTTTCCGGCTTCCAGGCTGAGGAGGATGTTCGGGAACTCCATCGTCTTGAACTCGAACTCATAACCGGGCAATCGCTTATCGATCTCCTTCGTCAGCTCGATGTCATACCCGGTCAAATTCCCCTTATCGTCGAGAAAGGTCACGTTCTTGAACGTGCCGCTCGTGCCGACGACGATTTTCTTTACTTTCGCCGGTGCGGCCGAGCCGGCGGTCGCCGCAGGCGCCGAACCAGACACGGCGCTGGAAGCAGCTGTTGCAGCAGCTGGTGCAGCAGCATCCTTCGATCCGCAGCCGGCCAGCAGAAGCAAAGATGCTAGCGTTACTGTAGCGGTTTTCATAGTGTTCACGTTTTTCAAAGATTTCATTGGATTCTTCCCCCTCATATGATTGAAATATTACACAGATACTTTTCCGCTATAACGATTCTCCGGCACCGCAAGCCCAAGATTGCCTCGCAGCGTTTCATGTTCATACGCTTTACGGAATAAGCCCCGCTCCTGCAGGATCGGCACGACGAGATCGACGAAATCAGCCAATCCATTCGGCACCACCGTGCGCACATTAAAGCCGTCGGCAGCGCCCCCCTCGAACCACTGCTGGATCTGGTCCGCCACCCGCTCCGGTGTACCGATGAAATTGCTGCGTGGCGTCGAAGCTCTCAGTGCTACTTGGCGCAGCGTAAGGCCCTGCTCCTTCGCCTCCCGCTTGATTCGCTCCGTCGTGCTGCGGAAGCTGTTGTCGCCGAAGTCGCCAAGATCAGGAAACGGCTCGTCGAGCGGAAACTGCGCGAAGTCAAAATGTTCGAAGTACCTGCCCAAATAATTGAGCGCCTGCTGAATGTCCACCAGTTCGGCGATCTCCCGATATTTGCTCTCTGCCTCCGCTTCTGTACGACCAACGATGGGGCCAATGCCAGGAAAAATCAAAATATCGTCGGCATTCCGCCCAAAGGCTACAGCTCGTGCCTTGACGTCCTGATAAAATTGTCTGGCCTCCTCGAACGTCTCATGGCCCGAATATACCGCATCAGCCGACTTGGCGGCGAGGTCTTTGCCCGATTCCGACGAACCCGCCTGGAATATAACCGGATACCCCTGCTTGGAACGCGCGATATTGAGCGGTCCTTGAACGTCAAAATGCTTGCCTTTGTGCCCAAGCGTATGCAGCTTAGCCGGGTCGAAAAACACTCCGCTCGCCTTATCCCTGACAAAAGCGTCGTCCTCCCAGGAATCCCACAGCCCCTTGACGACTTCCAAATGTTCCTCGGCGATCTCATAACGCAGCGCATGGTGCGGATGCTCGCCTTTACCGAAGTTCAGCGCCGATCCTTCCAACGGCGATGTCACAACGTTCCAGCCCGCTCGACCACCGCTGATGTGATCCAGCGAAGCAAATTGCCGGGCAACCGTGAACGGTTCGCTGTAAGAGGTGGACAGCGTCGCAACGAGCCCGATGTGGGACGTAGCACCAGCTAGTGCGGTCAGCAGCGTCAACGGCTCGAACCGATTCAGAAAGTGCGGATTGGATTTCTCATTGATGTATAACCCGTCGGCGATAAACAGTAAGTCGAATTTTCCTTCTTCCGCCTTGCGCGCCTGCTGCTTATAAAATTCAATGTCGACACTCGCATTGACGGGAACGTCCGGATGTCTCCAGAAAGAGATGCTGTTTCCGACGCCATTCAAGTTGGCTCCAAGCCTTAATGTACGTTGTGCCATAGACCCTCCTATTTCACTCATAATACCCATCGGTATTATCGGGATTTGTTCTTGCCTTTATACTGTAACCTAAAGTTGGCCGGTCGTGGTTATCACAATGTTCTATACGAGGATTTAAAACTTCTATCGACGACAAGGCCGACTCTCATAAAATCTGACTATAAACAAATAGAAAACTTCAATTAGCGCTCGCACATAACAAGTGTTACTGTTTCTTTTATATTGAAATCCTTTAGCCAATCCAATAGAAAGAGAGTTGACGCCATGGAACCTGTTTGGAAACGAAACCTTTATATTTTATGGGTCGGGTTGTTTTTCAACCATTTGGCCTATACGTTGTCGGTTCCGTTCTTCCCGATTTTTCTGGAGCACGATTTAGGTGTAAAAGCCGGGGTTGAAGCTTGGGCCGGCGTTTCCATCTCGCTCAGCTTCCTGATCAGCGGCCTCTGCGCCCCGTTCTGGGGCTCTATTGCGGACAGGTACGGCAAGAAGCCGATGCTGATCCGCTCCGGTATCGGATTGGGGCTCGCCCATCTGGCCAATTATTTAGTGCATGATCCCTATTCCTTCATCCTGGTGCGGGTATTCCAAGGTTTGATGGCCGGCTTCAGCCCGCTATCCGTTGCCTTCGTCGGCTCCAACACGCCGGATAAGCATGTCGGCAGCGCACTGGGCATCATCTCCACAGCGACGGCAGCCGGCAGTATTCTCGGTCCGTTAGCAGGCGGCTTATGCAGCCATTGGTTCGGCCTTCGCGAATGCTTTATCGTCTCTGGGCTTATCACGCTCATGTCGGCTGTCATCATCATTTTTGGGGTAAAAGAAGTACATGAGCGCCAAACAGGCCCGCGCGAGCGGATGTGGCGTGACCTCAAACAAGCCGTTGCCAAACCGGGAATCTTGCCGATGTACGCCCTTCTTTTTATCGTCTCCACCTCGGTAACGGTTCTGGAGCCACTGCTAGCCCTTTATGTCGTGCAGCTCGGAGGCAGTGCGGACAGCGCCACACTCAGCTCGGGGATTGTGTTCTCCGCAGTCGGCGTCGCCACCGTCATAATGGGTCCCTATTGGGGCAAGATTGGCGGCAAAATCGGCTATGAGAAGACACTGTTCATCGGATTAATCGGCGGGGCCCTTGGCAATTTGCTGCAGCTTGTTTTTCACGATTTGGTCGGCTTCGGGGTGCTGCGATTCTCCTATGGCCTGTTCTTCGCAGCGGTATTCCCAGCGATGAATGCACTCATTGTGCAATATGCCGATGCCGAATATCGCAGTAAAGCCATCAGCTTAAGCCAATCATTCAGCCAGTTCGGCATCGTTGCCGGTCCGCTGCTTGGCGGTATGCTTGGCGGCTGGCTTGGCATCCACAGCTTGTTTATGCTGACTGGAGTCACCTTGTTTGCTGCCGGATGGTATATTCGCCTGCGGCATGCGAAACGTTCCGAGCCAGCGTTCGAACGTCCGCTATAGGAAACGACAAGAAGCCATGCTTCCACCCGGAAGCATGGCTTTCTTTATAGGCTCCTTCATTTCATGCCGGTTGTTGCAATGCCACGAATAATTTGCTTCTGGAAGCAAATAAACACGAGGATGAGCGGGAAGATCGAAAGCGTCGCCCCCGCCATCACTTGAATCCAATTGCTGCTGTCCTTCGCTTCGCTGGAGAAGAAAGCCATCCCTACGGGAATCGTATACATATCATCGGACTGCGTTACGATCAAGGGCCAAATAAATGCATTCCAGCTCCCCAAGAACGTTAATATACAGAGTGTGGCCAACGCCGACCGGCTAAGCGGCACGACAATCTTGGCCAGGATGGCCAGCTCGCCTAACCCGTCAATGCGCGCCGCATCCAACAGCTCGGACGGCAGCGATTCCAGAAACTGCTTCATAAGGAAAATGCCGAATCCGGTCATGAAGCCGGGAAACAGCACACCCCAATATGTATCCACCCAGCCCAGCTTTGTGGAGATTAAGTACCACGGGATAATGAGCATCTCTGTCGGTACCATCAGTGTGCTGAGAATAAAGAGGAAGATCACCTGCTTACCGAAGAAGGAAAACTTCGCCACGATATATCCGACAAGCGTGTCGAACACGGCCACACTGGCCGTCGTCCAGATGGCGACAATCGCGCTGTTTACGATCCACACGCCATACTCGGTTTGCCGGAATAGATCCGCATAATGGCCCCATAGCGCTGTTTTCGGCACCAAACTTAACGAATACATATCTTCAGGCGCCTTCAAGGAGGTGGCGATCATCCACAAGAACGGAAAACCTACAATAATCAACCCCAGTGTCAAAAGCCCATAACGAACCGAAGCAATAGCCGCCCTGCCAAAAGAAACGCGAGTACTCGGTACCATCAATACTCCACCTTCCTTTCCACCAGCTTCAGCTGAATCGCCACTAGCGCCAAAATCATCACGAACAGAACCGCTGAGCCGGCGGAGGCATAACCCATATTAAAGCTTTTAAAGGCGGAATTATAAATATGCAGCACGATCGAGATCGTTGAATTCAGCGGTCCGCCCCCCGTCATATTGAGCACCTGGGTAAACGACTGAAGGTAGCTGATCGTGGCCATAACAACCGAAAAAACAATCACCGGATTAAGCAGCGGTATAGTAATGTGAATCCAGCGGCGAAAACGCCCGGCCCCGTCAATTGAAGCAGCATCGTAATATATGGCAGGGATATTGTCGAGTCCGGCTACAAATATCAGCATTTGAAACCCGATGTTCTGCCATACCATCACCGCTGCGATCAAATAGATCGCTTGTGTAGTGGAATAGAGGAACGGTTGGGCGTCTAATCCCCATGCCAACAGCCATGCATTCACAATCCCATTCTTCATGAAGATCCAGCGGAATACCCAGCTGACAGCGACGACACTCGTAATATAAGGGAGGAAATAGGCAGCCCGGTAAAAACCTCGAAGGACAGCAACTCGCCGCACCAGCAGCGCGATGGCCATGCCAACAGACAACTGACCGATGACGCCAAGCACCACGTAAACAGCTGTATTGGTCAATGCAGTGAGAAATACTGTGTCTTCGAACAAAGCTTGGTAGTTGGCCAAGCCGACGAACGGTTTATTCTCCGAAAGCATATCCCACTGGCGGAAACTGATATTGAACGCATACAGCATGGGAATAATCCGCACCGTAATAAAGAATAAAATGGGAAGCAGCAGACAGCCATAAATGAATAAATACCTTTTATAATAGTAGCTAATGGTGAATCTTGGGACCGTATGTCCTTGCTTGCGAGTCCCTTTGACCCGCTGGATCGTTTCCTCCATCTCCCCCTTGCCTCCTGTAGACATTTATTTGGCAGTGCCTGCTTTAGCCCAATAATCGTCATATAACTTCTGCGTTTTCCCAACCAAATCCGTAAAAGCCTGCTCTGCAGGAACATGTTTGAGCAGCACTTGATCTACCGCATCGATAAACAGCTGCCGCTCTTGCGTCTCGTCGACGAAGAAATGCGCATTGCCATCGGCTAATTGAGAAATGAACGGCCCAAGTTTTTCGTCCTTCACGTACTTATCTTGTAAAGCAACCTCCTTCTTAGCTGGCAGCTCCCCGGTTTTTTCTACCCATTGCTCCTGTACACCCTTACTCGTCAAAAATTGCAGAAACTCGACCGCCGCTTCCAGCTTCTTGCCAGTTACGTTCTTGGGAATGGCGTTTGCCCAGAACGACGCCGGAGCCGATTTTCCTTTGTATGAAGGAAGCGGAGCAATAGCGTAATTCAAGTTCGGCGCATCTTTCTGCAGCGAGCCCAGACGGTAAGAGCCGTCGATATTCATCGCCGCATGACCGGTCTTGAACGCATTGGCATCGTCGGTATAAAATCCGTTAATGCCGACTTTATGTACAGTCGCAAAATCGATCAAATACTGAAAAGCCTCCAGCCCCGACGGTGAATCTTTCCACAGCACTTTGCGCTTATCCTCGCTCGTGTCCTTACCTCCAGCCTGATAGACCAACCCATCACGATACCAATGGTGAAGCTGAGCGCCCGGCTCCCAAGCAAGCCCTTCCGTTACGAACTGTCCGTTGGCATCTTTCTCCGTCAACTTCTTCGCCGTATCAACAAGCTCCGTCCATGTAGCAGGCGGCTTTGTAATTCCCGCTTTCGCGAACAAATCTTTGTTATAGAAAAGGCCCAGCGTCCGCACTCCCGTCGGGATTGCGTAATACTTTCCATTCAGCTTGGCTGCACCAACGAAGGGAAAAAATTCCTTTTCGATCTCAGAGGCCGGAAAGCTATTGTCCGGCAATGGCTGCAAATAACCGGACGATACGTATTTCGGCAGCCAGCCGTAGTACAGGTTAATGACATCAGGGCCTTTGCCTGCCGGCACTAATGTAGCCACCTTCTGATTATATTGATCGTAAGGAAAATTGGTTTGCTTCACTTTAATGTTAGGGTGCTTCTGCTCAAATTCCTTGATAAGCGCATTGACAAGCTCCACCTTGGCGGCATATTCATACTGCCAGTATTCAATAGTCACAGGCTCACTGGTTCCGGTTGAGGCAGCAGGAGCCGGCGACGCAGAAGAGGCGGCTGTACCTGACGTTGTTACGCTGTTCGTTCCTGTGCAGCCTGACAGCACAGCAGCCAGGGATACGACTGCGACGAGGGATTTGTTACGAATGAATGGCACGATCATCATCTCCTTGGGATAAATGGGTAGGAATATCAAGCTTGAGCAGCCTTCTGGCATTGTTACCGAATATGAGTTCGATCTCGGATTCACGGAACCGCAAATCCCGACAGACGCGAACCTGATCCTGTAAATATCGGTACGGGTATCCACGAGGGAAACCCATCGCATCCGTTCCGAACACGATACGCTCCGGACCGATCAATTCGAAGGTATTACGGAACAGCAGCTCCAGATTGAGCTCATAGGGCATCCAGCGCACCCATTGATTGGAGCCGGACGTATCTACGTACACATTCGGGCAGCTCCAACATAAATGCAGCAGCTCCTGATAATAGCCCGCTCCGAAATGAGGGATGATGAACGGGATCTCCGGATATTTACGCGCTGTGTTAAATATCGCCAAAGGGCTGATGTTGGGATGATGCACAATGCCACCGGCGTGACCGAGAAGCCCGAAGTGAATGAGAACCGGCAGGCGGCGCTCAGCTGCGAACGACCAGACCGGTTCAAGCGACGGGGCATCGAAAGGCAGCGGGGTAAGCGGCCCGAACAGCTTATAACCTCGCAGGCCGAGTTCATCGACAGCGGCTTTCAGCTGACCCGCTGCATCCTCCTCTTCAATGGGATGCGAAGCGAATCCCGTAAACTTGTTCGGATGCTTGCCGATCTGCTCGGCCAATATTTCGTTGCTAAGCCCCGTCAGAAAATTCATGCCGCCGATAGCGTATTTATCCAATTCATCTGACCATCGGTCGATTAAAGGTTTATCAGCTTCCTCCGCTTGATCCTCAGGTGAGGGAAAATCCCACGACAGTCTCATTCTTTCCGACCGTTCCCCAGCGTATTGACGAATTAAGGGGTGCTGCGCTTTTCTCGGCCGTACCGGCTCCCGGTAGCCTAAATGCCCGTGAATATCGAATACAGAAAAATTGGGATTCTGAAACATAGTAACCTCCAGTCTTGGCTACACTACCGGCAGGTAGGAGACCAAAATATGATCAAGCTGAAGCACGGTGCTGCGAATAGCGCCTAGCTTTTCATCATGCCACTCTTCAAATCCTTGTCTGTTCAACGCCTGCTCCTTAAGCGCCCGCATAACTTCTTGGGAACTTGGCCCGCCACGAAGTGAACGAATCCGCACAAAGTGTTCAGGGTCCAGTGCACGCTGCAGCTGCATCTCGGTTAGGCGAAGCTTACGGCCGACTGCTTTGACAGATGCATCGTTTAACGCCTGCAAAGTCACTCCTCGCACAGAGTGCCCTTCCTTAGCGACATAACCGACGACTTCGCCAACGATCTCATGGGCCTTGCGAAAAGACAGCCCTTCTATCCGCACCAACGTATCCGCAAGCTCGGTTACGGTGGCAAAACTGTTCTTAGCTCGGCGGTAGACCGTCACGCGGTCAACCGACGCCGTAGAAATAATGGCGGCCAGCAAGCGGTAAACAGACGATAGCGTTTCGAGACTTTTCCAGATATAGGGCTGCATGTCGTCCTCTGTATCCACGATGTCGCCGTAAGGTGTATTATGCAGCAACGTGAATACGGTTTGAGCATTGCCAATACATGATGACAGTAGGGATCGGGCATGCTCTAGTCCAACCGGATTCCGCTTTTGCGGCATAATTGAACTGATTTGGACGAAATCGTCCGCCAGACGAAGAACGCCGAATTCTTGCGTACACCACTGAAGCAAATCTTGTACGAATCTGCCCGCATTCGCAGATGCAAGCTGTGACGCAGCAGCAGCCTCTCCCGCATAGTCCGCTGCGCTGACGGCATCGTAGGAATTTTCGATGAGACCGGCGAAGCCAAGCAGCTCGGCGACGAGCTCCCGGTCAAGCGGATAGCCCGAGGTCGTCAACGCAGCTGCACCAAGACTGCTCACATTGCAGGTATCATAAGCGTTCTTAAACCGCTTGATATCTCTTTCCAGAATGTAAGCCGCTGCAGATATGTAGTGGGCTATGGTGGTCGGCTGCGCCTGTTGCGTGTGAGTTAGCGCGATATATATCGTGTCTACATGCTCTGCAGCAAAAGCCAATAACGCTTTATGCAGAATCAAAGCGGACTCGATAACTTCCAGGATTTTGTCGCGCAGCACCATCCGGTATAAGGCAATCCCCATATCGTTGCGGCTGCGCCCGATGTGCAGGTTTCCAGCCGTGTCACCGGCAGCGGACAGAAGCTCATGCTCCATTTCGAAGAATAAATCTTCGAATTCGCCTGTGTACGTGCTGTTGAGAAACCGGTCGAGATTCAAGTCGAGCAGCGCACTGGCGATAAAGCCCGCATCAGCCTTATCAATCAAACCCTGCTGATGAAGCATAATCAGGTGCGCTTTATGAATGGCGATCATCGGCTCAAGCAGATAAGCCTGTGCTTGACGATAAGCTGGCTCCAGCACCACCTTGTTATAGATCATTCATTTCATCCCTTTCTACATAAAAAAAACAAGAGCCTCACTGCACCAACATCCTGCAGTGTAAGTTCTTGTCTCTAGTTAACCAGTCGACATTTTCAAATCATTATATTCCTATTTGTTTAGTGCGAATTGCTTGTAGAGAACTATAGCACCCTTATCTGGGAACGTCAACCAATTTTCATATAGAATAAATCTATCTAAGAATTAACAAAATCAATTCCTCATGAATAAACAAGAACCAGTCACGCAACTGTTGCGTGACTGGTTATGTCTGCCGGAGGCAGTTACTTTTTCAAGCGGCAAATACCTATCAACCATTCTTCTTGCGCCGGTTGAGATGCACAAATGTCACCGCCAAAGCCAGAACGAGCACTGCACCCTTCACAATGTCGAAGGCAAAGTAAGGCAAATTCAGCATCGTCAGCCCATTGATGAGCACGCCGATCAGCAAAGCGCCGAAGAACGTACCGATGACATTGGGCTTGCCCGCGCCGAACACAGAGTAGCCGACAAACACGGCAGCGACGGAATCCATCAAGAGACCTGCGCCAGCATCTACTTGCCCGGAACCGATACGCGCTGCGTACAAGATGCCGCCAATAGCTGCGAACAGGCCGGAAAGCACGTAGGCGACCAGGCGGATGCGGTTCACTGAAATACCGGCAAGCCGTGCCGCTTCCCGGTTGCCTCCGGTAATATACAGCTGGCGCCCCCAACGGGTATAAGTCAAAAATAGATGTACGAGTGCCACGGCAACGATCATGAGCAGCACTGGAACGGGCACTCCGAACAGCTTGCCTTGTCCGATCCACAGGAAGTCGGGCGAGAATTTCCCCGGCGCCTTCGTTCCATCCGTCATTGGCATATTATTGTAGATGGAGTAGCCTTTTGTATACGTTTTATGAATACCCGCAATCACATACATGACGGCAAGTGTGGCTAACAGATCGGGAATACGGACGCGAACGATTAAAAAAGCGTTAATCAGTCCAATCACGACGCCGATCACGAGCGGCACGATAATCACGACAATGAGTGGCTGGTTGAACCAGACCATCAATGTCGCCGCAACGACGGTAGTCAACGACACCGTAGAACCTACGGACAAGTCAAAGCCATCCACAATCTGGGAAAGCGTGACGCCAATGGCGACGAACATCGTAATGGAGATCGCGCGCAAAATATCAGCAATATTATCGTAGGAAAAAAACGCTGAATTGACAGCGGAAAATACAACAATAACGAGCGCAATAATGAGCAATGCACCATATTTAAAGGAAAAATCTAGCCATGAATGACGGTTATTCAAGTTCAACTTGTACTGCCTCCCCTGCGCTCGCATAAAATAAGATTTGATCCTGCGTTGCTTCTTCCCGAGACAGTTCCTTCACGATCGATCCGTAGCTCATGACGAGAATCCGATCGGCAATCCCCAGCACTTCGGCAAGTTCACAAGAAAAATAAACAATTCCTTTGCCTTGAACGGCCAGCTCGCCGATCAAACGAAACATATCGCTCTTCGCCCCGACATCGACGCCTTTGGTCGGTTCGTCGAACAAATACACGTCCGCATCCGTCGGCAGCCACTTGCCGACAGCCACCTTTTGCTGGTTGCCGCCGCTCAGCAGCTTCACAGGCTGGTCCAGGCTTTGCGTGACGATGCCCAGCCCATTAACGGCCCGTTCAGCATGCCGGCGCTCGGCGACCGCCTTGATGAAGCCAAGCGGTGAACTCAGCTCGCGCAGGCTCGGCAGCGACAAGTTGGTCTTCACCGATTCCTCCACAAGGACGCCCTGCGCCCGCCGCTCCTCAGGCACCAGCACGATGCCGGCGCGAATGGCATCGTGCGGTTGCGCCAAGCGGAGGCGGCGGCCATTCAGCAGCACTTCGCCGCGATCCGCCACATCCGCGCCCGCAAGCAGCCGGGATAACTCGGTCTTCCCCGCTCCGACGAGACCGACGACGGCCACAATCTCACTGCGGCGTACTGTGAAGTTCACGTCGCGCACCTTCGTCCCGCGACTTAAGTTGCGCACCTCCAGCAGCGTCTCGCCGATCGTCGTCTGCAGCTTCGGAAACTCTTCCTCGAATGGTTTGCCGATCATCGTCTCGATGATGGACTTCGGATTCGTCGCCCCTGTTGCGATCGTCTCCACACGCTCGCCATCCCGCATCACCGTGATCCGGTCACACAAGGCGAACACTTCGTCTAACCGGTGCGAAATGAAAATACAGGCGACCCCGTCATCCCGCAGCCCGCGCATAACTGCGAACAGCCTTCCAGCTTCCTCCAAACTAAGCGGAGCCGTCGGCTCGTCGAAAATAATGACCTTCGCCTGCTGCGCCACGGCTTTGGCAATTAAGACCAGCTGCTTCTGAGCGATGGTCAGCTCTTCTGCCTTGCTGCGCACCGCGATGTCATTCGCCCCGATCGCCGCCAAAATGCGCTCCGCTTCCCGGTGCAGCAACGACCAACGCACAGTGCCAAAACCACGGCTGCGCACGATATGGTCTAACATGACATTCTCCGTTACGGTTAATTCCGGTACGAGTACTGTATCAACCTCTTGATAGACACAAGCGATGCCGTGATTCATCGCGTCCAGCGGTGTGCGGAACCTTAGCGGCACACCATTCATCACAATTTCTCCGGCATCAGCCGTATAGGCGCCGGAGCAAATTTTCATCAGCGTGCTCTTGCCGGCCCCATTCGCTCCCAGAAGCGCATGGATTTCGCCGCCGAACACGCTGAAATCTACATTCCGCAGCGCGGGGATGCCTGCGAAACTTTTCACGATACCGCGCATCGCCAATTCCAACTGGCCGTTCGTAGCCGTCATCTTGCTTCCCCTCCTTATTCATGACGCTGCCTCGTAAATCAAAATCCCATCGCGAAGTGCGATGGGATTTCGAACAGCATGTTTACTTTTTAGCCTGCTTCTCAAGATCCTTCAGCCAATCCGTATACCCCTGCTCACTGCCTCCCCAGCCTTTCACAAACTGTGCGAGTTGGTCTGTTGTCACCTGCTTATCTTTCGGAAGCGCATCACGCGATACATAAACCGGATCCAGCACGACCGTATCCTGCGTTTGATCGCCGTGCAATTTTTGGTACAGGTAACGCACTTGAATGCGTCCGATATCTTTTGGATCTACGGCTGCAGATGCGACCCATGGGCTCTTCGGATCTTGAATCATCTGTAAATCCTCATCGCTCATATCAATGCCGTACACTTTAATTTCTGTACGTCCTGCCTGCTGAATGGCGCGTGCCGCTCCCTTTGCGAACTCATCCCAGGAAGCCCAGACAGCGGTAATATCGCCTTTGTTCGGATATTTCTTCAAGATCGCTTCCATTTGCGCTTGCGTATCCAGCGCTGTATTGTTTGTCGCTGCGCCGAACGCCGCGATTTCTTTCAAATCCTTATTTGTATCCATGAACGACTTGTACGCAATTTGACGGCGCTCCATCGGCGCGAATCCGGCTACCCAGATTTTCACGATATTGCCTTTGCCGCCTGCGTCTTTGCCCAATTGCTCCAAGGTTTGTTGAGCCATCTTTTGATCGCCTTGTTCGAGGTTCGTAACGCCCGGCACTTGTAAGGTCGCATCGAAAGCAATGACCGGAATTTTCTTATCGACCGCTTTCTTCACGCCGGACTCCAACGCTTCCGCTGTGCCGTGATCAATCAGAATACCGTCAAACTTCTGGTTAATGGCCGCATCCAGGTTGGAAGACATTTTCGCCAGATCATTCTCGGAATTGAAAACCGTTAGCTTGCCGCCGAGCTTCTCCGTTTGCTCTTTGACGCCGTCTATGTACTGCGCGGAAAAGGTGCCGATATTGAGCTGGGTCACCAGCGCAATCTTCTTACCAGCCAGCGATGTGGACCCGCTTCCTGTGGAAGCCGCGGGCGCCGATGCCGCCGCTCCGCTTGACGCGGTTTCCGTCTTGCCGCAACCTGCAAGCAATCCCCCTGCAAGCGTCAATGAAAGTACACTCAAAACCCATTTGTTCATTCTGATTCTCTCTCCTTTATCCCCTTATATCCAATGTAATTACTCGGAAATTTATCTCATATTAGCATCCAAGAATTAACTCGTCAATACATGTTACAAAAAATATTTAAGTATATCGGAATTGTCGGAATTAATGTATAATAAGTTAAATAAGATGAATGAACCGAATGGAGGCCAATATGACTCATCCAACTATCCCGCTCAATTATGATTGTGTAGACGAAGTTCCCTTGCAGCGTGTGCGCGGCAATCAATTCGGCATCCTGCTGAGCATCATCGCCAGCGTCCTCACCCAGCAGCTGTGGATTCTCGTTCTTCCCTTGATCGTGCAACTCGTTAGCCGGCAATTTGGAATCAAATATAATTTATTTGTCCGTTTGTTTGCCCCCATTTTTCCTGTTAGTGAGCAAACAGAAAGCCGTGAGCTGCTGCGCTTTAACAACTTATTGGCGATCCTTTTTCTCGTTGTGACGTTGGTCGCGCATGCTTTCAACCTCCATATTATCTCTTACGTCAGCCTAGGCATGCTTACTGTCGCTGTGATCCTCGCGCTTTGCGGATTCTGTCTTGGCTGTTTTATATATTTTCAATGGAAACAATTCATCGCTTTAAGAAAAATAAAAAAGCAATGAAAGGGCGTTAATCCCTTTCATTGCTTTTTCTTATTAGCCTGCCATATTGTTAACCGCATCCTTGGCATCAAAAACAGAAATATGATCTACTTTTCCAGTCGATTTGGGAATAATAAATTTGAGTTGAAAAACATCCGATGCTTTGTATATATAAATCGTGTCATCGCCGTTCACTTTGGTATCCGTCGGCTTCCCTAACGCCTGCTCGATTTGACTCAGCGTGATCGTGTGAAGCTTCGGATCGGTGGAACGAACATCGATAATTTGACTGCCCTTGTTATAACCGATGACGGCATTTTTCTTAGCAAATGTTTCATAAATGTCACTGCCTATTGCATCCTTGTTTTCCGCTTTGCCCCATGCTTGGGCTACCTCATCGCTGTGGCCGGTTTTGGCAGCAAACGGAATGCCCGATACTTTCCCTGATTTCGCCAGTTCAAGCATGTCTTTGATTTGCGCATTCACGGAAGACGAAGCTGCTGGAGACGGTTTGGACGCTGTGCTGCCGGTAGTCGTTGCTGGCTTAGAAGTCGCAGCCGGGCTGCTTGATGTAGTGTTGGGTGCAGCAGACGGACTTGGTGAAGCGGTTGGACTCGGCGCAACACTTGGCGATGCGCTGGCCGTAGGCGCAGCAGCGCTTGCAGTCGGCTTTTCATTTGCAGAACATGCGGTGAACATAAGTACACTTGCAACCAGCATGGGATAAATGGCAGATTTTCTATAGAAATTTTTCATCATATTCGCTCCTCTAGGCTTGTGTACTTGATCTTGCAATTCTTCTAACGAGATGATGATCAATAATGTTGCATCTCAATAAAAGAAAAGCGTCCCTCTGCGAACAGAGCGACGCGATATATCAGATTAACCTCTTTGCAGTGTATCCTGAGGATCCAAGATCGGCACTTCGACCTTCACGGTTTCCGGATATTTGATGCCGCTGCCCGTGTTCAGTGCGACGACGGTCTCCCCGTCCTTGATCCAGCCGCTTGCCCTGAGCTTGCGCGCAGCCGAGAACGTCGCCGCTCCCTCCGGACAGACGAATGCGCCTTCCATGCTGGCAATCTTCTTCTGCTCCTCAAGCAGCTCATCATCTTCAATCGCAATGGCGCAGCCGTCCGTCTTGTAGATCGCTTCCAGCACGAGAAAATCCCCGAGCGCTTTCGGCACGTTAATGCCGAAGGCAACCGTTGTGGAATCGGCCCAGAACTCCGAGTCCGTTTTCCCTTCCTCCCACGCTTTGACAATCGGCGCGCAGCCTGCCGCCTGAACAGCAACGAGACGCGGCAGCTTGTCCTCGATCCAGCCAAGCTCGGCGAGCTCCCGCAGCGCTTTATAGATGCCAATGAGGCCAACGCCTCCGCCGGTCGGATACAGGATGACGTCAGGCAGCTTCCAATCCAGCTGCTCCGCGATCTCCAGCCCCATCGTCTTCTTCCCTTCGATCCGGTAAGGTTCTTTCAGCGTGGAGGCATCGAACAGGTCAAACGCTTTTACCGCATGGCCGACGATTTTCCCGGCATCGCTGATAAGTCCGTTCACCAGGTTCAAATTGGCTCCGGAGACGGCGCATTCGTTCCTAGTAATGAGCGGCGCTCCTACCGGCATCACGATCGATGCGCGAATGCCGGCTCGCGCCGCATACAAAGACCAAGCGGCGCCAGCATTGCCGTTCGTCGGCATCGCCAGCTCCTCGACGCCGAGTTCCTTGGCCTTCGAAACGCCGACAGCCGCGCCGCGCGCTTTGAAGCTGCCCGTAGGAATGATCCCTTCGTCCTTCATCCATAGATGCTCGATCCCCATATCTTTGCCTAGACGACTCATCGGCAGCAGCGGCGTCATCCCTTCACCCAGGGACACGACGTGTTCCGGCGATTTTACAGGGAGCAGCTCATGATACCGCCATAGGTTCGAAGGCCTGCCGACCAGATCTGCAGGCTTCAGCTGCGTTTTCAAGCTCGCCAAGTCGTAATCGACCAATAAAGGAGAACCGCAGGTGCATAGTTGTTGTATCACATCCGGATTGTAGGTTTCATGACATTTGGGACAATGCAGTTGAGACAGGAAGCTAAAAGACATCAGAAATCACTATCCTTTACATTGAATAAGATCGGCTCATTATTTGTTCTCTGCTTTTAATTCTTGCAGCGCCTTCTCGATAAAGCTGTTATCCACCACTTTGGAAGCATCGATTTTCCCCTTCAACCCGCCTACCGAATTCAACAAGTCTGCGGTATTTTGCTGCGTTTGAATGACCTCCGGCGTAATCGGTACATTGGCTGGCGTAGAGTTGGCCAACACGCGGCGCATCGTCTCCTTATCCTGCTTTTTCAAATTCGAGTACAAATCAATCGCTTCATCCGTATGTTCGTTTTGCCACTTTGTCGCTTTTTCCGTGACCTTCAAATATAAGACTACAAGATCCGGGTGCTCTTCTGCAAATTTGCTGCGAACGATTTGGAACCCTGGCGTGTAGGACTTGATCGAGCTTCCGTCTGTGAGCACTCTAGCGCCGTTTTTCAACACTTGAACGGATTGGAACGGCTCCCAGATGGCCCAGGCGTCGACTTTGCCGGTCTCAAAAGCCGGCTGCGCTTCGTCAGGCTGGAGCTGGATAATTTTCACATCGTCAGGTTTGAGGCCGGCAAATTCCAGCGCTTTGTACAGCAAGCCGTAAGAGCTGCTGGCCTTGGCTACGGCGATTTGTTTGCCTTTCAAGTCCTGGAGCGACTTAATCGGACTGTCTTTGGGAACCAGGATGACATCTCCTTTTTCACCGAGACTCGCTGTGGATATCTCCTTGAACTTCACATCGGCCGCCTGTCCGGCGAGCACAGGAATATTCCCCACACGGCCAAAATCAAGCCGGTCAGAGGCAAGCGATTCAAAATAAGCCGGCCCGCTCTGAAACTCTACCCAGTTTACCTTAGCGCCAACTTTACTGAATTCTTCCTCAAACCAACCTTTTTCTTTCGCCGCCAAGATCGGCCAAATGCTTTGTTGGATTCCGATATTGACGACCACTTGATTTTTGTTGGCATCATTGGTTTTGCCAGCTCCCTGTGCGCTTGCCTCTTTGGAAGCAGGAGCAGATGACGGAACAGACCCGCAGCCCGCGATAATCCCTAATCCTAAAATAAGTGCTGTTGTTACCATGACTCCCTTAATCTTTTTCATCGTATAGCCCTCCTGTTTGTTTCATAAAGTTCTGCCGAAGCCGGCTGTGCGGCAAACCGGTTGCCCGGGTGCGGTAGCCCGTAATGCTCACGCAGCGTCGTACCCGTGTACTCCGTCCGGAACAACCCTCTGCGCTGCAGCTCGGGCACGACGAGATCGAGGAAGTCCTCCAGTCCTCCGTTCATCAGCTGCGGCATAATGTTGAAGCCATCCGCTGCCCCGTTCTTGAACCAGTGCTCCATCACATCGGCGATTTGCTGCGGCGTGCCTGTGATCGTCTGGTGGCCGCGTCCCCCAGCCAGCCGCTGCAGCAGCTGCCGCAATGTCAGATTCTCTCGCTGCGCCAGCTCGACGATCAAATGCGTGCGGCTCTGGTGCCCACGCACTTCTTGCTCCGGCAGCTGCGGCAGCGGGCCATCCAGCGGGCAACCGGTCAGATCAAAGCCGATCCGATTGGACAGCATCATCAAGCTGTAAGCCGGGTTGGAGAGCTCCACGAGCTTCGCTTCCTTCTCTCTGGCTTCCGCCTCGGTGCGGCCGATGATCGGGCATATGCCCGGCAAAATGACAACGTGTTCCGGCAGCCGCTGCAGCTGAACTGCCCGCTGCTTCATATCGCGATAGAAAGATTCCGCTTCTTCAAAAGTTTGCTGCGCGGTGAAAATCGCTTCCGCATACGCGGCAGCGAACTGCCTGCCGTTCTGCGAAGAACCGGCCTGGACAAGCAGCGGCCGCCCCTGCGGCCCGCGGGAGATGTTCAGCGGCCCCTTCACGGCAAAATGCTCCCCTTTATGATGAAACTCGTGAACCTTGGCGCTGTCGGCATAAATGCCGGCTTCCTTGTCTCTGACCAGCGCATCGTCTTCCCAGCTGTCCCACAGCTTTGTCGTTACCTCCAGAAATTCCCTGGCCCGCTCATAGCGCGCAGCATGTTCAGGGATTTGCTCATAATTGAAATTTTGCGCTTCCGCATCCGTCCCTGACGTGATGATATTCCAACCGGCGCGGCCCCCGCTGAGGTGGTCAAGCGAGGCAAACCGCCGAGCCAGATTGAACGGCTCGTTGAAGCTCGTGGACAAGGTCGCGATCAGGCCGATTCGCTTGGTGACGACGGCGAGCGCCGACAGTAGCGTCAGCGGCTCGTAGCCGCCGATCGCTCCATAGCGCGCCGCATTCGGCGTGGTCGCCAGCCGATCCGCGAAGAACAGCGAATCCAGCTTGGCCGCTTCCGCTTTGGCCGCCAGGCGCTGATAGAAAGCGAAATCCAGCAGATGCTCCGGATTCGTCTGCGGATGCCGCCATGCGGCCTCGTGATGCCCGAGCGGGGAAACAAACAAGTTCAAATGAAGTTGACGATGCGCATTGCCCATAACGATACCACCCTATCTCGTAAAATTAGAAAAAGCTCCCGAAGCAAGAACGGCCGCACGCAATGCGAATACGGTGTCCTTGAATTTGGGAGCCTTTGGTTGACCAATTGGCTGTCTGTATGATTTCTCATATCATACCTGAATTAATCCGATTATACAAGTAGGAAAAATAAGTTTTAAGAAAGTGACAGTGACGCGAGAGCTGCAGAGCCTATATCACTGCGGACCAACCACAGGATGAGGAACGTAAGGCTCCTCCAGCATCGCAATTTCTTCAGGTGTCAGGATGACCGAAAGTGCAGCCACGGCTTCCTCCAGGTGAGACTCTTTCGTCGCTCCGACAATCGGGGCCGTCACGGGCGCTTTCTGCAGCAACCAGGCAAGCGAGATTTGAGCGCGGGAGACGCCATGTTTTTCCGCAATGGACGCCACTCGTTCGACGATGAATCTGTCTGTATGTGCGGTCGCATCATATTTCCTTTTGGCCGTTTGATCGGATTCGGAACGATGTGATCTTTCTGACCAATCTCGCGTCAACCTGCCGCCCGCAAGCGGACTGTATGGAATGACACCGATTTTCTCATCTAGGCAAAGCGGCATCATCTCTCTTTCCTCTTCACGGTAAATGAGGTTGAGATGATTCTGCATCGATACAAAGCGGGTCCAGCCATGCTGCTCCGCAACATGCAGCGCCTTCAGAAACTGCCAGGCGAACATGGCGGAAGCACCGATGTATCTGGCCTTTCCGGCCTTCACCACATCATGAAGCGCTTCCATCGTCTCTTCGATTGGCGTGTGATAATCCCAGCGGTGAATTTGGTACAAATCCACATAATCGGTTCCCAATCGCTTCAAGCTTTGATCAATTTCACTCATAATCGCCTTACGGGAAAGGCCGGAACCGTTCGGCCCCTGATGCATGCGGCCATGCACCTTTGTTGCCAGAACAATTTCATCTCGATTGGCATAATCCCTAAGAGCCCGCCCGACAATTTCTTCACTTACCCCACCAGAATAAACATTTGCCGTATCAAAAAAATTGATGCCGAGTTCAAGCGCTTTTTTAATGATCGGCCGGCTGCGCTCTTCATCTAGCACCCATGGATGGATCCATGCTTTCGAGTCACCAAACCCCATACAGCCCAGACAAATCCGGGATACGTCAATCCCTGTATTTCCGAGTCTCACATATTCCACTTAATCGTTCCTCACTTTCTACCGGAAGCTATTTCCTTATCATTTTCACCTCTTTATTATGCACCTCCAGCTAAATCCACCGTTATCCCATTCGTGCCAAATGATTGCCTAATCCTCTCACGGCGCTTATTCTTGTTGCGCAAGTTGTGCTGCAAGTTGTGTGGCCGAACAGAAAAAAGCCAGCTGACTGGTTATACCCCTGTCAAGTAGACAGATGAAAAAAGCTAAGCTGCCAACGCGCACCGGTACTCTATCGGTACGCGTTGTTTTAATTTGGCTTGAAAACGGTGGTAGTTGTATTCGTATATATATTCTTCCACGGCTTGCCGAATTGCCTTTCCTGATTTAAACTGGTTGAGGTACAACTTCTCTGTTTTGAGATGCGAAAAGAAGGATTCGATGCACGCGTTATCCAGGCAGGTTGCTTTGCGAGAGTGGCTGCCTTTAACGCCGAATGCCTCTAATCGTGTGTTGTACGCCTGAGACGTGTATTGGAAGCCCTGGCTCACTTTTACGCACATCGAAAGACTCTCCGTTTTGCCATTTCTTCACCCAACCTTCAGTTGAGAACAGTTGCGAATCCTTTCTCGCTGAGCTACCACCTTGTAACTCGCAGAACCCTCTACATACGCTTTAACCGCCTTTAATTTGAATTCTTCTGTGTACGTTTGAAATGTTTGTCCTTTTTTAGCCATAAAAAAAATCCCCTCCAAGTGGCACTCGAGCCTCCATGATAACATGAAGGTTTTTTTGAGTGTCTACTTGAAGGGGATAATACCAGACCGCTGGCTTCTTTAATCCGTTCCAACCTTACTTGCTTCATAGGTGTTCATAAAAGAGAGTACTTCCGCATGCGCTGGTAGCGAAGGAATCGCCCCATAACGGGTGGTCGTCAATGCTGCCGCCGCATTGGCGAATCGGAGCATCCGCCGCATCTGCTCGTCAGTGAAGCTGTGTGGATCTGCTGCATCAACACTCAACTGGAACAGCACGGCACCGATAAAGGAATCTCCTGCGCCTGTTGTGTCTACGGCTTTCACCGCACAGCCAAGATCAGAGACCTTACGTGTCCCCCCCAATGTGAACCATGTGGCACCTTGTGCACCTCGCGTAAGCAGTACATGCTTTACACTTCCAATGAAAAGCGAGGAGATCGCCGCCGCCTCATCTTCGATCCCCGTAATGAACGCCAACTCTTCATCACTGATTTTAACCATATGGCTGTATGGGATGAACGCCTGGATCGTTTGGCGGCACTCTTCGGCGCTCTTCCAGAGCGGAAGCCTAACATTCGGATCAAAGCTGATAAAGCCGCCACTGCGCTTTACCGCTTCAATAGCGCGTAGATGCGCATATTTTACCGGCGCTTCAATGAGATCGACGGAGCCAAAATGCAGCACGTCGCCCAGCCCGAATTCGCATGCACCGATATCCGTCTCATTCAGCAGCATATCCGCGCTAGGCTTGCGATAGAAGGAGAAATCACGGCTGCCGTCAGCCTGCAAACTGACAAAAGCCAGAGCCGTATTCGCCTCCAGCGTTCGGAATACATAGCGTGTGTCGACGCCTGACTGCTCCATCGTCTCAACCAGGAAGTCGCCAAAAGCATCTTCCCCCAGCTTGCCGATAAAGAAACTGCGTCCTCCCAGTTTCGCAACCGTGCAGGCTACATTGGCCGGAGCCCCACCGGCCGCTTTGCCGAACCCGCTCACTTGCTTGAGCGGGATGCCAGTTTCAGCCGGAATAAAGTCGATCAGGGCTTCCCCGATCGTATAAACGGATCTCATAACGGTTCCTCCTCATTCTTGTGTTGACGATGTTAATCGCTGGTCATATGGATCACATGCTTATGCCGCCGATATTCGTCCGGGGTCATACCAAACTTGCTTTTAAAGACCCGATAAAAATATTTATCATCCTTGAAGCCAACTTGGGAAGCCACCTCATATACTTTTTTATCGCTGTTCTGCAAAAGCTCGATCCCTTTCTTAATCCTAACATCCGATAAATATTTACTGAAAGTGACGCCCAAGTGATTTTTGAGCATCACACCCAAGTAATTCGGGCTAAAAAAGAAATGAGCAGCCACCGTATCTAAAGACAAATCCTCCATATAATGCTCATCAATATATTGGATGCAAGTTTCCACGACCGACTCGTGTTTCCGCGAACGGCTCTTCTGAATCATGCCGATCCAGCAGTAAAGCGTGTCGAGAAACTTTTTTTTGCAATCGAAATAATCTACACTTGCCGACAATTTGGCTTCCGTCTCAATCAAGAGATCCAGATGCTGCTGTTCCGTGACGAAATCCTTCATCACCGTAGCAATGGCCGATATCATGCGCAGCACAGTCTTGCTGCATGAATCCGGATGCGGCAGCCCTTCCGCCACGAGCTTTGCAAAAAATTCCTCCGCTTGTCCGCCGAGGTACTCACTTTTATTTTTGCGAATGATTTCCCGAAACTGTTCTTCTTCTCTCCAATAAACATAAGGGATCGTACGGTTAAATGTGCTAATTTCCGTAAACTGGATCACCCTGTGATCCGGTAGAAAATATCGGAATGATATCGCCGTCAACGCCTCATCAAAGGAACGGCTCACCTCATAAGCAATGTTGTCGCATCCCGCTCCAACGCCAATCGTTAACCGCCATCCGAACTGCCGGCCAGCTTGCTCGGCGAACTGCTCAAGCAGCTGTGTAAACTTAGCGAGTTCCCCTGCCTGATTGTCAGACAAGGAGATGACCGAAATCAGCAGTTGCTTATCCTCACGGGAATAAAAAGAGACGGAGGGACCGAAATGGGCCGCCTGCGCCTCCATGCTCCTTAGCAAAGCGCTCTTCACACGGTTTTCACTTTCCAGCGCATCGATCAGTTGACCTGCGTCCTGAAGTTTGGCAGTTACGACAATACCTCTACGCCCGAGAGCAAACTGCCGGCAAATCTCCTCTCGTTGGGCTTCTGTTATTGTTCCGGCAATCCAGTCTAGGAGCAGACCCTCATAATAAGCCGTGAGCGTTCTGTCGAGCTGCTTTTTGATTTGTTGCGTTTCGAGCAAGCTTTCTCTTTCTTTCCGAATACTGCTCTCCACTTTATCCAAAATTTCACAAATGCTATCCTCTTTAATGGGCTTGAGCAAATAATCAAAAGCTCCTAGCTGAACCGCTTTTTGTGCATATTCAAAATAACGATAGCCGCTAAGGATGATCACTTTGATAGCCTGACCTGAATCGTTCAACTTTTCGATAAATTCGAGACCATCCAGAACGGGCATCTTAATATCGGTAAAGACGATATCGATATTCGTGGTATGGATGACTTCAAGGGCATCGTGACCGTTCTTGGCTTCACGTACATGGCAGCCTGGTCTAGCCTCCCTGATTATGCTGGCTAGTACTCTTCGTTGTATCACTTCATCATCCACGACCAGAATGTTTAACATGAGAGCCTCCTGACATTTAGACTTGTGCGCTTACCACTCTTTGCAGAGGAGATACTTGAAGCGATACCAATTGAACGCTTCCCTCCAAGGCATAAATGCCCATCCCCTGCTGGGTTTCCTGCGGAAACACCAAATCCGTTAGAACCGCTTCACCTTCACCGGCAAACACTTCAACTGAAGAATGGTCTACCCAAATCTGTATGTATAGGCGCCCGTCCTCCGCCTCCACCTGCACCGTATGTCTGCCAGGAAAGTCCACATGGAAGCCTGTATCGCCCGAGCAGGAACGGTCGATGAAAAGCTCTTTGGTCCCTGGTCGATACCCGATCAAAGTCTCGCCTGCCTCCGAAGCCCGGACTTTGAAACCAAACTCCTCGGCCGTCCCCAGTTCAAATACCGCTTCCAGCTTGAAGCAGGTTAAAGCTAGCATGGACAGCGGGTTGGTTCCTGGATTTACTTGGATAGAATCCCACTGGAAAGTATTCGTCTGCAAAGCATTCAATTCTTGAACAGGCTGCTGAACCAATCTTAGAACATGATTATGGCTCTTCAACGCAAGTGTTCTCGGCAAGGTCATCGCACTGCGCCAGCCTACGGTCGGCGTAACCTGCGCATACTTCCAGTTACTCATCCAGCCCATGTAAATGCGGCGCCCGTCTTCATCCGGAATGCCCGACCAGGTGACCCCCGCATAGTTGTCTCTCCCTGCATCAAGCCATTGAATATGCTCAGGTGCCGCTTCGTTTTTAAACACCGTACCATCGAATTGACCGATAAAATATTGCGTCCGTGAGCCTTCCGGATAAGCCGGATCATTGCCGATGCTAACTAGCATGACCCATTTGGTATAAGCCGGGTCGCCGTCCACCGGAAGCTCGAATAAATCCGGGCACTCCCATACGCCGATATGCGCGCCTTCTCCCTCGCCAAACTCGCTGGCAAACGCCCATTCCCGCAAATTGGGAGAGGTGTACAGGCGTACGGTCTGACCGGCAGCCAGAATCATCACCCATTGCTGGGTCATCTTATGCCAGAACACCTTCGGATCGCGGAAATCTGGAAAGCGCGAGTCGGCGAGCACCGGATTGCCGCTATATTTGGTCCAGGTTCTGCCGGAATCTGAACTGTAGGCTAAGCTTTGACACTCACGGACTGCACCGCTTTCCGGATCCTGGCTGTGATGCGTGAAGATGGCGACTATTCCGGCCCCTCCACCGAAGAAACCGGACGTATCCTTCTCATCCACGACTGCGCTGCCGGAGAAAATCTGTCCGTGCTCATCCGGCGCCAGCGCAATCGGAGCATGATCCCAATTGATTAGATCCTTGCTAATCGCGTGCCCCCAATGCATAGGTCCCCACGTAATCCCATAAGGGTGGTATTGATAGAACAGATGGTACTCGCCCTGGAAGTAGACAAGTCCGTTAGGATCGTTCATCCACTGCTGCTGCGGTGTAAAATGAAACTGCGGTCTGTACGGATCATTAATCATACTATTCCCCTCGACTTTCAATTGATTAGCCTTTTATTCCTGTACTCGTTATACCCTGCACATAGTATTTTTGCAATAACAAAAAGATCAGTACGATCGGCAAGGTCGTAAATGTCAGCGTCGCCATGATTTGTCCATAGTAGACCGGCGGCAGCGTGAAAAAGGTTTGAATGCCAAGCTGAATGTTCCTTAAAGATTCACCTGTCGTGACTAGAATCGGCCACATAAAGTCGCCCCAATGAGAAATGAAATCAAGAATGAATACCGTTGTAAACACAGGGCCGGACAAAGGTACGACGATGCTCAGAAACGTCCGGATCGGTGATGATCCGTCCATCGCCGCCGATTCCAACAGCTCGTTCGGTATGTCCATGAAGAACTGGCGGAACATGAATATGCTGAAGCAATTGGCGATAAATGGAACAATGAGCGCGAGCCACGTATTGACCCAACTTAAGCTGTTAACGATAAAATAAAGCGGCATTACAATGCTTTCAAACGGTACGATCATCAGTGCGATGATGCACGTGAGTATGAGATGCTTACCTTTGAAATGAAGCTTGGCAAGCGCGTACCCGCATATCGAATTCACGCCAAGCCCGCTTATCCCGATCACAGAAACGTAGAACAAGCTGTTAAATAAATATTTCATCATCGGAATCCGCTGGAATGCTTTGACATAATTTTCGAAGGTAATCTGTGTAGGAAGCAAGGATGTGATCGAGCCCAAATCGGAAAAAATTTGATTCTCCGGTTTGAGTGAGGACACGACCATCCACAGCAGCGGGATGATGAAAAGCACTGTCATGATGCTGTTAGACACATAGAGGAATACATTAAGCTTACGGTCAGGCACAGAAATTTCACCTTCCTATCATCTGTCTTTTAACCATTTTTTCATGGAAAATGAAATCACGACTACAATCAGAAAGAAGATTACGGACACAGCCGAAGCATACCCCGCATTTCTGAATTGAAAGCCTTGCTGGTAAATCAGCAGCGCCAGCGTTCTCGTCGAGTTCTCCGGTCCGCCGTTCGTCATCACGTATGGCTGGGTAAACAGCTTTACAGCTTGAATCGTTGTAATCGTGAGTACGAACACAGTGACATTGTATAGGCTCGGCAGCGTTATATAACGAAGCTGCTGAATTCGGTTAGCCCCATCGATCGCAGAGGCCTCATACAAATCTTTAGGAATGCTCTGCAGTCCAGCCAAAAAAATCATCATTTGATATCCTGCAGCCTGCCAAACAGACATGAAGATAATAGAATTCATCGCCTGATCCGCGCTTCGCAGGAAGGGTTGCTTCGGAATGCCGAGTACATGCAGCGCGGAATTGATCAAGCCCTCGTTGGGATTGTATAGGGAAATCCACAGAATGGCGATGACTGTCATGGAAGTAATCACCGGACTGAAGTAGGCGATCCGAAACACATTCCTCAGCTTCAATTGGTTGTTAACCAGCAAGGCAAGCATGAGGGCTACCGCTGACTGTACGGGAACGACAATGACCGTGAAATACAACGTATTATAAAGTGATTTATAAAAAAGTTTATCCTTGAACAGGATGATGTAATTATCCAGGCCGATAAATTTAATCTGATCCGGCCGCAGCAAGTTAAACTTCGTAAAGCCGAACACGACGGCAAGCAGAAAAGGCAGCAGCAGGAAGAAGAGGAGCAGGAATACCGCCGGTAAAATGAAGGCGTATCCCATTATCGATTCCCGGCGCTTTTGATAACCAATCGATGCGATCTTGGCGTTCTTGTTTGTCTCCATTTGAACTTGTGTGCTTAAGCTCTGCATGCTTCATCACCCCTCCTTTCTATATATCCAACCTTAACGTTCATGAACCTGCATGCGGGCAAGCGGCACGGAGTCCCGGCTTTTTCCGAAGTCCCCCATGCCGCCGTTTCCTTCCTGTTCGCTATCTATTCATTTTTAAAATTACGCTTAAATTCATCATCGTAAGACGACGCAACGCCATCCAGCGACTTCTTCACATCGGCCCCCATCATAATGTCAGTCAGCGCCTCGGCAAATTTTTGCGTTAGCACCGGATAGGCAGGCGTCACCGGTCTAGCATGAGATACCGTGGTCACCTGCTCTTTGATAACTCTCATCGGCAGATCATTATACTCTGGCAAGCTGTCATATGCCGATTTTCGGCTGGCAGGCATGCTGTTCGCTTTCGCAAGCTGCGCAGAGCTATCCTTATTCGTCATCCACTTGACAACCTCGGCTGCTTCCATCGGATGCTTGCTATCCGTCGATACGCCGATGGCCCAACTGCCCGATGGCGAGCTTAAGCTGCCGCTTGCACTTCTTGGAAAATACGTGATACCCCATTCCAAATCCGGATAGTTCTTAAAGCCGGGGATGTTCCACGGTCCGCCCAGTTTCGTCGCCGCCTTGCCCTCTTCGAACTCGGTTGGCTTCGGATCGATGTTGAACAGCTTCTCGTTAGCCAGCTTTTGCAGGAATTTGGCTGCTTCCATGCCTTTATCGCTGTTCACCCATCCTTGGGCTGTTGTCCCTTCTTTATTAACGATATCGCTTCCGCCGGAGATCCACAGCTGCTCGAACGCATAAGTCATCCATTCGCCTTTGTCATTGATCATGTTCGTGCCGAAGACATCGTTCTGTGCTGTCTTTTTCATCACGTCATACCACTGATCCCATGTCCATGCGTTTTCCATTTTCGTTGGAGGCTCAATGCCGTACTGCTTCATAATCTTCTTGTTGTAGAACAAGACTACGGAGGATTCGGACAGCCCCGCTGCGTAAAACTTTCCTTTAAAAGTACCCTGCTGAATAATCGAAGGCACGAAGTCGTTCAAGTCATCTTTTGTATAATACGGATCCAACGGGATAATAATATCGGATGCTGCGTAGTTGGCGACATTCGGTCCGTCCATAGATACTACATCCGGCAGTGTATGAGAAGCTACAGCTGCATTGATCTTATCTTCATAAGCAAAAGAGTTCCCACGGGTAATCGTCTCCATCTTCAGCTTGATTTTTCCTTGGTAAGCCTTATTAAACTCCTCCACTCGTCTTACGTAGAAATCATCTTCCGGCCCGCTGGCTTGCGGTCTCCAGTAAGAAATCTCCACTTCTTTCTGAGCGGACTGGCTATTGTCACCGGCAGCCCCTGCACTTGAAACGTTGGACCCGCCGGTCGAGCAACCACACAGCATAGAGATAGCTACCAATCCCGTCACTGTCATTGTCATTTTCTTGTTCATCTATACCCCTCCAGAAACGATTTCTTGTTTACGCTTTCATCATAGCGTGACGAGCAAGCTGATCCTACTCTAAAAAACGTGAAATAGTGGACATTTGCTTCGAAAACCCTTTCATTCCAATGAAAATGAGAAATGCCTCTATGGAGAGCGCTCGATGATGAGTGCCTCCGCTAGAGGCAAATACTAAGCGGACAAGGGCAAGGTGATCGTAATTTTCGTACCTGCAAGCAGTTTGGATTCAATCGTCACACCGTACGGCTGACCATAGATCAGCTTCACCCGTTTATGTACATTCTCAATTCCAATCGACTTCGTCATCGTCCCTGGATCTTCCGCAGCTGCCAGTACGCGGGATATGACGGATGCTTCCATACCCTTTCCGTTATCTTCAATTAAAAAGATTCTCAACTCCCCTTCAATCCGCCCCGATACCCGAACCCATCCGCCTTCCTCCCTATCTTCCAGGCCGTGAATAATTGCATTTTCAATGAAGGGCTGTAGAAAAAATTTAGGGACCGTGTATCGATATAACTCAGGATCCAGTTGATACTCAATATGAAACTTATTTTCAAATCGCTGCTTCATGATATAATCATAGCTTTTAAGGTAATTTACATCTTCGCCAAAGGCGACTTCGCCCGACTTCTTCGCCGTATACTCCAGCATCTCCGACAGTTCGACAAGCATTGTACTGATGACCTTCTGTTTGTTCTCAATCGCCAGATAATTAATAATGTTGAGCGTGTTATATAGAAAATGCGGATTGAATTGAAAATTCAATGCCTTAAGCTCCGCTTCCATTTCTTTGAGACTAGTCTCATAATTTTGCTCGATCAAAGTCTGAATTTTATCATTCATTTGATTGAACTTATGAATAATCAGATTGACTTCACTCGTGCCCTGCGACTCAATCCTGGTGTGAAAATTCCCCTCGCCGATTTGTTTAATCCCCCACATCAACTTCTTAAGCGGCATTGTTATCCGGCTCGAGAATAAAGAAGCCAATAAAATGGACAGGACAAGAATCAGAATTGTGGAGTATACCGTGTAGCTCACCATGTTAGGGACGGTTTGCAATAAATTGTCGTAAGGGATGAATACAGCCGAAATCCAGCCTGTTGTGGGAATCTGGTCATAACAGACAACCATTTTTTTACCTTGCACACGGATGACCTGCGTTCCGCTTGGCTGTTTCAATATGCTCTGAATCCACGCTTCATCGAAGGGCGGTGCCGCTCCATGTTTCGAAGTCGATATGACCTTCAAATCATTCGTAAAAACGTAATAATACGAATCCTTCACGACCAGGCTTTCTCTGAAAACCCTGCTGATCATCGATTCTTTAAAGTTAACTAGTAGAATCGGCCGTTCTGCGTCCTTGTCCATAGGCTTCAATAGATTATTAGTGACACGGGAGAAATTAATAAGCCGAGTCGCCGTGAAGACGAACTGATCTTTGCTGCTGGGGACCGCTGTTGAGGCAAAGTACTTCTCCAACAAATTGTAGGTTGGAATCCATAAGGTCTGTTCATTCGCCTGTAATCCGATATGGTAAATGTCCGAAGCGGAGAAATCTTTCTTAGGGATCCAGAAGAACGGGTTGCCCCCAAACGTATAATCTTTCGTTGCCAAATTTACCGAATACACATCTTCCGATGTCGGGAAATACTTTTGCAAAATCCTCGTGATTTTCCGATCCGTTTCATAATCCAAATAGCGCTTCTGCAAGTCGGTTGTGTTAAATAAGTCATATAAGTCCTCGTCCAGATGCATATTGATCGCACTTTGCTCGACGCTTGCAAACTTAGCCTCCAGCGACTGGTCACTGCTTTTCACCAAACTGAGAAACGTACCGCTTGCATTCTCCAGAACAACTTGCGAGCTCTTCACATAATAACCTACACCAAGCACAATCATCGAAACGGCAATCAATGCAATATACGATAAGGTAAGCCGTACTCTTAAGCTTAATTTGCTAAATCCTATGGGCGCTTTCATCTCGTACCTCCGCTGGATGCTCACATATCTGACTCCATGAATTACCCTGCAATTTGCTTATCTTGGACTATAATGAATATCCGCTTATCCTGCAATAGAAAAATATCCATGCTGCCCACTTAAGCCATTGTGTAAAAGATCTTTAAAATCAAAAATCTGCCCAAGGCTTGCAAGGGCAGACTCCGTGTTGTATGGTCACTCCATCCATAGGATTACCTGAACAAATAAAGCGACCCAATAGCTAAAATAGGCACGACAAAAAAAATGACGGCCAGTCGAATCGATATGATATCTTCCCGTGAAAACACGATGACACAACCTTCCCCAAAAAAGTTATCCCAAAGTATATGCACACCATTTGGAAAGGGGAACTCTTGACACAAAAAAACCCTCTTGCCCTGACCGTAAGAAATTTGCATCCTACGCGCCCACAAGAGGGATTCATTCCTTTTAAGCCGTTGGGAAATAGCCCCGATCGACGGCATGTGCCACTAATTTACTTGCTAGCTCTTCAACACCTGGCAGGGAGACAGCTGCGCTCATCTTCCGGAAGGACGCCTCGCTGGAATAACTGTACGGCGAAGTACGCACCCCGTCACCGTCCAGCAAAGCCATAGCCAACTGAACGCCTTCTTGGCTCACCTTGTTCCCTTCTTGCAGAACCCATCTCTCAAATTCCTTCAGCGGAACAAGATCAATCGCATACCCTTGAGCCGTCAGGGCGTCGATTAACGCCTCATAACGCTCCTGGACCGGGTTGCAAATATGGTAGACTTCACCTAACGTCCGTTGTTTCATCAGATCCACCATGAAGCTGGCAGCAAAGTTAACAGGCGTAATATCTACATGTGTGTTCACGGATGGGGCCTTGCCCAGGAGAAGGAAAGCTTTGATCATCCGGTAGAAGAAGTTTTCGTTAATATTTTTCTGGAAATGGCCTGTCACACTATGGCACGAAAGGTTGCCTGCGCGATAAATGGAGCAAGGCAACCCTGCTTGAATCGCTTCGGCGACGACTTTCTCCGCCTGGAGCTTGCTGTTTGTATACACACTCTCCAATTTCACATCGAAGAAATCTACAGCATGCTCGGAGACCGTCTCCCAAATACCTGCAGCCGCCATATCCTCAGGAATTCCGATGGTCGAGATGAAATGGAAGGCAATCGATGGCTTGTCGTAGACGAATTGGAGCAGGTTTTGCGTGCCGATCACATTCGTTGCCTGGAATTCGCCGGCACTGCCGAAATGGCGAACATCCGCACCGGCATGAATGATCGAAGTGATTGTTGAAGCCAACCGTTGAAAATCGTCTGCAGACAAACCTAAGTTTTTGCTGACCAAATCACCTTCAACCACTCGCAGCCTATTCGTATACTTGGTAAATAAATCCTGACCAAAGTAAGTGTCCAGCGTGCTCCACACCCGGGAAATGCCATTCTCCCCCACTTTCGAACGAACAAGGGTATGGATCGTAGCTTCTGTCGTGGTCAGCAACTCATAGATCAGATGCGAGCCCAAATACCCTGTTCCGCCGGTGACCAAAATGTCGGTGCCAAGCCCGTCCTTGCCCTGAACTTCGATCTTCGGAAGAACCGGCAGCTCCTTAAGGCTTTTGAACTCGGTAATTTCGATATCTTCTTCATCGGAATGGGCCGTTAAAGTAGAGATGTGCATAGCCAGCTCTTGAACGGTTTTGTGCTCATAAAGATCATTCATCCGCAAGCTGAGATAGTCTAACTTCAGGTGCGACAGCGCCATCATCACGGCCAGCGAGTCTCCGCCGATTTCGAAGAAGCTCACATTACGGCTTACTTTGGTATGACCCAACACTTCGCACCATACTGCAGCGATCGCTTGTTCCAAGTCACCGACCGGCGCTTCGTAAGGCATGTCGGATTCCGCAAGATCGACGTTATCCATCATAATCAGCTTGTTGCGGTCCACTTTGCCTGTAGGGGAAAGCGGAATTTGCTCCAAATGATAGAAGTAGCTTGGAATCATATAGTACGGTACGTAAGATTTCAGATGCTCACGCAGCTCCGCACTGGAAACAGCCTTTTTCTCCGTATAAAAGCAAGAGAGATGCTTGACGACATTATTGTCCTTGATGGCCACAACGGCTGCATCCAGAACAGCCGGGTGCTTGGACAAGGCATTCTCGATCTCGCCGATTTCAATCCGGAAGCCCCGTAATTTCAGCTGCCCATCCTTGCGGTACTGGAACTCGATACTGCCCTCGGGCAAAATCTTGACGATATCACCGGACTTGTACACGAAGGAGCCGGGTTCAGTACTGAACGGATTAGCTACGAAGACTTCGTTTGTTTTTTCAGGGAGATTCAGATACCCCTTGGCGAGAGCGAACGTTTCAATGTACAGCTCGCCTTCTTCGCCTACATCTGCCAAAGTACCGTCGGGCTTAACGACATAGAGCTTATAATTGCCAATCGGATATCCGATCGGGACGCTCACGGATTGACTTTTCCAATAGTCAGTAACCTTATAGGTAGTCGTAATGACGGTGCACTCTGTCGGCCCATACGCGTTCATAATGGTTGTCTTCGTCCCGAACTTGTCCTGGAATTTGCGCACATGATCGGAGAGCAGCGCTTCTCCGCCGACAATGATGTTTTTGACTCGCTGCCACTTGGCCTCAGGGGCCTGCGTTGTCGCTTCTGCCAATCGGTTAAACACGGATGTCGGAATACAACCGATTTGCGTAACCTGCTGTCGCTCGAGAAGATCCAGGAACAGTTCAGGTGTCAGCTGCTCTTCCTTGGTCAGAATGACCAGCTTCGCTCCGCTCAGCAAGCCATTGAACGTATCCAAGATAGAAGCATCGAAGCTGAACGTAGAAAATTGCGTGATGACATCCTCATTCGTCAGGCCCAGGCTTTGCGTGAACGTATTCCACAGGTTAACTACACCTCTATGAGCGATCAGCGTCCCCTTCGGCTTGCCGGTAGAGCCGGATGTGTAAATTACATACGCCAAATCGTCAGGCGAAAGGCTGGCATCCTCGAAACCGCCCTCCCCTTCCGCAAAACAGTGCTCAACCGAAACCGGTCTGCCTACTCCTAAGCTGAGCGATAAATTTCCAGCGGTTTCCGCATATTTATCTTTGATAATGAGCTGTTTGCAGCTTGCGTTGTCTAAAATATATCGATTGCGTTCAATCGGGTGCTCCGGGTCGATCGGCACATAAGTGCCGCCTAGCCGCAAAACACCGAAAATAGAAATGACGGTTTCCGGACTGCGCTCCATATAAATGCCGATAAAATCGCCCTTGCGGCAGCCAGCCTTGGCCAGCATATCCGCAACCTGGGAGCTTTTATGATCCAGTTCGGCGTAGCTCAGTTCAATGTCACCGAAGGAGATCGCTGCTTTATGGGCGTTTAACGTAGCTGCTCGTCGAAAGCAAGAGGTGATCGTTTCCGTTTCAGGGTAGCGTTCATCCGTTTTGTTCAATTCTCTGTAAATAGACGGACTCCTATCGATGAGGTTAAGCATGGTTTCTCTCCTTTGATATCTCTATATCATGCAGCAAGCCAGGCATGAAATGCTGGAAATGCTGTTGGATCATGAAGTTATTTCATCTCCGTCTCGAATTTGCCAACCATAAAATTCAGTTCTTCCGCAACGCCGGACAACTTGCTGGCAAAGTTGCTGACGTCTTGCACCGACGATTCTTGCGTAAGCACGGTTTCCATAATTTTACTTGTGCTGTCGGATGTCTTGCGGGAAATGCTCGCCAATTCGCTCATCATGGCCGTAACCTGCTCCGTGCTGGCTGACATCTGCTGCGTCGCCGAGGAAATGTCGAGCACCTGATCCGAAACCAATTGTGTCGCATCCATAATGTTGCTGAAAGACTCTCCGGTTTCCTTGGCAATACCGAGCCCCTTCTCGGTTTCCACCGTTCCACGCGTCACGAAGGTAACCGCTGTGCTCGTTTCCGTGCGAATGTCGGCAATGAGCTCTTCGATCTGCATCGTCGAATTCTTCGATTGATCCGCTAACTTGCGAACTTCACTCGCTACAACCGCGAAGCCTTTGCCGTGCTCACCCGCACGTGCGGCCTCAATGCTCGCATTCAGAGCAAGCAGATCGGTTTGTGAGGAAATGTTTTTGATCAGGCTGAGAATATTGCCGATTTCTTCAGACTTTGCTTCTAACAGATTGATCGAGCCGGAGGTCGAAATCGAGTTGGAATTGATGCGCGCCATCTGATCCGAAATCGTTTGAACAGCGACGTTGCCCACTTCCGACAAGCTCTTCATTTCTTGGGACGCAGAGGCAACCTGACTTGCGTTCTGAGCAATCACATTCAGCGAGTTGGAAATTTCCTCGACCGAACGTCCGCATTCTTCCGTGGAATTTTTCTGGAGGCTGACGTGCGTATTCATATCTTTAACCTCGGTCGTAATCAACTCGATGCTGCGGCGATTATCCTCGGTAATTCCGAACAATTCTTGCGATGCTTCGGATACACTGTTTGCAGTCTGTTTGATGCTCGTCAATACTTCGCGAATATTCGCCAGCATGACATTGAACTTACGGTTCAACTCGCCGAAGCTGCCGTTCTCCTTCAGCATAAAATTAAACTTGCCGTGTGATGCGAGTTCAATGCCTTGTACCAGCTGATTAATTGGAAGCAGGGTTCTTCTCGCTGCTAAATATTGCGCACCTCCGCAAATGACCAAGGCAATCAGCAGCAGGATCACAGAGCTGCGGATAAATGTTTTTTGCGCTTCGGGAATCATCTTCGCGTCTACATCCACGGCGAAGTAGGCGGCTACCTTCCCGTTATCGTCAATAAGCGGGTAAAGCACACTGAGCCAGGTGCCATAGTCATCGTTATAGAACGAAGTGAAGGTCTCGGACTTGGTTTTCAGCATTTCTCTTACGCCATCGGCGACCCCTTTAGGCTGTTCATACATATCCCCGATATTCAGGCCAGCTTCTTGAAATGCTTTAATAACGTGAGTAGGGAACGCAATTACAGAGGTTTTATTGCCATCTTGCAGCTCTGCTCCGAAGATGTACGCCTGCGCCACGTTCGCGTTGTACGCCGAGAAATTGTCAAATTCCTTCGTTAATCTTTGCTGCTCACTGGCATCCCAGCGCTTGTCGCTTAGGGCTCCTTGAACGTCTTTGTAAGAAATCCCCTTCGCCCATACCGAAGTCATATTGTGCGTCTGTTTTTTCAGCGTATCGGACAAAATTTCATTCTGAAAATAAGCGCTGACTGAAATCAGCAACACCCCAATAATCAGCAAATTTAACATCGAGAACATTAAGTTTTTGCCAAAGTAGTTTTTCGTCTTAAACATAATCACACACCCTATTTAATGGTTTTTGGAGGGAATATTCGGCATATTCCGCAATTCTTTTTCACATCATCTTGCATAGTTGTTCGTATTCATTAGCTTAGTGTTAAAGATATATTAAGCTTGGACCAGCTCCTTTGTAGCGCATACGAATCATCGCCTCAAGATTGAACGCAAAAAAAGAACCTTCCGACAAGGTTCATAGGTGATCTCCACGATGTCCTTGCGGCAACCGGCTGCCGTTCGCGCTGCTTCGCGGTTAGGCCCTTGGCTTTGCGTCTCACAGTTTCCTATGATTTGCCTTTATCACAAATATTTCATGAAATGACTTTTTTATATTATTACTAATTACCCATCAATGGAATAAGACTTTTAACCTATAGAGTGTAATTTCAACAAATTTTCACAAATCCACCCCCTCAAATTACCCTCAGCACTGCATCCTCAAGCTTGGTTGTTCGGCGCGTTAAATTTATGTAAATTTTGTCAGATCCTATTGTCCCGTTTCATTATAGATCACTATAATGGAGGAGATAGATGATGGGGAGAGAAGGTGTAAGACGTGAAGGTAAGAAAACTCGTATCCGCAAGTGCCGTTGCCGGTCTGTTGATGGTTGCTCCATACGCAGCCACGGCAGCCACTCCTTTGACAACACAAGCTGCATCGGCAGACGGCCATTCGAACAAGGCCGCTAACCCGCTTAAGCCAGTCAAGCATGTAACGAATCACAGCGTCGGGCAGCTCACCTTTATCGGCGAACAACGTATTGCCAATGATGCGAAATTCGACGAAACACTCGTCGGCGGACTATCCGGCATCGATTACAGCCCTCGTACGCATCAGTGGATCCTCATCAGTGACGATCGCTCGGACAACGCCCCGGCCCGATTCTACACCGCGAAGCTTAAATATGATACCAAGAGCTTCTACAACATCGAGCTTACGGGTATGACACCATTCAAACAGCAAGACGGCACTACGTTTCCAAACAAAAAGGATTTTACGGCTAACCAAAAAGGGATCGTCCCCGACCTGGAATCGATTCGTTTCGATCCGCACAACAACTCGATCTGGTATACAAGTGAAGGCGACCGTACCCTTGGATTTAACCCTTTTATTTATCAAGCCTCGTTAAAAGGGAAATACTTGTCATCCGTGCAAATTCCAAGCGCATTCCAAATGAATTCAAGCACCGACACCGCCCCGCAGAAAGGCTTCCGCAACAACCTTGCCCTGGAGGGAAGCAGCTTTAGCCCTGACGGCAACTATTATTTTACAGCGATGGAAGCTGCGCTATATCAGGATGGCGATATTTCCACCGTTGATGCCGGTTCATATTCCCGCATTACGAAGTATAATCGCAGCGGCGACATCATCGCTCAATACGCATATCCAATTGATGCCATCCCTGCCAAACCGGGAGCAGGCAAAAGCGCCGACAACGGCGTATCGGAAATGCTCGCGGTCAACGACCACCAGTTCCTCATCCTGGAACGGTCCGGGGTCCAAGCTGATGATGGCAGCTATGCCAATTATATTCGCATCTATGAAGCGGATACCGCTGGGGCCTCCAATGTCAATACCGTCGATTCGCTTAAAACAGGCCAATTTACGCCAGTTAGCAAGAAGCTGATTTTGAATCTCAATACGCTCGGCCTGCCGAAGCTCGACAATGTGGAAGGCATTGCTTGGGGACCGAAGCTGCAAAACGGGCACGACAGCCTGGTCCTCGTTTCGGACAACAATTTCGGTGCATCGCAGGTGACGCAGCTGCTGGCCTTTGACGTCGCGCCTGAGGCGAAGTAACCAAGCATCCCAATGGAAAAAGGGTTACCCTCCCATTATCAGGGGGTAGCCCTTTTTATTCCTCTATGAAAGCTTGCGATGGTCATCCTCTTCAATCATAGAATATCCTTAACAAAAGGAATCCTTCTCAGCACCCCCCAGCTGAGGAGAAAGCTGCCGGCAGTCCCTGCCAAACTGACGATCAGAAATTTAACAAAGACAGGCCATGCCATATTCACCAGTGCATACTGCAGAAGCACAACCACAGGAACGTGGATGATATACACGGCGAATGCGTTTGCAGCCAGTTCCCGGCCCAGGGCATGACTGGTATTGAGATGCTCACGACCTACATAGATCAACCCGATGCACAGCCCAAAGCACATAACCGTGTCATAGAAGGAATAAAATAAGGAGCCTGCGTTCAGCCCTCCACCACGGAAAAACGAAAACCCGTACAAATAGCTTCCCATGTAATAGAGCCCTGCTAAAAAAAGGCCCGTACCCAGACACGTCCTGCCAATGGGTGCTGAAAGTTTTGTCAACCAATCGTTACGGTAAGCCAGAATCCCCAACAGGAAGAAACTGGCATATTGCGGGACATGCGCGAACTCCGTCTGAATGATCCCAAGGAATCCGACCCATTTGTCAATGGGATACTCAATTCTCACAATAAAGGTCAAGAGGGCGACAAGTACCGCCAAGCCGCCAATCGAAATAAGCCGTGGTTCCCTTAACCTTAAGGGCCGCCTGTTTCTCATGACCAATCGGAGTAATCCATAGATGACCGCGTAAAAAAGCAAATGCTCCAGAAACCACAGATGGCCGAACTGAACATCAGGCCAAGAAGGTCCACTCCAATCGGCTGGTTTAGGCTTCCCAAAGGCAAAGAATACATCGCGGAGATATGACCAATACGAAATGGTTCCGTACGGCCTGAAGTTTACATAATAGGCATACATCATGGCCGGAATAAGGAGAAGAAAACCTGCGGCAAGCGGGATTCCGATTCGTTGGAGCCGGTCTTTCAGAAATCGCCCGACGCCTTTGCGATCTAGGGACTGCGGCAAAAAATAGCCCGAGATTAGAAAAAACAAAGACATAAAGAATGCAGCATTCACGGCAAAAAAAGGCCCGAGATTGATGGTCTGATCGCTTTTAAAAAACCAAAATCCTCCCGATCCGCCATAAGGCTGACCTGCATGATGGGCAATCACCAGCATCGTTAGCCCGACCTTTAAATGGTCTAAGTAATGAAGCCGCGGCTTGGCTATCGTCTTCATTGTATTCATCCTATGCAGCCCCTCAAAGTTCATTTCATGCAACTCCAATCCTACGGACCAACGGTCGGTACGTCAAGGTAAAAAATGGATATTATTTTTTTGAAAATGAGGAAAACAGGATTGACAGACCGACAGTTGGTACGTAATATGAATATCAGAAGGTAGATACCGACGGTCGGTTTGTGTTCGGTCTCGAATATGATGTGGAGGTTAAAACAAGATGACTGAACAACTCTTTCAACTTGGTTTTACAAATCTGGACAGAGAAAATACCGGAATCGTGCTGCAGATAGAAGGGCGCATCCCTACTTGGCTAAGCGGATCTTTGTTCCGCAACGGCCCAGCCAAATTCAATACGGACTCCGGATGGCACACACACTGGTTTGACGGCCTGGCCATGATTCACAAATTCGCATTTTATGATGAACGCATCTATTATTCGAACCGTTTTCTCCGGACAAAAGCCTATGAACTCGCAATGACTACCGGTGAAATGAGTTCGGGCTTCGCTACAGTCGGCGGCAAACCGGTTCAAGGTGCCAATAACACCAACGTCAATGTGAGCAAAATCGATGGCAAATTCGTTGCTTTAACCGAATCACCGGGAGTTATTGAATTTGATCCGTACAGTTTGGAGACGAAAGGCATTTTCGACTTTCCAGACGCCTTGCAAGGGCATTTGACTACCGCCCATCCCCATTACGACTTAGCTTCCAAGAGATACGTGAATTTTACCGTGCAATTCGGGCCAACCTGCACCTACAACCTATATTCGATCGCTCCCGCTTCCAGAAAGCGCGAACTGCTGTGTGCGGTACCGACCTCCGAGCCGGCTTATATTCATAGCTTTTCGAATACGCAAAACTATGTGATTTTGGCAGAATACCCGTATGTCGCCAATCCGCTTGAGTTGATGGCCGGAGGCAAACCGTTTATTGATCATTTTCAATGGAAGCCATCGCAAGGCACGAAGTTTTATGTCGTTCGCAAAGCGGATGGGCAGCTAGTAAAAACCTTTGAAGCAGAGGCGTTCTTCTCCTTCCATCATGTCAACGCCTTTGAGGTCAAGGATGGATTGATTCTCGATGTGTGTGCATCCAACAATGCGAATATCGTCGGCACCTTACAGGTGGATGAATTAACCAATGACAAGTCATATGAAAGAAATCCGGTGCAATTTCGCAGATACCGGTTATCCACTGATTCCACTTACGCGTCCTACGAGACGCTTTCTCCGGAGTCGATAGATTTGCCGTCAGTGAACTATTCTAGCAATAGCGGGCGTGCCTATCGCTACGCCTATGGCATCTCAACCAATCGGGTCCACCCGGAGAAATACGCCAACCAATTGGTGAAGGTTGATATCGATGCGGGGGTATCGAAGATTTGGCGCGAATCCGCTTGTTATCCCGGCGAACCGGTTTTCGTCCCCCATCCTCACGCTGCGGCGGAAGATGAAGGCGTTCTGCTTTCAGTCGTGCTAGACGGCAAGCAAGGACAATCCTTCCTCTTGCTGCTCGACGCACAAAGCATGGAGGAAATGGGCAGAGCACTTGTGCCCCACCATATACCTTTCGGCTTTCACGGTATGTTTACGGAAGAACAGTATCAAGCTTAATAGAAATCACTGGAGGATGATAGCTAATGAACACCCCAACATCGGTAAGACCGGCTGCAAAAAAAGATATCGTGCGAGGCATCGTGACGACCCTGCTGATTAATGGCGCACTGCCTCTTCTTGCTTATGAGCTGCTCCGCTCACATATGACGAGTATTAGCGCTTTGTCCATAGCAACGCTTATCCCGCTTCTGGATAATTTATACGGCTTAATGAAACATCGCAAACTTGACGTTTTTGCCGTCTTTATGTTATTCAGCTTTATCCTTGGTCTGCTTATGATCACGATGGGAGGAAGCGAGCAGCTTCTCTTAATTCGCGAATCATTCGTAACCGCGATTATGGGTATTATCTTTCTAGGGTCGCTCTTCTTGCCGCGTCCGCTCATCTTTTACTTTGCCATGCGCTTTACTGTTGGAAATGATCCCCAGCGAACGGCGGTATTTGCTGCGAATTGGAAATATCAATACTTCCGCTTTGTCATGCGGCTCATGACGGCGGTTTGGGGAATCGCCTTGCTCGGGGAAGCACTGGTGCGGACAATCCTCGTGTACCGGCTGACCGTTACCCAATTCCTTGCGCTTTCCAATTTTGTGATGTATGGGTTTATTGGCGCTGCCATTATATGGACCATTTATTATCGCCGGCATTCTCAGAAGAAATTGAGGGAGATTATCGCTAGAGAAGCGAAATGAACCGCTACGCCGGTACACAAACAAGAACGTCTCCGCCGCATCATGCGAGCAGAGACGTTCTTTGATTTAGAATTGAATTTTAATTCATAACATTGTATATTTATGTAATTATAACGAGGAGGGCTGCACAATGTCTTTATTGATAAGAAATGCTGAATTCGATGACTTGGACGGTTTAACCGAGCTCATGTATGCGTACATCGTTGGTTTTTATAAGAAACCGCAACCTGACATTGAAAAACTTCATTTGTTGATTCAAACGCTTTTCGAGAAAAAAGAAGGTGTACAATTCGTGGCATTATTAGATGGGCGTTTAGTTGGTTTTGCTACGTTGTACTTTACATTCAGTACGATGAAGGCAGATAAATACACAGTAATGAACGACCTTTTTGTTCTTGAGCCGTTTCGGGACACTGAAGTGGAAGCCCAACTGTTCCGGGAATGTCACAAGTATACTAAGGAGCATCAATTTACGCACATGTCTTGGATCACAGCTGCCGATAATAAACGAGCGCAAAAGTTTTTTGATAACATGGGTGGCGTTCAAGGAGACTGGGTCCAATACTCCATGATCTAAGCTTTATGACTCTCGATAAGCAAGACAGTCCGTCAAGGTCAATTTTTCACCCAGCAGCACAACAATAAAGACAAGCGTGACAAACGGCGTAAAGAATCAATGCGATGAAAATCGGAAATTGGCTCATTTTATAGGCAGAATCTATCAAGCAAATTGATTTCTGGTCTTAGACAACTTTTTTGCGATTAGGCTATAGTTAAGATAAAAGGAGAAATTTCCAAATGATTCAGACGGTGTTGGGTACGCTTTTTGAAGTCATTGTACCGCTTTCTATTCCTGTCATTGCAGGTGCTCTATTAAAACGCTTCACGAATATGGAAACCAAGCCTTTAACTACACTCTACTTGTATTTTTTAAGCCCGGCCATCATCTTGGAAACTTTAACGACAGCGCAGATTTCCTATGATGACGTCTATTTGACGGTCGGCTTTTGCTTGCTGAATCTGATCTTGCTATGGTCCGTCGCCACTGTGGCTGCCAAACTCCTCAAACTGCCTGCTCCTGAGCAAGCCGGCCTTACGCTAATCTCGACCTTGACCAATAGTGTGAACTACGGTCTTCCGCTTGTGCTCCTTGCTTTAGGTAAGCTGGGATTGGATAAAGCCTCCATTTACGTCGTCATCCAAATGGTAATCGTGAATACAATTGGCGTCTATTTTGCGGCACGCTCACAGTTTTCCTTCCAAAATGCGGTGAAATCCGTGTTCTCACTGCCTGCTATCTATATGGCCATACTAGCTGCACTATTGCGGTTATTTGACCTGCATCTCCCCGCTGGCATTCAAACGGGCGTAGCCATGGTCGCAGGAGCATACTCTCCAGTCGTCTTGGCTATACTGGGTGCACAAATGATAGGTGTAAAAAATGCTGAACTGGACCGACAAGTCAACGCCGGCTTTTGGACGGGTCTTACCATTCGCATGGTGATTTCCCCATTGATCGCTTGTTTTTGCTTGTTTGTCTTGCACGTACAAGGCATTCTATATGCGGTGCTCTTCATTCTATCTTCCATGCCTGTTGCCGTGAATGCGGTCGTCTTAGCAGAGAGATTCAATGCTTCACCCAAATTGGTATCGAAATGCATCTTATGGACCACATTAGGTTCATTTCTTGTACTGCCTGTACTTATTGGTTTTGTAAAATAGTGCTTCTAGTCAATGCGGGTGCAGCTGCCGTTGATTGCTCTCCCGGAACATGCCACTAACCTAACACGGGCAAAGTGATTTCAATTTTAGTTCCTTGGTTCACTTCACTTTCAACATGAATGTGACCGGCGTGATTTTCGATAATTTTTTTACTCACCATAAAGCCTAATCCAGTTCCTTTTTCTTTGGTTGTATAGAAAGGTTGCCCTAACTTCGAAAGGACGTCTTTCGGAATGCCGCACCCTTCATCGATGAGTCGAATCCGCAATTGTTGATTCTCATCGTTGCTGATTTGAATTCTGATTTCCCCACCTTTAGGCATTGCTTCGATTGCATTTTTAATAAAGTTAATAAACACCTGCTTCAATTGATTTTCATCACAGTAGATCTGGGCAGAACCCGGGGTAAATTCTGTTTTAAACTGCACATTATTAAGGATGGCTTGTGTGTCTAATAGCGTGATCACTTGATGAAGCAGCACACAGATGTCTTTTTTCTCATACTTCACGGATTGCGGTTTGGCAAGAATTAATAACTCACTAAGTATCATTTCAATTCTATTGATTTCGGAAGCCATGATGTCGAAATACTTTTGTTTCTCCCCAAATCCTGATTTCATCAGTTGGATAAAACCTTTAATAGAAGTAATCGGATTTCGGATCTCATGAGCGATTCCGGCTGCCAATTGTCCGGCGACAGATAACTTCTCCGAATTGTTCATATGTTCTTGTGCCATTTTCCAACCGGTGATATCCCGCATAGTCACTGCCCAGCCGTTCTGGTTGCCTTTACTGTCATGGGTAGGTGAAGCCGTCAAAATGACGAAAACAGACTCTCCGTTTTTTCGTTTGCGCACCGTTTCAATGCCGACGATGGATTGGCCTTGTGATACTTTGTCATACCTACGTTTCATTTCTTCAATGCCTTCAGCAGGAATGATAGGAAGGTTATGGATGTCCAGGCCAAGCACTTCTTCTTTCTTCCATCCAAAAACCTTCTCAAATGCTAAATTAACTCTTTGGACCTGGCAATCATTGTTAAAAACGATAATGGTATCGGCATTATTTTCGATAAAGGATTCCAACTGTTGGGTTTTAGCACGAAGCTCCTGTGTCGCACGTTTTCTGGCTGTGACGTCCCGACAGATCCCCGTAATTCCAATAATCGTCCCATGATGGTCCCGAAGTGGGGAAAGCGTCGCTTCGACATCAAGCAGCTGGCCGTCTTTGCGCTGGCGGACGGTTGCAAAGCCGACAATGGTTTCTCCCTCTTGGATGCGTTGATGAGTTCGTTCCATCGCTTCCTGCAGGGAATCGGGAATCATAGGTAACCTCTTACCTTTAATTTCCTCAGCAGACCAGCCAAACAGCGTTTCAAACGCCGGATTCACTTCTAAAATAATACCTTCGTTATTAATCATCCAAATCGCATCCGCATTATTTTCTATGAAGGATTCTAACTGTTGGGTTTTGGCATGAAGCTCTTGTTCCGCCCGCTTTCTCGCCGTTACATCACGACAGATCCCGGTAATCCCGAGGATCGTTCCATCATGGTCGCGGAGTGGGGACAGAGTCGCCTCTACATCAAGCAGCTGGCCATCTTTTCGCTGGCGGATGGTTTCAAAACCGACAATGGTTTCCCCTGCTTTGATGCGTTGATGGGTCTGTTCCATCGCTGCCTGCAGGAAATCAGGAATCATAGGCAGCTTCTCGCCTTTAATTTCGTCGGCAGACCAGCCAAACAGCGTTTCAAACGCCGGATTCACCGCTAAAATGGTATCCTCACAATCCATCATCCAAATCGCATCCGCATTATGTTCGATAAAAGAGGCCAATTGCGTGGCTTTTATTTTAAGTTCATTTTTAGCGAAATTACTGCATGTCGTCTCTTTGATTTGGGCAATAAAAAAAAGAGGCTGTCTTCGCTCATCTCTGACGATAGACAACACTAACAACGCCTTTATCATATAACCGCTTTTATGAATATATCTTTTCTCCATTTGATACGATTCCAGTTTATCGCCTAGTAATTGGTCTATGACGTTCATAGACATGTTTAAATCATCAGGATGTGTGATGTCCTGATAGGTCATGTTCAACAGTTCCGACTCCACAAAACCCATAATTTGACAAAACGCTTCATTGACCTCCAACCACTTTCCATCCTTTGATGCTACTGCCATACCTATGGGAGCGTACTTAAAAGAATTAGCGAATACTTCGTTATAATTCAGTTGAGTTTCCATTCTTCCTCCTAGGCATATATATTTGCAATTAAAGGAATTAGACAAGCGTGCCGTGAAATCCTTTTATTTGTTGCAGCTTCATGACAAAAAGGGAACAGCTGCGGACGATGCACCTGCTCCCTTGATTCGAGCTCCATATTTCCCGTTAAAGCCCGCAAGCAGGATAACGGGAGCACTTCAAGCTGCGGCTTACTCTTTGACAGCACCGGCTGTCAAACCAGCCACCATATACTTTTGAAAAAACAAGAACAAAATAACAATCGGAATCGTCGCCGTCACGCACACCGTCATGATATTGGCCCAGTCATAGGCCACTTCTCCCATATACCGGATCGATATACCTGGATTTAGCGTACGCAAGTTATCCTTATTTATGAGGGTTAATGAATATAGCAAATCGTCCCACGAAAGAATGAACGTATAGATGCCTACGGAGAATATCCCCGGCTTTGACAGCGGAAATATAATGCGGAACAGAATGCCGAACCGGCTGCAGCCATCGATCTTGGCGGCTTCTTCGAGCGAAAGCGGAATGTTATCAAAAAATACTTTAATCATCCAGATTGAGAATGGCAGCGAAGCTGTTGTTAATGCAATAACTAAACCTGCATGCGTGTTAAGCAGGCCATACGATTTGTACATCGCATAAAGCGCGATCAGGAGCGAAACGACCGGCAGCATCTGCGTGGATAAGATGGCGAACATGAGTGCATTTTTAAATTTAAAATGGAACCTGGAAAAGCCGTAGCCGGCAAACATGGCTACAAGCAGCGTAATCAATGTCGTGCAGCCGCTGACCAGCAAGCTGTTGCGGTAATAAATAACGAAGTAATTGTCAGCAAAGAGCTTGATATAATGCTCAAGGACAGGCTTATTCGGTATCCATTCCGGCGGAATCCGGAACAGCACGGAATTGTCTTTGAACGAAGTCACAAACATCCAGTACAGCGGAAAGATAAGGAAGAGAACGAAAAGCAGCAATCCGGCATACGGTCCGAGATTAGCCAGCTTGCTTCGATGTAATGGAGCTGATTTGTGCATGTTTCTTCTTCCCCTTTCCAGGTGCCGGTGCATCTTCTCCCAAAGCAAACAGCTTGTTATAAAGGCTGGAAATGAGCACCATAATAATGAGCCATAGCGCGCCTATTGCTGCACCCTTCCCTAAATTCATCTGGACGAAAGCTGCTTTATAGCTGTAAATCGCCAGTGTTGTCGTCTTGTTCAGCGGTCCCCCGCCAGTCATAATCCAGAAGAGCGGGAACATTTTGAAGTTTTCGATGATCGAAATTAACGTAATCGTCTTGATGTTGTTTTTTAGCAATGGCAGCGTAATGTTAAATAAGATCTGCCTGCGGTTCGCGCCGTCAATTCGCGCCGCCTCGTACATGTCTTCGGAGATGCCCTGCATGCCTGCGAGCAGCATCGTACTCATAAACGGTAGTTGACGCCAGAGTGCCGTTACAATCACGGCCGGCAGAGCGAGATCCATGTTCGTTAACCATTCCTGGGGCTTGTCGATGATGTGAAGCTGCTGCAGCACATAGTTCATCAAGCCGTATTGCGGCTGGAATAGCCACATCCAGAGCAGCGCCGAAACGATGGTCGGCACGATCCACGGAATGAGGATGAGGGTGCGGAAAAACTTTTTAAAACGGATCGAGCTGTTCAGAATAAGCGCCAGCGACACACCCAGCACAAACTGGATACTGACGATGCAAAGTACATACTTTAAGGTCACGAAAAGGGCTGAGAAAAATTCTCCGTCCTGCAATATTTCTTTGTAGTTGGCAAAGTTGTTCCACGGCTGACTCTTCATGCTCAGCAGCGACACTTTGAAAAAGCTCATCGAAATCGATTTCACAATCGGAATGCCGATCGTGAAAAGGAGCATGACGACCGCCGGTATAATCAGCACAAGTAAAAATATACGGTCTTTCGCCAGTTCGGAAAGCCTTCTTCCTCTCATCTAGGTTCACTCCTATCCGGTAGCGAAAAAATCCCTGAAAGGGATTTCCCACCGGCCATTTATGTTTATTTCAAGGATGTTTTTAACTTCGCATCAAGCTCCTCCGCAGCTTTCTCCGGCGTAGCGGTGTCGGTCGAGACTTTCAGCAGCGCATCGGCCATATCGATGTAGGCTTGTTCCATGCCCGGGTGATTTTTTGGCAGCGGTTGAATGTTGTTCATTTGTTGCATCAGCACTTTATCAAATTCGCTTTCCGTGAACATGGAGCTCAACGATTTGCGCGCAGAGATGACGTCATTTTGTTTGTGATAAATGGAGATCGCATCTTTATCTGTCAAATATTTAATGAAATCGGCAGCAGCTTGCTTGTGCTTGGAGTCAGCGGAAATGACCAAACCGTGCGCTTCGCCGATGGACACGCTTTTGCCGGTTGCTCCTGCAGGGATCGGTGCCGCTCCCCAGACTTGGTCAAACGCTTCGCCTTTTCCACTCAAATTACGGAACACAGCTTTGCCATAATTGCCGTCTACATACATGCCTAGCTGGCCGATCGAGAATAGATTGCGAAGATCTTTCAGCTTCGCGCCGGACGGACCGACGCCATCCTTCACCAAACCTTTATAGTAGTTGAGCGTACTGACCATCTGTGGCGTATTCGCATTCACTTTGCCGTCACTTCCAAGAATGGAGCCGCCAAAGCTGTACAGATTCCGCATGGCAATCTCACCGTTAATAGCCAGCTTATCGGTTGGTTCGCCGAAGCCGTAAATTTTTTGACCGCTATCTGTTTTCAGGTTAGAAATGAGTTTGGCATCCTTCAGCAGCTCATCCATCGTTGCAGGCGCTTTGTCCGGCAGCCCCGCTTTTTTGAAGATTTCCTTATTATAGTAGAGAATGTATGGCGTAGGTGCCCAAGGCACGCCCATCAACTTGCCGTTGTAGGAAAAGTCCTCCTTGAAGCTCGGCATTAAATCATCCACATACGCCTTGCCCATGAGATCATCGAGAGGCGTAATAATATCGGAAGCAGCATAAGAGCCGAACCAAGCCGGAAATGTTTGAATAATATCCGGAGCATTGCCGGTCGACGCCATGACGAATGTTTGCTGTTTGATATCGGAGAAAGGAATGCCTACAAACTCGATTTTGACATTTGGATTTTTTGCTTCGTAATTTTTCACCATTTCTTCCAAAGCGCCTTTGGTTGCCGCTTCACTAATACTCCATGACGCAAACGTTAATTTTATCGGATCACCGCTTTTTCCTGCATCCGCTGTTGCACTTGCTTCTTGAGATTTGTCCGAGTTGGATCCGCATGCGGTCAGCGCACCGACCAGCAATACGGCGGATAGCGTTAGATATGCCGTCTTTTTCATCTTCATTGTTGTGTTCCTCCCTTTTTGTCAAAGCCCATTGTCATGTTCCGTTCACACATTCATTATCGATGTCCGCCGTTCATGCGTATATCTTCAATGTGCTACGAAAGCTTAAAAATCATGACTTTACGTATCAACAAGTCCTAACATTGCTCATTAATTTCTGACATTTAGGTCTATTTTAGCTTCATTTAGGCCGCCAAGCCTACATTAACGCCCTCATTTATGTCATAATATGAATACTTTCAATGAAACGGGTGAACATATTGTTTGCTTTTGCGAAGCTCCAGTCCTCCATGAAGGAACTGCCAAACGTATTTTGGACTTATTTCATTTCTTATTTTCTCGTCATCCTTTTACCGCTGATTGCGTTAAGTTATGCTTCTTATAACTTCACCGTCTCTACGCTTGAAGATGAATTGAGCCAAGCGACGATCCATGCGTCCAAACAGAAGAACGCTTCTATTGAGAACGCTATCTCAGAGATGCAATCGATTGCGATTCGTATCGGACTCGACGGCCGGATTGCCAGCTATTTGAACGATTCAGCGAACCAGTTTCTGCTCAATGAAACGCGCGATATTTTAAAAACCGCTTCTTCCGCCAATGAGGCGATTCAGTCGATCGATTTTTATGCCAAAGATACCAACCTAATCATTGCCTCCAACGGCTATACACGCCCTTATACGTCAAGCATGCCGGATATTTGGGTTCAAGAAGGACTGGCGTCCAAAGAAATGGGCTTCTGGTTAAGCTCGCGCCAAGCCAACGGTATTGATCTGGATAAAATTGTAACGTATGTCTTGAAGGTGCCTGTTCAGCGCAGCGAAGTTCAAGGCTTGCTCGCCGTACACATCCACGAATCCATGCTGAGCGGCTTACTTCAAATGATGGAAGGCAATCCGCACACCGCCACTTATATTCTGGACCCGCAGAGCAACGTCATCTCCGCCTCTACCGCTGCTGATCTGCAGCCGGAGCATGTCCAGCATTTGTTCACGGAGAGCAGCAATGCCCTTTCCAGCATCGGGTACTGCATCGTCAACCAGAAGGGTGAACGGATTCTTATTACGTATGTGAAAACATTGCATAACCATTGGACAATCGTGACAGAAACGCCTTTGCAATATTTGTTCTCCAAGCTTTCCTATATTCGCACCGTTGCTTGGGCAGCCTTTACCGTTTTAGTCTTATTGGGGCTTATTTTGTCCTATTTTATGTCTTTAAAAATGGCCAGTCCTATTCAACACCTGCTTAAGAAAACGCTTCCTTATAATAAAAAAAGCGACGATGCAACCAAGCTGCCCCTCGCGCCAAAGAACGAGCTTGAAACGATTTCCCACATTCTTGACCATGTCTTTCGTAAAAATGAAACCTGGGAACAACAGTTTCACCTCAATTTGCCTGTTTTGCGCGAACGGTTTTTGTTATCATTGATTCATCATAAGTATAACAGTGTCGATGAAATTAACAGCAAGCTGGAATTTTTACATCTTCAGTTTCCATTCTCGCAGCACGTCATCGTCCTTATTGAAATCGATGAATACAACATGCTGGCGACTAGTTACTCCGCCGTCGACCAAAATTTGTATAAATATGCCATGGTCAATATTGCCGAAGAGATCGCTGCAAGCAATCGGATCTCGCTTGCAGCGGAATCGGATGAACATCAACTCGCGCTATTGATTAATATGGACGGGGATCCACAGCAAATGAAGCACGAGCTTGCGGTGATCGGCGAGCAGATTAAGGATGTAATCAACCGCTTATTGAAAATTTCTGTCACCATCGGGATCGGGCGACCCTATCCGCAAATCATGGAGGTCCCTTACTCCTACAAAGAAGCAAGCGAAGTGATTCGCTCCAAATTCATAGCCGGAACCAATACGGTGTTATGTTACGAGGATTTGCTTCAGGAAGTGGAGGAGGACTTCTATCTGCCTCCTCATTTTACGAACCACCTGTATAACTTCCTGAAAGCAGGTCAACTCAAAGAAGCTCTCGGCATTCTGGAAGAGCTGTATGTAGAGATGAAATCTCGACCAAAGCTAAGTGAGGAGGTTATTTGGCGGACGTACAACCTCATTGTGGAGGATCTCCTGGGGAATTTGCATCATTTTCAAGGACATACGGAGACGATTTTCGGCAAAAATCACAACTTGTTTCGTGAGCTTGCATCCAAAGAAACGATTCAAGCGATTCATGAATGGATATGCGGATTGATCGTCACGATTCATCATGCATTAGAGCAGCAGCAGCCGAAGAAGAATACGTATATCGATACGATCGTCACGTATATGGATGCGAATTACAATCAGGATCTATCCGTGGAGATGATCGCCGAGCAGGTAAGCTTGAATTCTGCTTATGCGAGCCGACTGTTTAAGCAGGAAACCGGCAAAACGATGCTTGAATATTTAACGATTAAACGGCTTGAGGTCAGCAAGGTGATGCTGATGGAAACAGAGCAAACGATTTTGGATATTGCTTCGAAAGTAGGCTATAACAACGTGAACAGCTTTATCCGCTTTTTCAAACGGTATGAAGGCGTGACGCCGGGGGATTATCGTAAAGCTATTCGATAAGTGAGAAAAAAAGTAGGACCGCCCACCCGCACCAGGTTGTTCGGTCCTACTCTTTTATTTGACTTGTAACTGATGTGGGCCGCCTCTTCGCTTATTCCACTTATTCCACACTCGCCCATTTCAGTTCCCACTCTGCACCAAATGCCGGGAAAAATACGCCCTCGACATTCGGTTTCTTCACGAAGAGTCGATTGCGGAAATACTTTTCGACTATGTACTGCCCGTGAGCGACAACGGTGAAATCGTCCAGGCCGTCGATACACCACTCAGACCGACTCGGCCAAGAAGAAACGCATTCGGATCCGTCCATCTTAAGATAGGCTCGCTATCATCGCCTATGAATAACGCAATGGACGCCCCCCTCAGCTTTACGGTCACCCTGCGTGTCTGGCCCGGCTCAAACCTCAGAGAGGCCGTTGCCTCGTCCACTGTATGTTCGTAGCTTACCCGCCTTAGTGTGACGCTGCCCGGATGGAAGGCAAGCGCGTAACCCATGAACGCATCTTTCACTTGATCGCGGAAGTCGGACTCGTTCGTCGTCCGCAGGAGTACGCCGGCCTCTTCCGTCGTCGTTTCTTTCAGCGTCACATCAAAGCTTACGTTGTAATCAGCCCAACGGGAATCGCCACCGAATCGATTGATAAGGCCGACAGCGTTCGGCTTGATGATCAGCGGTTCCTTGAACGGAACGGCCAGATTCGCTTCGACGTATCGTAGCGCGACCTCGCCTTTCCCTCGGCGCAGGGATAGCCACTGCGGCCCTTGCTTCAGCGTGAACTCACCGAGCGGGACTTTCGTCCACTCCGCATCGCCGGCGAATAATGAAGCGTCCAGCTTGACTTCCCTGGTCGTCCCGTTCGTCTCGATCACCACGGTCGATCCAGCTGACGATTTGGCCGCCTGCACCGAGAGCAGATAGCTGCCGTCTTCACGAAGATTTACCGGAAAAGAGAGACCGTCGCCCTTGTTCGACAACGCTACGGCATCACTGCCATCCGGTGTTATTCCCGCTCGGATGTCAGGGTTGCCTTCACGAACGCCATGCACAGCTTCTAACATCCCGGGCAGCGGTTTAATGGCCTCCCTATCACTGCTGCCGTTGGCCTCATTCGAAAAGGCGGTATAGTGCAGCTCCGGTTTCACCCCTTTCGCCCATCCATATCCGATGCGTCCAGCTTTCCCGGCCATCCCGGTTTGCTCCAGCTTATGCAGCCCATCCCAATAGAGGCTCGTAGCGGTGCTGCCTGACTCAACACGGATCGTATGGAGCTTCGTCAGATCCGTCCCCTTGGGCAACGGCTTCGTCACCACAACCGACTCGGCGCCATTCACGCGATCGATCAGCGAGAGCTCCATCGTTGCTCCATTCACACGGGCCATGCGGTAATTATCCGCATCTTCATAGGCAAATATGGCATACATCGAAGAGGTCTGCCCGACCTTTTCCACAGCACCATTGAAGCTGAAATTGTACTCGGCCGTGTAGAAGCCCCCCGTGCGTGTTCGCGTTAGCAGCGTTTCGCCGCCCCCTGCTTGACTCCCAGCCTCCCACTTTTCGCCGGATGGCGCAGCGCCAGGAACGTCGCGGAATTCCGGCATCCTTGGCGCTTCCTGAGGAGTCCCGTGCGTCGGCCCGAGAACGGACATTTTATCACCATTGAAAACAAGTCGGTCCATGTTCAGCTTTCGCACCGGAGGCCCCTCCGCCGAACGTCCGACCAGATTATGGTAGACGATATAATAGGAGTCCATATCCGGTCCCATAACCGTCGCACTGTGTCCAAGACCATTGAAGTCGTTGGCAGTGGAAATAAGGATCGGGTTATTCTCCGGAATGGCATACGTGCCTAGCGGGGATTCATGGTTGACCCCGTAATTGACGCGGTACCCTTTGCTAAAAACGTGATTGCCCGTGTAGGTGATGAAATAACGCCCATTCCGCTTGATGATCATCGAGCCTTCCGTCCAATGCCCGAGGGAGGCGTTTAGCTGCTTATCCTCTCCGATTGTATACGGATCGGACATCAGGCTCGCCATAATGCCGCCAAATTTGGCATGGGTGAAATACCATTGATCATCGTCGTCAATAAAAACAGAACCATCAATCGTGAGGCCGAGATTATCCGTTTTCTTCACGAACGGCCCCGTCGGCTTGTCGCTTTGCAGCACGTAATGTCCTTTGCCCGCCGGCGATGTGTACATGTAGAACGAGCCGTTCCCATATACAACTTCCGGCGCATAAGCACCCTCGCTGACAGGCTCCTCCGTCACTAAACCCTCATAGCGCCAATTCACAAGATCGTCGGAACTCCAGGCTTTAATCCCGATTCGCCGATCCTTTGTGCTGCAGTAAAGGTAATACTTCCCATTATAACGCAGCACATAGGGATCGCCGATGCCATAATCTTCCCATTGCTGGTCTAATGTGAACGGGTTCTGATACGTCTGGCGCAAAACCGGCTCCCCCCTATCCGTTACTTTGTTTCCCCCGAGCTTCGGCTGTATGAGCAAAATCGCGGAAATCAGAACAGACGCCGCCAATAAAACGATCCAATTCCTCTTCATTCGCAGCATGCTATTATCCTTTATGCCCGATCGCGAGTGACTTCCAATACATAGACCGACGACCCCTTTAACTGACAGCTCACAACAGCGCTTAAGAAGGATACCTCATGACTTTGACAAACGACGGAATTCGGGTGCTGCACGTTATTGATGCATTCATAATGGTCCGCTGTCAACTCCACAAGATGAGCCGTACCCGACTCGGCAAATTCGCCCAGTTCTACTTCAGTTATCGTATCTTCGAGGCTGCGATTCACCATAAATACGGTTAGCTTATCTCCACCATCATTGATACAAGCCACGACGTCCAAATTTGGCAGGTCTTCCAACTGCGGCGCTATTGGCACCAGGCTGTTGACCTTGAAGCTGCCGCATTCGGTACGGCTTTGCACCACATAGCTCACGTCCCTATTGGCATACATGTTCATCACATAATAAGTCGGCGTGCCATAAACGGTTAAGGCGTGCCCGGTCCTGCCCGATGACTTCCCTCTAAACTGATCCGCATAGTAATCCCCGACTCGAATACAGCCGCCAAGCCAGCCGTTGACCAAATCGGAGAAGCTGCCGATCTCAATCAAATCGCTATTGCGAATAAATTCGTTCAAATTCGCTGCATTGGCAGCTGCCGCTTCAAGGGTATGTTCATTGGGGAGCTTTTTACGGATCGTGTTCGGATAATACATCGTATTGTATTCCGTGATCGCCAATTTCAGATGAGCATATCTACTCGTCGAACGGAAGAGCTCTCGCAATTGGCCTACGGTTTCCCTTGTCCATTCCGGATATGAGAGCATCGCTTTGTAACGCTCTACTTTCGGCGTACTCTCATTCATCCCAAAGCGATTGTACCCGTGATACAAATGTAACGTTAAATAATCGATGTGCTCTGCAGCCATCTCCAGCAGCGGCTTATTCCAGTCCATTTGAACATGTCCGCATGCGAGCAGCTTAATCTCAGGATCAATGGCCTTCATAGCTTGAGCAAATTGCACGTATCGTACTGCGAATTGCTCCGCATTGCAATGCCCGACCTGCCACGCTCCCCAGACTTCGTTGCCGATCTCCCAGTACTTCACCCCGTATGGTTCAGGGTGCCCATTGGCAGCTCGTAGTTTTCCCATTGGCGTATCCGCACCGCCATTACAATATTCAACCCAATCCGCCGCTTCCTGCGGTGTGCCTGAACCATCGTTCACACAGATTAACGGCTCTACCTGCAAATCACGGCAAAACTGGATAAACTCATCCGTGCCAAAATATTTATTCGTCCAGCCGCCCCATGCTTCATTGATCACGCAAGGACGCTCATATACAGGCCCTATAGCCTGCTGCCAATGGTAGGCACTGATATAATTCCCTGCAAGCCGCATCATGCCGGGGTTCAGGTCCCGGGTCATATCCATGACTTCCTTGCGAACATTGCCCTCACTGTCCGAAGGAAGCAGCGAGAGATGATCCAGCCATAGCATCCCCGTGGATACATGATCCCGCCAACGTTCATGCTCCGCAGGCACATATAATCGAAACTCCGCCTGCTCGCAAGACCTGCTGACCGGTATTCGCGCCGCATAGTGCTGCCAATTGTGGCTTCGAATATCGATTCGTGCGGAACCCAGCACTTCTTCGCTCTTCCAATCCACAATCTCTGCCATCACGAACTTGATTTCGATGGAGGCTCTGGCATAGAGGGCCAGCTCATAGCCGTTAAGATCCTGCTTCACCGCAATGGCCTGACGGATCCCAGCGTAGGCTTCGTCATCACTATAGATACGGACCATCTGGCTATGGCCGGAATGACGCGCAGCCGCAGGTTCGAACGCATATTGCGTGCTTTTCCCATTCGTATAAGGCCGCCAGCGCCCGGAAAGTCCCCGATAGGTCACATCTGTACTCTCAAAATCCATATCCGCAAGCGGATAAGCTAACATCGCCTCCATATGATCACGGATATCCTCAACAAAATGCCCGAATACATAAGGATTTATTTGATCTGCACCGACTTGATTCGTATTCACCTGGATCTTGGCTCTTGCTTGCATGCATTCAACGCTTCCTTCCATTCATTATCCTTTTAATGAACCAATCATAACGCCCTTCACAAAATGCTTTTGTACAAAAGGATACATCAGCAGCACCGGTAAGCTGGAAATAATTATCACGACATATTTGATACTCTCAGCAAGCAGAATCTTGGATTCCAGCCCAACACTGCTGTCCACCGCATCCGCCTGGCTCACCATCAGCACTTCACGCAGCACAAGCTGTAACGGGTACAAATCCTTACTGCGAATATAAATCAGAGCATTGAAGAACGAATTCCAGTGACCGACCGCATAAAAGAGAACCATCACCGCCAAAATAGGCTTCGATAACGGTAAAATGACGTGGGTAAGCAGCTTCCAATTCGAGCAGCCATCGATATGAGCCGCTTCCTGAATCTCCCAAGGAATGCTGGATTGAAAATAAGTTCTCATCACAATCAAGTTATAAGTGGCAATCGCTCCGGGAATGACTAGCGCCCACATCGTATCGACCATCCCTAAATTTTTCACGAGCAAATAAGACGGAATGAGACCCCCACTGAAGAACATCGTAAGTGTAACGAAAAACATAATGATTCCCCGACCCGGCAGATCAGGTCGCGATAGCGGATAGGCTGCTAATGTCGTCATAACCAGGTTGATGGCCGTGCCTACAGCCGTATACAGAATAGTATTTCCATACCCGTTCCAGATCTGCTCATTATGCATGACGTTCCGATAAGCCTCCAGCGTAATCTGTTTGGGCAGCAAGACGACTTCCCCATTCAGCACCAGTGCGGGATCACTGAAGGAGGCGCTAACGATAAAAATAAGCGGATAGAGGACAACGACGACGATAAGGAGCGCCAATGCGTTAACGACGGTATCGAAGATGACTTCATCCGACTTCCTTTTCTTGCGCGTTAGCTGCTGCATGACTTGTTCCCTCCTCACCATAAACTTGTTTCTGCCTTTTTACGGGCAAAGCGATTCACGAGCAATAGCAGCGCCAGGTTGATGATGGAATTAAACAAGCCGATCGCAGCCGTATAGCTGTACTCCCCTTTTAAAATCCCTGACGAGTAGACGAATGTGGAAATGACATCGCTGGATTCCAAATTCAAATTATTTTGCATGAGTAAAATTTTCTCAAACCCAACGTTCATGAAATGTCCGACATCGAGAATAAGCAAAATCACGATAACCGGTAGGATCCCCGGAATGGACACGTGCCAAATGCGCCGTAATCGGCTAGCGCCATCCATCTTGGCCGCTTCGTACAGCTGCGGGTTGACTCCGCTTAGCGCTGCAATATAAATAATCGACTGCCAGCCCATATTTTGCCAAATGTTAGAACTGATGAAAATCGGCTTGAACCATGCCGCAGAATCGAAAAACCGTACCGGTTCTCCGCCAAATGCTTCAATAATCGTGTTCACCGGGCCCCCTCGCGGAGCTAAAAACAACATCAGCATCCCGACCATAACGACGATGGAAATGAAATGGGGGATATACGTAATGTTTTGCACAATTTTACTGAACGCCTTGTTACGGATTTCAGTCACGAGTACTGCCAGCAAGATCGGTATTGGAAAAGCAAACAATAAAGAGAATAAGTTAATGGAAACTGTGTTCCAGAGAAGTCTCCAGAAATAATACGATTCTATGAATCGCTTGAAATGATCCAGCCCCACCCATGCGCTGCCGGTGATCCCTTTGGCAGGACTGAAATTTTTGAAGGCAATTTGCAGCCCGTACAAAGGTCCATAATGAAAGACAAGGTACCATAGGATCGGAATGAGCAGCATCAAGTAGAGATCATAGCGGCTGCTCATCGCTCTCAAGAGGCTGGAGCGCCTCGTTTGGGTTGAAGACGAGGCACTCGCCATATTTGCCAATTTGTTCATCTGCAGCCCTCCAGCTGTCCATGACGCTTATTTTTGCTGTTTGAGGTTATCATAGGCGACCTGATACAGCTTCTGCAGTTCATCAATTTTCATTTTCTTTAACGTAGCCTGGAATTCACCCCATTTATCGAAGCTAAGGGCGCCGGCAATAAATTTGGTACTTTGCTCTTCGTAATATTTATCAATATCATTACGCAGCACATTGATCTGTTGAGCGGTTTGCTCATCAAACATAGGGGACGCATAACGAATCTTCTGCATATAAGGATCGAGTTTCTTTTGCGCTTCTTGAACTTGCGGCGGATTGATATACGAAGCGACCTTTTCACTGATCAGATGCGGCGCGCCGCCTCCGGCGTACGGGGTAATCTTGGATTGATTGCCTGTCGCCAAGAAGGCGTCCGTATAGTAAGGAATGCCATCCCGAATCTCATAGTTATCGCCTTTGCGGCCGAAGCGCAGCAGCGTGGAGCCTTCGTCTCCATAGAAATAATCGATCCAACGCATCGTCGCTTCCGGATACTTGTTCACCGAGGTGATGGCGAATGCGCCGAAATCCCTTGGCACAGGCGCTGCTAACTGCAATTGGTCACCATGCGGTCCTTTGACAGGAGCAATCCCGATATATTGATCGGCTACCTTCGTATCCAGCATCGGATTGTTCGTCTGATCGAAGAAGAAGCCGGTATTTCCCGTCCCTTGCTTCGTCAGATATTGAGCTTCCTTCTGCGTGAACAGCTCTTGATCCAACAGCTTCTCCGAATACAGCTTATTTAAATACATCAATAATTCTTTATTTCGATCGCTGCCCATCCAAATATTAACTTTGTCATTTTCCAGGTTAATGTTATACCCCAACTGAAAATCCAATCCAAATGATCCAGCCATGATCGGGACGATGCTGAGACCGTTCCGTGCCGTCATCGGAAGTTCATCTTGCTTGCCGTTACCATTCGGATCTTTATCCCGGAATGCTTTCAGCACTTCGTAAAGCTCATCCGTCGTTTGCGGTTCCTTCAGATTCAGCTTCTTCAGCCATGCTTGATTCATCCAGCGCTTATCCGTTTTGGCAGCGTTGACAGTTACGATACCCGGCAAGGCATAGATGTGGCCTTCAGGTGTTGTAATGGCGGAACGAATCTCTGGATACGTTTCCATTAACTTTTTCAAATTTGGCGCGTACGCATCAATCAGCTTCTCAAGCGGAATGAGTTGACCTGCGGAACCGTAGCGAATCGCCTCTAAAGGTGTAAGACCTGAGCGATACATAGCGTCAGGAAGCTCATTGGAAGCAAACAACAAGTTCTTCTTCTCATTAAAGCCATCCGTAGGCGCTTCGATAAATTCAACTTGAACATTGCTCATTTTTTCATAGTCCTGGAACACAGGCATATCCTTGAACGGCCCATTGGTTGGCGCAATTCTTGTGAACATCTTCAGCTTGATCGGATCCTTGACGATGGGAAATCCATCGGAAGACACGCTTTTCGTATCCTTCGCTTGGTTATTTCCCTCTTTCGCCGTACTCGCCGTATTCGCTGTATTCGAGCTGCAGGCGCTCAGTGTTAAACTGGACACTACAACGGCGCTCAGCAGTGCCGTCCCCCATTTTCTTTTCATTCTTTTGTTCCTCCGTTCAAGTCGTTGTTTTCACCCGGTAAGAAAGCGTTTTCTATGGGTTGATTTAAGTATAGTGAAATATTTCTTAGGGCAGATTCAACATTTATGACTTTCCATTCTACTATTTTGACTGTTTCAGCTGATCCATGTACGCCTGGGGCGTCATGCCGGTTATGCTTTTAAACACTTTGAAGAAATACGTGTAACTGACAAAACCGACCTCACTGCTGATCTGTTTCAAGGCATAGGAAGACGATTCCATCAGCATGGAGCTCTTTTTAATGCGCACCCGATTCAAATACTCCGTAAACGTCATTTGCGTCTCCTCTTTGAACAATCTGCTCAAATAAGAGGGGTTCAAATTCAAGGCGTTCGCCGTCGTGTCCAATGAAATATTAGCGGCATAATGGTCCGCAATGAATTGCACTGCTTTCGTGATATGGCGCGAAAGCTTTGAAGACGAGCCTCCTGTATGCTGCTGTTGCTGCTTGATCGCTTCAACCATACGCGCATAGTAAGCTAGCAGCCATCCTTCCAGCTCGGCAACGCTTTCCACTCGTCCAAGCTCGTTTCTCGCGGGCGCATGCTCATAATCGGCTAACGAAGCTTGCGGATGATACCGCTGCCAGGTCATGTCCACAAGCTGCAGCATTTGGCTCACAATCGCTTGTACCGGATTGGCGTAAACCGGCTGGCTGCGCAGATCAGCAAAGACGGAGGCAATGAGTTGGTGCATTCGCTCTAGATCCAACTGCTCCAGGAATAGCAGCAGCTGCTTCTGCTCTTCCATATATAGGGAATCCCTGCGGGAAGATGCATGCAGTCCCTGATCCAGCATGCCGTCCACGTCCTGGTTCGCTTTGGCGTAGCTAGCGCCAACCAGCCGCAAGCTGCCACAAAGCGTGCCCAAGGCAAAGACGCATTTCAGGTTGAGGAATTTTTCGAGGGAATGGGCAAGCGCGCTCATCGCTTGATTGATTTGCGTAGTCACCGCATGCTCGCTTCGATCCTCCGAAGCGAACAGAACCATAAACCGCCCCTCCCCCACATAGCCGACTGTCCTCTTGTGAATGTCACCTACGGCCATCTGCATCACTTCCGTAGCCTGCTGCACGAAGCGGTTTTTTTGGACATCGGTTAAAGACTCTGTCAATAACAGGAAAGGTACGATTTGTATCACTGCTGTTACGTACGTTAAGGCGAGTGGATAAAGATCGTTATCCCGTGCATAAGCCTGCAAAGCTTCGCCCGCTCCATGCACATCTCTAGCCAAATTCGCCACATGCTCACGAAGAATCACCGGGCTGAGTCGTTCAATCATTTTGCTTTGCGCGCTTCGCACTTCTTGTTCCCGTTCTTCATGCTGTAATTGTTGTACCGCTTTATTCAAAAGCGTGAGCAGCGCACTCGTGTTCAAGCGATGCTTGAGCAAATAATCCATCGCCCCGTTCATCAGACAAGTCCGCACGTAGTCGTAATCGTCAAAACTGCTCAGCATGATCATCTTCACTTGCGGAAAACTTTCCTTCATTCTTCGGCTCAATTCGACCCCATTCATGACCGGCATGCTCACATCTACAATCGCGATATGCGGAGGCTGTTGTTCCATCATGGACAGTGCCATAGCCCCGTTATGCGCTTCGCCGCATAAGGTAAACCCCATCTTTTCCCAGTCCACCATACTCTTCACATCGTGTCTGGCCAAAGCGTCATCATCCACTAACAATACGCGAAACATGTCTCATCCCTCCTGATGGATTGCATCCGTACCCGGCAGCAGCGGGAACCTGATCAGGACCATGGTGTAGCTGTCAGGCTCACTATAAACAAAGACGCCGTAAGGCTCCCCGAATAAGCGAACGATGCGCTCATGCACGTTGCGAACCCCCATGCCGCTAAAGCGTGTATACGCTTGCACTTTATTTACTTCAAACAGCGCGTCAATCTGTTCCTGGGACATCCCTTTGCCGTTATCTCTGACCTCGATGCGCAGTTCATTATGCTCTTTGTAGATGCGAACTCGCATCACACCCTCATGCTCTGCGGAAGATAGGCCATGGACGATAGCGTTTTCCACAAGCGGTTGAAGCATTAACTTCAGTACGCTGACCTGTAAAAGCCCTTCATGTTCGACTTCGATATTCACCAGAATCGGTTTGACATATTTGTATTTCTCGATCGTTACGTAACTTCGCACGTACTGCAGTTCTTCTTGTAAGGTGAGAAACTCATTGGTATTTCCTAATACACCACGCATAAGCTCGATTAAAGATTCAGAAACTTCAACGATATTCGGTACCCCATTAAGCTTCGCCAAGTATTTGACTGTATTCAGTGTATTATATAGAAAATGCGGCCGGATTTGCGCCTGCAACACCGCCAGCTCCGCTTCCCGCTTCTCCTTCTCTGTCGCTACGATGCCCTCAAGCAAGCGCTTTAACTCATCAACCATGCTTTTGAAAACCTGATAAAGCTGGCCAATTTCATCCTTGGAACGAATTTCCACCGCCGGCAGCGTCATATTGCCTTCCATGACATGCATCATCATCGACCTCAGCCGGCGAATATTTCTTGTGATCCTTGAAGAAACCTGCAGCGTGCCGATGACAATAATCATAAACACGATGATAGCTACGGTCGCCAGCACATTACGGATCCGCGCCGTCTCCGTTAATAACGACTTCATCGGCACGAAGGCTACCGTAGACCAGCCCGTACTGTCGGATTCCCGCGTGACGACGAGGTAAGATTTCTGGTCGATCACTTTTTCAACGGCACCATGAGTACCGCTCAACTCCTGATTGAGCTGGGTGACCTGCTCCTTTTTCAGAACGCTGGATTGCGGTTCATAAATAAATTCATTTTTTCTGTCCACCACGTACAGCATGCTGTCTGATGTAGGTTTGACGTCATAGATGCGCTTAATGAATTCGTCATTCAGATCGAACATCACCAGCCCGATTAACTGCCGGTTATAGCGGAGTTCGCGTCCGGTCACAATGGAATTATTGAATCCGGTTTGATGGAAATAAGCATGACCGGAACCATTTTGCAGCAAATCCTCCATCATCGGTGTGTGTAAAACGGTCTTGTCCAGCCAAGGGGCGCCGACGAAAAACACTTTCCCGTTCAAGCCGATGACGGCCGCTCGGGAAATGTACGGCTTGTAAGCAATCAGTGCAGACAGAAACTCCTCGATTCTCTTCTGCTCCTGAAACCATTCGTAGCTCGGTTCCTCCGTCTTGCTCTCCAGTGTATCCAGCACCGTTTTATTGGTAGCGACCACCGTATTTAAGCGGCTCACTTCCTCCAATCGGATATTCAAAGACTCGTCCGCCTGGCGGATGCTTTCCATAACGGAAGTAATCGCATTATTCTTCACCGTTTCTCTCATGTATAAATAGACGATACTCGTCACAGCAGAGATGCCAATGAGCGTAACCAAACTGAAGGCTACAAAAATCTTCCCTTGGATGCTTCCCGCAGGTGAAATCCACTTTCTTACAGAAGTCAACTTCATAAACCGGCAACCCCTTCCATGTCTGCTATCGAAGAAAAAAACATGAACCCAGCCCGATCTCGAGCTTGATTCATGTTTTAATATTACTCACTGCACGGCGCTATGCATAGCCCCTCGCGATCTGCTTGGACTTGAAGCCGCACAATGCCGACACGTGTGCGGAATGGAGCGGTCCGGTCATTCCCAAACAACGTTGACAGGAGTCTGCCCTCGCGATCGATAAACATCGTGCCGTGGCCGCCATGCGGAACCGCCAGCCGCCTTGGGGCATAAGGTCCATATACGTGATCTGCAACGGCGTACATCAAATCGTACGTGCCGTCTACCCGCTTATCGCCATTCCATTCCGCTGCACCCAGAATATACTTACCTCTATATTTGACGATAAAAGCCCCTTCATAGCCAACACGCTGACCATCCGAACAGAGCAGCTTGCGGGGCTCTTCGGCAAAGCCCGTCATATTGGCCTTCATCCTGGCAATTTTACCGTCTTGCCAAACAAAATACACTTGACCGTCATCATCCTGGAACAAGCTGGAGTCAATATCTGTATTCGTCATTCGACCCATATCGATATAAGGGCCTTCCGCTTGGCCGGATACGCTTTTGATCATGCCGGTTCCGCCGCCTTGCAGCGAATACGTGATCCAGAACGTTCCATACAGATAGATCATCTCCGGCGCCCAGAGACAAGGATGCTCATAAATATTGTTTTCCCAAGTGCCATTCTCGGATAAATCCCATACCTTGGCTACATGACTCCACACCCGCAGATCCGTTGAGCGCCACACGTGAAGCTGATTATTTTCATACCAGAAATCCCCATGTGGCTGATCGGAGGTCCCCGTCAAATAATACATGCCATCCGGTCCCTTGCTAATATGGGGATCGCGAATCAACAAGTCGCCGGCCGGTTGAAGGTTCCCGACAGCCCCTTTTTCCAACACCACGCCTTCGATCGGCCGAATGAAACCTGGACCTGCAATTGTCATCGGGACAACGGCAGGATAGTGCTCAACTGCTGAATAGCTACCGCAACCCGTAAAAGAGGCATACAGCTGATCGTCCAGCCCCGTAAATAAGGTGACTTGTCCGCCATGGGGGATTGCCAAATATCTCCGGCTATATGGACCTTAGATCGACTCGCTGACCGCCACAAAAGTATCTACGGCATCACTCCCCATCCTTTCAAGCGGATCTGCGCAGAACATATAGTACAACCGATCCCGTTTGTATAAAAAAGCGCCGTATGCGCCTACCTGCAAATTGCCTGTGTAGGAGGGATGATCCTCTCGCCCCGCCACCTTCCAAGGCTGCACTTCCACCATGCGGGGAAGTTCCTCCAGACCGGTCATGTCCTCTTTCATTTTGGCAATTCGGCCATTGCCGTAAACCCAGTAGACAGCCCCGTCTTCATCCTCAAATAAAGAGGCATCATGCCCGTCCGCTGTCATTTGCCCCATGTCAAGATAAGGGCCTTTCACCGTAGCGGACAAGCTTTTCAGCAAGCCGGTTCCTCCTTGGCGCAGCCCGTAAGTGATCCAGAACGTCCCCTTCGCGACGTGAATTTCCGGGGAACAAAGCCCAGAAGAGTCCTTGCTCGCTTGTTGCCATGTGCCCGCTTGCGCCAAATCCCACACAGCCGTTGGCCCCGTCCAACCCTTCAGGTCCGAGGACGTCCATATTTCCACCTTGCCGCCATCCGTCGTCCCGGTCAAATAGTACAACTGATCCGGCCCTGTGCAGACACTGGCATCTTTCAAAGGCACATCCAGATTGGGTTTTATTTGTACCGCAGAGGCACAATAGCCCGTACATGCGGACCATTCCGTCTCAGGATGCGGGGGATGCATGATAAAATCGCTCTTCATCGTATTCTTCCTTTCCTCAACCCGGTTATCGTTCTGAAGATAAGTATAACGCGCTTCAAACGAACGCTTAATAGAGAAAGCGGTGTGTCAAGTGAGGAAAAGGGACATCATCATTACGGCTTGCTGCCCGGTGAATGCCCAAAATAGTTGCGATAAGCCCGCGAGAACGAATACAGGCTGGGATAGCCAACCGTATAAGCAACCTCAGTGATATTCCGATCCCTTCGTGCAATCAGCAGGGCTGCCTTCTCCATTTTAAGCCGGTATAAGTAACGGTTAGGGGATTCCCCCATCATTTTTTTGAATATATCCGAAAAATAAGACCGGTGGACCCCCGCCGCCTCCGCAATCTCCTTGACGCTGATCCCTTCCATGTAATGCAATTGCATAAAATCAAGGGAGCGCTTCAGCCAGGGGATGTCTGCCAAACTGTCTTTGGCGGCGCGATGTGCGCTTCCTTCATGGAGAAGCAGGGCAAAGATCGCATACAGCTTCTCCTGCAGCGCTAAAGTGAAGCCGACATCCTGGACGCGATCCGAGTGATCAGCAACATGATGAAGAAGCGCCACCGCTTTATTCAAGATTTCGTCGCTGCCTCTTGCACGCAGAATGGGCGCAGCTGGCGTGAGCCCTAACGATTGCAGCAGGGGGGCGGCCTGCGGGCCTTGAAAAGCGATCCAAATCAGCTTTAAAGGCTTATCCGGTTCGTAGATCCGATATGAATACGATTCATCTGGAAAGAAGCAGACCATATCGCCGGAGTGGAGAATCTCTTCCCGGTCTTCAAACTGAAGCAGCAACCGGCCCTCGACCACGAAATGAAAGCTGTAACATTCAATTCTTCTCGGACCGACCTGATAATTAGGCTTGGCAACGTTATGCCCGAGGCGGAGACACCACAAACCGCTCATTTTGACAAACGCATTCGGATTTAAATAGAAATGTTGGGCATATTCATGTGCATATTCCTGCATCGTGCTGTTTCTCCTCATGAGTAAGGGATAACTTTAGATCTCCATCATAAACCTAACAAAATGTTAAATCAATCTGCAATTGTGTTATTTCCAATTCGCTTAAATCCCTTTATTCTATACATAATAAGTAGTTATTTTGGAGGAATTCATAGATGAAGAAACCTAATATATTGTTAATCACAAGTGATCAACAGCATTGGAATACGCTGGGGGCTTTTAACTCTGATATTCAGACACCGAATCTCGATCGTCTGGTGAAGGAAGGAACAACGTTTACACGCTCGTATTGCCCGAACCCTACGTGCACACCGACAAGAGCTTCCATCATTACAGGCATGTATCCGAGCCAACACGGCGCTTGGACGTTAGGCACGAAACTGTTCGAAGATGTTCATACGGTCGGTGAAGATTTTCATGAAGCCGGGTATAAGTCTGCGCTTGTAGGCAAAGCCCATTTTCAGCCCTTAGCATCGACGGAGCAGTACCCATCGCTTGAGGCTTATCCGATTTTGCAGGATCTTGATTTTTGGCGCGAACATAATGGGCCTTTTTACGGCTTTGATCATGTCGAGTTAGCACGTAATCATACGAACGAGGCGCATGTCGGTCAACATTATGCACTATGGATGGAAGCTAAAGGCTGTTTGAATTGGCGCGACTATTTCCTGCCTCCGACAGGTACGATGGATCCTTCCCTTCTTCATAAATGGCCGATTCCAGAGGAATACCACTACAATACCTGGATTGCCGAAAGAACAGGCGCTCTGCTGGAACAATATAAAGATGACGATCAAAGCTTCTTCCTCTGGTCCAGCTTCTTTGATCCGCACCCGGATTATTTGGTTCCGGAACCGTGGGATACGATGTATGATCCGGAGCAGCTGACGATCCCGGTTGCGGCACCTGGCGAGCATGAGCAGAATCCGCCACATTTTCAATTAACGCAAATGGAGAAGCCGGACTTTGCACCTTGGAATGAAGGCAAGTTCCAAGTGCATGGCTATCATTCCCATTCCGCGTTATATTCCGAACATGATCGCAAGCAGCTGGTGGCCACCTACTACGGCATGATCAGCCTGATGGACAAATACATTGGGCAAATTCTGAACAAGCTGGATGAACTTGGCCTTGCCGACAATACGATCGTGGTCTTTACGACAGACCATGGGCACTTCTTTGGTCAACATGGTCTTCAAGCCAAAGGTGGCTTCCATTACGAAGACTTGATCAAAATTCCATTCATCGTCAGGTATCCAGGGAACGTGCCCGCCGGTGTGACCTCACCTGCCATACAGTCGTTAGTCGATTTGGCACCTACTTTTTTATCGCTATGTGATATTCCCGTTCCTCACCACATGACAGGCTTGGATCAGTCACAAGTATGGTGCGGGCAGAAGAGCCAGGTCAGGGACCATGCCATCTGCGAGTTCCGGCATACACCGACAACGATTCATCAAAAAACATATGTGGATGAAAGATACAAAATTACCGTGTATTATAACCAGACTTATGGCGAAATTTTTGACTTGCACAATGACCCGGGTGAAATCTGCAACTTATGGAATGATCCCGAGTACCAACCATTAAAAACAGAGCTCCTGCTGAAGTATGTATGGGCAGAACTGGGCAAAGAATCCATGCCGATGCCTCGGGTCTGGCATGCATGACATCGGCAAGTCCGGGCCTATCCATCACTTGCCTTCCATTGGAGCGCCGCCTCCTCTGAGTGTGCAGTATTTGGGGATTAATGATTGCGAACCGGGCTACCGCAATATTCGTAAACTGGCCAAAATCACCGTATTCGGTTTCGTGCGCTCAGGGCAAGGCTTTGTTAAGGTCGATAACCAGACGTATACAGCTTCACGGGGAGACGTCTTTATCCTTCCAGCAGGCTGCCGCCATGAAGTCGCCTCCGACAGAGATCACGAGAAACCGTGGAGCTATATATGGCTTAACATTAGTGGAAACTGGATCCTCAAGATGCTCGAAGCCTATCAACTGCTTCCTCATATCGTGACGCAGGATCGCGGGTTGGAACATCTGTTTACCGAGGCGATTGCCCTCGCTGAACAAAAATCGGTTGACGGCACGCAGGACGCGCAAGCCGAACTCGAGGTCATCGTGATGCGAATCATCGTCGGCCTCTCTGCAGCATTACGCAAAAGAGGGGATGCTTTACCATCAAGAGTGCAGGCGATCAAGCAATTATTGGATAAAAGCGTCCTCCAACCCTTCGATTCGGCCGGGCTGTCTTCCCATTTTGGCATTTCGATCAAGCAAATCAATCGCCTGTTTAAACGAGAGACCGGAACGACCATCTATAGCTATATCCTCACACAAAAGCTGGAAATCGCGAAACGAATGCTGCTGGATTCGCAGATGACGATAAGCGATATTGGATATAAGCTTGGCTATGTCGATCCTCATTATTTTTCCAATTTGTTCAACACTAAAACTGGTGTGCGGCCGAGTGATTATCGCAAAATTTTTAGCAACGCTCCATGATTTATTAGCGATTTCGCACCCTGCCGCACCGGCTGGGCGTCACCAGATCCGATCTCCGCACATACCCTGAACTAATTAATCCTATATGAGGAGGGCTTAATTATGTATTGGGGATATGGGTATCCATACTACCGTATCGCATTTACACCTGTTTGGATGATTAGCCATGACCAAGCGCTGCAGTCCATGAAAGAAGCGGTACAGGATGAACGACACGATGAATTATTTTACGATGAGCTCATCAAACTTGCACCTACGGCTGAACAAGCTGCCATCCTTTCATCCATTCGCGATGATGAACGCGGCCACAATGCCATGTTTCGCCACATGTACAAAGATATGACCGGGCAAAATATTCCAGCCGCCAGTAACGAGCCGTACCCGCGGGTTAGCAATTATCAAAAGGGAATTGAACAGGCGATGCAAGGAGAATGGAACGCTGTAGAGAAATACCGCAAAATATGGTTCGGTCTGCCGGAAGGAATCTATCGGGATACGGTATTAGGGATTATTTTGGACGAACAGAAGCACGCCAGTAAATATAACTATTTGTTTACATTAAACCGTTAGGCTGAAGGTTCAATAAGCCAATGCATGCTGCCTGATCCAGCAAATGCATTGGCTTATTGAAGTTTCGTTTATAAAAAAGCATGAATGAAGAATAAAACAGCGAATGCCAGTCCGGACCGCAAGTGCCACTTCCGATCCAATCTCCGATATCGCAATAATCCCGATAGGGGAACCGGAAGAAGTACGAGCAAGGCAAGCAAGCCGCTTATATTGTTAAAATCGAATTTAAAGCCATACATAAAGACGGCAATTGTATGCAGAACGATAAAGGCGATAGCGATAATCGCCATTGGGGTATGCCATCTGCGCGCGAAGCGCAGCAATCCGGCCAGACCTTTTTTCACATGGCCTAAACCATCCCATACCCGCTGCTTCATAATTAGAAGAAGCGCATAGTACGCCAGTACAAAAAATAAGGCGATTCTTGCATTGGAGCCAAAATCTTTAAATGTATGTTCAAACTGTCTGCTGTGCAGCGTTTCTGATGAAAGCTGTAATAACCCCTTAAGCTCCCAAATGATGAGTAGGACAGCAATCACAATCGCTGCAACCACCCCGATGCGCTCCTTTTTGGGTATCCATGCTTGGGTTAGCCTAACAGCTTCCTTTTCCTGTATATTCACGATAAATTTTCCTCCGAATGTTTTCTAAAATAGTACTGCCTAAATACTTAGGCTTGCTGATTTGGTAGTTGCGGTTACGCGTTTTAATACATACTGGCATAGATTTCCTACTAGCAGCCCGATAAATAAATACATCAAGCCTCCGAAGAGCCCATAAACGACTGCTCCAATTACCGCACTTAAGATGCCAAAAATCAATTGATCTCTATCTTTTGCTGGCGTTGTCGGCGGATCTGTAAGCATAAAGAGGGCGAAGAAAAGCGTTGCATTGAGAAAAGGCGATCGAAGGGCATCACCTGCATCACCCCTATGCAAGATACCCATTATCAGTAGAAGCACAAAATAAGTTCCTAGAAATGAAAAGACCATCGGGAATTTATTTACGCGATTCGTAATGATGTATCCGCCGATCAGCAGAATAACGCTTGTCCAGGCAGGAAGATCCGCAAACGCTCCCCACCAGCTTTGTCCTGTTTGAAACAATAGGATCGACGCTAGGAGGGCGAATGCAGCCGGATTAAAGATCGGTTTTTTCTTGAAGACAAGCAAATATTTAGACAATATCGCGATGAGGACAGTCGCTGCAACCACATACCACGAAGTACTTGTGCTCAAAATCAAAGCAATGATGACCCCGGTTATCATCGCGCTGTCAGGGAAAGCCTTTTTCTTTTTGGCTATTGATGCGCATAAGAAATCGGCAGAGACGGAAACACCAACCGCAATGAAACTATTAAGGATTCCTCTGAAATCCTGTGAATAAACAACAGCGATTAGCAGAAAGGCCATCATGGAGATCATGACGTATCCCTTGGGTGTTCGAAGCCACTTACTAAAGGACACTTAAATCCCCCCTATACGATAGACTTGTAAATCTGAATCTATCAAGATGCCTTGGAGATTCACTTGTTCGACTAACGTTACCCCACGTTCCTTCCCCAATAAAAAAGCTGCTGTGGAAAAAGCGTCCGCCATTAGTGCATAAGGAGCAACCACACTGCAGCTGATCCATTCATTCGGAGAAACGCTTCGCTCCGGGTCAAAGAGGTGATGAATGCCTGTGTGGGTTGGGCTTCTGCGCTCATAGCTTCCAGAGGTACAGACTGCCTCGTTCGAAACTTCAATCCTTTGTATGGTCTGAGCTTTGTTCAGGGGATGTTGGATTTCGACTCCCCATTTATCACCGTTCTCATCCAACCCACCGGCATATAAGTCACCGCCAGCATTCACAATAAACCCTGCGAATTCCTTCAATTCATTTGCCGCTAAATCAATCGCAAATCCTTTGGCGACAGCGCCTAGATCAATCACTAACGGCTTGTTAATAGACAAGGTGCGATGCTCCTCGTCCAGGATGATATCTTGATAAGTAGCTGAATCCGCTACAGCATGATGAAGTGTTGCCCGAGTTAAATAGTGTTGATTAAATCCATGATCCTCCATAGCTTTTCCTACCGTCGGATCAAACTTGCCATTCGTCCATTTGGCTACTTCCAACGCAAATCGCAATGGCTCAAATAATAATGGACTAATCTGGACAGCCGTGCCAATCTGCCGTGTTGCCTGCATTAATTCGCTATCCTGGCTAAACCTGCTGCAGGCTTGCTCGACCTTTCGAAACAGTTCAAAAGCTCGATCGACAGCCGCCTCGGCCTTATCCCTTGATTTATCCGCAACAACGACTTGTATGTCAACGACGGTATCCATAAATAGCTTCGTTTTTCTCATGATGATCACCACTAGGCATTCAGCGCTTGTGCAAGTGCTTGATCTACAGCGTCTTTAAACGCTTGTGTACTGTAGGTTGCCCCTGACACATTCTTCACTTGCGCACTTTGGATGCGAACGACTTCCTGTGGCAGATCGACGACATCTTGTTCAGAGTAATGCATGGCAAAATCACTGATTTCCACATCGGTGATCTTATCCGCTTTCATCGTTACCGCAACCTGGATTTCTCCCCGGCGATTAGATCCAGTTCCATAGAACGTTCCATCTTTATATTTGCTATTCGATTGAATGCTGCTTGTTTTCACACTCGCTTGACTATATGAGGCTGGCTGCTGCAAAGCCGCCTGCGTTTCGGTAGCGAAATATCCGGCTGCGTAGATCGCCCCAATGGCCGTTGAACATAAGACAATCCATTTCTTATCCATTTTTGCCATATAAAAAATCCTCCAATACTAGGATGAATCCCTTTTTCAGTATACGAGGCGTACATTTAAATTTTCTTAAAACGCATAAAATTACTTATGGTTTACTGTTTTTTTGGGAAAAGTAATTTGAAATTCGCTTCCAACGGATAATTGCGTTCGAACACGAATCGTCCCTTTATGTGCATGCACAATCCATTCCGCAATCGAAAGCCCCAGACCTGTTCCGCCTTCGTAACGGCTGCGGCTCTTATCCCCTCTATAGAATCGTTCAAAAATTCGCGGGAGATCCGCCTCGCTGATTCCGCAACCACTGTCTTTGATAACAATCCCAACGGAATGCGATGATGGATGACAGCTAACTTCAATGGAACCTTCAGGTGGTGTAAATTTCAAAGCGTTATCCAATAAAATGATAAACAGTTGTCGGAGGCGATGCTCGTCGCCCCAGATCACGGAGGGTTCAATTTGGGCATGAATTTGAATGAACTTCGTTTCCGCCAACAGCGCAAATTGCTCTGTGATCTCCTGGAGAAGCTGATCCACAGGAACCGCTGCTGTATGAATTTGTAGCTGGTTGGAGTCCGTCCTGGCTAGTGTCAACAGGTCATCAGTGAGCCGCCCCATTCGCTTACTTTCCTTTAAAATAAGAGCGATGTTCTCGCTCTCTTCTTCGATGGTGTGCTGCGGGTGCCGAAACAAAAGCTCAGACCGCGCTTGAATCACCGCAATTGGCGTCCGTAATTCATGCGAGGCATCGGCCACAAATTGCTGCTGCTTATCCCATGATTTGCGAATCGGTATGAGCGAGCGTCCTGCTAAATAGAATCCGGCGAGAATAGAGAAGAGCACGCCTGCTAAACAGCCAATGATAAGATCGGTGCGAAGGGATTGGAGCATTTTATTCGCATCTTCTAGGCTCCTAAGGACGATCACATAAGAGACATGCGGAGCAGCTGTAGAATCAACCGCTTCATTCATAGGATTGCTAAATCCCAGTACCCGATATTCCCTTCCTTCCGAGAAGACATTCTGCAGGGAGCCGTTCATGGTTATATCCTTAAATTGTTCCGCCTCTTCCATGGTAAACATATGTTTGGGATACTGATTCAGGAGATGGCCTTGCTCATCCCAAAAAAAGTAAGAAGTGATCCGGTCCGCATCAGGCTCGGGATGATCAGCCTGGAGCATCTGATCAATGGAACTCAGCTGCATAGATCGTGCCGTATTCGTGATCGCCTCATCCGCTTGTCGGTTCAACCGAAACCCCAGATGCGCATACAAGATGAATCCGAACACGAATAAGACCAACATCAGCACCGCGGAATTCAATAACACTAATTGGCGACGTGTTTTACTGAACATGAGGATCTCCCTTCAATAAATACCCTACCCCGCGAATGGTTTTTAAGAAGTGGTCCCCTCCATACGGTGCTAGCTTCTTGCGCAGATGATGAACATAAACATCAACTGCCGATGAAGCCGAGTCTGAATCGAACCCCCAGATCCTTTCGAAAATCTGGTCTCTGGACAAAATTTGATCCTTATTGCGGAGGAAAAATTCAAATAGCTCATATTCCTTTGGCGTGAGTTTCAAAGGCTGCTCATCAACGAAAGCATCTCTTTGATTATTGATGAGTACGATGGGCCCGCAAGTCAAATTTCCTTCCAGATCGACGCTTCCTCGCCGTCTGAGCACAGCTCTTACTCTGGCTAGTAAAATGGAAGTCGTAAACGGCTTCGTTACATAATCATCCGCGCCTGCATCCAGACCTCTGACGCAATCCTCGACACTGTCCATTGCCGTTAACATGATGACTGGTGTCAGCACTTGGTGCTTCCGTAACTGCTTGACGATATCAAGTCCGCTCAAACCAGGTAACATCACATCCAGGATAATAAGATCAAAGCTTCCTTGTTCCGCGAGGAAATACCCTTCTTCTCCCGTAGAAACACCCGTGGTGACGAAAGCCTCATTATCGAATATCTCCATAATCGCTCCAAGCAAAGCAAGATCATCTTCTACAATCAATAATTTCAACACAAACACCCCATACACAGTTCAGTTTATAGGATTATTTTAACAGAAAAATAACCGCCAAAAAGGCGGTAGTTATTAAACCGATATTCGATGGGAGGTTCTGACTTTGCGTGCAACGAAGCCGCGAATCACAGATACACCTAGTACTGCAGCGATTGTAATGAGATACATGGCATGAACCGCGGAACTTTTGGTGTCCGTCCCCAAATAATATCCATGAATGAAAGCCATGAAAAATGACGGATATGCCATTAAGTGAAGGACGAACCAGACAGACTTCTTCAGCTTATTGCGGAGGTCTGTTGTGAAAATCACGATTAACATGAGGTAACCGGAAATCGTGCCGAACCCGTTCAAAATTGGGTGTTGCTTCGCTGTAAAAGGAATCAAAACCTCGCTCCATGTATACGGCATATAAGCATCAATAACTGTAATCACACCATGCAATAAACCGATTCCCGTACCCGCTAATGTAAAAAAGTTATGCAGCTTATACATGATCTTTTTCCAGGCTGCAGGCAGAATTGGCATGCTGTAGGATATCCCCAGGCAAATCCCGATGGTGAGAAACAAATACGATACGATGCCTAATGAGCGAATCATCTGCCAAATCGGCAAGTTAATGATAGTTTGTAACATTGTGGTTCCTCCTATCCGTTCTTCATCAAACCGTGAAAATGAAAGTTACCTGTATCGACTGACTTCCAGCTAGACTCGATAGATGCGCTTGACCCGTACATATGACATTGACGGTCTTCCGTAAACACGAGCGCTTCATAGCCAGGAGCGCGTGCCAAGAGCAACCGAGCTCCTTCTTCTCTGCCCAAAATACAAATGGTTTTGGACCAGATCTCGCACTCAACCGGGTCTTCGCCGATAACTGTACATTGCACTGTGTCGCTAGTGCTTGACCGCATCGTGCGAGGATCGATGAGATGATGCTGAGCTCCTTGTTGGTTGTGCCAGCGTCTACCTAACTTGCTGGATGTGGCGGCTGCCTTTTCGGAGCAGCTCATGACGCCGAGCTCTTTCTCAGGGTTCCAGGGATCTTCAATCTCGATGCTCCACGGGTGCCCGTTCGCCGGATCAGAGCTCCATGCAAGAAGATCTCCTCCAGCGTTTAGGAGCCCTTGCTCCACGCCGCGCTTTTTTCGAAAATAAGAGGCGAGGCGCTTGACCGCCCAACTTTTTACAATCCCCCCCAGATCCAACTGCAAACCTGCCGGCAGTCTTACAGATTTCATCCTGGCATCGATCGCAATTGAAGGGGCAAGTGCCTTATGGTCATGATAGAGTTGCTTCGACTGCAGACTGTTAACACCCAGCTGTTCGAACGATGCGCTGTAGCCCGCCCCTTCCAAGGCCTGCAGAACAAAGGGTTCGAATACATGCTCTGTCTTGATGCGGTACACCTCCGCGAGCTGTAACACCTCCAGCATGTGGTCGGATACTAAGCAGGTTTCGCCATTCGCCCTATTCAAGTAACACAGCTCACTATCCATCCGAAATCGACTAAATCGCTGTTCGACCGTCTCAAACCAATTTTGCGTTAAGAGAAGTAATGGCTCCACTCCGCTCGCCGCTGCCTGAAACTTAAATTCGATCCGTGTATTCATAGCGCGGAAACTATGTTCATATCTGCCATGTGTCATTATCATTACGACCTTCCAGTTCGCGAGTGCGAGAACGTTTGCGAGCTGCTGCTCGAGCTGCTGCTCTCCCTGTCGGATAAATCGCTTTGCTGATTGCTGGAGCTCAGATCCGTTGAGCCAGAAACACCCGACGTCTCGCTATTGCCGGATACGATTTGACTAGCCCAGCGATCCATATCATCTTGTGACCCTGCATCTGCTGTCACCTTTGTGTCTGTGGTGCCGTTATTGGCTGCTGTCGTCGCTTGCGCAAATGCTGGACTTGCTTTCACTTCATGGAAGAGAAAAGCTGCCGTTACCGAAGCAATCATGCCTACCTGCCATTTAAACCATTTGGATTGTTTCACATTCGTTCCTCCTATTAAAATCCTCTCATAGAGAACCATTGTGTTCGTCGTTAATAAATTCATTATGCTTCACCTTCCTGAATTGACCATGAGAGTTTCCTTAACATTTACTGAACAAAGGAATACGGTTGACAAAATAAAAAGTCCCTGTCGCTTCTGACAAGGACTTTCCGTTATGCGATTATATTTACCGATTGGTTTCTTCCTAAGATGAACTTTGCGATCTTTCCTTCTCCGCGGAAGGGTGCTGCAGCAATGCGAACTTCGGTAATTTCAACATCAAGGCCACGGCTAAGAGCATGATTCCGCTAATGGCAAATATCGTCGGGATTGGTAAGCGGATGGCCAGAAAGCCGCCGAGCAAAGGACCGAGCATAATGCCCAGCTGATTGGCCGACTGATTCAAGCCGAACGCTCGGCTGCGGAAGCTAGGTTCCGTCTGCTGGGCGATGAACGCATTTAGCGCCGGGAAGACCGCGGCAAAAAAGAGCCCGTATACAAATCGGAGCGACCCGAATGTAATTAAATTATGGAAAAAGATTTGGAGCACGCTTCCGATGCCTCCACCGATTAAGCCGATAAACAATACTTTCTCATAACCGACCTTGGTTCCATGCTTCCCCCAACGCGGTGAGGCGATCAGCGTAGCGATGCCCACGGCCGAGAAAATGATTCCGGCGTTCAGGGAGGCCGCGGAATCACTCGAACCGAGCTTTAATACATAGACAGTCAGCAGCGGCTCGATGAGCATGATGGAAGTTGAGGTGATAAAGACAATCACCAAGGCAAGCATCAATGAACGGTTAGCAGCGGCGGACTTGAGGTCATTGATCACAGAGGAACGCTTTGCCTCCATTTTCTTGAAGGACGGCTCTTGCACGCCAAACAACGCAATCAGGAATGCGATAAGTACCATAACGCCTGCGATGAGAAAAGTATCTCGCGGTCCGACCAGGTGACTGACGACGCCTCCAGTCAATGGACCCAAGATGGACGAAGTGGCCGTAGCCGTCGAGATGATGCCGAGCGCGTAGCCGACATGCTTCTCGGGCGTGTTCGTGGCCACTAAAGCGATAGCGGACGGAATATACCCTGCCAGTAAGCCCTCCAATATTCTTGCTGCGATTAGCTCGTATGGATTTTGAACGAGAAAATACAAGAAATAAGCGAGCGATAAGCAGAGTCCCGCCCGCAGCATCATCAGCTTCCGGCCGTGCTTGTCAGCGACGGAGCCCCAAAATGGTGCAATCAAGGAGCTGGCCAGGAACGTTACAGCTAGTACGACTCCCGTCCATGCCTCCAAATGGTCTTGCACGCCCAAATCGTTTTGCAGAAAAATGGACATAAACGGAATCGAGACCGAATAAGCCATACCGACCAGAAAAGTCCCGGTCCATAAGACGAACAGATTCCGTTTCCACGAGAATTCCAATTCGAAGCACTTCCTTTTTCTAAAATAATGATCTTGGTTCTATCTTACATGAAAATGGTGGTGTTGTGGTCGCAGTTCTCAAAAAAGTAACGAGCCGAATCTCGCTAGATGCAAGATTCCGGCTCGTTTATTTTCTCGTAGCGATTATTATACCGTGGTCCCCTTATTCTGCACGGCGTGCAATTTCATTGGTCCTGGCTAGCAAATCTTTAAGCTGGCTTAATGATTGTACATATTTTTCAAAAGAACCGCATATTTCAGCGAAAATATGGATCGATACCTGCGACATCTGTTCCCTCAATGATGCCCCTTTGTCCGTTAGCCCGATCTCGACCTTCCTTTCATCCGCTATAGACCGTTTGCGGATCACGAGACCGGATTCCTGTAGCCGCTTCAGCAGCGGTGTCAAAGTACCGGAATCCAGCAGCAATCTATCACCAAGCTCCGTTACAGTGCTTGTCCCTGTTTCCCAGAGCACGACCATCACTAAATATTGTGGATACGTAAGGCCAAACTTCTCCAGAACAGGCCGATATATACGCGTTAATTCACGGGAAGTGGCATAGACCGTGAAACAGAGCATATCTTCAAGCTTCATTTCATCTTTATTATCCATCACAATTCCCCCTATTATTTAGATTATTTACATTCTAACACTCAATCTATTTATTTATCACAATTTAATTTCTCGTTATATATAGAAGGTTGTTAAAAATAGCCTCATTCTAAATTTTACAAAATTAAATTTATAACAATTCAATTGACAATAACACATCCCAAGTGTACAATTCAACTCATAAGGTTTTACACAATATAATTTTACAAAATATATTTTCAGGAGGATTGAATCTTATGTCCATCTATAATTTCAATGTAAAAACTGCAAAAGGCCAACAAAAATCAATTGGCGACTATCGAGACAAAGTCATGCTGATTGTGAATACGGCAAGTAAATGTGCATTTACTCCACAATTCAAAGAGCTTCAAGAGATATATAAGCAATACAAGGACAGTGGTCTTGAAATCCTCGGCTTTCCCTGCAATCAGTTCGGCAGCGGCGAGAAAGGAGACAATGAAGAAATCCAAAGCTTTTGCGAGATTAACTTTGGCGTAACCTTCCCGCTCTTCGATAAGATTGATGTCAATGGCCCGAATGCGGATCCACTTTATAGCTTTTTAAAGAAAGAAGCCAAAGGCGTGCTGGGCTCTGAGTCGATAAAATGGAATTTCACCAAGTTTCTTGTTGATCGTCGAGGCAATGTTGTAAAACGTTACGGTTCGACTGACAAGCCTTCCGCGATCGTCGAAGATCTGAAAAAATTGCTATAACAGTATTCAGCAATAAACGGCAACCGCTTGGCGGCTGCCGTTTATTTTTATACAAATCGAACATAATAAAGTTATCTCGACATCGACATTATCACTTCATTACATTACCCAAATGAATCTTCCTGTAATCGGACGGATAACTGTCATAATGCTCTGTAAATAGCTTCGTAAAATGCCGTGTGCTGTAATAACCGACTTGTTCGGCAATTTGTTTGACCTGCAGATTCGTATTCAGCAGCAGTTCCTTCGCTTTCTGCATGCGGATGTTCGTTACGTATTTGACAAATGTAACACCCGCTTTTTTATGGAAAACCATGCTTAGGTGATTAGCCGTCACTTGTAATTGATGGGCAATTTGCCCGATCCCGATATCGTCCATATAATGATTCTCAATATACTGGATCACCTGCTCCGCCAAATCCCCGGCAAGCGGATCTTTTTGCTTCTTGTCCAGCAGTACGGTTTCTCCTAATTGTCTCAGACTGCGGATCATCACATCGGGACTGGCGTCTTCCACCAGTGAAACACCGACTGTAAAGCTCAAGAATCGATTGACCGAGCGCTTTTCCTCAGGAGAAAGCAGTTCCTTGTTCAGCAAAACATGCTCCAGTTCGTTCACCGCAGCCTGATAATTCAAAAAGTTCCTGGCCTGCAAGTGATGCTTGAGACTGTTTAACAGGCCGCTTAGCTTTGTTTTATGCGGAGAGCCTGACGCCGCCTCCAGATCACTCCTGGCAATCGTGCCGCCCACTCCGCATAAAGCGCGCAAGCTGCTCCTGCTCTGCAGTTGTTGAAGCTGTACATTCAATTGTTCAAACCCTAGGCATTCGCATGTACGAAGAACGGTGATCTGCACGTCGGGATGATAACAAGCCGCCTTGAGCTCCAACCATTGAAAAAAGCGCTGCACCCGCTCCTTGCCTCCGGCGCCCGTGTTCGGATCCCAAGCGCCTACTGTGGCCAATTCACCATTAGGCAAAGCCAGCAAAGCAAACTGGTTGCCGTGAATCAATGCGTCATTCATGCCCTTGCGAAGGTCATCGTACATTTGGCATGTAAGGTCCGGGATCTCATTGCCTTGTTTAGCCGTATCAAAGACAATGGATGCTCCAACGAAAAAGCCCCGATAGAACAAGCTATTCCGATCTTCAGATCGCAAAGAGGTCAATCCGTGACAGAGGGCAAATAAGCTGTTTTCGAACTGCTGATTCAATAGCCGCATGAATTCCAAATCGTACTTCGCCGTTTGATGGAGCGCCTTTTCCAGCTCAACGGGGTCGACAGGTTTGAGCAAATATTCGGAAGCCCCTAGTTTCAACGCTTCCTGGGCATAAGCAAAATCAGAAAATCCGCTCAAAATAATCCACTTGGTGCAGGGTGAAATGTCTTTCCCCGCACGCATCGCTTCCAATCCATTCAACTTCGGCATGCGGATATCAACAATGACGACGCCCGGCTTATGCTGTTTCACCAGCTCGATAAGCTCCTCGCCGTTGGTTGCCTCCCCCACAATATCCCATTCGGATTCCATATCCTGGATCATGCTGACCAAACTTGCCCTAATTAGACTCTCATCATCAGCAACAATCAACTTCATGCTCGACTCACATCCTTCAATGGGATTTGCATGCGGACCTCTGTCCCTTCAGCCGGGCTGCTTTTTACGGTCATAACCGCATCCTCAAAAGCCAGCCGCAAACGCTCCCTGACATTGCTGATACCTACGGCTACCTTCGCTTTGCTTTCATCAAATCCTAAGCCGTTATCGCAGATACGAATGATCAAATCCGGCTCCATTATGGCAATATCTACCGTGAGTTCGCAGGACCGGTCACTCGGCTCGATGCCATGTATAATGGCGTTCTCTACAATCGGCTGCAGCAGCAGCTTGGGGATTTGAATCGAAAGCGCTTGCGGATCGCAGAACAAGCGGACGTCCAGCTTCTCAGGGAAACGAATCTGCTGGAGCTCGCAATACTTCTCCAGGAAGTCCATTTCCTCCTGCAGCATGGCGATATCCTTATGCTCCAGTGTGTACCTGAGCATTCCGCTGAGCGATAAAATTGCGCGTTCCAGCAGCATGCTCTTACCTGTACGATTCAAACCGATAAAACCATTCAATGTATTATAAAGAAAATGCGGCTGAATTTGCGATTGCAAAGCCCGGTACTCTGCATTCCGTTGACCCAGCACTGCCTTGTATTCCCGATCAATCAGCTCGTCAAGCTTGAAAATCATCGTATTTAGACTTCGGCCCAATTGGGAAATTTCGTCATTTCCCTTCACTTCATAGAACGTATGCATATCTCCGCGCTGCACACGTTTCATGACCTGAATCATTCGCTTGAAAGGCATTACCATCCAGTGAGAAACCGTGAAATACAGGATCAAAGCGACAAGCAAGCCGGCTGCCGCAATGGCGATTCCGACCGCATATACCCGGCGCAGATGCATGTTCATGAACGTCTCCGGTGAGAGAACGGCAATTTTCCAGTTCGAACGAGGAATCGTCTCGCTGATCACCTGATACGAGTCATCGTTCTCCGAAGCACGTTGATTACCAGAAGCAACCTGCTGCTGCAAATCCTTCGAAATTGGGGAGTTTGCGTAGATCATTTGATTGTTATCATCCAGGATAACCGCAATGGAGCCCTGATTTAAGCGGATGCCCTGCATAATTTTTTCCAGTACATCGGTGTCCGCATCCGCCATAATGATGCCGAGCGGCCTTCTGGAGTCGGGATCCTTGATCAGTCTGGCTACGGAAAACACCTCTTCTCCGCCGCCATCCAAATAATTTTGCTTGTGGACACTGATGAACGCGACATCGCCGTCTGCCTTCAGCGCCTTAATATACCAATCTTGCTTATCAAAAGGGAACCCTTTCAACACTTTGTCCGAATAACTGTAAGGGGGCGTGATGTAGACAGAGCCATCCATAGGAAGCAGGATCGTTCCCAGAATATCTTTTCTCATATTTGTAAAGGATTTGGGCAGCGTATTATGCAGCACTTCTTCAGCTTGATACTGCTCATAGGGGGATAAAAGCTGCCATTGGAAGGTAGATTTGAGTTTGAGAGAGCGCATCACCTCATCGTTTAAATACGGGGTGACCGTCATGCGTTCCAAATCGTCTTGATACGTCTCAATATCGAAGGTAAGTGCAGTTAGAGTCCCCTCAAGCAGAGAGGACTCTTGTTTTTTGATCAGATTCATATAGTACGAAGGCAGCTGTGTCACAACGCCGACGATGGGGATGACGATTGTGATGAAGAAAAGCAGCGATAACTTGAACCGGATCGACTGCCTGATATGCAACGCCTCCTTGATATTCGCCGGAGATGAAATCCGGCGTCAGCCCTTAATCGCTCCGGAAGCAAGCCCGTTGACGAAATAACGCTGCAAAAATAAGTAAACGAGGGTCATCGGGATAGCGCCCATGAAGGATCCGGCTGCCACCCAGCCCACATTGCTCGTATATTGACCGAAAAACGCGGAGAGCGCGACCGTAATCGTACGCAGCTCGGGCTTTTGCAAGAAAAAGACAGAGAACTGATAGTCGTTCCAAACGGCTACGCCGGACAAAATAACGACGGTTGCCGTCACCGGCTTCAGCAGCGGCAAAATCACCGTGAAAAATAGTTGAAAGCGGCCAGCGCCGTCAATCATCGCTGCTTCGTCCAAATCCCGGGGAATCGTGCTGATAAAACCTGTATACAAGAAAATCGTCATCGGCAAGTTAAACGTAATGAAGAGCAAAATAATGCCCCAATACTGATTCATCCCGCCAATATCTACCATAAATTTATACAATGGAACGAGAATCGTCAATGGGGGAACGATCAGCGCCGAAACAAATACGGCATAAATAAATTTGTTCCACCCAGTTTGACGCCGTGCCAACGGATAAGCCGCAATGGAACCGATCGCCACAATCAGCACGATGGAGCACACGGTAACAATCAAATTACTGCGAAAAGCGGAAGCCAGATGCGCCTCCTTCCAGGCATCGAGGAAATTGCCGAAGTAAAAATAACCGGGAAACATCCATTTCGAGCTGAGGTCGGCGACTTCCTTGAAGGCCGTTGTGACTAACACGTAGAACGGTAAAATATGCAAAAGACAGATGACGAGCGATAGCAAGGTCGGCCAAAATCTTTTGTTCTTTGTCATGCGTTGACCTCCCTCCTTCTAAGAAATACGAGCGCTGTAATACTCACGAGCGAAATCAGAATAAACATGAGAATGCCGATTGTCGCTGCATAGCCCGCGTCTTCCCTGCCGAAATACAGCAAATACATGATCGAGGATAAGGAAGCGGACGCATATCCCGGGCCGCTGTTGGTCAAGGCGACGATGACGTCAAACAGCTTCAGACCGCCGATCAAATTGAGCACCATACTCACCGTAAAGGCCGGAGCAATGAGCGGCCAGGTAACGTGGGCGAATCGTTTCCAAGGCCCTGCGCCGTCAATTGTGGCCGCTTCATAATAATCCCTAGGAATCGACTGTAACCCGGCCAAATATAGCACCATCGCAATACCTAGATATTGGTACGTATTGACAAAAGTAATAATCCATACGTTCTTTACGGGGTCCCCCAACAGATTGGCAGGCTGGTCTCCGAACAGAAGTAAAATATCGTTAATGGCTCCGCCTTGATACTGGAAGAAGAAGTACCAGATGTAGCCCATGATGAGCGAGCTGATAATTACGGGCAAATAAATAATGGTACGGACAAAGCCCCTGGTCCGTATGTTCATATTCAGAAAGAGTGCATAGAGCAAACCGATGATATTTTGAAAAACCGAACTTCCGACACCGTATATAACCGTATTCTTGATAACCTTGATAATTTCCGGATCTTGAAACATCCGCTTATAGTTTTCAAAACCGATCCATTTATAGTCCAGGTTGTAACCGTCCCAGTTCGTAAACGAGATCTTCATGCCTTTAAAAAAAGGATAAAAAATAAACACGCAAAACAACAGAAGCGCGGGCACATAGAGGAGATTTAGCATTGCCCCGCTTCGAATCATGCGCGCCCACGCCGTCTCCGGCGTTCGGACCTGTGGCTTAGCCTGTACAGCCATTGATTTCGTTTCAGCCATGCGAGCACCTTCTTATCGAAAGATTAAGAAAGGGAGGGTGGTTGACCCTCCCTTTGCAGAGATTACTGACTGCGCAGTCGCAAATATTCGGACTTCATCTTATCGGAGAATTGCTGCGGCGTGACCGTTCCCGCCAATAGCGCGACACCTGTTTTACACATCACGTCCCACATGCCGTTCGGCAAATAGACGCGGTCGAAATAAGGGAACACACGAATGCTTTCGAACTGTTTGTAGTAAGCGGTGAATTCGTGGTTGGATTCAATATTTTTCAAACCTGCCGGCAGCTTAGTCGCATTGGCGATTTTGGACATATTCGCTGGTTTGGCAAAGAACGCGATTAATTTCTTCGATTCCGCCAAATGCTTGCCATCTTTCCAGGCGCCCATCGTATAACGCTCGCCGCCCGAGAACGATTGGCCGTCGCCTTCCACCATGGATGTCAATGGAGCAATGCCGATTTTGGCGTTTTTATTGTATTTATACACTTCATCTGCAAACGATGGCGCCCCGAATACGAAGGCCACTTTGCCTTGCGCGAACAGCTGCGGCATATCTGCGTATTTGGCGGTCAGCACATCTTTGTTGATGTAGCCTTTCTTGCCCATATCCGCCAGTTTTTGCGCCAGTGGCGTCCATTTGTTCCAATCGAACGTGCCGTTGAGCAGCGTTTGGGCATCATTCGTCGCCGGACTGATGAACATCGAGGTCGCGTACAAATCGGAGAATCCGCCGATCATACCGTTATCGACGCCTGACATAAAGAACGGCGTTACCGCACCGTTGCTGCCGGTTTTGATCTTATCTGCAGCCGCCATCAATTCATCGAACGTTTTGGGCGGTGTAATGCCGTATTTATCGAGAATTTCGGCGTTATAGGAGATCCCGTCCTTCGCTTCGCTCATGACGAGCGCTTCTACCTTGCCGTCCTTATCCGTCACAACCGGTTTAATGGTGTCCGTCAAATCTTTAGCCCACGGCTCATCGCGCAGGTCAGCCAAAAATTTGCCGTAGCGGATGACAGCCCAACCGTGTGTATCGAACACATCAGGCAGATCGTTGGCTGCCATTTTTACTTTCAAAATATTCTCGTATTCAGCGCCAGGGAATTGAAACTCTACCGAAATATTCGGATTTTCCTTGGTAAAGTCTGCTGCAATGCCTTTCATCATTTCTTGGTTAGGAAGCTCAGAGATCGTGCTGTACACGGTTAACTTGATTTTGTCGCCGCTTGCTTTCGCATCCGCCGGCGCTGGAGCGCTGGATTGCGCTGCCGCAGGACTGTTTGCTGGGGCTGGCGTCGAAGCTCCCGTTGAACTGCTGCTGGGTCGGGTCGAACATGCGGAGAGTACAACGCTGAGGGATAAGCCGATAGCCATTACACTAAAAAATGATTTTTTCATTTTTATGCGAATCCTCCCTTTTATCTCATACTTCATACCTTGCTCACATCACTATCATAACCCGAATGGCAACGCTTTCATATGATCCAAATCTACGATTTGAGCGCTAATTTTCATGATGATGGACTTGGCATCCGAAATAGAGAATCAAGAGTAGTGCTTGAACTGAGGGAGCCACTTGCGGTTAGCTGCGAACATGTCGTCAACCATCGAGCGGATCTCAGCCAGGCTAAGTACAGCGGAAGTCAAAGGATCGAAACAGATGGCATGAAAAATTTTGCGCGGATCGCCGGTCAGCGCTCCTTCTACCGCCAGTTCCTCGCATCTTGCGCTAGTGTTGACCAGAACGGCCAGTTGGTCCGGCAGCGATCCGACGTGAATCGGGCTTAACCGCCCTCGTGAAGCCAGCACCGGCACTTCCACACAGCAGCCTTCCGGCAAATTATCGATCAATCCGAAATTGCGGACATTGCCGTTGAATTCGAACAGCGTGCCATCGCCAATGGTCGCGTTAAAGATGTAAGAAGCGTATTCCTCGCCCCGCTGCAGATTAATCGGACTATCCCGCCACGCTTCCATTTGCTGCTGCCAGCCTGCGCGCAATCGCTCGGCGTAGGTGATGGTCGCCGCATAGGCACCGGGATTCCAACCCGTGCCATGCGTGCAGTACGTTTCGATCAAATCCGGACGCTTGCGGAACCAGGCATTGTACTCCGAATTATGTCCGCTCGATTCGGTCACATAATAATCCAGATGCAGGAACATTTCGTTCCGTACCTGCTCCTCGTTATAAATCTCCGGACGATTCAGGACCGCGTCACGAATCAAAGGATAAGCATCCTTGCCGTTCCATTTATAGTCCAAGTAAAACGCTTGGTGATTAATGCCGGCACAACGGTAAGTAATCTCGCTCATTGGTGCGCCGATCCAGTCTGCCAGCATCTTGGCCGTCCCTTGAACACTGTGGCACAAACCTGTCACTTGCACGCTGCTTTCGCTCTGCATGGCCCTGATCAGCATGGCCATCGGATTGGAATAATTCAGAAAAATTGCATCTGGACAATAACGCTCGATATCCCGGCAAATATCCAGCATCACCGGCACCGTGCGGAGAAAACGGAAAATGCCCGCCGGCCCACGGGTATCACCAATATTGATATCCACGCCGTACGATTTCGGGATTTCCAGATCCGTCCGCCATACATCCAAATCATTAACGAGGATCGTGCAGACCACGCCATTCGCTCCCTTGAGCGCCTCCGCCCTGTCCGTTGTCGCCTCGACCTGCGCTTTATAGTTCCCTGCAGCGATCAGATTCTCGACGGCGCGTTGGGCATAACTCAAACGCTCGGCGCTAATGTCCATCAAAGCGATCGTGCAATCCTGAAAAGCTTCAAATGTCAGTAAATCGCGAACGAGATTTTTCGTAAACACCAAGCTGCCTGCTCCGATAAAAGCAATTTTCGTCATCCGTGCTTCACTCCTCTCCCTTGCATAAGAGACTCGTTAACGTAATCCGATGCCGCCGTCCACCGTCAATTGCTGCCCGGTAATTTGCCCCGCCATCGCCGAGGCGATAAAGACGACGGCTGCAGCAATATCTGCGCCGGTCTGCATGCGGCCCATCGGCATGCGGCGCACCGCCTGCTCCAGCGAATCGCCGTCTTCGCCGTTCGAAGCCAGCCGAGCCAGCTCGCCGTCGGAGGCAACCCAGCCAGGGTGAACGCAGTTCACCCTGATCTTGTGCACGGCCAGTGCGCCAGCTAAGTTGCGTGTCAGGGTGACTAACCCGCCTTTGGAAATCGCATAGGCCAATGTCTCCGGCGCTCCCTTGGTTGCGTGCAGCGAGCCAATATTGATGATGCTGCCTCCCCCCCGTTGGATCATCCCTGGGACGGCAGCTTGACATGCCAAATAAGCACCTTTCAAATTAATGTCCATCACACGGTTCCAAAACGTTTCATCCGTTTCAGACAGATCCGCACGCGGAAAGATGCCAGCATTGTTGACCAGGATGTCCAGGCCTCCGAACGCCTCCTCCGCATAGGCCACCATACGAGCCACATCAGCGGATTTGGAGACATCGCTGTGAATAAATCTGGCCGTATAACCGCCTTGGCGCCACCGTTCAGCCGTCTCTTCACCTCGATCATCTACGTCGGCGAGCACGACATTAGCACCGAGTCGGAGCAGCTGTTCAGCAATGTCTGCCCCGATCCCTTTGGCGGCGCCGGTAACGAGCGCTGTTTTCCCTGCCAGTTGGAACATGGACGCGTCGTTCATCGTTTCACCCTCCCTGCCGTTCCCCAGCTGCCTGGGTTAGCATCGCCGACTGCCCCTGCTCCGCTGCTGCCCGTTCATAAGCCACACGTGGGATTTGCGTGGCCAGCTTCCCTCCGCTGACATCGATCATCGTCCCCGTTATGTAGCCGGCAAAATCGGAGGCGAGAAAGCAGATCAAGTAAGCGACATCTTCCTTTTTCCCCCAGCGACGCAGGGTTAGCGTATCCAGCAGACGCTGCTGCTGCGCTTCCGGCTGTTCGGCAAAATGGTTCATATCGGTCGGGATCATGCCGGGGGCATAACAATTGACGGTTATGTTCCACGGACCCAATTCCCCGGCCAGCACGCGAGTGAACTGCTCGACGCCAGCTTTGGAAGAGGCATAAGCTGCGCTTCCGTAGGAAGGAACGATCGCTGCGAAGGAGGCGGCGTTGATAATCCGCCCGGATTGCTGCTTTTTCATGATCGGTGCTACGGCCTTGCACATTAGAAAGGTTCCCTTCAGATTAATATCCAGGTTTAGATCCCAGACTTCCTCGGCGAGCGCCTCCACAGGACCTCCCCCTGCAACACCGGCATTATTGACAAGAATATCAATGCGGCCGTACGTTTGCTCAACCTTGCGCACCACCTGTTCGATCTGCAGATAGTCTCGGACATCGCATTGGAACTGAGCGCCCTGATACCCCTGGCGGGCAAATTCTTCTTTCATTTCGGTCAGATTCGCTTCGTTAATGTCCGTGATGACGGTGATGACCCCTTCACTGGCTAAGGTTAAGGCAATTTCTTTGCCGATTCCTCGTCCTGCCCCTGTGACAATTGCCACTTGCCCTCTTAAATCGATATGCACTCCACCCATCTCCTCTCCGGTTTACAGCAGCATCCGCGCCTTCGACTCACTTTGTGAACGCATTAAATTGTGCATATAGGCCACGCTGGCAAACAGCTGTCGCTGTTCATAAGCCATGATATTCGCCTCCGTATCGCCCTTCTCGTAAGGCGTCCGCCAGTCGCCAGGAGGCTTCGCCTGCGCCTGCACGAAGCGGATTACGCTTGCCAGCTGCGAGGCGGATCGTGCCGGATATTCCGGCCAATAATCGTCGCAAAGCACTCGGGTATGGCGCGCTTCCAGAGCGCCCAGCTCAAGCGACATGTTGACATTCGGGCACACCGCTTCGAACACCTCGAACAAAGCGGCAAAATCCACGCTGCCTTGGCCAAGCGGACAGCGCACAAGACGATAGCCTTCCTCGCTCAAGTAGATCCAATAGTCCTTGAGATGCACGTGCTTCAAATGCCCGCCAATGGTGCGGGCGAAAGCGACCGGCTCTTCGGCGGTAGCCAGTGGATTGCCTGTATCCAGCGTGATGCCAAAATGGGGCGAGCCGATTTCCTCGCACAGCCAGAGCAATTCCTCGGAGGCGAGATCCTGATGGTTCTCCACCGCCAACGTGACACCGCACGCTTCTGCCGCTTGGACAGCCTCCTTCAAACCAGTCAAAGCTTCGTGCAGGAACGGCTGCCAGCTTCCGGCGAAATTGCGCCGGTCACCGCCAAACCCTGCGCCGCCGACCACTGTGCGAACGATCGGTGCGCCCAGTCGGGCAGCTGTCTCGCACGCTGCGGCCAGCGTTTTCGGATTGTACCCGCCTGAAGCCACGACGATATAAAAATCCCGTTCGCGGGCGGCCTGCGCCAGCGCATCGACATCCTCGCCTTCCAGGAGCGAAACCGGCAGTTCAATCCCTTGCAGGCCGTATTCGACAGCCTGTTCCAGCAGCTGCGATGCCGTAATGCGCAGACGGCTGGATTTGGGATGGATGCCCATCGCGTAGGTGGTACCATATACGGAAAGACCAATCTTCATGAATGATCACCCTTTTTATCAGATTGCAGGTTGCTATCTCGCTGTCCAACCGCCGTCAACAACAAGCGAGGTGCCGGTCATGAAGCTCGAAGCATCCGACGCCATATACACCACCGCGCCGATCAGCTCCTCCTGCCTTCCCCAGCGGCCTAATGCAATATTGTCGATGAAAAATTTGTTGGCCTCCGGGTTGTTCATCACCACTTGATTCAGCTCCGTAGCAAAAGGTCCGGGACATAACGCATTCACCGTAATGTTGTAGGGCGCCCATTCCAGCGCCAGCACTTTCGTCAGCTGAATGAGCCCGCCTTTGCTTGAACAGTAGGCTCCCCGTTCCGGAAGCGCAATGCTCCCCAGCATCGATGACATATTAATTACTCTTCCGTAACGCTGCTGCTTCATGACTTTGCCAACAGCCCGGGAGCATAAGAAGGGGGCTTTCAAATTCGTATTTTGCACCAGATCCCAGCTGGCTTCATCAAATTCTTCAATCGGTTTGCGTACATTGATGCCGGCATTATTAATGAGGATGTCGATTCGACCGAACTCGCCGATGACGGATTCGACCATCGCGTCCACCTGCTCTGCAACCGTGACATCGACCGCAATCCCCAGCGTTCTCCGCCCTGTTGATTGCGCAATCGCTTCTGCTGACGCAACGGCCTTCTCCTTGTTTCTGCTAGTGACGACTACATCAGCCCCCGCTTCTGCCAGCGCTTGTGCCATCACCTTGCCCAGCCCTCCCGTCCCGCCTGTAATTAATGCGACACGGCCATCCAATTTGAATAGTTCCAGACTCATAGGGTTCGCACGTCCCTCCTTAATCGGTCTCAGCCTGATATGTCGTGGTCAACAATCCGATGTTCTCAATCGCAATTTCCGTAACATCCCCATCTTTGAGCCATACTTGCGGATTGCGCCCCATCCCGACGCCAAACAGCGTGCCCGAACTGATGATATCACCTCGCTGCAGCGTGATGGTTCGGGAGAGAAACGACAGCAAATAAGGAACGTTAAAGATGAGTTCCTAATTGTATGAGCTTCATTATTCCTGCAGCTCCTTCTCGGAATCACTCAACGTTAACATGATTTTGGCGGTCTTGCCCGGATTGGCAATCAAAGTTTCAAAACAGGCGCCGCCTTGCTCCAGTGGCGCGTGTTTCGTCCAAGGGGCCAAACTGACTCTTCCTTCGCTAATCCACTGCAGTGCCGTCTCAAAATCGTCGGAATGATAAGCAAAGGCGCCCGTCACTTGAATCTCGCTGCGGATCAACTTGTTCACAGGCAGCATGCTGGCTTCTTCATGCAAACCGGTAAACACAACCCGGCCTCCCGGATTTACATGATCCACACAGGTTTGTCGCGTGATTTGCATGCCCACAGCGTCAACAGCGGCATCAAAGGTTCCATCGGCCAAATCGCTAACATGGCGAGCCGTCTGCGCGCCAAGCTCTTCGGCAATCTCCAAACGTTCCTCGTTAATATCGATAACGGCTACGTTTCGAAGCCCGAAGGCGTGCGCTGCTTGAAGCGCGAGGAGCCCGATCGGACCCGCTCCCATGATCAGCAAGCGATCTGTGGGAAACGGTTTCAAAAGCTTGCAAATGTGCACGGCACAGGCAAACGGCTCGGTGAGCGCCCCCTCATCCATGCTTACGTGCGATGGCAGCGCATGGACGTTCTTCTCCGCTACCGTGACGAATTCGGCGAAGGCTCCCGGCCGGTGCGCACCGAGCAGCTGCCGCTCACGGCATAATTGCGCTGCTCCCGTCGTGCAAGCCCGGCAGCGCCCGCAGGACACCAGCGGATTCGCCGTCACCCGCTCCCCGGGACTAAACCGTGAAACGGCGCTTCCTGTCATCGCGATCGTCCCGGCAAATTCATGCCCCATAATGAGCGGAGGCTTCCGCAAGGAATTATGACCCAAATACCCGCTTAATTCCGATCCGCAAATCCCTGCGCGTTCCACCCGAATTAACACTTCATCCGCTTTGGGTACGGGAATTTCCACCTCCCGCATGTGCATGCTTCTCGGTCCTTCATAGATTAATGCTTTCACCGTCACCCCTCCTCTCCGTCTCCTTGAATGGTTTCATCAATCCAACTTGGATCTTTTCTCCCAGCCTTGCTTAAAGAGCGGCAGCCAGTGTCCGGGATCGTAAGGATGTTTAGCGATTTCCTCCAAATTGAGGTCGATTCCGAGACCCGGACCATCCGGCGGCTGCAGGTAGCCGTTCTCCACCTTCAACGATGGCATCAGCAAGCGTTCTTCCCAAGGATCATTAAACTCATCGAAAATCTCATGAATAAAAAAGTTCGGCGTCGCCATGTTTAAATGTGCGCAGACCACCGAGCAGATCGGTCCTTGAGCGCTATGCGGCGCTGTGACGCCATTATGCGCGTGAACCATGCCGCAAATTTGCTTGGAAGCCGCAATCCCGAGATATTGGGGCTCCAACTGGACAATATGTACCGCATCATGCTTCAGCAGCTCGGCAAACTGCTCGCGATTGTAATAATCTTCGCCACAGGCAACAGGAACAGGGCTGCGCTTTGCGACCTCGACCATGGAAGAGATCCGTCCAGGAGGCACAGGCGCTTCAAACCATGTCGGTTTGTATGGCAGCATCGCGTCAGCGAATTGCAGGGCCGTATGTACGCTAAACCGGTTATGTCCTTCGATTAAAATATCGACGTCTGGGCCGACCGCCTCACGAACAGCAGCTATAATCTCCAGCGCCAGTTGAAAATCTTTCTTCTCCACGGTCCGCCACGCATTGCCGAACGGATCGAACTTGAGCGCCGTGTAACCTCTGGCGACAACTTCTTTGGCTTTGTCGTGAAAACTTTGCGGTTCTCTGGGCCCGCGATACCAGCCGTTGGCGTAGCAGCGGAGCTTATCATGGCAGCTTCCGCCGATCAGCTTGTATAATGGCTGCCCAGCCTCTTTGCCGATAATGTCCCAGCAAGCGGTTTCAATAGCAGCCAGCGCCGATCCTTGGATCTGCCCGCCATCGGAGTAAACGTCACGCGTCATTTTCAAGGCAATTGTTTCTACATCATGGACATCCATGCCAATGTACAAGTGTTTCAGCTCATGGATGGCAGCCTCAACCGTTTTGGCAAAACCGTTCAGCGTACCTTCGCCGATTCCATAAACGCCTTCTTTCGTGTGGAGTTTGACAAACAGCCAATTTTTCCATGAATTCCCGACGATAAACGTTTCCACATTTGTAATGATCATGTCGATTCATGTCCTTTCTTATTTCTAATATAGAAACTTTATTTCCGTTCTTATCACCACTATAAAACTGCTCCCATAATCTGTCAACGCAAAAATTCTTCATTGACTATAGGTATTCCATCCCCTAACATTAAGAAATAGAAATATTATTTCTAATACGAAAATGATGCGTGAAGCGCCTTTATACTAGGAGGGAACAGCATGGCTCGAAGAGTCATAACGACAGGAGAAAGCAAAGATAAGGTAGCTTCATCAACTGTTTTAAAAGCATTGAATGTGCTCCACGTGCTTTCGGAACTATGCGATCAACAGCTTGACGGCGCGTCCGTCAGTCAAATATCCCGTCTTTCGAACGAAAGTCCCAGCAGTGTGTGCAAACATTTGGCGGCTTTTCAAAAAATGGGGCTCGTGGAGCAAGATAGCCATACCGAGCGCTACCGAATCGGCGTCTATTCACTGCGTTTGGCCGCAATCGCCCAGAAGACGTTAAATGTTCGCGATATTGCAGCGCCATATCTGAAGAAGATTGCCGATCAGTTCGGGGAAACCGTGCACCTCGTCGTTCGGGACGGCCACCAGGTCGTCTATGTCGACAAGGTCGAATCGTCCAAGACGATCCGCATGCATTCGCAGATCGGCCTTCGCAACCCGATGTATTGCACAGGTGTCGGCAAAGCCATTCTGGCATTTTCTCCGCTCTCCCTAGTTGATGAGATTGCCGCAGATGGGTTTACCGCCTACACGCCCAGCACGCTTGTCACGCGAGAAGATCTGCTTCGCGATCTGGAGCAAATCAGACGGAGAGGTTATTCCATTGACGACGGTGAGCACGAATCGGATGTGCGCTGTGCAGCAGCCCCTATTTTTAATCACTTGAACGAACCCGTCGCCTCCCTCAGCATTTCTGGCCCCAAATGGCGAATTAACGATTCGCTGTTGCAAGAATTCGGCTTAACCGTGCACGACGTAGCGCTTCATATTTCCAGAGGACTAGGCTGCGTGCAGTAACATGGTTCCACGGTTGTGAGGCTTCACAAAAAAAGGAAGGAGCTCAGCTCCTTCCTTTTTTCTATTCACCTTGTTTCGCCTAACGCCTCACGCCTCAGACCTCAGGCAGCAGGCCGTAAGCCTCAAGCCTCCTGCCATAACCGCCGCAAATTATTCATGGCGATCTTGGAGGCGGACTTGCATTCCTCCATCCCTTCAAATTCAACCGTCATGTACCCGTCATAGCCCGATGCCTTAATGAGCTTCAGGATTCGACGCAGGTCAAGATCTCCCTGGCCAACGATCGCGCCTCTTAAATAGTTGCCATTTGACGTTCTGAACCAAGGGCCTTCTCCAGGATCCTCGTCATAATGCCGGAAATAAAAGTCTTTCACATGGATCAGCGAAGCATAGGGCAAGTTTTTGCGCACACCGATGAGAGGCTGCTCATCGACGCACATGAAATTGCCGATATCGAGCGTTGTCTTGAAATTGGGGCGATTGACCTCAGTCAATACGCGCTGCACACGATCGCTCGCCTGTACGCTGAAGCCGTGGTTCTCAATGGTTGTCGTGATCCCATATTGAGCGGCATAATCGGCAATCAGGCAGCTTCCTTTTACCATCGCATGCAGATGCTCTTCGAACCATTGAATGGTCATCGCTTCAGGCGGCAAGGTGAAGGCCGTCACATCATGGCGCATATGCTTCATACCGAGTTTATGCACCAAATCGACATGCTGCTTGACACGCTCCACTTCAGCTTCGAAAGCGTCTTCGGTAGGCTGGACGAAGTTCGTGGGCATCGAATAATTGGATAGCTCTATTCCCGCTTCCTTGGCCTTCTCCCGGACAGCAATCGCCAGCTCAGGCTGGTCGACAAGCGTAAAGCCATAAGGTACGATTTCCATATGCTCGCCGCCATGCTCTGAAATCCACGCAATTGCGTCCAGAACGGTCATTTCACCTGTTTTTAACGCTCCTAACAAACTATATGTACTAAGTCCGACCTTCAACGCTGATCACCTCATCTTCTATTCGATCTCCAGCGCGATGACCGTATCCCTATCATCAGGCAGCTCAGCGCCGGTTAAATGAATGAAAGCCCCGCTTGCCGTGTCTGAATACTGCTCTGCCATCCAAGGCAAAGATACTTTAAGCTCTGAGCCGTCTGCAAGGAGACGCGCCTTCTTGATTTTCCCTTTGAGTCCCGAAAAATAAAGAGGACCGATGCCACGATCAAATACGTGGGCATATAACATGGATCCGTTCTGCGTGTAACGTCCCCATTCCGGCTTCGGCAGCTCGGATGCTCCGCAGCCATAGATGCTTTCGCCATTACGCTGCATCCATTCGCCTACAGCCGATAAAATCTCAAGCGACGGCTTCGGAATTTCCCCTCGTGCATCCGGTCCCACATTCAGGAGCATATTGCCGCCCTTGCTAATACATTCCACTAAAGCTCGAATCACTTGCTTCGGTGACTTATAGGCCTGATCCTTCGCATGATAGCCCCAGTTGTCATTGAGTGTAATACAGGCTTCCCAAGGTACGTTCAAACCGTTCTGATCCACAATACCGCCAGGCGGGACGATTTGCTCAGGGGAATAAAAGTCGCCGGCATACACCTCCGGCTCGCTCGCTTTAATATTGCCGCCAAGCCGGTTATCGATAATAATGTCTGGCTGCAGGGAGCGAATCATGTGAACAAGCTCCGTTGCCCGCCACTTTTCCCCCGTCATCTCATCGTAAGAGAAGTCGAACCACATGATATCGATTTTACCGTAATTTGTTAACAGTTCTTTGACTTGAGCATGCAGATAGTCGACATAGCGTTCGAACTGAATGGCCTTGTTCCGAAAAGCTTCGTTACCCCGCATCGGATGAATCCGATCCCCGTAGGCAGGATAATCTTCATGATGCCAATCAATGAGCGAATAATAAAAACCGACCTTTAAGCCTTCATCGCGAAACGCCTCCACATATTCCTGAATCAAGTCCCGCTGCGCAGGCGAATTCGTCGCTTTGTACGCTGTAAACTCGCTGTCAAAAAGACAGAACCCATCGTGATGCTTCGTCGTCAGCACTGCGTATTGCTGCCCCGCCGCTTTCGCTGCTCTCGCCCAGGCCCGTGGATCGTAGCGATCCGGATCAAACTCATGGAAGTAGGGTTCGTACGCCTCATTGCTCAGCTTTTCGACGCTTCGTACCCACTCCCCCCTTGCGGGGATGGCATACAATCCCCAATGAATGAACATACCGAAACGCGCTTCTCGAAACCAGGCTGTTCGCTCCCAACGTTTATTCATGTTTTGCCTCCTTCGTGTATCTGTTATTTTTTATTGTTCATTTTATCGTAAGCATCTTGATAAATTTGAATAAATTGGTCCATTCCCGAATCTTTGAGGCCCTTCACGTAAGCATCCCAATCCTTATCGATGCTCTTGGCTCCCATAATAAACTGCAGCATAGACTGCTTCACATAATCTGTAATAATCGGCTTCAATTGCTTGACTTGATTGGCTTGATCGTTCGTCAAGAAAATGTCCGTCGGGAATTCTTCCTTCGGTTGATGGCCTTCATACAATTCCTTAGTCGCCTTATACAAGCGAGTTTCCAAACCATCCATCGTATAAATATCTTGGCTGGCGGTATACGCCGTTTCACGATATTCTGACGAGCGAAGGCCCGGTCCCATTTGATTCCAATGGTCGTTCTGAACTTGACCTACCCCGTAAGACGTTTCTTTTACCTTGAACTTAGCTGCAGTTCCACGCGTGTTCTTATCCGTCGGCTCCGCCTTCACCCAATTCCGGCCTTCTTCGCCAAAATTGGATAAGGTCGTGCCTTCATCCGAGTACAAATAATCGGCAAGACGAATAGCTGCTTCCGGATTCGCATTTTTGTTCGTCACGGCAAATACCGAGTTCCCAATGCCAATATAATGCGGTGTGAACGATACGCCGTCTGGTCCTGTCAGCGGGGCAATCGGATCATAGTCTTTGTGGCGCGTAGCCGTTGGCGAGGCATCGGTGAATTCCCCGAACCAGCCTGCGGGGATCGCCCCGGCAATGGCAACATCAGGACTGTTCCCTTTTTGCGAAAGCGCATCCGATTTTTGCGTAAACGCTTCTTTATCAATCAAACCTTCTGCGTACAGTTTGTTTAAAAATTGCAGTCCTTTTTTGAAGCCGGGCTGATCGACGGACGTCGCCAACTTGCCGCCATTCATCATGAAATAGTTGTTGTCCGCATTGTAATAAACGAAAGCGTTCATAATGAACGATTCAACATCCGTATGCCAGCCTGTCGGTGAACCCGTTAAGGCAATTTCGTCCGCTTTGCCATTGCCATTCGGATCTTTCTCCTTGAACGCTTTGAGCATGTTATAGAAATCGTCTGTCGTCTTCGGTGCGCTGAGGCCAAGCTTTTGCAGCCACTTGGTGTTGACCCACATCTTGGAAGAGAACTGGCAATGATAACATTCATTCACAGAAGGTATCGCATAAATGTTGCCGTCCGGCGCAGTGATCGCCTTCTCCAAATACGGAATATCTTTGAACGCTTGCTTGATGTTCGGTGCGTATTGATCGATCAGCTTATTGAGAGGCAGGAGTACGCCTTGTTGACCGTACAACAGCTGCTCCTCTTTTGTGAGATTCCCTTGCATGAAAATATCGGGATAATCACCGCTGGCCAGCAGCAGCTGCTTCTTCTCATTCAACGCGGCTGTCTCACCAGGGACAAGCTGCCAGTTCAAATGAATATTCGTCTTTCCTTCCAAATATTTGGTAAACCAATTCGTATTCAAATCAGCAATATTCGCCGATTGCGGTGCGAACGCGCTCATCGTAATTTTATTTTTTACAATCGGAAAGCCTGTTGCGTTGAAGTCAGCTCCTCCGCCTTTGCTCCCCGTTCCACTTGGGCTCGTGCTGCTGTTCGCTGGACCTTCGCTATTGGACGTGCAGCCGACTGCAAACAAAGTGAAGAATACTATGAGGACCACCGAAAGCCTCGATCTGTTGGTTCTTTTACTTCCCATACGCAAACCCTCCTTGTTTTTCATAGACCTGCATGCATAAGAGAACAACATCTGCTCGCTGTGCTCCGCATCCCTCCTTTCGATAGCTAACGCGTTACCCTTTCAGAGAGCCAATCAGCAACCCTTTCACAAAATGCTGCTGCACGAACGGATACAGGATAAGGACAGGTGCGCTCGCCACGATAATTAGCGAATATTTAAGCAGTTCTTTTAATCCTTGCCGATCCGCAAGCTCCTTGACATCTTTAACCATCGTGGGGTCGATGGAGTTCAGAATCAGTATGTTGCGTAAAATGAGCTGCAGCGGATATAAACGAGCTGATTTGAGAAAAATCAACGCTTCGAAGTAGGAGTTCCAGTAGCCAATAGCATACATGAGCACAAGAACGGCAATAATCGGTTTAGACAGCGGAATGACGATGCGCAGCAGGAACTTAAAGTCGCCGCATCCGTCCAAATGCGCAGCCTCGGTTAGCTCCGATGGGATCGATGTCTGGAAAAACGTTCTCGCCAGAATAACTTGCCATACCGAAATGGCACCAGGAATAATCATCGCCCACCTCGTGTCGAGCATGCCCAATCCTTTGACGGTCAAGTAATAAGGAATTAACCCCCCATTGAACAGCATCGTAAAAATGAACAGCGCCGTGATCAGGTTGCGCCCATACAAGCTCTTCCGTGATAAGGGGTAAGCCGCTGTGATCGTCAGCGTCACGCTAAGCAGTGTCCCAAAGAAAAGATAAAATAGAGAATTACTGTACCCCGTCAAAATTTGCGGATTTTGAAATACCGCCTGATACCCGCGAAGCGTCGGTTCAACCGGAAGCAGCCACACTTTGCCTGAGATGACGGCTGACGAGGAGCTGAATGATGAGCTCACGATGTAGATGAGCGGATAGGCAACAATAATTAAACAAACTGTCAAAAACAAGTACACACCGCACAAATAGAATCGGTCGATCATGTTCTCTTGAATGCGGGCAGGTCGCTTTCGCGCTTCCAACGACAGTGTCTGTTCTGGTTGAGTCATAGCCTTCCCTCCTACCACAAGCTTGTCTCTGAATTTTTCCTTGCCACATAGTTGACGACAATAAGCAGCAGCAGATTCACGATCGCATTGAAGAGTCCGACAGCTGCGGAAAAGCTGAAGTTTGCTCCGACCAAGCCCATTTTGTATACATAAGTAGAGATAACCTCGGACGCTCCGACATTAATGGCGTTTTGCATCAAGTACACCTTTTCGAATCCAACGTTCATGATTTGCCCTGCATTCAAAATAAGCAAGATGACAGCCGTTGGCCTCAGGCTCGGCCAGTCAATATGTTTCATCCGTTGAAACCGTGTTGCGCCATCCACCTTCGCCGCCTCATACAAATGCGGATCTACTCCTGCCAATGCCGCAATGTAAATGACGGAGGCATATCCCGTAAACTGCCAAACATCGGAGAGGACATACACCGTTTTGAAATACGCCGGCTTTGACATTACATTTTCTGCTGGAAATCCGAATTTATCGGCTAACAGATGGACGAAGCCAAGCTGCGGGGAAAGGAACAACATGATGATTGAAACCATGATGACCGTTGAAATGAAGTAAGGTGCAAAGGTAACCAATTGAACGGTCCGCTTGAAAATTCCGTTTTTCAATTCATTCAAAGCCAGGGCAAGCAGGATCGGCGCCGGGAATCCGACAAGAAGAGCGTACAAGCTAAGCAGCACCGTATTTTTGATAACTCTCCAAAATATCGGCAAATGGAAGAAGTCCACAAAATGTTTGAAGCCTATCCAATCGCTTCCCCATATTCCTTTGGTAACCACATAGTTTTTAAAAGCAATTTGCACCCCGGCCATCGGCACGTATTTAAAAATGATCAGATAAACAAGCGAAGGCAAAAGAATCAAATAGAGCTGCCAGTTTTTCTTTATCATTTTAAGTGCTATACTCATGATACTCCCCCTCAAGACGATGACTGATGCGCTGTTTATTAAGCGCTTACACAACTTATCATATAGGAGGCTGGAAAATATTTATAGTGATCATTTTCAAGCCCTAGTGTCCATTTATAAGGTGGTGTAATTCGTGAAACCGAAGCCTGCATTCAGCTATCAGAACTTATCGATTGTAAAAAAAATGGCCATCGGCTATATCATCATCATCTTCATTCCGATTCTTTCATTCGGTCTTTTCCTCTATAATCTCAACTACAACAGCTTTCTCGAAGAATACGCGCAAGGCAGGCAGAAGATTGTCAATCAAGTATTAAACAATATCACCGTAAGCACGGTACAGATCGAGGCCGCTTACCAGCTTTTTCAAAACAATTCGAACACGATTGCCTATTTGAGCGAGAATTACCGGAGCGATTACGAGCAAGTATCCAATTTTTTGACTTACATCAGACCCTTATTCTCTTATATTTTGTCATCCAACCGACTGATTGATAGTATGACGATTTATATGGAACAGCAGAATGGGATGGTGTTTCGGCCTGAAATGGCCAAGATGGAAGAGTTTAAACTAGGGGAAAGCATCAAAAAGCTTCCGCTTGGTGTAGGAAAGTGGATCACGTTCAATACGGGATCGGATCAAGACATCAATCTCCATTTTTTTCACAAAATTGGGAATCGGAACTTTGAGCAAGACATCGGCCTTCTCGATATCAAGGTAACCGCTAATTTAATTAAACCGTTATTTGAATCGCTCAATTTGAACAATCGCAGCAATTTATACGTGCTTGATCACGATAATCAGATCATTTCTTATACTGAAAAGATTCCTCTCTCCGAGGATTCGCAGAAAGCCCTTCTGGCTGATGCATCCCAAACGAATGCGAAGTATGCGTATCAAACGATTAACGGCAATAAAGTGTTGATTGAATCGTTTTACGCAGACAGCCTTAAGCTGCATTTTGTGATGATGGAGCAAGTGGACGACGTCTTTATCGGGATTAAAAAAAACAAGTATGTGCTCGTTTTAATTGTCGCCCTCCTTCTGTTACTGCTTTCTGGTATCTATTATTTAATTGCCAGCTCGATTACGAAGCGCATTTTGAAGCTTTCCAAGCATATGCGTCAGGTTGACGAGAACTATTTTCCGTTATACCGCGGCGAGATTAATAAAGACGAAGTCGGGCATCTAACCTCCTCTTATAACGCGATGATCAGGCGGATGGACGAGCTGGTCAATACCGTGCATCGTTCGGAAATGCTGCGGAAGGAATCGGCTTATCTCATGATGCAGGCGCAAATCAAGCCTCATTTTCTATACAATACACTCGAATCCATACGCATGATCGCGGAAACGAACGATGACCCGGAAGCGGCCGAAATGTCCTATACGCTGGGCAAACTATTTCGATACAGCTTGTCTGGAGCGAAAAGCGAAACTTCCTTGCGGGAAGAAGTCGATAATGTAAAGGACTATATCAAAATTCAACAAATCAGACTCGTAGATCGACTGCAAGTATCTTTGGATATCGAAGCGGCTATCGACGATTTTCTTTGTCCCCACTATATCCTGCAGCCGATCATTGAGAATAGCATTGTTCACGGGATTGCGAATGTCCGCAAGCAAGGCACGCTTTCGATTCGTATTTGGGATGATGTTACGTTCATGTACATTGCTGTGAGCGATTCCGGTACAGGCATCGGAGAGGAGCGCCTCGCCCTCATTCAAGGCGTCTTGAATGGGAAACTGGACGGCAAACTTTTGCACAAGGGCGAAGGCGGCCTTGGCATTATGAATGTAAACGAACGCTTAAAAATGTTTTATGGTGAGGGATCAGGTATTCATATGGAGAGTAAGCTGAACGAGGGAACGACATGTCTGCTCAAATTAGCTAAGGAGGCCGTACAATGAGGCTATTGGTAGTCGATGACGAACCAATTATTTTGAACGGAATCATCCGTATGATCCAGAAAGCGCATACCCCTTTTATGGAAATCGTGGGCGCTTCCGACGGCATCGATGCACTGGAAAAGCTAACCTGCTTTCAGCCCGATCTCATTCTTACGGATATTCATATGCCCGAAATGGACGGACTCGCTCTCATTAAGGAAATCCAAGATCGAAACCTTTGCAATCGCTTCGTTATTTTGACCGGCTACGGCGACTTCGCTTATGCCAGACAAGCGATGCGCTATCATGTCATCGATTATTTGTTGAAACCGATTAACAAGGAAGAACTCATTAGCCTCCTGGGTACAATCGGGCGTGCTATTCAGGAGGAGCAGGAACGAACCACCGCGCACGACTTGCTGCTGCTCAAAGAACATATGTTGTACCATACGCCGCTTGAAGAATTACCCATCAAACCTGAACAACTAGAGCTTCTCCTTCCTTATCCGTCTACAACGGTCATCATCTTCCAGGCATACGACAATGAACCTCAACTGGCGCCTGAACAACTCGACGGTATCCTGCAAGCTTTAAAACTGGTTTGCAAAAAAATCTATAACATTCACTCACATTTTTTACGGCAAACGATTCTCATTGCATCTGGGGACCATGTTGTGACGGACGCTGAGCTGCAGCAAGCATGCGGCGATTTATTAGGCGCGGAGAAGATGCTTGAGCGCGGCTGCTGCGTAGGGGCCAGTGAAAGCCAAGATGACAAGCTAGATTTACGCAGCCTGTATATGGAAGCAATGGCCTCCCTGTTGTTCAAAAGATATTTTGGCAGCTATGGCCCCACCAAACAGAAACCGGGGAACATAACCGGCCGCTATGATAATCTTGTGCAATATATTGAGCATTCCATACAGCAGCAAATTCCGATTGAGCAGATCGAGAAGGAGATTCAGCCGATCCTCCTCTATTTCTCTGGCAGCGATTGCCAAAGCAAGCTGCGCGAGCAGTTTCTCGTCTGCATCGGACTGTATGTGCAGAACGTCGGCTTAACGCCTGAAGCGATCTGGGGAGACCAAGTCGCCGCCCAGCTCTTTTCAGCCGGCGGCAGCATGCTGGAGGATGTCCGAATAGCGGAGATCCTTGGAGAGCTTATCCGCTATTTGCATCGTACCCAGCTGCATCAGCCGAACATCCGTACCATTGATAAAATCATTGCTTTCGTGGAACAAAATTATAAGCAGGATTTATCGCTCGATGTCGTAGCCGATTATGTGAACATGCACCCCAGCTACATCAGCATGTTGTTTCGCAAGGAGATGGGACTCACCTTTCTTCATTACTTGCATACGTTTCGCTTGGCCAAAGCCAAGCAAATCATGCAAGAGAATCCGGATTGGCCCATCAACACGATTGCAGAGCTTGTTGGCTACGAGAATCCGCGGCATTTCTTCAAAGTGTTTAAAAAATTCGAAAACAGCACGCCTGGGCAATTCCGAATCGGCAACTCCTTTTGACATCGCCTAACAAAAAGACCGTGGCTAGCCCTTACATCGGCTAAACACGGTCTATTCTTAGTGCGGCTTATTCCTCATGTTCGCGTTCGCAAACAACGCTAGTAAATATATTTAACGGAAATAGCGTTGGCACGATGCGGCCCGGCATTTGCACAAATTCGATGAAACCTCTGCCTACGCGTATCAACTTCCCGTGCAGCTCACCGATATCTTCCGCGGTGGCCGTCACATCAAAGGGCTTAGTCGTTCTTACACGTTCTTTCAGCACGATAAAGAAAGAGGTTTGGATAACGACGACCGTTGATCCGACAGTAAAAGAAGAAGCGGTCACGTTGGCAAGCTTGCCTGTCGTTTGGGTCAGTTGCGGAAATCCCGGCTGGAATACGGTTACCGTCCGACCCACCAGCGATTGCAGCCGTTGAACCAATGTAATGTTCTGAGGGGCTGGACAGCCTTCGATGTTCATATCACTCAAAATAATCTCCTCCTGTAAGCAGCTCGTTAATACTACTTAAGTTTATGCTCATCTGGAGATTAAGTCTGGGTGCTTACAGAATCATTTAAATTGGCAGTCTTATAAGACCAGCGCACCGATAATACCGCTCAAAATCCCAAGTACAACGACGGAAGCCGCAACAAACAAGAGAACTTTCTTCGGAAAGGATCTGGAAACCATTAGCAGTGAAGGCAAGCTGACTGAAGGCAATGTCAGCAACAACGCAGCTGCCGGACCTGTTCCTAGCCCGAAAGACATGAAGGTCTGAATAATCGGAATTTCCGCAGCCGTCGGAATGACAAACAGCATGCCGGCAACCGCGAAGCCTATGATGAGCAGAATACCGGCTACTTGGGTTTCACCCATTGCTGGGAATAACCATGCTCGGAATGCGCCGATCAGCAGAACCGAGATGATGTACGCGGGAACGATGTGCAAAATCATCGCCCCTACACTGCGCAGCCATCTGTTCAGTAATGGGCGCGCTTGTTCTACTTCTACTGCCTTCTGTGCGTCTGACAAGCTCTTCGGCACCTTATCGTTGGCGTTGGCAAAACGGTTAGCGATGTAACTAACGCCGAAGGTTAAGATGATTCCGAAGGCGAGACGGATCAGTGTGAACTTCCAAGACAGAACAAAGGTCATGAACACCAGAGTAGCCGGGTTCAGGGTCGGGTTGCCGAGCCAGAAGGCCAGACTGGCCCCTACGGACGCGTTCTTCTTCCGCAGGCCTACTGCCAGCGGAGCTGCGCAACAAGTGCACATCATGCCGGGAATGGCGGCGACGCCTCCGACGAACGTACTGCCGAAGGACGTTTTGCCAAGAACTTTATACAGCCACCCGGATGGAAGCAGCACCTGAAGCAGCGAACCGAGCATAATCCCCAGGACGGCAGCTTTCCATACGGATTTGTAATAGGCTAGGGCATAATCCCAGGCTGATTGCCAAGACGGATCGGGGGCGACCGGATTTTTGCCGGTAATGATCGAAGCCCCGAGGGAATGCTTGGTTGCTGCATCGATGGCTTTCCAATAATAAGGCCACCATTTGACGTAGGTTAGACCTGCAATAGCAATAATCAAAAATAAGATAGCCATGATCATGGCCTTTTTGTTCGTCGGTTCCATTGAGGAAAGGGAATGATTATTTTCTGTCATTTGATCCTCCATATCAAAGTTTTACTTATCACAGCATGTCCATGTTTTATTTTACAACTTTTCAGCTTGGAAGTGATATAAGCTTTATGAAAAAACACCAAATGGGAATGTTCGTTCCCATTAGTCAACAAAATAAAAAAAGCCGCTCATCGAGCAGCCTAAGTACTTTCATTAAAATCTTTATAGCAGCCAGTATAACGGGATTACTAGCACAGAAATGAGAATCCCCGTCGCCGCCATAGCAAATCCGCTCACGCTGGCTTGCAGCTCCGATTCCTTGACCAGCCTGGCGGTCCCGATGCCATGAGAGGCTGTGCCGATCGCAGTTCCTATGGCGATGTCGCTGCGGACACCGCACTTTCTTAACAGCTCAGGGCCAATCATGCTGCCGATCAAGCCGGTCAAGGTGGTCACAATGACGCCCAATTCAGGCACGCCGCCTAAGTGGCGGACGATTTCAACAGAGATTGGCGTTGTCACCGATTTGGGTATCATCGTGACCCAGATGCTCTTGGCCGCGCCCAAGCTCCAAGCCAAGCCGCCCGCACAAATAAGCGCGCTCAAGGATCCTGCCGTGAGTCCGGCAAAAATAGACGCCAGGTTGCTGCGGATGGACTTCATCTGCTTATACAGCGGGACACCCAGGCCTACGGTGGCCGGTCCCAAAAGCAGTGCTACTGAATCTCCGCCGACTCTATAGGCCTCATAGGGAATTCGGCACACCAGCAGGATCACGATAATGCCGAGCGAAGTGACAAATAACGGATGGACCTTAGGCCATCTCCCATGAAGCCACTGCGCTGCGGCATAGACGACGAGCGTTAAGGAAATGCCGAACATCGGCTGCTGAAAAATCGAACTATCCACGAGAAGCAGCCCCCTTCTTTTTCAGCATAGCAGTCGTCACCCAGCCGCTGATTAAGAGGCCGGCCAGCGTACTGACGATGAGGCTGACGGCAACCTGCAGCAGCGCGCTCTGAATCAGCGGCCAGACAGCTATGATGCCCACGATATAGGGCACAAAGAAAGCAAGCATGTGCCGCAGCAGAAATTGCGAGCTGCTCTCAACCCATTCCAGCTTGACCAGACCGGTAAACAGCGAAAGCGTAAACAAAATCAGCCCGATCACATTACCGGGTAGTGGAACATGGGCCACTTGCTGCAAAGCGATACCTAGCATGTTAAAGCCAAGAAGAATAGCAAAACCTTGCATAACATACGGCTCCTTCCCCGCTAATCCCGCACATAAGGAATAGTCAGAGGTCCCATGGGCAGAACAGCCACCGACATCTGCTCGCCGTATGTAAGCCGCAGCTGCGCTAATGCCGATTCGATGCTTTCAATTGGCTTTAGCATGGCGTTCCGAACTGCTTCGTCCGAAAGCTCCGAACGCATGTACACATCGGCCCAAGTCAGCACTACAGCCTGCTTCTGAACCTGCCATTGATCGAACCGCTGAAATGCGGGGTCCTCGATGAGCGCCAGCAGTTCCTGGGGCGTTTTGCGCATTTTCAATATATCCGCATAGTGCCCATGATCGGGTATGCCGTCGGAGCATTCGGCTGCACAAATAATGGCCCCGCCCTGCTTTACGATTTTATGGGCAGCGCTCATTCCTTTCACTGCTTGGTACAGGTTCTGGTCAAGCGGATAACCCGAATTCGAAGTAATAACGACATCAAACCGCTCCGCGACTGGAACCATCGCATGCTCCTTAACAAATGCGCAGCCCTTGTCATGGACCTCTATCAATTCCCCGGCAAACACGGCCGTGATGTCCTTATATTTATTTAAGGTCACGTTCAGCACAAAATGCGGTTTGCACATATGATTGACTTCACGAGCCATCAACTGCAGAGGGTTGTTATGCATATTCCCCCATGTGGCAAGCGGATCTCCAATCATGCGCGCATTGTGAAAGGTCAGGATCGTCTCAATGCCGGCAATTCCCGGCATAATGCCCTTAGGCCCGCCTGAGAACCCGGCAAAAAAGTGCGGCTCGATAAATCCGGTGACGATACGAATATCCGCTTCTACATACGCCTTATTCAAATAAACGTCGCAGCCAAATGTACTCGTCCCGACCTTCGTCAGCTCTTCGGCATGCTGACAGTGATGATTGATGACACGAATCCGCTCAACAACCTGTTCCCCCAACATTTGTATAAATTCTTCTCGGGTCTGGTCACGGTGCGTGCCCGTTCCGTTGATGATCACAAATTGCTCCGGCGGAACGTGCGACAGCTCCTCCAATATCCAAGGAACGAGCTTATGATTGGGGGTCGGTCTTGTCAGGTCGCTTATGACGATCGCCACTTTATCCGTAGACTTTACAGTCTGCTTCAACGGGAGCGCTCCCAGCGGGCTGCGCAATGCCGCCAGCACGGCTGCTTGTTCATCCTTCAGCCCGTTGATATGGCGAGGCTCGATCACAACCGCATCATCCGGCACCTCGATCGGCATCACGCCTTTACCGTATAGAAGCTCCACTTTTTTCAAGCGCAAATCTCCTTTCTATGCCTCTTCGCTGTGCTGCCTTTGAAGCCTCCTGGCCCGCTCCACATCGGCGCGCACGTCTTCCAGATAATAAGGGTAGCCGAAGGTCCGCTTGACCCGGGCCATGAAGTAAGGTTTGTTGTGCAGGCTCCAGTAGTGGCCCAGCTTTTCCCAATGCAAGGCTGCTTGCTCCAGCAGCGTAACCGCATGAAATTGAAACGAAGCGCTTCCGCTGAGCAGAAAGCGGTTCAGGTCCAGTGCGGCTTGAAATTTACACGCATAATATCTGGCCATCTCCACATAAGCCAACAAATCGTAAAGCGTGCAGGCCGCATGAGAGCAGCAAAGCTCGCCCAAATCTTGCTGCAGCTTCGCAGCAACCCGTTCGGTTTGAACTGCTGCTTGCTGCAAAGCTGCAATGATATCATTCGGTGTCTCACGATAGGCTAGAATAGCCTCCTCTGTATTGCCCTCATGCTCCGCCTTGGCGAAATCCGCGATCGACATGACCCCGACACCAGGCATCGGCGATGAGCTCATAAAATCAGCGATCGTTTTGAACCCGGTAACTTCAGATAAACAGCTTTCTGGATGCCATTGAAAGTCGTAATCGATCCAAAATAAACGGTTTACGGCCGGGATGATTGCAGATGCGCTGCGCAAGCCCTCCAAGAATAGAGGGGCATGATCCGTGCCATAGTGCGCTTGCAGAAGATGCGTCCAAGTCGCATCGTCCGTCTCCGGATCGTAGGACAGGCGACCCCATAACTGAAACTGGAACAGATGGCGCTCGAAATCATACGTCCACGTCTTATGTCCATGATCGACATGCTGAAAATCTTTCCCCCACAAATAACCGTCAGCTCCCCAATAAAAGCCCTTCACATAAGGCTTGAGCATCCCTAATACATATTTCCGGACATACTCAGGGTCGCCCCAGCGGTGGGTGAACACATCGTCATTTCGAACGGTAAATAAAATGTTCGTATTTTCCAAATCAATGCCTTCCCAGGCCCCCCACAGGTTCTCGAATTGCGGTTCCGGATGGGAGTAGCAGTGCGCGTTGGAATATTTCCAGCTGATATGGAATTGAGACGGATCGAACTGGGTTTGAACCATGTCTTTAATTTCTTTTCCGGCGTTTTGCATATTCGTACGATGAATGAAGGGGATTTCTCTGCCTGATTGTTTGATCGCTTCCACGTAGGTTTCGACAATCCATTTCTCCCGTTCATATCCGCTGCCATCCATCCATTCGCTCGCTGAAGTCCCCAGCCCTTTGAGCTCAGGGTAGGTGAGGAGAAGCTGCAGCACCATCTCTCTAACATAATCACGGATAAGCTCCGATTGACCCCGATAACGGTTAAGCGGATATCCGACACGGTGAATGAGATGGTCGTACATATTCCCGAAGTCCCCTACCGCTTCCGGAAGTCCAAGACCGCGAGCCACCTCTGGCGTGAGGCGAATGTTCCACGTAAATAAGTAGACATCGATGCCCCGGCTGGCAGCATAACGGAACAATTCGCGGAAAAACCGGATATTGCGATCGATCTCGGCATCGCTGTAAGGGTTGGCGGCTCGGAACGCCGGAGAAACAACCATCAAGTGGTACGGATGCTCCGACCATAAACTGAGGCAGTTGTACCGGTTTAAAGCGAGCATATCGATATACGCTTGCCAAAACCGGATATCCATACACGTCTTCTCGTTCAGGACAAAAGGATCCCCGGAGTCAAAAGGCGCGTAGGGCAGATTAAACTTGATGCCTCGCAATCGCAATGCGGGCTTGCGTCGGAGCTCCTCGCCATCTCTGAGCTCCGCTCCGCGCGCCAGCCGTTCGGCATATTCCAGACAGCCGTACATCAGCCCACGCGAATCGACTCCTTCTATACGGATCAAGTCGCCTCGACGGGCAATTCGGAAGCTCTGTTCCTCATCGGTTCCGCTTCCTTTGGGCTGGCGCAGCTTTTGGATGACCATGCCCTTCTCAGGCTCCATAACAGGCCCTTGTCCGCTGAACTGTTCGACATAGAACGAACCTTTGACCGTCAAACTTTTTTTCATTTGCGCTACGCCAAACTGAACCAGTTCATCGTTATTATCATATACGATCTTCAAATAATTTCCCGTCTTCGTCATCATGCTATTGTTCCTGCCCTATATAATTTAATAAGCGCCTGCGTACCGCTTTCCGCCTCTCCGGATTCCGCCAAACGTTCGTATAACGTTCTAGCCAGCGATAAGCCGTGGGCTTCGAGCCCCATGGATTCGGCTGCTTGCAGCGCAATGCCCAGATCCTTGATCATGTGCTTGACATAGAACCCAGGCGCATAATTCCCTGCAATGATCCGGGGAGCCAGATTGCTTAACGACCAGCTGCCGGCCGCCCCGGTTTCGATGCTTTTCAAGACGGTCGTCGGGTTCAGTCCGGAACGCTCCGCATAAGCCAACGCCTCGGATACACCCATCATATTGGCGGCAATGGCAATTTGGTTGCACATTTTGGTATGCTGTCCGGCACCGGCCTTGCCTTGATACACAATATTGGAACCCATAGCCTGCAGCACGGGTAGAGCTGCTTCGAACACCTCTTCATCGCCACCGACCATGATCGATAGCTTGCCATCCCGCGCACCGATATCGCCGCCGGAGACGGGAGCATCCAGCGCCCGTACTCCGCGCTTCAGACACTCTTCATAAATTCGCGCAGCTAACTCCGGGCTTGAGGTGGTCATGTCAATGAGCACTGCCCCTTCCTTGGCTGCTGCCAGAACGCCCGTCTGACCGAGGACGATCTGTTCAACATCCCGGGGATATTCCACCATCGTGATCGTGACATCCGCTTGCTGGGCTACGCCATCCGCACTATCATGCCAAACCGCTCCTTCCTGCAGCAGTTCGTCCGCTTTGCTTTTAGTCCGGTTATAGACATGAAGCCGGTATCCTGCTTTCATAAGATTGCGGGCCATACTTTTGCCCATAACGCCTAAGCCAATAAAGCCGATTACGGCCTTTTCCGTTGACAAATTCATCCTCTTTACCTTCCTTATCCATGGAATGTTGGACTGCTAGCCTAACCTTTGACTGAACCGAGCATAACGCCTTTGGCAAAGTGCTTCTGTAAAAACGGATAGACCAGCAGAATCGGAACCATCGCCAGCATGATGGCGGCCATTCGTATCGTTTCCTGCGGAACGATCCGGTCGTCACCGCCTGCTCCAGCCTGCCCGACGCCCGTGGAGTCGGAATCAATGACCAGTGATTTGATCAACACTTGGAGCGTCCACTTTTTAGAATCCGATATATAAATTAGCGCGTTAAAATACGTGTTCCAATGCGACACGGCAAAAAAGAGCATGAAGGCGGCAATTGCCGGCATCGATAAAGGAATAATGATCCTGAGAAAGACACCAATCTCCGTGCACCCATCGATTCGGGCCGATTCTTCCAGCTCAGGCGGGTGTGACTCCAAGAAGCTCTTAATCACGAGCAGGCTCCATGCGCTGGTCAGCGTCGGCCAAATGAGCGACCAATAGGAGTTAAGCAGACCAAGCTGCTTGATCAGCAAATAACTTGGCAAAATGCCCGCATTGAAGACAAGGGTGAACACCACAGCGCCAAGCAAAACCCCTCTGCCTGGCAGCGTTTTCTTCGTAAGCACATATGCAAAACTGAAGGATACAATCAGATTCAGAATCGTCCCGACCACGGTAACAAACACCGTACTCTTCAGCGCATGAATGAAACTGTTCGTCGATAAAATATATTTATAAGCTGACAACGACCATTTATCGGGAAATAAATAAAATTTTAACGGAACATACACCTTCGGATCGGTGAACGAAACGCTGAACACATAAAGAAACGGAAACAAACAGACCAGAGAAATGATGGCCAACAGTGAATAATTCACGTAGTCGAACAAAGTTAACTTCTTTTTAGCAACGAAACTCATCGTGCCAGCCTCCTTTTCGTGAAGCGCGTTGTTAGTAGATCCCTTCGTGCCCCAGTTTTTTTACAATGTAATTGGATACCATGACCAGGATCAGGCCGACCACGCCTTTGAACATGCCGACGGTCACACCGGTGCTGACTTTACCCTGCAGCACGCCGATCGAATACGCATACGTATCGAATACTTCGCCTACAGAGGAAACCAGCGGATTCATCATCAGCAGCACTTGCTCAAAGCCGACATCGGCCATATGCCCTAAGCGCAGGATTAACAAAATAATAATGGTTGGCCGGATTGCAGGCAGTGTAATATGCCAGATTTGTCTCCATCTTGTGGCACCGTCCACAACTGCAGCTTCATATCGCTGAGGATCTACGCCTGCCATAGCTGCCAAAAAGATGATGGTTCCCCATCCGGCTTCCTTCCACATATTTTGCGCCGTAATCAACGCCCAGAAATAATTCGGATTGGAAAGAAAGGCAATCTGCTCGTACCCCCAGCCTGTGATGACTTTATTCACAATGCCGACATCCGAAGACAAAATGAAAAACGTAAGACTGACAACAACGACCCAGGACAAAAAATGCGGCAAGTAAACGATGGATTGATTGAATCTTTTAAAAGCCTCGTGCCGCACTTCGTTCAGCATGAGCGCAAGCACAATCGGAACCGGAAACATAAAGATCAAGCCGAAAATATTAATGGCAAACGTATTCCGGAGCATTAAATAGAAGCTTGGATCCGTGAACAGTTCGGCAAAATGCTTCATCCCCACCCATTCGCTCCCGCTAATCCCCGCGTACGGGTTGTACTCTGTAAAGGCCAGCAGCAGCCCCCACAGCGGAACAAATTTAAATAAAATAAAATAAAGAGCGCCCGGTAAAGCAAGCAAATACACGTATTTGTGCCGGGCCAATTGTCTCCAGCTGCGGGAACGGGCCTGCGTAACGCCCTTCGTTGAAAGCCCTGCCGTCGATTGCATCATCATGCACCTCTCTTTTGTTTTGAAAACCCTTCCATTACACGATTTAGTATAGGCTCGGGGTTGCAGGCAGCCAATAGACAATTCTTGAGGATCACCGGCTCCGACTCGCTATAGTCAATTATTGTCTTTGCGGCAAAATCTGTCCGAAAGCTCGTGAAAAAAAGACGGGTGCTCTCCCATTCAATAGGAAAGCTCCCGTCGTTCCTGCTTCGTGATTACGAGCTGCTGTGAATCAAATAATACGGCTGATTGGATAGGGTTTCGTTAAAACCCGGCAAATAACAAGCTGCGCCATGAGAATCGCGGACTTCAAAAAAGTACAAAATTGGATACGGTGAGTCTGTGTAGGCATCGGGGATTTCAGCGACAAACCCGCTCTCTGTTCGCTGTGCCTCGGTTTGCCGATAAGCCTCGACTTGATTCAAATGCCGATAGTGCACAATAACCGTAGGTTCTCTATCAGACTCGCTTGCTCTCACCTCAGCCAGCAAGCGAACCTTTGTCCCAGCATCGAAACCTGCAGGCGGTGTATGCGTAAGCTGGTAGCGGTCAAAGGCTTCACCTTCCAGCAGCTGGCTCACCGCTTGGCGAGTGGATAGTGGAATGGCACCTCGCCGAAGAAGCTCCATCGCCGCCAAGTCCGTATCAATATCCGTCATTCGCGCAGCCCAGTTCCCGCGCATGTAGGACACAACCCCAAACGTGATATCCTCTTTGTACACGCCTCTTGTTACAGAAACGATATGCATCCAGGCTTCCTTGGCCAAGTGGTAAGAGCGGATGGCCGCTTCCAGGCACTGCTCATCATCGTTGTGTTCAAACAGGGCGTACGCCACTCCTGCCCTTAATTTGGCAGCGAAAAATGTCCCCAGCCCTGCCTGAACCTCGACATCCGTCGCCCAGCGTCGGAAGACAGGATCTTCCGCATCCCTCACTTTGGCATAGGCTTGACCGATAGCGACCTCTGCTTGCTCGGCAAGCTTCTGCAGGCGGTCCGCCACGCCAAGCGGTGAGAGCTTGCCGCTAAGCGATCCGTTGCTTAGATCGGCGACATACTCGTTGATGCCATAGAAGAGCGCCGGGTCAGCCGGGCTTACGGCACCGAACGTTTTGGGCGACGGTGTGTCGAAATCATAGGGCGACGGATCGCCCCCGGCGACGATCGGCATATTGGCATACATCTCAGGCCAATAGACGTTGTTCGCCGCCGAAGGCATATGCGCGACTGTGATCAGCGGCAAAATTCGGCTTGCATGCGCCAAAGCTTGCTCACAAGCCTCGGCAGCCGCCCCGAACCGGGATTTGGTGTATCGGCGCCACGAAGCGGGTTCGGCTTGCGGATTGTACAGCAGACGGCCCCACAGCCGGTAGCTATACTCGTATTTTTTCCACTCTTCACCATTTAATTGAAGCGTACGATCTTGATAGACCTCCCTGCCGCCTACCGAACCCGAATTCTTTCTGCCTTTAAAAGATAGCGGTTCGCATAGTTCAACGCCGAGACTTCCGCCCAACGTCCCCATTGCCCCATAACCCGCTGCGATTGCGGGATCTCCCCAAAGCAGCAGCCTTTGTGTGCCTGGCCAAAGACGGAACAATACGTCGTAGTCTCTCTTCTCCTTGAGAAAATCTGCATAGCCGTATCGTGTAAATCTGCGATACGTTGCTGTGATCGACATCAGGTCATCACGATCGGTCCGCTCTACCGGCAGCTCCATGCTGCGGATCGCAGCTTGATGGTAGGGGAGGCCCATATGCTCCGCCCAATATTTCGGAGATACCACGACAGGCAGCCCGACCTCCCTCGCAGCCTGCATTCTGACATCGTCGATCCCCTTGGCATGGAGATCCAGTTCTATTCGTCGCCCGCAAGCAGCCATGCCTGCGAAAACCTCCTGCCAGAACGCTTCTGCCGGCTCCGGTATCCCTCCCTCATAATGGGTACGGATCGTAACACCGTCAATGTACGGGCATTGTTGCAGCAGCTTGCGCAGCGCGTGATGGCAATATGCCGCATGAGACGCTGCGTTCAAGCCCGTTATCACATACCTGGCATTCGGGCTGTCGCTCGGATCATAAGCATGCGTCCAAAGCCCCAGTTGAAAATGAATGCCCCTCCGCCGGCAGGCTTGGCCAATATACAGAAGCGTGCTGAAATTACGATCCACTTCGCCGTCAGGAAGCCCTTGCACTTTGACATCATACTCAGGGAGCGTAATCAAATAAGGATAAGGGAAGCAAAAATAATTATCCTGCACACCAGGATCATGCCCGTAGTCATATCCCATCCCCAGAGCAAGATGGAACCTGTTAAAGCGATGCGTCGCTAATTCAGTCAAGTAGGCATCCCAGAAGTTGCGATCGTGAAACCAAATCTTATCTTCCTGTTCGCTGGCAAAGATGCGGTTTACAGACCTTACAGGGGAAGCCGGACGATCGGAGTGGGGCTTGATCTGTTTCAATGCTTCCAACGGATCATCCGCATATCGAATGATGTCAGCTAATTCCAGAATGGCATACATGACGCCTTGGGTGTCACTTCCAGTAATGTCCAGAATCTTGGACGTCTCCGATTCCGTCCAATGCATGCTAAAAGCACCGCTTACTGCGGACGTATCGCCCTCCACTGCTTCTTCCGGGGGAGTAAGCCGAAGGCTCAAGCCTGCGTTCTCAACGAGCAATGTCGACGCTTCGCTCATGCGAATCCCCTTGCTTACGCACATTTCCTGCAAATATTGAACCGCCCAGTTAATCGATTCATGATAAGCTTTCGCATCGTCAGGTAATCTGAGGAGTGTGAGCTCATTTTTTTCACCCATACGTCATCCTCCTTCGGAATAAAGATCATTTTGGCCGTTCACAATAAGAGGCGCCTCTTCACGGCAGGTATTCATCGTACCTCCAAATCGGCGCCTCATCCCGTCATCGTCACGGTTCTATCTATGCAATTTCCTCAACGCTGTCTTGTACGGAAGGCGCTTGGCGACATTTTCATAAACCGCTGGAAAATACGGTTCAAGTTACGTTCCGAGTAGCCTACGGCGATCGCAATTTCGCTCACGTTTTGATCGGTTTCCGCCAGCAATCTTTTGGCTTCGTCAACTTTGCATTCTACGACGTAGTCAAGGAAGTTAACACCCATCTCTTTTTTAAACAGTCGGCTTAAATAGGAGGGGCTAAGCCCAACCTGGTCGGCACACTGCACGAGGGACAGATCACTGCCGCAATTATCCCTAATATGCCGGCACACTTGCTGAATTACGGATTGCCCGGAATCATTGCGGCATTGTGAAGTAATCAATATATAATTCGGGAATAAAGTACCTGCAAACCAATCGGCAATTTCCTCCGACGTGTGCATGGCATGCAGATGCCCATACCAATCATGCTCTAAGAGATCAAGCAGATTCGTCCCTTGCTTCTCTAACGATGTGATTAATGCAGAGAGCAGAAGGTGATAGCTCTGATAAATAAACCGGTAAGACTGTGAGGCGCAGATCGCTTCCGTAAAAGCCGCCAACCCTTCCACCGCTCCATCCGACTCCCCTTGCTCCAAGGAACTGATAATGGAGGTTTCATGTTCACGAGGATAGCGGTTCGACGCCTGTTTCTTCTCATTCTCAAGCTGTTCAATAAACAGCACACTTTCCGTCTTATGGAAAATTCTGTATTGCAATGCACTCTCTGCCTCTTTACACGAAACAGGCACATCCTCAATGTGAAAATAAAACCGCCCGACGCCTGCCGAAGCTTTGATGGACAGGTGCTTTTCCAGCGAAATACAGACCGATTGCGCATAGTCCAAGGCCATTCGATGCATTGTTTCCTGCTCGATATCCACGCTAAATTGCAGCAGCGCGACCCCTCTACCTTTGTCAGGGATGACATATCCCTGTATATTGGCGTTTGCTTGCAGCAGTTCTTGCATAACATTGGAGATAACGAAAGCGATGATCCCTTTTTCTTCAGGACGAAAGCGCTTATCTCTCGCCAGATTGTCAGCGTCTACAATAATTACGACATTCGTCGAATGTACGGAAACGCCGTTAGCTTCACAATCGCGCAATAAAGGCTCTTTCCTCAAATATTCCCCATTCACCAACTGCTGAAGGAATTTTTCCCTAAGCGTCGGCTGGATGCTTGCCATAAAACCACCTAACTTTTCTGTCTCCTTATTCAGGAAGTCCAAACATGCTTTGATGTAATCGAGCTCGTTATCTTTATTTTGAATGTGTCCGATGCGCAGCTCTTTGCTGTGCTTGATCAATTGCCCGATCGGATTATACGCCCGCTTGGAGTTAAAGTAAGTCAGCAGCACGCCAAAGAAAATAAAAATAATTAAGAACAGCAGCGTAACGCCCCGAATCCAATTAAGCTGATTAGCAATGATTTGCTCCGGTACAATGGTTACGTAAATTCGGCCATAAATGTTTTTGGTATACAAGAAGTGGGCCGTGTCTCCGTCAATCCCTTTCGCCAAGAAGCTGCCTGAGTTCGCGCTCAAGTCCATGATTCCGTTGATGCTTGGCAAACTTCTTAATAAAGATACTGCTTGTTCATAGCCGATTTCGCTGCTCCCTGGCACACGCACTTGGTGGATGACAAATAAATTCTGCTCGACTGGAAGCAGATACGTATCCGGATCCATAAACGCACTGAAAGCGGATTTCTCAATTTCAAAAGCAAGAACTCCCTTTACTTGCGTCCCTCCCGTGTTCGGGAGGACCCGTGCGAACGTCACGTACCCATCTTTTTGCGCAGAAGGCATATAAGACCATCGAGAAATATTTCCCTCTTGGAGGATTTGATCGATATCCTTTTCATACGGATAGTTTTCCTTCTCAATGGCCCCATAGCGGTTCGATAAGACTACATTTTCCTTCGTATTATAAAAATAAATCTCATTCACGAAGCTGTCGCTGTTTTTGACCAAATTAATTTTATCCAAAAAATCCCGATGCCACAGCCAGCTGTCATTCTTGTTCGGATCAATGAAGAAGTCCGTCAAAATAGGATCGACGGCGAGCTGTAGGGACTCCTGCTCAATCGACTGCAGCACCCGCTCCGACCGATCCTTCATCGAGGACAGCGACGACGTGCTTTCGTTCATAATCTGCTCCTGGGTCCGCTTCATGGAAAATTGATAGTATACGGCACTTGCCAGTATTAAAGGGATGCAAACTGAGATGCAACCAAGCCAAATAAGCTTATACAAATACTTGCCCTGATTCGTGATATGCTTGGAACTTGACTGACGAATGAGTGTAATCCAGTTAAACATAAAGCCCCCCACATCATATAGCATGTATGTACTGAACAGTATACTTCGCTTTTACCAGGCGCGATCCCTTCGGCCGATTAGAACTCATTTTCTAAATAAAAGAGGAGGGCCACAAACTGCCTTTGCGACCTCTCCGACCTCTCCATGTTCTACTTTCCAAAATATTGCTTGTAGCTTTCGGCAAATTCCTTGTACGCCTTTTTCAAGTCCGGATTTTCGTTCAGCTTATCGACATAGCTCTTATATTCGTCCATCGTAATTTGGCCGACAATAGCCTTCGTCACCATGGCCTGCCACTCTTTTTCATATTTAGGCCAAACGCTGGTCCATGTGCTCGAGTTAATAATGGAGAATGGATTGAGCTTCCCTACCTGTCCGTACACTTCCACTTCTTTCAATTTGGCGTCATTATAAGCCTTAGGAGCTGATGGATTCAGCACTTTCATTTTATTGTTAAACGCCAGTGAGAATACTTGGTTGGCATTGGTCGTCACTTGTTTGACGCCCAGATCCGTCAACATCGGCTGTCCGTCCACGACTTTATGATGCACGCCTTCGATACCATAATAGTTGAAATCGGTGTACTCCGGAGTTGTCGTCTTCTCAAAATAATCGAGGATTTGCTTCACTTTCGCTTCTGGCACTTTCTTGGAAATATAGAATGCGCCGAACGTTGGATTGGCCAAGCTGACCGTTACGCCGCCCGGTCCTTTGAGCGGAGGAAGCGTTATCACTTTCGCATCTGGCTGCGTCTTCTTATTCTCCTGCTCCCATGAATAATCGCGCCAAATATTGCGCACATACGAAGCCGCCCGTCCTGTAGCGTACATTTCTTCGGCTTGCGTTTTCTTCATCGACGAGAATTCTTTGGCAAGAATGCCGTCGGCGTATAGTTTGCGGAACCAGCTCACCATTTCCGTATAATTCGGAGTCAGATAATTTCTCATTAGACCGCCGTCTTTATCATAGACAGGGTCCAGACCTCCGAATGCCCCTGAGAACGTTTCATCCCCGTCAGCCAACAAGAAACCGTGTCCGATCAGGCCCACCGTATCCTTTTTGCCGTTGCCATCCACATCGCTGTCCACGATATTCTTCATATCAGCCGCATACTCGTCAATCGTCGTCGGCACCGGCAAGTTCAGCTTATCCAGCCAATCCTTGCGCATCTTGATGCCCAAATCGATTTGAGGACGGTTACGCGGAAGTCCGTAAATCTTTCCGTTCAGTTTCATAAAATTCCAAACGTTAGGTCCGGCATTATTTTTCATATTCGGATATTTGCTGAAGTCGCCAAGGAACGGTGTTAAATCCCAAAATGCACCTTGGTTAATCGCTTGCAGAAGCGTCGGGCGGGTAATATTCGTGGATACGATAATTTCCGGCAGGTTGCCGGAAGCCAGCACCAGGTCAAACTTGGTATCGTAGTCACCGGATGGAACCCATTCTACATTTAACTGCGTATTGGTCCGCTTCTGCCATTCCGTCCAATATTCATCGTTCATGTTCGGCACATCCGCATACGACGGCACCAAAAACTGCAGCTTTAACGGCTCTTTCGCTGCCGCCGCACTGGCATCGCTTGGCTTGGCCGATTTGTCCGTGCTCCCAGCGGTCTGGCTGCTGTCTCCACAGCCTGCCAACACCCCGGCGGTAAGCACGCCGGCCATCACCACACTCAAACACTTTCGATACAGCTTAGACATTTGAACCCTCCTCATCTTGTTTAACAACATTCGTACAAAGCGTCTCCACGCTTGGAGTCTATATTTCGCATAGAGAAGCGCTTTCATTTTGTATTGTATCCCCTTGCAAGAAGGCAGTTTAGCGACATTTTTTGATTTTCAACCTGATTTTGCACCTAAAGCAAATAATGTCCGGTGGGAATAAAATGTCTGTTCCTCATTGTAGCATGCTCCGCTAGCCGTTAATAGCGTGCTGTCATCATCTTTTTGCGTGTGTAAAACTCGACGCCATCTCGACCGTTTGCATGGAGGTCTCCGTAAAATGATTTCTTATAACCCGAGAACGGGAAGAATGCCATCGGCGCCGGCACACCTACATTGACCCCAAGCATTCCCGCATCGATCCGGTCGCGGAACTGCCTGATCGCTTTGGCGCTGTCCGTATACAGGCACGCTCCATTAGCAAATTCCGAACGATTTGCGATGTGAATCGCTTCTTCCAGCGTATCTGCGCGCACCACGCTCAGCACAGGAGCAAAAATTTCTTCCTGCCAAATCTTCATGTCCGTCTGAACCCGGTCAAAAATGGTCGGTCCGACGAAATAACCGCTCTCCTGCGTCTGAACTGCGCATCTTCCATCTACGACAAGCGATGCGCCTTCCTGAACGCCCGCTTCGATGTAGTTCAATGTTCTCTCTTTATGGGAAGAGCGAATAACAGGTCCCAGGAATACGTCTGGCTCAAGCCCGTTGCCGATCTTGATTCGCTCAGAAGCCTCCTTCAGCTTCTGAATGAGCGGTTCGGCAATAGCGCCGACAGCGACAACGACTGCACAAGCCATGCAGCGTTCACCCGCGGAGCCGAAGGCGGCATTAATAATATTGCTGACAGCAAGGTCGAGGTCGGCGTCGGGCAGCACTATGCTGTGGTTTTTGGCCCCTGCCAGCGCTTGAACCCGTTTGCCTTCGGCTGCTGCCGAGCGATACACATGCTCAGCTACAGGCTGGGAGCCGACAAAGGAGATGGCCTGAATGTCCGGGTGCTCGATCATGCCGTTCACGATCTCTCTAGCGCCGTGGACAATGCTGAATACACCGGCAGGCAACCCAGCCTCGGTCAAAAGCTCTGCTAAACGATTCGCCAAGAGCGGCGTCCTTTCGGAGGGCTTCAGAATAAACGCATTGCCGCACGCAATCGCGAGTGGAAACATCCAGCAGGGCACCATCATCGGAAAATTAAAAGGGGTAATGCCTGCAACGATCCCCAGCGGATAACGGTACATGCCGGATTCGATGCCGGTTGCGATATCTGGCAGCTGGGAGCCCATCATCAAAGTCGGTGCCCCTGCTGCAAATTCGACACACTCAATTCCGCGCTGCACTTCACCGTACGCTTCAGTGTAGCTTTTGCCATTCTCCTGCGTGATGAGACGGGCCAGCTCTTCCCAATGGCTTACCAGCAGCTGCTGGTAAGCGAATAGGATGCGAGCACGCTTCGGAACGGGCGTATCTCTCCAAGCTTCAAAGCTGCTGCGGGCGGCAGCCACTGCAGCTTGCAGATCCTCCTTCGATGACAGCGGCACGCGTGCAATGACTTCACCTGTTGCCGGGTTGGGCACGTCCTCGTAGGTGGAATTTACCGGCGGGACCCAACGCCCGCCGATGTAATTTTGCAAGTTCGGTATAGTTGCCATTATTGAAAAACAGCTCCTTATTCAATTTGGTACGCATAGCATGTACGATACAACGCTTCAATCACTTCCGCCGTTACCGGTCTCGGATGGTTGCCGGGACTTCCGCTAGCGATGGCGTCGGCGGCCATCTTCGGGATGGCGCTGGAGAATTGCTCCTTATCCAGCCCCCAACCATGCAGATTGGGTATTTTTAACAGCCTGCAAAGCGACTTGACTTCTTCAATAACGGCTAAAACGAGCCGTTTGCTGCCTTCGGCCGCCAAATCCGGCCTCATGATCCTTCCGATTGCAGCAACCCGTTCCTCGGCGTATTCAGCCGTAAACTCCAGTACGGCCGGCAGCAGCATGGCGTTGGATATGCCGTGCGGAACATGAAACAAAGCCCCGAGCGGGCGAGACATGCCGTGCACAAGCGTGACCGAAGCATTGGAGAAAGCAGCTCCCGCCAGCATGGACCCCAGCGCAATTTGCGCGAAATCTTCCGTTTCCCCCTTCTTGGTGTAGCAGATCGGCAAATGCTTGATTAACAAATCGATCGCCTGCAGCGCCCATCCGTCAGTCATCGGGTTGGCTTTCTTAGACCAGTACGCCTCAATAGCATGACATAAGGCGTCGATGCCTGAAGACGCAATAACCGAAGCCGGACATGACATGCATAGCAGCGCATCCACGATGGCTACTTGCGGAAGCAGTTCGGGCTGGGCAATCATCATTTTAACATTCGTGCTCGTGTTGATAATGACCGTTACTTTCGTGACCTCAGAGCCCGTCCCAGCCGTCGTCGGGACGGCGATGAGCGGCAGCGGGCGGTGAGCGAACGCTTTGCTGCCCCCGACATAATCGGAGATATCTCCGCTATTTGTCATCATGACTGCAGCCGCTTTAGCCGCATCGATGCAGCTGCCGCCCCCGACCGCAATAAGGACGTCACATTGTTCCGCTCTGCAAACCTCCAGCACCTCTTGCAAATGCCGATCGGTCGGCTCCGTAGCCACACCTGTGTACACGGCGCTAGGAATACCAGCCTGCTGCAAATGGATTCTGCATGTCTCAACATGGCCGATCTTTTCCATTATAGGGTCACTTACAATCAATGCCTTGCGGCCAAGTCCTGCCGCATAAGTGCCCACTTGCGAGAATGCGCCTAATCCGTAAACAATCCGGCCTGGCAGTAAAATCTCATGAACCATGCCATCCATTCCCCCCGTTATTCAAAAACAACGACTTCATAATCCATAACGCTGGACAAGCGAACGGAAACAGCCTGTTCATCGGCCGTTAACGCTAACGGGCTGTGATCCGTCAATGTAAATGCCCGTTTAGGCTGGAATTCCCCGTCCAAAGGAACGCTTACCGTAATATCTCGCGCAGGGATCAGCCCGCTGAACATTCTCCTGCCGCCGTTTATATTCACAAGGTGAACAAGACGTTTGCCGTCCTGAACCCGTAAAGTCGCGAGCAGCGTATCTGGACCTTCTACACGCAGCGGAAGTGTATCCCTCGTTGTCCAGCGGACCGCATTGACAATCAGCAATGCCCAATCCGGGTAGCCGACTTTGGCAAAAGCCTTGTCCGGCTGGCCGGGGAAATACGCGATTCGACCGCCCGAAGCAAGCTCGTTGGTTATGAGCATCGGCATCCCTGTATCCGGTTCCAGCGTATAGGACATTCCTTCCGGGAATACTCGGAATGGAGCGGATAACGTTAACGGCACAGCGGATGACGGGTCAGACAGCACTCGGCAATAGTTATGCGACGCCGGGATCACTTGGGTGTTCCCAAGCTGTGCCAATAAAGGATGGGAAGCATCGCACACATTCATGTAGCTTTGTTTGAACACGCCGTTATTCTCGCCCATCACTGAGTCCGTGCTGATATAAGAAGCCTTGAATAAATCCGCGAGCTGGAAATCGTCACGCTGCTTTCCATCCGGATCGAACAAGGATGTTTCAAACGTGGCAATCAAGCTGCCGCCATTCTGGGCATAGCTTCTCAAAGACGCAGCCGTCTCCTCCGACATACAGGCGGTCGATGGCAAGATAATCGTCCGGTATTTGCTTAGATCCCCCTGCTTGACGACCGCATCCGAAATGATATCGAACGGAATGTGAGCGTCGGATAGCGCTAATTCGATCCCGCGAATGGCATCCACATATTTTAATTGCGGTTGTTCCTTGCCATAGTAGAAGAGAGTATCCTGGGAGTAAACGATGGCCACATTCGCACCCGATCGGTCTTCGTGGTAATAGGACTGATTCTCCGCTACAAAATGGTACAAGGACTTCACAGCCGGGAAACCGCGCTGGTCTTGATGGCCTTGGATCGGACCACCCGATAGATTGAGAATGGCATTGCCGCCATTAGCGTAAATCTGTGCCATATACACCTTTTGTTCAGCAGGCGGCACAGCATTTCTGCGCCAAGGCCAAGCTTGGAAGTAAGACGCAAGTACCCATGGCTGATGATCGCTCACATTGTCCAGGAAGTTGGCCTCTTCAGCCGGCCAGAGCAGGAAATCCCAATGGCTCGTGTCTCCGTCCACACGTACCCGGGTTTGGGCCTCCACTTGCACGGCATCAATGTACGCAGCCATCCGTTCAATATCAAGGGCGCCTTTGGTCGTCCATCCGGTCTCCCCGAAGCATACGCTGTTGCACATGACCGGCATGTTCGGATCGAGCGATTTTACCAATTCATATAAGAAACGGGACCGATCGACGACGCGCTGCTGACGCCATCTTTGAAACGTGCCCCAAGCCGGGTCGTTCCAATCCTCTTTGACCGGGATGGCGAAGCCCGAGTAGGCGCCGAACGCTTCCTTGCACCGGGCACAATGACAAATACCGTTGCCATAAGAGGAGAAGCCATAGCTGCCTCCGCCGAATTTAATGCCGTCCACCTCGTACCGGGTTACGATCTCGCGTAAAATTTCCGCTAAATATTCGTTCTGGTATCCGCTTAACGGACAAGCGATATAAAAGTCACCCAAGTCCTGATTCGCCTTGTAGGGTTTGCCTTCATGGTCGCGTGAGCACCAATCCGGATGCTCCTGCGCAGCATTGCCGGGTATCAAGCTTAGATCCATAGCCGCCACCGCTCGGATATCATAGGCGTGAACCGCTTTCACGATATCGCCGGTCAAGTCCCTGTCACCGAGAAACGGGCTTTTCCGGATGGAAAGATGGGTCGGATGAACCGTCACATAACCTGCGCAAAAAAAGGATAGGACATTGGCACCCAGCTCGTGCAAATCTTTCGCAAAACGCTCCGTATCAAAATCTTTGCAATCCACATCGCGGATTGTTAAATGTACGCCTCTACTTCGCTTTCTCAACCAATCTGAATTTGCCATATCCATCCTCCTGTTGAGTTTGTTCGCTTCGTTCGAGTCTGATTATAGGTGCAGTCCCTTCTGCATCCTATAGACACTTCTTGCATCCACTCACTCGCTTGCCGAAGCGCAAGTATTGTCCGGGGGGACACCATTTGTCTGCAGCATGACTGTGAATGATGGGTCCCCGAGACGTTCCTTATTGCTGGTCTCCGGCTGCAAAAGCAATATCAGCCCGTACTTGCGGACGGAATAGCGCCCATGAAAAAGGAGTTTTGCCCAGGTGCATCAGCGGATGCTCCTTATAGTGCGAACTTGTCACTGCGACCAGCTTTTCCCAATGTCCGGCAGCTTGCGGGGCTTGTAACAAGCGCACGGCCTGCTGCCGCTGACTTTCGTCACCCGTTCTTTCATATCGGCGGTACGCGACGGCAGCACGCAATTTATCAGCCATATAGAGATTTAAATACGCCCACGCTTCAATGTCCGCTTTTTCACAGCATAGCTCAGGTTGATCGCACGGAAGAGCATCCAGCCGCTGCAGTCCTTCCATCGCATCGGCTTGGAGTGTGTCTGCCAATTGAAGCGGAGTCACCCGATTGGAAACAACGCCGTTAAGCTCCTGTTCCACGTATTCCGATACGGACAAATAGTCGGGATTGAACGTTTTTCGTTCCAGCAAATCTTGCAGCGAAATAAACGAAGCCCCGTTATCATATTCCGCTTCATCGGTGGACAGGAAGCCTTCGGCATACAACGTAAAATCCCACGTAAATGCGTACATCGAGGCGAGTGCCATCGGCATTTTGCAGACGGAAGCATAGGCCTGTAGGAGCGTTTCTCCTACAGGCGCTCTGTAGTGCCGCTCAATCGCCTGCGCAAACACCTCATCCTTCGTAGCAGGGTCATAGAGCAGCCGGCCCCAGAGCATGTAGTACAGCCAATTTTTTTCAAACAGATAGGTCCAGTTGAGGTGATCGCTGTCCGGCGAATGCGAATAATCGATGCCGGGGATCATGCATTCAGACCCGACATAATAGCCTCCTACATATTCCTGGCCGTTCTCGGCAATATGCTGACGAATGAAATCAGGCTGCGCCCAGCGGAGGGTGAAGAAGTCTTCATTCCGTACCATCCATGTAATTTTGTAATTGCTCGGCGTCGGTTTCCAATAGCCTTCCATCCCATCCGAGCCACCATGGGTCAGCAGCAGCTTGGGCGATGAGTAGGCATGGGACCAATTAAATTTCACTTCAACCCATACAGGCTCAGGCAGAAACCCGTTTTGTTCAATGGCGGTTCTTGTGATGGAAGGATCTACGGAGAAGGGAGCACGATGAATGAATTTCACCGGCCGGCTTGCGCTCCTCATGCCCTCGAAATACACTTCATTGACCCAGTCCTGCCGGCTCTGAGCGGTCATGTCGTTCATTCGCTCCCCTAAAGAGATGCCAAGGCCTGTCAAGTCAGGGTACTCATCAATCAATTGCGTCACGCATTCCCGCGTATATTGCATAATCTGCTCTGTCGAATACGAATCTCCGTAATGATAAAAGGACTCATCACTGATGGCTTGAGGGTCATAGTGTTCCCGAAACGATTCCGATACGAAAATATTCCAATTGACCATATACGTCTCGATTCCCCGCTGTTTCGCCATTCGAAACAACGCAGACCAATAGGTTTTCCATTCCGCCAATTCCTCATCGGTAAATGGACATGCCTTCGGGTAATGAACCGGACGAATCATGTACGGAAAAGGATGCAGGTTCCACAGCGTAAGCACGTTATAGCGGTTTACGGCCATCATATCTAGAAACTTTTGCCAAAATGCCAAATCGCGAACCGTCTCCTTTTGGAGTTCAAAGCACGCGTTCTTGCGGTAGCTTGACCACGGTAAATTAAACTTGACCGCACGAAATGGAAAACGAGCGTTCACGACACACGCTTGCACGTCCGCCAGCGATCCCGTTCGCTGAAGCTGCTCTTCAAGCTCCAGGGTACCGTACATGGCCCCCGCTTCCTCGCCGGCGATCACAAACAGCGTTGATGTGTGGTCAGCTTCCCCTCTGCGAAGCTCAAAACCTTCCGGAGTCACTGCACCGTCCACTTCAATTCCGTATTGCTCCGCTTCGCTGCGATCCGCGAGGATGATCACCCTGTCTATGGCAGCAACGCTCCCCCTCGTTGAAATCTGCACACTCGCTTCGAGTTTACTCAAGGTCTCCTGCAGTCTGGCTGCTGCAAAATGGATCATTGAAGATTCTCGGCGGTACACCACATTTGTAGCCATTGTCTGTCTCCCCTTCCTGCATCTTCTCTATCTTTCTTGCTCATTGTACCTAACCTGCAATTGGCATATAACTGACAGTTCTTGAATCGCCCGCTGATGAAGCGCATGGACAAAGAATTGCTGACGGAACAAAATTTGTCTGCATCAAAAAAGACCGGCCGCTAGGCCGGTCTCCCTGATTAGTACATCAGCATGTTTTCTTGCAAAAGCTGGGAACCGCGCGCGTTCTCACCAGACTGATATTCCGGCGGAATCCGTCTGGCCACCCCGGTACGTACCGCTGCCTCCACCACAGCGTCGCGCACGCGTGGCACAACCTTATCGTTAAAAATGCTGGGGATAATGTATTGCTCGTTCAGTTCTTCATCCATCACGATAGAGGCAATCGCTCCGGCTGCAGCCAGCTTCATTTCCTCATTTATACACGAAGCACGGCAGTCGAGTGCGCCACGGAATATGCCCGGAAAACAGAGTACATTGTTGATCTGATTCGGATAATCGCTCCGCCCCGTAGCCAAAACCCTCACCCAAGGCTGGGCAAGCTCCGGGTCAATCTCCGGTTCCGGATTCGCCATGGCGAACACGATCGGATCCTTGGCCATCAAGCGGAGATCCGAAGCTTTCAGCACGCCGGGACCTGATACGCCGATGAACACGTCCGCACCGCCGATGACCTCCGATAGCCCTCCCTGTCTGCGCTCCGGATTTGTAATCGCTGCGATGCGATCCAGCGTCGGGTTCCCATAAGCGCTACCCGGCACCAAAGCCCCGCACCGGTCTACAGCAATAATGCTCCGCACCCCCGCTGCCTGCAGCATCCCAATGCATGCCGCTCCTGCTGCTCCGATGCCGCAAACGACCACACGTATTTGCTCAATCGATTTGCCGACTAGACGCAGCGCATTCAGCAGACCCGCCAGCAGCACAACCGCCGTTCCATGCTGGTCATCATGAAACACAGGAATATCCAGCTCTTCCTGAAGCCTGCGTTCAATCTCAAAACAGCGAGGAGAGCTGATATCTTCCAAGTTGATCCCGCCAAATGTCGGCGAAATCGCTTTGACAATTTGCAAAATTTCTTCCGTATCCTTCGTTTGCAGACAAATCGGGAACGCATCCACATCGGCAAATTGCTTAAATAACATCGCCTTGCCTTCCATAACCGGCATCGAAGCCTCAGGGCCGATGTCGCCAAGGCCCAGAACCGCAGTCCCATCCGTAATGACGGCAACCGTATTCCGTTTTGCTGTTAAGGTGTATGCCTTCTGCGGATCTTCCTTGATCGCCATGCAGACTCGCGCGACGCCTGGCGTATATACCCGAGACAGATCCTCCCTGTTTTTGATCGGCGTTTTGGGCGTTACTTGAATCTTGCCCCCAAGGTGGGCAAGAAACGTGCTATCCGAAACATGCACAACCCGTGCTCCCTTCAGGGCATTGACCGCACGAATCAGCTGCTGGTCATCCTCAGCGTTCAGTTGAACGGTCAGATCTTGAACAATCACGGACTTACCCGCCCGGATCATATCCATAGCGACCAAATCTCCGCCTGCATGATGAATGGCCGTGGCCACTTCGCCGAAGGTGATGAGCGATTTATCAATTTCGATCCGCAGGATCATGCTTGTGGTTATAGACATTCCGCTTCCCTCCTGTTGCCGCTGGCGGCTTGTATGAGTCGGGCGACGTTTTCCGACGTACGCATGAGTAGCACTTCAGCATGCTCCATGGCAGATTCCAACGACATGGGTCCAGACACAATGGAGTGGCAGCTTACAAAATAGGCGTATAAATCCTCATACCCTTGCCCAAGGCCGCCGGATATCAGAATTGCCTTCACGCCCAGCTCCTTCGCTTGTTGAGCGACATAGACTGGCAATTTGCCGTACATCGTTTGGGAGTCGCTTCGGCCTTCTCCCGTAATGACCCAGTCTGCCACTCGCAGTTTACGCTCAAGGCCGGATGCTTCCGCCATAATCTTAGCGCCAGGCACGAGCTCGGCGCCAAGCATAAGGAAAGCAAACCCGAGCCCACCTGCTGCGCCTGCTCCCGGAATGCTTTGAGCGCTGCGGCCTGTATGGTGCTCGATGAGCGAGGCATAAGCATGCAAGGAGGCGTCAAGCACCTCCACTTGCTCCAGCGAGGCACCTTTCTGGGGTCCGAATACCGCAGAAGCCCCCCTTGGCCCGCATAAAGGATTGTCTACATCGCAAGCTACCGTAATTTGGCTTTCTTTGATTCTGGGGTCTACCCCTGTTAAATCAACGGAACGGATGCTTGCTAAGGACAAAGCTATGGAGAGCACCTGCTGGCCGTTCTCATCCGCAAATACGCCACCCAGCGCCTGGAGCATGCCTAACCCGCCATCATTCGTCGCACTTCCGCCCAGTCCAATGATGAATTGCCTGTAGCCTTCATCCAGAGCTGCAATCAGCAGCTCTCCGACGCCTAAAGTTGTCGCTTGCAGCGGATTCCTTGCCGATTGCGGCACCAACGTCAGACCCGCAGCCTGCGCAACTTCAATTACGGCTGTCTGTTGATCGCCTAAGACGCCATATTTGGAGGCCACCCTCGCCATGTTGGGCCCAGTGACTTCAACCTCCATCACTTTGCCTCCGGTTGCGTCCACCAGCGTATCGAGCGTTCCTTCCCCGCCATCCGCCAAAGGGACGGTTTCCACAATCGCTTCCGGATATCCGGATTCAATGCCTTTCTTCATGAGGGCTGCAACCTGTGAAGCTGTCCTACATCCTTTATACGAATCCGGTGCAACCAGAATACGCATGCATATACCGCTCCTTTCTACATGAGGATGATACGGTTAGGCCTTCAAGGCTGCGCCACTGGTTTTAAAGGCTCTGCGATAACGATGCAAAATGGGTTCCGTATAACCATTGGGCTGATCATAGCCTTGAAGCACCAATTCGAGCGCTGCTTGAAACGCCGCCGACCGTTCATAATCGGCTGACATGCTGCGATATGCAGGATCGTTCGCGTTCTGATTATCGACGATGGACGCCATTCGCCGCATCGTCTCGATCACTTGTTCTTCGCTGCAGATGCCGTGGTGCAGCCAGTTGGCCAGATGCTGGCTGGAAATCCGCAGCGTTGCCCGGTCCTCCATTAGGCCGATGTTATTGATATCAGGAACTTTCGAACAGCCAATTCCCTGCTCCACCCAGCGAACGACATATCCGAGTATTCCTTGGGCATTATTATCCAATTCCTGCTGGATCTCCTCTTGGGACCATGAGGCATCCGGCGACACAGGAATCTCCAGAATTTGATCGATATAGCTCGCGCTATGCTTGAGCAGCTGCGCTTGAACTTCTTTTACATCCACCTGGTGATAATGTAAAGCGTGCAACGTTGCCGCAGTCGGCGAAGGCACCCAAGCTGTTGTGCAGCCCGCTTCTAACTGGCTGTTTTTTTGCTTGAGCATCTCCTTCATCAGATCCGGCATCGCCCACATCCCCTTGCCAATCTGCGCTTTGCCCTGCAAGCCGCAAGTCAGTCCGACATGAACATTCGAACGTTCGTAGCCCTGCAGCCAAGTGGAAGATTTCATCTGATTCTTCCTGATCATTGGTCCGGCTTCCATGGAGGTATGCATCTCGTCGCCTGTTCGATCCAGAAATCCTGTGTTGATGAACACGATTCTGTCTTTAACCTCACGGATGCAGGCTTTCAAATTCAAAGATGTGCGCCGTTCTTCGTCCATCACGCCAATCTTAATCGTGTGGCGCTCAAGACCGAGCAAATCCTCTACCCGATTAAACAGCGTGTTGGCAAAGGCAACTTCTTCCGAGCCGTGCATTTTGGGTTTTACAATATAGATGGATCCTTTATTGGAATTCCGGTAAAGACTGTTGCCGATCACATCATGCATGGCGATAGCGCTGGTCACTACGGCGTCTAGAATGCCTTCGGGCACGTCGTTTCCATTTCGATCCAGAATAGCATCGATCGTCATCAAATGTCCGACATTACGCACAAAAAGAAGGGAACGGCCGGGCAGTTCGAAAGCTTTGCCTTCCGCTGACACGTAGCTGCGATCTGAATGAAGCGCACGGGTTACGGTTGCGTCGCCTTTTTGGAAGGATGCCTGCAAAGTCCCTTTCATGAGACCCAGCCAATTGCGGTACACGTCGACCTTATCTTCCGCATCTACAGCAGCAACGGAATCTTCGCAGTCCATGATCGTCGTAATCGCCGCTTCCAAGAGGATGTCCTTTACGCCTGCCGGGTCATTTTGACCGATCCGGTGATGGCGGTCGATTTGAATTTCGATATGGAGCCCGTTATTGCTCAGCAAAACAGCCGCCGGACTGCTTGGACTGCCTTGATACCCGACGAACAGAGCGCTCTCTTGCAGACCGACAACCTCTCCGTTCGTCAGAACGATCTGCAGTTGCCCGTCAGCAACGGAATAGGCAACCACTTCCGCATGCGAGTTCTTCGTTAAAGGCGCTGCTTGGTCCAAAAATGATTTCCCATAGGCAATGACCTTCAGACCGCGCGCTGCATTGTACGAAGCACCTCGTTCGGCACCATCGCTGTCATCAATGACGTCTGTGCCATATAGGGCATCATACAGGCTTCCCCACCTCGAGTTCGCCGCATTCAGCGCATAGCGCGCATTGTTCACAGGTACGACCAGCTGCGGGCCGGATTGCTTGGCGATTTCTTCATCGACATTTTGCGTCGTAATCTGAAAATCTTCGGCTTCCGGTTCCAAATAACCAATTTGATACAAATAAGCTTTATATGTCTCCGCATCAAAATCGTCCCGGTGCTGTTTATGCCACTGGTTCAGCAGCCCTTGAAGCTCATCGCGCTTATGCAGCAGTGCCTGGTTTACCGGAGTCAGCTCGTCAATCAACAATTCCAGCTGTCCCCAGAACTTATCCGCGCTTAAGCCGGTTCCCGGCAAAACCTCAGACTCCAGAAAACGATGCAGACCGGATGCAACTTGCAGATTTCCTACATGGATATATGGATTCATAGTTTCTCCATCTCCTTCGTTTACTGAGAATTGGTTTGCACAGGGTTGGACAAACGACCGATGCCTTCGATCCAGCAGTCCACGACATCTCCATGGCGTACATAGTCCGATCCTGCCGGCGTTCCTGTCAAAATCACGTCACCCGGATTCAAGGTCATGAAACGGCTGATATACGCTATCATCTCATCAATTGGCGTAATGATGTGTTCCATCGTTGCATCCTGCTTCATCACACCGTTAACAGCTGCCTGAATCCGAGCAGTGCGATAGTTGAAATCCGTCTCAATGACCGGTCCCAGCGGACAGAACGTGTCGAACGCTTTTCCAATCGTCCAATGTCCCTCCGGATGGAAATAATTAAAGGCTCCCAAATCGTTAGCCACGGTAAAACCGAAAATGACGTCATCTGCCTGGGTCGGATGGATATCCTTGGCTGTGCGCCCAATAATGACAGCCAGCTCCGATTCAAACTTAATTTCTGCTGTTCCCTGAGGCAAAATGACTGCATCCCCCGGACCAACGACAGCTGTTAAAGGTTTGAAAAATAAAATAGGCAATTCTGGAACCGGAGGCTTCTCCGTATGGTCGGGAACAAAGTTTTTGCCGATGCCAATAATATGATTCGGTACTAGCGGAGCTCTCAGCGAAACCTGCTCCAGTTCAAAACTTCGTCCTGTCTTCTCTCGCCCCGAGAACATATCCCCGACAAACTCATGAATACTATGCCCTTCCAAGTAACCGCTGCGTATTGTATTCTCGGCAGGCAGCGAAAATCTCACTAGTTTCATTGTCTTATTCGCACCTTTCGTTCATTATACTGAACAGTGTTCATAAATTACTGTTAACCATATCTTCCCATACGGGAACTTGGTTGTCAATGACTGAAATGGCCTAAATACAACAAAAAATCCCGGCACGCTTGAAGTAAGCGTCCGGGATTTAAACCTATAGACTCGTCGAAAGAGCTGCTGCCAACTTTGTAATGGCTTGAATGGCCTCTTCCCTTTTCATTTCCCAAGTGTGAACGGGCATCGAGCAGCTCACGGCAGCGATGATCTCACCCCTGCGCCGAATCGGCACGGATACACAGCAGAAGCCCATGACGCCTTCCTGAATGTCCAAGGCATAGCCTGTATGCCGAACTTTGTCCAGTTCTTGAATGAATGCCTCACGATTGTCTATCGTATGGACGGTCCGTTGTGGCAGCTGTTCATGGGGCAGCAGCTCACGGACTTGTCCAGCTTCCATGTCGGACATCAGCGCTTTCCCAAGCCCAGTGGAATGAGCCGGAAAGCGCACACCGGGGCCGGATACCATCTGCACAGGCGAAGGCGCTTCAATTTTGGCCAAATAGAGCACTTCACTTCCGTCCAAACGAGCCAGTTGAACCGTTTCCTGAAGCTTGCGCATCACAGGCTCAGCCGCACGTCTGAATTCATCAATGAGATCGAACTGCCGGAAATAGGCGCTCCCATAATTACCCAGCGCGCTTCCTACCGCATACGTTTCATTACGATCCCGATTAATCCACTGCAGCCTCTCCATCGTATGCAGCAGCGAGTGCAGCGTGCTTTTGCTGATGCTTAACTGCTTGGAAATATCCGAAAGCTTCCATGTATAGGGCTCCTCGGCTAACAGCGTTAAGACAGCATGTGCCCGATCCAACGCAGGAACGGAATACTTCGTGTCCAATCCATCACATCCTACTCAACGAATATGTATCCAACCGGATCTCCGGCTATGACGAGATTAATACTTTATTATAGTTACAAATAAAGCGGGAAGTCCATCGTAACCTTGTAACGATTATTTTACAGCATGAGGATGCATTCTCCATCGTCAAAAAAGCAGCTGCTTATGCAGCTGCCAGTTTACGCGCTAATTTTGATTCTCAACTGCTCCCATCCTTCTAAGCATCAGCCGCACAGCGGAATCCCATATTTCCCGCCGAGCTGTCTGGTGTATTTTTGCTGCGCGCAGCAATGCGGTATCGATTGCAATAGGATTTGTGGCACAAATAGGAGCCACCACGCATCACACGGCTTGTCCCGCTTTGGGGACCTACAGGATTTACCCTTGGACCGTTCACATGGAAGGTCGGATGAAACCAATCCGAGCACCACTCCCAAACATTTCCTGACATTTGATACAATCCGTACCCATTCGGTTCAAAGGACTTCACGGGCGCAGTCCCAATAAAACCGTCACTCGCGTTGTTCTTTTGAGGGAATTTCCCCTGCCATATATTGCACATATGTTTGCCTTCCGGTTTGAGCTCATCCCCCCAAGGATACCTCTTTTGGACCAAGCCTCCCCTAGCGGCAAACTCCCACTCCGCTTCTGTAGGCAAGCGTTTGCCCGCCCACTCGCAGTAGGCCAACGCATCATTCCAAGAAATATGAATGGCCGGATGATCAAGTCTATCTTCAATCCCTGATCCCGCCCCTTCAGGAGCACACCAGCTAGCCCCTTCAACCGCAAGCCACCACGGCGTTTGCTGGGTGGAGCCCAGGATCTTGACACCGGTTTCAGGGACAAACAGGTGGAACACGAACGACCACCCAAAATTCTCCGCTTCCGTTACATAGCCTGTTGCTTCTACAAACTCTTTGAATTGGAGATTGGTCACTGCACACGGATCTATATAAAACGGGGCTACGCTTACAGAACGCACCGGTCCTTCCCCATCTGAAGGAAAGCCCTCCTGATCATCGGTGCCCATAAGGAATTCCCCGCCCTGCACATATATCATATCCTGCTTGGCAAGCTGCTCTGTCTTAGGGGCGAGCTGCTCTTGCTTTTCAAATGGCGTGAAGGTAAGTTGATTTCTTGATACGGAGCAGCAAGACGGTTTTTCTTTCGAATCAGTCATAATGAGGTCTCTCCTTCTCAATTTGAACTTAATTAAAAAACACGATACCTAATAAGCCTGATACTAGAATGACTGCCATCGGATGCATTTTGTACTTCATAACTCCTAAAATAACACCGCCGGTGATCAGAAGTCCAATAAAAGCTTTTGCTACCGAAGCGCCGGGCACCCCGGCCAATCGATATCCGATAAACGCTGATGCATTGACACCGATCCCTCCAGGCGCCGAACCTGCAATAGATAGCACATCGGACATCTCATTGCCATTTACCCACTGCCGTTTTTGCACAACCTCTCTTTCCAGAACCGGAATCATAGCGTAACCGCCACCGAATGTGGTAGGCCCAATTTTGAAAAAGGCCCAAAAGATGTTCCATAACTGTTTCCATGAAGCTCCGTTCATGATAATCACCCTCCTTTTACCATTTCTATTTATGGGCTAATTATAACTCACTTTAGTCCATATTGGAATAAAGTTGTGGTTCATAGATGATTAGCATAACTAATAGAGTGTATTTACTGCGATTATAAGAACCTATTTCACACATAATCCCGATGTAATTTGTATGTTTATATCAATATGAGTGAATGTCGCAAAAAAAGGACAGTCAGATTTCTCTGAATGACCTAAGTCCTTGCCCATTCCTTTAGATTCTTTTCGCTAGTAGCGTTGAATCCGGTAATTATTCAAAATGTTTATTTTCATGTACGTTCGCTTGATCTAAGATGAAGTCGAAAAGTTCATCTTGTCGCGTTGAATAAGCCGAAATATTTCTAACAAAATGACATTCAAACTCAGCCAAACCCCGCCGAACACGTAACCGGCCACGACATCGCTCGGATACTGGATGTTGAAATAAATTCGGCTTAGCCCCACGAGCAAGGAGACCGCAAGGACAAAGATAACAGCTCCTGTTCGCACCCATGTCACATGCAAATGCCGTACAAACAGAAACATCGCAAACCCCAGGAAAATGATCGTGATTAACGTTTGTTCACTTGGGAATGTCCCCACTACGTTCTGAGGTCCCGTGCGATGAAAAAGCCTTCTCAACCCTTCGTCCCACACTTCACCGCCGATCAAAACGAACAGCATAAATCCAATCTCGAGCAGACGATCTTTCGATTTGAGTAAGATCCATACGATCGTTAAAGCGGCTATCGTCAAAAGTACCGAAAGCGAGGCCAAATCTGCGAAACGATTCATCCACGTACTCCACCAGCTTTCCTCAAACAAAACCAGAACGATAAACGTTGTGACTTCGTCGAAATCAGCGAACTCATTGCCCACAAAATCTTCAATCAATCCTGCCATCAAAATAAACAAAGTAAGGAACACACAAAATGAGGCAAGCAGCAAAAATCGAACCCTTCCTAAAGAATGAAAAGTCGCCACGCCTGCACTTAATCCCTTTGCGGTTGAACTGTAGATTTGTTCTCTGTATCTTTTGAATACATAAACGATGATGAACATTAGCGCGGCAATCACACCTGCAATCAACAAATATTTGGTTATCGTATGATGAAATTGCTCCCATTTGGGACCCAGAATTTTGCCTAGTGAAATAAACGTGCCTGTCCATATGAAAGCGCCTGGATATGCATAAAGCATATAGGTTCGAAGCGGCATACGCGTAACGCCGGAAAAATAGCCTGTGAAATGTCGGATGCCTGGTATGAAATAAGCAATAATTAAGAGCTTATTCCCATAACGTTCGAACCAGCCCGATGTCTTCTGCAGCTTATCCGGACCAAAATGGATCTTGGCGCCATGCTTCTCAAAGAAAGGTTTTCCTAATTTAAACCCAATCCAATAGGACAAGGTCATTCCAAGCGAGGCGCCACAGCCGGCCGTAAGTATACTTACGACCCAGTTCAAATGCCCCTGGTAGATCATAAGCCCAGAATAGGTCATCAGAACTTCCCCCGGTAAGGGAAGTGCGAGAAGTTCAAGCATGAGCGCAATCCCCAACACATAATAACCATACTGATCCAGCAATCCTTGTATGAAATGTACCACATGTACCTCCACGAAGTTAACAACGTTATGACTAAAAAGACTTCGCTTTACCAAAAAAGTTCAGATTTTATATTGTTATTTTTTTACTATTTTAAGTAAAAATACCCTTTGAGCATGAATGCCCAAGGGGTATGCACAATGTTCAACTGCCCCTCATTCGTGTTTGTGGGATACAGCGTGATTCGAAAAAAATGATCTGCAAGTTTTTCCAAATAAGAAGCCACTCTATATGAAGCGGCTTCCTTGTGATATCCTTATTTCTTTAAGAAATTACGGTCAACAGCTTCTGGTGGTTGTTCCAACCATCCATTGTCAATCATGATATTTGCGCCATCTTCCAGATATAACATGACTTCCGTTTGGCATTTCATAAATAAAGCACCGATATCTTTTCTACCGTTTAGCGAAATGCCATTGGCATATTCCCTAATTTTCACATTAAACATGTCAATTTTGTGAAAAAGCATGAGTTTATCAGAAAATGGTGAGATCGTGGAAGTAGTTACCAAATGATCTTTCAGAGTCGGGGCGGGCAAACCTTCTTTAGACAACTTTTCTGTTAACAATTCGATATGGTTATGATTGATATCCTTTCCTCGCTCTAGAAACTTTCTTACCTTTTTGTCATCTGCTACTTGAGCAAATCCAATAATAAGTGCTTTGCTCGTGATATCGTTATTAATATTTCCGAAAATATGCGCAATTTCCAATCCATGCAGAGGCCTAGTTTTTTCAAAAAAAGAGCCTAAAAACTTTTGACTATGTACAAAATCAACTTTTTCGGGGGGCTGAATAACAGGCGAATTCATAAGCTCATTTTTAGATTCTAATATCACCGCAACCACTGACAGCATTTTCATTGTATCATTCACGCATTTGATGTAAAAATCCCGAATGTCTTTATTTGTAACTAATGGAATAGCCACCGTATAGAGACTCAGTCCTGCTTTGCTCGAATACATCAAATAATGAAGGTAAAACTCATCAAGAAATAGACGAGGTGCTCTCAAGTTCACGTCACTATCGGTAAAACCAACAGGTCTTGGAAAATCTGCTTGATCAAAGAAATGTTCAATTTTTAGGATATATTTATTGCATACATTCCAAGCATATTCTAGAGCGACCTTAATATCGGGATTATCTACATGCTTCAGATAATAACTCAGCACACATTTTCCCATTGCGTTTCCCATATAAGTCGCCCAGAGTTTCCCCATTTCTGTTGCAGTAAGTTCTAATTTCATCCAAATCTAGTCCTTTTTTCTTAAGTGAAAAACATGATCATATAAAATCCTTCCCAATACGAGGAAAAATATGTATGACGGAAAGTAACAAAAGGACTACTGCTCAAAAGATCCTCGATTCGAAACAAAAAGCCCTCAAGAACCACACCATCGGTGTATTTCGCGAGGGTTGGTACGTTCCGTCCTCAGGAGAGTATTTCACGGGAGTCGAAAATTACCGCTCCTATTGGTGGGCTAGAAGGGCCCGCTCATCGCGGTGCGGGGAGACTCTATCGCTAAATCAAGCTCTTTATGCCCCGCAGCCACTCATAAAAACCTTTATCCAAAAATAGATCAGGGATGTACGTCTGCGTGTAATTGCAGTTAGGGCAAAGAAGTACCAACCCTTGTTCTAGAACTTTAGGGTATAATTTCTCGTGTTTGCTGTTGTTTCCGCAAGTAAGAGGATGCACTCCATCTGCTTGCTGGTAATCTTTGATACGTTGCTTGATTTCTTCTTGGTTCATTTTTATCCCCTTCATATGTCGAGCTCAGCTACCACCATTCGAAATTTTCAAATAGAACTTTACCCATCTTGACGATAACAATTATACACGATGTGCTCATCTACAACACCCCAAATATTCAAAGTGCCCATAAGCATTCAGGTCATCGACTGATTCGAGCATCTAAGTTCCTGAATAACTAAAAAAGCAGCTGCCACCGCAGCTGCTCCTCCAAGCCCTAGCCCACCTATCGCTTTGCCTTATAAAACTTATAATACTGAGATCATACTGTTCCTCTGTTCAGCACCATTCATTATTCGCAAAATGCTCACCGGTCACCACTGGACCCCAACGGCAGAATGGGAAAACGTACCTGGATAGGTTTTAGCCCTTTTTCGATATCTGTGCGGTTAGCCTCGAACCATTCAGGAAGCATCAATTTTTCGCCTAATACATCTGGCTGTTCATCAACTGCAAAGCCGGGCGGATCCGTGGCGATTTCAAACAGGATGCCACCTGCTTCACGAAAGTATATCGCATGGAAATATTGGCGGTCGATAATTGGTGTAGGATGAAAGCCATGTTGCTCTACATGCGCTCTCCATGAAGCATGATCCTCATTATCCTCCGCGCGCCATGCAATATGATGAACGGTACCGGCACCGCTGATGCCCCACTCCATTGGCGCAATGTTTACATCTATCATATTGCCAATATTCCCTTTCGTTTTAAAGCGAACAAAGTCCTCATCTTGTTCAACCTTTTGAAGACCCAAGACCTGCTCTAGTACGTCCATCGTTTTTTCGGGAGCCGTACTATACAGGACAGCACCGCCAAAACCTTTGATCGCTTTTTCTATTGAAACGCCGCCGAACGACCACTGACTCAACTCTCCATCCTTACGCTCTACAATCTCTAGCTGTATACCATCCTGATCTGAGAATGTTAAGTAATTCTCGTCAAACCTCGTCTTTAAGGAATACGGAACACCGAAACTTTCCAGACGCAGTTTCCAAAAATCGAGTGCACCTAAAGGAACGATATATGTTATGATACCGACCTGTCCTCCGCCAATTTGCCCTTTACGACCATATTCATATGGAAAGAAGGTGATGATTGTACCTGGACTGCCTGCTTCATTGCCAAAATACAAATGGTAAACTTCCGGAGCGTCGAAGTTAATTGTTTTTTTTACAAGTCTCAGTCCAAGTACCCCTGCATAAAAGTCGACATTTTTTTGCGCATCTTTTACAAATGCTGTTATATGATGAATCCCTTCCGTTTGCATGACCATTTAGCAACACTCCTTGTATGATCTTTCCTTGCTCATGTCCTATCATATTGAAAATATGATTCATGAACAATTCTATTATTTCTATATCACGTATTACATTAACCTATACCTTCGAGGGAGCAGCTCATATAAGCAAAATCTATAGATCTATAGTTAGAATCGTATTGATAGTTACTTGTTAGAGCTTATAAGATGGAGTCGAATAAACTTTCAATTGAAAGAAGTTTAAGTAGCAGAATCATTCCCGGCCGGATGAATTGTTCTTCATACCATTAACAAGGGAGAAATTATATGGGAGTACGCTTTTTAAAAATGGCAGTGGTTTATATTTTAGTCGGTATTTGCATCGGTATTTACATGGGTACAACTCTAAACTTTGCATTGACGAGCGTACACGCTCATGCAAATCTTTTCGGGTGGGCAACATTGGCTCTTTGCGGATTTACGTATCTTCGGTTTCCCAAAGCAGCAGAATCTCCTTTAGCTAAGTGGCACTTCTGGTTGCAAGGCATCGGCCTGCCCATCATGCTTATTACCCTCACCTTAATGGCCCATGGCTACTCTCCTGAATGGGTGACAACGTTCAAGCGTATCGGTGAGGCAGTAGCCGGAACCGGTATCTTGATTTTTGCTGTCAATGTTTTTACTAACGTAAAAGAAGTGGACGTTCAAAATCATCATAAGCATGATATTTCCCTGTAATAATCGTTTGTGAAAATCTGAAAACATGGGGACCTACGCGAACTCCGTGAAATAATTCGGGATCGAACGCATAGCTCATTGATGTACACGGAAATGCTCCCCATACGGTAGTCAGGCGAAATCATAAAACCAGCCACTTTAAGGGGAGCTTTTTCATGCTTAGGAACGATTATAAGCCAAACGACCTCAGTCCAAAAGAATACTGGACTAAGGCCGCTTAATTGTTTTTATTTATTTTGCAACAAGAAAAGCAGCAACCTCAGCTAGCCGGGAAGCATAACCCCATTCATTATCATACCAAGCGGCTACGGATAAAAGCCCACCCTGCACTTGCGTCAATGGCAGGTCTATAATCGATGAATGCGGATCCCCTACAATACGGGAAGAGGCCCATTCACCCTCCAGCACATTTAGAACTCCCTTCAGCTCGCCTTCTTTAGCTGCATGACGGAACATGTTATTGATCTCCTGAACGGAACATGATTTCTCTGTTATAAGATTAAGCTCCGCAATGCTGCCTGTGCGAGTTGGGATTCGATACGCCTTTCCAGTAATTTGGAGATCATTCCAAATAAACTTGAGCGCCTTAGCTGCTCCCGAAGATGATGGAATGATATTTTCAGCTGCCGCCCAAGAATCCCGCCGATCCTTCATAGGCTGATCTGTTAATGATTGTGTATTGGTATATGAATGAACCGTTGAGAACAAGCCGTATTGAATGCCGTAATTTTCTCTAACTAATTTTACTACCGGTGCCAATGCATTGGTTGTACAGCTCGCCATACTGATAATTTTATGCTTTTCCGGATCGAAGCTGCTGAGATTAATTCCTTTAAGCAAAACAGCGTCGCAGTCTTCGAGACTTTTACTTGGTCCGCTGACAAGCACACGCTTAGCGCCGCGATCCAAATGCAATTGTGCAACAGACCTGGTTACAGCGCGTCCCGTACAGTCAATCACCAGCTCAACACCCAGTTTATCCCAATTCGGCACTTCACTGGACGAATTCAGATATCGGATTTCTCGGTCACCGATGATGATAGCTCCTTCTCGACTGGAAACCTCTTCATGCCAACGCTTATAGTTGGTATCCACCTCGTAAAGCGCCGCAAGCGTAGACTCATCTTTGATGTCAGAGATTGAAAAGGGCACAAAGAGCTTCTCCTGTAGTGCTACTCTAAGTAACTGCCGACCGATTCGGCCGAACCCGAAAATTGCAATTTTACCCATGATATCCTCCCATTGTGGTAAAGAAAAGACCTTGAAAAAAGCAACATATTAAGCTCTCTTTTCCAGGCCTTGACTTTACCTTTCATTTTTTTAGCCAAACATGAATGCTATTCTCTTTATATAATTAGTTATTCAAGAAGTCAATTAAAGCTTTATTGAATTGATCGGGGTGAGTCGCATTTACGCCATGCGGTCCACCTTTAATGACAACAAGCTCACTGCCCTTTACCGCTTCATGGGAGAGCTTACCGCTTACTTCAAGCGCAACAGTCGCATCAGAATCACCATGGATAACAAGCAACGGGATATCGAATTTAGCCAAATCGCCTCGGAAGTCGGTCCGGCCGAAAGCAGCAACACAATCCAGCGTCCCTTTGGGAGAAGCGAAAGAAGCGATTTCAAGGTTGTGCAAACGGCAGGATTCGCTGACGAGGTCAGTTCTGTCCCCTGCTTTAAAGAAATTATGGGTGAAGCCGTCAAGGAAGGCAATCCGGTCTTTTTTTAGCCCGTCTTGGAAGCCTCGAATGGTCGCTTCATCCAGACCTCCTTCCGGATGCTCTGTGGATTTGTATAAAAATGGAGGAACTGCAGCTGCCAATACGGCCTTTTTAACACGGCTTGTTCCATATGTACCAACGTATCGGGCAACCTCTCCGCCGCCCATCGAGAATCCGACCAGTGTTACATCGTTAAGGTCGAGCTGTTCAATCAGCTTATGGAGATCCGCCACGAACGTATCATAGTCGTAGCCGTTCCACGGTTGGGAGGATTGTCCGAACCCACGCCGGTCATATGTAATTACACGGTAGCCCGCTTCAATGAGCGCTGGAACCTGATTTTCCCACGAGCGTCCGCTGAGCGGCCAACCATGGATCAGAATGACAGGTTTACCTGCACCAAGATCTTCAAAATACAATTCAATGGGTTGTCCGTTTTCTGTTCCGACTGTTAATTTAGACATGTTTCATACTTCCTTTCGAATTGGGTTTGGTGAGTCAGACAATGGATCTGATACGTGCATTTCAATTAGCCTAAGAATGATTTAAGCATCCATACATGCTTTTCCAGAGAGCTATGAATAGCGAGAAGCATATCTCCCGTTGTCTCATCACCTTCACGGTCGGCAATACTCATGCCCTCTTTAAGCTCACCCACAATCATCCCAAAGTCAGCTACAAGTATGCGGACCATCTCATTTGCATTCTCATTGCCTGCCGCATCCTGCACTGTAGCTTTTTCGATAATTTCATGAAATGTCGCTACCGGACTACCGCCTAATGCCAGCAGCCTCTCGGCAAGATTGTCCACATGAAGCGCAGCCTCCGTATAAAGCTCTTCAAACTTCAAATGCAAAGTGAAGAACTGCGGTCCTTTCACATACCAGTGATAGTTATGAAGTTTGGTGAATAACAAACTCCAGTTAGCGATCTGAGTATTAAGAACTTCCGTCAGTTTTTGTGTCATGAAAGAGCTCCTTTCGAATATAGCCTGATTAGAGGCATTGAACTCATAAACTAAACTCGAGGCGCGCTTTCAAACTTGCCTTTGTGAGTCAAGTCGCAGAACGGTTTTTGACCGGATAAACCGCACCGGCAAAGAATAAAACTTTCCTTGGTCTCAAAACGGTTTCCCACCGCATCTACCATTTCTACTTTGCCCGTAATTCGCAATGGTCCATTATCGTTTACTTTGATCGTAACTTCAGACATGACGATATCACTCCTATGGATATTTTGGTAAAACACACCTAAAAGACGAAGCAATCCAGGTCACAAAAGCCGCTTCCGTGATGATGGTTGCATCCATGATGATGGTGCACCTGATTATGCACTTGAACGCCTGCCCCACCGCCTCCGTAATTTGTATCCTTGTAGTAACCTCCAAAGAAGTTATGCGGAGACCAGTCTGGACTCGCTTTTGGAGCCGGCGGCGACAAATGGTGAAATTCATGGGTACCGTAAACAATCTTGCCCCCTACTACAGTGAAGACAGATTCAATTTTTTTAATAGCTTCTTCGGAGACACGAAAGAAGTTATCGGATAGAATCGAAAAATCGGCATATTGATCCGCTTTGATTTGCCCTTTCACATCTTCTTCCTTGGAAAACCATGCATTTCCTGATGTGTACATTCGAAGCGCTTCATGCCTCTCTACACGATTGGAAGCAGGATATAAACTTAGCCCGCCAAGTGTCTTACCCGTCACCAGCCAGTATAAAGCTACCCAAGGATTATAGCTGGCCACTCTGGTTGCATCTGTCCCTACGCCAACACGTAATCCGGATTTAATCATCTTGCTGATCGGTGGAGCATTCTCTGCTGCTTCGGCCCCATATCTTTCGACGAAATATTCCCCTTGGAAGGCCATTCTGCTTTGAACCGCGATCGAACCGCCTAATGCAACGACACGCTCCAGATCCTTCTCCCGAATCGTTTCGGCATGGTCCAGAATCCAGCGCAAGTCTTTGAAGGGAACCTCTTTATTCACGCGCTCAAATACATCGAGAAATCGCGTGATGGATTCCCCATAAGTAGCATGAAGACGGAATGGCCAACGTTGCTCTACGAGATGTCTGGTGACGTCGAATAGCTCAGTTTCCAATACGGCGGGAAGCTCCGGACGGGGCTCAATAAAATCTTCGAAGTCCGCTGCGCTGTAAACAAGCATTTCTCCGGCACCATTATGACGATAGTAGGAGCTTCCCGTGTACGGCTGCGTCGCAGCGGTCCATGTTTTAAAATCACTCAATTCATTTTTGGAATGCTGGGTGAATAAGTTATACGCCGTGCGAACCGTAATTTCCCCGCGTTTATCAAGCTCATCAAAAACCTGATAATCATCGGGATAGTTCTGAAAGCCCCCTCCTGCGTCAATAACGCTTGTGACGCCGAATCGATTGAGTTCCCTCATGAACAATCGGGTTGAGTTCAATTGATCCTCGTATGAAAGCTTCGGTCCTTTTGCCAAGGTCGCATACAAAATAGTAGCATTAGGTCTAGCGATGAGCATTCCTGTCGGATTCCCGTTGCTATCCCTTTGAATTTCTCCGCCTGGCGGATTCGGCGTATCCTTCGTATATCCGATAACACGCAGGGCTGCTTTATTCAAGAAGGCCTGACGGTAAAGATTGAGGATAAATACCGGTGTTTCCGGAGCAATCCGATTGATTTCATCCAAAGTCGGCATCCGGCGTTCCACGAATTGGAACTCTGTCCAGCCGCCAACAACACGGACCCAGTGAGGCGCTGGCGTACGATCCACCTGCTTTTTCAGCATGCGCAAAGCATCCGCTACAGAAGGCACGCCGTCCCATCGAAGCTCAAGATTATAATTGAGACCGCCTCGAATGAGATGAATGTGAGAATCGTTCAAACCTGGAATTAACATGCGTTTATTGGCGTTTACAACTTGCGTGGAAGGCCCTACATATTTCATGATTTCGGCATCGTCCCCCACGGCCAGGAAATGGCCGTCATTTACTGCAACTGCTGTGGCTGTTGGATTAGCGTCGTCCATCGTCACGATTAGAGCATTATGAATGACTAGGTCTGCTTCAACAATCGTCGTTCTCTCAGCCATGAATGAAATCTCTCCTTTGAAATTTATTGTGTTATTTGCGGCTTAGCCAAAGTTGTATCCAAGGTATCAACCGTTGTCCTAAAAACATACCCAGGAGCCCAAGCAATCCTAAAAAGGGCGGCGCCGGAGAGGGAATCTTAAGCGATTGAAAAACAACGCCAATGACAATGCCTGTAGCTAATGCGAGCAACATGGAGCCCCACATACGAATTTCCCTCCTTTAATCCCGTCAATCGGATGTTCTTTAACGATTGTTCATGCAAATAGCTTCCGTATATAAGTCTATAAATCACGATTCTTTCTATCAATAAGGCTTTCTCTATATGAGCCATAGGAATCAGTTATACATTAAACCTTATTTTATTTCGTGATGATGGTGATTAAGGGCTCCATTCCCAGATTGATCCGACTGCTGCGTGGCGGCAATATCAATGCCGGGGAATGTCCAAATCCTTCAGATCCGCAAAATCAGCCGATGTTTTGCCGTATGCGACGGATGAAACCATCGACAGTACAACAGCTGATGAAAAATTCACGAAGCAGCATCTTGCTCCGTGAATTCTTCACATGCTCTCGATTACTGCCCTTCGTGACCGCCAAACATGGCTTGTGAATAGATAATGCCCAATCCGTATGCGCCGCCGTGTTCTTTTGCAATGTCCGTCGTAGCTTTATAAGTCTCGGAACGCGCCCAGTCGCGCTGCAGCTCCAGCAAGTACTGTTCCCAAGTGATCGGCGTAGCACCGGCTTGAATCATGCGCTCAATCGCCATTTTGTGTGCTTCTGGCGATACACCGCCGGAAGTATCGGTTACGATATACACTTCATACCCTTGATCGATAGCGGAAAGAACGGCTGACAGATCGCAAACTTCTGTCCACAGACCTGAAACGACGAGCTTTTTATTGCCATAGCTGTTCACTTTATCTACGACTCGTTGATCTTCCCATGCATTCATCGTTGTGCGGTCGATCGGCTCCTGATCCGGGAATACCGCTTGAATTTCCGGGAAAATCGGTCCGCTGAACGATTTCGAAGCTACTGTTGTCAGAACGGTCGGAACATTGAACGCCTTGGCTGCTTTGGCAAGACCAGTTACATTGTTGCGCAGCGCTTGAATATCGATCGAGGATGTGCCAAAAGCCATTTGCGGCTGGTGGTCGATCATCAGCAGCGTATGGTTCGTCGGCGTCAGCAATCTTGGGGACGGAACTGCCTTTGCATGGATAGCGTCTTTCGCTCCGCTTGCTTGCGGCGTATCTGCTTTTGCTACAAGCATGGAACCAAAAGTGGTTGACGCAACGACGCCTGTTAGAAGAGCTAGTGTTGTCACTGTACGGCTGTTAAGCATTTTTTTCATGGTGATTTTCTCCTTTTGGGTTAAATTGTTTTTTCATAAATCAATATATAAGTTCACGTTTCTTTCTATCAATATGACATTCTCTATAACAGCCATAGGAATCGATTATATGAAAGCCGGGTTGCATTTATTTGACGGCCATTGAATTTCTTATTCATATCATATATTTGGTCTGTATAGATTTTCTCTATGGGTTATATAGAAATCTAAGTATTGTTAGCACGCTTGCATTTCAATAAATTGATTACAAACAGCAGGTTTCAAACTATTTGGATTTGCTGTAACTATAAATATAGAAGGCAGGGATTTTTGTATGTTTAACAGTAAGACAGATTTACTTACGGCTGACAATTCAGCAATTATTCTCATTGACCATCAGCCTCAAATGCTGTTCGGTGTGCAAAGCGCTGATCGCCAATCCATCATTAACAATACGGTTGGACTTGCAAAAGCAGCCAAAGTATTCCATGCACCCATTATTCTTACAACGGTTGCCGCTGAGTCGTTTTCAGGTCCAATTCATCCGCATATTCAGGAAGTATTTCCTGAGATAAAGCCGATTGACCGTACATCCATGAATTCTTGGGAAGACGAGAACTTCGTCGAGGCTGTGAAACAAACAGGCCGTAAGAAGCTCATTATGGCAGCGCTTTGGACAGAGGTTTGCCTTGCTTTCCCTGTCATTTCAGCCCTTAAAGATGGTTATGAAGTCTACATTGTAACGGATGCTTCCGGCGGGACGACAACAGATGCACATAACATGTCCATTCAACGCATGATACAGGCAGGAGCCATCCCGGTTACTTGGCTATCCGTTCTGCTAGAGTACCAACGCGACTGGGCTCGTCAAGAAACCTATGATCCGGTATTGGCGGTTGCTATGCAGCATAGTGGCGCTTACGGTGCTGGCATTGTTTATGCACAAGCGATGTTTGGCGGACACGGAGGATAAACGCTTTAAAGTGCATAAGGACAGTCCGATTAACATATATCGACTGTCCTTTTTCTATTCCGCTATTCATTGGCGGCGTATACTACACAGTTTCTGGCATATGGTCATTTCCTTACAAGCGAAGCCATGCCGTATCATCACTAATTCATTGGTAATTGATAAATTACGTCAAGGAAAGGATGTAGATGAAAAGTGACACCATTCCAAATAAACGAATGGCTGGATGAATACAATGACTATATGCTTCTCTATAAAATGTTCGGTGATCAAACATACTTAAATGAAGTAGAAGAAATCATACTTAGTATGGAAAAATATGTTGGTAGAATGCTAATGATTGAAAAATTCAAGCTTGCATTATAGGAGGATTTGTTGAAAGACGGGGAGGAATTCTTATTGCACGAAAGAGCTGCAGCAAAGTTGAATGTGAGGCGCTTGCCGATCGATTGCGCATAGTCGCAACCCCTCGGCTTGCCACATCGGAGGGCATCATTTCCGTTACGGTGAGCCTTGGTGTGCTAACAGCCCCGTATTATTATATACGGGGTTATATGTTGTTCACATAGTGTCCCTAACGCACCAACCCAAAATTTAGCAACCATCACCTGAAATCTAGCGGATATATTGCATGACAGGTTACCTCTTATAATGTTTACAAAGACCAGCAATCACCCTGATCACGCTCATCACCATGAGCGGGTGACCACCTATTACGGGAAGCACTAAGATAAACACCCCTATGCTTCACTCACAATGAGAACCGCTTTTTTGTTTGAACATCTTTGCAGCTACTACAAATGATCATCCGAATCGGAAGGGGATATATGATGGAATTGCGCCAGCTTGAATATTTTATTCAAATATGCAAATCAGGAAGTCTTACGAAAGCCAAAGAACAATTAGGGGTTACCCAGCCTACGTTAAGTCAGCAAATTCGAGTATTGGAAGACGAGTATAACACTCTATTGTTCAACCGGGTTGGTAGGGGAGTGGAGTTGACGGAAGCAGGAAGAATTCTCTTGAATAAGGGGAATTCCATTATGAAACTTCTTGAGGAAGCCCGAAATAAGATATGCGGTCAGAACCATATAACGAGAGAAACACTTACCATTAGTTGTTGCCCTTCCGAAATGGAATATCTAGCTCCTACTTTCCTAAGATTTCACCAAAAGTATCCAAATACGCAGTTAAAAATTATCGAGGCGGAGGATGTAGAACTTCACCTTCAAGAGCATAGGGTTGACATTGGCATTACCTCGAATCCTATATCTAATCATTTAGTAGTTCCAACACATCTATATAGGCAAGAAATGGCACTATTGCTTCACACCAGTCATCCTATGGCAGATAAAGTATCTATTCCTTTTCGAGCTTTGAAGCAGATGAATTCGATCACGTTTCTAGGACAATACAAATCATTAATTGACATGTATGGTCTCTCTTGTGGCTTTACTTTGGAGTCGATGATCGAAACGACCTCAGCCTCACTATTGATTCATTGGGTTCGTCAAGGACATGGAGCAGCTCTTCTACCGAACTCTTTGATCAGAAGTTTAAATGATGATTCCTTGCGTATTATAAGGATCGAAGGCCAGGTTCCTACTTGGGATATATCCCTTGTGCATCTCAACTCTGCGACGATGAGAGCAACAACACGTGCATTCATTCAAGATATGAACCAATTTGTAAGGATTGCTGAGACTGGATAAATGTATGGGTGAATACAGGAAAACGATGAGCGAGGAGAGGTGTAAACATAAGTGTTCAGGCAATTAGAGTGCTTCATTCAAATTTGTAAAGACGGCAGCTTTACGAAAGCTGCGGAAGTATTATTGGTTTCTCAGCCAACATTAAGTCAGCAGATCCGCTACTTGGAGACTGAGGTTGGTACCCCATTGTTCGAGCGGTTTGGTAGAGGGATAAAAGTTACACCTGCCGGGAAAATTCTTTATGAAAAAGCCCTTTCCGTAATGGGACTAATTGAAGAATCGAAAAAAGAAACGCATGAGCTGCGTCACGCTCGGACCAATAAACTTTTGATAGGCATCTCGCCTAACAACTTCATTCATTTATTGCCCAGTTTAGCGAAATTCCACGATAAGTACCCGGATATCATCTTAAAGTTTTTGGGGACAGAGGATGCATCTAAACAATTACTGGATGAGAACATTCATATTGGTATTACGGATGAGCCCGAACCGCACATAGATATTCAAATGATGCATTTATACCATGAAGAATTAGCTTTGGTCGTTAATAAGGATCACCCATGGGCAGACAGAAAGGTTATTTCTTTACGGGAACTAGAAGATTTAGATGGTGTTTTATTGGCTAAAGACTTACAAATCTTCAGACATATTCATACGTTCGGTAATAAGTTCACCCATACACTGCAATTCGAGTCTACCTCAACGATCATACTTCTTTCCATGGTCTTACATAAAATGGGTGCTGCTATTTTACCTGTTTCTTTGATCGAAAGCTTTTCTTGTCAAGGTATGAGGATGATTCGTCTTGTGGAACCCACACCTACGCGAGAGATCAAAATGATCTATCTCAAGCGCCAGTTCCATACCCCATCTGTTCAAGCCTTTGTTCATTATCTTCTAGAAATGACGAAAACTAAACAGATCTGACATATTTCAAAGCTTGGAGTTTGATGACAAAAAGCGTGACTAGTAAGCCTTGTCGCATTACACGCATCGCCTGTGTTAACAAACTCCTCCTCCCACCTGGAACAATATTTCAATAGGTGATTGCGTGCAATCGAATGATTTGAAGATCCTGCAATGCGCAGTATCATCTTAGCTCATACATGGATTCCAAATAGCCTTCGCTGGCGCCGGTATTCCAGCGCTGTAATGCCTTCGGTATCCTTGAATAATCTCGTAAAATGCTTCACATTTTCAAATCCAACCTGATCACTGATTTCGTAGACTTTCAAATCGGAGTGCACCAGCAGCTCCTTCGCCTTGTCCAGCCGTAACCGGCGAACATAATTCGAGAAACTCTCACCGCTATATTCATGGAAAGCTTGGCTGAAATATGAGTAATTGAGTGAGAAATGGTTAGATACGACCGCCATGTTCAAATTGTCGGCATAATGCGTCTGCAAGTAGGCGAGAACTTTTTGCATCGTATTTTCATCCGTAGGTGCCTGCTCTCTCTGATCTTGGATGAACTGATCCAGACGTTTGAGAAGCTGCTCGACAGCTGCATAATAATGTTCAAATCGATCGAAATTGCCGATATGTCCAACACTAGCGTACGGCCTTAATTGGTCTAGCCCTCTATTTCCGTAGATGTGGAACACCTTATCGAACAGCTCTTCATTAAACAGCTGGCTGATCCGCTCCAGGTAGCCGATTTCACAACAGCTAATGATACGAGCATCTAGAATTTGATCGAGAAGCTGCTTCATTTCCTTCTCGCGTCCCATTCCCATCAAATTCGATAATCGATGAATCAACTCAACAGGAACGACATGCCGCTCATTGCGCTCACTTATGCTGGTGTAGTCCAGCACATCGAGTTCTGGAAGTACAATACTGTATTTCAAGGCTTCCTTCGCTTGACAGTGTGCCCACCTTAGCTGCTCCATCCCTTGAACAGACTCGCTGATCGCGATCCGAAGCTGCGAATCATATACACTCAGCCTCCACCGTTCCGCCAACTGGTAGATCATAACCGGATTTCGCGCGATCATAATCGTTCCGCCTTCTCCATCACGCGTGAGCATCCAATCCACATGCCCTTGTAACAGCTCAGCGATCTGATTCCTGAAAGAAGCAGCATCCGCAGGCAGTGATCTTCCTCCGCGTCGCGAAAGCAAGCCCAGCGTATATCCTGCATCCAACCAGCTAAACCCGGCCAGCTTCAGCTTGTTCTGCGTTATCGCATCACCCGCATCCTTCTGAGTCAAATGCCGGATAACTAGATCGGCAGCAATTAGGCTGGCCTCTTCGCCCGCCTTATCTGCTCGCTCTTCTCTCATCCTTATGTCCTGTATTAATCGCTCCAGGACGGCAAACAACTCCTCCCGCATCACAGGCTTCACAAGATACTCCTTCACAGCATAGCGAATTGCTTTCCGTGCATATTCGAACTCATTATAGCCAGAGAGCAATACAACCTCGGGTTTAACCGGATGGTCTTGCAGCTGCTCGAGCAGTTCGATCCCATTCATAATGGGCATGCGGATATCTGTGAACATAATATCTACAGACTCCTGACGAAGCAGCTCCAGCGCCTCTTGTCCATTCTCGGCAAATCGGTAGTTGAACAGATTAGGAAACTGCCTCTCAATCAACGATTGCAAGCCCCTCCGAATGATCTTCTCGTCGTCTACGATCAACAAGCTAATCATAGTTGTCTAATCCCCCTCCCATGACCCGATACGGCAAAGTCATGATTATACGTGTATAGCTTCCTTCCTGACTCTCGATCTGAATCCCATATTCGGTTCCATAACTCATCACTAGGCGTTGGTCCACATTACGCATACCGATTCCATTGCTGTCGTGGTTTTTCTTGCGAACGAATAATTGCCGGGCATCCTGGTAAGCGGACTCTTCCATTCGGAGCATTCGATTCAATAAAACCAGCTTCGCTTCCGGTATGCCACAGCCGTTGTCAGATATCTCTATGACACAATCTTCAACACGCCGGACGGCAGAGATCGTAATGACAAGATTTCCGTCGCTGGAATGCATGCGGCTCATCCCATGCTTGATTGCATTCTCGACAATGGGCTGCAATGACATTTTGAGCGATTCCTGCTTGAGGCATTCCGGTTCAACCGACAATCGGAGATCAAGTCTTCCATCATAACGGATGTTCATGACGGATACATAATGCAGGACCTGCTGAATCTCATCCTTGAGCATCACGTGGTCCCGCTTCCATTCCATCGAATAGCGCATCATACCACCTAGCGAGGTCATTATATCCGATATTAGGTATTGCCCCTCAATCTCCGCCAGCATCTTAACGTTCTCTAGTGT
>NZ_JAQFVF010000025.1 GCF_027789125.1 Paenibacillus aestuarii | reverse complement strand
ACAAAAAGCTCGCTGCAACTCGGCGAAATCGGACTGCGGCTGACTCAACCGCCTCTGCCCACGCTCCAACTGGGCTTTTTCGGACTACGGCGGCCACCGCCGTAGCTGCCGGTGCTCCGCCGCGCCGTAGTCCGATTCTGCCCAATTGGAGCGGCACAGCGCGGGCGGTTCGGCTGCGCAGTCCGATTTTGACTGCTTACAGCGGCAGTCTGGTGCCTCCGCGCACAAAAAGCACGCTGCAACTCGGCGAAATCGGACTGCGGCTGACTCAACCGCCTCTGCCCACGCTCCAACTGGGCTTTTTCGGACTACGGCGGCCGCCGCTGCCGCTGCCGGTGCTCCGCCGCGCCGTAGTCCGATTCTGCCCAATTCTACGATAGATCAAGCCCGGAGGCGTTCTAGTGTGCGAATTGTTCCATATCCGGCGGCTGCAATTAGGGATATGATTCGATTATCTCAGGATTTATAGGATGGGATTTTTAGACAACGGTGCTTGAGCAGGGAAATACTTGATGGAGTTAGTGAAAGGTGCAGCCATCATGGCTGCACCTCTTTTTACGGATCCCCAAGGCAATAGCCCTGTAGATCTTATGGCTTTAATTCTCAGGAGCCGTCACTTCCCATTCCCGCTGCAGCAGGATGCGTTCCCCGACCTTGAATTGGAGGGAAAGGTGATTGATCCCCGACTTTAGCGGAACATCCAGTCCGACATCGGATAAACTGACTTGATAAGCCAACTTGTAAAGCTTCTTTATCTGTGCAGGTTGAACTGGGGATTGGCTGTCTGCAGCTTCCCGATTGCTGATAATGATTTGCAATGGCGGGGAAATCTCCTTATCTTCCTTGTATAAGTCCTCATACAGCAGCCCCGAGAGATGAAGATTGGCTGTGTTTGTCTTCTCAGGTAATTGCAAGCCGGAAATCTCATATTCCGTCGTGCTGAGCGTCACCTCTTTATTACCATATACAGCTTTGTCATTGTAGTATGTGTTTACGCCGAACAAAATTCTGAGATGAGTTAAGCTTAGAAGCGGAGCTCCTTGATTTGAATTCGCATCTGCGGTCGGAGCTACTGTGAGTCTGACGACATTCGCTGGATTGTCGTTCCAGAATGTCTTGGCTGTCTGCTCGCCGGCTTTCAATTGTACCGTATAGCCGTTCGCATTCTTAAAGGTCCACCAGCCCTCGGAGTTAGGACCAGATAGTTTATAGTGATAGAGATTTGCCAAAAAAGCTGAACGGAAAGCGGGCTCTTCGTTCACCATACTGCCGATCGCATCGGGACCAAACGTAAATTCACCAGATTCGTTCTGATAAAATGCACCTTGATAGGAAGTTTTCGCACGAATTTGCATGTCATTTTCGCGGTTCTTTAGTACGATAAGGTCTTGATATGGTTTTAATTGAATCCAACCTTGGCCTACAAAGGAGTTAACTTTAAACCAGCGACTGCCATCAGGTCCAGTCCAAGAAGCGAGAGGGTGGACGGTTTGTGGGGCGATGACCCCATGGTCTAGCGATATTCTCGTATTCGGGAATCGATAGATGTCCGTTGTCCCCTTAAGCACAAGGGAAGCGGTATCGTCGACGGCGTCTTCGGGGTCTGCATAGGTCGGGCTGAACCAACCTTCTGCTTGATCATTTTTGACATGGTACCAATTCTCAGGGCTCCACGACGTATCCGAAGTCGTCGTTTCTATTACGTTCAAATCGCCGGCTGGAAGCGTTGTTTTAATCTCGGCATTCGCGTCCGGATAAGCAAATAATGGACTTGGCTGTTTTCGGTTCAAGGTTTGCTTATCGGATACAATCAGCATGCCTCGACCACCCCATTTTAACCCTTGCACCGTTTCAAATTGATAGTAGGTATCGAGCAAGGAACGGAATTTCGCTGTTTGATGAACAAACTGATAGGTCAGGAACCCCTCATATTGATATGTGATGTAATCTATTGTCGGTTTGTTATTGTAGTACGTACTCGAGTAGAAAGCCTGCTGATCTACCGGTTGCAGCTTCCCGATCTCATCCAAATGCAAATGTACCCATTGGTCCCCTAGCCACGTGGTGTGGATTTTGATCCACCGTTTCGGGTTGTAATCCCCTTCAGTTTGGCGAAACCAGGCCTTCTCGGCACCGACGACGGTGACTTCCTGCGGCGATAGCGCCGCCGTCTGCCCTCCGGCTTCCGTTGGCCGCGCGTATAACGGCGTCTCGGTCATTAAATCCAAAGTCGAGGGAGGAGGGGCTTCAATTTGCCATGGAGCGGTTTTGATCCAGCGGTCGCCGCTGTCTGTATGTATTTTCCACCAATTGCCCGTTGTCGCCCAATGGATCTCGGCTTCGATGACTTCAACCGTTTGCGGAGCTAAGGCGCCTTCCGGTTTATTAAGCAGCGCATTCGGAATCACATAGAGGGGCATGTTTTCAATTAACGTAAGCTGCTTTGGAATAAAAATACCGTCCGCAGGCTCGGTTGGCGTATCTGCATATTCATAGGCGTTTCCTGTGGCCGCTAGCAGCCCGAGGTGCACACCGACACCGAGAAGCACGAGGATGGAAACTTTTTTCCACATAAGCTCAACTCCTTTGCGCTGAAATTTCAATTACCTAGTTTATTCTACTAAGAAATAGGAAAGAAGTTGTGCTCTTGGAATCAAATATTCAGCGTCCTAAAAAAGTTACCCATGACGATTTCATACAAGCAACAGGAACCTTTCCAACGTTGTTGAATTCTTACTAAAAAGGAGGTAAATCTATGTTATCTGTAGGTCAAGTGAAGCAGGCACAGGAAAAGACCGCTGCACTATTTGCCGAATTCGGCATCGTTCTGACAGCGGAAGAGCGCGTTAATATTGAAGTTGCCGATTTTGGACTAGGTGAGCTGCACCTTCAAGGTCTCGAGCTAATCACTTACGTCAACAACGAACGCTATTGCGTCAAAGAGCTAGTGTTGTTCCCAGGGCAAACGTGCCCGGAACATAAGCATCCCCCGGTAGCTTCAGATCCCGGCAAAATGGAAACCTTTCGCTGCCGCGCAGGAGAAGTTTACTTGTATGTGGAAGGCGATCCGACACCAGACACGAAGTCGCAAGTCCCTACCGGCAGTGAAGCGTATTATACGGTGTTTCATGAAATTCATCTGCGCCCAGGTGAGCAGTATACGATCGCTCCCAATACGCTGCATTGGTTTCAAGCTGGTGACAAAGGCGCGATTGTTTCGGAGTTTTCGAGTACGAGCAGAGATGAATATGATGTTTTCACGGACCCGCGAATTAACCGCATTACGGAAGTAAAAGGAGAGTAACAGGTAATAGGGCATTTACAACGACCTGCATCGATAACGAAATCCTGCCGCGACAATCGCGGCTTTTTTAATTGCTTTAGCGAATTGAACGTATACATTTACCTAGATGTGCGAAAAAGGCCCGAAGCAGTTCCGATTTGATCTACCGTTACCTGCGTGTAGAGCGCGATTTGATTTCCACTGACCATAGTGCCCATGGGAGATTAGCCTGCCAGATTACGGCGGAATGGAAGTTCGTAGTTTTTGATTACAGCATCTATGAATGGAGAAGGGTGAATATGAGCGAATGGAAGGATTTGACGAACGAATCTCAAATTAGATGGGATGGAATAGCGGAGTTTTGGGATGATTACATGGGTGAGCATAGTAACCGGTTTCATCGGGAAATTGTAAGACCACAAACAGAACAATTATTATCGATCGTAGAGGGCCAAACCATACTTGATATTGCCTGCGGGAATGGAAACTTCTCACGTAGGTTGGCCGATTTAGGCGCAAAGGTTGTTGCATTTGATTATAGTTCAAAAATGATTGAAAGAGCGAAGCTAAGGTCCGACGATTATATAAACAGAATTGAATACAAAATGATTGATGCTACAAACTATGATTCATTAATTGAACTTGGAACTGATCAATTTGATGGAGCAGTAGCGAATATGGCTTTAATGGATATTGCTGATATAACTAGTTTAACAAAAGCAATACATCAATTATTAAAGAAAAAGGGTGTTTTTGTATTTTCTATACCGCACCCTTGTTTTCAAGCACCTAACACAAGGAAGATTCATGAAACAGAAGAGATTCATGGTGAGGTTGTAACTAGAAATAGTGTACAGATATCGAAATACTTAAACCCTGAGCCTATGGAAACGATAGGAATAAAAGGGCAACCTGTTCCGCATCTCATTTTCCACAGATCTTTATCGTATTATGTGAACTTGTTTGTAAGTTCTAATTTTGTGCTTGATGGATGGGAGGAACCCAGTTTCCAAAAAGATGAGGATAGCAACAAACGATTTGATTGGTACGAACTCCCGCCTGCTGTCATATTCCGTTTTAGAAAATTATGATATTTGAACTTGAAGTGTGAGACCCGAAGATGATCCTGCATGCAAGTTGCAGGTTTGCGAAATACTAATAAATAGAACATAAAGTAAGTATTCGATGCCCTGCGGGGTCCATAAAACGAGCATCCTTGTGAACAAACGCAAATTCGAAAACACGGAGGGTATCCACGATGAAATTTTTTATTGACACTGCGAACTTGGTAGATATCAAAAAGGCCTATAAAATCGGCGTTCTTTCCGGAGTAACAACGAACCCATCACTCGTTGCAAAAGAAGGCGTGAAATTCGAAGACCGTGTCGAAGAGATTTTGAAGGAAGTGCCGGAAGTCGAATCGGTATCTGCGGAAGTTACTCCGGACGCGTTGACAGCAGAAGAGATGATTGCCCAAGCGAACGAATTGATTAAAATTAACAACGGTGACAAAAACATCACGATCAAGCTACCGATGACGCTGGAAGGTCTCGAAGCATGCCGTTACCTAACCAAAAAAGGTGTCAAAACGAATGTGACCCTCATTTTTACGGTCAATCAAGCATTGCTGGCTGCTCGCGCTGGCGCTACCTATGTGTCCCCATTTCTCGGCCGCTTGGACGACATTTCGGAAGACGGCGTATTGCTCGTAGCGAAAATTGCCGAACTGTTTCGCATTCATAACATGAGCGCGCAAATCATCGCAGCTTCCGTCCGCCACCCCGACCACGTTACACGCGTCGCCATGGCTGGCGCTCACATCGCGACAGTTCCGTTCGCGGTCATCGAGCAGCTTGCCAAGCACCCGCTGACAGAGCAGGGCATGGATAAGTTCGCTGCTGACTGGAAAAAAGCCGTTCGCTAAAATCGTTCGCATATAGGACATTTTATTGTCAGGTAATACAAGCTTTATCTCAGTAAGAGCCGTGTAGATCACGGCTTTTATTTTTTGGATAAAATTCGAACATAACTAACTTGTGGCAAACAAACCAACTTTCATATAAGTATATTGCGAAGTTCTACGAAATAAGTATGAATGGAACAACAAAAGACTGCAATCACCAGATGAAGATGAGGTGATCACAGTCTTATTCGCTTTTACATCACTTTAGTGGCGGAAACCTGTAGATGAGCCTGCCAGTTGTTGTTCAGCAATTTGAACCAAACGTTTTGTAATGTTACCACCAATGGAGCCGGCATCACGTGTTGCCAGGTTTCCGTTGTATCCAGTTGGAGATAGTGGGACTCCAAGCTCTTGTGCGACTTCATACTTCAACTGATCCAAAGCTGCTTGTGCCTGTTGTACGACGAGTGTGTTTCGATTTGCCATCATGAATCACTCCTTTTCTTGGTGTATCTGTATTATGTGGCTTTGGAGGATGAAATATACGACTGAACCGGCTGCACGTTGCAGAACTTACATCGAGTGCTCTGTAAAGTTTTTATTTCATTTGTAGGATGCCTTTCTATCTATAAAAACTTCATGTACACTTATTGGTAGAAAGTAGCTTACTCATGGAGATGGAAGGGACGGTTTGAATCTGATGAAAATGAGCGGTAATACGGTTCTTGTAACGGGGGGGTCATCCGGTATTGGCTTCGAATTTGCAAATCAACTTCTCAGGCTCGGGAATACGGTTATTATCACGGGGCGGGATCAGGCGAAGCTGGATGCAGCTCAGCAAAAGCTGCCAACTATACATACGTTTCAAAGCGATGCTGGCAACCCTCAAGCGATTGCAGCCCTGTATGCTGAGGTGGTAAAGCAATTTCCCAAGCTCAATGTATTGATCAATAACGCAGGGTTTATGCGAAAAATAAACCTTCATACTGCAGGTAACGATCTGGAGGATCTGAGCAGTGAAATCGAAACGAACCTCAGTGGTCCGATCTGGATGGTACAGCAATTTTTATCGCATCTGAAAACGCAAGAATCAGCTGCAATCCTTAATGTCTCCTCGGGCCTTGCGTTCGTGCCGCTTCCGATCTCGCCCATCTATTGCGCAGCGAAAGCCGGCATTCACTCTTATACGCTTTCTCTCCGAGCACAGCTTAAAAACACCAAGATCAAAGTATTCGAGCTGGCTCCACCATTGACAGCAACTCCACTGGTGGATACGTTCGATCCTGCGGAATTGACAGGTTCGAAAGCGATGCCCGTCACTGACATGGTGCGTTTTGCGATCAAGGGAATGGCAAGTGACCAGTACGAAATTCGGCCTGGCCAAAGCAATGCACTAAAAATGATGAACCGGATAGCGCCGAACTTTATTTTTAGCCAGCTCAGTAAGACTGTGGACCACATGCTGGGCAAATAGTGCGGGCAGTATAGAGAGATAGGAAGCTTAAATTTGATGTCAGACAGGAGTTAGCTACGATGATAAAAGGTTTCGGAGGCATATTCTGGCGAACTAAACATCTTGAAGTGACAAAAAAATGGTACAGTGAAGTGCTGCAGATGGAAATCGGAAATTGGAATGGTGCTGTGATAAAACCCGAACAAGGTAATGAGACGGTCTTTTCATTCTTTACCGACAATGACAGTTATTTTCCAACAGAACAACAAGTTATGTTAAATTTCCAAGTGCATAATTTAGACGAGATGATTCAGCACCTTGAACATATTGGTGTACCTCTTGCCAAGGAAAAAGAGAGTACTGAATATGGAAAGTTTGTTTGGATTGAAGATCCTGAAGGTCGACTGATCGAGCTTTGGGAGAAATAACGAGTTATCATTCAACAGCCGATCATCTGATCGGCTGTTTTTACTTTCGTTGTTGAAAAATTCCAAACTGGCACTATTTGATACTAGGTTGTCCTAATCTTCGGGAATCCAGAAAACTCATAAAAGGAATGCCGAATCGCTCGAGACCGCAAACATAAAAGCAAATGGCTATAAAGCCTGCGAACATGCCAAAAACACCAAGCATCCCTGAAAGGATTAAAATCCCAATTTTCATTTTCCGAATAATTAATGAGTTTAGATAATTAGGAAAGGCAAAGTTGGCTGTTACGGAAATCGACAGAACGATAATGACAAGGCTGCTTACAAGCTTTGCATCGACGATCGCTGTTCCAAGAACAATGCCGCTGGTAAGGGTAACGGATGCGCCTATGACTTTGGGCAATCGCTGTGTAGCTTCAATACTGATCTCGCTAACAATGATTAATAGAAGCATTTCTAAAAAAGTAGGAAGCGGGATTCCGATTCTGCTGCTTGCAACAGAAAGTGCAAGTTCGATTCGCAGCGTTTCAGGATTTACAGAGACCAAAGCTACATAGAGTCCAGGAGCCAATAGAGCGATGATTAAGCTCAACAAACGTAAACATCGAAGTCCAAGCATGATAAGTAAAGGGAGCTGCTTATCCCATTCCAAAGCAATTAAATCGTTGAATAGGAAAGGGAGAACATAGGCAATTGGTTCTCCATCGATGAACAAGAGCACTCTGCCTTCCATCAAAGACGAGGTCGCTTGGAGGGGGAGTTCTGTCTTGTAATAGGGGGGAATGATGTCTAATCGATTAAATCCCAGTATTTGCGTCAAGTTTTGATCATTTTTTAATTCTCTATTCGATGCTTGCTGTAAACAACTTCGAATTTGCTTCAACAACTCTTTATCCACACGCTGAGCGTGGTAAATGATAGACGCCTTCTTCGTGGAGTCTCCAGCGAAGGTGAAACCTTCAGCTATTAAGAACTGCGAATTCACCGCTTTGCGCAGGAGTCCAATGTTGGCGGCTAATGGCTCCGTAAAAGCAATCGCAGGGGCAAGCGGCATGTATTCGGTATCTGGACTATTGATCCCTCTGGAGAGATTAGTGGGCTTTCCTTGAAAACTAAAAGCACTTTCTCCATTTGTGTCTAATACAGCAACTCGCCCTTGATGAAGTTCTTTCATCTGGCTTTCGGACCATTTATTACCGGTTAAATGATTGCAAATGTCACTGAAGGGAGAGGAGGGGGTAATCCCGGAATTCCAAATAAATTCGATGGTCTCCTGAAAATTCACTACGGATTCAAAGTAAACCAACCACATACAATCTGCTCCGAGTTGTAGCGGTTTAACTTTCAAATCAACATTCAGTTCGGTTTCTTTGAGCATGATATGTAACAAGTTTTCCATGAGCTTACCTCCTAACAAGTAGTATTTGTGGCTGATAGGGATTATTATTCAAAATTTTCCAATAGATTGTCCGTTTTCTTCGTCTGCATCCAAATAAACATAGAGGTTTTTCTAGTTTAGGGTCACCTCTATTTCTGTATCAGGTTTGCCATCCTCGGGAATAGTACCCACATGTAGTAAATCTCTAATGCGATCGGGCTTTCAATACGTCGTTGCCAACATGTTTGTTCCCTGCTGCGATATTTGCCGGTGGTCAAGAACAAGGTCAGGAAGATGCAGAACGACTCGCAAGCTTCTGGGCATCAAACTCAATGATAAGCAGCGACGGACTAGATCACTAAATGACCTAATCTGCCGCTGCTTTTTATTTTAATATCGTCTCCGTCGCTGCGTCCCGCCATCCTTTCCTATTAAATTTACAGAACATCCACATAGATATTTAATAGATTTCACAAGAAATTTCCTATCATGATGAGTGAAATACATTGAAATTTTGTAAAGGAAGGGTGTATACATTGATTAACAAAAGTAACATTGCAGCAGCTATCTCCGGCTGTGTGCTAGCCGCAAGTTTGAGCATCAGTACCTTACACGCGCAATCAGACGATATCCAGCTCAGACAAGTCATCGAGAACATGCAGGGTACTGTTACATGGAATGAACATGACCGCTCCGTCTCCATTGCCGTGAATGGAGTTAATGCGAATATCCCCATTGATCAAGAGAATGCTACGATTCAAGGCAAAGTTGTCAAGCTGAACCAAAAACCATACATTTCCGATAATATGGCTTACATTTCTCCGGAAACTTTCAAGCTGATCCGCGACAAAGTTGTCGCCCTGATAAACCAATCCGGTTTAGAGCTGCTTGGCTCCTACTCCACGCCATCTAAAAAAGCGGAAATTTCTGCATCCACGCCGGACGGTAAACGCTTGATCGTCACTGAAGCCACGCTAGGCAGCATCCGTGTTTTGAACATTGAGGATGTAACGAAAGTATCGGACGTGAAGCAAATAAGCTTCAAAAACATTTCCGACAAAGCGGAAGTAACGAGTGTAGCCGTAACGCCTGACGGTAAATACGCATTGGCTGCTGTTCGCACCGGTGATGATGTTACAAATCCAAGCAAAGGTTTCGTAGCCGTAGTCGATCTAGCGACTTTGGAAACGGTCAAAACCTATGAGGTGGGCATCGGACCGGACTCCATCGCAATCTCCAAGGACGGACAATATGCGGTGATTGCCATTGAGGATGAAGAGATCGATTTGACCACTGAGGAAATCGACATGAAAACGACAAAGCGCCCTGGTTCTATTGCAATCCTGACTTTACCAGCTGGTGATGCAACGAAGGCTGAATTGACCAACATAGCTATCGACCTAAGCCAAACAGGCGGCGGAGCTATGTCCCTTCACGATCCTCAGCCGGAATATGTAGCCATAAGTGCTGACAGCACGACGGCAGCTGTGACACTTCAAGAGAATAATGCGATCGCAATCGTGAATTTGAAAGATAAGAAGGTTACAAAAACATTCGGTCTTGGAACTACCAAGCACTTTGCGGACCTGAAAAGCAATGGTACGGTGTCTTTCAAAGACGAAATGAAAGCTCGTCCTGAGCCGGATGGTATTGCCTTTACTGCCGACGGCAAATATCTCATTACTGCCAATGAAGGCGATCTGGGCAAGGATGAGTTTAAGGATGGCGTGAAGTCAGGCGGCCGGAACATCATGGTTTGGGATCTTGACGGAAAGCCTGTGTACGACAGCAAAGAGCTGGTTGATTTGAAAGCTGCGCAAGTGGGCTTATACCCGGATGAGCGCAGTGCTAACCGCGGATCTGAGGTTGAGAATGTCACGATTGGCGAAGTCAACGGCAAGCAAATGTTGGCTGTAGCAGCCGAAAGAGACAATGCTATCTTGTTCTTTGATATGACGGATCCTGTTAATCCGGTTTTCAAAGGATTGATTCCAAGTGCTGGCGTTTCTCCTGAGGGTATTCACAAAGTGAATGGAAGAAACCTGTTCGTGAGCGCGGATGAAGTTTCGGGTACAGTAAGTTTTTATGGGGTAAAAGAATAGTTAATAAGACGAGGGCTTCCTTTCACAGGGGGCCTTTTTTCCTAGGCACTATTCGTACCACAACAGGCATGCGATAGGATAGGAAAGGCACACTCCGTAATGTGGTAATTGTTAGCCTCGTCTGGTATAGATCTAAAAATCGAAACCGCGTAAATCGCGGCTTTTTTTGTCCATATAGGTCTTATCCACCACCGCATGGTGAAGCATGTGACAAACCATTCCAATAAATTAGTTGAATCGAAAATGTAAAAACATCATAGACATTTAAAACGAAGGAAATCGATTTCCTAAAAGTTAGCGTAACAGCAGGAAAGCGGGTGGACGATGATCGGAAAGATATTCACAAAACAGAAAGACAAGCTATTCGTACAAAGTTCGAAAGCGGGAGTACCCCCGTTTTCTTTAGGTGAGTTGGGAGATGGAAAAGCAGTTCGAAGAGCGATCATTCAGCTTGCAGGGCCATCCTTGGTGGAAATGCTGCTAATTAATTTTGTACAAATGCTGAGTCTGATTCTAGTAGGTCGAGTTGGACAGGAAGCGATTGCCGCTGTCGGATTGACCGGGTCGGTTTATTCCTTGCTGATAGCAGCTTTTATGACACTGGATGTGGGAACCACGGTTATCGTTGCCAGATCGATGGGGGCGGGCGATAGGCAAGAGGCCAACCGAGCAGCAAATCAATCCCTAACGCTTAACATCTTAATGTCCGTTGTGATTATCGTTCTTGGATACATCTTTGCGGGTGATTTATTGCGCATCATGGGGGCGACAGAGGCTGTGTTGGCACAAGGGAAACATTACGCCGAAATCTTGTTTTTATCCACTGGATTTAATACCGTCTCCATAGCACTTACGGCTATTCTCCGTGGTACGGGCGATACTCGCACACCTATGAAGATCAACGTATTAGCGAATATTTTAAACGTGGCGCTCGGTTTTCCTTTGATATATGGTTTCATGGGGGTGCCGGGAATGGGAGTGACAGGTGCCGCCTATGCGACGATGATCTCGCAGTTTATTGCCATGCTATGGGTCGTTCTCGTGATGGTTAGCGGGAAAAGCACAATACGACTCTCGTGGGGAGGAATGATTCGGCCTGAAAAGAAAACGCTGGGACGTATCCTGAAAATAGGTCTTCCTGCAGCGGTAGAGCAGGTGGCCCTGCGCGGAGGTATGTTGACATTTGTCATGGTTGCCGCCAGCTTAGGAACAGCAGCGTTAGCCGCGACGCAAATTTCCTTCAGTATTTTCGGCTTAACGTTTATGCCGGGAATGGCATTTTCAATTGCTGCATCGACGCTGGTCGGGCAGGCGCTCGGAGCCGCTAAGCCGGAGCTTGCGGAAAAATGCGGATGGCAGGTTCGTAAAATGGGTATGTTCGTATACGGAGCCATGGGGCTGCTCATTATTTTGTTTGCACCTTATTTGGTAATGATGTATACGCCAGATCCCGTCGTCATCGAAAAGGGTGCTATCGGCTTGAGAATCATGGGGTTTATTCAAGTTTCGGCAGGAACGTCATTTATTCTAGCAGGGGCGTTAAGGGGAGCTGGTGATACTCGGTACCCGCTGTATGTAACCTTAATCGGAGTTTGGGGGTTCCGCGTCTTCTTCAGTTTGATTTTTGTGTACCTGCTGCACTGGGATATTGCGGGTATTTGGCTGGCTGCGGCGGCCGATCAAGTCGTGCGCTCCTTGTTTATTGTTCATCGGTATAAGCGGGGTTCCTGGAAGCTGCTGAAAGTGTAACTTGCGGCCGTTAGTTAGTTTAGTACTCTTTCTTCGATAAGCGGTACTTGAGAGGGGGAATCCCCATCTTCTTACGAAAAACACGATAAAAAAAACTAAGATCCTCGAAACCAACCTCGTATGCGATGTCCGCGATTTTTTCGCTAGTCGTTTCCATCATTTTGCAAGCTTCTTTGATTTGAATGTCATGCTTATATTCGACGAATGTCTTCTTCGTATAGGCTTTAAATTTGGCAGTGAAAGAAGGAATACTCATGCCGCACAGACGGCTCAATTGATCGAGGCTGAACGGCTTGTTGTAGTGTTGTTCGATAAGGGAGACGACGGACGCAATCCACTGTTCATCCGTATAAGCTGGCGTTGGGTGCGGATTCCGGTGCGCAGCATAAAAGCGGCTTAATTGAACCATACATTCGATAAAACGGGTCTTAATCACCAGATGATATCCTGTCTGGCGTTCTTTTTCCTCCCTGTAGAGGGTTTCGAGATGGTTTTCAAATAAGGTTTGATGAAGTCCTGACAGCGTGAGATGAGGATAAAATGTAGCGTTTTTTCGCAAAAACGGTGCAATGTAAAAAAAATCAAGAAAAGAGGGGATTTCGCACAATGCATTTAGTTCCTTATGGAGCAGCTCTAACTTAAAAAGGACATTGTAAACGATTGTCTCTTTGTTCATTGCGCCTTTATAGCTGTGATAAATGTTCGGCTCTAGAATGAAAATATCCCCTGAGCGAAGCTCGTACGTCATCCCGGACATCTCGTGAACCGCGCAGCCCTCAACGACATAGACGAGTTCAACAAAATCATGGGTATGCAGGGGGATTTCCTGCCCTTTACGTATGGTATATTGCTCGATATGAAAAGGGAATGAAAGATCCTCGAAATATTGACTTGCTTGAAACGTGGACATGATCGTTATCTCCCCCCCGCAAAATTAGCAAATCATCTAATACATTTTAAATGATCATCCAAGAAGTTATTCCTTCGTCGTGATATAAAGGAGGTACCATAATGACAAGGAGCTGGTAACGATCGAAAACGTGGTTAATCAGGAGCAAATCGAGTTTTTTAAACAAAATGGGTTTGTCCAAATTGACAATATCATATCTCCGCAAGAACTGGAAGAATTAAGGGGTTTTATGGATGAAATTATGGATTCGAACCACGCCAACTCCATTCAGACAGATAAAAGAGGGGGCACTTATTATCGTGTGTTAAATCAGCGAGTGAATACATGGCGCGATCATGCCGGTATGGCCAGATACATGTCCCATCCCCGCTTTTCAAAAGCTGCTCTGCAGTTGACCGGTGCTCAAGGAATCCGCCTGTTTCATGATCACGCATTGTTAAAAATGCCGGAGGACTCCAAGGAAACGCCGTGGCATCAAGATCTTCCCTATTGGCCAATGAATGAGAATGGGGCATTGTCGATATGGATCGCACTTGACGATGTCGATGAAAGCAACGGCTGCATGATGTTCATACCGCGCTCACGCCAGGCCGGCAAATTAAATGCGATCAGTCTGACCGAGCCTCAGGATATTTTTGAATATGTCAAAGGAACCGATGTGGAAAATGAAAAGCCCGTCATATGCCGCATGAAAGCAGGGAGCTGTACCTTCCATGACGGTCTATGCTTCCATTATGCGTATCCCAATTATTCGCAAAAGCCGAGACGTGCGCTTGCCATCATCTATATGCCGGATGGCACGACTTATAGTGGCAAGCCGCATGTCCTTACCGATGATTTGGGATTGCAGGCAGATCAGCCGATTCGCGGGAATATGTTTCCGCTGCTCGCTCGAGGATAACATTTGCGATAAGGAGAGTTAGGTCGCGACAAAAAGGCCGGGGTTAGAAATGCGCCCTGGCCTTTTGGCAATCACTTTCTGAATATGAGATAGCTCAAGTGGTCTCGGACATAGCGAGCATAAAATTAGTTTGAACAAGTTTACTTACTATACTTTTGTTAAGTATGTGAACATAATTTCAGTACTTTTAAAAGAATACTAAGTATTTTATGATTAGGTAGTCAAGCTCGTTAAACCAAATGGAGGGAATGAATCACATGAAATACCGGAAATTAGGAAAATCTGGTCTTAAGGTCAGTGAGATAAGCTTAGGCAGTTGGCTTACATATGGCGGCTACGTTGAAAAGAAAAATGCTGTGGATTCGATTCACCAGGCATACGACCTCGGTATCAATTTTTTTGATACAGCTAACGTGTACGAACGCGGAGAAGCTGAGAAAGTGGTCGGAGAAGCGCTCAGCAGTTATGCCCGCGATTCCTATGTACTTGCGACTAAAGTGTTTTGGCCAATGGGTGACGGTCCCAATGATCGTGGATTGTCTCGCAAGCATGTTTATGAACAATTACATGCCAGTCTGAAGCGTTTGAATACGGATTATGTGGATATTTATTACTGTCACCGTTTCGATCCTGAGACTCCAGTAGAGGAAACGCTGCGTACCATCGATAATTTGGTGAGACAAGGCAAAATTTTGTATGCTGGAGTAAGCGAATGGACTGCTGCACAAATGGCAGAAGCGCTCGCAGTAGCTGATAAATATTTGCTTGATCGCATCGTCGTCAACCAACCTGTTTACAACATGTTCAACCGATATATTGAAAAAGAAGTGATCCCGCTCGGTGAAGAGAAAGGCATCGGTCAAGTCGTATTCTCCCCACTCGCTCAAGGTCTTCTTAGCGGGAAGTACACGTCAATTTCCGATGTTCCTGCCGATAGTCGTGCCGCCAAGCTTGAGAATATGAGGAAGGGTATCACTGAGGAAAAAATCGCCAAAGTCGGCCAGTTGAACGGAATTGCAAAGGAACTGGGGATCTCCGTCGCTCAACTCGCATTAGCTTGGATCTTGAGGCAGACCAACGTTGCGAGCGCGCTCGTCGGTGCAAGCCGTCCAGAGCAAGTCGTAGAAAATGCGAAAGCATCTGGTATCGAGCTATCATCGGATGTAATTAATCATATCGAATCCATATTGGCGTAAAGCCAACTTTTGTAATAGGAACTTGAAGCCGGCCAAGATGGTCGGCTTTTGCTTTTCCCCGGTAGTTCTAATCGAACCTTGCATAATATCTAATTAGGGTACGGATGTTCGGAGTTAGCAAATAGCAAAGGCTGCCGATAGTTTCAGCAGCCTTTGCTCATTAGTGGATTTTAGGGTGATTAAAATAAAAGAGCACCTAAGGAATAGCCTACGATCATCACGAGCAATACCGTAATGTGGTTAAGTGAAAAAATAAACATCGAACGGGCCCACTTGCCCTCTTCTTTCCGACGATACCCGCTGATGCTTAGAATGAACCAGGCTAAGCTCAGGATCGCGTTGGTAACGGCGATGTAAGGGTTAAACGACCAGAACAAAAAGCTGCACAGGAACAGCGCAACCAAATAAATGTTCATCTGTACGTACGTTCTCCGAATGCCTTTGACGACGGGCAGCATCGGGATGTTGGCCGCACGATATTCCTCCATGCGACGAATCGCGATTGCGTAGAAATGGGGCATTTGCCAGATGACCATTAATGCGAACAACGCAATGGCGCCGGGGTGCAAAATGTCAGGCGAGATCGCTGCCCATCCGATTAATGGAGGCATCGCTCCAGATAAGCTGCCAACCTCCGTGTTATAGACGGTTCTGCGTTTCGTCCAAATCGTATAGGGCACGACATAAATGAACAGGCCCAGAAAGCCGAAGAGAGCGGAAAGCGGAGAAGCAATATACAGCGCTATCAGCCCGCCAAGTGCGATCCAGCTCCCGATGAACAACCCGCTCCAGACGTTAACGATGCCAGATACGGTCGGTCTATTTTTTGTCCGTTCCATCACAGTGTCGATATCGCGGTCGTACAAATTATTGAAGATGCCGGCTGCTCCGATCACAAACACGGATCCGATTAAAGCCAACATCATGTTTCCGATTTTATCGAAAAATGAAATTTTGTGAATGAACATGGCCATACTAAGCCCCGCGACCATCGCAATGAGGTTCGACTTAATAATGCCAATCTTTATCGATTCAAAGAGTACCTTCGTTAATGAGACCTGAATCGGTTCGACACGAACCGGATTGCTTTGGATTAGCATGAAGTTAACACTTCCTTCTAATTAATTTCACTTCTTATAGGTTACCATATCACAAACGTATACGTGCCATTCCTCAGCTAACCCTCATGATTCTGTCATAATGATTTGTCGCTTTCGTGAATTCTTCTTTTTAAGTTATATCTATTCTTGATTCCATAAAATTCTTTTCAGTTTAAAATAGAATATCACCGTATACCATAATATGGTAAAATTGTACGTGAGAACGATCAGCAGTTCTCCCAATTGATATCACTTATTATTCCAAAAATGAGGGAGAAACTATTCAGTCCGACAGGAAAAAAGGGTACTCAATAAATTAGAAATGAGGTTGAATGTGAATGGCGATAACTGACTGGGCAAACCAAATTACCGAAATCACCTTGTTTGTAGAAGATTTGTTGAAGTCGAAGGCATTTTACCAAGAGACGTTTAAACTTACAACTTTATATGAAGATGAAAACTGTGTAGTGTTCGATTTTGGCAATACAAGCATCAATCTGTTAAAGCAATCGAACGCCAGCGAGTTGATTGAGCCCGCGCCGGTTGGTCGCGGCGGAGATGGTGCCCGGTTCCAGTTCACGATCCAAGTGCCGGACGTTGACAGGGTATGCGATGAGTTGGAAGTGCGTGGCGTTGAATTATTGAATGGACCTATAACGCGTCCCTGGGGGCGCCGGACGGCTTGCTTCGCAGATCCGGACGGCCATCTGTGGGAGATCGCGCAGGTGCTGTAGCCAAGCTGGAGGACAAATCTTTGTTTATGTTAAGCCTTGTTACCTACAACCGATCCTCCTGTGAACCATTTGTAAAACAAATAAGACAATTGCAATGCAATGCAAATAGAAATAAACGAAACATACCAAGACCAATGGATGTAAGCGACCAGTCTTGTGGCTTTCTGAAGTATTACTTCTCCTGCAGTTAGGACAGCAGTGAAAGACAGCGTATAAGCGAGTTTCACAACTGTGGGAGAAGTTGTTGGATAGCGTACATTGTATATGGCCGAAACACAAGGTAATGCAAAGTATTCGTATGTCAAAGCGGCTGAGATGAACCAAACAGCAACCTCAATTACGCGGTCCATCCTTTATCCCTCCATATGGGTATGATTGCTTGAAAAACCAACGATTGAACCATACAGTTAAAGGCAACAGCGGAATAAACAGCTTCGATGCTTGATGTACTGAAAATAAAATAACGCATAGATGACTGGAGCCGTGAAATAGTCACCTACAAAGTCGGTTCGAGTGGCGCGCGGAAAAAGCCTTACGGGGCAAGTCTCCCAGTGCAGTTCAACAAAAAATGTGCTGAAAGCCCAAGTCACAACCTGAGCAAAGAGAAAGCAAACAATAGCCTCCCGGAGCGTATGGCGCGTGATATTCTTTACTAACAAGATGAACAATACAGTACAAGTGACGATATTCCATAAGAAATTTATGTTTAGAGGCATGGCTGCTCCAAGAAGGTGACATTTTCCTTAAATTTCCCATCACGATGGGGAAGTATTACATGTCGGTTCCCTGCAACGTTATGCCAGTTACAAGCCTGCCCCTATTGGGGAAAAGCATGCAATTACCGAATATATTTCCTGGGCAAGCGCAAATATTGACTGATTTTTTTTAACTTCGACAAATTTGCCGAAATATCCGTAACTAGTTGATTTCAAACTCGACGTATCCGTTGACTGGTTAAGGTTGTTTTTGAATAAGCCGATAGGTTCATGGATATATTATGCAAAAAAATGGAAGAGAGGAAAGAAATGATGTTTACGGAGCAGCAGCCCCAAAGACTCCCACAATTTCCCGAATCGCTTTGGCTAACATCTTTGAGCAACAGGAGCTATCCTAAGCTCACAAAGAATATCAAAGTTGACATTGCTATTATAGGGGCTGGAATCTCAGGAATAACTACCGCATATCTGCTTTCAAAGCAAGGGTTCAATGTTGCAATTCTAGAAGCTGGTCGTGTGCTTAATGGAACTTCAGGGCATACAACGGCAAAGATTACAGCACAGCATGATTTAATATATGATGAATTTATTTCGCATTTTGGTAAGGAACAAGCAAAACTTTATTACGAATCCAACCACGAGGCGCTGAAGTTTATTAAACAAACGGTGCATGAGCATCAAATACCGTGTGATTTTTCAGAGGAAGATGCTTACATTTATACGAAGTCAGATGATTTCGTGAAAAAAATTGCAGCGGAACATGCAGCCTACGAGGCATTGGGCATTCCCGGTTCCATGATCGAACAGACACCGCTCCCGATTGAAACAAAAGCCGCTGTAGTCATGAAAAATCAAGCGCAATTTAACCCCATAAGCTATTTAGACTATTTATTAAATCAAGCGGTTCAAGAACACGGGGTACAGGTTTATGAGCATACAACAGCCGTGGATATTGAAAAAGGTCATCCAGCCACTGTCTTGACGCAGGACGGTTATCGAATCTCCAGTCAATTTGTGATCTCGTGTTCACATTTTCCATTTTATGACGGCGGCGGTTTTTACTTTGCCAAAATGCATGCGAAAAGAGCCTATATTTTAGCGGTTAAAACGGCCAAAGAGTTTCCGGGAGGCATGTATATAAGTGCGGAAGAGCCTAAAAGATCGCTAAGGTCTACCATGACCGCTGGTGAAAAAATGGTTCTGATCTCAGGCGAGAGCCACAAGACAGGGCAGGGAATCTGTACGTTCAAGCATTATGAGGCTTTACAGCAATTTGGGGATGAACATTTTGGAATTCATGAAATTCGTTACCGATGGTCCGCTCAAGACTTGGAAACACTGGACAAGCTTCCGTACATTGGCCAAACCAAAGATAGTGAACCGAATATCCTTGTAGCAACTGGATATAAAAAATGGGGGATGACAACGGGCACTGCAGCAGCTTTATTACTAGAAAAGCTAGTTCAAGGAAGAGTGAGCCCTTATAAGGAACTCTATCAACCGTCTAGATTTCATGCGGATCCAAGCATTAAAACGTTCGTTGTGCAAAATGCTGATGTGGTGAATCAGTTCATTTCAGGGAAATTGGAAATGACCTTCAAGAAGCCAGAGGATCTGAAGAACGACGAAGGTGCTGTCGTAAGGGTAGTAGGAGAGAGAGCGGGGGCTTACCGGGATCAAGAAGGCCACTTGCACATCGTAGATACAACGTGTACACATATGGGTTGTGAAGTTGAATGGAATCATGGAGAGCGTACTTGGGACTGTCCATGTCATGGTTCAAGATTTTCATACAAAGGGGAAGTACTCGAAGGTCCTGCTAAAGAGCCTTTAAAAGTCATTCAAGGTTAACAATGACACTTCTTGCTGCTATCACAAAACAGCTCTTTTCAGAGCTGTTTTTTTGTGGAACAATTTTACATATCCGTATCATATTCGTAATGAAGTTTGAATAGGCTTGATTAAGCAGGGCATGTCTGATTGTTCAAATGATTGCACAAGGGGATGGGATATTGGAAACGAAACAAGCCGATCAAACAGTCGCAATCCTAGGAATAGGAACAGCTGTGCCGGAATATCGCTTAGATCAAGCGGATACTTCAAATAGACTTGCACAAGCATTAAGAGAGAATCAAGACTCTATGCGTTGGGCGAAACGAATATTTAAACAATGTGGTGTTGAAACCAGATATACCTGTGAGCCAAACCTGCTGGAGCCTGCTGAAGAGTGCCGTTATTTTCCACGGATATCCGATTCAGAGGTTCCTTCAACAGCTGAGCGAATGGAAGTGTATAAACAAGCGTCTGTTCCCTTAGGGCTGAGTGCCGCAATAAGGGCATTATTAGATGGGAATGTGGATGTATCCGAGATTACGCATCTGATCACGGTTAGCTGTACGGGGCAGTTTCTTCCTGGTTTAGATACAGAGCTGGTCCGTTCTTTGGGACTTGCACCCACAGTCAATCGGATTCCACTTCAATTCTTAGGCTGTGCTGCCGGTTTAAAGGCTATTTGTCTCTCCAAACAAATTGTAGCGAGTCAGCCTTCAGCTAAAGTTCTAGTTGTATGCGTGGAGTTATGTACACTTCACATTCAACCTTCTACGGAACGTGAGGCCTTATATGGAGCTTCCTTTTTTGGCGATGGCGCTTCTGCTTGTATTATCGGTAGTACCGGCGCTAAGCAAGGAGGCATATTTCACTTGGGAACTGAGCACTCCATCCTATTGCCGGATTCTGCGGGCGAGATGGTATGGGAGTTGGGCAATTTTGGATTTGATCTCTATCTTTCGCCAAACATCCCTAAACTGATAGGCAAATTGATTCCAGAACAAATTGAACGTTTGATAAATGGGGATCAAAACCCGGAGATCTGGGCGATTCACCCCGGAGGGAAGGGCATTATCGATGCGTTAGAAAGCGAGTTCAGTCTGACAGCGGAACAAACATCGCCTAGTCGTACTGTACTGCGCAATTATGGGAATATGTCCTCAGCTACCATTTTATTTGTCATGAGTGAATTACGGCAGCAGTTAAAGAACCGAAGTGAAAGGCCCATTAACGGCTTAGCCGTAGCATTTGGACCAGGCCTAACTTGCGAGATGATTAAGCTTACCTATATCCCATCTCTCGCTCCAGAAGAAGTGCTTTTAGGTAACCTTCATGTTTAAAAAGTTCAAGCAGCGGGCCATCGAACCGGAGTTCATGGATGACTTCAACACAGGAGGTAAGGAGCTCCGGGAAGCATTACGGCATCTTAGTAGGCTTAACTGGATTTTTGGCGCCTCTGGGCCAACGCTTTATGGCGTTAAGCAATTATGGCGAGAAGCGGGTAAGCCGAAAAGACTATCCATCTTAGATGTTGGAGCCGGCTCAGGGGATGTGAATCAACGCCTGTTAAAGTGGGCGGATAGGCATCAAATCGAAATCACTATTTTCCTGACAGATATTACAGATGAGGCTTGTGAAGAGGCAAGACAGCTCTTTTGTGAAGATCGTCGTGTACAAGTTTTCCGAAGTGATTTGTTTGATCTTTCTGAAGGATGTGCAGACGTGATTACGGGGACACAATTTGTGCATCATTTTAGCGCCAATGAGCTCCCTAAGGTTGTAGATCATATGCTTAAAGCCTCTCGCATAGGGGTTGTCATTAATGACATCCATCGACATTGGATTCCATGGGCTGCGGTTTGGCTTACGACACGAATCATTTCCAAAAACAGGTATATTCGAAACGACGGGCCTCTTTCAGTAGCTAAAGGATTTCGTTCGGAGGACTGGGAGTATCTCAGAAGGTTTATTGGAAATTCCGGCATGTTTTACACTTGGAGACCTTTGTTTCGTTATGCGGTAGTGATGTGGAAAAGCAAGGATGAATTCAATCATCGGAGTTGATTGCGATGAATCAAATCCGGGATGTTGCCATTCTGGGAGCTGGAATTGCTGGCAGCAGCTTGGCGAAAACGTTAGCGGATCGTGGTTGGGATACGGTTTTGATTGATCGAAAGCAATTCCCTCGACATAAAGTTTGCGGTGAATTTCTTTCCCCGGAGTCCCAAAGCATGTTAAAAGAGCTTGGCCTAAGCAATCAAGTGGAGCTGCTGCAGCCCTACTCGATCACTCGGGCACGGTTGCTTTTCAACTTCGGGAATCCTTTGGAAATACCATTGACAGGCGTTGCTTTAGGACTTAGCCGGTATTCATTGGACGCCACGCTCCATCAAGCTGCGTCGAATGCAGGTGTAAACATTTTGACTTCGACTACGGTAACGTCTGTAAATCCCCATGGGAGCGGGTTCACAATTGAGACCAAACAAGGAGAAGAGCGACAATCCTATCGAGCGCGAGCGGTTATTGCTGCCTGGGGTTCGAATGGTCATGCCGGACTTCCCGGCCATCACTCAAATGGTCATGTTAAGCATGCATATGTCGGCATTAAATCGCATTTTGTGGGGATAGATGCGGAACCAGTTGTTGAACTTTATTTTTTCGATGGCGGATATGTAGGTGTTTCCCCTGTTGAAGGTGGCATTGTAAATGTTGCGGCACTCCTTAAAAGAGACAGATTCACGTCCAGTAGTGATAAATCGGTTTTAGGATGGATTGAAGCAGCTCGGCGTAGACATCCTAAGCTGAATCAAAAGCTAGCGAACGCAACTCCAGTCCCCGGCACGCAAGCAGCCGTTGCCCCAGTCGTTTTAAATAGAAAGCCGCTTACATGGGAAATGATCCCTCAAGTTGGCGATGCCGCAGTAATGATACCTCCACTCTGTGGGGATGGGATGTCTATGGCGCTTCGTTCTGCACTTTTGTGCGCACCGCTGGCCAACCGTTTTTTATCTGGGGAAATTTCGTTGCAGGATTGGAGACAACAATATACGCAAGCGGTACGCCGAGAATTCAGCGGTCCCTTTCAATGGGGACAATTGTTTCAGTGGCTTTTTCAAGCGCCGGTTTTACCTAGACTTTTTTTAGGAATAGCACCTCTTGCACCAGGACTGGTTACAAAATTCGTACAAGCAACCAGGTTAAAAGAAAGCGATGTATAGCCGTTATTCCCCGTTGCGTTAAGGAGCCATGTTATGAATTTTCACAAGCTTGCCTATCTTTCCATTCGATATCCCAAAGTGATCATCCTAATTTGGACGTTATTTTTGATCGTTTTCGGCTATTTGGCTCCGAAGTTTCCTGCTACTCTTAAGGATCATGGCTTATATCCGGATGGAGCTTACGCTAGCGTTCAGCAGATCCTTTCTTCTGATTTCCATATTCCCAAAGATCCCGTTATTCTTGTATTTGAAAAAAATAAGCACGTCACGTTAGAACAGTTTCAGCAGTTTATTCAGCAAACGATACTACAACTACAAATAATTGAAGGGATCAGCGAAATCGTATCTCCTTTGCAAAGAAAAGAGATGCTAGCTGGCAATTTTGCATATGCGATGTTTGCTCTGGACAACCATATACAGGATATGAAATCTACTCTGGCTGAAATTCAGAGGAGCTTTCCTATTGCTAAAGCGATCACAGTGAATATAACAGGGAAACCCGTCGTTCAAGTTGATGTCAATCGAGCGAGCCAACATGATTTGAGACAAGCCGAATGGATTGGAGTGACAGCAGCATTTATTATTCTTTGGTTTGCATTTGGAGGTATCGTTTCTGCGATGGTCCCCATTGTCATAGGTCTTGTTGGGGTTACCGGTACGATGGGGATCATGTATGGGATAGGGTCAAAAATAGAATTATCCAACTTTGTCCTCAATGTTATTCCTATGGTGGGACTTGCGCTTAGCATTGATTTTGCCTTAATGATCGTCAGCCGTTTTCGCGAGGAATTAGTTCATAAACCACCAGAACAAGCACTACTTATTACACTATGTACAGCTGGTCGAGCAGTCCTATTTTCTGCGATAAGTGTTTTTTTAGGCCTTATGGGGATACTCTTTATCCCGCTTCCAATGTTTTCGTCAATCGCTTTAGGAGCAATGACGATATTGATCGTGTCTGTTTTGTTAGCGTTAACCTTAGTCCCAGCACTCCTATTTGTGATGAGGCGTGCTATTCGATCAGAAAATAAGTCCTTTGATATATTCACAAAAAGGGGATGGTGGAACTGCGCATCTCAATATGTGATGAGAAGGCCTGCGCGAATGGGTTTATTAGCCACCTGCTTATTGATCTGTTGTCTCCTTCCGTTAAATAAGATGGAATTGGCCATTCCTGATGCCACATCATTGCCACAAGGCTATAACTCACGCCTGGCCTTCGAAACTTACCAAAATCAGTTCGGATCCCCTATGAATGCAGATGTGTATCTCATAGCCCAAGTAAATGCAGATAATATGAACAAAGAAGAATGGTTCAAAGTACATACACTCATCCAAAAACTAGAGAGCGATCCTAACGTACAGAAAGTGGATTCTGTCTTTTCGAGTCTTCACTTATCGCCTGAGCAGCTATACGTCTTATATCAAAATCCTGCAATAAAAGCGAAGTATGTACCGATTCTTCAACAGTTTATTCAAAAAAATCATATGCTCCTACATATTACCCTTAAAGGTACGACAGCTTCGAAACATGTGATGAGCTGGCTCAGAAATTGGGGGAATCAGGGGGAATCATCAGAGATTTCATTTCTGCTGGGAGGTGAAGCGAAATACCAGCAGGAGGTGTTTGACGCGATATTTCAACATATTACGGCTGTACTTCTTTTTATACTTGTATCTAATTACGTGGTGTTGTTTATGGCTTTTCAATCCATATTGATTCCATTAAAAACGATTGTTATGAATCTTCTGAGCTTGGGGGCGTCGTTTGGTATTTTGACATGGACTTTTGAGGGAGGGCATTTTGGAATTGAACCGACGTCCATAGCGATTATGATTCCTGTATTTATTTTCGGACTCGTCTTTGGAATCAGCATGGATTACGGGGTGTTTTTGGTATCCAGAATATTCGAGGTCTATCAAAAGACGCAGGACAATGGATATGCCGTACGAGTAGGGCTGGCTTCAATTCGCAAAATCATTAACGCAGCTGCTGCCATTATGATTGCCGTCACGGTTCCCTTTGCATTCGGAGAAGTAGCAGGAGTAAAACAACTTGGTATTGGGATTGCAGCAGCGGTCTTTATTGATGCTACGATTATCAGGATGATTTTGGTTCCGTCGTTAATGAAAATGCTCGGTAAATGGAATTGGTGGGCACCAGCCATATTAAAACGATGACTAAGGAGCAGATTGCCACGGCATTGAAAATGTTCCTTGTATTTTAAAATGTCCTAAAAAGCCATGACGATGGCTGGGTCACCCTTTTATTTAGGCAAAATGGCTGTATCCTCCAATTATTGTATTCTTAAACTCCTTGTGAGAAAATGAAGTTAACAATAATTGAGGTGTCTAACATGAAAACGATTGGACTTATTGGTGGAATGAGTTGGGAATCCTCTCTTCTCTATTACCAAATCATAAATGAATGTGTCAAAGAAAGACTAGGTGGACACAATTCCGCCAAAAGTCTCATGTATTCAGTAAACTTTCAAGAAATCAAATCTTTGCAGCATCAAGGGAACTGGGGGGAGGCTACAAAGATGATGATTGATTCTGCACAAAAACTGGAAATGGCTGGTGCTGATTTCATAGTTATTTGTACAAATACAATGCATAAGATGGCCCAAGAAGTGGAAGAAGCGGTTTCGATTCCGCTCATTCATATTGCTGACTCAACAGCCGCTGAAATTGTCAAGGATGGAATCAAAAAGGTGGCTTTACTTGGCACTGCATTTACGATGGAACAAGATTTTTACAAGGGTAGACTCACAGACAAATTTGGACTTGAGGTTATTGTGCCTAATGAGGCGGAGCGTTTGGCGGTTCATGACATCATATATCAAGAACTTTGTCTTGGCATTATTAAAGAAGATTCGAAGCAAGCCTATTTACAAATCATAAAAAATCTCAAGCTGCAAGGAGCAGAAGCGGTTATTCTAGGATGTACAGAAATAACGCTGCTCGTCTCGCAGGCTGATTGCAGCATACCTGTGTATGACACGACGAGAATTCATGCTGAAAGTGCGATAGATTTCGCTTTAAGAACTTAATTGAGTTTGTTGATTGGCATCCGATACCAGCTGTGACGCGATCGGTGCTGAACCATAGCATTTATTATAAAAAGACGGCTAGCCGCTTGAATTGGTAGCCGTCTTTTTTAGGTTTTGAAGGAGGTCTGTTCAATTCTCCTTAATAGTACGGTTCCATCATTAGAAACACGACAACCCCGGTTAAGCTGACATATAGCCAGATCGGCATCGTCCAACGGGCAATTTTACGATGTTTATGCAACTGGTTTGTCCATCCCCATACGAGAGTGAACAACGCGAGCGGCACGATGATGGCTGCCAGGATGCTGTGAGAGATCAGAATGAAGAAATAAATCGGCCGGATCATGCCAACACCACCGAATTTCGCCGTCTCCAAAGACATGTAATGAAACGTTAAATAGGAGACAAGGAACAACAGTGTAGAAGAGAAGGCGGCGAGAATGAACCCTTTGTGAAGCTTTACGTTTTTCCGTAGGATCGCGATCAAAGCGGCTAGCAGGAAGATGAAGGTGAAGCTGTTCAACACCCCATTGATTCTTGGGAAGATGCTAAGGTCGAAATCAATCTCTCCCTTGTAGCCAATAGGTGAGAAGAACAAGAGTAAAATAACGACATTCGCTACCAATGAGATGGTGACGATCGCAGCCGTATAATTTTTGTTATTAACTTGGCGTGGAACATGGTGATCACTCATTTAAACAGAATCTCCTTTCCGATAACGAGGTAATGGCTTCATTATAAGCGGTTTTGTCGAACAGTAATCAGACTTTGATGTCAAAATAGCGAATTCTTATTGACGATTTATAAGTCATATGCAAAATGGTCTCATAAATAAGTGAAAATGCAGTCCTGGCAAGCCAATCAACAGTCTTTCGGAAATTCCATTATCTCTAGGTTAAAAGTTCAGGGTGAGTAAAAAATATTTACCGTTGCTTCAAAATATAGCCCAAACCACATAGTCGGAAGTATTTCAATTCAACTTAGGAACATTTATTCCACCGAAGGACACCATTTTTACAAGTATGCCCGGTGGATGTTGGTTTTTAAACGGATACAAACCAAAGCTCCGTTTCGTTAGCCAGCCTGATAGATTTCTCTTAATGGTGAACTGAGCCCCAAATGTTAGACATCGAATCTAACACGAGGGGCGTAGTCATGTTGGCATTTATTTCCAGCATTAATGCGAATTTAATGACTACGTTGTACATAACGAGTGCAGAATTGCGTTAGAAGTGCGAAGGCAGGGTTAATCATAATGCAGCTCGTAAAATATGTATATTTAAGGTAATCTTTAAAGGAAGCTTATTTATTTGCTAAAGGAGTTCAAACATTTATATCTTTCAAGAAGAAAAAAAGGAGAACGAAATGCCAAAAAACTATCAAAACCTCATGGATGATAAGATTTTCTTCGGAGGTGCGGCCGACGTTGCAGACATGGTGAAAAACGAAGGCGTGGAAGTGATTGTAGATCTGCGCAGCGAAGCAACGGAATGCGCGGATCCAAACGCGAAGGTAGAATGGATCAAAGTGCCATTAGGAGACAATGCGGAAGGCCCTCAAGACGAGCTTTTTCAGAAAGCGATTAACTGTGTAGTTGAGGCGTACAAAAGCGGTAAGAAGGTGGGCTTTCACTGCGCCGGTGGCGGAGGTCGAGCCGGAGCGGTTGCTGCCGGGACCTTAATGACCTTAGGAAAAGCTTCAAAACCTAGACGAGGCTGAGGCAATGACAAAAAGGTTACGTCCAAAAGTAAACATCAAGCCTCCGCAACGTGATGCTCTGGAGAAAATCTTTGATGGAAATTAACTCGGCAGAAATTCCAGTCAAGCTAAAGCCGGAAATACGAAATGGGGGGCATTTATTTAAACTCGATCTCGTATCTGACACTTTGGGAGAAGAGATTGATGATGCGTGTGAAATTCCAAAGAAGGCATTTTCAAAAATGATGGTAAAATAGGGCATATCGGATTGTCCGAAGCCGCAGCCGGTACAATTCGCCGCGCGCACGCCGTTCATCCAATTAACTGCCGTACAGAACTCGTCGGATTTCCTATCTGGAAAAAAATGTCGCTGCCGCAGATATGGTTTTAACACAAGAAGAGTTGGCTAAGATTGATCAAGTCGCACCAATTGGCATAGCGGCGGGCGATCGTTATACCAAGGATAATATGTTATATGTGAACATCTGAAATGTTCAACTTCAACAACAGCCCAATCAGACACGTGGCTGTTGTTTTTGTTTGCCTTCATTAACTTATCTGGCATTTTGTATAATGAACAATTTTCAGCCATGTGGTAAACTTACCCATAAATAATCCAATCTAGAGGTGCGTTCAAAAGGGAGGAGTACATGAATGGAACTCTTGTTATTATCGAAAGACTTAACAGAGCATTACTGCCGGAAAATTTTGATGCCTGAAGGTGCAATCGAAATATTAGTGAAAATAGCAAATAAAATAAATAATGATCAAAAACTTTTTGAGGTTTATTCGGAGTTTTATAAGAATTATATCGAAAGCGGATATTGGACGACAGTCTGGGAACCATTGACTGTTCATTCTTACGTGGAAGAAGTTTTCGGTAATGAAGCCACTCTCTTTTACCTGCATGCTGCACTGCAAAGACTGCCTCTTACTGAACGGAAGTATTCCGAAAGGGGACTGAGTGAAGAATTATTTGTAGAAACCCTAAGGGATATCAGTGTTTGGGTACAAAATGCCTATAACTTAGTGGGGTATTATGCCATCAGAAATTTCAGCTGGATCTGGAGGCATCTTGAAGCCAAATTGTTTCGGCTGGGTAGAATGCAATTTATGGAAACGACATTTTCTGGCATCGTAAAAGGCTTTTACAATGCCAAGGAAGATACCTTTTTGCTTTTATGCAGTGAAGGGATGGAGTTGAGAGCAAATGGAGATATGCAAGGAGTATGTAATAAAGAGAAGACAACCGATGGCTTTGTGACAAATTATGAGGAAACGGAAGATTATTTTATTGGAAATCCAATAACTCCCATTGGTAAAGCTTTAAATAAACAAGTCAAGCTTAAAAGGGATGAATGGAAAAAAGTATTGGACAAAGACGATACTTTGCTTGAGATCCACATTCCAAGAGATACAGCTTTTGATATGGAATCTATAAGAGACTCTTATATGCAAGCGAAACAATTTTATGCAACCTATTTTCCAGAGGTCAAGTATAAAGGTATGGTATGCCATACTTGGCTTTTTACTCCCCAACTTCGGGAAATGTTACCGCTTACCAGCAATATCGTAAAGTTCCAAAAGCAGTTCTACCTGTATCCGACTGCGGGTTCAGTAAGCTTTTTATGGAAATTTGTATTTAATGAATTGACCGAGGTAGAGAATGCAAAGCCCGACACCTCTTTAAGGAAAGAAGTGCTTACTTATTTACAAGAAGATAAAGAGATTTTTGATATGAGAGGGATCTTTCTTGATTTATGCGGTGATTTTGGAACAGTATCCTACAGGAATGAAGATGAGAATTAACATATAAAATCATGAAGGCTGCCAGTCAGATGCTGGCAGCCTTACTCAAGTGATTTAAAATAATCGTTTGGCTGTAACAAAACGTTTCTTCCACTTGTCATTAAAGTCTTCGATATGAACGCCTTCCTCTTTGGAATACGTATGAAGTATCTTTCCGTCACCTGCATAAATGCCCACATGTCCAATGTCCAGACCGCGAGCGCTGAAGAATAGCAAATCGCCCTTACGTAGATCGGCAAGTCCGACTTCTTTCCCTACCTGGGCTTGGTCGTAGGAGACGCGCGGGAGCTCGATAGAGAGTGCCTCTTTGAACAAATATCGGACGAAAGAAGAGCAATCAAACGTTTTGGTTTGATCGGAGGAGGCACCAAACTCGTACGGCGTTCCCAAGAATTTGAACCCGAGCGCGAGCAAGTCATTCGCTTTCTTCTCTGTTAGGTCCGAGTTCACATAATCGGTGTATTGCGGGTCAGCGGAGAGAAAGCCGATCGCACCGTCTTTCGTTTGCGCCTCCAGCCAGTTCGGGTTCATCTCTCGAATGACATGAATGTTCTCTTTCTTTGGAATCATCCGAAGCACTTGCGAACCAGTGTTCGGCGCGTCACGCAGGTTAACGCCATATTCTATGGTGGTTTCATAGCTTTTGGCAGATGAGATCGTAATCGATCGGTCGTAATTATGCCATTGCACGAGATTGCCAAGCGTTTCACTGATTAATCGAAGCGGGATCAACGTGTTCCCTGCAATAATTTTGCCGGAGATGGGCATGGCGATCGTTTCATTATTTTTCGTTGCAGTCATTTCCCCGATTTGGTATGTAAATACAGTGTCATCTTTCACAGCCTTTACTGTACGAGTCGCTTCATCCCATGTTACTTTGGCGCCTTCAGCTTCGAATATAGAACGAAGCGGGACAAGGCTGAACCCGTTTTCGATGATGGGCGGGGTTTCAAAGGAAAGCGGACGGCCGTCCAAGAAAACGGCAGGAGGACTGTCCGTATCAGCTTGAGCGACGGCAGCCGGCATGAGTCCGATCATCAGCATCATACAAGCGGCTCCGGTTTGGAGACCTTTTTTTATTCTCATATCATCTGCTCCTAATAAGTTAACTTCGTTTATGTATAGACGCAGCCCAATGCTCGTAAGTTTCAGACTCAAGAAAAGATAGTAAAATACGCCTATCATGCACCGGTTACTTTTTAGCAGATAAATGAATAGTTCTTCGCAAAATCCGCTACATGTGTAGGGGACCTTTATCTATTTTCTCGAAAGGGCTTACATTACGTCCCAGCGTGAGTTAAAATTTGGAATAGAACGGCCAATCCAATTAATGGGAGGAACCGGTAATGATGAGGTGAATGTGAATCCAATTCGTTAATTTGTTAATGAAGAAGGGAGAGTATGCCGCATGAAGAAAGTTTACAAAGCATGGATGAAGGCATGTTTGGTATTTTTCATGGTCATAAGCCTTATCGCCCCATTCAACGTGAGGACGGCTCACGCCAGTGCCCGTTCGGCGGTCACCTTGGATAACCCCATAGACCATACGGTGGTTCAAGCAGGAATGCTGACCCTATCAGGGACTTATACGGATACGTATGACATCCAATTGTACATTAACGGTACCACACAGGTGGCGGCGGTTATGGAGGCGAATCCGGATGACAGCAATTCCGGTACCTGGCATTATGAGCTAGACACAAGTGTATACAATGGTGATGTTCGGATAAACGCGCTAGGGCTGAATATCGATACACGGTACGGTGTTTGGAGCCACACTGTCGTGCTGACTGTCGACAATCCTCAAGCAGGCAGTCCCCTAGTCACAATTTCCAATCCAGGTGACGGTGAGACAGTTCATGGGACCGTCCCAGTGAAGGTTACGATCGATTCGCCAAATCAGGTGAAACAGGTGGACGTTCGCGTGAATCACGGTTCATGGCAGCAAGCCGCACGGACTGGAAACCATTACACCTGGCACTGGAATACGGATGGCCTGAGTGATCAGACCGTTAGCATCGAAGCTAGAACGATCGACGATCAGGGTCATATCGGGCGCAGTTCAACCACCTATACCAAAATTGGCAAAGGCACGGTCGAAGTATTCCATATGGCCGATCAGGATCGGTCGATGTGGATTTGGGAGCCGGAAACGTATCAATTGCTGCTCAATCCGAATGCACGCAGCGTGCTAAACGCGTTCGCTAAGGATACAGCTACTTTCGGCTCCGATCCCGTCAAGACCTTTTATTTGGCGGTCGGTCCCTATAACGGCATGGATATTTTGGAGGAGGATCCTGGCAAGCTTCGCAATTTTATTTCTTGGGCCCATGATCAGGGCTTTGCGGTGCAGGCCTGTATCTCAGGCGGCACCACGCCGCCTTATTTTGGCGCGTATGAAGTATATCACGATCGTGCGGTCGGGGAAGTAGAGGGCATCATCAATTATAACCTAGCCTCAGGCGTGAATGAGAAGTTCGATGGTGTCAACGTTGACATTGAACCTTATATTTCTCCGGACTTTAATAACGAGTATCCATCCTTACAGCTCCAATACCTGGACGGGTTGCAAAAGATGATCGACCGGATCAAGGCTGCTGGCATTAATTTACCTTTCGGGCCAGCGATTCCGAAGTGGTACGATTCCTCGGCATCGGCGCTCAATATTACTTGGAACGGCAGCACCAAGTCGCTGGCCGAGCACGTCTTGGACATCAGCGATTACGTCTCGATCATGGATTACCGGGATACCGCAGACGGCTCTGTTGGCATCATCGCCGGCGCACGGGATGAAATCAGCTATGCGCACTCGATCGGCAAAAATCATGCGGTCGTCATCGGCGTCGAAACGAAGGATATTGCCAACAGCGGTGATCCGGAGACGATCACGTTCCAGGAGGAGGGGCGGGCCAGCATGGAGCGGGAATTAGATAAGGTGTATGCCGCATTCGGCGGCTCCGATGCCTTCGGCGGCATCGCAATGCATCATTATGACGACCTGCTTCACTTGCCGTCCTATTGGGGAGAAGGCGGTACTTTCTGGGAGCCGCCGGCCGATACACAGGCGCCTGACCTGATTGCCGCTGCCCCGACGGTTAAAGCGCTGAATTTCCAGCAGATTCAAGTGAAATTCGGTATGGCATTCGATAACAATTGGGTCGATCGATATGTCGTCTACCGCAGCACGCATAGTGGCTTTACTCCAGGACCGGCAACCGTAACGGGATTGGCCAGAAGTTTGTCGTATACGGATATCGGACTGCTGCCGGATACGACGTATTATTACCGGGTTGCGGCCGTGGATTTACAAGGGAACTTAGGTCCTGCGTCTCCTGAAGCGTCCGCTACGACAGGCAGCACGGCGCTGAAGCCGATGATTTTGCGAGGCTTGAACGTGACGGCGGGCTCCGGCCGTGCTGTGGCAAGCGTGCAGGCGGTCGACCAGGTCACCGGTGCAGCCATTCCGGGTGCTGCCATTGAAGGCCGCTTCCATTATGCAGGCGGCGTGTATAAGGGCGGCACGGCAGATGAGGCCGGCTGGCTGACTCTGACGTCCGAAAGCATACCAGATGGCCAGCAGGTCGGCTTCGAGCCACGTCGCGTGACGGCGACAGGCTATTACTGGGCTCAAGCCTACGACGAGCCGCATATAACGGCGCTGTATCCGAGAACGGGACTTGACGGCTTGACGGTAAGCGCAGGCACATGGGATGCACCGTTTGCAAAGAATCGAACCAATTATACGGTGACGGTTCCTGCGCAGCAGCAATCCATTACGGTGACGCCGACAGCTTCGAATGCGGGTAGTGTGATTGCGGTCAATGGAGTCGAAACGCCAAGCGGAACCCCATCCGCAGCCATCGCGCTGGGCGAAGGGGAGACTCGGATTTCAATGACGGTTACCGGGAAAACGGGCGAAACGGATGTGTATACACTGCAGGTCGTGCGTTCGGCAGTAGTCAATAACGTGTTCCTGCCAAGCGAGGATACTTTCGTGTACGAGAATGTAGCTGAAGCTGTATATGGAAGCGTAGATACGCTGGAAGTCGTGGATCTTCCCAAAGCGGCCGGTGGGGGAGATCGGATGGCGTTCATGAAATTTGATTTGGGCACGTACACGGAGCCGGTGCAAACAGCCAAGCTTCGTTTCTACGTGCCAACGCCTCTGGCCAAGCCGATGAATCTGTGGGTGTATGGCTATGATGGGGATACCTGGAGCGAGGCGAAGATGAACTGGAACAACCGGCTAGGGGCAGGCGCTCAGAATGTCGGATTCGTGCGCGTCGATCAGGCGGGCTGGTATTCCCTAGACGTAACTGGATTCGTTCAGACGCAGATGGCGACCGATCGGAAGGCGACGTTCCGATTCATGGATCCGAACACGACATCGATCTTGGTAACGATAAACAGTCGCGAAAACGCCGTTAATCAGCCTTTGCTACTCATCAATCCGTCTTCGGATGCCGTTGAATAAAATACCGGAGCAGACTGCCGAACCGGCAGCTGTTCCTTTTTTATTGAATCCGGCAATGGACACACTCGTTTTTTAGCCAAATAGTGCATGTCCTAACCAGATTATGCCTTTTCATTCTATGGGATGAATCCTTATACTGTAAGAAATCAAATGGTAGATCTCGCCAGCTTCCACCATAAGCTTTGGGGTCGGGCTACCGCATAGTTGCAGAAGTAATGTGCACATAGTCAATTGTTTTGTTGATAAATGAATTAACTCTAAGATGGAGGCGGGTGTTGTTTTTGAGTTTATTTGTACGAGAGACGTTATTTTACAAAACCTTTTTTACGCTGACCCTAATCATCGGATTACAAAACTTGATTACTTTCGGGGTCAACTTATCCGACAATTTAATGATCGGCGGTTACAGTGAATCGGCGTTGTCCGGTGTCGCGATAGCCAATCAGATTCAGTTTGTGCTGCAAATGCTAGTCATGGGAGTGAGTGAAGGGCTTGTCATTATGGCGTCAAGGTACTGGGGGGCAAATGATATCGGATCGATTAAGAGGATTGCCAGCATAGGAATGCGCCTTTCGATTCTTGTTGGTTTGATTATGTGGGCTATCGTCTTTTTCTTTCCACAAAGCTTACTTTCTTTGTTTACAAATGATCAGAGTGTTATTGCTGAGGGAGCTAAATTCATTAAGATCATCTGCTTCTCCTACATATTTTTTTCCGTTACCAGTATTCTGCTTGCGACATTGCGGAGTGTGGAGACGGTGAAGATCGGCTTTATTTTGTCCTCGACCACGCTCATCATCAATGTTTGCCTGAATTATGTTTTGATCTACGGACATTTTGGTTTTTCAAGTCTAGGCGTGCAGGGTTCTGCCATAGCAACCTTATCTTCAAGAATAATTGAATTGATCATAGTCTGCATCTTCGTGAAGCGATTTGATCGGAAGATCCTGTTGAAGCTGAGAGATTTCTTTACAATTGATATGGAGTTGTTTAAGCATTATGTCAAGTTGGGGTCACCTATTCTAATGTCAAACTTTATCTGGGGGATCGCAATGGCGACACAGACGTCCGTTCTGGGGCATATGGGTGAAGCTGCGATTGCGGCAAACAGCATAGCGACAACTATTTTTCAGATTGTATCCGTCGTTGTTTTTGCCTCTGCAAGTGCTACTACCGTCGTAATCGGCAAAACGATTGGCGAAGGGCATATGGATAAAATCAAAGCTTACGCCAAGACGCTGCAGATGCTCTATCTCATCATTGGATTATGTACAGGCGCTGCTCTGTTCATTGCTAAGGATTATGTCCTGGACTTTTATTCCATTTCCGCTGAAGCAAGGGGCCTTGCCCTGCAGTTCATGACAGTATTATCCATCACCGTGTGTGGGACTGCTTATCAGATGCCTTCTTTAACAGGAATCGTTCGTAGTGGTGGGGATACCAAATTTGTTTTATACAATGATACCATTTTCATGTGGCTGATTGTTTTGCCAGCCTCGGCACTTTGTGCTTTTGTATTCAATCTTTCACCATTGGTTACATTTATTTGTCTGAAATCGGACCAAATCTTGAAATGCTTTGTAGCGATTATAAAAGTAAATCGATTCAAATGGATCCGAGCGTTTGATTCTTATTCGCCAGAAGCGAAAGAAAATGTCGCTTTATGAAAGGGGTATCACTTTCAAGCGACGGCTGCACTTAGGAATAATAAACCACAAAAAACCATTCGTTTTTAACGAATGGTTTTTTGTTACACATCGTACTGGTCCGAGCGTTGGCAAGCAGCGAAAGAGCTTCCGTTAACGAATGCATCTTCCTCGAAGGCTCTTCGATCAGAAGCTTTTATTAAAGTGGTTTATCCGGCTGCACCCACATATCTCCGGCCCAAGTATGAATATGGTACCATTGTTCGTTTTGCGGATCGGTCCATCGTTCAAATGCATCTACGGTTTGAGCCGATAACACCCCGAAGGTTGGGAAAGGCATCGTTGGAAACAGGTAGAGCCTCACGTCCTTCAATAGTTTGAGCCGTTCTTTGATTGGCTCTGCCCCTGCAGGCTGTGCAAATTCCGGCTGAATCCAGAAAGTGTTACCATCTTGAGACCGAACATGGTAAACTCCATTCTGTGTTTTTTCGAAGGCAAATACTTTCTGCGGTGGAATCATCTTGACATCCGAGGGACGCTGCAAACGATTCGATGTATCATAGTCCTCCATGTACAAGGTTTCGGTCGGCAGATCCATCTCCTGATTTAAAATCTCCATATCTATCAGCATATGAGGCTGAGAGACAACCCACATATCCCCTAGCCACGAGGTCTCAATCCGATAGGAGTTGGATAAATACGATACAGGTGATTCGAATACGGCATTCGCGTGAACGGTTTGCGGAGCGAGCACAACTTCTGTCATCGTTGATAAGGATGGTTGCGTATAAAGGGCGGTGTCCCAGAGCAGTGCAATGTTCGTATCGAGCGGCTTGACGACGCCAATTTTGTCATAGTCTAGGTGCATCCAGAGATCACCTGCCCATGTGGTCTTAATTTTGATCCATACCTTTTCACCGCGCTGTTTCATGTACCAGGCTTGCTCTGCATCGACGGTAGTTACATCTTGAGGAGTAAGAGCTGCAAATGGCTTGCGCGAATCGTCAGGCGTGGAATAGAGCGGCGTCTGTTCGAATAAGGTAATGACCGGTGGGACTTTGGGTGGGTCAATTGCTCTGTGCGGTGGCAGCGCAGCATCAGCCTGCATATTACAAATAAAATTGACCAGCATCATGACAAAGACGAGGCAAATAAAAGACTTGATTCGTGTTTTGAAGTTCATATACGGTTTCCACCTCAATTACCTAATGTTGTAAATATAGACTCAATAATTGGGTAAATTGTTGCGGTAGGAGGAGGAATTTTAGAGATAAATATAGATCTCGATAAGGCGTCAATCGGTAATTGGGAGAACGATACGCGGGAGCAGTTCCGTAAGTATCTGATTCCAAAGCTCGGGATGACGGATTTTCCGAGAAAGGGCGGTAAAGTGAAGTATGACTGGCTCGACAACGCACCGGATAGTTCAGCTAAGATAGCATCTGATTGCTTAAATCGCTGGGCGTTAATTATTACTACATGATCGATTGCACTGGCCTCTGCGCGTGAACGGCATTACGGTAGACTCCTCACATGTGCTGAGCACAGAGGAGACGGGGCGTTTTTTCAATGCGATTCCGCTAGGATTCCTGGATAAAGTGCTCGGCATTATTACGCATAAAGCGTCACTCACCCTTCAAGGTAACCAGGTTACTCTCTCCAGGGTGACGCCCGGGCGAATCTGATATTCTGCCCCTTCCTATAGCCGAGTCTTCCTCGAATCGAAATCCGAGGACGGCCAGTCTACGCTGTAGCTAATTGCTTTTCAAAAACATCACAATCGCACTCTCTGTCATTATTACAAACTCCTGCATGATAAAGATTTGAATCAATATAATGAAACCCCGAATTAAAAATGTGCTTTTGTTCTGATTCAGAACGCAAGTGGAGTTCATTACACTGGATGCAATAGTACATTGAATCACCTCATAATATACGTTTTACAGTTTTGTACCCTAATTAGACAAGATCATTGTCTACTATCATTTAAGGGCGATGGGACGTTCACCTATACTTCGAGCGACTATGATCAAGTCCATTTTGAGGGAACACAGTCAGGATTGGGAATAGAATATAGTTTCTTTAACATCTTGTTTTGAATTTAGCCTTTTGTCGCAACAACTCGAACATGCACCTACACAATAAACATAACCTGAAATGAGCTTGAAATCTGTTTTAAAATAGTACATTGCATCGTCTTTAGGTACAATTCTGCTACATTCACAACAGTAAATACGAGATTGCACGATGGACACAGCATCCCCACCTTCAAAAAGATTATGATATCCTACCCGTTTGGCGGCGTCGGCCAGCATACTACATGGACGCGCAGCATTATCTTGGTTCCACCAGTCCTATTATGCTGTTCACGGCAGATATTTGACAATGTGGGAACTTAAGGATTCTGGTTTACTTTTTCTTGGTTGAACTGAAGCATGCTCTTCGGTTATCTGCTCCAATTTACCGAATTTTGGGTTTTTCATTGAAACTTGGAAAAGCCCGCCAACGTACTGTTAGGTAGCAAACACTAATAAAGTTGGAGGTATGCACATGGAACTTGGTGTGGCACCGGATAACCCATTGGCGAAACGAAAGAGCCCCGTTGGCAGAATAATAGCGTGGAGCTTGCTCGGTGTAGTTTTGCTTATTGCAGCGCTCAGCAGCTTTGCTACAGTTCAGTTTGGCCATGTCGGACTATACAAAACGTTGGGTAAATTAAGTGATACTACGCTAATGCCAGGCATTCATTTCAAAATTCCTTTCGTGCAGAATATTATTCAAGTTAACGTGCAAGTAACCAAAGCGGAAGCGGACACATCGGCGTCCTCGAGGGATCTCCAGCCCGTTTCCACGCATGTGGCACTGAACTATTCCGTAAACAAAGAATCGGCGTATAATCTGATGAATAACATCGGAAGTTCGTTTGATACAATTATTGTCGCGCCGGCGATACAGGAAATCGTAAAAGAAGTGACAGCGAAATATGCGGCCGAAGATCTGATTGCAAAACGTGATGTAGTCGCGAATGAAATTCGTGATCTGCTAACGAAGCGGATGGCAAGGTATGATCTGGTCGTCAATGACATCAACATCGTCAATTTCAAGTTCTCGGATGCGTTTAATCAGTCGATCGAGGCTAAGCAAGTGGCGCAGCAGCAAGCTCTTAAAGCGGAGAACGACTTGAAAAGAATTCAGATTGAAGCCCAGCAGACCATCGCGCAGGCCCAGGCTGAAGCGGAGTCGCTCAAGCTGAAGAAGCAGGAAGTAACGCCGGACCTCATCGCGCTTAAGCAAATTGAAGTACAACAAGAGGCCATTCAGAAATGGGACGGCAAGCTGCCTTCCGTCACTGGCGGTGCGACGCCTTTTATCGATGTGAACAGCATGACCGCAAAGTGAATGAAGATAACAGGACACGATAGCTAAATTAATCATCTACAGCAGCCGGTCGCTTCGATCGGCTGTATTAGTTCAACTAACAGGTATATTCCCAAAATATTGGATAGCGCAATCATAGGTACTACCATTTTTATTGTCGCGGTTCGCTGTGCAGCCCTCGTGTTTTGAATGTTCTCCCAGATAAAATGGAACTATATTCATATTAATTGTGGAGTCCATGAAGAGAACAAAGTGACATGGTGGAAAATGTCCTTAGGCACGAAAAATTTGATACTAATAACTGAAAATTGCTGCTATAATGCCATAATCAGGTTATTCTTGCAACTGCTTTTAGCGGAGGGTTAAATGGTATCTCATTTTAACGACCATAGTCTTTTCTTACGTGCATTTGAGAAATCTCCAATTGGAATGGCTTTGTTATCTTCTAATGGATGTTTTCTTAAGACGAATCCATCTCTGTGCAAAATGTTGGGGTATAGTGAAAGTGAATTATTAAATCTCTGTATTTCAACTGTCTCTCATCCTGAGGATTTAGAAGCAGAACTGGAATTGTGGTATAAGTTAGTTCAGGGTAAATCAGACGTTTATCAAATAGAAAAAAGGCTTATTCATAAATCGGGGAGTATGATTTGGGTTCTTCTACATGTAACTTCAGAAATGAGCCCATCGGAAAACGATAATAATGCCATTTTCATCTCGCAAATAGTGGATTTAACAGAAAAAAAGAAGAAAGAAGAAGAGTTCAATAAGATTGAAGAACTACATAACCTTATTTCTGAACATTCACAGGACGTCATTTTGCGTTTAACGCCAGATGGAAAAATCTCATATGTTTCACCTGCCATCCGTATCCAGCTCGGTTTTGAACCAGATGAACTCATCGGAAAATATGCTTACGACTACTGGCATCCGGAAGATATGAACGGTGGTTGGTTAAGGCGAGGTTATTCGGATAATGCTGATAGCAGAATATTTGTTTACCGTCTTAGGCATAAAAATGGTCACTACATATGGCAAGAAGCACATTCTAAAAAAATAAGAAATGAAGCAGGTGATATTCAACACGTTATCAGTATGGGACGTGATATCACCGAACGGGTTCATTCTGAAGAATTCATCCGAAGATCTGAGAAGCTTTCCTTAGCTGGCGAACTTGCAGCTGGGATCGCCCATGAAATTAGGAATCCGTTGACCAGCTTGCGAGGATTTGTGCAACTGTATATGAAAGAGGATATGGACGGTACAAAGAAATTACGCAATGAAATCATGATTTCAGAAATCGATCGAATCAATGAAATAGTCAGTGAGCTTTTAGTTTTAGCTAAACCTTCAAATGAAGCATATGAATTAAGGGACATTGTAAATGAGTTAAATAAGGTTGCAAGATTATTTGAAGGACAAGCAAACCTGTATAACGTTCAAATAAAGCAAGAATTCGATAATCATTTACCATTCATTAACTGTCAACGCAGTATCAATCAAGTATTTATTAATGTTTTAAAAAATGCAATTGAATCGATGCCAGATGGCGGAGAAGTGATCATGCAAGCCAAGCAAATGAAAGATGAAATATGCATTCGAATTATTGACACCGGGTATGGAATCCCACAAAGTGAAATCAATAAGATTGGAAATCCCTTTTTTACTACGAAAGAAACAGGAACAGGGTTAGGGTTAATGGTTTCCATGAAAATTATCCAAAATCATAAGGGGACCATGCGTTTCGAAAGTGAAGTTGGAAAAGGAACGATGGTCGAAGTTATATTGCCAATCGTTAAATAGCAAATTATAGGCCGCATAAATTGCGGTTTTTTGATTTATGGGATAACATTCTTGTCAAAACCGAATAACAAGAACGTTATCCCGGTAAAAAGAAAACCGCATCCGTGGCTGAGATGCAGCGTCAGTCCCCGATCGGGATTGACCGATCATCGTCAGTCCAGCCTTGCTCCTGCAAGGCTTCCTTTGCTTCATTCACATCCATTTGATCGTGAAACAGATGGTTGACGAACTGCACCGTACCGGAATATTGCTGCAGCGCTTGCCCCAGCGCATCTGGCGATTCATAAGCATCATCTAAGGAGTCGTCGGATGAATCGATGGCAGTTGCCGCATTTTCCGGCTCTTCTTCCTGGAATTCGGTGCTTCCCATCGAGACAACCGGCGCCACACGGACTCGCTCCGGTTTTACTTCGCGAAACGCCTCACGATCTGCGTAATATTCGTCATTAAAGCTGATATGCGTTTCCGGGCTCTCTGCTAGGACTGGAGTAGTTCCGGTTTTCGGTTGGTCCGACATGCAGGCAGCTCCTTTCAAATGGCTGGAATACGTAGAAGGTTCCTTCTAATTTTTCCACTGGAGCGGTCCGACTATGCATAGCTAAACGGGCTTTTGCTCACTCGATTGGTTACGATCGAAAGGCTACTTAATCGAAAGTAACTAAATATACATATTTTCAGTTCTTATGGAACTTTATCTTTTACCATATAATAAATAAATAAGCGATTTGAGCTTGGATCACAATCTGCCAAATAGGTGGTGTTTTTTCTAATGAAGATAGGATTCATCGGACTTGGAACCATGGGGCTGCCTATGGCTTCCAATTTGCTGCGTGCGGGTTATGAGCTCGTAGTCTACAACCGGAATCGAACAAAGGCGGAAGAATTGGGGGTAGGCGTACAAATCGCCGATTCCCCGGGGGATGTGGTGCAACAGACCGCTATGGTCATAACCATGCTTTCAGATGATCATGCGGTAAATGAAGTTTATGATGGGGCGAAAGGCATTATGTCTTCGTTACAGCAGGGTGGCGGTGCCAAAATCGTAATGGATTGCAGCACCATTTCGCCCCAAACGAGTATGAAATTGGCACAAAAGTTAGAGGAGCTTGGCGTCGACATGTTGGACGCTCCAGTTACCGGCAGCAAACCGCAAGCGATCGAAGGAATTTTGACGTTCATCGTAGGCGGAAAAAAAGAAATTTTCGAGCAATGCGGACCTATTTTTGAAGCAATGGGTAAGAAAGCTGTATATATGGGGGAAAGCGGTTCCGGCTCCAAAACGAAACTTGCCAACAATGCACTTGTCGCTTCCAATTTGATTGCTTTATCGGAAAGCATAGCGTTAGTGAAAAAGTGTGGATTGGATCCGGCTTTATTTTTGGAGGTAATTGCCGGTGGCGGAGCCCGTAGCGGAATGGCTGAGATGAAAGGGCCGAAAATTTTAAACCGGGATTTTTCACCTCAATTTATGACGCAATTAATGCTGAAGGACTTGAAACTAGCAACCCAATTAGCAGATTCGATTCAATTACCTATGCCTGCGTTGGGAGTGGCCAAACAAATCTTTCAAATTGCATGTAACGAAGGCGCAGGCACGGAAGATATGAGTGCTGTTGTCAAATGCTTTGAGCAGTGGGCTCAATTGAATCAAGGTAACGCTGAATAGAAGGATTGAAAACCGAACAACCAGCACGCTTCAATTTCAGCAGCTGGTTGTTTTTATTTCTATAGCTTTTTTCAGAGGAAAAGTGGTCATTCCCGACGGAGTGTCCTTTAGTTCAAATAGGATCAATTGTAGTCAAAATCTGACCATAGGGGAGGGATTCCTTATGGGTGGATGATTGGCTTGATGAAAACATGTTGACAAAAGTTGAGATAAGTATTATCTTTAAATTAAGATATTTGATTTTAAGATTTATCTGAGCGAGGTGACTTTTATGTTAGAGGTTTTCGGTAGGTTAAAAAAACCTTAGCTAAGGTTTCTTGTGCTGTATATCTTAAAATTAAGATTATTGACATTGAAGGAACATGTGGTTTATCAACACGTATGAAAATTATAATTAAGAGTCTTAAGGAGGCATTATCATGACTAAACAAACAACGGGTATCCATCACATTACAGCATTTGCTGGCAATCCCCAAGCTAACGTCGACTTTTATGCTGGAATTCTTGGTTTGCGACTGGTAAAGAAAACGATTAACTTTGACGCTCCTGATGTCTATCATTTATATTTTGGTAACGAAGCTGGAAGCCCAGGTACAATCATTACGTTCTTTCCGTCACCAGGATCACCAAAAGGGGAGATTGGCGGCGGCCAAGTTGGGATTACCACTTATGTGGTGCCTCAAGGTTCTTTAGATTTCTGGGAAAATCGGTTGACTGGCTTTGACATCTCAGTAAAGAAAGTGAGCCGTTTCAATGAAGTATTTCTTCAATTTACAGACAACGAAGGACTGAATCTAGAAATCGTTGAACGTAGTGAAGGAGCTGACAGTAAATGGTCTTTCAGCGGGATTCCCGCGGATAAAGCTATTAAAGGGTTTGGTGGAGCTGTGCTTTTCAGTACGAATGCTGAAAGTACGATGGATACACTGCAAACTGTCCTTGGTTTGACGAAAATTGCCCAAGATGACAAATACGCGCGTTTTCAAGCAACCGGAGAAATCGCGAACATTATAGATGTTCCACTTGAGAACATGGAATGGGGTATAGGCGGGGCAGGAACGGTTCACCATATTGCATGGCGAGCCAACGATTATGAGGATCATGCCGAATGGCAAAAAGCTGTCATGCGTAAAGGATACCGTCCAACACAAATCATAGACCGTCAATACTTTAATGCGATTTATTTCCGTGAATACGGTGGAATCCTTTTTGAAATTGCTACGGATCCTCCAGGCTTTGCTAAGGATGAACCTGCTGAATCTTTAGGGGAGAAATTAATGCTGCCTGAGTGGTACGAAGAACATCGCGCCCAAATCGAAGCCAATTTATTCCCTATTCAAGTGAGAGAGATGAATAAGTCATGAAACATGGAGGTCATTCAAGTGTTACTCATTGATCCGGAAACCCAAACGGAAAGGGAAAATTATAAGCTTCTTATTGGAAGCATCATACCAAGACCCATTGCATTTATCACTTCCTTATCAAGGAATGGTGTATTGAATGCGGCACCGTATAGTTATTTTAATATTGTCACTGCCAATCCGCCCATGATTTCGGTATCCATTCAAAGAAAAAACGGAGCGTACAAAGACACAGCACGAAACATAATAGAAACGGGATCATTTGTCGTTCATATCTCGGATGAGTCTTACATTGAAGCAATTAATAAAACGGCAGCCAATTTACCACCAGAGGAAAGTGAAGTAGAACTTGCAAAGCTCACATTGGTTCCAAGTAACAAAATAAATACACCTGGGGTTAAAGAAGCGAAGATTCGGATGGAATGCACGTTAGAAAAAAACATTGAACTTGGAGGCAGCCCAGAAGCGCCCGCTTGCGATTTAATTATTGGAAAAATCGTTTGCTTTCACATCGCTGAAGAATTAATTGAAGATGGACGTATAGATGCCTATCAGTTGAAGCCTGTTAGCCGACTAGCCGGAAACAATTATTCCAGTTTAGGTGAACAATTTACAATAGAAAGACCCGAGTAAAACGTATTTGTATATACAGGTTATACGTAAATCTTAAAGGCTCTATTCGCTTCATTGCGATAGAGCCTTTTCTATGATTAATCGAAGCGATATATCCAAAAGGAAAGGGAGCAGTTCGAGCAACAGCTCGGAAACTATCTCCCCCTTGAGGACTGGAAGATCGTAATGATGCGTTATAATTAGCTAGCCCAGAAAAGCGATAGAGCGTTTTACTTTCTTTGCAAATTCAATAGGATTATCAATTGACTCCCAGTGAATATACATAAGCCGCGGGTTCTCAAACAGCCAGTGATTATGGACGGCTGTTACTTTAATCCCGTTATTGCGAAGATTGGTCAACAAACGATTTACTTGGTTTTGGAAGAGAGCGGTTTCACCCAAACAGAGTGCGCGACCTGATTTGTCCAAAGATTCAAATGAGAACAGTTGATAACGGACTAAAGGAGATGTTGTACGTCTTCCTAAAATGGCAGCGTTTACCCTCCTATTTCTAGTAACAAAACAAACAGGACCTTTCGTTATTTCATGCTCGGTTGCACCTAAAATGGTTGAAAACTGATTACATAGTCTTCTAAAAGCTGGGCTTACCGTCACTTGTGCCGCCATATGAAATCATCCTTTCAAAATAAGTTACGTACAAAACTCAACGGCAATTAACCTAAGAATGCAATGGACTCTTTGGTTCTTTTCGCAAAAACGACTGGATTCATGATGGCTTCCCAATGCATATACATTAATCGAGGATTTTCTTTTAGCCAGTGATTATGAATCGCTGTTACTTTTATCCCGCGTTTACGGAGGTTTGTTATTAAGCGATTAACCTGATCTTGATGAACGGCAGTCTCACCTAAGCATAGCGCACGACCCGAACTATCTAGCGATTCAAACGAGAACATTTGCATTTGAACCAGTGGGGAGCGCGTTCTTCTTCCTAGGATCGTTTCTTTTAAATTCGTCATTCGCGTCACAAAACAAACCGGACCTGCTTCAATTTCCGATTCGCCGCCTAAGATTCTGCTGAATTGCATACAAAGTCTTCTGAATTGCGGACTTAATTTCACTTGTTGTGCCATATAAATCCTCCTCTAATCATGTTCAGCATACTTTATGATCAATGTAGAATAGAGAATTGGACTTATCCACTAAGGATTCAAAAATGTGCGAAATCCATGGACAAGCACAAACACGAAAAAAAGCACTCTGGGCATAGAGTGCTTCATTGAAAACTGAACGTACAAGATTTCAGCTATTCTTCGCTATTTTCGAAATTCTCTCGAATCTTCCTCCGCTGTTTCCTTTTATCTATCATTATGATTTGTTTCGCGATCGTATATCCGATTAGATATGCTGCCGCTGAAGTATTTCCATCGACGGTAAAAGGGATGATTGAAGCATCCGCAACAATTAAATCTTTTACTCCGTAAACATTTCCACGCCGATCAACGACCCCTCCGTTTTTTAATGGGGCCATTCGAAGCAAGCTTTGTTGGTGATGATTGTGATCAAAGTTGTCTTTAATAAATTGTTCCAGTTCGGCATCATTATCAATCGTTTCAGCAGTAGGTGAGATGAGCTGATACATAGGATCAATGGACATAAGCTCAGCGGCTATATCCTTTACATAGATCTTATAAATGTTTTTTACAGCTTCCAAATCATTCGGATTATCTAGAAAACCTTCATCTGCGAGCACAATTTTTAGAGGATCCTTGTTTTGGATTTTGATGGAACCGCGACTCTTCGGACGTAAGTATATCAAACCTAACGTTAACGTATCGCCTTCAGAACCTATACCCAAAATTTGAACCGCTCGACGTTTTCGATCTATGCCTAAAGGATCAGGCAGGAAAGCCCCACCGGTATAAAGGGCATTTGGATCATTTGAAGGTAAAGGTCTGTCGCTCGGATTCGACTGAAATACGGCAAAGTTAAGTGTGTGATTTCTTAAGCTTTTCCCTACGTTTGGATTATTAAAGATGCAGCGAATACCAGCTTCTTTAAGTATTTTTGCAGATCCTATCCCGGATAGCATTAAGAGTTGAGCGCTGTTAATACCAGCCGTAATAATGACCTTTTTCCTTGCGTATGCAATTAATCGCTTACCACTTTTTAGAAATTCCACTCCACGGGCGCGCTTATTAGAAAATATCACCCGCAAAGCAGTCGAATCAGAAAATAATCTTAATTTACGACCATTTACTCCCCGGCCATTCACCTTTAAGATATCTGGAGACAAAAATGCAGTGGAGGAACTTTCCCTCCTGCCATTCGGTTTTTGATATAATTGCCATCGCGTAAAGGGGCCCATTGTGGTTTTCGGGTTATTATAATCGAGAATTTCAGGGAAGCCGGAGGCTCGCTCGATTGCAGTAACTAATTTTTTTGCCATCGATGTCGGATGTAAAGGAGCCTGACGAATATCAATGCGACCTCGATACCCGCGTGCAGCGGCATTAATTGTTTTACCATTATATTTTTCAAGTATTTTGAATCGCAGAACCGCTCGTTTAGGGGACCAAAGAGGGCCGAGCAGCCTTTCCCATTCTTTAAGTACATGGCTTGTAGGGCGCACATACTGTTCTCCATTAATCGATGAACCGCCGCCCATAAGACGTCCTGTTGTCCATTCAAACATTCGATCGTCAAGCCCCGCTTGCGGGACACCTTCTCCTTGCCAAAAATACTGAGGGAAGAACTGTTCTTCCAACATAGAAGCCATCGTCGAGTCGCTAATCGGTTTATCTTTATCGTTATTTCCGCCCGCTTCTAAAACAAGGACGGATGTTCGTTTATCGTCAGATAGAGTTTTCGCGATTACCGCTCCTGCTGGTCCTGTACCCACAATAACGTAATCAAAAATTAATTTTCTTTCCATCAAAACGCTCCTTTAAATATTGGGCTAATTTAGGATATTAGGTTTAGTTGTCTCATGTGTCGAAAAGATAACTTGCCCTGTACATCCAGAAGGTAGATCAGCCTCAAATGATCGCCACCACGAGGTACAGTTCCATGGGTCCGGCGTTTTCTCGGACAAGTCTATTTGGTAAAACCCCAAAAACAGGACATATGACTCAGTAACACTTGCGGAGTTCCGACCATAAATTGGAATCATGTTCTGTAACATTCCATTTCTTTTCGCTTCAAAGCATCGTGAATAATAATATCGGAGGGTTATCTCATGACAAATTTTCAAAATGAGCTTCAACAGTTGGGTGTCTCGCAATTTCAGGCGAGCGAAGTAACGCCTTGGGAGCAGCAGGGCCAGTATCCCGCTGGCCAGTTTCCGATCGGCCAAATGCCGGTGGATGCGTCGCGTCTATGCGTTGGACTATGCGCAGGAGTTTGTGCAGGGGTTTGTGCGGGCGTTTGTGCAGGCGTTTGCGTAGGTTTTATCCCGGGGGTTTGTGCCGGGGTTTGTGCCGGCGTTTGTGGCGGGTTCTGCAGTGGTTTTTGCGGCGGTCGCTGTCACCAGTGTGCGGCCTTCTGCCATCAATGCGCAGGCAATTGCCACCAATGCGGAGGCGGCCACCGCTGTCGCTAATGTTTTCACTCGTAGTAAAGCGATCGCCCTTGCACAACGCTGTGCAGGGGCGGCCGCATTTCCGAAGAAGATATGTGACATGAGGGACAAAGAGAGGGACATAGGATTACATATAATGGAATATTCCGAATTGGAGAACGGCGTTTACGGCTAGGAGGGCTGAGATGTCAAAGTTGACCCCGTCTGTGCGCCTTCAGGTAAAGGCGGATACATTTTTTTTGCCGGTTCCGAATGACGGCGTCTATTTCCGGAATAACGCCGGTACGTTCCGCATGCAAGGAGAGATGATCGACCGCTGGCTGGAAAAGCTCATTCCCATGTTCAACGGGAAACACACACTGGCGGAATTGACGGACGGACTATCTGGTCCGCATCGGGAAAGAGTTTACGAAATCGCGGAAGTGCTGAGGCAGAAAGGCTTTGCGCGGGATGTGAGCCAGGACCACCCTTACGTTCTATCGGAGGAAACGATCCGCAGGTATGCAGGGCAAATCGCTTATCTCGACAGCTTCGGCGATTCCGGCGCTTACCGGTTTCAGTGTTACCGGCAGTCCGAGGTGCTTGCGGTCGGCTTCGGCCCGATGTTGGCGTCGCTCGTATCGGCGTTGCTTGAGTCAGGATTGCCCCGGTTTCGCATCCTGATTACGGATTCGATGCCTACGGACCGGCGGCGGCTTTCGGCTTTGGCGGAACACGCCCGCAAGACGGACCCCGAAGTCGAGATCGGAGAGGTGACGCTGCCGCACAAGGGAGCCGACGCATGGAGGGAAGCCGTGCGGCCGTTCCAAACGATCCTCTTTGTGTCCGAGCTTGGCGATTGTGAGGAATTTCGGTTACTTCAAGCGGCATGCCAAGCGGAACGCAAAACATGGATACCCGCCGTACACCTTCATCAAGCTGGCATCGCGGGCCCGCTCGTGCAGCCGGGGAGCGCATTCTGCTGGGAGTCGGCAAGGCGGCGCATCCATAAGTCAGAAGTTTTCAAGGACACGGAGCGGTTCGCTTTCTCCTCTACGGCAGGGGCACTGCTCGCAAATTTGATTGTGTTCGAACACTTCAAAATGGTGACGGGTGCTGCTGAATCGGAGCTGAGAAACTCGCTGTATCTGCTTGATTTGGAGACACTGGAAGGAAACTGGCATCCGTTCCTGCCGCATCCTCTCGCCGCTGAAAATGTGAATGCCGCAGCCAGATGGGTGGATATTACGGAGCTTCGGTTCGAGGAACGGCGGGACGTCGGCGGAGTGAACGGGCTGTTTTCATATTTGAGCATGTTGACATCGGAGAAAACAGGAATTATCCATAAGTGGGAGGAAGGGGACCTTGGACAGCTGCCTATGTCACAATGCCGCGTTCAGGCTGCCGATCCGTTGACAGAAGGGCCAGCCGATTTGCTGCCGGACATTGTCTGTTCTGGGTTGACGCACGAGGAGGCAAGGCGTGAAGCAGGGCTGTCCGGGCTTGAGGCGTATGTGTCGAGGCTCACGGGGGTTCTTGTTAACACCGAGCAGTTTATCGGTATCGGTGTCGGAGAGACGATAGCAGAAGGCATGGCGCGCGGGCTGCAGGCTTGTTTGTTGCAGCACTTGGAGGCACGGCTGACTAGTGGAGAGCCGACAGTCACTCGTGTGCGGCTCGGTCAGGTTGACAACGAGCGATGCAGGTATTATTTGCAAGCATTGACCACGATGCGTGGGCTGCCTTTGATCGGGATCGGAGAGGAAGTTTGCGGCTTTCCGGCCGTATGGGTGGGCACGGAGGATGGATGGTTCGGCGGCAACGGCTTGAACGTGCCAATTGCGCTGCGTAAGGCGCTGCAAGCTGCGCTGCATAGAGCACAAAACGGACCCGCTTGTCGGGCACCTCAGGCTGTAGAGGCGAAGTCTGTACACCTCAGTCCGATCGCCTCGTTGGAGCTATCGGTTCCGGCCGAGGTGACGGCGGAACAAACGGATGTGTTGAGGGATGCGATGAGGAAACTGAAAACAAGCAGCCGGGAAGTCTTTGTCATCGATCTGGCGGTGGAGCCGTTTCTGCGTGATGGTCCTGTAGCCGTCTATGGCGTGCTGCTTGGAGAGGGGGAGGACGGTTGAGCGCGGTTGTAGCTATTGTCGGAGATGGAGTGCTGGCTGAGCTGGTGTGTGGGGAGCTGATTTCTGAGTGCCGGATCGTTCGTTTGTCCGATTTCCGGGAGGGAGTGCCGGCAGCGGCGGAACTTGCCCTAGTCCTGCAAGATGCTTGGCATCCCGCCGTTCAGCGCGAGGCGGAGGCGGAACTTGAGGCTGCCGGCATTCCGTGGCTGCGCGGTTTCGTCGCCTTCGGCGAAGGCGTTGTTGGGCCTCTCGTAAGGCCGGGCCAGCCTGGCTGCTCGCGGTGCGCTGATACCCGGAAGCTTATCGCGGGGCGCGATCGCAGGGAAACGTGGGAGCTGCAGCATCGTTTGACGGAGACTGGGGGAGTCCTATCCGACGCGTGGGCATCGCGCACGGGACTCCTGCAGATGGCGTATCTGCTTGCGGCGGAAGCGCGGAGCGTGCTGCGGCACAGCCGCTCCCGATTGGAAGAGCATGTGGTTTTCTTTAACCTGAAGACATTGTCCTGCTCCAGCCATTTCTTCCTCCCGGACCCGCAGTGCCCCGTATGCGGACATCTGCCAGCCGATTCGCGGGTTGCGGCCCAGATCTCCCTCGAGCCGAGTCCAAAAATCGGCGAGAGCATTTACCGCAGCCGATCGTTCGATGAGCTGAAAACTTTTCTGGTTCGGGATTATCTCGATTACAAAACCGGATTAATGAACGGTAAAATGCTGGATCTGGTGTCGCCGTTGGCCGATACCACTGTAAATCTTCCGATGTTGGAACAGGACGAGTTGACGGCGGGCCGAACGAACTGCTATGCGGATAGCGAGCTGTCCGCTATCTTGGAGGGCTTGGAGCGATATTGCGGCATGGCTCCGCGTGGCAAGCGGCCAATCGTTCACGGTAGCTGGCGGCAACTGGCTGGGGAAGCGCTCGATCCCATGACCGTCGGGCTGTATGCGAAGGAGCAATATAAACTGCCAGGATTTCCTTTCCGGCCATTTGATCCCGATGTGGAGACTGAATGGGTATGGGGATACTCGTTTGCGCAAGAACGCCCGATTTTGGTGCCTCAATGGCTTGCGTACTACAGCTCTCCTTGCCGGCAAGGCTTCGTGTACGAGACGTCCAACGGTTGCGCCTTAGGCGGAAGCCTGGAGGAAGCGATCTTGTACGGCATACTGGAGATTGTGGAGCGCGATTCGTTTCTGCTGACGTGGTATGCACAGCTGCCGCTTCCGCGACTAGATCCTCGATCCATCGGTGACCGCGACTTGAATCTGATGGTGGAGCGATTGCAGGCTGTTGCTGGTTTTGACGTTCTCTTGTTTAACGCGACGATGGAGAATGGCATTCCCAGCATTTGGGCGCTGGCGAAAAACAGGAATCCTCATGGAATAAATCTCATCTGTGCGGCTGGGGCGCACCCGGATCCGGTGCGCGCGGCAAAGGGAGCGGTTCATGAGCTGTCGGGGATGCTGCTGAATATGACACATAAATTCGAGGCGAACCGAGAGAACTATATGAAGATGCTTCGTGATCCTTCACTGGTACGGAACATGGAGGACCATTCCATGCTATACAGCTTGCCCGATGCGGAGCCGAGGCTGAGCTTTTTGTTGGAGGAAAACCGCCCGATGCGAACGTTCGCTCAGGAATTTACAGCCGCACCGAAGAGCACTGATTTGACAGAAGACTTAAAGTCGATGATCGGCACGTTCCTCCGGCTCCAATTGGACGTGATCGTAGTGGACCAGACCACACCGGAGCTGCGACGTAACGGACTGCACTGCGTGAAGGTGCTGATCCCCGGCATGCTGCCGATGACGTTCGGTTACGATCTTACCCGGGTGGCCGGATTGGAAAGGGTGCTTCGAGTGCCGGCCGAGCTCGGATACAAAGAGCGGCCTTTGCGTATGGAGGAGCTCAACGCTCATCCGCATCCTTTCCCTTAAACGAGTCGGACCGATGCCGGCGAATGTCATACCGTAGTTCACTGTGAGATAGGGGGAGGCAGAATGAGTCCGGAAATGTTTATTCGCCAGCTTCATGCCGATAGCTACGAGAGCGGGATGCCCGGCTGGGAGGTCGATTGGGACGACGCGCCGTTATCCTATAAGCTGTATCGCGGCCTGCCGGCTCTTCCGCTGTCCTCGGATATCCCGCTGACGTTGGAAGCGCGACAATCGCCCGCTGAACCGAGCGTGAAGGACATTGGACATTTCCTCTGGTACGCCTACGGGCTGTCGCAAGTAGGCTATTCTCATGCCGTTCCAGTACAGACGTACCGCAGATTTGTCCCTTCCGGAGGAGGGCTGTACCCTAACGAATTGTACGTCTATCTCCGCACGGCAACCGGCACTCCAGGTATTTACCATTACGATACAGCGCATCACCGCCTGTTGCTGCTGCGTGAGGGCGATTACGATTCTTACTTATCTCGGGCTCTTGGCAACCGGAGTGATATATCGTCTTGCATCGGCGCTGTTTTCGTATCGGCAATGGTTTGGAAAAATGCTTATAAATACAACACCTTCTCTTATCGTCTACAAGGGCTTGATACAGGCGTGCTGCTTGGGCAGCTGCAAGAGACGGCGAAACGGTTCGGCTATTCGTCAAGAGTGCACTATCAGTTTCTGGATCGGGCTCTGGGCCATCTTCTGGGGCTATCCGGTCGGGAGGAGAACGTGTATGCGGTTATGCTGCTTTCAGCGCAGCGAGACATCACTTGGATCGGCGACGGCAACGGCACGCAGGCGCAAGTTGAGGCGGCTGAGCTTTGCCGTGAGCTGCCGGCTGTTCGTCATAAGCATTTTACGCGTTCGCTGACCGTAAAGGAGATCCCGCAGCTGACTCGGATGAACGAAGCGTCGGTGCTTGATGCGCTGCAGCCGTTTCACCGTTTCGAGCCCGCCTTGTTTGCAGAAAGCGGCCTGCAGACTGTCTATTTGCCTCAGGTGAAACGGCTGAGCATCGATCTGGCGGCGGCCAACCGCGCAAGGTATTCGCCCGAAAGCGAATTTGTCTTGAGCCCCGTAACGGTACAGCAGTTAGCCGTCCTGCTGCAGGAAGCAGCGGCTTCCTTCGCGTACCGCAACGATTTGGACGGTTCGGGGGAGGCCGCCCCGCAACGTGTCGTTATATACGGGTGCTTCTATAACGTCGAAGAGGTGCCGGACGGAGCTTACCACTATGACACAGCAGCCCATGCACTCAGGCGCGTGCTTGCCGGTGATCATCGGCTCCGTCTGCAGCAGGGTATGACCCTGCACAACATCAATTTGTATCAAGTGCCGATCTGCCTGCACATTGCCGGTTCCGCCGATCATCTGATTCCCCAATTCGGGTATAGAGGATACCGCATCCAGCAGATGGAAGCCGGCATGCTCCTGCATCGCTTGCTGCTGGCATCATCCATTCTCGACATGGGCGGACGTCCGCTGCTTGGCTTTCAGGCTGGAGCGAGTGACGAGCTCTACCAGTTGTCACGATTTGGGCTGACTAGCCTGGTCCAAATTCCGATCGGTCGCTACCTGCCCCGTCCCCGATTGGTGGGAGGCTTGCATGGTTAGGTTATTACTATTTTAGCTTGTTCTATCGTTGTTGGATTCAGTAGGAAAAGGATATATCAAGAAAAAATAGATTTATTTATTTTTAAGACAAATTCCAACAGATTTTGCATCAGCTATCAAATATACTAGTGTATAGTCCCGCTTGAGTAGGGCTTAACGTTTTAAACTTTGGAGGTTATTTACTTATGGAAACAGGTACAGTCAAATGGTTTAATGCAGAAAAAGGGTATGGCTTTATTCAAAGAGAGAACGGAGACGATGTATTCGTTCACTTCTCTGCTATTCAAGGTGAAGGATTCAAATCTTTGGACGAAGGCCAACGCGTTGAATTCAATGTTGTTAAAGGCCAACGTGGACCTCAAGCAGAGAATGTTGTAAAACTGTAATACTGACATCATAGCCTGTTCTTGACGAAATGTCAGGAGCAGGCTTTTCATTATTTCTAGCTTTTATTCCCCTAGGTTTTTCCATTTGCTTTTGCCACCCGAAGCAGCTCACGCGAGCAATTATCTCTGATCTCCTCCGAAATATCACCTAACAAACTCAGACCATACAGCAAAACATTGTATATCGGTTCGTCAAACGATCGTGTAACACGAAAATCATGAAACCGATCTGAGAGGGAGCGAATCATAGCATCAGCGACCAACGTATCTTTCTGAAGTATGCTGCCGGCTGTTACGATATCAAAAGGCGCTTTCGTAAGTTCAAGTCTTTGAATCACTGTAGCGCTAGCGTCAGCAAGTTCTTGTCCTGCGCGTTGAAGGATGGAGAGGGCGATTGAATCTCCACCATGGGCAAGGCTAAATAGAATGGGAGTTATCGACGCCACACGGTCAACTGTATATTCATCGCTATAAACCCAGCTCATCAAATCGTCAATCGTTCCCATCTGCAGCTCTTTTAAGATTTCATGTTGAATAGCTGAAACAGGTTCTCTACCGTCCGTAGCTCGAAAAATATGTCTTAAGGCCGCCTGTCCAATGGCATATCCGCTACCTTCATCCCCGACACGATGACCCCAGCCTCCAGCACGCATTTGAGTGCCGTCCTGCGATCGGCCGTGGACGATAGATCCGGTGCCCGAGACCACAATGATGCCTGGAGATTCGCCGATACTGCCGAGAAGTGCAATTATTCCGTCATTATTCACTAACAGGTTATGTGCAAGGATACGCGTATCAAGCAGCGATTTCTTAACGAAGTTCTCGATGATGATTTGATCATTTGAAGTGTCAAGGCCAGCAATCCCGATAATAACCTGATTAACAGAAAGTCCGTGTTCCTTTTGATTCGTAAGTTTCCATAGGACCCGGGTTAAATTCTCTTGGGCCTGAGTGACTCCTATACTTTGATAATTACATGGGCCCCCTTCCACATACTGGATAATACTTCCGTCAAGTGAGCAGAGGACTGCACGACAGTTCGTGCCTCCAGCATCAATGGCAAGTAATGGGACACTTTTCATATTACTGACCCCATTCACTTGTAATCCGGTTTAGTTGAGCATCGGCATGATTCGTTTGCGCGATCTGACTATCAACCCAGGACACTATGCTTTTTTGTGAAAGTTTGCGCTCTTCGATCATTCTGCGTATTTCTGCTGGAGAAGGACCTCCCGGCAGGTTGCGGATCTGAACAAAATGGACGGGATCCATTGCGCGAGCAACCAGATCAGGCGATATCTGGAGACGATGTCCAACAATCAGTTCGGAAACTTCATCGACCAATTCGCAGGTAACCTGTGTAGCATCCATTTGGCGTGAAAGAGCTGTCTTGACAACGGCGCTTGCGATAGCGTGTGCACTGCGAAATGGAACACTTTTCTCACGTACTAGCGTATCAGCCAGCTCTGTAATTGTTGCAAAGCTGCGCTTTGCGCGATTAAGCAGCAAATCTTTGTTCACTTCAAGAGTCCCAACAACTACGGATAGCAGGCGGAATATCTGCTCCGATAATTTGAGGCCATGCCAGAGATGAGGCTGTAAATCATCTTCTGTATCGACAATATCGCCAAACGGTGTGTTATGCAGCATCTGCAGTACCGTGGAAGCAGCGCCGACTCCACTAGAGCTAAGCGAACGCATATGTTCAAGGGAGACGGGGTTCCGTTTTTGCGGCATGATGGAGCTAATTTGTACATACGGATCGGCGACACGGATTGCGGCAAATTCTTGTGTTGACCATAACAGTAAATCCTGGACAAAACGTCCGATTCCAATAAAAGATAATTGCAAAGAGGTCGCAGCTTCGCCTAGATAATCCGCACCGCCTATAGCATCATATGAGTTTTCGACAAGACCGTTAAAACCAAGCAATTCGGCTACTCTGCGACGGTTTATTGGAAACCCGGATGTCGTTAGTGCAGCCGCTCCCAGAGGGCTACAGTTGCAGGTTTCGTAGGCAGATTGAAAACGCTTGACATCACGGCTTACGGAGTCGAATACGGCGATCAAATAATGGGCGAAGGTCATCGGTTGAGCCTGCTGCGTATGGGTATATCCAAGCATAATCGTATCCATGTGATCTTCGGCAGTGTCTAGCAATGTCTGCAATAAAGCTATGGCTGATCGAAGTACCGTAATGAGTTTATTGCGAAGGGTCATGCGATACATGGCTACACCCATATCGTTGCGGCTTCTGGCTAGATGCAAGCTCCCACCAATATCTCCGGCTTTTTCCATGATTTGATGCTCGACGAGAAAGAAGAGGTCCTCAAAGCTGCCGTCGTACGGGGTGCGTTGTATACTTTCAAGATCGAGCGTTTGGATGGCTTTCATAATGGGAAGCGCCTGTTCGCGCGTCAGCAATGATTGTTCAACCAGCATGAGGAGATGGGCTTTATGGATCGCAATCATAGGCTCTAACAATACGGCCTTTTGATTGTCATAGGCAGGGGTTAGCACAACCTCAGTATAAGTGACGCCTGGAAAGGACTGACCTTCACGGTTAAGGATGCTTTGTCGTACGTTCATGGTATGACCTCCTCGGAGTATTCATTAGGGGTAGAATTCATAGAGCAGAAAAGATGAGCCGAAGTGTTTAATTAGTTAGTTAATAAAGTTTATTAATTTACGAGCTATTTATTACCTTCCTTCAGAACTCAACAACAAAGCTCTGCAAGTTCCAGGGAAATTCATAATTCTAGGCCGATTATCTAATCGTATCAACGATGTAAGCGTTATCGTTGCATTCATAGATAGCAAGTATATGTTTTATTCCGCTTTCAAACCGCTTATTAAAAAAGTTAGGAAACTTTCTTTAGTTAGGGGAATAGCTTTAAAAGAGGTGGTGCAAACCGCAGAAATTTCTTTATTTCTATCCCATTTTTTTAGTAATACTCATCCTAATTAAGGGGGTTTTTCGAATGGTAATTAAGGTCAAACTAGCAGCAGCATCTGTTTTGGCATTATCGGTGCTCGCTGGTTGCAACTCCCAACCTGCAGGGGGCGGATCCTCGACTGGCTCAAGCACGGAACCGGTTACGATTACGTACTGGCAGTACAGTTACCCGGCTAAAGTAACGTTTATGCAGAAACTCGTCGATGAGTTTCAAAAACAAAACCCGAATATTAAAGTTGTTGCTCAAGACTTCCCCTATGACCAATACATTCAAAAAGTTACAGCTGCGACTAATGCCAAAAACGGACCGGACGTTCTAAACCTGTATTACGGATGGCTTCCGCAATTCGTGCAGGATGGTATTTTGCAGCCCCTGCCTCAAAGCTTTATGAGCAATGATGAAATTGAGAAATATTACATACCGATGGTTAAAGAATCAAAGATCGATGGAAAGTACTACGCAGTTCCGACTGCAGTAAGGTCACTGGCTTTGTTCTATAACAAGGACATGTTCAAAAAGGCCGGTTTGGATCCCAATAGTCCTCCAAAAACCTGGGACGAAATGATCAGTTATGCACAAAAGATGACTGTATATAACAACGGCAAGTTAGAGCAAGAAGGATTCGCACCCGAGGTAGCAGGTCAAGGCTATCATGTGTTTGAAGAAGTGCTGCTGCGTCAATGGGGAGTAACCCCGTTCAGCGAGGATAATAAGCAAGTGCTGTGGAACTCATCACCGAAAGGGTTGGAAGCCTTTCAATTCTACATGGACTGGTTTGGCAAATTAAAACTTGGCGATCCGAGTTTTAATACAGATTACGAAACGGCATTTAAATCCGGAAAAGCGGGCATGATCTTCGATGGATCTCAGGCCATCCCATCGCTTAAGAAAGATACGGCCGCGGAGTGGGGAGTTACAACCTTACCGACTAAAGAACCAGGTGGTCTTAAATCCAATTTTGGTTCCTATTGGGTTCATGGCATTGCAAAAGGCGTTTCCGGCAATAAGCTTGAGGCCTCACAAAAGTTTCTTAAATTCCTGATTTCCGAAGAGACGCAAAAAAATTGGCTGAATGAGGTCGGTGAACTTCCGGCTGCTGCTTCCTTGTCCAATGATCCAAAACTGACCGCCGATCCCATTTTTGGAGCGTTTGTTAAAGGACTTCAGGATGCTCACGCTACGTATTTCGTCAATGAGAAGGATGAAAGACAGGCAATCATTGATATGACCAATGAAATATTACTGAATAATGCCCCGGTAGAAAAGACATTTAATGAATTGGTGAAGAAGCAGCAAGCTTTAAGAGATGACTACTTCAGCCAGCATAAAAATTAATCAAATGAATGATGGTCATGTCGGGGACGATGGATAGCCAATCGTTCCTGGCATACCATTAGTTCTAGTAAGGTGGTGTAGCAGTGGCACGAATTGCTTCGCAATCTTCTCGAGAGAAATCACTACAGCTCGGCCGGCCAAAACGCGGGTCGCTGGAGAATAAAAAGGCGCTCACTGCGTACACGTTTCTGGCGATTCCCATGCTCTTTTTTCTGGGGATCCGCATCGCGCCCACTCTATATGCGTTCTCGATGTCTTTTTTTAGAAAAAACAGCTCTGATTTGACGCTCTATAATTACCAGAAGATGTTTTCTTCACCAGATTTTTGGCACGCTCTGACGAATACCTGCTTGTATGTGATTATTACCGTACCGAGTCAACTAGCGATCGGGATCGTGCTTGCATTGATGATCGGCAGAATCGAAAGATTCAAGGGATTTTACAGAACGGTTTACTTTCTCCCGTATATTACATCGGCAGTAGCAACAAGCTGGGTTTGGCGTCTTATGTATGACCCTAACAGCGGTCTCATCAATACGTTCCTTCAATTCTTTCATATCCCTGCTCAGCCATGGCTAAGAAGTCCGAGCGAGGCACTCGTCGCCGTAAGCATTGTGATCATCTGGCAATCGTCAGGGTATGCGACATTAATATCCATGGCAGGTTTAGAGTCGATTCCCAAGAGTTATTACGAAGCTGCAAGAATTGATGGGGCTAGTCCTTGGCAGCTGTTCTGGCGCATCACGTGGCCTTTGTTGAATCCGACGATCGTATTTTTGGCGATTACCGGCGTTATCGGGGCTCTACAAACCTTTACGCAAATCGCGAACCTCACTGGAGGCAGTAGTGGTCAGGCTGGCGGGCCTCTCAACAGTACGTTAAGTATCGTCGTCTATGTGTACAACCAAGGCTTCAACAATTTCAATTTGGAGTTCGCATCAGCAGTGACTGTCGTCTTGTTTATCTTAATCCTGGTCGTTACAGTTGTTCAGATGAAGCTTATCAATAGAACTTACGATTACTAAAAGGGGATGTGGGGATGCGGAAAAGGATTGATGCGACTGCTGTCGTCATCCATTTTGTTTTATGCTTGGGCATCCTCTGCGTAGCGATGCCATTTCTTTGGATGGTGTTATCGTCCTTTAAAACGCTGCCAGAGTTTTATACGTTTAAATTATTTCCGAAAAGCCTCTCCTTGGAAGCTTATCGGCATATTTTCACACATACCAGCTATGTCCGTTGGTACGGCAACAGCTTTATTGTTGCAATTACAGTAACCATTAGTGAGTTGTTTTTTGCTTCCCTGGTCGGCTATACGCTTGCCAAGCATCATTTCAAAGGAAATAAGATTATTTTTATACTGATTCTGAGTACGATGATGGTGCCTACCGAATTGCTGGTCATCCCTTGGTACGTTATGAGTACCAAATTAGGATGGTCAGATACGTACTGGAGCATCATGTTCCCCGGTATGATTCAAGCGTATGCCGTATTCTTAATGAGACAGTTTATGCTCGGTGTTCCGGATGACCTTATAGACGCAGGTAGGATTGACGGCATGTCGGAGTTCGGCATCTTTCTGAAAGTCGTGCTCCCGCAAGTGACAGCCGCCTTAGGCGCATTAGGCATCTTGTCCTTCCTTGGTAATTGGAACGCTTATTTATGGCCAGTTATCGCCATTACGTCGGAAAATATGCGCACCTTGCCTGTCGGAATTTCCTTATTTTCAACAGCTGATGCGGGGGGGCTGCAATGGAACCTAATCATGGCCATGAGCACTTTGGCTGTTATACCGATTGTTCTTGTGTATTTCATTTTCCAACGTCGCATTGTTGAAGGGATCTCTCTTACCGGACTCAAGTAGCAAATTGATTTTCACATACTAACCAAACATGAGGTGATATGTATGATCAAAAACGTGATCGACATGCATGTGCATTTTCCAGCAAAACAAGGGCCTCGAAAACGCCAAGTTCCACCGGCTATCACTGAATACCAGAAGGAATTGCGAGCTAAGTGGCGTGAACAGTTTAAGTTTGAAGATCCGGAAGCAGAGCACCCTGGTGACGATGTCCAAGAAGAACGATGGTTAAAACAAATGGAAGACAATCATCTGCAGCATGTGAACTTCCTGACGGGTGCTGGGAATGAGAAACTGGCTGCCATCGTGAAAAGACATCCGGATAAATTCACAGGATTTGCTCACCACGATCTATCCCAGGACGGGGCTGCTGAAAAACTGCAGTATGCCATTGAGGAGCTTGGATTGCACGGGTACAAATGGTTTGGACCTTTAATGACGAAGTCGTTTGATGCTCCTGAACTAAAGTCTTTTTGGACGTATTTAGCTGATCGTAAGCTGCCGTGTCTTATTCACTTCGGAGTGCTAGGCGGCCCAGGCGGTATCGTCGATCATCCATGTATGAACCCGCTGTCGATGGCAAGGGTCGTGCAGGAATATGTAGACATTCCATTTGTCTTCCCGCACTTTGGAGCGGGTTATTGGCAAGAGCTCTTACACTTGGCTTGGTCCAGCCCCAACGTTCATGTTGACGGTTCTGGATCGAATGACTGGATTCGATGGATGCCTTTTAGTTTGACATTGCAGGACTTATTTAAGAAGGCATATGAAACGATTGGCCCGAAACGAATTGTGTTCGGTTCCGATTCAAGTGATTTCCCTCGTGGCTTTGCAAAAAGATATCTTGATTTGCAGGAGGCAGCTTGTAATACGATTGGCATCCCCAAAGAAGAGATGCAATTCATATTTGGCGGAAATGCGGCTCGTTTATTGAAGTTGAAAAATCCGAAGCCTGTTATTATTGAATAATTGAAATGAGAAGTTTTTCCGTCGCCACAACCATGCCTTCTGGCCACTTCTCAGAGCATCGAGTGTCAAACAGTTAACACAAAGGAGTGTGGACTTGTTGGTTAGGAAAAACAATGTTCTGGGTACTCCAAATTTATTGCGGCTTGTAAATCGGAATACGATTCTTTCTCTGCTTGAGCAGAAAAGTGTCACAAGCCGTGCGGAATTGAGTGTGTTATCCGGGATCAGTCCGCCTACGGTTTCTGCTATCGTTAAGGAGTTATTCGAAGAAGGATGGCTGCACCATGCTGGCGAAGGCGTTTCACAGGGCGGTAAACCACCCAAACTATTTGAATTGAATCCGAATGCCAGGTATATTGGCGCAGTTCAAATGAATCAGGATAAAATCCGGATTCGAATTACAAATCTTGTAGGCAGCGTATTAGCCGAGGAGCAGATCAAGCTTCAGCATTATGAGGGCATCTCCGTTTGTGCGGAAGCGGCCAGGCGTTTAATGGATTTAATTGCCGCTCAACAGATTGATCCGGAATTGGTATTGGGTGTCGGAGCAGCGGTGCCTGGAGTGGTCGACGCTCAAGGTGTTGTTTCCAATGCCCCCGAATTCGGATGGGAGCTAGAGCCTATCAAGAGCCATCTAGCTAATCATCTTCCCTATCCTATTATCGTAGAAAACGATGTCAAATTAGCCGCAATCGGCGATGCATGGAAGCGAAATTCTTTGACCGGCGTGTCGGTCTATATTCATCTTGACAGAGGGATCGGCGCCGGTATTTTAATAGATGGCAAATTATATCGTGGCGCCAAGTTTGCAGCCGGAGAAATAGGGAATTTGATCGTGGATCCCTGTCAGATTCCATTGACAAATCAAAGGATGAAAAGTCGTTTCGGCTACTTTGAAGCGGAATATGGCTTAACAGCTCTCAATTACTCCAATAGCAGCGGATGCGAGGGAAACCAGGATCGGGAGGACTTGATTATTAAGCATTTTGCCTATGCGGTCGTCAACGTCGTCGCGTTATTGGATCCTGATACGATTGTATTTGGCGGCATAATGACAAGTAGAATCGAAAACTTCCTTGGCAAGCTTTTGAATATTTTATCCGCACTGATAACCATCAATCCTAAATTACTAATTACTCCCCTAGGTGACGACGCTTCTCTCTTTGGTGTAACCCGGGCAGTCATTGAAGATAGGGTGCAGGTCACATTGATGGTATAGATAAAAATCCCGATCAAGCAAGCTTCGGAAGAGACGGGACTCAGCATCCACACTTTGCGATACTACGAGGAAATTAGCTTAATTGAAGGAATTATGCGGGACGAAAACAGCTATTGTCATTATTCGGAGGCCGATATCGCTTGGTTCAATCAAAAGGAGGACCTAGCGATAGGCCTCCTTTTGCGCATTCCAGGCGCGCCTTCAGCAATTTTATACGTCCAATTACTTTAAAATATTTTAAATTATCATAGCATTAAAGTGCGCAGAAAGCTGCGTGGGAGTCAGTTCGTAGTCGTAAATGGCTATTTTACTAATCGCTCCCTGAAAATACGACGCCAAGTCTCTTGTAGCAATTCGCATTGGAGCTGTACCGTTGCCGGGTATTATATGATAGTCTGAAAGTCTGTCCTGGTCGCGAAGAATTCCGTTTTTGAATATTTTGGTGTACCCTGTTGGATATGTCGAGCTCTTATTCGTGGTATTGATAACAAGTGTGTAGTGTATCCATTGACCCTCATGCAAAGTATCCTGGAAGTACGATCCGGCCCCCAGACCTCCATTTAAATTGAACGCGTATCCACTGATCCGATTGGGTCGTTTCTCATCATTCCTTAAATTATACATTCTCGCTACCCATGAATGCTGTCCGGAAGTCCCTTTTCCCATCCAATAAACATAACCGGTACTTTCATAATGTGAAAATTGTAGTACGTCCGGACGCATCCAGGCCTCAATTGTCAATACACCAGTACGAGTGATTTCCAAATAATCGTTATCCGGAATCGTAAAATACTGGTCAACACCATTAAAAACAGGTGCCTCGTCTCCGTTAGGCAATGTCGTATTTGTTGGAGTTCCTGTAAACGTTCCATCTAAACCGTGACCGGTTTGATCCGTGGTTGCATTCGTTGACAATGACCAGTATCCAACTGGATTGTCTGTACAGATTATTGAATCATATAAAGTTCTTGCATGGGATGAAGTTAATGTTGAAAAGAAAAGAATGAATACCATTAATCGATATTCAAAAAGGATGGAAAGCCTATTACGACTAAACTCAGATAAAAATCTCATTTAAAAGCTCCTTTTAATCATTTGCCCAGAGCCATTCGGAATTGTATTTCTTAAACTTCGGGCTATGCGTCTGTCCTCTTTTTAAGCTTGTTCTAATTTTATCCAATTGATAGCAGCATCAATACATCAGGAACATACGTTCCAATCGTTCCAATATCAATTTTAGAACGTCATTCAATGATCAGAGGTATAATACGGAATATGGTAAAATGAGAATACACGGGTCTACCTCAATGCTGCTTAAAGGAGTTTGATGATTTGAATTTATTATTTAAAAACACAGACCAGCATCGTGAAATCACGGTTTATGAAACGTCGGAGTTAGATGGGAAAAAAGGAACGTTTCGCGTCCTACAATTCTCGGATCAGGCCGTGCAAGGAGCAATGGATCTGAAGCAACCAGCAAGAATCATATTTGAATATCCTCGGGCGATGCTTCACCTTATGCATTTCAACGATCCGTCTTTCGAAGACGTTTTTGTCATCGGGCATGGGATCGGTACAATTGCCAGAAATCTTCCTAATAAGCGAGTGAAGGTGGCAGAGCTCGATGAGAACGTGGTAGAGCTAAGCAGGAGGTATTTCGGATATAGCTTGAATAATGTCATCGTCGGCGACGGGCGCGAAATTCTAGATGGGGAAAAACCGCATACGTATGATTACATTGTTTTAGACGCTTTTAACAGGTCAGGTACGCCGCCTCACTTAACTTCCAGGGAATTTTTTAGGCTGGCCAAAGACAAACTCAATTCTAAAGGTGCAATTTTGATGAATCTTATAGGGCGAGGAGCAAAGGACAAGCTCGTGAGCGCTATACATTCAACTCTAAGCACTGAATTTGCCTACATCAAAACATTTGCCTTACCTTCGGAAAGCGACGGGGACGTAAAAAATATCATTCTCATGGGTGGCAATCGGCCGTTCTGCTTTCAATCACGAAATATGGCTGGCTTTATTGAAATGGAACTAGAGCAAGGGCATGTCTTTATCGATGTTGAATCGTAAAATTGGAGACATGATCAAAGGTGCTAGTTGTACTTTTCGCTTTCTTCATCTAAATTAAGTGGATATATGATGTAAGATGGGCATATCGGTTATTAAGGTATTATATTTTTTTTCTTGGTTTAACTTTCTTTGGATTAGGAAATGCGATTGCGGAGAACGTTCAATCTCTTTTGGCGGAGGGATCTATGTGGCTGCGTGAATCGGGGCGGTCCTAGGGATGGTTTCATGCTTTCCATTTCGGAAAAACCGGATTATCGGTCAGCCGGGCAAGAATCGTTGTCGAGAGTATCGTTTTGATTATCGTCCTCATCCAATATGAGATTCCGCATTAATTGGAAGGAGGAACATGTTATGGTCAACATCCTATCCATTCCGTTTTTCTCTCATGCAGAACGTTAGTTGAACAATGACACAATTTATTATCGCTCTCTCTTTAGCCAGAGTAACAAATCCGCTTCACCTACAATATGATAATCTAGAAATCTGAAGAGGTGAGCGAATGGCAGTCGTGAAAGCAAGGAAACAGGATATTGATATGTTGGCAAGGTTGCTGCGTGCTGAAGCTGAGACCGAGGGCGAAATGGGCATGCTTCTTGTTGGAAATGTTGGTATTAATCGAGTAAGAGCGAATTGCTCCGACTTTAAAGGAATTCGGACCATTCCCCAAATGATTAACCAGCCGCATGCGTTCGAAGCGTTGCAACATTCTTTGTACTATCAAAACGCAAGAGATCGGGAACGCCGTCTGGCGCAACGGGCTGTAAATGGGGAACGGAATTGGCCGGCGGAATTCTCCCTATGGTATTTCCGTCCAGGATCGTTCGAAAATCCCGGACCATGTCCGCCAACTTGGTATAATCAGCCGCTCGTAGGACGATGGAAGAAGCACTGTTTTTATCAACCGACCGTGAAAGAATGTGAAAGTGTATATAGTACTTTTTAATTTAAAAATGAAAAGAGCCGCGCGTAAATCGCGGCTTCTTTGTATTTGGTTTAGTGGAATAAAGTTGTTGTCGCGATCATGATTCGGAAACTATCCCCACGTGACAGGTCGTTCATGAGGACCAGGGAGTCATCATCTATAACCGGCAAACAAAGTGGTTGACGATCGGAATGGGAATAAGGCTTGCAATATAACAGGCAAAACAGGAGCCATTATTTTTTTTAGTCGGCATGATGATTGAAGCACTTATTAGTTTCATTGAAGCAAGGGATCTGGTTAGGAAAATGCCGGAAAACATGATCTGCAAATTAAATCCAAGCAATCGATCTTTAAATTCTATAGTTCTCTCATATTTTCTTCAGTTATCGTTGTCATGGTTGGGCCTGTTATCAACATATTTTTTGGGAAAACAGCAGATATCGAACTTGCCATCGCAAGTTACGCAATAGCCTTGAGTTTGACTGAGTTTTTTCTAAGTTTTATCTCGTATATACACCCGATTGTAATTAATTTTTATACGGATCATATGGCTGAAGTGAAAGGGTTTTCATTCGTAATTGGTCTAATCCTATTCATCTTGGTAGGAATTTTTTGTTACACCTCCGTTGGTCCATTTTTCTTGGAGAAGGTGATGGGGGTGAGAGGAAGACTTTTGGATGCTAGCCCGGGTGGAGTCTTTGATGATGACTGGTATAGGGAGGATTGGGTTTAAGGTTGTTGTTTGATCTATGCGTTGGTTATTGTATTATGGATAATAGAACGAGTAATTTAATGGGTGTTTTGTGGTGTTAACGTAGGAGGATGAAATGGCCTGGAGCAAATTGAAACAACAGCTGGAGAGTTTTCTCAGTCCTGCGCTATATGGCAGGGTCGAATACCTTTCAAGCAGCTACCGGTATTTACCAGATAAGGCGGGAATTTGTTACATTGCAGTAGATAAAAAGAACGTTCTCAATATGAGTGATACCTTAATCAAATGGTATCAGACGGAGTTGGAAATTAAGAATGATGCAGATATCCAAATTCCTATTTCCAATGAAGAAATTGAAGCGGTCAGAAAAGATACGAAAGGCAATGTTCCGGAGGATCGTTTAAAAGTAATAGCAAGAAGTAGAAAAATATCAGAATATTCAAAAGAGCTTTTGTCTGCACAGTCGTCATTAAGTAAATCAAATTTTATCGTTGTAGCTAACAAGTTTTTATCCATTCCTATAGAGGAAAGCATAGAGAGCAATGATATCTTATTGAATATTCTAGCTTTGATTGACAGACGCGTTGGGAAAAAGCGAATTTTAAACATGACCGAGAAGATGAAGTTAAAACATCCAATTGTACAGTATTTTTTTGAACTACGACTTCGTACATTATGAAATAAATAACTCACAAAACAAACTAGATGACCAGTCAGCAGTTTGTCTGCCTAAGCACACGAGAAGCCCCAAACTATTTTCAGGGCTTCTTTCTTAATTTAAGCCAGACAATTATTTTACAACGTAATTGTCGACAAGGTGGGTGTGAAATTCAGTTCAAGGATTTTTGAAATATTTTTTTGGATTTGTCGATTTCGTTGCAAATCGTTCGACGATTAAGTAGTACAAGAATGAAGGACTCAAAAAAACTAAACGGGTAAGGAGAAGTGTAAAATGAAATTTCTATGTTTGGGTTACTTGGAAGCAGCGAAAATGGATGCTTGCTCTAAGGAAGAGATTGATGCTGTAATGCAGGAATGTCCCCCCACTTGGAGGAGCTTTATAATAGCGGTCAAGTGATTATCGATGCGGGACTCGGTTCGGAAACGGAAACAAAATGCTTACGTAGGGCGAATGGTAAGGTAAAGGTTACCGACGGTCCATTTGTTGAAACGAAGGAGATGATAGGAGGTGTTTTTCTTATAGAAGCACAAGATATCGAGGAGGCGATTCAGATCGCAGCCTTACATCCGACCGTACAAGTGGACAAAGGCGAACAATACGGATGGAGGATTGAGGTGAGACCGATTCACTATTTCAAAATGAGAGATTAGAATCACTAAAAATCGTTGGGACAAATTTTAGACAAGGAGGGTAATTACGATGAGATTCATGATGATTGTAAAAGCAACAACAGATTCCGAGGCGGGCGTCATGCCGAGTCAAGAGCTTTTAGATGCCATGGCGAAATACAACGAGAAGCTGGCGAGGGCAGGCGTACTGGTTGCTGCTGATGGACTCCACTCAAGTTCGAGCGCAATTCGAATCTCTTATCCAGAACCGGGTGGAAAAGCGAAGGTGCTAGACGGACCTTTCACGGAAGCGAAAGAGCTGATCGCTGGCTTCACGTTGATCGAGGTGACATCGAAGGAAGAGGCCATTCAATGGGCGATGCGGATGCCTGATCCTCACGGCTTCGGTGAAGGCGAAATCTAGCTGCGCCAAGTGTTCGAGGCACCAGAACTGGTCCAGGACTCAACATCGTTAGCCATGGAAAATGAATTGCAGGCACGTGTCACGAGGAAACCGAGGTCGTGAAGGGATCCGCTATCCACCGTAGCATCGACGGCATTTGGAGAATCGAGTCAGCCAGAATTATCGCTAGTCTAGCACGAATGGTACACGATGTTGGGCTTGCTGAGGATCTGGCTCAAGATGCGCTTGTCATTGCACTTGAACGGTGGCCGGAGACGGGCATCCCCGATAACCCAGGGGCGTGGTTGATGACAACCTCGAAACGTCGGGCTATCGATTACCTGCGCAGAATCAAACTACTCAGTCGCAAATACGAGGAGATTGGCAGGGAAATTGACAGACAGCACGAACCAGATTGGGATGATGCGATAGATGATCCCGTCGGCGACGAACTCCTTCGTCTCATCTTCACGACGTGCCATCCTGTTCTCTCGGCTGAAGCCCGAGTGGCGCTAACGCTGCGTCTGCTCGGAGGATTGACGACAGAGGAAATCGCAAGTGCATTCCTCGTCCCGGAGCCGACTGTCGCCCAGCGGATCGTTCGAGCGAAGCGCACGCTTGCAGCTGTCCGAGTTCCCTTCGAATTGCCACCGAAAGCCGAGTTGCCAGCGCGGTTATCGTCTGTACTTGAGGTCATCTACCTCGTGTTCAACGAGGGTTACGCTTCGTCTTCTGGCGGGAGCTGGATTCGGCCTATGCTCTGTAATGAGGCGCTGAGGATTGGGCGGATATTGGCTGAGATAGCACCCGACGAACCAGAAGTCCATGGACTCGTGGCACTGATGGAGATTCAATCTTCTAGATTCAGAGCGCGGGTCGGTCCAAGCGGAGAACCGATTCTGCTTATGGACCAGAATCGGGCCTTATGGGATCACCTGCTCATCCGCCGAGGGCTGGCTGCGATCGAACGAGCCGAGCGTCTGGGCAAGGCGTTCGGTCCCTATCTGATTCAAGCCTCGATCGCGGCGTGTCACGCTCGTGCCCGCACGGCTTCGGAAACGGAATGGGTCCGGATTTCGGCGTTGTACGATGCTCTTTCACAAGTTGCGCCATCGCCTGTCGTCACGCTGAATCATGCTGTCGCTCTCTCGATGGCGTTCGGCCCAGAAGTGGGTTTAGACGTCGTCGATGCATTATTACAAGAAGCATCTTTGAGAAATTATCATTTTCTACCAAGTGTTCGAGGGGATCTTCTCATGAAGCTGGGCCGCAAGCAAGAAGCAAGTCTTGAGTTCAAACGCGCTGCAGCACTGACACGCAATGAAAAGGAACGCGAATTCCTGTTGAGACGCGCTTCGATTGGGGATAATACCGCGAAGTTATAGCAATATGGACAATTCTTGCCGTCTAGGGTGACTGAATTCATTTTGACAAGTTTCAGCTTTGTATAGGGGGGTGTATAAGCTCGTCTTTATCACGTTGTGGTCATCTTTCGCATACGTGTTTCTACGAATGGGCAACAAATCTTCATGTTAGCACGATACTGTTAATTTTTAATAATCAGTAATCCGTCATGGACTTGATATTGAACAAACAAAGTATGGCGATGGATCCAATCCATCGCTTATTTTCGTTATTGAGCACCCCACTGAACTCTAGAAAGTTTCATTGAAGTAACAGGCAGAAAAGTTGGGAGAAGAATACATTTAATAAAAATCCGGGCATTATAAATAGAAAAGGAATTATTATGATTGGACTTATAATCGCAATTGTCGTTTTTAATCTTATTGCCTTTACAACCAATAAGAGGTTGACAGCAAACCAAATCGTTCATGTTTGGACATTTACATCGATTTTTCAAGGTACATTCGATTCATTTGTTGATTATAAATTTCATGGTTACTGGTACTTTACCAAAGATATTGACTTTCAGGCTGTACCTGCGCATCTTGCACTGCTTCCTCCTGTTAACATGATGTTTTTAAATTGGTATCCGTTTAAAAGTCCATTAAGAGTACAAGCATTTTACTTTATCTATTGGATCATAGGTACCGCCATATATGAGTTGATTACATTACTGCCTGAACCTTGGGGATATTTTCACTACGGATGGTGGAGAATGTGGTATTCGGTACTACTAAATCCTTTCCTACTGTTAGTCTTGTTAGGGTATTATAAATGGATCGTTAGAATAGAAAAAATTAATAAATGGTGAAAATAATTCTAACGGGAACGATAACTCCGCAATGCAGCAAAACAGTTTAAATCGGGCAATCCAAGAGGGTAACACCGGGCGAGGTAGGGGTTACCTTCTTATCGTTGTAGACTCAGGGACGTCCCAATTGTGCGGATGCAGCACGCAGCTTTGACGCGGTTCTTTCCGACATAAGTACCGCTTTCACCGAGCAGGGGCAGAGATGGCTTTTGAAGGGAGCGCGAAATCGTCAATCCCATTCGCGGCGGATGGCAGGGAGGAGGTGAGGAATTGTAATCGTCACTTACTCTTTATGTTACTTGTCTAAATCTGCCTATGAGTGTTACTTTTATGAACTTTAAGCAAACGTAAACTGTTCAAAGTCACAATTAACGTTGCACCCATGTCTGCAAATATCGCTAGCCATAAGGTTAACCATCCTGGAACAATTAAAGCTATGGCAAGCAACTTAATACCGAGCGCGAACGTGATATTTTGTTTGATGATAGCAAGCGTTTTCCGGCTTAGGCTTATGATATAAGGGAGTTTATCCAAATCATCCGCCATTAGCGCAATATCCGCCGTTTCAATTGCCGTATCCGTTCCTGCACCACCCATAGCGATACCAACTGTTGAAGCAGCTAGAGCTGGAGCATCATTGATACCGTCGCCAATCATTGCGATTTTGCCATAATCTTTACGAAGTTCTTTAATGTAGTCCAATTTATTTTGCGGCAGCAGCTCTGCCTTCACTTCCATAACACCTAACCGCTTACTGATCGCTTCAGCGGTAGCGCGATTGTCACCTGTCAGCATAATTGTTTTCTTGATTCCCATTGCGTGAAGATTTTGTATCACGTTCTTACTGGATTCACGAACCTCATCGGCGACAGCAATAAGTGCAAGAATTACTTGTTCAGTACCAAGAACCATAACTGTTTTCCCTTGTTTTTGGAAGCTTTCGATTTGAGACATTAACTCTAGATTCTTCAAGTTTAATACATTGAGCTCGGCAAAAAGTTGCGGGCTACCCATATAGTACAATTCATTGTTTACCTTTGCTTTCACACCCTTACCGGTAATGGACTGAAACTCCTCGACAGTTCGAGTTAAATCGGCTCCGAGATGATCAGCTCGACGTAAAATTGCCGAAGCTAAGGGGTGCTGAGAGCCTTTCTCGATTACAGCAGCAACGGCTAAAAGGTCATCCTCATTATTACCAAAAGTGATGATATCCGTAACTTGCGGCAATCCTTTGGTTAAAGTACCCGTTTTATCAAAGGCTACGGCGGAAAGACTCCCTGCCTCTTCAAGGTGAATGCCGCCTTTAATTAAGACACCATTTTTTGCTGCGTTACCAATTGCGGTAACAATGGCAACTGGTGTTGAAATGACTAATGCACAAGGACAACCTACAACTAATAGGGCTAATCCTTCGTAAATCCATTTGCCCCAAATCGCTTCAAAGAATAACGGTGGTATCACGGCAACACCAAAGGCTAGAGTCATGATAGCCGGTGTGTAATATGTTGCGAATCTATCCACGAATTGTTGTGAAGGGGCGCGTTCAGCCTGCGCTTCTTCAACAAGATGAATAATCTTTGCAATTGTTGTATCATCAACAGTCTTTGTAACCCTTACCTCTAACAGCCCTTCTCCATTTAATGTTCCAGCAAAAACTTCATCGTCAAGAGCTTTTGCAACCGGAAGCGATTCGCCCGTAATTGAAGCTTGATTAATTGTTGTTGTACCTTTTATGACGATACCATCCATAGCGAGCTTTTGTCCTGGTTTCACGATCATGATATCGCCTACTTGGATATCGTCCACCGTTAGCGTGATTTCCTTGGAATCGCGACGAATAAGGGCCTCTTTAGGTGCAATGTCCATGAGTGAACGAATGGATTGTCGCGCCTTCTCCATCGAATAACGTTCTAATACTTCACTTATGGCAAACAGGATGACAACCGTAGCTCCTTCGCCCCATTGACCGATAGCAGCCGCGCCAATAATCGCGACGGTCATAAGCGTATTCATATCGAATTGAAGGCGGAATAAATTTTTGATTTCTTTCATGAATAATTCGTATCCACCTACAATCATAGATGCAGCATAAAGAAAGGGTTGTAAAAAACTGGTTTCTACGTATTGCTTACCAAGAAAATAACCAAGGATAAGAAGAAACGAGGAAACTAACACCTTCCAATTTTTCATTAGAAACGGTTCCTTTTTCTCAACAATAGGTTGTTTTTCCGGCGTAATTTTAAGATTTTCAAATGCTCCTGCTCTTTCTAAGTCCTCGATTGTCGTACTTCCGTAAACCGAAATTTTAGATGCTCCGAAATTGACTTGGGCATCTTGAACCCCAGGCAGTTTCTTGACGTTCTTCTCGAAAATTCCGGCGCAGTTTGTACACGTAAAGCCCTGAACACGATATACATTTTTCTTTTCGGTATTTTGATCGTCAGGTGCCACTCGTTTGCAACTCCTTCCTAGGGGTGGAAGCTAGCCGAACTAGTTGATGTACGTGATCATCCTCTAAGGAATAGAAGACCAATTTACCTTCTTTACGGTATTTTGCCAAACCCAGATGCTTCAATGTGCGCAAATGATGCGAAGCTGTTGCCATAGTTGAACCGATTATGTTGGCAACGTCACACACGCAGAGCTCATCTTCTTCGCAAAGAGCAAAAGCGATTTTCATTCGTGTTTCATCTGCCAAAACTTTAAACAGGCTGACCATGCCTTGAATGTCCTGCGATGCAAGTGAAGACTGAACCTTTTGGACCTTTGTTTGATCAAAACAAAATATCTCACACGTATCTTTGTCCTTCATACGATCGCCTCCATTAATCAAACGATTGTTTGATTATCTTCAAAATATCACAGATGCATCATTTCAATCAAACGGATATTGCATTATATTTTGAAAATGAATGAACGGATAATGATTTAATAACTCTTTCGATACAAACAAGGCGTTTGCCGTTACTAGGACAGGTACACGATTAACCGGAAGGATCGTATTATGTGAGCGAGATGAAGGTAAAACGAAAGTATTCAACAGGATTATTTTTCTTTGGACAGATGTTGATTCACAGCTATTATTTGGGACTATATTTATTATTCTTTGTTCAATTATAAAGCAGAGGCTAAAGCACTAGGGTATCTGAAAACGACATATCAAGAGGATTTTATCATTGATAGTGTCACCTATGAGAAGCAGTTTGGAGAACGCGCGGGGAGCTATTATATTACGGGACGGCCAACGGCCAATAAAGATATCGAATTTTCGATGCATGTAGGCCAAGATTTCAAAGTGAGCGATGATAGTTACAAGGAGTCCAAATGGCGTAATGATTCGATCCAGGAGTACGCTCCATTGATTGATGTCCTAAGCCCAGGTTTTAGATCTTACGCAGTGAATCTTCCAATCAATGAAGGTTTAATAAATAAATACAACATCGAAACAAAGTATGGCGATATTCGGAACCAAGATGAAAATAACGAAGAGTATCTATACATGGGTTCGTCAGTTGATGCGGGTTTTAACGAACAACAGGCATTGGAGTCTGGTTATCGTGCTGCTCAATTCATGAAACAAGGAACTTGAAAAATGCGTTAATTGAGAATAACTTCTATCCGAAGAGCTTTATAGATGGGGCTTGATGAGAATAATCGGAGAATAAGTGTATTCGATTTTCGGAGCAAGTTCTTCAAATCACCAGAGGACATGAAGCCGTTTTTGCTCTATACAAGGAATAAATAATGATCCTTAAGGACTCGAGAGTAACCATATTGCAAAAACAGCCCGTTGGGCTGTTTTTTACGTACTTTCATTTACAGCCATTCCAAAAATTCAAGGCGATTTCCAAACGGGTCATGGAGATAGAAGCGTTTTACACCCTCATCGGAACGTGCATCATCATCAATCACTTGGATACTCTTTTGGAGTAAATACTCACGCAATGAATCTATATTCTGCACTTGAAATGCAGGGTGGGCTTTTGTAGCGGGAACAAAATCCTTTTGAACACCGATATGCACCTGGTGAACACCACATTGAAACCAAACACCGCCACGTTTTCTTAAAATCTCGGGTTTTGGTATTTCTACCCAACCTAATAAATCAGCAAAAAATCTTCGTGCTTCTGATTCACAACCTTCGGGAGCCGCCAATTGTACGTGGTCGATACCAGAGAAAATGAAAGACATATGATCGCTCCTTATTTCATTCTATGAAACTTAGTTTCAATAATATTTTCCGTTTATAGTATAGAAGCATCTCTACTAAATAGCAACACGCTGGTAGCAAGCACCAGTCAAAGAGGTAAATCTACGGCTAATATTGGTTACGTTTTACCGTCTGCTAAATCTGCTTTGCGTAAAATCCCAATGGTCATGCCTACTTTAGGGCTTAAATGACTTTGCAAAACATTACTAATCCAGCCAGCAGACATGCCGACTGGATTTTTGCCATTTAATGAGTGACAATATGAAACGGTCAAAAAGAAGATCCGTAAGAAGAATATTTTAAATGCCCTGTAATCGCGACCGACCAAAAAATAAGGTCCGCCAACTTTTTCTTACCCAATCAATTATCCAATGACACTTCTTTTAATATTCTGTTCAAGTCCGTTAATATCCCCCCGATCTCTCGAAGAACGTGAGGCGATTTGATTTGAGTCATTTCATTTAAGCAATCAAGTATAATAGACTCTACACGTTGAGTGTTGATCCTCTGTTTTTCTTTATTTTCATTTGTCTCATAAATCATCATTTCACCGTAATGCTCAATGCACGCTGCGGTTGCCTCCAACGCGTCACAAAACAACTCTAAATTCATAATATCTCTTTCGTAACCATCCAATTTTATTAAATCCGCCAAACCACGGCGAATCCCTCTAATTTGTACGGTTACCTTTTCCAATTGGTTCATTCCATTAGTAAGAGTGTCCAATCGACCCCTTATCTTTTTAAGAAAAAGATTATATTTTAGGCTATTCTTGGCCATCTGAACCGCATCATGGATCTTTTCCATTTCATAGATTAATTTTCCCACTTCATCGAAACCATCCGTTTCGCTATCTTTATATTCTAACAATAAAGTTAGAGACTTTAGCGTGTTAGCGGCCCGCTTACTGTAGTTAAGGAGCGAAGTTTCGACTTTTGGAATCATATTCGGAGGGCTTAGCAAAGCATTGATGCCAATGGCTACCGCACAGCCGATCACAGTTTCAATAATTCTTCCGAAAGCATATCCTTGATTATGTCCGAAGGCTAAAACTAGTAACGAACTTACAGCTACTTGGGAAGTAATCTGGTTATTTAACCGGAATGCACTAGGTATTGCTGTTCCAACCAAAACAACGAAAAAAATAGATAATGTCCCCATACTTATCCAATGCCCGATAAAAAGGCTGATTAAGACTCCGAGAATAATTCCTACTATTCGCTGCATTGCCTTTTCAAGGGAATCGGCGATAGTAATCTGAACTGTCAAAATTGCGGCCAATGGTGCAAAGTAGGGGTAAGGGTTTGGGTAAAATAGGGTTGATATCCACCATGATAATGCGGCGGCAAGAGCTGTTTTAAAGATTTGTATCGTAAATCCGAAACGTATCAGTGAGCGGTATCCTAGCTTCAAGGCTCCATTCCTCCAAAGAAACGAAAGTGTGTTTTGATGTAACTGACTTCGGCATTTTTGTTTTTTTCTTCGGCTGTTTGTATATTTTAAGCGATCCTTTCGTTATTGTATAGAATTCGGGGTCACATAGATCTGATTTTTGGCAGGTACTTTCTCTTTTTGCTCGATCGAATTGTATTAAGTTTTTTCCCCCATGCACCCTGACATAATGTTGTCAGGGTGCATGGTTTAACATTGGTATTGTAAGCATAACAAACGAATTTATTTCAAGGAGGACATTTTCATGAAAAATTCAAGCCAAATTGTTTCCGGGGTTAATACTGAAATTCAGCAAAAGGAGATATTTAAAGTGACGCATCCCGCAATAAAAATGTACGATTATCACGTATGGGCAAATGGAGTTATCATTGATCGTTTAAAAGAACTTCCACAGGACATTTATCAAAAAGAAATTCAGAGTGGTTTTTCTTCGGTCGCTAAGGTGTTGTCTCATATCTACCTCGTAGATTACGCATGGTTTGACATTAGCTCAGGTAAAAGTATGAATGAAGCAATGTCATTCACGAATCAACTAAGAGAACAAGTGGAAACGGAAAGTATTGAGGAAATGAAAAGAAAATTTTTAGACTTATCAGAAAGATACAAAGCACTTCTCAACAGCCAAGAAGATATTGAAAAGTTGATTGTGGTGGATAACCCATATGCTGGTTTGCTTAAAACTTCAATTTCTGAATCGGTCCTGCACGTTGTCACTCACGGATCTTATCACCGAGGTAATATAGCTACCATGTTGCGACAAATGGGGCACACCTCCGTTATGCAAGATTTTGGACTCTACCTATATACAAAATAGAGTAGAGTAACTTACTCATGGCGCAGTATATTGCCTGCCGAAAGGGTTTTAATCTGGAATGATAAATAAGCTAACTAAGCCAAGTCAATAAAGCTTTCCTTCTCCACTAAAAGGGCATAAAGCATTAAAGGATCTTATAAACAAAAGCATTCAAAGCAACGCGTTATGGCTTTCATGCTTCACGTTAATTGCATAGAAATGAAGTGAGGGTGTATCCCTCTCTTTTTTTGCATGGACAAGTTTAACACTGGATTCACATAGTGTTGAGATTGAGTCTTATATTTGGCGGGGATGTGGTATGATAAGGTCAACACAAAGAAAGCGGGGCTGACAAGCCGAGATGGTAAGTAAGGGGAGAATGCGGAGTGATGCGAGGCCGGTGCTTGAGCCGGATACGCTACGGATACAGGATTTGAGCGGCATAAGTGGAAGCGTGCCGGTTAGCGTTCCGCCGCAGATATCAGAAGACGACACTGTGCCGACCAAGCTGTGCACCTATTGTACTCAGCGGAGGCCGCTGTCTGAATTTAAGCGTAGGACAGGCAAAAGCAGAGGGGCGGTTTCATACCGGGGTGCTTGCAAAGCTTGCCGAAAAAAACGCCGGGAACAAACGGTTCCTGTAGATAAGACCGTTGACGACAGGGAACTGTTTGAAATGGGTTCTGCTGAAACAAGTAAGACAGACGAGAGCGTCGGTATTGCACCTGCAAAGAAGAAGAGAAGAAGGCGTCGGTCAAAGGCAAAGGCCGCAAATACATTGAAGACCGCCGTCAATAAGAATACCCAATCAACAGTGATTACGGAAGAACCGATCGTCAACAAGTGTGCTCCGATACGGGAGATGAAGGCCATCGGCTTGATACCGAATCGGAAGGGCTTCATCCACATGCGCGGCAAAACTGACAACGGCCGCAAGTGGCATCAAGAAGTCGATCCTGAGTTGGCCATAACGCTAGTGAAGGAGCGGGCTGCTATCGTGATGAATCGGCATACGATTCGTCGTTTGTATAGCAATAAGGAATTCCGCAGGTTTATTCTGGAGCGGGATCAATATACATGTCGCTTTTGCGGACAATACGGGGACACGATTGATCACATGCTACCTCGCGCCAAAGGTGGGCATACAACCCCTGACAACTGCGTCTGCGCATGCAATACGTGCAACCAATCAAAGGCTGATCGGGATATCGATGAATTTGAATTTTCTGTAAAAAACAAGCCTCTATCACATCTATAAAAGTGTGATTAGAGGCTTTTGTTCGTGAACTTTATCTCATTCCCGAAGGAGGGCATGAAGGAGTAACGGGAGAAAAGGATAATGAACAAGTGACAGAAATATAAAAAATGACATTTCACCTCATGTTAAGTAAGGTATAGTTAGGAATAGTTTGGCGTAGATTTTGATCATTATTATTTATGATAATGAGGAGGAAGAAACGGATATGCGGCAAAATGAGGAAATGAAAGTGGAAGAAAGATTGGAGGACATTACGGGTATAACTTGTATTTACGTACCAGTAAATGATGTCTACGAGTCTATTAAATGGTATCAAAAGAACTTAGGGTACCAACCTGCAAACATCGATCGTGTTGAGCCTGGGATGATGACGGCTGTTTTGAATTTTCCTGATCGGAATGGAAAACTGCCTTCGCCTGGTTTAAGGCAAGTTGTCCCCGCTCTGTTCCTTCACAAATCAGAAGAAGGAGGTGGTCGATTACGCTTTTCATGGTCATTGGACAGCGGCAAACCACATGCAATGGCATGTTTTATTACTCCACGGATCGAGGAGTTATTTGAACGCTTCAAGGAAAACGGAGTGAATATTTTAGGAGAACGGGTGACAAGCGGACCAAACATAACGTTTGCTGATCCTGACGGTAACATATGGGAAGTTTGGCAACCATAATCGATTAAGCGGTTTTATTACAATAACAGGAACATTAGATAACAAAAAAAACGAGTAATCTCAGATCGAGAACCGTGCCCTAATGGTCACGGTTTTCTTCTTACGCAATCAAGTATGATAGACTTTACACGTTGTGTGTTGATCCTCTGTTTGTATCTTTTCTATTTCAAAGCACATAAGCTGAAATCGTTGCCCTTCCCATTTCTCAATGGGAATGAAATAATAGAAGCAAAGACAACTCGCTGGAGACAAGGAGAAAGATACGATGACCAAGAAGACGATCGGCTTGTTCGCGCATGTGGATGCGGGCAAAACCACATTCGCCGAGCAGTTGCTGTACCATACGCAGAGCATACGCGAGCGGGGGCGGGTCGACCATAAGGATACGTTCCTTGACAGCCACGACATCGAACGGCAGCGAGGCATTACGGTGTTCGCCGACCAGGCAATCCTAACGTATAAAGGGACGACCTATTATTTGATAGATACTCCCGGACACGTTGATTTCTCTCCGGAGATGGAGCGGGCCATGCGAGTGATGGATTATGCCATTCTCATCATCAGCGCAGTGGAAGGAATCCAAGGTCACACCGAGACGGTCTGGCAGCTACTTCACAAGCACCGTATTCCAACGTTCTTTTTTATCAATAAAATTGACCGGGTCGGGGCGGATACGGCTAATGTACTTCTAGATATCCGTGAGCAGCTGACGGGCGATGTGTGCGCGATAACTGGCCATCTGACGGACGTCGCCTTCGGGGAGGCATTGATGGAATGCATGGCGGAGCGGGACGAGCGGCTTCTGGAGGTATTCCTGTCGAGTACGGAGGATCAGGCGTTCTGGCTTCAGGAGCTGCAGGTGATGATTCGCGGGCGGCAGCTGTTTCCGTGCGCTTGGGGCTCAGCACTGCAGGATGAAGGCGTGATGGAGTTCTTCGATCAGATGCACCGGCTAACGGCGACGGACTATGATGAACAGGCGGAAGCCCCTTTCGGAGGGCACGTGTACAAAATCCGGCATGACGGCAGCGGGGCTAGGCTGACTTTTATTAAAGCGCTGAGCGGCATGCTGAAGGTGCGGGACGAACTCCACTATAACTCTGGGGGCGAGCCTATCAGCGATAAGGTTACACGGCTGCTCCTGGTGAGTGGGACGAAAATGCAGCCGGTCGATCAGGTTGCGGCGGGTGATCTGTTCGCAGCAACTGGTCTAACCGCTGCCGAGACCGGCCAGGGGCTGGGTGGCTGTACCGGCAAGTTGGTTTACGACATGGTGCCGACGCTGAAATCCAAGGTGGTATTTGCCGAATCACTCAACGTGAAGGAAGTACTGAAGGCATTCCGCATCTTGAACGACGAAGATCCGTCTTTGAATGTTGTATGGGAGGAAAGCTTGCAGCAAATCCACATTAATGTCATGGGACTTATTCAACTCGAAGTGCTGGAGCGGCTGGTGAAAGAGCGCTTCGGACTCGACGTCGCCTTCGGCAGTCCGGAGATTTTATATAAAGAAACGATTCGGTCTGCAGTAACCGGCTACGGGCACTTCGAACCGCTCCGGCACTATGCGGAGGTGCATTTGCGTTTGGAGCCGGGGGAGCGAGGCAGCGGCCTTACGTTCGAGAGCGCCTGCCATCTCGACGATTTAAGTCCAGGTAACCAAAATCTGGTCAGGCTGCATCTTTTTGAACGAGATCACCACGGTCTCTTGACGGGGTCGCCGATTACTGACATTAAAATTACTCTTATGAGGGGTCGCGCGCATAACGAACATACGCACGGCGGCGATTTCCGCGAAGCGACGTTCCGCGCGCTCAGACAGGGGCTGGAGAAGAGCGACAATGTGCTTCTAGAGCCTTATTACAACGTGAAGATTAGAGTCGAGCTGGACGATCTGGGCAGGGTGCTGTCCGATATTCAGAAGGCTCACGGCCAGTTCGAGCCACCGCAAACGACGAGCACGCATGCCGTCATTACAGGCCTGGTACCGGTCGCGACGTTTATGAGTTATAGTACGGAGCTCGCTTCTTTTACGCATGGGCGGGGCAGCCTGCATATGACGTTCGGCGGCTACGACCTGTGCCATAATGCGGAAGAAGTGATCAAGCGAATCGGTTACAGGAAGGACGCGGATCCGCTCTACACTTCGTCTTCGATCTTTTGTGCCAAAGGGAGCGGGTATACGGTGTCGTGGGACGAGGCTGAAGCGAAGATGCATTTGTTATAAGCGATTAAAGCAGCATATTCAAGTTTACACAGCTGAGGTTGCTGTCGTATGATAGACTCAAAATGTGAGATTTCGTATAGGAATTATTAGAGAAAGGGGCATTCGATGAAAGCTACCATCTACGATGTAGCCCAAGCTGCAGGAGTCTCCATAGCCACAGTATCCAAAGTCATCAATCAGACTGGCAGAATAAGTGATAAGACAAGAAAGCATGTGTATGAGGTGATGGAGAAGCTGAAGTATGAGCCTAATATGGTAGCTTCCGCATTGACCAAAAAAAGCACCTATACGCTGGGGCTTACTTTACCCGATTTGGCCAACCCGTTTTTCGCGGAGATTGCCCGGGCTGTCGAAGATCGCGGCCGTGAATATGGCTTTAGCGTGCTTATATGCAGTACGGATAATGATCCTGATAAGGAAGTACAGTATTTATCTTTGCTGACCCAAAAACGGGTAGATGGTATTATCTCTGCAGCGCGGATTCAAAATGACCATTTCCTTAAAAAAATGCTCCAGCACCATATTCCTTTTGTACTGATCACTCGTGAAATGCCGACGTTAGCCGTGGATACGGTCATGGTGGATGATTTCCTGGGCGGTTATCTCGCCGGCAGTCATTTAGTAGAGCTTGGGCATAAGCGAATTGCCATTCTGGTCGAAGATATGGACAATACGAGCAACCTTGAAAGAATCCGCGGATGCCGCCAGGCAATGGCCGCTTCCAACGTGATGCTAGATGAGGGCCTCGTATTGATCAGCGGCTATAGCGTGGAGTGTGGTAAATCTACGATGAAGGAGCTTCTTTCATTAGATGAGCGGCCTTCGGCTGTCTTTGCTTGCAATGACCTGTTGGCGATAGGAGCCATACAGGCAGCGCGGGAAGTCGGATTGCAGCTTCCTTCGGATTTGTCTGTAGTCGGATTCGACAATACGACGCTGGCTACGATCATCGATCCGCCACTCACTACGATTAGCCAGCCTATCCAAGAGATTGGACGCAGAGCCGTTGATTTGCTCATACAGGAGATCAAGCAAGAAAAAGTACTTAAGCAGCGAGTCGTGCTGCTGCCGGACCTTGTGCTGCGCAAGTCGTCATCGGCGATAAATGAAAGGTAGATCGTGTAGCCAGAGGGGCGCATCAGCATCCGAAGGCAATGCGGTCTTTTTTTTCGACAAAATGAGGTAAGCGCTTAACGAGAAAAATGACGAAATGATTCCTATTTAATTTGTAATCGAAAGCACACATCCTAGTCAACTGTCAATACCTTTACAAAATCTTAAAAAAGTGATTGATAAAATAAGGATTTAAATTCATAATAAGGGAACAGGTAGGTTAACCGCTTACCCTAAGGTTAATGAAATTCAAATGGATTCAAGATGATGCAAAACAGAAAGGGGAGATCTGCAGTTTATGTTGTGGTACTTTAAAGCCTTGGGGAAACGAAAGATTATTGAGTTTATCATTCTTGTCGTTTTTGCCTTGTTTTTTATGGGCCCGTTATTAAATTTATTGCTGCTGGCCTTTACGGGAAAGTGGCAGTATCCGGCGCCATTGCCACAATCGTGGTCGTTGGATTGGTGGAAATTCGTACTTTCCAACGAAGAAGTAATTAAATCCATTAGCTTATCTTTTATTATTGCGACAGTTGTAACCGCTTTCTCAATCATCCTTTGTATTCCGGCTGCTTATGCTTTCGCAAGAATCCGCTTCCCTTTAAGCCGTATTTTTCTATTCTCGTTCTTGCTGACACATGCTTTTCCAAAAATGGGTTTGTATGTTTCCATCGCCGTTTTGTTTTATAAACTCGGTTTAATGAACACGTTTCTCGGTGTAGTCCTTATTCATATCGTGAACACGCTGATGTACATGACGTGGATTCCCTCATCCTCTTTCCGCAATGTGCATAAAGCACAGGAAGAATCAGCGAGGGACGTGGGCGCCAGCCCTTTTCGCGTGTTTTGGAGCATTACGTTTCCGATGGCGCTGCCTGGGATTACCGTAGCCTCAATCTTTACTTTCCTCAGCTCCCTGGACGAAGCGCAAGGCACTTACCTGGTGGGCATTCCTGATTTCCGTACGATGCCGGTGGTCATGTACTCGATCATTTCGGATTACCCTAGTACGGCAGGCGCCGTATTTTCCATCATTTTGACGCTTCCGACGATCATTCTGCTGCTGGCGGCACAGCGCTTCGTATCAGCTGACGTGATGTCAAGCGGCTTCCAAATGAAATAGATTCTAAACGAATGGAAGGAGCCTCCTATGATTCAGCTGTCGATTCAAAACCTAGCCAAAAGATATAAAACCGGCGAAGGTGTCTCAGGTATTAATCTCGATGTCAAAAAGGGTCAATTAGTGACCTTGCTTGGACCGTCCGGGTGTGGTAAAACTACCGTGCTTCGAAGTGTCGGCGGCTTCTTAGAGCCGGATTCAGGTGATATTCTCATCGAAGGCCAAAGTGTCTTGAAGCTCCCTCCTGAGAAGAGACCCACAGCCATGGTGTTCCAAGGCTATAATTTGTGGCCACATATGAATGTGTACAACAATCTCGCCTTCGGCTTGAAAATTCGCAAGAAGAGTAAAAAAGAAATTGATGAAGCCGTCCATCGGGTTTTGGAACTCGTAAGACTTCCAGGCACCGAGAAGAAATATCCGGGCGAATTGTCAGGCGGTCAACAGCAGCGCATTGCGGTTGCCCGGGCTTTTCTTCTCGAACCTGCGGTGCTGCTGCTCGATGAGCCCTTCTCAGCGCTGGATGCCAAGCTTCGCCACGAAATGCGCGAAGAATTGCGGGATATACAATCGAGGACCGGTCTTACGATGGTATTCGTTACCCATGATCAAGAGGAAGCGCTCTCGATCTCCGATACGATCGTCGTAATGAATGCGGGGCACATTGAACAGATGGCTTCTCCGCAAGAGATTTACGATCATCCCCGCACATTGTTTACCGCCCAGTTCATTGGCAAAATGAACTTTCTTCAAGGTACTGCTAACGGAAGCCTTGTGCATGTGAAGCAGCTGCAATTCGCCAATACAGCCAGTCTGCAAGGCGAAGTAAAGATTGCGATCAGGCCGGAGGATATCATTTTTGTCGGAACGGAAGAAGGTCTATCCGCCAAGGTTCATCAGGTCATGATCCTCGGCCACTATGCAGAGGTTTCATTGGAAACGGAATGCGGCGCGTTGAAAGCGTTTTTACCCCGCGATGCAGTCAAAGATCTTCAGGCAGGTCAGCTTGTCGGGATTACGTTTTCTAAGGTATTGACTTACAAGATTTGATTGCAAGTCAACCTAAGAAATAAAACAAATTCAGGGAGGAATAAGGGATGGTCAGTATGAGAAAACGGTTGAGTTTGGCGGCGGCTTCAGTATTGGTACTATCAACCTTAGCGGGCTGCGCTGGTGGCAGCAATAAACCGGCAAGCAGCGGACAGAAGCAGGATGAGTTTCAATTTTACTTTACCGGCTCACTGAATGTGAAACAGCTCTGGGAGACACTTGTCCCTATGTTTGAAAAAGCCAACCCGAACATCAAAGTCAAGCTAGTCTATATTGACTCCGGTTCCGGTGGACAATCCACCTTGGATCGAATTGCAGCAGCCAAACAGGCTGGACAAAAATCCGGCGATATTGACTTGTATGAGAGCAGCTTAAGTGATTTGACCAAAGGGATGAAGAGCGATCTATGGGCATCTCTGGATAAGACGAAAATCCCGAATTTGGCTAAAATTGATGAAAACAATTTGAAAAACTTGGATGGAAAAGGAATTCCTTATCGGGCTTCTGCCGTTGTCTTGGCCTATAACAGCGCGAAGGTGAGCAATCCGCCAAAAACGGCTGATGAGCTTTACGATTGGATTCGTCAACATCCGGGGCGCTTTGCTTACAATGATCCGGCAACAGGGGGATCGGGTGATTCCTTCGTACAAACGGCGATTTATAATTTCCTGCCGCCTGAAGCGAATACAAGCCAGGATCCGAAATGGATGGCTCAGTGGGATAAAGGGTTTAAATTGCTTAAGGAGCTGCACCCTTATATGTATCAGAAAGGCGTCTATCCGAAGAAAAACCAGGGTACCCTGGATTTGATGGCTAACGGCGAAGTGGATATGATTCCGGCATGGTCTGACCAGGGGCTAGAGCAAATCAGCAAAAAGGTGCTTCCGGACACGACTAAGTTAACGCAAATTCAGCCCTCCTTTACCGGCGGTCCAACCTATTTAATGGCCCCTAAATTGTCCGAACACCTAGATTCCGTAGCAAAATTCCTTAACTTTGTTCTAACGCCGGAAGCGCAAACGGTAATTGTTCAGAAAATGTACGGCTACCCTGGAATTAAATGGTCGGAGATGCCTGCCGAATTACGGGATCAATTTAAGGACGTGGCTGCGGGGTATCGTACTTTTAACCTTGGTGATTTAGGTAAAGAGATCCAAAAACGCTGGCAGCAAGAAGTTGCAGGCCAATGAGTAAACAAGTGAAACAAGGGCTGTTAGGGCTCTTTCTAGTCATTCCGTCATTCCTGTTATTATGCTTTGTTGTTATCGCACCTATTGTTTTGGCCATCAACGAAAGCTTTCAGGACGATAACGGCAATTATACGCTTCAATATTATGTTAAATTATTTACGGATAAAGTGATGTCCGCCAATATTTTATTTACGCTGAAGCTTACGATTATTTCCGTTATTGCCGTTGTGCTGATCGGCTATGCGCTGGCTGTCTACATGCGCTTCAGCAGCGGGAGGATCGTCAGCGGCATTAAAAAAATGTATATGATTCCGATGTTCGTGCCCTCCGTTATTGCTTCTTACGGAATTATTAACATGTATGGCAATCACGGCTGGCTGTCCCGGCTGCTGCTGCCATTTGGCGTGGAGAACATACCTAAAATCATTTTTGATTATAAAGGAATCATTCTAGCGAATTTGTGGTTTAATATCCCGTTCACCACGATGCTGCTTGCATCGGCCTTGTCGGGGATTCCGAATGCTTTGATCGAAAGCGCGAAGGACGTCGGAGCCGGGCGGCTGCAAATTTTTTTCAAGCTGATCGTTCCGCTGACTTACCGAACTATGCTCGTCGCCATTACATTTAGCTTCATGGGAATAATCGGCGGGTTTACAGCCCCGTTCTTAATCGGGCCTAATTCTCCACAAGTGCTCGGGGTGGCGATGAGACAGGTTTTCTCGGTCTATCAGGAGACACAGTTGGCCAGCGCCACAGCCGTATTTATGTTCGTACTATGTTCGTTTATGGGTTATTTCTATATCCGCACCATGATAAAGGACGATAAAGCTTCGTCACATTAAGGTTCACGCCATGAAAGAGAGCGCCTTTCTCTTACGGAGAAAGGTGTCTTTTTTCAATAAAGGAGGAGTTCTCGTTGAAGACGCTGCTGCAAGCGGAAGGAACGGTGACACCAAGCTGTTCCAAGAGTCACATCACGTATACGTTTCATTTGCACGAAATGTGCCAAGAGCTTCATCTGGAATTCAACTATGAACCCAAAAAGCTGGAGGATGAAAGTCAAGCGCAAGCCCTCATTGAAGAAGGGTTTACGCGCTATATTCTGGAAGCTCAGAGAGACTCGTATTCATGGCGAGATTTCCTGCCTCTTCAAAATCTGCTTACCCTTTCGCTGGACGATGAGAACGGGTTTCGGGGGGCTGGGCACCGCCATGATCCTGTTCAGCATTTAACGATAACAGCCGATGAAGCTTCGCCTGGATTTATTCCCGGCAGCTTTCCAAAGGGACAGCTGAAATTAATGATCAATCTGCATTGTGTTGTGACTGAGCAGTGTAAGTATCGCCTTCATGTGTGGGAAGGTGAGGTGGGGGGGAAATGAAACAGTGGCTGCCTTATGAACTGCACTGTCATACCTTCCACAGCGATGGCAAGCAATCGCTTAGGGAACTTGCTGAAGCAGCTAAAACTTTAGGGCTGCATGGTGTTGCCTTGACGGACCATAATACGATGACAGGATTATCCAATCGGGAAGAAGTCGTTGACTCAACAGGCGTCGAGGTGATTCCGGGCCTGGAATGGACGACTTTTTTTGGACATATGCTGACGCTTGGCTTGCAGGAGTATGTGGATTGGCGCAATTTAAGTCCGTTTCATATACATCGCGGGATTGAAGGCGTCCATCGCCAAGGGGGACTCGTTGGCATCGCGCATCCGTTCCGCGTCGGGAGTCCGATGTGCACGGGCTGTTATTGGGAATTTGAAGTGTCTGAATGGAAAGATATCGATTACATTGAAGTATGGTCAGGCTTGTTTCCTTCAATTCGCCGAAATAATCATCGCGCCTTCGCTATGTGGACTGACTTGTTGAATCAAGGTTATCGCATTGCTGCCACAAGCGGCCGAGATTGGCACACTTCAGATCCCGTATCAGAGCCTATATCGGCAACTTATCTTGGCCTGAGTGATGAAGTTACGGCATCATCCGGCATCACGAAGGCTGCATTGGATGCGCTAAAGCGCGGAGCGGCAGCTGTTTCGATGGGGCCCAGACCACAGCTTCGGGTAAGAACAGCAGATCATCAGGAAGCCGATATCGGTGAAGAGGTGATTCTGCCCGCCGATTCGTTCGCTGAAGTGACAGTGGGCGTGGATTTTGCGGCCAGAGCCGGACACTGGATCCTGCTTGAACGCGAGTTGGAGATCAGACTGATCAGTAACAGAGGGCAGATCGGTACGCTGAACGTGAGCCGAGCTAACTCGGCACAAAGCCAAGTCATGGATCTATCAGGGATTCGCTGGTTACGTGCAGAACTCCACGGCGTATTCTACCATGTGAACACGATGATCGGATTTACGAACGCAATTTACTTCTCATAAAAGTTGGTGACCATCTTGAAGCCATTCCCGCTTATTACTGCCCATACAGGATGCATGGGGACGCCGGACAATACAATGCGCTCGATTATATCAGCGTTGAATTCGGGCGTTGATTTTGTTGAAGAAGATCTTTTAATCACGGCTGACGGCGTGCTTGTGTTCTCCCATGACGATCTCGTTCAGACGGCCGACGGGTCCGCATTCCGAATCTCCCAAACGAGCTATAAAGAGCTGAGCGGGTTGGAGCTTAGAGCGCACCACGGGGCGCCAGGAGAGACATTTCGTCTCCTATCCTTGGAGGAGATACTGCCTATCTTAAAGGATTCCGGCATGAAAATGAATCTGGATTTAAAATCGGATGCATGTGTGGAACCGGTTTCGAGTTTCATTATTGAAAATGAATTGATTCAGCAGATCATTCTCTCAGGCTGCGAGACGGAGCGTGCGATCATGGTGAATCACGTCAATAAAGAACTGCGAAAGCTGTTGAACGTGGATTCATCGCTATTTGCATCCACCTCGTATAGTGAAGCGGTTCGGATCAGCTGTGAGGATGCGAAGCGGGCAAATTGCTTTGGTATGAACGTGAACTTTCGACTTGTCGATGCTGGATTTCTGCAAATGGCGAGTCGTCACGGTCTTGATGTCTATGTATGGACGGTGGATGAAGAGTCGCAGATGAAGCGTTTTATCGAATGGGGTGTCCAGTCCATAACAACAAGGAATATTTCAGCCCTGCTGAATTTGAGGATGTGAGATCATGACGGCTGTAAATAGCGTTTGGCATATTTCTCATATAGAGATTCTCATTCGATTAATGATCGCGGTATTATTAGGCGGTTTGGTAGGCATGGAACGGGAGTGGCATAATCATGCCGCCGGATTCCGGACCCATATTTTGGTATGTCTCGGTTCTACGACCATTATGTTATTGTCGGAATATGGTTTTTCGGAATTTACCACCGAGGCCCATGTCAGCATGGACCCCGCCCGTTTGGCCGCTCAGGTCATCAGCGGGATTGGATTTTTGGGTGCGGGGGCTATTATGAGGCAGGGCTCCCTGATTAGCGGACTGACAACGGCCGCATCGGTTTGGGTTGTCGCCGCCATCGGTTTATGTGTGGGTGCCGGCTTCATGTATACGGCTTCTTTTGCAACGCTGATTGTCTTGATCAGCCTACTCTTGTTCAATAAGTGGGAGAAATATTTAATGAGACACCGCAGAAGCTTGGAAGTGAATATTAAAGCGCTGGATGACCCGCGCGTGCTCGGCATGATTACTTCCACGTTCGGAGAATACGGCATTCAATTCAGCCAAATTAAAATGAAATCGGACCAGGAAGTATCCGAGGGGCACAATGGAAAAACATTCGTGCAGCTCTGTTTCAGTCTCAAGCCGTATAAGCAAGAGCAATTAATGACAGCGTTGAATCAAATCGTCTTGTTTGAAAATGTACTGAATTTGGATATGGGTGGAGGGATTTTGAGTCCTCAGCCATCTTCTCTATTCGGGATGTTAAAAAGAGGACGTACCTTTTCTGAGCCAAGCAAATCCAACGCGAGCAATCGCGCCTAAAATTTCCCCCATTGAAATCTAGGCGCTTTGAAGATGAAAGCCGGCAAATGGCGTTCATGATCGTCAAAGATTTTGGCATTCCAGCCAGTGGGTAAACACCGGAACAGAAGGATTGGAATCAAGTGTCGCCGGATATGGTCGTTCAAGCTTTATAAGGAGTAAGCAGCGTTCAAAGACACTGATCACCTAATGATCGGGAGGGCGGGGCGAATAGCCCCGCTTTTTGGCATCAATAAAGAGTAGGTATGGGAGGACAGGATACCACTTCAATGAAGCTAGTATCAATTCCCGTAAACATCCAGAACGATCCCATCCATCTATAACCTGTTGTACCGAATGACTCGACACTAATTGGAATAAACCAGAAATTTTCGCCGTTTAAAAGCCATACATACGTTGGCTGATATAAGCAGTCGATCATATAGGAACCTGTTGATTTTGGCGGAATGTAGGAAGGCGGAGGAGGCAAAGTCTGTACGTTTACCCCCATAGGCGATTGCTGCATACTCATCGTTTAGTCCTCTCCTTTAAAAAAATGGGTATTGAATAAGATAACTTATCTTATGTAGGTAAAAGACTATTTGAATGTGCAGGTGCCTAATTCATCACCGAACCGCCATAAAAGGCCTTACGAAACATTCAGCGTGCAGGGTATGAATCAGGTGACAAGATAGTCGACCTCAGTAGTCGACTAGACTATCATAGATCATAGTAAAAGAAAGGAAGATGCACTTAAGATGGTGAAAGTGGCAATCGGGCAATGGCCGTTATCGATGCATCGACCAACTCGAGACATGCTCTGGGATTGCTCATTTTGGTTCAAAAGCTTTTTGAACTCCAACAACGTGTATTGAAATCCACGATTTCCTGGAGCTGCTTGTAAGGGTTGTTCCAACGTCTGGAATACTAACGGGTTGTTATTGGAATGTCCCATAACATAGAAGATGATGGATTTATCATGGAGATCTTGAATAGCGCTTAAATACGCTTTTTGACCATGTCCATATTTGAATTCGGTCACATCCGTGACCCACTTTTCATCGGGTGCTGGATTCAGCCGTTCGCAACTTGCAGAGAATATTAGGGATACGTATGGCAAGCATTCATTATTATTTCCCGGATAAGGATGATTTAGGCGAAACGTTAATTGCTAGTTAATACAAGCATTTTACGTCTGCGATTACACAGAATGCGTTGATATTGCCGAAGGGCGGCAAGACGATCGTAGATCGTAGACTACGACATCATGACCAAGATTATATGAGCAGGAGCGGGTTGTCATATCAGCGAAGTCGGTTGCATATCCCGTGCAGGCGGTCAGAGATGATTTGGTACAATGGTAAAAAGAAACCGGGTAGAAATCACTTTTATTCTGGCTATACTAAAAGAACCGTTCATCTCTAAGAGATAAACGGTTCTTTTTTCATTAAACCTGCCAATTACAAGACGCGGCGGGCTGTGATATAGTGCGAGTTCCAGTACGAGTTCAGTTTCGTAATTTTTACACCACCGGCTCCGTACGTATGCAACATCTTGTTATCCCCCATGTAGACGCCTACGTGTCCTACACCCGGTCGACCCGGTACGGAAAAGAAGAGGAGATCGCCCTTCTGCAAGTTGCTCTTCGATACGTGACGGCCTACTTTGGACTGCTGCGCTGCGGTACGCGGCAAGCTAACGCCGTATTTGCCATAGATGTATTTCGTTAATGTCGAGCAATCGAAATTGCGGGTCTGACCGACTTTTGCACCAAATTTATAAGGTGTACCTAAATATTTTTTGCCGAATGCAATAATGGCATTGGCTTTAGATGAAGTCGAAGTTGCGGAAGCGGATATCGTATCAGCCTTAGTAAGCTGAGGGCTACTGATCACACCACCTGAGATGGCGATGGTTGTCCCGAGTGCCAAGATAGCCAAGCGCTTGTTCCATACTTGATGTAATTTCATAGTTGTTCCCCTCCTCAAGGTTGTGTACAGCTCATCCGTATCTGGAACCTAGTTTAGCACAGTTGGGATCTCCTAAAAATTGTTTGAGGTGTCGGAAACCGTTAGCTGGAGTGGGAAGGGGCTTGTTTATTAGAAAACGATGAGAATGTACTGAAGAAATTATTCTTGACAAATAAGGAAGCGGGAGATGACGCCGCCATACTGCAACCAATCGATCCGTTCGCGAGCCGGTTGTTAGGACCGGAATGTTCCCGCAAGGCGGTGGGTGGCGGGTCGATCTATCCCCGGCAACTGCTAAATTCACCAAAGACAAAAGAGGTCAACCAGTAAAATCTGGTTGACCTCTTAATTCGAAGAACGAGAAGGGAGCAGAGCCCGCGGCAACTATTCCTTTTTCAATTAAGAAGGACATGCTTTCTCATTGGATTTTAATTTTGTTTGACTATAATAACTGATAAAAGGCATCGAATAGATAAAAATGGAGGGATTTTTCGTGAATCATCAAAAACTGAGAAAGATCATTCTAACTACGGCGGTTACGTCAATCGTGTTAACAATGCCATTGTCAGCTTTTGCTGCAACGAAAGTAGCAACCACGCATCCAACTGCAGCTCAACAAAAGGCCGTACATAGATCTGTGAACAGTGTTCAATCACAAAAGAAAAGCTTGGAAGCGCAGCTATCTCATGTTCAAAAATCAATTGAAAACACGAAGAAATTGTTAGAGAAAGCGAAACAAAGACAGCAACAAGCGAAAATAAGCAAATATGAAAAACAGCTTCAACGCTTGGAAGCATTCGAAAAGAATATTCAAACGAAATTAGCGAAGTTAAATTAACTATATTAAATAGCTGCTTATCAAACTAGAGCATGCATAGATCGAATAGGAGGCATTATCTAATCCTAGGTCCCGATAAATCGGCGTCTATGTGGTATTTGAATTTGTTGAGAGATCAATGGAGAAAATGAATATTTTAAGAAAAAGCACAGCTATTTGATTATAGGAAGTGATTAACATGGCAGGAGGAATGGGCCGCGACACAAAATTACATGCGGCCCCACATGGAACTTTGCTATTTATGGCAATATTTATAGTTGCGTTGGTGGTTTTTATTTGGTTTGTGTTTAAGAGGCCGTATAAATAATGGAGGCGTCTAATCGAATTGATGCACTCTCAACGAAGATGTCTTGTTTTACTTTTTATTATTATTGAATGCAATAAGTCAAAACCCCCCCAATTTTAACGACGAGTTGCTTCAAGATAAACCCCACCGGATGAAGACAGCCTCGACTGATATAATGAAACTTACCATACCATCATCTTGATCCTGTTGAATCGTTTGTTTGAATGACATAAGGGATGCTAAAGATAGCGGAAGAGTTACTTCCGCTATTTGCTTTTTCGTGCTGGTGCAGAGGAGATCTTTGATGTCAACGCTAGCTCGTTCTTTAACTAGTTCTTGAAACGAATCACAGTTTCAATCACGCGTTTCATCTTCGCCCCCGCTCGGTCCCAGGATAAAGCCTGGACATCCCTCCTGCCATGAAGACCTTTCTGCTTACACAAACCAGGATTCTCGTAGGCAAGTCTCATGATCTTCTTCAAACTGGGCAGGTCCGGTTCTGCCCATAGCTGTCCCTTTTGCGCAAACAGGTAGCCAAAAGTTCGCGAAATGGAATGCCTGCTGCTCATGCTCGTTAGCGGGTTCTGTAGCCGATAAGGGATCAGGAACGAATTTTTACTTGTCAGGAAATCCATCTGCCCGCCCCATCCGGTAGCAATGACCGGTACACCGCTTGCCAGCGATTCTAAATAAGGCAGCCCTACGCCTTCGCCGCGGGTGGGAAGCACGAAGACATTCCCCCGCGTGTACAGCCCTCTAAGCTGTCTTTCATGAAGCCGATGGGCGATGACTTTAATCGGAGCTGTATCCTTGTAGATGCCTAATCTTTTTTTGTATTGCAGGATTCTGGACTTAATCCATTTCTCATTCTCATACGCCGCATATCCGTTCGTTTTGATAACGAGGATCACGTTATCTTTGGCGGAAAACTCCTCCCAGTAGGCCCTTAAAAGTCCCTCCGGGTTTTTCCGGTGCTGAAAGCCGAACACAGAGACAAACGTAAACTTGCCTGCTGTATTCGGTACAGGCAACTTTTTATTATTTGGATGATAGACTTTGGCATTCACGCCATGAGGAACAATAAAAATCGGGACTTTGACGCCGCTATTACGTAATGCCTTCTTGTTATGCTGCGAGGGCACACATATCGCATCAAACTTGTTCATATTCGCCAGCCAATTCCGTGGAGTTCTGCTCGTTTCCCAAACGGTATTCAAAATAATGAAATCATAAGCCCTTCGCTCCCGCTTGATATTCATCGAGTTTGGCACATGGTGATAGATGAGCACCTTCTTGCCGCCGGCTGAATTTTTTCTGGTTCTTGCTGCACCGATCTTAACACGAACCCCCTGCCGAATTAACGCGCGCGCATACGCTCTGCTTGCATTTCCGAGACCGCTCGCTTTGTGAACAGGTCCTTTCCAGACCACATGATATGGTTTCATCCTGACATTACTCCTTACTCTTAGAAGCAAAATTTATGAAAAAGCCACCAACGCTTGTGGCAATGAGGGCAACGCTTTAACCCTATTAATGTATGTGCTTTTCATCCTGCAGGATTGGATAAGAGCCCATTCGTTTGCTGGTGATTACAGAGACTTTCCGCTGCTTGGCTTTTCTTACATGACCTCAGACGGTACGCCCATCATGGGGCTGCTAGAAAAGGAAAGCCGGGTAAGGTGCAGCGGTACTAGATCAATGTGATATGAAGGGATAGTAAGCGAGGCAGAGGGACGTGAATATAAAAAGCCGTAGGCAAATACCTACGGCTTTACTGGATCATGTAACTGGGCGAGGCTGCTCTATCATGGAGCTGAAGGCATAGAGAGGGGCACACTGTTTATTGCGACTCAAGAGTGCCTGCATGCCTCTTAAGCCAGTCCCCTGCAATAGAGAGTGCTGGCTGCATTTTTACGATGGAGTCATGATTTTGATCAGGAATGATACGGACTTCCGCCTTACAAAACTTTTGATAAAGCGGTTGATAGGCGTTCGCGTCGAAGACCTCATCATCCGCACCGACCATGACGAATGCCGGTTGAGTTAATCGTGACAAATAGTTGCCATAATCATTGGCGACCATGCGAGACAAGGCGAGGCGATAGCTGAGTTTGCAAGATTCCGTCCCGTGCAGCTTTTCAACCGGTGTCAGCCTGCGGTATACCACTGTGTGGTTATATCGTTGAATTCCGATTTTATTAAGCAGCATTAACATCAAATAGCGCGGGATGCTTACCTTGGATTCGTTACCTGATCCGCCTTTTCGGTCCAGCGGCGCATTCGGGCTAAGTGCTGGTGATATGAGCAAATAGGCTTCAATGTCCTGGTGAATAGGTCTAATCGTTTGTCTGAGCGCGGTTGCCCCTCCCGCAGAATGACCGCCAATAAGAATTCGCGCCCCAGGATGGCGCTTTTGAACGTAACGAAACAGATCCTCGATGTCATCATCAAGTTGACCGATGTAGTCGATGTCACCGCGCCGAATGGGATGATTGCCATAACCTCGCAGATCCGGAAGGTATACGGTGGCAATCCCGTTCTCGGATACATAGCGGCCGAGTTCCCTTAGATACAGGCTGGGTTCTGTAATACCGTGGAGAAAAATCAGGACAACATCGGAAGGACCTGCAAATAAACGATAAGGCAGTTGAGCGCCGTCACGGGCTGTATACGTTTGAAAGTCTTCAGGATAAGTCTTCAGCAAAATGTTCTCTCCTCGTTTCAATTGATTCTTCTTCCTATCATATTACAAGAGGCAAACGTTTCTGGAAAGAACTATCGTTTCCTTTTGAGGATTGGAGTCACTAGCAAGGGTTTAGAGTCTCCGGTAGACCGATAGCCAATAACGCCGGTCAAGCATTTAGTTCCACAAACCAGTCGTACTTTTTAATGGTCTGCTGCAATTGGTTAATGTTTACTTCCGGCAACACTCGATTTTACTAGCAGACTAACTGTTCAGATAATAATTAAGTGAACTATTTTGATGTCGTAGAAATCAGTTCCGGATGATGCCAACTCCTTGTATAATCAAGGAATAAGTTAATGTCATCTTGTGATTCTTATATATCCCTATACGAAATTGAGAATATGGTGGAGGTTAATATGAGAAACAGAAACATACCTGGAACGGAGTTAACGCCATCCGTCATTTGCCTCGGCACTTCAAATTTCGGCGAGACCGTGAGCAAAGAGACATCCTTTGAACTCATGGACCGTTTTTTAGACAGGGGAGGCAATTTTCTGGATACGGCGAAGGTATACTCCGATTGGTTGCCAGGCGAACTAAGTCGCAGCGAGAAGCTCATCGGGCAATGGTTGAAATCGCGCAACAACCGCAACCGTATAGTTCTAGCAACCAAAGGGGCTCACCCCGAATTGGAGACAATGCATATACCACGCTTAAGCAGGGAAGAGATTATTTACGACGTGGAACAGAGCCTTCGGCATTTGCAAACCGATTTTATCGATCTGTATTGGCTTCACCGGGACGATCCACAACGACCTGTCGAAGATATTATCGATACGATGAATGCGTTGGTGCAACAGGGGAAAATTAGATATTTTGGATGTTCGAATTGGAAGGCGGTACGGATTGAAGCCGCAAACCATTATGCAGCAAGTAGAGGAGTGCAAGGGTTTGCTGCCAGCCAAACCAAATGGAGCCTTGCTTCATATTCTCCTGGAAATGATCCCACGACGGTGACGATGGACGAAAATGAGCTCACCTATCACGAAGGAACGGGCCTACCTGCGATCCCTTACAATTCACAGGCATCCGGCTTTTTCAGTGGTCGTTACAAAAGTGAAATGCTGCTTAAACCGAGTCCAGAAAATGAAAAGGTATGGAAGCTCTGCAATGATAAGAATTTGCGTATGCTGAAGTGTGTCGAATCGATCGCTCAGCAATTAGAGCTTACGATGACCCAAATATCACTAGGTTATTTGCTTGCTCATCCATTCCCTGTCTTTCCCATTTCTGGCTGCAAAAATATCAGTCAACTGGAAGATTCCTGTGCTGCTGGCGATGTTCTGCTTGACCATCAGGTCTTTGCCGAGCTGAAGAGTATCCATTAAAAGAACAACGAGGCTGCCGTGTATGATCGGTAGCCTTTTTTAGTGATGGAGGCATTAAAGGATATCGGAATCACGGTGAGAGAAGAGATGGGACAGTTTCTGCTTTTAGATGCAAAAGATTCTCTAGAAATGTTTTCCCAAAAATTCGATTTAGTAGTGACGGATGGCCATGATGAGTCAATATGGGAGAGCTGGGAGAGCTGGAAGTATGAAAACAACTAAAAATATGTCTGATAGCCATTTAGCAATGTTGAACACGTCTAAATTAGGTCTTGAGTTGTTGATGCATAAATGTGCTTATTTAGCTGTTTCATATATCAGGCATTCTAACGGGAAACGATAGCTCAATAAGACACGCTTTCCTAAGATGGCTTGCCTCACGGAAATAAGTCGGTCATTCTTAGGAGTTAAGGCGGCAAAAAAACAAATTAAAACCAAGCCTATTATAGACTTTGAGTTCGCTCTGTCATGAGTTTTCTCATCAAAGGAGCCCAAGGGAATTTGTCCTTGGGCTCCTTTGGTTATTCTGTTTTATTCCAGTGGTTGTCCGGATGCTTTCCGCAAAGCATTTGCTAATCGGTGCACCTCATCCTGAGATAAACCTGCGTTATAAATACCTTTTAGAATCTCAATCAGCTTATTCGCATCTTCAACCGTCATGCCTGCAATTTCCTCCTTTAGAAATTGATTGAAGTATTTGGTTACGTCTTGAACGACGTCGGCCCATGTTTTGCCGTGTTCCGCCAGATAATCGATCGGGTCAGTATGAGTGCTTTCGTGCCATTTTTCAGTAACTTGCATATGTGAATTCAGCGTCACATTATCGATTACCCCTAACGTTCTTTGGTAAAGTTGGTACGCCGCCAGCCATACCCATCGGTCATAAGCAAGCAGAAACTTACTGTGATCGTGAGTTTGACAAAGCTCATTCCCTAGATAACGTTGGTTCGCGGTTTGCCCAGCATTCCAAGAGATATATTTGAAATCGGCAACCTGAAGAATCTGCGTTTCATCCGTAAATGTATGAACGAAAGCCTCTTCAAAATGAGTCGTTTCGTAACTCCTCTCCCCAGTTGCCGTATCATTATAAACAGCTGTTGCATGCATGACGACCCCTTCGTATTGCCCAACTCCCTTCCTAAAAGGGATTTGCGGCAAATTGGGTATCAAGTTTGTATTGATCTGATACTTTTCTATTGCACGCATTGCACGCATTCCTATCACCCCCTCTATGTATACATATTAGAAGTTATTAGATTTTGATTGGACAGGTTATATAAAATAATCGAGTATTCCAAATTATACCAATCATTTATCTTTCCACGGACCATCTGAAGTGGAGGAACCGTATTTTTTGTCCGCCGCAAATAGCAGAGTTATATAGAAAATGTCCCGGAAAAGAAAAAAAATACCCGCTTACTGGCGGGTTTCACTATTATAAGGATTCTAAAACTAGCTCTTGTACATTGGTGTAGTACCAGCGAGGCGAAGCTTTACAAGGGAAAGTTCTAGAAATTGTTAGTATCGGAACTATACTGCTAATTGACTACGCCTTCGTTCGCTGAATTATACGGTATTTATTAGTTCTAGACTGAATCGGCTATTTGCGATGTGTAAGGGTATGGTATGACTGTTCGGATTACAATAAACTCCTAAGCTCACGTTGATATTTATTCATATGAGCTAATGTTGGAATAACCCGCTTGGCCAAACGAATGCCGCCGATTCTTATGTTTCGGACTACATGGTAAGGGGCAGATAAAAGCGCATGTAGGAGGTTTAAATCAGAAGAGCTTAATTGTCGGTATCTTTGATAGTAGTCGATCCAACGAAGCATCTCCGAACCGTTCCAAACAAAATTTCGATGAAGAATATGGGACAAATCCTTCATTCTTGTGTGGAGAGAACTGTTATCAAAATCGATCAAATGTAATTTTTGTCTTTTGTCTTTAATCAGATTGGGATAATTGTAATCGCCATGGATAAATGCGGAAGCCTTTTGTTCTGCATCGATGGCCACTAAGACTTTTGGCTGATGTAAATAGCCCAGCACTTCCTCACAGAGCGCTGCTAAATGCCCTGAATTTTTGTACTGGCTGAGCAGTTGTTTATATTCCGAAACTTCATTGTTCAGTCCCGAATATCGGATTCTTGCGACCGGAGCTTCGGCTGTAGGGAATCCTTCAGCAATAGAATGGAACTTGGCTAAAGTTCGAATTCCATTCTTTAAGTCTATCTTCCTTATAAAGTCCGGTCTCTGTCCGTCTACCCAATTCGTTAACGTGTACGAAATGCCGTCATGAGTCATATAGGCGGATTGCTCCAATGTAGGATAAACCTTTTGACCACGGGTAAATCCATGCTCATCCATGCAGGATAAGATGCGGGTGATAAAACGAACCTCCTCTTCAGGAAAGACGTAACTTTTTAAACAGTAGCTCGCGTCAGCGGTTCGAATCCTCTAAACATCTTGTATTTGAAAAGTTTCTCTGATTTTTATTCCATACATTTGTTCTACCCTTGACCCAATGGATACCCTCATTCTCAATTCCCCTTATTGATTTATCCATTCCTCTAATAAATCTATTGCTTTCAATCGGAGCAGCCATGTTTGTTCCATAATGTCTAGCATTTCACGGCTTCTAGGACTACTAGGAAACCGAGTGGCCTGCCAAGCTTCCCGGGGCAATCTATATAAGGAAGAAATTAGTTTGCGCTCAGTCTTTTCTAAAGGATAGATTTCTTCGTACCCTTTTAAGAACGATTGTATGAAATCGGGATTAAATTGAGTTGTGTTCATGAGAGCCTTGGCTATATCAACGTAGATGGAGCCAACCTTAATATGATCCCAATCGATGATGAAAAGCTTGTTGTCATCAGAAATAATGACATTAGGCGAAGTAATATCGTTGTGTATTAATGCGGGACGGTCCAATTCCTTCTCCAAGAGGTCTACAATCTCCGGGTTCCTTAAGTCGGCCCAGGCCCGATCCGAAATTATTTTACAGTGTTTTTCATGTTTTTTGTACCATTTTTTGTTCTGTTTATTCGATTGGATTGCCTTTGCCATTCGCCTACGAAACAGGCGGTCTTGAATTTTCCATATTCGGATTTGTTTAGTTGTGAAAGGCCCCTTAGTGTAAATGAAACGACTGGATGTTGTATGTAGGGTTGCAAGGGCCCGGCCGAGCTCTTCAAAATCTGTTTGGTTTTCCAAATTCCTTCCTTTTATCCAAGTGGTTATATAGAAGGGTCTTCCTTGGTTTAAAGTCCATAACTTTCCGGTATTGCTCGTGAGCCATTTGGGCATATAGCTGAAATCGCTTTCCATCAAGAGTTGTATATAGTTTGCAGTTGTTTTTATCTGATGAATTGTACTCGATCGGAGGAATAAATTCCGAAAAAAGGGTTTTATCGCATAGGTTCCACTTTCCGTTTGTATCTGGATGATGGCGTTTTTTCGGTAAAATGACGCGATTGACTTTGAACTCAATGGAATCAGACCGAAATGGCGGGTGATTTTGCGAATTCTAGTTTTTGTATAGGAATTTGTCATGAATAACCTCGCTTCATTCAAGATGGGAGAAAGGGATGATCGAGAGGAGAGCTATTAGCTAGGTTATTCATGGAGGGGGAAGTATGTATGGTCTAACGCCACGAGATCAATTTAAAATTTGACATTTCAGACAGCACGGTGGCATGGAATTACTTCTTGGGTTAACGGGCTGCCAATCAATCGAAACCCGACGTGGGTTGTACCGCAAGCAGGTGAATCCTATTTATGGGGAAAAAACGATCCGAATGGTCCTACGGCTGTGGTAGCCAGAAGATTTACCATACTTCGGGTTATGGATGAAATTAATGACGCTGCTTTATTCTTGGCCGTCGGTAACTTTGCTATCGTATTGATAAATGGGCGTGCGCTTATTATCGACACTCCACAGGCGAATGTTTCCTTCTTTAACCCGGGAAGACAGTTTGACATTATACCCTTCCTTTGCAGAGGGAGAAATGATATTGTGATCGCTGCTTGTAACTTCCCATCGAATAGCAACAGAAGCGATAGCAATCCCGCGGGCAAGCTAAGAGGACCATACGTTGTTGGAGTTGTGGGACATTACGATTAAACTTCAAGATTACAATCTGCAAGAGGTGAAAAATGTATTTGTTTCATTTGTTCGATTCATTGAATTGCGGCAGCTCTTTTTTCTTCATATGAAGAACCGCAGGATTGTTTAATTATTTGACGAATACCTCAAATGTGGGAATTTGAAGCTACTATCTAGTGAATTATCTAAATGAGGTTACATACTTTTAGAGATGGGACACGGTGAAGGAAAAATTAGAGATACTGGAAGAAGCGATCTCAGATGTTGGATTCTGGCTTGGTGGGCTGAGAATTTACCCGAAGCATTCCCAATAGAATTTGTTGGGACCCACATATGGTCTCCACCAAAGAGTTCTGTTTCTCCACCTTCTGGACAAGTTGCTCTGAGATTTGGAAATCCTAAATCTGTGTCAGCTTTTTAAGAAGTAGTTCGAGTAATTTATCTGTAAAGTAACTGACAGTTATGCGGAATACTAAAGAAACTTGTAAATTGTTATAATTGTGCGTTGGATTACACGTTCAACATTGACCACAAGGACTGTTAACTAACAATTAAATGAAACATAGGAGCAGTGAATTATGCAAATACACATCCCAGGAGATGGAGAAATTCGTATTAAGCATTTAGTATTAGACTTTAACGGGACAATAGCTTTGGATGGAAAACTGCAACAGGGCGTAAGGGAAAGACTTTTATATTTAGAAAAACTGTTTACGATCCATGTGTTAACTGCTGACAGTAATGGAAGTGCAACAAAAGAATGTGACGGATTGCCAGTAAAACTACAGATTATCGGTCCAGAAGACCAGCGAGAGGAAAAACGCAGTTTTGTTTCTAATCTATTGCCAGATGGCGTTGCAGCTATGGGTAACGGCGCAAATGATGAGCTAATGTTTCGGCAAGCTGATCTGGCAATTGCAATAGTTGGCAAAGAAGGATGCGCAACGGCAACCCTAATGGCTAGTCATATCGTTGTTAACGATATAACAGACGGACTGGATCTATTATTAAAACACCATAGACTTATTCCCACTCTTAGAAAATAAAACAACATTATTAGATTCGTTAGAGGCGTGATTGTTGAACTATCGGGGATCGTTAGTTCAATCAAAGTAGTGAGGAGGCCGCCGTGGCTTCGGTAAGCGCCAAACAGCCCCCACCTTGTCATCAGGTTGAGGTACGCGCTCTAAGCCTATAATAAAACTGCCTCCCTTTATAATATAAATAATTTTGACCCACAGCCCGTTGCTGCGGGTCACTTTTTTGTTCATATAAGCAAATATGGGGGGGAGGAACGCAGTTCAATGTTTACGCATCAAGCGATGCTAAACACCGTTTAATTACTCGTCCCGACTCGCCTTATATGTTCCGGAATGCTCCAGGAACAAATGAATATTCACCTTCAATGTTGGTTTAACCTCCGGGGTACGGTAAATTTCTCGCCATTTTGGAAGGTCATGTTTGTACAATTCCTTACCCAGATTAAGTAAGTCTGTTTGCGATTTTTGACCTAATTGAAACGTTTCGGTGATTTCATTACGAATCGCGTTATCCGCCGCTGCTCTAAGCTCTTCCTTGGTGAAAGGACCGTTCGCCATCTCCATGCTGCCCTTAACATCTAAGTCCAAGATATATTGAAGCTGTCCGTTTGCGTCATTCCAATTCACACGTCGATGCGTATACCTAACCAAAAAGGCTGCTTGAAATTGTGGATTATTCACCTGCAGTAAAATCTCTTGTGAAGGTTTGTTCATCCAACGAATTCCTTCCACTTTTGAAAGCAGGAATTTCTTTTTATACTTTTTCTGATAAAAAGTATAGAGTCCGTCGATATAAGCTACATCTTCCTTCTTGTCCTTTGTTCTCCATAATTTGTTTATCGATAGAGAGGGGATAAATGCGGTTTCGCCGGGCTCTCTATAGGCTTTAAGGAATTGTCTTACATTAACCGGTTGAGTCCATGCTACTTTGGCAGAAGCCGGTTTTGGATTATGGATGACCGTCAACTCTGGAGAGAGACCTAAGAGAGAATTTGAAGTAAGTAATGAAGTAATGGGTTCTTCCGACCCAAATATCCATAAATTATAGCGAAGCTCTCGGTATCGATATAACGCTTCTAAAATGTCTTCAACGTTTTGTTCTAGCGCACGGCTTGTTAAGATAAGAGCTGAAACCTGTCCTAAATATAGCTGCTGTTGGGATGTAAGTTGATTTAAGGTTTGAAAAGCGACAAATGGGTTGCTTCCAGTGGCTTTACCGATCCATGTGGATTCCGCAACCTTTGCCCCTGTCTCATGCTTTGCAACACTATTGAAATCTATCAATTGGGAATATACGGTATATTGTCCTTCTTCATAATCCACGCCAAGTGCAACTACGAATACGGTATCTTGAAGCTCTCTTCGATCCCAGCAGCCTGTAAGAAGACTGCAAGCGATAAACAGTATCAGTACGCGGCTGAAAATCAAGAAGCATCATCTCCTCCACGGGTGGAATCCTTCGGGTGAAGTACGCTGGATCTTTTTTTCATTCGAATAATAGGTTCTCTCGCGATAGCAGGTATCAGCTCTTTCCAAACGGGGGGAGAGAGCGGAGAAAAGTATGGGATGCCAAACGACTCCAAGGCGGACATATAAAAAACGATGCAAATAAAGGCAAGGATAAATCCGAAGATGCCTAAAAAACAGGACATGATAAGGACGTAAATCCTTAGTATGGTCGCTGTACCGTTTAAGTTCTGGTTAATCAGCATAAATGATGCAACCGTAGAGATCGATACGACCACGATCATCACGGGAGAGGTGATCCCGGCTTTGACGGACATGTCACCTATGATTAACCCGCCGACAACGGCGACCGTTTGTCCGACCGATTTGGGCAATCGGATGCCTGCTTCCCGGAAAACCTCAAAAAGAATAACCATAAAAAACGATTCGAGTGTGGAGGGCATAGGAAGACCGGCCCTTACGATTTTTGCTGTAGCCAGCAAAGAGAAAGGGAGCTGGTCTATATTGTAAGCGGATAAGGAAATCCAGAAGCCTGGCAAAAGGGTTCCGATAAAAAAGCCAAAAATTCGAAGTATTCTTTCAAGGGAAACAAACTGAAACGGTAAATAGAGATCCTCTGGAGTCTTTAGAATTCCTGCAAAAGAAACTGGTGCAATGATGGCATTTGGGGAGCCGTCAGCTAAAAATACAAACCGACCGACCATTAAGCTTTCGGTCACATAATCCGGCCGCCCAATGTAATCGATTAACGGAAATAGCGATATCGAAGTATCAGCAAGCATCGCTTCCAACTGGCTACTGTTATGTAGAACATCCACATCGATTTTAAGTAGGCGTTCTTTGGCCATTTGAATCAACTCTGGATTCGCGATATCGTTCATATACAGTAAAGCTACTTTGGTTTGACTTCTTCTCCCGACAGTAAAATACTCACAGCTCATAGAGGCTGACTTTATTCTGCGCCGAACCAAGGCAACGTTGGTATCCAAGTCCTCTGTAAAACCGTCGCGTGCCCCCTTGATAGAAACCTCGGAGGCAGATTCCTCAGGATTACGTTTTGGAGCATCGGCGATTACCAGAGAATAAAAGGTGTGTGACTTTTCTAAGTAAATGATTAAGTCACCAGTAAACACATGTGCAGTTAAAGTATCAACATTGTCTTTCACATTCAACCTCTTCAATCGCAGAGGTCCATAGCGCTCAAGGGATTGCTCGTCCGGATGAAGCTCAATCATGCTCTCCAAATGGAGCATTACATAATTATTGATTTGCTTAGAATCAGCTAAGCCGATGCAATATATTAAAATAACGCTGTGCTCTGAGTCATGAAATTTCATAAATACTTGATCGATTTGAACATCCTGGCTGCTTTTGAACAGCTGTCTGATGGAATGCTCCTGCAAAGAATCGATGGTCTGATTGGAGGGGAGATCTTGCTGCAGCATAGTGGAACCACCTTTTTTGACTATGTTGTTACGTTTTTGCGCTTTAATAAAGCGATAAGCCCGCATAGACCGATAACGACAAGTAAATGGAACAGGAGTACTGCTGGAAAGTACCAATCGCGTAAGAATAATAAAAAATCGTAATCACTAATTGGGAGCAGGTTAGCGAACATGAATCCTGCGCCAATAACTGAAGCGGCTATTGCTCGAGTCCGCCGTTGATTCAATTTTGCAAGATCAAGGATTAAACAAATGCCGAGTGACATACGAATGGATGCGCCGGTGATCCACGGATAAATGGATGCATAATCCATATGCTCAATGAAATGCCCGATATGGAGAAGTCTCCATTCCTCAAAAGAAGGATATCGTTGTTTGGCCGCCTCTAATGGCCCAAACTCCGCAATGGCACCTAGCGTGGGACCAAGAGCGATACAAGCTATCATCAAAGCAAGCAAAATAAAGAACCATAATGATTTCTTAGAAGCATGCTGACTAAGAAAAGTAATGAGGATCAACTCCGAAAACTCGCCGCCTACATAGATCAAAGCTTTTATTATAGGATTCCAACCGTTTTCGAGTAAGGGGAATATGCTTGAGTAGTCTTTATTTGGAAGGTTAGCAAAGGTAATGAAAAAGCCCAGTAAGGAAACAGTTGGCAAAAATATTCCACTGGCAATCAGAATCATGCGTATGCCAAATACGCTGACCACTGCGCTTAACCCGCATAAGAAGAAAGCAATTACAAGAACAGGCGTATGTGGTAAATAGGAGACATGGGTCCACATGACCGTATCCTTTACAGCGACGAATACGAAAAAAATAAAATAAACCAACCAAATGGCTCGAAAAAGGATGGAGGCTATTCGACCATAGTTGTGCTTTATCCAGTCTTGGATGCTCAGACCATTCGTTTTCTTACATATATAATATAGCGGTATCATGAACAAGCAGAAAGGCACAATCAATAGGAGAATACTGATCCAGGCATCTCTTTTGGCGGTTTCTAATAACAAAGGGACGATTTGAACATGATTCACCAAACCGACTGACATCATTAATGTCATCATGATGAGAGCAAAGGGCAAATTCTTTTGTATCATTTATCAATCCCCGCTTGGCATGAGTAAGTTACTTTTAATGAAGTATTTACCAAGTATAAGAAAAGTATTCCCAAACAAAAGGGGGATGTCGCCGAACAACATCTAATGTCAGGTGACAAGAACATATCTAATTAAAGGAGACGTCAATTGCGGATTTTCATTTTTATGGAATAAAGTTCTACTCTTTCTTGTATGGATACATGTCGAACAGCTCGAGGATCGCGATCGGTTCCGTTATCACGCTAACAAGCAGTTTGCTGTTTGCTGTGGTAGAATAAACGAAGTGGACTTGCTTGAAGAACAGCGGGGGAATTAAGAATGAACAAAACCGATCGGCAGCTCGCCATAATGCTTGAGCTACAACGAAGCAAGGTATTGAGAGCGGAAGATTTGGCGTCTCTATTTGAGACCAGCGTGCGGACTATATATCGAGACATACATACACTTAGCGAAATGGGTGTTCCAATTGTGGGGTCTCCCGGGCATGGTTATTCCCTAATGGCAGGATATTTTCTCCCTCCGGTCGGGTTTTCTGTTGAAGAGGCCGTAACCTTGCTTATGGGTATTGACTTTATCGAGCAGCGGTTGGATGGAGATTACGGAAATGTTTCTAAGATGGCTAGACGTAAAATTGAAGCTATTCTGCCGGAGCGAGTGCGCGGTGAGTCGTCGCGCGTTCGAGAAACGATGCGTCTTCTTCAGGCCGGCGAGCCGATTACCAGCTGGAGGGAAAAGGACTACATCGGACAAGCGAGGCGGGCCATTATGGAATGCCGCAAATTACGTATGACGTATCTGAAAAAATACCGGAAGCGGATGGCAATCGGAAGAGTACGCGTGATGTCGCTCCTTACGGACTGGTGCTTGTTCAGGGAAATTGGATTTTGATTGCACATTGCGACTTGCGGCAGGAAATTCGGCATTTCCGGTTGTCTCGGATGACGGGGCTTACCGTATTGGAGGATCGCTTTCTCATACCAAATGGGTTTAACCTTAACAATTACCGTCCGCCAGACGACCGTAACGTTCAGGTGTTGCTTCGAGCTAATCCCGAAATTGCAGACAAAATCGCTGAGACATGTCATTTTTATTTGGAATCGATTGAGGATTGCAGGGACGAACTTTTAGTTCACTTTCTTGTCCGTCAGCCAGAGGAACTGCTGCCTTATATCCTGAGCTGGGGCGGGGATGTCGAGGTGCTGGAACCGAAGTCTTTGCGACATCGGATTCGGGAAGAGGCTGAGAAAATTTCAAAACGCTACTGACAAGCTGGTGTCGGTAGCGTTTTGTTTTATTGGGATTATATAGCCCTTTAGCAGTATTTAACTGAAGAAAGGATGTACATACATGGAACGCTTATAGGCCAAGTCATTTATTCTCATGACTATAGGGATGTTTTTCCTTTTCAACGCGTTTTATATGCTGTATCCGACGCTTCCTTTGTTCATCAAAACAAATTGGCGGTAACGAAACACAAGTCGGTCTATCGATGGGTGTATTTATGTTATCTGCCGTTATTTTTCGTCCGATCGTTGGGAGGATGCTGGATCGATTTGGTAGACGACCATTCATCGTTATTGGACTGTTGCTCTTCACGTTAGCCATGTATATGTAAAGCTGGATCAGTGGGATTCTTGTTCTGATGGGGTTAAGAATAGTGCACAGGTTTGGTAAGGGTTCGTAGGGATTAGATTGTTTTTGGATCGAATGAGCTTGTACCCCTAGTTTCATTTCCACGTAGTATGCAAACCTTTTTCATTTATCACCTGATTCGTATTTTTGGAATATTTTTCAGGATCCATGGAAATATTTGAAACGACAACATTGCGATGGAAGAGAGGATCCTTTATGAATTGGTCTGCATGGTCGCTTGACCGAGTTCTAATCTTATTTGTCAGCTTGGCCTTTCTCGTGATTGGCATCCAGGTAACGATGTTCCACTATAGGCAGAATTTTACCCATAAAGCAATGTGGGTACCCGTTATTTCCTCACCTATTTTCCTGATTGTTGGTTTAATTCTGACCTGGTATAACGCATCTTGGCTGCATACCCTGTTTATGGTTCTTATGTGGTTCGGTGTAGTCGATGGTTTGATTGGATTTTATTTTCATTTTCGCGGAGTCGGGATTCGAGTAGGCGGATGGGCTTTACGAAATTTTCTCATCGGTCCTCCTGTCACACTGCCGTTAATGTTCACTGCGCTTAGTGTCCTCGGGCTGATCGCGATCTATTGGAAGGTCTGGTGATCTGATGTCTTACGTGAGCCATTACCCGTCATTCGATGTCATGAAAGAACAAGATGAGTGGGATGACCATACGCAAACCATCGTAACCTCCCGGCTGAATTTGAAGATTAGCTATCATTTTCTGACCGCTGCGGAAACGGAGATTCTAAGACTTATCTGTTCTATCTTAGTCAATGATCAAAGGCCGGAGGTATTGGATTTCATACTTAGTCACATCGATCAGACGCTGCATCAATCTCCAGGGGAGAGTCAAAGAAAAGCAAACGTTCCTCATGCCGCCGCTTTAGTCAGGTCAGGACTCCAAGCGATTGATCAAGGGGCCAGGATGACTTATAATTCTTCATTTTCCGATCTGGATACCCAACGGCAAATTCAATATTTAGAGCGGATTAGTGAATCCCTAGCAGAGCCACAAGATGCTTGGCGCAATATACCTCAGGAAGATCTATTTAAGAAGCTTATGCAATTGACTGTGGAAGCGTACTGCTCACATCCGAGCGTATGGTCCGAAATTGGTTACGCGGGTCCGGCTTATCCACGAGGATACGTACGTACGGGGCTGGGACAATTGGATCCATGGGAGGCACAACCGGAACGATGATGAAACGCAGATACGAAGGTGAAGAAGTCGATGTCGTGATCGTTGGTGCGGGTGCTGCCGGAGGTGTATTAGCCAAAGAATTAAGCGAAGCCGGCATGAGTGTTGTTATTTTGGACGCAGGACCGTTTCGGGATCCACAAAAAGATTTTGCAAGCGATGAGTTATCCATGAAAAACTTGGGTTGGCAGGATACCCGAATCGTAGATGGCAGCGACCCGCTGCAGATGGGGAACAATAACTCCGGGCGGGGGATTGGCGGGGGAACCACTCACTTTACAGCGGTTTTCTTGCGGTTTCACCAAGCGGATTTCAAAGTAAAATCGATGGATGGCGTAGCCGATGACTGGCCGATTGATTATGAGGATCTGGCACCGTATTATGCGAGAATTGAGAAAGAAATTGCCGTATCCGGTCCGAAGCATTTTCCATGGGGGGATTTTCACGGACCATATCCGTACCCGGAAAGAGAGCCCCTTAGCCCGAACGCCTATATGTTCATGAATGGCTGTGAAAAACTTGGCATTCGTTCGTCCGTTGCTCCGCTCGCGATTCTCTCCGCACCGTTTGAAGGACGTCCGCCTTGTATAAATCGAGGCTTTTGCAATCAAGGCTGCATGCCGGACGCTAAATTCAGCACATTGATCGTACATATTCCCAAAGCAATCAAAGCCGGAGCTGAGGTGCTGGCTGATTGTATGGTAACCCAGGTGTTGATGGGGAAAGATGGTAGAGCGAAGGGAGTCACGTTTGTTCACAATGGCCTAACGTACGAACAAAAAGCAAAGCTGGTGATTTTATCGGCATTCGTCGTAGAAACACCACGTTTGCTGCTCAATTCCGCAAATGCCCAATTTGCCGATGGCCTTGCCAACAGCAGCGGATGGGTCGGGAAATCCATCATGGTCCACAGCAGCCAAGACGTCTACGCCAAGTTCGATGAGGAAATCAAGCTTTATAAAGGTACCCCTGTACTGGCGACGACCCAGGATTTTTACCGGACAGATTCGCATAACAATTTCGTCCGCGGTTATACGCTTCATGCGCATGGGGCGAGACCGGTCAGTTTTGCCAACGGAATATCGAAAGCCAAGGGCGGACCCATCTGGGGCGAACGGTTCAGGGAGACTTTGCTCGATTACAATTATTACGGAAGAGTCACTTTGGTCGGAGAGGTGCTCCCGAATAAGGCCAATGAGGTGACGTTAGTCGATGAAAAAGACGAGTACGGACTGCCTCGTGCCAAAGTAACGTTCAGCTACGGCGATAACGATCGCAAGCTCATTGATCATGCCGTCGGCAAGATGAGTGCTATCCTTGAAGCTGCCGGAGGCAAAGTCGAATTTGTCATTCCTGACACCGCTCATATGATGGGAGGCTGTCGGATGGGGGAAGATTCAGCGTCTTCAGTCGTGAATTCGTACGGACAAACACACGATATTCCTAACCTTTTCGTCTGCGATGCAAGCATCTTTGTCACTTCAGGTGCTGGAAATCCTACGAATACGGTCATGTCGTTAGCGTTAAGAACTGCCGATTATATCAAAGAGAAAGCGAAGAAGCTAGAATGGGCAAGGCCGGTTTAACCGGCCTTTTTGCATTGCTCATATATTGCTGATAAGCAAAATCATCCGACGTGCTGGCGGAAACAACAAAAGAAGCGACGATTTCCATTACCGAAGTGGCACGGGCAGTTAGCGATGTTGCCGAAGGGGCTGAGCAACAGTCATCGCAGCTGCTGAACATACCGCTCGTACATACCGCGAGATTGCGGATGCCATAACGGTTATTTCCGATCGAACCAACCGGATTGTAATGCATCTAGGTGAGGTCAATGCTATAAGAGAGCAGCTTTCTTCAATGATCCAGAGCATCGCGAATGTTTCTGAGAATGCTTCTGCTTCGTCAGAGGAAATTTGTGCCACCACGGCCACGATGGACGAGATTAACCATATGGCGGCAACCGGCGATCGCTGAGATATTGAACTGAGCCTAAAACATGAATGATCGCCTTATATATAAACCTCTGCCCCTGCAGCATTTTGCTGTGGGGGTCTTTGTTTTCCCTTTAAAACTCATCAGCCTTACAGAGCTTATCGATCACAAGTTTTATTGCACTTTTGGGAATGATCTTATAATTGAAATAAAGTGCAGCAGAATATGTTAGGGGTATGATGAATTTATTCGAATTTAGCTTTTAAGAAAGGAAGTCTAGAATGGATAACAAAACCGAGAAAGAAAAAATGTTAGCTGGAGAATTATATCTTGCTTCCGACGTATAGTTAACCAAAGACCGTGAAAATGCAAGGAGAATGACTCGATTATTCAATCAAACCTTGGAGACCGAGTATGAAAAGCGAATAGAAGTCCTTAAACAGCTTTTCGGATCAACAGGCATGAGCCTTTATATTGAACCCACGTTTCGTTGTGATTACGGCTACAATATCCATGTAGGTAACAATTTTTTTGCAAATTTTGACTGTGTAATTTTAGATGTATGTGTAGTGCGCATAGGTGAGAATTGTTTTATAGCGCCAGGCGTACATATTTATACAGCCACACACCCATTAAATCCTTTTGAACGTGTTGCTGGTGCTGAATTTGGGAAGCCTGTAATGATTGGTAACAATGTTTGGATTGGAGCAGAGCGGTAATAAATCCCGGTGTAACTATCGGTGATAATGTAGTTATAGCTTCAGGAGCAGTAGTGACCAAAGACGTTCCTAATAATGTTGTTGTAGGAGGAAACCCTGCAAAAGTTATTAAGAACATTGATATTTAAATTGCCTTTAATGTTTGGTTGTTACGTTATCGGATCGACAGCTAATTAATGATTTGCGCAGCGGTTCCGCGCCCGCTATGGCCAGTAACGAGACGAGAGCGCTGATCCACCAAATAAGCCCCGGCAGCCCAGAGGACGATCCGATCTGAATCAGCAGGCCGCCCGTGCCCTGGCTGATCCCGCCTCCGATGGCCATGGCCAAATAATAAAATCCGAAATAGGTCGCTGTCATGTCCGGCCTCGCGAGCCGCGCCGTCAAATCAAAACTCGCTGGTTCGATTGTCATCATCCCGATGGTAAAAAGTGCAATGCCTGCGACAAAAACCGCAACATGCCCGGCGTTACCCAGCAAGAGCAGTCCCGTCCCCAACAGCGCAAACCCTGCCTGAATGGCGCGTATCGCGTTGATCCTAGTAACCAGCATGCTAACTGGAACTTGAAACACGATCATCATTATCGATAGCACGAGAAAAACGAAGGATACCGATGAAGCTTGTTGCGTTAAATCAACAATGCGGGCAGGGATCGCCAAATACAGTTGCATGAATAGAAAAAAATAGCCAATCATAACCGCCACATAATGAACAAATGGCTTGTCTCGCGTAACGGTTCTCCACATGTTACCCCAGGCAACCGGCTTTACCTGGATGCGGATGGACGGCAGCCTAATATAAGTCAAAATACCTGCGATTACGAACAGAGCGCCGGAGATCAGCGACAGCAAGTGGAAGCTGGCCGATACTAATATAGAGCCGAGCAGAGCCGAAACCACGATGCCAAGGTTATCGGTCACCTTCTTCACGGCGTACGTGCGAGACCGACTCTGCGCATTCGTTAGAGTCGTCAGTGCCGCGTCGCTGGTCGGCTCGAACAGGCTGCCTCCGATACCTGCGACGATGGCGGAAACAAATATAACGAGCGGGCTCGTGCCAAGAGCAAACATGCTGAATCCAATGCCGCGTAACACAAACCCGAGCGAAATCGTTAGCCGATAGCCGACTCGGTCGGAGATCATCCCTGTTAACGTCATCAGGCCCTGCTGGCTGAATTGGCGCACCATCAGAAGTACGCCAGCAAGCAGCGGCTGCCATCCGAGCTAATGCGTAAGATAGACGGACAGATTTGGGATAAGGGCGTAGAAACCGATCGACATTAGAAATGAATTGGCTAGCAGCAGCGGTACGCCACGCGGCATGTCCTTGCACCACAATTTCAAGCTCATCACTCCATCTGTCAGGTTGTAATATTAGTTCGAGCCTGAAAAGAGCCGCGACGAAAAGCCGCCTGATTCTAATCGTGCTCCAAGCCGGACGGCGATGACCGATGTTTGTACCACCAATATTTCTACACGCAGCGGATTTTCCCTCTACTAAAATTCAAAATAGTATTAACTTAAATCAAATATCCGTAACTTGAAATCTTGCCCGACAGAGGCATGACGACTCGACCTCTTTAACGTAAATTTATGTTGCAAATACAATAATAATGTATTAGATTTGATTTATGCACTTTTTGTTGTAGTTGCAATAAAATTATAAACTTAGGAGTAAATGATGAAGGAAATTCTTCGCGAAATTGGGATGATTGCAAGGGCATTAGATTCCATAAGCAATATCGAATTTAAAGAATATGACCTGACAAAAGGGCAGTATTTGTACCTTGTCCGAATATGTGAAAACCCAGGAATCATTCAAGAAAAGTTAGCTGAAATGATTAAAGTAGACCGAACTACCGCAGCTCGTGCAATTTTAAAGCTTGAAATGAATGGCTTTATTGAAAAGAAAGATGATGAACATAACAAAAAAATAAAGAAGCTTTTTCCAACAGAAAAAGGGAACACTGTATTTCCTTTTATCAAACGAGAAAATGATCATTCGAATTGCGTCGCATTAGCGGGATTATCCGAAAATGAAGCAGAGACCCTTATTAATCTTCTTCAAAGAGTGAGAAAGAATATAGAAATTGACTGGGAATTTGTAAAGAAGGGCAACAAGCGAACGTATTGATTTTATTTAAAGGGGAAAATTTCAATATGACTGTGAAAATAAAAAAATGTACGCATGCAGATGTACAATTACTTCAAGATATAAGTATTGAGACCTTTAACGATACGTTTAAAGATCAAAACTCACTTGAAAATATGGAAGCTTATTTGGAAAGAGCATTTAACGCTAAACAGTTGGAAAAGGAATTGTCAAATACCTCTTCGGAATTCTTTTTCGTCTATTACGATGAAGAACTTGCTGGATATTTAAAGGTGAATGTCAATGATGCTCAATCAGAAGAAATTGGTGTAGAATCTCTTGAAGTTGAGAGGATTTATATTAAATATAAATTTAAAGGCAAAGGACTTGGAAAATATCTGCTCAACAAAGCCGTGGAGATAGCCATTGGACAAAACAAAAAGATGATATGGCTAGGAGTTTGGGAAAAGAACGAGAACGCAATTTCCTTTTATAGAAAGATGGGTTTTGTTCAAACGGGAGCTCACTCATTTTTTATGGGTGATGAAGAACAAATCGATTTTATTATGACTAAATCGCTGATATAGCAAGCTAGGTATGTAGCGAAGCATACGAAGCGCAATAAAAGATTGGTACAATTATAAAGATTAAAATTGGTTCTTTTGTTTAGTCCACTCTTTGCCTATTATTGGTTTATGATTATTAATTAATGATGAGGAGAGGATCGTATGTATGTACCATCGCATTTTGAAATAAAGGATTTATCCATTGCCTACGGGATTATGAGAGAAAATAGCTTTGCTACATTGTTCTCTCAACATGACGGGTCACCCTATGCTACCCATTTGCCTTTAATTCTCGATAAAAATCATACTTACCTATATGGGCATTTTGCTCGTCCAAATCCTCAATGGACAGACATTGGGAACCAAATGGTATTAGCTGTATTTCATGGCCCTCATTGTTATATCTCCCCTTCATGGTACGAGACGAATAAGGCAGTTCCAACCTGGAACTATGTGACCGTACATGTATATGGAGAAGTCCAGCTGATAGATGACGAAAATGAGTTAATGGTTTCCTTAAATGACATGGTAATGAAATACGAATCCCCTAATAGTTCCTATAGCTTGAAGGACATAGACCCTGGTTATCTTAGTGGCTTGAATAAAGGGGTTCAAGGCTTTAAATTGAAAATTAATAGAATTGAAGGGAAAGCAAAGTTAAGCCAGAATCATTCCATTCAACGACGGGAATTGGTTATCCAACAACTTGAAAAAATCAAGGATTCAGATGAGCAAAAAATCTCATCGCTAATGAAACAAGTTTAACCAAAAGAAGTCCTTTCGCCACCAGACGGCGAGAGGACTTTTTTTAATACCTAAAAAATGACCTAGTAAAGTACTTAAAAACGACCCTTTGAGCATGTGAACTGCCCAAGTGTATAGTATGTGTAAGCGGATACACCAAGCAGCAGGATTCAATCATTCCGCAGCGTTGTTCCATTATCCCGATTTAATCCAGGTGTACAGCAAGCGCTGGTGTTTGGGCAGCTTCTCAATAACGGTAAGGGCAATTGTTGCTTCAGTTTTACGGCTCTTCGAGTCTTAAAACATATTCTAATTCATTCTTAGGGGGAAATTAGGTATGGTTATCAAAAAGCTAGGATTGCTAGCAGCAGTCGGAGCGCTTTCCTTTACAGTCATTGCAGGATGTAGCAACAAAATGGAATCTTCCGTAGGAACAAACTCTTCATCGCCCGCCACGAGTCAAAGCACAGCTGCCGAAGTGAAAGACGTCATCGACATTGAAGTATGGGGGACCAATACCGGCTATAAACCGATCACCAAAGGCAGCAAGACGTATGAATTTTTGAAGGAGAAGCTGGGTGTCGGCGTGATCAACCCGTATGTGGAGTGGAATGGCGGGACTGCCTATTTAAATCAGTTAAACTTAAAGATCGCATCGGGAGAAATGCCTGATCTATTTTTACCTCAGCAAGGCATTGAAAATAGCTTGGCCAAAAACGGAGCGATCGCCGATCTGACCGACCTGTTGCCGAAGTATGCGCCGAATTTATGGCAAGATATACCGCAGGATGTTTGGGATGTCGTCAAGGCCAACGATCCAACCGGTCAAGGGAGAATCTATTATATCCCTGGTCTAGTGGACTATGGAAGATATGGCGGTATGATCCGTCAGGATTGGCTTGACAAGCTGGGTTTGCAGATGCCAAAGACACAAGATGATTTTGTAAAAATTCTAGAGGCATTTCGTGATAAGGATCCCAATGGCAACGGACAGAAGGATGAGCTTCCTACTGGCGGCCGCCAAGAGGCGCGTTGGATGGATCATCTATTTGCTATGTACGGTGTGGCCATGTTTGAAGGCTATCCGGATTGGGATATATACGATGGCAAACTGACTTATTCCGCAACAACTCCGAATATGAGAGCCGCCTTGGAATTCATCGCAAAGTTGTACAAAGACGGACTATTGGATAAGGAGACGCTTCTGAACGATAAGGCCAAGTGGGATGGGAAGGTTATGGCGAATAAGGCCGGTAATTACTTCCACTGGGTAGAACAACTGCCTCTATACTTAGATGGTTTGCAAAAGAACAGTGGTGTGAAGGCCCAGTTCTCTTTGCTCCCCATACCAGAAGTCGAAGGCTACAAAGGCTTCTATACCTGGAAACGGATGACGCCCCCAGCATGGGTCGTCAAGAACACTAAGGACCAGACCAAACTGATGGCTGTCTTAAAGCTGCTAAACAATATGTATGACAAGAAGAATTGGAAGGATTTGTACCTCGGTGTAGAAGGGATGCACTATACGATGAAGGACGGCAAAGCCGTCAAGCTTCCGGATGACAAGAGCACTCAGGAGAATGTGGGGCTCTTTAATCCAGCCTCTGGTCTATCGACACTTGATTTTACAACCGATCTCATCCAAAGTACGGCATCAGCAGATAATAAGTGGGAGGTTGACCAGACCGTCAAAGATATGCAAGATGCTCAGAAGTATGCCAAGGTCATTGCGGGCGATGGCATGCCAGCCAGCGTATACGAAGGCTTCCCGGATATCAATAATCGCACTTTGTATATCGAATACGCAAGTAAGATCATAACCGGGCAATATCCAATCAGTAAATTCGACGAATTTGTAGACAAGTGGAACAAATCGGGTGGCGAAGAGGTTACGAAGCGCGCGAGAGATTGGTATACGAGAGTGAAAAAATAATAGATTGCTCAAGAATATCCGCCTTGCTTCGAATTGAAGACAGGCGGATATTTAAATAATAGAGGATTAGATGAGCAAGCGTCTTAAGGAGGTGCTTGATGGTACTTCCATTAACTGGATGCGCGTTGGCGCGTCTTGGCGTGGCTGCAACCGGATCCTGAAACAGCCCGGCTTCTGCTTCGCTCAGGACGGTGCGAAAATGAATTTGTAAAATAATCCGTATATAACCGTTGAAAATGACTTAAGGACAAGGTTATCTATGTGGTAGGATTTTGTTCAACTAACAAGGAACGTTAGTTGAATAAATAAGGCGGTAGTCTGGGACTTTATTTTTCAGTCCAAGACTACCGCTTTTTCTATTTTCAGCCAGTCGAATACTTATTTTTATGCACCTGACGATTTCCAACCACGTCGATCAGCGCTGGAGCAACACATCCAGTCTAAAACATGAAATTCCACTTATTACAGCACAGGGGAGAATGAACACGTTGGGGTGCCTTACACTACACTCCCTCCAAAAATGGAGCATACACGTTAAGGTGCATGAAAACTGGCTGAGTATCATTCGAAAAACAGTGAAGAATCAAGCGCATAGGAAACGGGAGTGAGATTACTTCCCGAAATTAACTATATAAACTTCCCGATTCCTAGGAAGTGATTACTCTCGTGGCAAGGAATGCCTCTTTGTTATGATTATTTCAAGGGAATGAATCAATCAATTGTCACTCATTTGGGGCGATGACAGCACGCCGAAGGTGATTTGCGGCTATATCGCTTGAATCTTGATGAGCGTTTGTTCATCGCGCTTTATTTAGCACGGTTTGGTCTTCGACTCACTCCAATGCAGCACCATATAAAACGATTTAAAACCACTCAAAAGGAGAGATCGATCATGTCTTTTTCAAACAAAAACATCATCCAGAAATCTGTTATTGGACTTACGATCGTCGGTTGTTTGATGATTGGCAGCTTCGCAGCCGGCCATGTTTGGAATATGAAGACCGGGGGCGTTGGAAATACCAAAAATCCCGAAAAGAGTACGATACCGACTCCTGCGGCGACACCTGTATCCGTGCTGAATGCAGAGAAGGTTGAACCGTATGTCGTAAAGGGCTACTTGCTTAACGCGCAGGGTAACCCGATACCGGATGTAATTATAAATGCAGATAACTTATTACTTTACGACAGCAATATGCAAACAGTGACCGACGAAAGGGGATTCTATCGGATTGAATTGGCTAAGGTTCCTGCAACCTGGCGCATGAATACGAGATTCTCCCTCGAATATAACGGCAAGCAGCTCGATTTATGGTTAACGGCTGATGGTGATAAACCGTTCGCTGGGAGCACAGGAGCTATTCGTAATTTTACCCTGAAGAATCTTGTTGGAAACCTTGAAATCCATCCCGATTTCTACTCGTTTCCTGACAGCTTACCTCAATTCGATTCGGCGGACGTGGAAATAACGCTCACGCCAGTTGGACCGTTGTTTGACGGAAGTGCAGGCCAAAACATAACGAGACGCGCAGCAGCACTCGAAACAGGCGGTCATGGACTGGATAAAATCCCGCTCGGCCGTTACAAAATGTCGGCCAGATGGATGCCGGAGGGACACGAACCAATGCCTATGCTGGTAAAAGTCACAGGCACAAACAAATTTGCTCAGTCTGTCGAGTTCGATTTTAATAACACACCGGGTGGAGGCTCCACCATCTTCGTCAACGCCATTGACGTCAAGCTTGAAAGTTCGTCTAATAACTAGAAACAAGGGACAGTGCCATTCCAAAAGTAACTAACACTTTCCTGGAAACATGTAGAAGGGAGTTATAGCTGACTAGAAATTTAAAAGCCTCCGCTGTCACGTTAATCGTGAAGGTGGAGGCTCTTATTACTATTCATCCGGATATTTACTTATGAGTTTCTAACTAATGAATAATATCAGGTCGTTATTGACGCGCTCCATATGCGTAATATAAAGTCCGTGCGGAGCGTTCTCGTACAAGTGGAAACGGGCATTCGGCACAAGCTGGGCAGCGATCTTGCCTGACATTTCGACGGGTAGTGAACGATCGCTGTCCCCGTGAATGAACAGAGTGGGCACCGCGATGTCATGCAGCTCTTCGCGAAAATCGGTCTCGATGAGCGTGAGATTACAATCGAGGATCGCCTTGAGCGATGTCTGCAGCATATCGGACTTCGTCCAATCCGTCATTTCTGGTGAGACCTCACAGCCAGGCAGCCCGTCGCCGAAATACGGGGCGGCGTTCACTTGCAGCCAGCGGGGAAAATCCTTTTTCCACATCGCTCGATTGATGTCAATGAGGCTCCGATCAAATCCGCTGGGATTATCCTCCGACTTCAACGGGAAGGGCAGCGTCGTGCCGATGAAGACACACTGCTTCACTTTTTCGCTGCCATATCGCGTTAAATAGCGGACAATCTCCCCGCTGCCCATAGAGTGAGCGACCAGCATCACATCTTGAAGGTTCAAATGATCGATGAGTGAAGCGAGATCATCGGCAAGCGTATCGTAGTGGTAGCCGCGACCAGGATCGTCCGATCGCCCGTGTCCCCGCCGATCGTAGGCAATGCAGCGCAACCCCCGGGCTGTTAAATCAATCATTTGATAGTTCCACATCTCAGCACTCAATCCCCATCCGCTAACAAAAACGACGGGCTTCCCCGAACCCCAATCTTTATAATAAAGGCACGTTGCATCTTTCGTTTTCATGTATGGCATATTGCCGACCTCCTCATTTTATCAAATGAATTTGATTTGACTCGAAATAATCCCAAGATGAATGGCTTCATGTAGGAGGGCGAAGTTCAATAATTCACCAGCGGTGTGGAACTCGAACGGGCCAAGCTGATAAGGTGATGTCAGAATCGTGTCAAGCTTCTCTGGGCTGAGCTCGGATAACTGGGACAGCTGCGCTGCCAGCGTTTGCAGCAGTTCATCTTTTGCAGGCGGGGCGATTGTCCAGTCGGATGGTTTCGTTCCGCTGCTGAACAAAGCTTCATAATGAGCTGGGATTGCCGAAGGTATTCCGAAGGAAACTGCTGAGCATTTATCGAACCAGTAAATCATGTGACCGATATTCCAGCGAATCGTATTGTTGAAGCCTGCGGGTTGAATGTCCATTTGTGTTTCTGTCATCGCTTGCAATTGTCCGATTACCATCTGACGCAGCATAATTCCTGTTCGAAGAATGGATTGTGTCATCTTTGAACGCCTCCTAAAATGTGGTTGATTCATTCGGTTTCTTAATCAAAGTGTACCTTTGTCACAGGGAAGCAACAATCACGAAATTCCGATGCAAACGATCGGTTTGAGTAATGAATTGATGAGTGGAAACTATTGGTAATTACTGGTGTATCCTTTATAATCAATGACAGGAGAGATCGTCAAGAGGGTGGAGGAGTTGCGGAATGGAAATTAGGCAGCTTGAATACTTTGCAGCTGTATGTAAGGAGATGCATTTCTCAAGGGCAGCCGAGAAGCTGTGCACAACGCAGTCGAACCTGAGTCAACAAATCAAGTTTTTGGAAAATGAGCTTGGGTTGCCGCTATTCGATCGCCTTGGCAGGCGTATCGCGTTAACGGATGCAGGTAGGATTTTGTTAGAGCAAGCTCATCTGATTTTTGAGCGAATCGATTATATCAAAGGAGCGATCACGGATCTGAAACAAATGGAAGGCGGCAAGCTCGACATCGGGATTTTACCGGGGGATGGGGACTTGCTGTTTGATGCACTATTGATTGACTTTCACCGCAGATACCCCAAACTCTCCATCAGCGTTACGGAGACGATGGACGTCTATGAACAAGTTGTCGACGGTAAAAGGGATCTGGGCGTCACGACACTGCCGCAGAATCCGGACGAACGGATCGAAACGATTCCACTGTTTCATGAGGAATTTGCTTTGGCCGTGCCGTCCGATCATCCCTTTGCTAAGTCAAAGGTGATTCCATTTGAACAGCTGCAGCAGCTCAAGATGGTTATGTTCGGTCCTGAGCATCAAATAACGAAGATCATTCGCACCTGCTGTCAAGAGCAAGGCATTGAGATCGACACCCCGATTGTGACTTCGACGTTATCGACGCTGCTTTCCTTAGTTGCACAAGGGATTGGTGTCGCTGTGCTTCCGCGAATGCTGCTCGATTATTTGAACCATGATAGAATTTCAGCGGTCACCCTATTTAATCCGACACCAAGTCAAGAGATTTGCATCCTCTATCGGACCGATAGATTTCTTAGCCAAGCGGCTAAAGTATTTATCGGCGAGCTGCAGTCTTTCATTCGAAGTGTAGCGGCAAGTACCAAGTCATTGGGTTGAGATGGGGAGAGGAGCTGAAGCGCCACCAATCCCCGAAGTATGGATAGGCAATCACGGATACTCCCATTTATTGTTGTTACAGTTCGTGTAACAATCGAATCCGAATGCTTAATTAAAATGATAAACTCAGACATCGACAGCTAAATTTTTTATACAACTTTTTAAATTATTCGCCTCTAACAAAATGTAACTGGCAAGAATAATTACTAGGTTTTCAGTAACGCTGCTTGGGGTGCAAACTCAAGACCTTGTGAAAAAGAATAATACGAATAATAAAATGATTACTTCAAATGATAACCTGCTTCCGATGTGCTGAAGCGGGTTCATCATTAGTTGGCGCGTTACCTTCATGGTTTATCACACTGAGGTTGATTGTTGATCTCAGAGGTTCTGTTTTTGGGAAATATCATTTAATCATGGTAATCGTTGTAAGGAATTTTGGGCAAAATCAATGTGAATGAGCAAATGTTTGGAGAGGAGTACTTTTCATGGAAAAAACGTTGTCCATCCCTCAACCTAAAACTTACGGTGTCCTGGGGAATATACCTTTAATCGATAAAGACTCGCCTACGTTATCTTTCTGCAGGATTGCTGAGGAGTTAGGGCCGATATACCGCTTTGAAGCCTTCGGAAGACATGTATATATGGTTTCAGGCCCCGACTTGGTGGCCGATCTAAGTGATGAGTCACGTTTTGACAAATCTAACGGTCATTTGCTTAAAGTGCGTGATTTCGCCAAAGATGGCCTGTTCACAAGTCTAACCGAGGAGCCAAATTGGAAAAAAGCACATAATATCTTGATGCCATCCTTTAGTCTACAAGCGATGAGGGGATACCATAGCATGATGGTGGACATCGCTTCACAACTTGTCCAGAAGTGGGCAAGATTGAATCCGGATGAAAGTATCGACATTCCCGACGATATGACGCGACTCACGCTGGATACCATTGGTCTATGTGGATTTAACTTTCGCTTTAATAGCTATTACAGGGAAACACCGAATCCTTTTATTGTCAGTATGGTCCGTGCCCTCGATGAGGCAATGCACTATGGAAGCAGATTGCCTATTCTTAATATGCTGCTGATCAAAACCAAGCATCAGTATGAGCGTGACATTCAATCCATGTTCTCATTAGTGGATAAAATAATCGCGGAACGTAAAGCAAACGGAGATAGCGGTGAAACCGATTTACTTGCTCGCATGTTGAATACGAAAGACCCTGAAACCGGTGAGCAACTGGATGATGAAAATATTCGCTATCAAATTATTACGTTCCTAATCGCCGGTCATGAAACAACCAGCGGATTGTTATCATTCACGTTGTACTTTCTTCTAAAGCATCCTGAGGTATTAGCAAAGGCTTATGCTGAAGTAGATGAAGTACTATCTGATGCTGTGCCAACCTATGAGCAAGTTCTTAAGCTGAAGTATATCCGAATGATTCTTAATGAATCCCTTCGTTTATGGCCGACTGCCCCCCAATATTCTGTGTTCTCTAAAGAAGACACCGTGCTCGGAGGAAAATATCCCATCCAGAAAGTGGATAGGGTTTCCATAATTTTGCCGCAACTTCATCGGGATCGAGAAGCATGGGGGGAAGACGCCGAGCAATTCAAACCGGAACGGTTTGAGGATCCTGCCAAGGTGCCAAGTCATGCGTATAAGCCGTTTGGTAATGGACAACGAGCTTGCATCGGTATGCAGTTCGCCCTGCATGAAGCAACCTTAGTCCTTGGGATGATCCTTCAGCAATTTGAATTGATTGATCATACGAATTACCAATTAAAGGTGAAGCAAACTCTTACGCTAAAACCGGACGATTTTACTATTCGTGTGCAATTGCGGGATAAGAAATTGTCTCCTGCATATATGCAGAAGAAGGAAACAACAAAGAGTGCCGTTGCATTAAAACATGAAGCTTTGATGAATCGAACCAAAGTTATCGGAGTAAATAATGGGCCATTGCTCGTACTTTATGGTTCCAATATGGGCACGGCAGAGCGGATCGCAAAAGAATTGGCTGATCTTGCAAGCTTGCATGGAATTAGAAGTGAAGCTGTTCCATTGAACGATCGTTTAGGCCGATTACCGAAGGAGGGAGCGGTCATCATTATTACTTCTTCTTATAATGGCAAACCCCCAGGTAATGCGCGTCAGTTTGTTCAGTGGTTGGATCAGGTTGGATCGGATGAGCTCAGTGGCGTGCACTATACCGTATTTGGCTGCGGTGACCACAATTGGGCTTCGACTTATCAAGATGTGCCAAGGTTCATCGACGAGAAACTCACGGAGAAAGGTGCAACAAGATTCTCACAGCGTGGCGAGGCTGACGCGAGCGGAGATTTCGAAAAGCAACTCGAAATGTGGAAGAGCCAGATGTGGGCTGATGCAATGAAGACGTTTGATCTCCAACTGAATGAAAATGCGGAGAAGGAACGAAGTACGATTAGCATTCAGTTCGTTAATGGTTTTGCAGAGGCGCCACTTGCTCAATCGTATGAAGCCGTTCATGCGTCAGTAGCGCTCAATCGGGAGCTTCAGCAGAGCGCAAGTGAACGAAGCACAAGACATATTGAAATAGAATTACCGAACGGAGTTTCTTATCAGGAAGGAGACCACCTAGGCGTTTTTCCAAGTAACAGTTTGGAGAATGTCGAACGTATCCTCAAGCGATTTAGTTTGAATGGACAGGATCAAGTGATTTTAACAGCTAGTGGGGTAAGTGCCTCGCATCTGCCTTTGAATCGCGCGGTTGCGCTATCTGCCATTCTAAGTCACAGTGTTGAGGTCCAAGAGGCTGCAACTCGAGCTCAAATCCGTGAAATAGCTGCATATACGGCGTGTCCTCCACACAAGCAGGAGTTACTCGTTCTATTGGTGGACGGGGTGTACGAAGAGCAGATCTTGAAGAAACGGGTTTCTATGCTGGATCTTATTGAAAAGTATCAAGCCTGTGAGATGCCGATTGAAAAGTTTCTGGAGCTGCTGCCGCCGCTCAAACCAAGATATTATTCAATTTCTAGTTCCCCGCGTATGAGTGATAGACGTGCAAGCATTACCGTAGGAGTTGTCCGTGAACAAGCCTGGAACGGCAGGGGAGAATATCGTGGTGTTGCTTCCAATTATTTGGCCGAACGTAAAGCGGGAGACGATATTGTCCTATTCATCCGAACTCCAGAGTCGGGATTCGAGTTTCCGGAAGATCCGGAAACACCGATTATTATGGTAGGTCCGGGAACGGGTGTAGCGCCTTTCCGTGGTTTCCTTCAGGCGCGCGCTAAATTGAAACAGGAGGGAAGATCGCTAGGCGAGGCGCAACTCTATTTTGGTTGCCGAAATGACACTGACTACATTTATCGCGATGAGTTAGAACAATACGAAAGGGATGGTTTGGTCACGCTTCACAGGGCATTTTCCCGAAGGGAAGGTGAACCCAAAACATACGTGCAGCATTTAATGGCCAATCATGCAAAGGAGCTCATTGGCATTCTTGACGGCGGAGGACGGTTGTATGTTTGTGGAGATGGAAGCAAAATGGCTCCGGAAGTAGAAAACGAAATACAGAAAGCTTATATGCTGGTCCATGGAGCAGACAAACAAGCTGCTGTAAAATGGTTGGATGAATTGCAAACTACCGGGCAATATGCAAAAGATGTATGGACAGCGCTATAGACAATTAGTATGAGGAATTGCATAAAGTTAAGCTGCCAACGTGCACCGGTTACTCGATCGGTGCGCGTTTTTTTAATTTTGGCTTGAAAGCGTCCCTATGAATATTCGCTCCGTAGAATTTGGAATAATAGGGGGACGATTCCACAATGCAGGGGTGTTTGGTGTGAGCTCTAATTCGTATTGGTACTTGGGGCTTGGGGCTGTGCTTCATTTGTATGGTAAGTTGGAGATACCATGGATAAAATATGCTTGTCTGGAGACCATCCTTATAATTGGAACCGTACTTTTGAAGCAAAGTGGAATCTTGATAAGTCAGAGCAAGCATTTGGCGAGGGGAGAATCCCCAAAATTCTAGATGTGAGGTCTGCTGGGACAGAAGATGGCACTAGAATTAAAGTAACCGTGGATACATTGGCTGGGCAGATCTCATCTTTGTGATGGAAAAAAGCATTTTAGTCGACTCAAACACAAATTTAGCTCAATTCTTTGTCCCTGAGTGAACAATCGCAATCATACAAGATCGTTCAATTGATACGATAGCATCATGACGAAAAGGCAGCGCATTGTTTGGCTGCCCTAAAAGATTTCGCTAGCTGCTATAGGATGTACTTCATTAATTCTGACTGCAGTTGAGGAAGCAGTTCCTCAATAATTGAAAAATTCGTTGCAGCCGTATAAAAGGACTTAATCTGTGAATCGATGGCTTCAGCAGCCGCCAAATGAGAGGTGGCTTCCTTCATATTTGCTGTATAACGTTCTTTAATTGCTGCTATTTCAGCAGCATAGGTTTCATCTGTCCCTGGGGTCATGGCGCGTTCATACATATCCAAGATCTCATCGCCGTCCCGATCAGGGAAGTATTCGTGAGGGGCGGTGCTGTCGAATATAGCTGTGCTGAGCTTCGGAAAGATCAGCATATCGAGGCTGTTCGGATCAAAACCGCAATGATACACTTGAACTTCGATGCCATTCTTTTCGGCAGCAGCCGCAAGTTTTTTCAATAGCGTGGATTTACCAGATCCCGGTCTTCCTTTGATAAAAATCCGCTTGTTCAACTGAGCTGTCAAGCTTTGAATAAAATCAAACGCACCCTTCGGAGTAGCTGCTCCGAAAAACAAGTGACGTCCAACGGTCGGTGTCCCGTTTTCATAACCTGCGTACAATTCGTGAATCAATTCCTGCGTGATTTGATCTGCCTTCACGAAGTCCATGCTCTCGATATAAAATTTTTCCATTCGTCATGAATCCGTAAAGCGGTTGCAAAGGTTTTATAAGCTTTAGAATAAGCATCGATAAGGTTTCCTTTGAGCTCTTCGATCGTTCCAAAAGTCTCTTTGGAAATACTTCTGGTATCAAGCGCCACCCCGAAATCGAACATAAGGGTTTCACCTGTGACGCCCTCTAAGATCCCTCCACACGCTTGCTCGTCAATAACACCAACCTTTAATTCGGTTGCAATTATGCCGTCCAGCTCATCTGGTCGAAGCGGGGAATGAAAGCATTGCACGTGCTGACCTCTGTCCAGCAGACTTTCTGCCAAATTGCGAATGACCGTGGATTTGCCTGTACCTGGGGGGCCCGTTAAGACGAGAATCTTATCCAGTCCTTGGAAAGCTGACTTATACAAAAAATGAGCACCGTGAGCGGTATTGCCGCGTGCAAAATAGTGGGATGCATTTTCAATCAACCTGAACACTCCTTTGCGCGCCTATCATGCGACCTACAAATTTTGCATTTGAAGTGCATGGGCATAAGCGCATATGGGATAGATGCCTATGGTTCAACTTATTCCCGTTAGCGTTCAAAGGTGTTTATAATGTTGACAGACGGCAGATTACTTGTGGAAAATGTAAATATAGAGGTGCAAAATTGGTGATTTTATGGGAGGCCGTTAAAATGGGCCTGGACATGTTCACTAAACCATGCAAAAAGACCATGCTCACATATAATAGTGACATCAAATAAGGATAAGGGTTGATGCAGATGTCATCTAAAATCGGTGCCTTTAAAGTAATTACTAACTCAGGCACCATAATCAACGGTGAATCATTAATAATTATGGCGCCAACTCAAATCTCTAAATCTTTCAATGGTGCCGGCGCCGGTGTTACTGGTGCCCACGCCATGACGTTTTCTTTCTTTAGCACAACGATAGCGTTGGATCCGGCTGGGAATGGAGAGCTATCAAAGTATCGAAGAAAGCGCTCTGGACATACCGGCTAAAAAGTAAGAAAACACGAAGTGGGGGGATAGACCTAGCATCTACTTGACCATATATTGGTATTGCCTGCACACTCAACACCCACTCATCGCCTCAACAACGAGAAAAACGGTCTGTATTCGCATCTATTTCGTAATAAGACCGGCTGATAGTGGATCAGCGCCATGGGGAATGTACGGCGTCCAAACAGGAGGTCGTTCTTGTTTGTCTCGGAGATGGCCGAGCTGCCGTGCAACTGTGATACGGCGTGAGATAACATCAGCCTTCCCAAATGAAATGAAGATTTTAGACGCTCCTATTTAGGCTATCGTCCACGCAAGTATTTTGTATCGTACGTATTTTATACCGTAGTGAAAAACCACTGTGAGGGATGTGTAGATATGAGTGGAGTAGGTTATGGCGGTATAGGCACAAGTATGGCTGCGGTATTGGTTCTTTTCATTCTTTTGGTAATTATTACTTCAGCTTTTGTAATCTAATATTCCTTAATCCAACACAAAGTATATCGAGAAAGAACAAAACGACCCTATCGCGAAGTAGATGCGATCACACGGGTCGTTTTTTCTTGGTTAATGAGGTTATTAACTGTTGTGACGCAGAACCAGTAATGACCGGTAGGTCCTCTCTTACAAGGGCTTAACTAATGGCGATCACGAATACTTTTGCCAATTATTTTTCATAATACTCCTTAAAAGTAAAAATTTTAAAGGAGAAAATTTTACGATGCAATGGGATCAGATCGAACAACTAACAGCTAAAGAACATCAATTAGAAATGTCTTGGTGGGCTAGTCACACCTTATTTAGCACAAACTGGTGGATTATTACGGCTGTCAACGTACTATGTTTTTTATTATTTATAGTATTTATCGACAGAAATCGCAAAAATCAAATCATTATTGGCTTTATGATCGCTTTCACTATTGTTGGTATTGTTGATGAGACAGGAAAGTACTTTGGATTTTGGACTTACCCTTACGAGTTTATACAATTCTTAGAACGTTTTAATGCCGTCAACTTTTTCGTAATTCCCTGTTTATTCACATTGATCTATCAATGGTTTACAAAGTGGCTAAATTATCTTGTCGCCACACTTGGGCTTGCCCTAGTGAATTCCTATATAGGTGAGCCTCTGTTCGTTGCTTTAGGAATATATAGGATGAACACATGGACATACACCCGTTCTTTCTTGACCATGTTAGTCATGGGTATAATCATCAAATCATTGACTGACTTGTTAGTGGTAAATAGTGGCATTGAAAAGCTTGATCGAGAATTACATTTTCCTTTACGGCGAAAAACAAAGATATAACGAAAGTTATATCGGTAAGGTAGGGATACGATAGTACAATTCAGACATAAATTACGTCGAAATCATTGACATAATTTATGTCTTTTATTATTATTGACTTAAATTAAGTCAAAGATAAGAGAATGAGTGCTCAGAACAATCTAAACGAAGACGAAAGAAGGGATCTTGTCATGCTGATCCGCCAGAGCAGCGCGCAGTTGTTTCTTGCTTTTTTCAAGTTATTAAGACAACCTGGCCGGTATCGGGCAACGGACTGCAGCGATCGAAGATTCACGGCTTTTACCAATGGTAGAACTTCTGAGACCGAATGAATTGGAGGAAAACATGATTATGGACATCCTGAAAGTCAACGGCGTTGATCTGGCCTATGACAGTTTCGGCAACGAAAATGATGAGGCTATTATTCTAATCGCCGGGCTTGGAACCCAGATGATCCGATGGACGGTTCCGTTTTGTCGGCTATTGGCAGCACGGGGCTTCCGCGTGATCCGCTTTGATAATCGCGACGTAGGTTGCTCGACACATTTTAGCCATTATCGGACACTAGATTTTGATGCACTGGTGACTGCCCTCATGTCGGGACAGCGACCGGACATCCCTTACACTCTCGATGACATGTCCAACGATGCTATTGGACTGCTTGACGCCCTTTCAATTGACCGGGCACATTTCGTTGGCAGGTCGATGGGCGGCATGATCGCCCAAATTGTGGCCAGTGAGTACCCTGAACGGGTCTTATCACTCACCTCCATTATGTCCAGTTCCGGTAATCCCGATCTTCCACAATCTTCCCCGGATGTCATGGCTTTGATGACTAAACCGGCGCCGAACCCATTTGAGGATGAAGCAGGATTTTTGGCGCACAGCCTCTCTTTTGCCAGACGCATTGCCGGCACCGGCTATCCGTTTGAAGAGGACGCTTATCGGGCGCTCATTCTGGAGGAAGTCCAGCGAGCTTACGATCCAGGCAGTGTCGGACGACAGATTGCTGCTATTGCTGTCTCCGGTGACCGTCGTCCGAGGCTGGCGACTATAAAAGTGCCAGCACTTGTCATTCATGGGGTGGACGATCCCCTATTCGTCCCGGCATGTGGCGAGGACACAGCTTCTGCCATTCCGGGCGCCGAGCTAATGTTGGTTGACGGCATGGGACACGACCTGCCGCACCAACTTTATAAATTAGCCGCTGATGGCATTGAGCGAACGGCTCGTCGTTAATGACACACCCTTCCTGAATAGCAACCAGCCGGAGTCCCGAGGTGCTCAGGGGGGCTGAGTAGTACCCATTGGTTCAGTGTTGATCAATATGCACCCTTGGTGCCTACGACACGGGTGGAAGCGGCGTTGATAGACTCCATATAAACGTAAATGTGGGAATCAATCAATCATGTTATCATTGACGTAAATTACATCAATAAGAGAGGGAGCCCAATGGCTAATGAAAATATATTAAACTCTAAAACCACTTTAGAATATTTGGTATTGGTAAATGAACAATCCTATTCTGGGATCGGTAGGGAGTTAAATATTACACCACAACAATTTTCGGATTGGATTAAGAAACGTAGACCTATTCCGCAAGAAAGATTGAAAACATTAAGTAACTATTTTGGTATTGATGAATCCTATTTAGTTGATGAGAATAACTTTACAAAAAATCTCGATTCAATTAATAAGTTAGATATTCAAATGTTGCTCATTAAGAAAAAAATTGATGAGGGCATTGAAGAAGAATCTTACCACGAACATATCCAGAAACTTCAAAAGGAAAAATCCAAACAAATTCGTATTGGAAGATTAGCTTCGATACTTCATTATGATCATGAGGAGATAGACCAAAAAATTGATCAATTCTTAGCAGAAATGGAGCAACTGATAAGGGGAAGGGAATTAGGGAGCGATAGTTCAACCAGGCAGGGAGCAGACCAACATGGTGCTGCTTCCTCTCCATCAAAATCACAAGTAAATTTGGTAAAATAGGGGAATTTGTTGCACTATAGTTGAAGTCATTTCGAAGGAGAATTTATGTATCCTCGTGCCATTGTGGGAAAACGTCCGTCCGCGACATCCTGTCGCAGGTCCTCTTACATGGGCAATATCACCTGGGAGAGATCAACCGGACATTTCGGATCGAATCAGCAGAGCCTGTTCAAGTCGATTACATCACATTCGCGAGATCTAACAAGGCCTAATAATAACCAGTACATCATCGCATGATCATAAACAAACCCGCTGAGCATTCGGCGGGTTTGTTCGTTCCGCCCTTCAAGACCCTATTAGGGTTCAACGGCTGGAACGTGCAGACATAGAGTATTTGCAGGTCGGGCAGTTTTGCTCGCTCTGATTGACTGATCCACAACCGCAATATGGTGAATCAAACATTCATCGGAAGTTAAGTTTTCTTACCCTCTGTTTTAGGATGGCGATTATAAGCAGACAAAGCGGCAACCCGGTAATGAAAATTGGAAGAACAATAAACTTCCAGAAAAGCGGAAATGAAATTTGCGATTCCACGATGTTATTTGGAGAAAGTGCAATCAGAAATAAAATGACGGCGGCAGCTCCTGTCATCTTTCTCCACCTTACAATTCCAAATAATTTGGCTGTACCATAACTGGTCATGAATAAATACATGGATAGCTTAACGAAGATGCTGAAGATTAGGACGTTCACAGCGAGCACGTCAATGTTTTGAATGAATTCCATAACGGATACATATTGGCATATTGAATAAACGGGGTAGATGAAATAAGCTGGCAGTATGGGACCTATGATCATACAAGTACTTGCCGCCATTACGACAAGCAATATGCCAGCTAATGCAACCCCGCCAATTGCTGTAACGGTGACTTTTCGCTGTTTAGGCAGAAATCCAACCAGCATTAACACTGCGATGGACTCACCAAGGAAAGATAACGTCCCAAGGCTTCCTTTTACTAATGAACTCAAACCATGCATAGGAATTAATGGTAAAAGTCTATATGGATGAAAATCTTTTGACAAAAGTATAGTTATCAGTATGATGGTTCCTACAATGAAGGGGCCGATGATCTCACTGCAACGTCCCAAGGTTTGGATGCCGCCATTTATGGTGTAGACCATCATCACAACCATCATAATCATAATGACCCAAATCGGTGTTTTGGAAAATAACGTCATAAACACGAAATCTGCGTACTCCCGAAGAATAATACCACCAACAGCATACCAAATTGCAAGATACAATACTAAGAGCACTTTACCGAGCCACTTACCGATAATATCGGATACGAATTCATCGAACGTTTTTCCGGGAAACAATAAACTCAATTTGACGGATATATAGGTTATGACGAGGCTCGCCAAGAGGGCCAAAAACACCGATAACCATGCCACTTGGCCGCTTTCCTTGAAGGCATCTCCGATAGCCAATAATGCAGTCATGCCAATTTCCATCGTCACGATCAGCCAGAACAGTTGATTTAAGGATAGTTTCATGTGATCCCAACTTTCATTTGACTTGAATCGAAGAATTTTGTTGTCCGAGTTGTTTGATTTCCAAATTAGTTCGAACGACGAATTCAGAATTAACGAAGATCGTATCCCAATCCTTTTTGTGTCGTATCCAATAGTTTGGGTGTTGTCGATACAACGTTTCTCCGATGCCGAGCACGTCTAACTTAAACGCTTTCTGCACCTTATCGATGAGCTTTGTCATCTGATTGCTGATTTCCTGATTGAATGATGCTTGAAGCTTCATTAGATCGGAGTGATTAGATAACACAAGCGACGTATTGTTTTCTTTTATGACGATATGCCCTTTAATTGCAATCTCAATTCGAATTTTGTCGGACTCCAAGACTGTAATACGGATTTTGCTTTTCGGTTGGAAGACGACTCCAGACGATTGACCCTGAAGTTCGGTCGTGAGAACTACATATTTACCTAATCCAAGGATCCAGTCTCTATTGTGCGCTTCTTCATTGTCTAGGTAGCCCACCAACTGATTGTCGTGATTAAAAATAGCACGGCCATAGAACATCATCGTCGGCTTATCAAGGCCAGGGGGGGATATTTTCTGCATGACAGGCAGCGTTGGCGAGCTTCCTTCTCCTTTGGAAGTTATTAAATATTCAACTAAAGAACTTCCGACTATACCTCCTGTAGCCTGATGAATTTTGATAGGCGCCATTCCTGGCAGCTCCTCTAGCGGATAATTGACTTTCATAATATCCATCGCAGTACCGTCTTTCACTACCCATATATCTGTCCGAAGCCTGCTATCCGGATCGTGGGTATATGAGTCCAGAATTTCAGATATTCCGCTTCTGGCTAGCTTTTCTCCAATGAATAGATTACGTCTATGTCCGCGGGTCATCGACCTAGAAAGGTAACGCTGCATAATCTCGATCGAGTCATAAATATTTCTGCCCCTGCTAGTCTCAAGAAAATAAGACGGTTTCGATGATTCTTGTCCTTCCCCCGTTTTGGAGGGAATAAATAGTTGAGCAGTAATTAGGTAACGATTGCCCTTACCTTCGTCCAAATCAATCCCGCCTGCAAGATCAAAAACCTGATCATTCAGCTCTTTTCGATCCCAGCAGCCGCATAATAGACAGGCAAGTATCAGTGTTGAAATGCAAGCTTTACAACTTCCCCTCATTTCCAGTCTTCCTCCTAAACACGGACAGTCGATATCTGATTCGGCTAGCATGCGTTCGTGGGGCTCTGATGAATACATCACTCAATTGCCGGAGTCGTAACGGGGAGACAGGGGACAAGTATGGAACGCCGAATGGCTCCAATCGGGCCATGTGAGCTAAAAGCCCGATCGTTCCCATTGCGACGCCATATAGCCCGAACATCCCTGAAAGGAGAAGCATCGGAAATCGAAGGATTCGGAAAGCGATGCTCATGTTGTAACGGGGTATGGCAAAAGAAGCAATGCCGGTCATGGAAACAACGATTACCATAGGTGCAGATACGATTCCGGCTTGGACGGCAGCTTGTCCGATGACAAGCGCGCCTACAATGCTGACTGCTGAACCAGTCGCCTTGGGCAAACGAATTCCCGCTTCACGGAGTGCCTCGAACATGAATTCCATCAATAATGCTTCAATGACGCT